>DATBDY010000036.1:0-13688 GCA_036269695.1 Allosphingosinicella sp. | reverse complement strand
GCACGGCTATCGCATGGGCAATCCCAACGCGCCGGTGAAGCTGGTCGAATATGCCTCACTTTCCTGCCCCTTCTGCGCGCACTTCGACCAGGACGGCGTGCCCACCCTGCGCGACAAATATGTGAAGAGCGGCGAGGTCAGCTGGGAATATCGCACCTACATCAACCACCCGACCGACCCGGCCGTGTCGGTGCTCGTCCATTGCGAAGATCCGCAAAGCTTCTTCCAGCTCGCCGATCAGCTCTACGCCTCGCAGGAGCAATGGTACGGCAAGCTGGTCGCCTATCCGCAGCAGCAATATCAGCAGCTCCAGAACCTGGCGCCGACCCAGCGGAATGCGACGATCGCCCAGATCACCGGCCTCGACGATTTCTTCCGTCAGCGCGGCATGCCGACCAGCAAGATCCAGTCCTGCCTCGCCGATCAGAACATGCTCGCCAAGGTGGCGGCGATCACCGATCTCGGCAACAAGGACGGTATCGGCGGCACGCCCAATTTCATGATCAACGGCAAGGTCCAGGCCCCGGACGTCTCCGACTGGAAATCGCTCGAGCCGATCCTGAGGGCGGCGATTCGATGAGAGCCGCTGTCGCTCTCGCGGCCATGGCGGCGCTGGCGGCCCCGGCCGCCGCCGCGCCCGTACGGCACAGCACCCACCCGGTTCACCATGTCGCCGCCGCCGCGCGCGACTGGACCAGGGTCGTCGTCGCGACGCCGGAGGGCGGCTTTCGCATGGGCAATCCGGCGGCGAAGGTGAAGCTGGTCGAATATGGCTCGCTAACCTGCCCCCATTGCGCCGCCTTCTCGCGCACGGGCGAGCAGCCGTTCATCCAGGCCTATGTGAAGAGCGGCCGCGCCAGCTACGAATATCGCAACTTCGTCCTCAACAATGTCGACGTGGTCGCGTCCCTGCTCGCGCGCTGCGCCGGCACCGGCTTCTTCCGCGTCGCCGATACCTTCTACGCGACCCAGGACCAGTGGGTGAAGAAGGCGACCGCGATGACCGAGGCCCAAAGGACGCAGGTCAACGCGCTGCCGACGAGCCAGCGGCTCGGCCGGGTCGCGGACATGATCGGCCTCACGCCGATCGCCGCGCGGGCCGGCGTTCCAGCCGCGCAGGGCAAAAAGTGCCTCGCCGACAAGGCCGGGGTCGACCGGCTCGGGCATATATACCAGGCGGGAGAGGCGGCCGGCGTCGACGGCACGCCGACCTTCTTCATCAACGGCGCCAAGGCCGACACGAACACCTGGGCGGGTCTCGAGCCGTTGATCCGAACCGCCGCGGGAGGCTGAAGCATGGGTCGGGGGGCCTGACATGCAGATCAAGCGGCTGAAGCTGTCGGGCTTCAAGAGCTTCGTCGAGCCGGCGGAGCTGAGGATCGAGCCTGGCCTGACCGGCGTCGTCGGCCCGAACGGCTGCGGCAAGTCGAACGTGCTGGAAGCGATCCGCTGGGTAATGGGCGAATCCTCGCCCAAATCGATGCGCGGCGCCGGCATGGACGACGTCATCTTCGCCGGCACCGCCGCACGGCCCTCGCGCGAGTTCGCCGAAGTCTCCCTGCTCGTCGAGCGGGAGACCGAGGATATGCCGGGCGACGTGATGCTGGCGCCGGTCGGCGACGTCGAGATCACCCGCCGGATCGAGCGCGGCGCCGGCTCCGCTTATCGGGTCAACGGCCGCGACGTCCGCGCCAAGGACGTCGCCTTGCTGTTCGCCGACGCGGCGACCGGCGCCCATTCGCCGGCGCTCGTCAGCCAGGGCAAGATCAGCGCGGTCATCGCCGCCAAGCCGACCGAACGGCGGCTGATGCTGGAGGAAGCTGCCGGCATTTCCGGCCTCCACGTCCGCCGCAAGGATGCCGAGCAGAAGCTCCGCGCCGCCGAGGCGAACCTCATTCGGCTGGACGAAGTGATCGGCGACATGGAGACGCGCGCCGCCGCGCTGCGCCGCCAGGCAAAGGCCGCCGAACGCTATCGCCGACTCTCGGACCAGATCCGCATCGCCGAAGGTCGGATGATCTTCGCCCGCTGGCGCGAAGCGGCGCGCGCCGCCGACGCCGCCAAGCGGGAGGCGGAGATGGCGTCCGCCGCCGTCGAGCAGGCGGGCGAAGCGCAGCGTGCGGCGGCGGCTTACCAGCATGAAGCGGCGCAGGCGCTCGCCGGGAAACGCGCCGCCGCCCAGCGGGCGCGGGAGCAGGCGACGTCGCTCGGTCATCGGCTGGCGACGCTGCGCGCCGAGGCGGAGACGATCGCCCGCCGCATCCGCGAGCTGGACGGACGCCGCACGACATTGCTCGCCGACCGCGCCCGTGAGGCCGCTTTGGGGGAGGACGCGAAGGCGGCGCTCGAGCGGCTGGAGCAGGAGGGGCGCGACATCGCCGCCCGCATCGCCGCCGCCGAAGCATCGCGCGCGACGATCGACATCCGCACCGTGGAGCGGGAGGACGAGGCGCGCGAAGCCGAGGCCGAGCTGGCCAAGGCGCGCGCGGTCCAGGCCGCCGAGCAGGCCGAGGCGCGCGTCGCGCAGGCGGCGCTCGAAGCGGCCCGCGCCAAGCTTGTGCGCGCCGAGGCCGAGACGCGGCGGCTCGAGGAGCAGATGGCGGCGCTTGGCGAAGAAGCGCCTTTGGTCGAAGTGCTGCGCAACGCCGGCCTTCGCCGCGAGGCGGCCGAAGCGGCGCTGAAGCAGGCCGGCGAAACGATTGCCGCCGCCGAGGCGCAGCGCCAGCAGGCCGCCGTCGCGCGCGACGTGGCCGAGAGCGAAGGCGCCGCGACGCGGGCCGCGAAGGCGGCGCTCGAATCGGAGGCGCGCTCGCTGGTCAAGGCGCTCGAAGGCGCCACCGGCGACCGCGCGATTAACCGCATCAAGGCCGAGCCGGGCTATGAGCGGGCGCTGGCAGCGGCGCTCGGCGACGATCTCGACGCGGCGCTGGACGGCGACGCGCCCCGGCGCTGGACGGGCGCCGAACCGCACGCCGACGACCCCGCGCTGCCGCAGGGCTGCGCCGCGCTGGCCGAGCATGTCCGCGCGCCGGCCGCTCTGGCCCGCCGTCTCGGCCAGGTCGCGGTTGCGGAGCATGATGAGGGGCAGGTGCTCGCCGTCGGGCAGCGCCTCGTCACGCGCGATGGCCGGCTGCGCCGGTGGGACGGCTTCGTCGCCACCGGACTTGGCGCGGCGGCAGCCGAGCGGCTGATCCGGGTCAACCGTCTCGCCGAGATCGAAACGGCGTTACCCGCCGCCGCCGCCACGGTCGAGGAGGCGCAGCAGCGCACCGCCGCCGCCCTCGCCGCGATGCAGCAGGCGCGTGAGGCGGCCGATGCCGCGCGGGCGGATGAGAGCCGGGCGACTGCGGCTTTGCGCGAGGCGACGCGCGCGGAGGATTCGGCGCGGGTCGAGATCGAGCGGCTGGAGCTGCGCCGCACCGGGCTTGCCGAACGGATGGAGCAGGCGCGGCAGGATTCGGCCGAAGCCGCGGATGCTTTCAGCCAAGCTGAGGAGGTTGTCGCCGCTCTGCCCGACGCGGCTGTAACGGAGAACCTCGTCGCCGATCTGCGCTTCCGCGCCGAGGCGGCGCAGCAGGCCTTGGCGGAAGTGCGCGCGGAGGCGGCGACGCACGCGCGGCAGGTCAGCGCCGATCGGCAGCGCGCGGAAGCGGCGCGCAAGGAGAGCGCCGACTGGCGCGTCCGTGCCGGCGAGGCGGAGAAACGCCACGCCGATATGGGACGCCGCATCGCCGATGCGGAGGAGGAAGCGGCACGGCTCGCCGACGCGCCGGAGGAGATCGCGCGCCGGATCGGCGAGGTCGAGACCGAGGCCGCTGCCGCGTCGCGAGAGGCCGAAGAAGCAGCCACCGCGGAGCGCGAGGGCGAAGCCGCCGTTCGCGCGACCGAGGCGCGGCTGGCCGAGGTCGGCGAGGCGCTTGCCACCGCCCGCGAGGCGCGCGCCGGCGCCGCCGCCCGCCACGAAAATCAGGAAGGGCGGCGGATCGAGATGGGTCGCATCTCGGGCGAGCGCTTCGAATGCCCGCCGCCGCTGCTTCCGGAGAAGCTCGGTTTCCCGGAAGAGAGCATCGCCGAAGCGGGCGAGGAATCGGCGCGGCACGAGCGCCTGATGGCCGAGCGGGAGCGGATCGGCCCGGTCAACCTCGTCGCCGAGCGAGAACTGGCCGAGCTGGAGGAGCAGTCGACCGCCAGCGCCGCCGAGCGCGAGGAGCTGGGCCAGGCCATCCACCGCCTGCGCGGCTCGATCGGCAGCCTCAACCGCGAAGGCCGCGCCCGCCTGCTCGCCGCCTTCGAGACCGTCGACCGCCATTTCCGCAGCCTCTTCACCACCCTGTTCGAAGGCGGGCAGGCGCATCTCGAATTGGTCGAATCCGACGATCCGCTCGAAGCCGGGCTCGAGATCATGGCGCAGCCGCCGGGCAAGCGCCTCTCGGCTCTCACCTTGCTCTCCGGCGGCGAGCAGGCGCTGACGGCGGTGGCGCTGATCTTCGCGCTCTTCCTCACCAATCCGGCGCCGATCTGCGTGCTCGACGAGGTCGACGCGCCGCTCGACGACGCCAATATCGAGCGCTTCTGCGACCTGCTCGACCGCATGACCGGCGAGACCCAGACCCGCTATTTGATCGTCACCCACAATGCGGTGACGATGAGCCGCATGCACCGCCTGTTCGGCGTCACCATGATCGAGAAGGGCGTCAGCCGCCTCGTCAGCGTCGATCTCGGCGGCGCCGAACGCCTGCTCGCGGCCGAGTAGCCGGGGTGGAGCCGGTCAGCGTCGCTTTCCTGCTCTTCCCGAACGTCACCCAGCTCGACCTCACCGGACCCGCCCAGGTCCTGTCGCGCCTCGGGCGCCAGACGCTGCATTTCGTCTGGAAGGATCTGCGGCCGGTTCCGACCGATGCCGGCTTCTCGATCCTCCCGACCGCGACGTTCGCCGACATCGCGCAGGCGGACATCATCTGCATCCCCGGAGGCATCGGCGTCGCCGACGTGATGGAGGACGAGGAGGCGCTTGCCTGGGTCCGCCGCGTCGGCGGCAGCGCGACTTGGGTGACGAGCGTCTGCACCGGCTCGCTGATCCTCGGCGCCGCCGGCCTGCTCCGCGGCTATCGCGCCGCCACCCACTGGGCCTGGCGCGAATATTTGCCGCTGTTCGGCGCCGAGGCGGCGAAAGAGCGGGTGGTCTTCGACCGCAATCGCGTCACCGGCGGCGGCGTCACCGCCGGCATCGACTTCGCCCTAGCGCTGACCGCCGCGATCCGCGGCGAGGCGCATGCCAAAGCCGTCCAGCTCAGCCTGGAATACGACCCGGCGCCGCCTTTCTGCGCGGGCAGCCCGGAGGGCGCGGGCGAGACGCTCGTCGCGAACCTCCGCGCCCGCATGGACCAGCTCGCCCCCGACCGCGCCGAGCGCATCCGCGCCGCCGCCGCCCGCCTGTCGCGGGCCGATCCCGCCGCTTTGCCTCGGCCGTGCGGAGGCTGATCCTCCTTCTCGTTCTGCCGCTTGCCGGCTGCTGGGAAGGCGGCGTCTTCTATGCCGCGTCGGAGAGTCTTCCCGCACTGCCGCCCGGCACCTATCGCTCGATTCCTTCCGACCATCCCGAGGACGCGAAGATCGTGCGCGTCTCGATCCGCAAAGACGGGATGACGACGATCGTCGATAAGGAGGCGACCAACACGCTTGGCTTCGCGCCGCTCGGGGGAGCCTATTTCGTGATGTGGCTTCCGGATGAGGAGCGCGACCAGGCCGTCTACGCGCTGTTTGAGAGGAAGCAGGGCCGCTATCGGATTCTCGTTCCCATTTGCGACAGGACAAAGGCCATCGCCACGGCGGCGGGCGCGACGGTGGCAATCGATCCGAAGGTCACCACCTGCCGCTTCAAAACCCGGCCCCAGCTCGAAGACGGATTGCGCCATCTGGAAGGCCGGGAGATGGATTCGGTCGAGCTCATCCCGATGCCGCCCGCCGGGGGCGCCGCGGGCACCGCTCCGTGACCGCCCTCTTCGTCCCGCCCCATCCGCCGCGCGGGGAGCCGGTCTCGTCGTGGCGCGGCTTCGTTGGGGAGCGGGCGAACAGCGCCGTCTACGGCTGGTCGGCGCAGGCCTTTCGCATTCCGTATATCCGCCGCCGCGTCTTCGGCTGGAACGTGCACATCCCGCTCGATCCCGAGGCGGTGCAGCGCGTGATGCTCGACAATGCGGCCAATTATGTGAAGCCGCGCATCGTCAAGAGACTGCTCAGCCGCACGATCGGGCGGGGGCTGCTCAGCTCCGACGGCGCTCTCTGGCGCGAGCAGAGGCAGATCGTGGCCGCGAACTTCACGCCGCCGGCCGTGGATGCATTGGTCCCCTCCTTCGCCCAAGCCGCGCGGGACGAGGCGGCGCGTTGGGAGGCGGGGACGCTCGACATGGCCGAGGCGGCGACGGCGACGACCATGCGGATCATCGCCAACACCCTCTTCGCCGGCGACCCGCGCCTGACGACCGAAGCGGCCATGGCCCATATCACCGCTGCGCTGGCGGCCGTCAGCACGGCCCGGCTGCAGGCGCTGCTGGGCCTGCCGCTCGTCCCTTGGAGCCCGAAATCGCTGGCCGGGCGGCGTGGGCAGCTCTTCCTGCGCCGCACCCTGTCGGCGGTCGTGGAGGAACGGCTGCCGGACGGCGGGCCCGACGATTTCCTCGGCCGCCTGATCCGCGCGCTGCGCGAGCGCTTTCCGCCCGACGAGGCGACGGCGCTGGCGGTCGACAATGCCGCCACCTTCTATCTCGCCGGTCACGAGACCACCGCTAACGCTGTCACCTGGACGCTCTTCATCCTTTCCGAGCAGCCGGCCCTGCAGGAGGAAGCGGCGGCCGAGGCGCGCGCCGCCCTCGCCGCCGGCGAGGATTCCGACTTGCCCGATCGCCTCCCTTTGCTGCGCCGGATCCTGGACGAGACATTGCGCATCTACCCGCCGGTGCCTCGCTTCGACCGCGAGGCTGAGGACGACGACGTGCTCGCCGGCTATGAGGTGAAGGCCGGCGATATCGTCTCGATCTGGCCTTGGCTCCTCCACCGGCATGGGACCTTGTGGAAGGAACCGGACGTCTTCGATCCCGACCGCTGGCTCGACGTAAATCGCGCCGGGCGGCACCGCTTCCAGTACATCCCGTTCGGCGACGGACCGCGCGTCTGCGTCGGCCAGCGCTTCGCCACGGCTGAGGCGCTGACCGTGCTCGCCTGCTGGCTCGCCGAATGGCGCTTCGCACCGGTGCCGGGGCGGGTGGTGATGCCGTCCGGCATGGTGACGCTGCGGCCGAAGGGCGGCTTGCGGCTGCGGCTGGAGAAACGTGCGGGGGGATCGGGACTAGCTAAATAACCCTCTCCCTTGGGGGAGAGGGAATGTCTTGGGACTCGACCGTCTGTACATCCTGATCGAGCGGGAGGCTGCCCCTTCGCTTCAGATCGTTCAGCAGCGTCCGCACCGCCCAGCCCGTGGCGCGCGCGATCTGGTGACCGTCCAACCCCCATTGGTCGCGCATTTCGAGCCAGGGAGTCGTGTGGAGGACCTGGAGCATGGCCGTCGCGAGCTTGCGATCCTCTTCCGGCAAGCCCTTCACCGCGTCGGCCAGCGCCTTCGTATAGCTCGCCACCCGACGCTTCTTCTGGGCGAGCCGCAGCGCGCGGCCTTGCGGCGTCGTCCGAAGCATCACGGCGATCGGCGCGATTGCGTCGAAGCCGGTGTAGATCGGCTCCAGCGTCGCCAGCAGCTCCTCGGGACTGACCGGATAAGTAACTTGAGGCCCGGCAAGCTCGCGGACGCGCAGCAGGGCGGCGTCCATCAGCACGCCGCGATCCGGGAAATAGCGATAGACGGTCCGCCTTGCGACGCCTGCCCGCTCGGCGAGGGTGTCGTGGTTCAGGACCGCGTCGCCTTCGCCCATCATCGAGATGAAGGCGTCGAGGATGCGGGTGCGGGTCTCGTCCTTCCGGTTTTCGGGCATATTGCGGGGGGCGGGTTCCTGGCTCACAATCTTCGGCTAACCGAGTGCACAAAAAGTGTCAAATAGCTGTTGACACAAAAAGTGCCATGACATATTCGGCCACCAGATTCATTCGGAGACCTGAAGATGCTCTTCCACATGTCGATCGCCGCCGAGGACCCGCAGCATGTCGCCTCGGTCATCGCCGAACTCTGGCGCGGACAGGCACGCCCCTTCCCGCCGATCGCCGACAATAGCTGGATGGCGCTGGCCGGCGACGACCGCGGTACCCTTGTCGAAGTCTACCCGCTGGGGACGGTGCTCCGGGAGACGGATGGCGACGCGGACGCCCATGGCGAGGCGTCCGGGATGGACCGCTTCAGCGCCGTACACGGCGCCATTGCCACGCCCCTGGAGCGGGACGAGGTGCTCGCCATCGCAAGCCGCGAAGGCTGGCCCGCCAAGTACCGCAAGCGCGGCGGCATGTTCGGCGTGATCGAGCTGTGGATCGAAGGCCACCAGATGATGGAGGTCCTCACCCCCGAGATGCAGTCCGAATATCTCGCCGCCATGGGCGCGCGCGAGCGGCCGGGCGCCGCCCTCCAGCAGTAGCGACCTTCACATCGTCGGGCGCCGAGCGCCGGTCTCGAAGGCCGGCGGCGGGATTTCTGCGCCCGCGGAAAACCGATCCTCATTCAGGGAGACGTGGAAAATGAAGAATGTGATCCGATTTTGGCTTGGCTTGATCGGCAGCGCGGTCCTTCTGTTCGGCGCAGGCGCCGCGCAAGCGGCCGACCGCGGTACGGATAGCTGGAGCGGTGTCTATATCGGGGCTGTCGGGGGCGTTCAGTGGACCCGCTCCCATTTCGCCTTGCCGGGCGACCAGGCGGACGCTCTCCTCTCCAGCCATGACACGCGCTCGAACTGGTTCGCCGGCGGCGATATCGGCGCCAACTATCAGACGGGCAATGTGGTGCTCGGCCTCGAAGCCGATCTGGTCGGCGAAAATGCGAAGCAAGCAGTCACGGCCTGCACGGTGCCGGACGGCTGCTGGGTTCCCACCCATGATTCCTTCACCACGCTCAACCACCTGAAGGAGCGGCTGGTCGGGCACCTTCGCGCGCGGGCGGGTCTCGCGAGCGGCGGCAATCTCTTCTACGTCGCCGGGGGGTACAGCGTCGCGAAGACAAGGCTCGACCTGATCGGCGAATGCTTCAACCCCGGCGATCCGAACACGCCGCTCCTGTTCAACTACAGCCGCAAGCGGACGATCTCGGGCTTCAACCTGGGCGCGGGCGTGGAGCGGCGGCTCGCCCGGCACATCTCGCTGCGCGCCGAATATGTCTTCGATTATGGGCACCAGCTTTATCGCGGCGACGGGACCGAGTGGAACGACCGCCGCATCGCCGTCCGCAACTCCAGCGTGCGGCTGGGCGTGAGCGTCCTCTTCTGATGCTGCGGCGACTCTAAAAGCTGTGGATGGGATCCCAAAGGCGGCTTGACAGCCCGGTGCCGGTCTTTACAGCCGGCTCCGGGCCACGCCGTCCCAACGCGGCGCGCGCTCTCTGTAAGGAGAGTCGTAACATGACTGAACTCGCCGAAGCCGGCGCGCCCGCGTGCGCCGAGAAACCCGACACCCACCCCAATCGCCCCTTCTTCTCGTCCGGTCCGTGCGCCAAGCCGCCGGGCTGGGGGCCCGAACATCTCGCGCTCGGCTCGCTCGGACGCTCGCACCGCTCGAAGCTGGGCAAGGCGCGGATCGTCCATGCGCTCGACCTGACTCGCCACATATTGCGCGTGCCGGACACGCACCGCATCGGCATCGTCCCCGCCTCGGACACGGGCGCGGTCGAGATGGCTTTGTGGTCGATGCTCGGCGCGCGGCCGGTGACGGTGCTCGCCTGGGAGAGCTTCGGCGAAGGCTGGGTCACCGACATCGTCAAGCAGCTGAAGCTCGACGCGAACGTGGTGAAGGCGCCCTATGGCGTGCTTCCCGACCTCTCGAAGGTCGATCCGGCGCACGACGTCATCTTCACCTGGAACGGCACCACCTCGGGCGTGCGCGTGCCGGACGGCGACTGGATCGCCGAGGACCGACAGGGCCTCACCTTCGCCGACGCCACTTCCGGCGCCTTCGCGCAGGATCTTCCGTGGGACAAGCTCGATGTCACCACCTTCTCCTGGCAGAAGGTGCTCGGCGGCGAGGGCGGCCATGGCGTGCTGATCCTCGGCCCGCGCGCGGTCGAGCGGCTGGAGAGCTACACGCCGGCCTGGCCGCTGCCCAAGATCTTCCGCATGACGAAGGGCGGCAAGCTCATCGAAGGGATTTTCAAGGGCGACACGATCAACACGCCGTCGATGCTGTGCGTCGAGGATTACATCTTCGCGCTCGAATGGGCGCAGGGGCTCGGCGGCCTGCCGGCGCTGATCCAGCGCGCCGACGCCAATGCCGCCGCGCTCGATGAATGGGTGCAGCGCACGGAGTGGATCGAGCATCTCGCGGCCGATCCCGCCACCCGCTCCAACACCAGCGTCTGCCTGAAGTTCGCGGACGGCGTCGGCGGCGACGCGGAGGCGCAGGCAGCGCTCGTCAAGAAGATGGCGAGCCTGCTCGAAGCCGAAGGCGCCGCCTACGACATCGCCGCCTATCGCGACGCCCCGCCGGGCCTTCGCATCTGGTGCGGCGCGACCGTCGAGACGGCCGATCTCGAAGCGCTCTTCCCCTGGCTCGACTGGGCCTTCGAGGAAGCAAGCCAGTCCTGAATGCGCACCGGCGAAAGCCGGTGCCCAGCCCCCCTTTTTCTGGGCCCCGGCTTTCGCCGGGGCACAAGGAGTTCCCAAATGCCCAAAGTCCTGATCTCGGATCAAATGGATCCCAAAGCCGCCGAAATCTTTCGCGCCAACGGCGTCGAGGTCGACGAGAAGGTCGGCCTGTCGAAGGACGAGCTGAAGGCGATCATCGGCGGCTATGACGGTCTCGCCGTCCGCTCCGCCACCAAGGTCACCGCCGACGTGCTGGAGGCGGCGCCGGGCCTCAAGGTGATCGGCCGCGCCGGCATCGGCGTCGACAATGTCGACATCCCCGCCGCCACCGCACGCGGCGTGGTGGTGATGAACACGCCGTTCGGCAATTCGATCACCACCGCCGAGCACGCCATCGCCCTGATGTTCGCCCTCGCCCGCGAGCTGCCGCAGGCCGACACCTCCACCCAGGCGGGCAAGTGGGAGAAGAACCGCTTCATGGGCGTCGAGCTGACCGCGAAGACGCTCGGGCTGATCGGCTGCGGCAATATCGGCTCGATCGTCGCCGAGCGCGCTTTGGGCCTCAGGATGCGGGTGATCGCCTACGATCCGTTCCTGACCCCCGAGCGGGCGATGGAGCTGGGCGTGGAGAAGGTCGAGCTGGATGAATTGCTCCGCCGCGCCGACTTTATCACCCTCCATACGCCGCTCACCGACCAGACGCGCAACATCCTCAGCCGCGAGAATCTGTCGAAAACCAAGAAGGGCGTGCGCATCATCAACTGCGCGCGCGGCGGCCTGATCGACGAGGCGGCGCTGAAGGAGGGGCTGGAGAGCGGCCATATCGCCGGCGCCGCGCTCGACGTCTTCGTCGAGGAGCCGGCCAAGGCCAATCCCCTGTTCGGCACGCCCGGGCTCGTCGCGACGCCGCATCTCGGCGCCTCGACCACCGAAGCGCAGGTCAACGTCGCCATCCAGGTCGCCGAGCAGATGTCGGAATTCCTCACCCGCGGCGGCGTCACCAACGCGCTGAACATGCCGTCGCTCTCCGCCGAGGAGGCGCCGAAGCTGAAGCCCTATATGGTGCTCGCCGAGAAGCTCGGCTCGCTCGTCGGCCAGCTCGAGGGCAGGCACCTGACCGGCGTCTCGATCGAGGTCGAGGGCGCCGCCGCCCAATTGAACCAGAAGCCGATCACCGGCGCCGTCCTCGCCGGCCTGATGAAGGTCTGGTCCGACACGGTGAACATGGTCAACGCGCCGTTCCTCGCCCGCGAGCGCGGCCTCGACGTGCGCGAGGTGCGCCACGACCGCGAGGCCGATTACCACACGCTCATCCGCGTGACGGCCACAACCGCGCATGGCGAGCGCAGCGTCGCCGGCACATTGTTCGGCAATGCCGCGCCGCGCCTGGTCGACATGTTCGGCATCCGCGTCGAGGCCGAGCTCGACGGCTGGATGATCTACATCGTCAACGAGGACACGCCGGGCTTCATCGGCCGGCTCGGCACCCTGCTCGGCGAGGCGGGCGTCAATATCGGCACCTTCAACCTCGGCCGCCGCGCCGCGGGCGGGGAGGCGGTGGCCTTGGTGTCGGTGGACAGCGAGGTGGGGCCGGAGCTGGTGGCACGGCTCGAAGGCCTCGGCGGCGTCAAGCGGGTGAAGCCGCTGCGGTTTTGACCGCCAATCGCTCGCATTCACTTACGGCGATTTATCCCGAAGAGGGATCGCCGAGTGCTGAGACGGCGATAAAGAAGATCGAGACGAGCACGATCAGGAAGAGGATGGCGCACGAGATGAACGCCGGCCCGCGGTCTGGTTTATAGCCGTCGCCGCTCATTCTTCTTAACCCTCACCAGGGAAGGCATACCGGAAAGACAGGTTCGCCGACGTTACCGTCCACGGTGGCAAAGAAAAAGGCCGGAGGGTTGCCCCTCCGGCCTCTTCTTTGCTCGGGTGCCGAGCGGTCGGACTTAGAAGTCCATGCCGCCCATGCCGCCCATGCCGCCGCCGGGCATGCCGCCGCCGGAAGCCTTGTCCTCGGGCATCTCGCTCACCGCCGCTTCGGTGGTGATGAGCAGGCCCGCGACGCTGGCGGCATCCTGAAGGGCGGTGCGGACGACCTTGGTCGGGTCGATCACGCCGGCCTGGACCAGATTCTCGTAGACCTCGGTCTGGGCGTTGAAGCCCATCGTCTGGTCGTCGCCGTCGATCAGCTTGCCAGCGACGACGGCGCCGTCATGGCCCGCATTCTCCGCGATCTGGCGGATCGGCGACTGCAGCGCGCGGCGGACGATGTCGATGCCGCGGGTCTGGTCGTCATTGGCGCCCTTCATGCCCTCGATCGCCTTGGTGGCGTAGAGCAGAGCGACGCCGCCGCCGGGAACGATGCCTTCCTCGACCGCGGCGCGGGTGGCGTGGAGGGCGTCGTCGACGCGGTCCTTGCGCTCCTTGACCTCGATCTCGGACGAGCCGCCGACCTTGATCACGGCGACGCCGCCGGCGAGCTTGGCAAGCCGCTCCTGCAGCTTCTCGCGGTCATAGTCGCTGGTCGTGTTCTCGATCTGCTGACGGATCGCCTCGACGCGGCCCTTGATCCGGTCGCCGTCGCCGGCACCGTCGACGATCGTGGTGTTGTCCTTGTCGATGGTGACGCGCTTGGCCTGGCCGAGCATGGCGACCGTGACGTTCTCGAGCTTGATGCCGAGATCCTCGCTGATCATCTCGCCGTTGGTCAGGATCGCGATGTCCTCGAGCATCGCCTTGCGGCGATCGCCGAAGCCCGGCGCCTTGACAGCAGCGACCTTGAGGCCGCCGCGCAGCTTGTTGACGACGAGGGTGGCCAGAGCCTCGCCCTCGATGTCCTCGGCGATGATCAGCAGCGGACGGCCCGACTGCACCACCGCCTCGAGGATCGGAAGCATCGCCTGGAGGTTGGAGAGCTTCTTCTCGTGGATGAGGATGTAGGGGTCGGTGAGCTCGACCTGC
>DATBDY010000017.1:0-15764 GCA_036269695.1 Allosphingosinicella sp. | reverse complement strand
CGGCGCGAACGCCATCACTTTCGGCGCCGGTCAGATCCACAATATCCAGAGCCTGGCCCTGATGTCGGCCTTCGACACCCGCTTCGGCGCGCTCGGCGACCATTACAGCTACGACATCACGATGAACGACGGCAATCTCGCATCAGGGCAGCAGATGACGGTCGATGCGGGCAATTTGCGCAACGGCGAGACGCTGACGTTCAACGGCGCGGCCGAGGCGGACGGCAGCTTCCGCGTGTTCGGCGGCGCGGGCGACGATCACATCATTGGCAGCCAGAACGGCGATACTCTCGTCGGCGCACTCGGCGCCGACACGCTGACCGGCGGCGGCGGCAACGACACCTTCCTCTATCGAAGCGTCGCCGAATCCACGCCCACCGGCCACGACACGATCACCGACCTCACTTTGGGCGATCTCATCGATCTCTCGGCGATCGATGCCGACACGACGCGAGCGGGCCAGCAGCATTTCAGCTTCGTCAACGGCGGCGCGTTCACCAACCATGCCGGCGAGCTCATCGCGGTCGACAACGGCAGCGGCAACTGGACGATCTCGGCCGATATCGACGGCGACGGCGCCGCCGACCTCCAGATCCTCGTCCACGTCACCGACGGCCACCAGATCAACGCCAACGACTTCCACCTCTGAAGGCGCGTCTCGTGCCGCCCAAGCATAAACCCACGTTAATTTGACAGTCCCCGTCGGATCGGCTCTCCCTCTTCCGTGGGGTCAAAGCGCACCAGGCTCGGCGGCCGTTTCCGGTCGATCCTCCTGCTGGAGCAATTGGGGCCGGGCCTCGTCACCGGCGCCGCCGACGACGATCCGAGCGGCATCGCGACCTATTCGCAGGCGGGCGCGCAATTCGGCTATGGCCTGCTGTGGACGATCATCCTCACCTATCCTTTGATGTGCGCCGTCCAGCTGGTCAGCGCCCATGTCGGCCGGGTGACGGGGAGCGGCCTCGCCAAGAGCCTCGGCGAGGCGCTCCCGAAAGCCGTGGTGACGGGGCTCGTCGCTTTGCTGTTCGTCGCGAACACGATCAATATCGGCGCCGATCTTTCCGCCATGGCCGAATCCGGCGCCCTGGTCGCGGGGGGATGGGGCGATGCGTTCCTGTTCGGCTTCACCCTGCTGAGCCTGATGCTCCAGCTCTTCATCCCCTATCATCGTTATTCCCGCTTCCTGAAATGGCTGACCCTCAGCCTCTTCGCCTACGTGGCCGTGCTGCTCGTGGTACGGGTGGACTGGGGCGCCGCCCTGGTCGGCATGGTCTGGCCGAGGCTGTTCGGCACCAGTGCCACGGTGACCATCGTCGCGCTCTTCGGGACCACGATCAGCCCTTATCTCTTCTTCTGGCAGAGCGCGCAGGAGGCCGAGGAGCTCGCCGATCGCCATGCAAAGCCGCTGCGCGAGGCACCGCGCCAGGCGCCGCGCCAGTTCCGGCGGATGCGCATCGACACGTTGGCCGGAATGGCCTTCTCCAACCTCATCTCGCTCGCGATCATCATCGCGACCGCGGCCACCTTGAACGCGCGCGGCACGACCAACATCGCCACCGCCGCGCAGGCGGCCGAGGCGCTGCGCCCGATCGCGGGCGAGTTCGCCTTCTTCCTGTTCGCGCTCGGGATCATCGGCACCGGCCTGCTGGCGGTTCCGGTCCTCGCCGGCTCCACCGCCTTCGCGGTCGGCGAAACCCGCGGCTGGAAGTCCGGCCTCGAATACAAGCCCCGGGAGGCGATCGGTTTCTATTCGGTGATCGGCATCGCGATGCTGGTCGGGATGGCGATCCACTGGTCGTCGTTCGACCCGATCAAGGCCCTGTTCTGGAGCGCGGTGATCAACGGCGTCGTCGCCGTGCCGATCATGGCCGCGATGATGATCGTCGTCTCGCGGCGAAAGGTGATGGGCCGCTTCACGGC
Source organism: Allosphingosinicella sp. (assembly GCA_036269695.1). Taxonomy (GTDB): domain Bacteria; phylum Pseudomonadota; class Alphaproteobacteria; order Sphingomonadales; family Sphingomonadaceae; genus Allosphingosinicella. Next base: position 13,844 of record DATBDY010000017.1, on the reverse strand, counting down.
GGGCCCGGCGCTGCTCGCCTTCGGCTGGAGCGCGACCGCGGTCATGGCCGCCGCGGCCGTAGCGATGTTCGCGACATGGGGACGCTGACCCGCACCGCCTTTGCCCTGGCCGCGGCGCTGGCGCTGCCGGCGGTGGCCTACGCCGGCGACCCGCCGGCCGACCAGCAGGCGGCGATCCATCAGCAGGCGACCTTCACCGTCCAGCACGTCTTCCCCTTCCACGCCCTCTATTCCGGCCCGAACGGCCTGACGCCGCGCGGGCAGACGCGCGAGACGTTCGACACGACCGTTGGCCTTGGTTTCCGCCCCTGGGCCGGCGCGGAGCTCTGGGCCGATCCCGAGATCGACCAGGGGTTCGGCGTCAGCGACACGCTCGGCGCCGCCGGCTATCCGAGCGGCGAGGCCTATAAGGTCGGCAAGGCCGAGCCTTATTTCCGGCTGCAGCGCCTGTTCCTGCGGCAGACCATCGGCCTCGGCGGCGCGCGCGAAAAGGTCGAGGCGGACATGAACCAGCTCGCCGGCACGCGCGACGCCGACCGGCTCGTGGTCACCCTCGGCAAATTCAGCGTCGTCGACATCTTCGACACCAACAAATTCGCGCACGATCCCCGCGCCGATTTCCTCAACTGGGCGATCGTCGATGCAGGGTCATTCGATTATGCGGCCGATGCCTGGGGCTACAGCCTCGGCGGCGCAGCCGAGCTTTATCGCGGCGAGTGGACGGCGCGGGCGGGTCTGTTCAACCTTTCCAAAGTGCCCAACGGCCAAACGTTGGAGACCGGCTTCCGCCAATTCCAGGCCGATCTGGAGATCGAGCACCGGCACAAGATCGGCGGGCAGGAGGGGGCGGTGCGGGCCACCTTCTTCCTCAACCGGGGCCGCTTTGCGCGTTATGCGGATGCGCTCGCTTTGGCGCAGCAGACCGGCACCGCGCCCGAGCTGCCGCCCGTCCGGCAGCGGCGCTCGCGCTCGGGCTTCGACGTCAACGTCGAGCAGGCGCTGACCGGATCGCTCGGCATTTTCGGCCGCGCCGGCTGGTCCGACGGCAGCATCGAGCCCTATGATTTCTCCGACATTGACCGCACCGCCTCGATCGGGGCATCGCTGAAGGGCTCCGGCTGGAAGCGAGGCGACGACCGGATCGGGCTGGCGCTGCTGGTCAACGGCATCTCGTCGATCCATAGCCGCTATCTGGCGGCGGGCGGCACGGGAATCCTGATCGGCGACGGCCGGCTCGACCGCTACGGGCCGGAGGAGATCGGCGAGCTCTATTACGATCTCGCGGCGAAGCCCTTCCACCTCTCGCTCGACTATCAGCTCATCCGTCACCCCGCCTACAATCGCGACCGCGGGCCGGCGCACCTCCTCGCTTTGCGGCTGCACGAGAGCTTCTGAGGCGGCCGCGATTTGCCGCGCCGCCATCCTGTGCCATGCTCGCGCAAAAGGGGAGGCGGCGATGAACGAGAAAATGTCCCACGCGGAGGAAGCGCATCTGCTGACGGAGCTGCGCGCCGCCCGCCGGAAGGCACGCGGCGGACGGGCGGACGGGCCGCCGCTGACGACCGGCCAGCGGATCGCCGACGGGGTGGCGGCGACGATGGGTTCGTGGCCCTTCATCATTACCCAGACTATGATCCTCGCCCTCTGGATCCTGCTCAACATCGTCGCCTGGATCCAGCACTGGGACCCCTATCCGTTCATCCTCCTCAACCTCGCTCTGTCATTCCAGGCGGCTTATGCGGCGCCGTTCATCATGATGAGCCAGAACCGGCAGGCGGACGTCGACCGCCTCAAGGCCGAGGACGATTACAAGGTCAACATCAAGGCGGAGCTGGAGATCGAGTTGCTCCACCAGAAGCTGGACGAGCTCCGGGAGCGCGAGGTCCTGTCGCTGGTGCGCGCGGTGGAATCGCTGACGGCGATGCTGGAGAAAGGCAGCTCTCCCGCAGGCGACGGCTGACGCGGTTGATTCAGGACGTGCCTTCCGCAATGGTCTGACGCGATGACCGACGACAATCCGATCCTGAACACCGCCGAGGAATTGCTGCGGCGCGTCTCTCCCGAAGGAAGGGCGCGGGCGCGGCGGCAGCGCGAGCGGCGCAAGCGCGCCTTCGCCCGCCTGATGCAGAAGATCGCGCTCGCGGCGATCGCCGTCATGGCCGTGACGGGCGCCTTCGGCCTGTTCGTCGCGCCGGTGAGCGATGCCGGCGAGCTGGTCGCCTTCGCGGTCTTCTGCCTGATCGCGCTGGCGATCATCATGACCTCGCGAGAGCGGGAGCCGACGCCGGAGAGGATCGCAGCGACCGACCTCCCCCGCCTCCCGCAGCAGACCGAGGCATGGCTGGAGACGCAGCGACGCGCGCTGCCGTCCCCCGCGGCCCGGCTGCTCGACGGCATCGGCTCGAAGCTCGAATCGCTGGCGCCGCAGCTCGAGGGGCTCGATCCACAAGGCCCAGCCGCCGGCGCCGTGCGCAAATTGCTCTGCGACGAGCTCCCGGAGCTGGTCAAAGGTTATCAGAGGGTCCCGCAGCACCTGCGGCGGCAGCCGAGCGTGACGGGTCCGAGCCCCGACCGCCAGCTTTGCGACGGCCTCTCGATCATCGACGAGGAAATCTCCCGGATGACACAGCAGCTCGCCGCGGGGGACATGCACCTGCTCGCCACGCGCGGGCGCTATCTCGAGCTCAAATATCGCAGCGGCGACGAGCTTTCCGGCGAGGGCTGAGGATAGCTGATCCCCCGGCGAAGGCCGGGGTCCAGTTGCTGACTCAGATCTGGACTCCGGCTTTCGCCGGAGAGCAGCAACGCTTCAGCTGTTGACCGACAGCACCAGCTTCGGATCCGGGATATGCTCCGGATCGGCCTTGCCTTCGATCGGCAGCACCGCCGTACCGATGGCGAAGAATTCGATGACGTGGCTCGCCCAGGCATGGTTGCCTTCGTGGAGATCGGCGCCGACGACTCCTTCCGCGCCAGCCTTGGTCGCTTCGAGCTGCATCCGCTCCATCGCGATCTCGCGCGCCTCGTAGAGGGCGAGGCTGAAATTGGTCAGCTCGACATTCTGGCCGACGCTGCCGAGCGAAGCCAGCGGGCCGCGACGGGCGACGTGATAGACGCAGCTGCCCATCACCATTTCGAGTGGGCGGTAGCCGGCCTGGAGCAGGGTCCAGAAATCCTGGCCGCTGAGCGCCGAGGTGAAGGGCGTTCCGTTCGGCCCCTTGAAGCCCTGATGGCCCTTGGCGTGGACGATGCCGGTGCCAATGGCGACGAACTCCAGCACCTTGGTGTCCCATTCGAGCCGCTTGACGGTGAGGCGGACGCCGACGATGCCGTCCGCGCCCATGTTCGCCGCCTCCGCTTTCATCCGCTCCATGGCGAGCGCCCGCGCCTCGTACATCGCGGTCGAGAGCACTTCGAGCTCCTGGCTCGAGGTCCAGCCGGCGAACTGGAAGCCGAGATGGTAGATGCACGAGCCGACGCACAGGCCGATCGGCTCGAACCCCGATTTGCGGACGAGCAGGAACTCGTTGACCGAGAAATCGGAGGTGAAGATGCCGCCCGGATGGCCCTCGCGCCTCAGCCCCTGGAGCCGGGCGAGGGCGTGCTGCGGGATGTTCTCGTCGGTCATCAGATTCCACCTTCCTGATCGGTGATGTCGGCTTCGTAGCTGGAATGGCGCGGCACCGCTGGGTCGCGCAGAGGCGAAAGGTCGTCGCGCATGTCGATCACGGGCTCGACCTCGAACGGGAAGTCGAGCCGCGGCGGCGTGTCGACGACGGTGCCGATGACGATATGGCGGCCGAGATAATTGGGCGGCTGCTTGTCGCGCTCCTGGCGGATGATCTGGCCGAACTGGACATGCGCGAGGACGCCGTTGCCCATCGCCCCGGCATTGCGCCGCAGCTCGGCATGGGCTTCGCGGCGGATCCGTTCCCAGAAGTCGGTGAGGTCGTAGAGCGGCTGGCTGGTCCAGGTGCGGCTCGCCCATTGCGTCTGCTGGGTCGCGCTGTTCGACCAGCCGCCATAGCCGCCGCTATTGTCCATCCAGTCATATTGCGCGCCCACGGCGATGCCGACCGGGACGATGCCGGCTTCCAACAGCCGGACGAATTCCAGGGCAGGCACCGTCGCCACGACCGGGTCCCGGCTCGGCGGCAATCGGTCGACCTTGATCGCGGTCCCGAGCAGGGTGAAGTCCATCGAGCCGGAGAAAGCGTGACGGAGCGTTCGCATCCGCACGTCGACCACCGCATTGGCGCCAGCCGCCGCGGCTTCCCGCCGAATCCGCTCGAGCGCGAGACGCCAGCCTTCCTCATGGCCCTGCGTCCACGACCAGCCATATTGATACCAGCAGGTGCCGGAGACGGTCGCGACCGGGCGGATGCCGTGGCTGCGGGCGAGCAACAGCTCGGCCGGCGTCATCGTCGCGACCCAGGCCGAGCGGCCGGCGGCGGCGCTCTCCAGCCGTTCCTCGACGAACGAGGGCAAGGTGTCGCTCGCCAGCGCGTCGCTCCAGGCGTCGAGGCGCGCCCGCGCCTCCGCGCTTTGCCCGCGTCCCCGACCGAACAGCCCACTCAGCAGCCCCATGAATCGGACCTTTGCCTCAAGCGACGGCTGCGCGCCAGCACGTCTTTCGCTGGCGCGCGGGCGGAGGCGCGGTTACATCCGCGGCATGAGCGTTCCGGCCCGCATCATCCCGGTCATCCTCTCCGGCGGCGCGGGCAAGAGGCTGTGGCCGGTCTCCCGGCTCAGCCGAAAGAAGCAGTTCGTCTCGCTCGACGGCGAGGGCAGCCTGCTCAGGCAAACGGCGGCGCGGGTTTCGGACGAGAGCCGGTTCGCAGCGCCCCTAGTCGTCACCGCCGGCACGGATGCGGAGGCCGTCGAAGCGGAGCTGGCCGGCCTGGCAGCGCCGCGCCTGATCCTGGAGCCCTGCCCCCGCGGCACCGCCGCCGCCGTCGCGCTCGCCGCGCTGGACGCGGCGGAAGACGATCTGCTCCTCGTCCTCCCCAGCGACCATTCGATCCACGACAACGCCGCCTTCCTGGAGGCGATCGCGCGCGCGGCTCCGGCTGCGGCCGAGGGGTGGCTGATCACCTTCGGCATCCGTCCCGATCGGCCGGAGACCGGCTACGGCTATATAAGCCGCGGCCGGGCGCTCGCCGACGGCCTGTTCGAGGCCGCCGCCTTCGTCGAGAAACCGCCGCGGGAGAGCGCCGAGGCCTTCCTCGCGGACGGCGGCTATGACTGGAATGCCGGCATCTTCCTATTCCGCGCCGGCGCGATGGTGGAGGCGCTTGCAACGCATGCGCCGGACGTGCCCGCTGGCGTCCGCGCCGCCTTGGCCGGGGCGCATCGGAGCGGCGCAAGGTTGAAGCCGGACGGCGATGCCTTTGCAAAGGTCCCGGTCGCCTCGATCGACCGGGCCGTGATGGAGAAAGCGGAGCGCGTCGCGGTCCTGCCGGTGGATATGGGCTGGTCGGACGTCGGCAGCTGGGATGCCGTCCACGCGCTCGGCCCCCATGACGGCCGCGGCAATCTGCTCGCCGGCGACGTTGTCGCGCCGGACAGCCGCAACTGCCTCGTTCGCTCGGACGGACCGGTCATCGTCGCGCTTGGTGTCGAGGATCTGATCGTGGTCGCGACCGAACAGTCCGTGCTCGTGATGCGACGGGGCGAAAGCCAACGGGTCGGCGAGGCCCTCGACGCGCTGCAGGCGCGGCGGCAAAAGCCCGGCGACTGACATAATGAAGGAGCGAGTCGTGCCCGAACGCCGTCCTCTCGGCCGCAGCGGCCTTTCCACCCCGCGCCTCGTCCTCGGCGGCAACGTCTTCGGCTGGACCGCCGACAGGGAGACGAGCTTCCGCCTGCTCGACCGCTTCGCCGATGCGGGCGGCACTTTTATCGACACGGCCGATGTCTATTCGGCCTGGGTCTCCGGCCATAAAGGCGGCGAATCCGAGACGATCATCGGCGAATGGCTGAAGCGCCGCGGCTCCAAAGGCGACGTGCATGTCGCCACCAAGGTCGGCATGCTTCCGGGCGAAGGCGGGGAGAAGCTGGAGCCGGCGCGGGTCGCCGCCGCCGCCGAGGCCTCGCTCCGCCGGCTCGGGGTCGAGACGATCGACCTCTATTACGCCCATCAGGAAGACCCGAACACGCCACTCGAGGAGAGCCTCGCCGCGTTCGACGGGCTGGTGAAGGCGGGCAAGGTGCGCGCGCTCGGCGCCTCCAATTATTCCGCCGAGAGCCTGCAGCGCGCCCTCGACATTTCCGAGCGACAGGGCCTCGCCCGCTACGAGGTGCTGCAGCCGGAATATAATCTGGTGAGCCGCGACAAGTTCGAAGGGCCGCTGCAGCGCGTCTGCATCGACAATGGCCTCGGCGTGCTGCCTTATTACGGCCTTGCCTCCGGCTTCCTCACCGGCAAGTACCGCTCGCCCGCCGATTACGGGAAAAGCGTGCGCGGCGAGCGCATGGCAAAATATCTGAAGGGCAACGGCCGCGCCGTCCTCGCGGCGATGGACGAGATCGCCGCCGACACCGGCGCCACCCTCGCCCAGATCGCCCTCGCCTGGGTCGCCGCCCAACCGGGCGTCACCGCCCCCATCGCCAGCGCCACCAGCCGCGAACAGCTCGAGGATCTGCTCGGCGCGATGACGCTGGAGTTGAGCGCGGAACAGCTCCGCCGCCTGGACGAAGCCTCACGCGAGGTGGAGCCGGTATAGACTTGTTCCCCGGCGAAGGCCGGGGCCCAGTTACTGTCGTTGGCTGGGCCCCGGCCTTCGCTGGGGAGCAACAAGAGCAGGCTCAAGCCGCCACCGCCGCAGGCTTCGGCGGGCCGCCCGCCGCGAGCATCCGCTCCCAGTTCGCGGGCGTGACCGCGTTCAGATATTCCTGCTGGAATTCGAGCGTCAGCAGCTCGAACATCGTGGAGCCGTCGATCCAGAATTCGATAACGTGGAAGACGCCGCCCCGCGAGAGCACCTTTACGGGGACCTCGTAGCGTGCCGCGATCGCCTTCACCTCCTCGATCGAAAGCGGCGTCGCGATGGCGGCATGGAAAGGGCCGTTGCGCTTGCTCGCGCCCATCCGGTCCTCGCCCTGCACGTCGCCCGGCGCCTCGTGGAACTCCAGGCCGCGCGGATAGATCTCGACGGTCGAATTGCGGTCGTCGCCCGCCATGGCGACCCAACTCCCCTTGCCCACCGGCGGAAACGGATAGGCCTTGCCGCGCCAGATCTCGGCCATCATCCGCGCCGTCCGCTCCGGATCGTCCGCCTCGATCGAAATGTGAAAGATCATGCTTCCCTCCCTGAGTCGCTGAACGGCGCCGCGAGTAAAATGTGGCACAGTCTGTGTCAACATTAATTTGACACAGGTCGTGCCACTTTCTAGGGCAGCCTCTGTGAACGCTCTCCAAAAAGTCAAAGGCAAGCGCGCCGCGCATCGCGAGGAGATCCGCCGCCGGATCGAGGACGCTTTGCTCGAATGCATGGCGTCGGGCCAGATGAACCGCCTCAACCACGACGCGCTTGCTGAGATGACCGGCATCTCCCGCCGCACCGTCTATCGCTACTTCCCCGACCGCGACGCGCTGATGAAGGCGCTCTGGCACCGGACGACGCGAGTGAGCGGCCCGCGCGGCGGCATGCCGCGTAACGCGGAAGAGGTCCTCGCCCGGCTCGAGGACGTGTTCGCGGCCTACAGCCAGAACGCGCAGGCGATGATCGTCGCCACCTCGACGCTGGAAGGCCGGGCCGTGCGCAACGCGGTGAAGGCAGAGCGCGAGGTGGGCTGGCGCAAGGCGCTGGCGAAGGAGACGGAGAAGCTCCCCGATCTCGATCGCAAGATGGCGCTCGGCGTGATCCAGCTGCTCAGCACCGGCCTCGCCTGGCGCGACCTGCACGACCAATGGGATCTCGACGGCAGCCAGATCGCCACCGCCTGCCGCTGGGCGATTGCCACCCTGCTGCGGGATCTGGAGGAACGGGACGGCCGCCCGCTTAGCGAGGCTCAGGCCTAGATCGCCGCCGCCACAAAAGCGTCGAGCCTCTCCAGATGCGCCCGCCGCTCCTCCTCGCCGAGGAAGGCGCCGAGAAAAGAGTTGCGGGCCAGCGTGGCGAGCGCCTCTCGCCCGAACCCGCGCGCTTCGGCGACGGCGCGGTAATTGTCGTTCACATAGCCGCCGAAATAGGCGGGATCGTCGGAATTGATCGTGGCACGCAGTCCGGCATCGAGCATCCGGTCGATCGGATGGTCGACCATGTCGCCGACGACGCAGAGCTTCAGGTTCGAAAGTGGACAGACGGTAAGCGTCATCTGCTCCCGCGCCAGCCGCTCGACCAGTTCGGGATCCTCCAGAGAACGGTTGCCGTGATCGAGCCGGTCGATCCGCAGCAGGTCGAGTGCCTGGCGGACATAGTCGGGCGGCCCCTCCTCGCCCGCATGGGCGACGCGCTTTAGCCCGCGCTCGGCCGCCGCCGCGAAGACGCGCGCGAACTTCTCGGGAGGATGGCCGAGCTCGGAGGAATCGAGACCCACCGCCTCGATCCGGCCCAGCCAGGGCTCAGCCTCGCGCAACGTGGCAAAGGCATCTTCCTCGTCGAGGTGTCGCAGGAAGCAGAGGATCAGCTTCGAACTTATCCCGTGCCGCTCCTCCGCTTCATCCATGCCGGCGAGCAGTCCGGTCATGACGGTGTCGAACCGAATGCCGCGCGCGGTGTGTGTCTGCGGGTCGAAGAAGATTTCGGCATGGACGACATTGTCCGCCGCCGCGCGGTCGAAATAGGCGGCGGCGAGGTCGCGGAAATCCTCTTCCGTCCGCAGCACCGCCGCGCCCTGATAATAGATGTCGAGGAAATCCTGCAGGTTGGAGAAGCTGTAGGCCGCCCGCACGTCCTCGACGCTGGCGAAGGGGATATCGACGCGGTTGCGCCGCGCCAGTGCGAACATCAGCTCCGGCTCAAGGCTGCCCTCGATATGGATGTGGAGCTCGGCCTTGGGCAGGCCGGCGATGAATGCCCCCAGATTGTGCCCCGCGTCCTTCACACCCTCACAATCCCACATCTTCGAGGGAAAGCAAGGTTGCGTTGCCGCCGGCGCTGGTGGTGTCGGTGCTGGTGACGCGTTCGGCGCAGAAGCGGGGGAGGTAGTGCGGGCCGCCGGCCTTCGGCCCGGTGCCGGAGAGGCCCTCGCCGCCGAACGGCTGCGAGCCGACGATGGCGCCGATCATCGAGCGGTTGACGTAGAGATTGCCCACCGTGGCGGTCTCCTCGACCGTCTCGGCGGCGCGGGCGATGCGGCTGTGGAGGCCCATTGTGAGTCCGAACCCGGAGCCGTTCACCCGCTCCACCGTCTCGGCGAGCCTGCCCGCTTTCCAGGTGGCCACGTGGAGAAGTGGACCGAACCATTCCTTCTTCACGTCCTCGATCTTGTCGACGCGGATCAGCGTGGGCGGGACGAACAGCCCGTCCGCTGGTGCTTCGATGGTCTTGACCCAGCGGTTCCGCATCTCCCGACGATGCGCCATCAGCCGGTCGTAAGCACCGCGGTCGATCACCGGCCCGACATCGGTCGCCGGATCGGCCGGATCGCCGACGATCAGGCTGTCCATGGCGCCGGAGAGCATCTCCAGCGTCCGCTCCGCGATCTCCTCTTGGAGAACGAGGAGGCGCAGCGCCGAGCAGCGCTGGCCGGCCGAGCGGAACGCGGACGTGACGACGTCCACCACCACCTGCTCGGGCAAGGCAGTCGAGTCTACGATCATCGCGTTGATGCCGCCGGTCTCGGCGATGAACGGGATGATCGGCCGCTCGTCATCTTCCAGCAGCGCGCGCGCGATGCGCTTGGCGGTCGCGGTCGAGCCGGTGAACGCGATGCCGGCGATGCGACTGTCCTCAACCAGAGCCGCGCCCATGTCCGGGCCACCCTCGGCGAGGATCAGCACGTCTTCGGGAATGCCGGCCGAATGGGCGAGGCCGACCGCATAGGCGCCGATCGCCGGCGTCTGCGGCGCGGGCTTGGCCACCACCGCATTGCCGGTGACCAGCGCCGCACTCACCTGGCCGAGGAAGATGGCGAGCGGGAAGTTCCAGGGCGCGATGCAGATCCAGACGCCGCGGCCTTCCATCCTGAGCACATTGCGCTCGCCGGTCGGGCCGGGCAGCTCGATCGGCTGCAGCCCCCGCCGCGCCTCGGCGGCATAATAACGGCAGAAGTCGGCTGCCTCGCGCACTTCGGCCAGCGCATCGGGGATCGTCTTCTTCGCCTCCTGCACGCACAGGCGCATCAGCGCGTCGCGCTCGGATTCGAGGAGGTCCGCCAGGCGATCGAGGCAGGCGGCGCTTTGTTCGACGCTCCGTGCTTGCCAGGACGGGAAGGCAGCGAGGGCGCGGGAGACGGCCTGCTTGGCAAAGACGCTCGTGTCATCCTCAGCTGTTCCCCGGCGAAAGCCGGGGTCCAGTTCTGAGTCCGCAACTGGACTCCGGCTTTCGCCGGAGAGCAGGATGTTGCCGGTGACCACAGCCGTCACCCGCTCCAGCTCCTGCCGGTCGTTGAGGTCCAGCCCCTCGCTGTTCCCCCGCACCGGCTCGTACAGATCCTTGGGCAGCGGGATGGCCGGATGCCGCGTCCCGCCTACGGCGGCGATCTTCGCCACCGGGTCCGCCAGCAAATCCGCATCCGACAGCCGCTCGTCGGCGAGTTGGTGGACGAAGCTCGAGTTCGCCCCGTTCTCCAGCAGCCGCCGCACCAGATAAGCGAGCAGGTCCCGGTGCCCGCCCACCGGCGCATAGATCCGGGTCAAATAGCCCTGCTCGCGGACCAGGCTCTCATAGAGCCCCTCGCCCATGCCGTGGAGGCGCTGGAACTCGAAGTCGCGGCTTCTGTCCGCCCATTCGAGCAGGGTGGCGACCGTGAGCGCGTTGTGGGTCGCGAAGGCGGGGAAGATGTGCTTCGCGTTCAACATATCCTTCGCGCAGGCGAGATAGGAGACGTCGGTCGCCGCCTTACGGGTGAAGAGGGGGTAATCGGACAGCCCCTGCTCCTGCGTGCGTTTGATCTCGCTGTCCCAATAGGCACCCTTGACCAGCCGCACGGAGAAGCGCCGGCGTGTCTTCGCCCCCAGCGCATCGACCCAGGCGAGCACCGGCCGGCACCTCTTGCCATAGGCCTGGACGGCCATACCGAGCCCGTCCCAGCCCTTGAGCGAGGGCAGGCCCGCCACGGTCTCGATAATGTCGAGGCTCATCTCGAGCCGCTCGCTCTCCTCGGCATCGATGGTGAAGCCGATGCCCTTGTCCTTGGCGAGCAGCGCCAAGGCCTCGACCTGCTCGATCAGCGAGGGGACGCAGCGTTCGTACTGCGCGACCTCGTAGCGGGGGTGGAGGGCGGAGAGCTTGACCGAGATGGAATGACCCCGCTCGGCCACCTTGCCGACGGCGCGGATCGCCTCCTCATAGGAATGGAAATAGCGTTCGGCGTCCGGAAAGGTGCGCGCCGCCTCGCCGAGCATGTCGAAGCTGGCGGTGAAGCCGGCATTCTCCTTCTTCTCCATCCGCCGGATCGCTTCGTCGATCGTCCGGCCCATGACGAAGATCTCGCCCATCAGCCGCATCGCCGCGCCCACCGCCTGCCGGACGAACGGCTCGCCGGCGCGCGCCATCAGGCGCTTCAAGGCGCTCGCCTGCTCGCTGCCGCTGACCAAAGCCCGGCCGATCACCAGCCCCCAAGTCGCCGAGTTGACCAGAGTGGAATGCGACTTGCCGCGGTGCGACTTCCAGTCCGCGTCCCCAAGCTTGTCCGCGATGAGTTGGTCGGCGGTCTCCGGATCGGGCACGCGCAGGAAGGCCTCGGCGAGCGAGAGCAAGGCGATCCCCTCGGACGTGTTCAGCCTATACTCCTGCAGGAACTGGTTGACCCAGCCCGAGGACTGGGCGCTGCGCAGCTCCGCCAGCATCCCCAAGGCCCGGCTCTCCACCCGCCGCCGCGACTCCGAATCGAGCGCCGCATCGCGCAGCAACGGCTTCAGCACCTCCGGCTCAGGCGCGCGATGCAGGCGCCTGATCTCCACGCGATGGGCGCCAAGCGCCGGTGCCGTAGCGTCCGCCATGTCCTGTCCTCGCAGGGCTTGAGTCTTCTGTCAGCGGCGCTCTAGACCGGCTTCATGCCGGTCGCCAGCATCGAAGAAATACGAGGGAAGGTGGGGACCGAGATCGGCGTCTCCGACTGGATTCTCGTCGACCAGGAACGGATCGACGCGTTCGCCGCCGCGACCGAGGACCGCCAGTTCATCCATGTCGACCCGGAGGCGGCGGCGAAGACGCCGTTCGGCGGCACCATCGCCCACGGCTTTCTCACCTTGTCGCTGCTGAGCCGCATGGCCGCCGACGCGATGCTGGTGCCCGACGGCATCAAGATGGGCGTCAATTACGGCCTCGACCGCGTCCGTTTCCTCGCCCCCGTCCGCTCCGGCCGCCGCGTCCGCGGCCGCTTCTCCCTGACCAGCGTCGACGAGAAAAGGCCGGGCCAGTACCAGTTCCTCCATGCCGTGACCGTCGAGATCGAAGGCGAGGACAAGCCCGCCCTCGTCGCGGACTGGATCGGGATTATATTCGTCTGATGCCCCCTCTCCCGCTCGCGGGAGAGGGTTGGGGAGAGGGTCTTCCAGACTCGGTGCCCCAGACCCTCACCTCCCAAGCTGCGCTTGGGCCCCTCCTCTCCCGCGGAAAGCGGGAGAGGGCCTGAAGTCGAAGGAGTTTTCCCATGGCCACCCGCGAAGCCGTCATCGTCTCCACCGCCCGTACGCCGATCGGCAAGGCCTATCGCGGCGCGTTCAACGCCACCCCCTCCCCCACCCTCGCCGCGTTCGCCATCCGCGCGGCCGTCGAGCGCTCCGGCGTGGACCCGGTCGAGGTCGACGATTGCATCATGGGCGCCGCGCTCCAGCAGGGCGTGCAGACGACGATCGGCCGCACCTCGGCGCTACGCGCGGGCCTTCCCGTCACCACCTCGGGCATGTCGATCGACCGGCAATGCTCGTCCGGCCTGATGTCGATCGCGACAGCGGCCAAGCAGATCATCGTCGACCGCATGGAGGTGCTCGTCGCCGGCGGCGTCGAATCGATCTCGCTCGTCCAGACGCCGGAGATGCGGCTGGGCTCGGACCCGGAGCTGCTCTCCATGCACAACGGCGTCTACATGCCGATGATCCAGACCGCCGAGGTGGTTGGCAAGCGCTACACCGTCAGCCGCGAGCGGCAGGACGATTATGCCCTCCGCTCCCAGCAGCGCACCGCCGCCGCCCAGGCCGCCGGCAGGTTCGACGACGAGATCGTCCCCGTCACCACCAGGATGAAGGTCACCGACAGGGCGACCGGCGAGACCTCGATGAAGGAGGTCACGATCGCAAAGGACGAGGGCAACCGCCCCGACACGACGATCGAAGGCCTGCGCGCGCTGCAGCCGGTGATGGGGCCGGAGGCGATGATCACCGCCGGCAATGCCAGCCAGCTCTCCGACGGCGCCTCGGCCTGCGTGCTGATGGAGGCGGGCGAGGCGGAGCGGCGCGGCTTGAGGCCGCTGGGCCGCTATGTCGGCATGGCGGTGGCCGGCGTCGAGCCCGACGAGATGGGCATCGGCCCCGTCTTCGCCGTGCCGAAGCTGCTGAAGCGGTTCGGCCTGACGGTCGCCGACATCGACCTCTGGGAGCTGAACGAGGCCTTCGCCGTCCAGGTCCTCTACTGCCAGGACCAGCTCGGCATCCCCGACGACAAATTGAACGTCGACGGCGGCGCCATCTCGATCGGCCACCCCTACGGCATGTCCGGCGCCCGGATGACGGGGCA
>DATBDY010000054.1:0-72808 GCA_036269695.1 Allosphingosinicella sp. | reverse complement strand
AGGATCGGGATCGTGTTCCTGCGCTCCACCACGGACTGGACGTGCCCCAGGCTCTTGAGGAGCGTCGCCCGTTCGATCGTCGCCTTCATTGGGTCCCCCAAAGTGGTATTTGGACGAGTATTAGAGCCCTGCACCGAACATCGCTAGGGGGCATGAAAAAAGGGCGGGAGCCGCAGCCCCCGCCCTCCTTTCGCTTTTCCGTCATACCGGCGAAAGCCGGTACCTCAGCGAGCAAAGGCTCGGTGTCCTTCCCGCTGAGACCCCGGCTTTCGCCGGGGTGGCGCCTTCGGCGTCAGAAGCGGAAGCCGACACCGGCGACCACCTGGTGCCGGTCGACATTCTGCTCGTAGTTCGAATAGCGATATTCAGCCTTCACATAGGCGCTGCCGCCGAGCGACTGCTCGATGCCGCCGCCGATGCGGAAGCCGTTGAGATCGCGGTGATCCCGGAAAGCGCCGACGCCCGTCGGAGTCGTATAGTCCGTGTTGATGCGGGCGTTGGTGTAGCCGGCCTTCGCATAAAGGAGGGTGTTCGGCGCAACGGCCGCACCGACCCGGCCGCCGACATAGAGGTCGCGCCCTGCACTGGCGCAGAGGCTGTCTCCGGCGACCGAGAAGCCGCCCACGCACCTTTTCGCCGAGGAATCGGAGGCTTCGCCCTCGATGCCGAGCACGACGCCGCCGGTCTGATAATCATAGCCGGCGCCGACGCCGTAGGTGATGCCGTCCGCGTGATCGCCAGGAACCCGGGGGTGATCCCAGCCGGCGATGCCTTCGACCTTGAAGCCGGTGAACGGAGCCCGGCCCGAATCCTGGGCCAGGGCGGGAGCCGCGATCGACACGGCGGCGAAAGACGCAACAACAAGCAACATACGCATGATAACACTCCACATTCAGTTTGCTTTGTTTTCCCCCTGTGGCGTGCCCCTCAGCGGGCGGCGGTGGGGGAAGGTTGCATGAACCGCACATAAACGCGATTTCCTGTTGCTCTGGGGCCACAAGCCGAACATTCTCGCCGGATGGTTCGCGGCCGAAACTTTCTTCTTTTCTTTCTGGCACTTGCCGTACCGGCGGGGGCGCAGCCCCAGTCGGTGGGAATTTTTGGACAGTGGGGCGCGTTCCGGGATTCGACCCGCTGCTACGCGATTTCGGAAACGTCCGAGCACCGGCGGGAGGGCGGCCGCGCCTTCGCCTCGATCGGCTATTGGCCCGGCCGGAACATCCGCGGGCAGGTCCATTTCCGCTTCGCCCGGCCGAAGCGGCCCGGCTCGGCGGTGCTGCTGCGGATCGACGACCGAACCTTCCAGCTGATCGGCGGCGGCGCCGACGGCTGGGCGCCGGATGCCGCGGCCGACGCGGCGATCGTCACCGCGATGCGCACCGGCGTCGCGATGAGCGTCGAAACCCGCTCCGAAGGCGGCGGGCTGATGCGCGACGATTATCCGTTGCGCGGGGCGGCGACGGCGATCGACGCCGCAGCCATCGCCTGCGCCCGCTGAGAATGGCCGGCGCCTTCTTCATCGCGCGGCACGGCGAGACCGTGTTCAACGCCGCTGGCCGCATCCAGGGCGACAGCGAGCACACGCCGCTCACCCGCGCCGGATTCGCCCAGGCGGAGGCGATGGGGCTCGCGCTGCGCCACCGGCTCGGCCCGAAGCCGCCGCTCACCTTGTGGGCCTCCCCCACGGGCCGGGCGCTGCAGACGCTGGCGGTGATCGTCGAGCACCTGGAGCTCGACTGGCACGCCGCGCGGACGGACGCGCGCCTGCGCGAGATTGGCATGGGCGAATGGACCGGCCTCTATTATGCCGACATCGTCGCGGAAGGCGGCCTGGTCTACGACAGCGCCACCCTCCTCTTCACCCGCTATCCGCCCGGCGGCGAAACCTACAAGGACGTCGCGGCGCGGCTGGAATCCTGGCTCGACAATCACGGCGGCGAAGAGGGCGACCGGCTGATCGTGATGCACGGAATGTCGGCGCGCGTGCTGCGGGCGCTGCTGACCGGCGCCGATCCGCACCCCGCCTGCGGCGCCCCCGTCGCGCCCAACGTACCGCAGGGGAGTGTCGTCGAGGTACAGGACGGGCGGGAGCGCGTCCTCTACCAAGGGGCGGGCGGCTGAAGCGCCTAGAAAAACCGCCGCTTCCTCCCTAGATAGGGCCCCTCATGTCAGCGCCGATGCCCATTCCCGGTCATATCGACCCGGTTCCCGTGCCGCGCCCCGCGCCCGCGGGCGAGGATGCGCGCCCCGATTTGGTCGGGCTCAGCAAGGACGAGATTCGCGAAGCGCTGGTCGAAGCGGGGCTGGAGCCGAAGCAGGCGAAGCTGCGCGCCAAGCAGATTTGGCACCAGATCTATCATCGCGGCGCCACCTCCTTCGACGCGATGAGCGACATCGCCAAGCCGCAGCGCGCCTGGCTCGCCGAGCGTTTCACCGTTGGCCGGCCGGAGGTGGTCGTCGAGCAGGTCTCGACCGACGGCACCCGCAAATGGCTGCTCAAGACGCGCGACGGCCATGATTACGAGATGGTCTTCATCCCGGACGCGGATCGCGGCACGCTCTGCGTCTCGAGCCAGGTCGGCTGCACGCTGAACTGCCGCTTCTGCCATACGGGCACGATGCGGCTGGTCCGCAACCTCAATGCCGGCGAGATCGTCGGCCAGGTCATGCTGGCGCGCGACGCGCTCGGCGAATGGCCGTCCCAGCCGGAAGGCCGCATGCTCTCCAACATCGTGATGATGGGCATGGGCGAGCCGCTCTACAATTTCGACAATGTCCGCGATGCGCTGAAGATCGTCATGGACGGCGACGGGCTCGGCCTGTCCCGCCGGCGGATCACCCTCTCGACCTCGGGCGTGGTGCCGATGATGGCGCGCGCCGGCGAAGAGATCGGCGTCAACCTCGCCGTTTCGCTGCACGCAGTGACGAAGGAGGTCCGCGACGAGATCGTGCCCTTGAACCGCAAATACGGCATCGAGGAGCTGCTGGAGGCGTGCGCCGCTTATCCCGGCGCAAACAACGCCCGCCGCATCACCTTCGAATATGTGATGCTGAAGGACAAGAACGATAGCGACGAGGATGCGCGCGAGCTGGTCCGCCTGATCCGCAAGTACAAATTGCCGGCCAAGGTGAACCTCATCCCGTTCAATCCCTGGCCGGGCGCGCCTTACGAATGCTCGGACGAGGAACGGGTCCGCCGCTTCTCCGACATCATCTTCGAGGCCGGCATCTCGGCGCCGATCCGCCGCCCCCGCGGCCGCGACATCATGGCCGCCTGCGGGCAGCTCAAGTCCGCCGCCGAGAAGAAGAGCCGCGCCGAGCTGGACCGGATCGCCGAGGAAAAGCAGGCGGCGCTCGCCTGACCTTTCCTTGAGTTAGGCTTTTCAAGCCTTTGTGAACCGCCGCCGACCGATTATCACCGGCGGCAATGGCTTCGACCCATCCCCAGCCGCGAGACACACCGGGTGCGACGCTCGGCCCGCTGATCGGCGGCTTCGACTGGGCGTCGACGCCGCTCGGGCCTATCGAAAGCTGGCCGGACCGGCTCCGCTTCGCGGCCGAGCTGTGCAACGCTTTCTCGGGCGCGGCTGCGGTCTATTGGGGGCCAGAGCTCACCCTTCTCTACAATGAAGGTTTCGCGGAGCTGCTTCGCGACCGGCATCCCGCCGCCATGGGCCAGCCCGCGCGCGAAATCTGGGCGCGGATCTGGGACGATGTCGGGCCGCAATTCGCGCAGGTGCTGGAAACGGGGGAGGGGCTTTCCGTCGCCGAATGGATGATCCCGCGCCAGCGCGACGGGACTCCCGAGGAGAGTTACTGGAATTACAGCCTGACGCCTGTGCTCGACGCGGACGGCCGCGTCGCCGGTATCTTCACCCAGCGCGAGGACGTGACCCGGCCGGTGCTCGCCCAGCGCCGCCTCGCTTTCCAGGTCGAGCTTGCCGATGCGTTGCGCGGGCTCGACGACGCGGAGGACGTGAAGCGAACGGCGGCGGCCCTGCTGGGCCGCTATCTGGGCGCGATCCGGGTCGGCTTCGCGGAACTGGACGAGGCCAGCAACTCCGTCTGGATCAGCAGCGAATGGGTCCGCGACGAATCGATCGGCTCGCTGGCCCGGCAATGGCCGCTCGAACAGGGGCTCGGCCCGGAGGCGCTCGCTTACTTCCGCTCCGGCGAGGTGCTCGCGCTCGGCGACATTCGAGTCCTCCCTGTGACGGTGCCGGAGCGGGTCAGGACGTGGGAAGAGCTCGGCGTCCGGGCTCTCATCGCCGTGCCGATGCTGCGGGACGGCCAGCTCAAGGCCCTGCTCTACGTTCATGAGCGAGAGCCGCGCGACTGGAAGCGCTCCGAATCGGCGATGGCCCGCGACGTCGCCGAGCGGAGCTGGGCGGCGATCGAACGGACCCGCACCGAGCAGTCGCTGCGTGAGAGCGAGGACCATTACCGCCATGCGGTCGAGCTCAATCCGCAGGTCACCTGGACCGCTCTGCCGAATGGTGTGATCAACCGCATCGCCCCGCAATGGGAGGAGTGGACCGGCACTTCGGGGCTGGGCGGCAGCTGGCAGGCCGCCATGCACGCGGCCGATGTCGACATGACGCTCGAGCGCTGGGCGCACAGCCTCGCCACCGCCGAGTCCTACGATGTCGAGCATCGCATCATCCGCCGCGACGGCACTCTCCGCTGGGCCCGCTCCCGTGCCTATCCCCGGCGCGGCCCGGACGGCGCGATCCTCCTCTGGTACGGCGCGACAGAGGACATACACGAGCGCAAGGTGGCGGAGGAGCATCAGCGGCTGCTGATCAACGAGCTCAACCATCGGGTGAAGAACAATCTGGCGACGGTCCAGGCGATCGCCTTCCAGACGCTGAAGGGCGACATCCCGCTCGCCGAAGCCAAGGCGCGGTTCGAGGCGCGGCTGATGGCGCTGTCGCGGGCGCACAATCTCCTCACCGAGCAGAATTGGGGCGGCGCCTCGCTGGAGCGGGTGGTGCGGGATTCGACCGAGCATCTCGGCGGCGACCAAGGCCGCTTCGCGCTCTCGGGGCCGCCGGTCTGGATCGCGCCGCGAGCCGCGCTGGCGCTGGCGCTCGCGCTGCACGAGCTCGGCACCAATGCCGCCAAATATGGTGCCCTGTCGCACGACGGCGGCCGCGTCGACGTGAACTGGCGGGAAACCGAGGACGGCAAGCTCATCGTCGAATGGAAGGAGCGGGACGGGCCGCCGGTGGCGGCACCGCTCCGGCGCGGCTTCGGCTCCCGGCTGATCGAGCAGGGACTGGCGGGCGACCTCGGCGGCAAGGCGGAAATCGCCTTCGAGCCGGACGGGCTGCGCTGCACGATCGAGGCGTCCCTCGACGCGGTGCGGGCGGAGCCGCTCGATGGCTGAGCGCCGGCTGCGCGTCCTCATCGTCGAGGACGAGATGCTGGTCGCGATGAACATTGAGGACATGCTGCTCGAGCTGGGGCACGAGGTGGCGGGGATTGCCGGCCGGCTCGAACCCGCGCTGGCGCTGGCGCGGGACGGCGCCTTCGATATCGCCATGCTCGACGTGAACCTCGCCGGCGACCGCTCCTTCCCGGTCGCCGATCTGCTGATCGAGCGCGGCATCCCCTTCCTGTTCGCGACCGGCTACGGCCCCGGCGGCATCGCCGACAAATATCGCGGCCGACCGGTCCTCCAGAAACCCTTCCGCGCGGCTGACCTCGCGGCCGCGGTGGAGGCGCTGGCGGGCTGATGTGATGCCAGGCTTGTGCGGGCCCCGTCACGTTCGTCATCCGCCCTCCTCCCCCCGGCCGGGGCTTGATCCGCGGGTATCCCTGCGGTCAACTATGCCCGCGCGTCTGGAGGCACGTGAACAGGGGGGAATGATGTGGCTTTTGAACAAGATGCTTGCTGCCTACGTGAAACGCGGCGAGCTGACCGTTATCGACCATGACGGCAAGACATACGTTTACGGCAAGCCCGACCCGGACTTCCGTCCGGTCACCGTCCGCTTCGCCGTGCCCGGCGTGCCGCGCCAGATCGCCCGCGATCCCGGGCTCGGCGCTGCCGAAGCCTATATGGACGGCAAGCTGGTGGTGGAGGAGGGCGACATCCTCGACCTCGTCAACATCATCCGCGGCAGCCACAAATGGGAGGACAGCGCCGGCTCGAACAAATTCCTGAGGAAGGGGACGAGGCTCCGCAATCTGTTCGCCCAGCTCAACTGGCGCGAGCGTTCGCAGCGCTACATCGCCCACCATTACGATGTCGGCAACGATTTCTACCGGCTCTTCCTCGACCGCGATCTCCAGTACAGCTGCGGCTATTTTCGCGACCTCTCCAACTCGCTCGAGCAGGCGCAGCTCGACAAGAAGACCCACCTCGCTTCCAAGCTCATGCTCCGGCCGGGTCTCAAAGTGCTCGACATCGGCTGCGGCTGGGGCGGGCTTGCTTTGTACATCGCCCAGGTCGCGGACGTGGAGGTGCTCGGCATCACACTTGCCGAGGAGCAGCTCGAACTGGCCCGCGAGAGGGCCGCCGCGCTCGGCCTCGCCGACCGCGTCAAGTTTGAGCTGATGGATTATCGCGAGCTGACCGGCCGCTTCGACAGGATCGTCTCGGTCGGCATGTTCGAGCATGTCGGCCAGCCCCATTTCCGCACCTATTTCCGCAAGATTCGCGCGCTGCTCGCCGACGACGGCATCGCCATCGTCCATCATATGGCGCGGCTCGGCGGGCCCGGCACGACCGACAAGTTCATGCTGAAATACATTTTCCCCGGCGGCTATCTGCCGGCGCTGTCGGAGACGGTCGCCGCCAGCGAGCAGGAAAAGCTGATCATGGCGGACTGCGAGACCTGGCGGCTCCATTATGTCCACACGATCCGCCACTGGTACGAGCGCTATACGGCCAACCGCGATCGTATCGTCGCCATGTACGACGAGCGCTTCTACCGCCTCTGGCAATTCTACCTCGCCGTCTCGCTGACCATGTTCCGCGACGCGCCGATGGCGGTCTACCAGACGCAGTTCCTGAAGCGGCGGAACGCGACGCCGCTCATCCGCGATTATATGTTTGAAGAGGAAGCGACGCTGCGCGAGAAGGCGCAGCCTCTTCTAAGGGCTTGATCCGGCGGCCGGTTCCCGTGCAGTGCAGCAAGGAGAGACGCGCGGGAGATGTAGCGAATGTGGTTGCTGGACAAGATGCTTCGCCGGGTGATCAAGACCGGCGAGCTGATCGTGACCGATCATGACGGCAAGGTCTATCGCTACGGCACCCCCGATCCCTCGCGGCCCGCGATCGAGGCACGGCTGACCGACAAGGGCGCGGCCGCCCATATCGCCCGCGATCCGCGCGTCGGCGCCGGCGAGGCCTATATGGACGGGCGGCTGGTCATCGATCGGGGCGACATTCGCGACCTCGTCCTGCTGATCCGCGAGAACGCGCCGTTCGAGACGGAAGGCGTGCTCCATCCGAAAGGACCCCTGCGCAAGACTGTCGATTATGTCGGCGGGCTGCTCGACCAGGTGAACTGGCGCAGCCGCTCGCGGCAGAATGCGGAGCACAGCTACAACCTCACCCGCCGCCTCTACGAGCTCTTCCTCGACGAGGACCGGCAATATACCTGCGCCTATTATCGCGACGTTTCGAACACGCTGGAGCAGGCCCAGCTCGACAAGAAGGCGCATATCGCGGCCAAGCTGAACCTGAAGCCGGGCATGAAGGTGCTCGACATCGGCTGCGGCTGGGGCGGCCTCGCCCTCTACCTCCACCGCCATTACGACGTCGACGTGCTCGGCGTCGCTTTGGCGCCGGACCAGATCCAGTTCTGCAACGAGCGGGCCGCGGCCGAAGGCGTTTCCGACCGGGTCAAGTTCGAGCTGATGGACTATCGCGACGTGACCGGCGAGTTCGACCGGATCTCGGCGGTCGGGCTGATCGAGCATCTCGGCCGGCCGCACCATGCCGGCTTCTTCGCCAAGTGCCACGATCTGCTGAAGCCCGGCGGCGTGATGTTCACCCATTGCTGCGGCCGCGTCGGCGGCAAGGGCATCACCGACAAATGGACCCGCAAATACATCTTCCCGGGCGGCTATATCCCCTCGCTCTCGGAGCTGGTCGACCAGGCGGAGCAGAACAAGCTGATCGTCACCGACGTCGAGGGCTGGCGCTTTCATTATTCGCACACGCTGGAGGAATGGTACCGCCGCACCACCGCCCACAAGGAGGAGATCGTCGCCCTCTACGACGAGCGTTTCTTCCGCATGTGGCAATTCTATCTGGTCGGGGCGGAAGCAGCGTTCCGCTACGGCGCGATGGTCAACTGGCAGGTCCAATATGTCCGCCGCCGGGATGCGCTGCCGATGACGCGTGACTATCTGTTTGAAGAAGAGGAAAGGCTGCGCGCCGAGGAGGCGCCGCCGCAATGGCATCTCGCCGCCGAGTAGAGGAAAGTAAGGCGTCATGATCTGGCGGTTGCTCGAGAAGATTCTGGGCCGCCTCGTCCGCCGGGGCGAGCTGGTCGTTACCGACGCCAAGGGCGAGATCCACCGCTTCGGCGCGCCCGATCCGGTGCTCGGGCGGATCGGCCTTCGCTTCAACGACGGCAAGGTGCTGCGCGACATCCTGCGCGACCCGACGCTCGGCTTCGCCGAGGCCTATATGGCCGGGCGGATCGACTTCGAAGAGGGCGACGTGCTCGCGCTCTCCCGGCTGATCAAGGTGAACGGCCGGTTCGAGGACGGAAATCCGCGCGGCAAGCGCTTCCGCGACAATTTCTCCGGCTTCGCCGCCTGGCGCCAGGCCCGCAACCGCGAGGCGCGCTCGAAGCAGAACGTCGCCCATCATTACGACATCGGCAACGCGCTCTACCGGCTCTTCCTCGACGAGGACCTCCAGTATAGCTGCGCCTATTTCACCGACTCGTCGAACAGCCTCGAGCAGGCCCAGGCGGACAAGAAGGCGCATATTGCCGCCAAGCTCTACCTGAAGCCCGGCCAGAAGGTGCTCGACATCGGCTGCGGCTGGGGCGGGATGGCGCTCTACCTCCACCGCCATTTCGACGTCGACGTGCTCGGCGTCACCTTGTCCGAGGAACAGCTGAAGCTCGCCCGGGAGCGCGCGGCGGCGGAGGGCGTGTCCCACCGGGTGAAGTTCGAGCTGCTCGACTACCGGCGGGTGGAGGGTGTTTTCGACCGTATCGTCTCGGTCGGCATGTTCGAGCATGTCGGGCACGCCCATTATGACGAATTCTTCGGCGTGTGCCGCAAATTGCTCGCGCGGGACGGCGTGATGCTGCTCCACACGATCGGCCGCTTCGACGAGCCGCGCGCGGGCGAGCCTTTCGCCGACAAATATATTTTCCCGGGCTACCACCTCCCGAACCTGTCGCAGATCATCGAGGCGAGCCAGAGGTGGCGGCTGATCCACAGCGACGTCGAAACGCTGCGGCTCCATTATGCCTACACCTTGCAGCACTGGATCGAGCGCTGCGAGGCGCACCGCGACGAGATCGTCGCCATGTACGACGAGCGTTTCTACCGGATGTGGGAGATCTACCTCGCCGGCGCGCTCGCCATGTTCGAAGACGGCGGCGGCTGCAACTATCAGATCCAGTACGTCCGCGACCGCCACGCAGTCCCGATCACGCGCGACTACATGATCGAGACCGAGCAGCGCCTCCGCGCCGCCGAGGCCGCGCTCACCGCATCCGCCCCGCAACGCCGCACGGCCTGAGCCAAGGCTAAATCCCCCCTCTCCCTTGACGGGAGAGGGATACGAAGCCTTGGCGACGAAGGAGCCTAGGCGCAGTTGGGTGAGGGTGACAGCGTCTGAGGAAATCCGTTGACCGTGTCACCCTCACCAACTCCGCCTAAGCGGCAGAGCCGCTAAGGCTTCGTATCCTCTCCCGTCCAAGGGAGAGGAGAGGGGTGTTACTGCCCGCGCTCCTGCGCATCCATGCGGCGGAGGCGGAAGCCCTGGCGGGCGGCGGCGCGCTCGTCGGGGCTGAGCGTGCCGTCGTGATTGGTGTCGAGCCGCTCGAACAAAACGGTGGCGGCGCGCTGCGCTTCGGCGAGCGAGATGCGGCCGTCGCGGTCGGCGTCGACGCGGTCGAACCAGCGGCCGGTGAAGCCCCAGCCGAGGCTGGCGCGGCGCGGCCGGGCCGCCCCGTCCGGCCCCGCCGCCGCGCCCCTCGCGCCGCGCGGCCCGCGGGCGCGGTAGGCGAGATATTCGCTACGGCTGATCGAGCCGTCATGATTGGCGTCCATGCGGTCGAACGACGCGCCCGGGTCGGCGTGACCGCGCGGCCCGCGTGGTCCCCCCGCCGCTTCCGGCGGCGCGCCCGCCTCGGTGCGGTCGATGAAGCCGTCATGGTTGGCATCGAGGCGCGAGAACCGATCCTCGACATGCTTCAAGAAGACGGCGCGGGTGATCGGCCGGGCGGTGCGATGGCGTCCCGGCGCATCGCCCGTCATCTGGGCCACGGCAGGCACCGCGGCAATGGCGGCGAGCGCGAGGCCGCCGAGCATCACGTTCTTCATCCTCATCCTTCCTCCCTCTCGCTTCCGTCATTGGCCAGGCATCCCGGCCGACTCGGATGGCTATGATAGGAACAGACGCAGAACATTTGCAAGTCATTTCGCAATCGAACCGGACGCTGACGGACAGCGACAACAACCTGGTTGCGAAGCCGGTGGAGACGCCGGCGGCGCATTCGTCTCTCCTGCGCCCGTGCCCTACTGGCCGTCGGGCGCCGGCGGTGGCTGCTGCCCCGGCTGCTGCTGCCGGGCCCGCATCGCGCGGCCGAAGGCTTCGCGCTCCTCGGGCGTGATCACCCCGTCATGATTGGCGTCGACCCGGTCGAACAGCCCGAGCACCGTCCTTGTCATCTCGTCCTGCGTCACCTTGCCGTCGTGATTGGCGTCGACGCGATCGAACCAGTCGCCGTTGAGGCTGAACATGCCGCCGCGGCCACCGCGGCCGCCCCAGCCGCCGGCCCCGCCGCCGCGGAACATGGTGCGCAGCGCCGCAAATTCCTCGCGGCTCAGCACGCCGTCATGATTGGCGTCGAGCCGGTCGAACAGCTCGTCCGGACCGCGCCCGCCGGCGGCGCCGGGTCCGCCCGGGCCGCCCGGACCGCGCTGCGCCTGGTCGGCCGCGGCCTCCTCGCGGGTGAGCACGCCGTCATGATTGGCGTCGAGCCGCTGGAACTGCGCGCGCAGCTGCTGCTCGACGTCCGCGCGGCGCATCGGCGGGGGCGCGCCCTGTGGCGGCGGACCGGCCGGGGGCGGCGGCTGCGCGAAGGCGGACGAGGCGGTGAGCGCCACGAGCGCGGCGCCGGCAAAGGTCAGTTTCTTCATCCCAGGCTCCTCGATCGGGGAAATACTCACCCAAAAAGCGGCGTTCCGCTAGCGAAACCTCTCTGTATGGCGCTTGAACGGCCTTCCCCCGCTGTGGCAAGGCGTCGAGGACGGATGAGGGGAATGGGTTGTCTGAACTCGCTGCGCCTTGGTGGGAGCGGCGCTGGGGCGTGGCCGCTCTGGCGCTGCTTGCCGCTTTGCCCCTGCTCTGGCCGACGATTCCGCCGCTGGTCGACCTGCCCGGCCATATGGGGCGCTACCGGGTCGAGCTGGAGATCGCCCATTCGCCGGTGCTCCAGCATTTCTATTCCTTCCGCTGGGCGCTGATCGGCAATCTCGGAATCGACCTGCTGATCCTTCCCATCGCGAAAATCTTCGGACTCGAGCTGGGGACGAAGCTGATCGTCCTCGCCATCCCGCCGCTGACCGTCGCCGGCTTCCTGTGGGTGGCGCGCGAGGTGCACGGGCGGGTGCCGCCGACGGCCTTGTTCTCGATCCCCTTCGCCTACGGCCATCCCTTCATCTTCGGCTTCGTCAATTTCGCCCTCTCGATGGGGCTCGCCTTCCTCGCCTTCGCCTTCTGGCTGCGGCTGGCGCGGCTCGGCCATACGCGATTGCGCGCGATCCTGTTCGTGCCGCTGTCGATGGCGCTCTGGGTCGTCCACACCTATGGCTGGGGAGCGCTCGGCGTGATGGCCTTCTCGGCCGAGCTGGTGCGGCAGTACGATTCCGGGAAGAACGTGGTGCGCGCCGGCTTCGCCGCGGCGCTCCACTGCCTGTCGCTTGCGCCCCCCATTCTGCTGATGCTGATCTGGCGCAGCGGCCAGCATGTCGGCGGCGAGACCGGCGACTGGTTCAACTGGAACGCCAAATATCTGTGGCTGATCAGCGTGCTGCGCGACCGCTGGTACTGGTTCGACGTCGCCTCGCTCGGCGTGGTGATCATCCTCCTGTTCGACGCGATCCGCAGCCCGCGGCTCAGCTTCTCGCGCAACCTCGCCGCCTCGGCGCTGTTCCTCCTCCTCGTCTACCTGCTGCTGCCGCGGATCGTCTTCGGCTCCGCCTATGCCGACATGCGGCTCGTCCCCTATTTGCTCGCGGTGGCGGTGATCGCCATCCGCCTCAAGGACACCAGCCCCGCTTTCGTCCGCACTCTTGCCATGCTAGGCTTGGCCTTCGCCGTGGTGCGGATCGGCGGCAATACGATCAGCTTCTGGATGATCGACCGCAATTATCAGCGCAACCTCACGGCGCTCGACCATGTGCCGGAGGGCGCGCGGATGGTGTCCTTCGTCGGCACCCGCTGCGGCCAGCCCTGGAACATGAGCCGGCTGGAGCATCTGCCGGCCATGGCTATCGTGCGGCGGCGCGCCTATTCGAACGACCAATGGTCGATGGCCGGTGCGCAGCTGCTGCGGACCATCTATTATCAGGCGGGCGGTTACGAGCATGACGCCTCGGAGATCGTGACCGAGAAGAAGTGCCTGGGCGAGTATTGGCGAACGATCGACCGGTCGCTCGCCGGCTTCCCCCGCGATGCCTTCGACTATGTCTGGCTGATCCAGCCGCCGCCCTACGACCCGCGCCTGACCAAGGGGCTCCAGCCCATCTGGCGCAACGGCACCAGCGTGCTCTACAAGGTGGTCGACCGCACTCCGGTGACGCTGCCGCCGCCCGCCGGCGCCGCGCCGAACCCGAACCCGCCCAAGGCCGCCGCATGATTGCCCCGTCGCTGTCGATCGTCATTCCCTGCTACAATGAGGAAGGGTGCCTGAACGAGCTGCACGGCCGCCTCGGCGCGGCGGCACGCCAGGTGGCGGACGGGGCCTATGAGATCGTCCTCGTCAACGACGGCTCGCGCGACCGCACCTGGGAGATGATGCAGGCGCTCGCCGCGAGCGATCCGCACGTCGTCGCGATCAACCTCTCGCGCAACCACGGCCACCAGCTGGCGCTGACCGCGGGCCTCGACCTGTGCAGCGGCGAGCGGATCCTGATCATCGACGCCGACCTCCAGGACCCACCCGAATTGCTCCCCGAGATGATGGCGACGATGGACCGGCAGCAGGCGGACGTCGTCTATGCGGTGCGCCGCGCCCGCGCCGGCGAGACCGCGTTCAAGCGCGGCACCGCCAAGCTCTTCTATCGCATGCTCTCGCGGCTGGCGGAGATCGACATCCCGCTCGACACCGGCGATTTCCGGCTGATGAGCCGCCGCGCGCTCGACGCCCTGCTGAGCCTGCCCGAGCAGGCACGCTTCATTCGCGGCATGGTCGCCTGGGTCGGCTTCCGGCAGGTGCCGATCGTCTACGACCGCGCCGAACGCCATGCCGGCGAGACCAAATATCCGCTCCGCAAGATGGTCCGCTTCGCCTTCGACGCGATCACCGGTTTCTCGACGGCGCCCCTACGCTTCGCGAGCCATGTCGGCCTCGCTTTGGTCGGCGTCTCCGCCCTGTTGCTCGTCTATATCGCCGTCGCCTTCCTGGCCGGCGCGACGATCCAGGGCTGGACGTCCCTGATGTTCGTCGTCGTCATGCTCGGTGCCGTTCAGATGTTCGTGCTCGGCATGATCGGCGAATATCTCGGCCGCCTCTACCTCGAGGCGAAACGGCGGCCGCTCTACATCGTGTCGGATATCGCCGGCCATGCGGGCGGGCACCCCCACCTCGGCCATGTCGCTCACGAAGCCGAGACGATGGCCGCGAGCGAGACTCCGGGCGGGAACGGCAGCCGGCCGATCGCATAGGCTTCAGTCCGGAAGATCGCCTCCAGCAGCTTGTTGACCGGGGCCGGCGGCAATGCGTCGTCGCTGTCCTTGTTGCCCGTCGCCCGACCGGCGAGCCGCGCCGCCGCGGCGACCGGGAAGAGCAGGCTGTTGAAATAGGTCAGCAGCTCCAACTTCAGCCCCGCCGCCTCGACCACCGCCCGGAAGGTCTTCTTCGTGTAGCGGCGCTTGTGGTGGTTCACCTCGTCGTGCGCGCTCCACATCCAGGGATGGGCGGGGACGGTGAGGAGGATATGGCCGCCGGGCCGCAACTTCTCGGCCATGCTGACCAGCGACGCCCGGTCCTCCTCGACATGCTCCAGCACGTCGAGGATGGCGACGAGGTCGTAGGTCCGCTCGGGGACGTCCTTGAGCTCCGGTAGAGCGGCATCGCGCACGGCGTGGCCGAGCCTTTTGCTGGCGATGACCCGAGCGAAGCCGTCGATCTCAGTCGCGTCGACGCGGCCGAAGCGCTGCAGCATTGGCAGATTGTGGCCCGTGCCGCAGCCGACTTCGAGGATGCGCGCCTCTTTGGGCAGCGGCACCGAACGCTCGATCAGGCGGGCGAGAATGTCGCGGCGGCCGCGATACCACCAATGGGTGGCGTCGAGCTCCGCCATGCGGTCGTAGACGATGCGTTCCATCAGCAGCCGCCCATCAGGCGAACACCCAGCGGCGGTAGAGCACGAATGTCACCATCGGCACGACGCATATCATGGGAACCACGGGCCACCATGTCTTACCGTGCAGCGGTCCGGTCAGGACCCAGACAAAGAGGCTGTTGAGGACGAGGCTGACGAGCGAGACAGCAAAGGAGCGGCCAGTCCTTTGGGCAGGCCTGTCGCGGCTGCCATGGCCCCGGAAGCTGACCCGGCTGTGAAGCACATAGCCGACACCCGCGGCCACAATATAGCCGATCAGATTGGCGAGCAGGGGCGGCACGCCGAAGAAGGTGGCGGGAACCCAATAGGTGGCGGCGCCGAGCGCCGTCACGAAGCCCCCGACGAGCCCGAAGCGGATTAGCTGGACGAGCACGGGCGGCAGGGCGTCCAGATCCACCATATTCGCCCTGAACCCCTTCGTAACTTGCCCTTTGTGAGCGACCGACTAATGCCGCATCACGGGGATGGAAAGGGCGAAGGATGGAGGCGCTGGATCGGCTGGAGAGGCGGTGGCGCCTGTGTGTGCTGCTTTTCTGGCTCGCCGCCGCCGCCGTCCTGATCGTCACCCGCTGGCAGCAGATCCGCGGCTTCGGTCTCGGCGACACCGACGACAACATGCGGATGATGCAGGTCCGCGCCTGGCTTTCGGGCCAGGGCTGGTACGATCTGCGCCAATATAGGATGAACCCGCCGGGCGGCGCCGACATCCACTGGTCGCGGCTGGTCGACCTGCCGATCGCCGGCCTCAAGGTCGCTTTCGCGCCGTTCTTCGGCGGCGCGACCGCGGAGCGGATCGCGGTCGCGGTCGCGCCTTTGATCCCGATGTGGCTCGCTTTCCTGGCTATCGCCACCGCCGTCCGCCGGCTGGTCGCGCCGCAATCCTTCGCGCTGGCGATCGCCATCCTGCTCTGCGCCGCTTCGGCGCGCAGCATGTGGACGCCCTGCCGGATCGACCATCACGGCTGGCAACTCGCCTTGCTTGCCGTCTCGGCAGCCTCGCTCGCCGATCCGCGCAAGGCGCGGGGCGGCGTGCTGCTCGCAATCTCCAGCGTGCTGTCGGTCGCGATCGGGCTCGAGATGATCCCCTATCTCGCAATGATGGGCGCCTCCCTCGTGCTGCTTTGGGTACGCGACCGCGACGAATGGCCGCGCCTCGCCGGCTACGGCGCCGCCTTGGCGGGCGGGACCGCGCTCGCTTATCTGGTGTTCGCCTCCTATGCGAACCGGCACCCGGTCTGCGACGCGCTGTCGCCGGTCTGGCTTTCGGTCCTCGTCGTGGCGGGGGCGGTCGCCGTCGCTTTGGCTTTCGCTTCGCCGCGCTCGTGGCTGCTGCGCCTGGCCCTCGCCGGAATCGGCGGAGCGCTGATCGCCGGCGGCTTCGTCCATTTCTGGCCCGGCTGCATGGGGCCGCCGGAACATGCCTCGCCCTTGCTGATCAAGCTCTGGCTTTCGCACGTGCGCGAGGCGCGGCCGATCTACCTCCACGATTTCCAGACCATACTCAGCGTCTGCACGCTGCCGGCGATCGGCCTCATCGGGTATCTCGCCATGCTGTGGCGCAGCCGGCGGGAGGCGGACCGCCTCGTCGTCTGGCTGGCGGTGGCGGCGCCCGCCTTGCTCGCCGCCGCTTTGCTGCTCTGGCAGAGCCGGGCCGGCCCGGCGGCGCAGGTGCTCGCCGTCCCCGGCGCGACGGCGCTCGCCTGGATGCTCATCGCCTTTGTCTGGAACAGTCGCTTCATGTTCGTGCGGGTGTGCGGCCCCGTCCTCATCTTCCTCCTCGCCTCGGGCACGCTCGTCCAGGAAGTAGAGGCGTGGATCCCGCAAAAGCAGAATCCGAACATGAAGCCGGTCAACCGCGCCAACGGCCTCTGCCCGAGCCTGTGGGCGCTGCATCCGGTGGCGCTGCAGCCGAAGGGAACGGTGCTGACCTTCGTCGATCTCGGGCCGCGCCTGATCACGGTCACGCCGCACGACGCGATCGCCGGCCCTTATCACCGCAACGGACAGGATATCGTCGACGTCATGCAGGCCTTCCGCGGCACCGCGGACAATGCCCATGCCATCGTTGAGAGGCACCATGTCGATTACGTGCTGATCTGCCCCGGCATGTCGGAATCCACGATCTACGCGTCGGAAGCGCCGAGCGGCTTCTACATGCAGCTGGTCCGCGGCAAGGTGCCGGCCTGGCTGCAGCCGGTCGAGCTTCCGAAAGTGTCGCCCTACAAAATGTGGCGGGTCGTCAGACCTGGAAGCTGACGGCGATCCCGTCGATCACGAACTGGGCGGCGAGGGCGGCGAGGATGACGCCGAGCAGGCGGGTCAGCATCGCCTCCAGCCTTTTCCCCATCAGCCGCATCAGCCAGCCGGCCGCGAGCAGTGCGATGAGGGTCAGCAGCAGGATGGCGGCCAGCGCGGCGAGGACCATCGCGATGTGCTGAACGCCGCTGGTCCGCGCCATCATCAGCATCACCGACGCGATGGAGCCCGGCCCGGCGATCATCGGAATGCCCATCGGGAAGACGGAGATGTCCTCATGCTCGGGATCTTCGCTGACCTCCTGCGCCCGGTTCTCGCGGCGGGCGGTGCGGCGTTCGAACACCATGTCGAGCGCGATCAGGAACAGCATGATGCCGCCGGCGATGCGGAACGCGGCGAGGCTGATGCCGAGCGCGCGCAGCAGCGCCTCGCCGAGCAGGCCGAAGAAGAGCAGGATGAAGGTTGCGACCAGGACCGAGCGGATCGCCATCGCCCGCCGCTGCGGCCCGGGCACGTCGCGGGTCAGACCGGCGAAGATCGGCGCGCAGCCCGGCGGATCGATGACGACGAAGAAGGTGACGAAGGCGGAGACGAAAAGGGCGATCACAGCCCCTCCGGCGGCGGCAGCCCGGCCCGCGCGCAGGCGGCGACCAAAGTGTTGCGGAGCAGCACCGCGATCGTCATCGGCCCGACCCCGCCCGGCACCGGCGTGATCGCGCTCGCCACCGCGGCCGCGCTCGCGAACTCGACGTCGCCGAGCAGCCTGGTCTTGCCGTCCTCGCGCGTCAGCCGGTTCATGCCGACGTCGATCACCACCGCGCCCGGCTTCAGCCAGTCGCCCTTGATCAGCTCCGGCACGCCGACGGCGGCGACGAGGATGTCGGCGCGGCGGACCACCTCCGGCAGGTTGCGCGTACGGCTGTGCGCCATCGTGACGGTGCAATTCTCGCGCAGCAGCAGCTGCGCCATCGGCTTGCCGACGATGTTCGAGCGGCCGACCACCACCGCCTCCAGGCCGCTGAGATTGCCGAGCCGGTCCCGCAGCAGCATCAGGCAGCCGAGCGGCGTGCAGGACACCAGACCGTCCTCGCCCACGGCGAGCCGGCCGGCGCTGATCACGTGGAAGCCGTCGACGTCCTTGTCCGGATCGATCGCGTCGATCACGGCCTTGTCGTCGATCCCCGCCGGCAGCGGCAGCTGGACGAGGATACCGTCCACGGCGTCGTCATTGTTGAGCTGCTCGACCAGCGCGATCAGCTCGTCCTGCGTGGTCGTGTCGGGGAGGCGGTGCTCGAAGCTCGCCATGCCCGTCTCGACCGTCGCCTTGCCCTTGGAGCGGACGTAGATCTGGCTCGCCGGATCCTCGCCGACGAGCACCACCGCAAGACCCGGCGCCCGGCCCATCGCCGCGACGAAGGCCGAAACGGCCTCCGCCACCCGCGCGCGGAGCCTTGCCGCGAACGCCTTCCCGTCGATCGGCGCCGCGGTCACGCCGGGTACATCGCGCGGAGGATGTCTCCCTCGAGGCCGCTGAGCAGGATCTTCAGGATGATGATGAGGAGAATGACCACCATCGGCGAGAAATCCAGGCCGCCGAAATCGGGGAGAAGGCGGCGGATCGGCCGGTACAGCGGCAGCGTCAGCCGATCGAGCGCGTAGAGGAAGCGGCGCACGCCCTCATTGTGGGTGTTGATGACGTTGAACGCGATCAGCCAGCTGAGGATCGCCTGAACGATGATGATCCACATCACCACGCTCAGCAGAAGGTCGACAATCGCGAAAAGCGAGACAATCATGGAGGCACTCCGAACCGCGCCTGCCATGTAGGTGAGGGCGCCTGTGGGAGCAATGGCGGCGCTTCGTCAGGGGGCGAAGCGGGGCCCCTCCGCGTCGGTGAGGATGAGGGCGAAGAGCCCCTCCGGATCGGTCCATTCGGCGAGCGGGGTCCAGCCGCCGGCGTGGAGCAGCATGTGGGCGCTGCGCGGCGAATATTTGTGGCTGTTCTCGGTGTGGATGGTCTCTCCGGCTTTCATCGCGAACTGCGCGGAATCGACGGTGAAGGCGACGTCGCGCACCGCCTCCAGGTGCATCTCGATGCGGCTCATCCGGTCGTTCCAGAGGGCACGGTGGCGGAAGGCGTCGAGCGGGATGTCGCCGCCGAGCTCGCGGTTGATGCGGCGGAGGAGGTTGAGGTTGAACTCGGCGGTGACGCCGGCCGCGTCGTTATAAGCGGCGAGCAGGATGGCGGGATCCTTGACCCGGTCCATGCCGATCAGCAGGCGTGCGCCTGGGCCGAGCGTCGCCTTCATCCGCCGCAGCAGGTCGACGGCGGTGCCGGGGACGAGATTGCCGATCGTCGAGCCGGGGAAGAAGCCGAGGTGCGGCGCATCCGGCAGTCCCTCCGGCAGCGCGATCTCGCCCATGAAATCCGCTTCGACCGGGAAGATCGGCAGCTCGGGAAATCGGGCCTGCAGCGTCGCCACCGACAGGCTCAGGAACTCGCCCGATATGTCGATCGGCACGTAGGCGGCGGGATCGACCGCGCGGAGCAGGATCGGAGTCTTGACCGCGGAGCCTGCGCCGAACTCGACCACCACCTGGCCGGTGCCGGCGATGCGGGCGACGTCCGCGCTGTGCGCCTCCAGCAGCGCGGTGTCGGTGCGGGTCAGATAATATTCGGGAAGCGCGGTGATCGCCTCGAACAGCTCCGAGCCGCGGCGGTCGTAGAGCCAGCGCGCCGGGATGGCGCGGATCGGCGCCGCCAGTCCGGCCAGCACGTCCCGGCGGAAGTCGGGGTCGACCGCGAGGCGCCGGGGAAGGTCCATTCAGAGGTCCCGCGCCAGCCTGAGACCGGCAAATTGCCAGCGCTGGTGGGGGTAGAAGAAATTGCGGTAGCTCGCACGCACATGGCCGCGCGGGGTCGCGCAGCTGCCGCCGCGCAGCACCAGCTGCTTGACCATGAACTTGCCATTATACTCGCCGACCGTCCCCTCCTCCGGCGCGAAACCGGGATAGGGCTCGTAGGCGCTGCGCGTCCATTCCCAGACGTCGCCGAACATCTGCCTCAGGCCGCGCGTGTCCGGCGCCGGGCGCGGGCGGACGGGACCGGCCATGTCGAGCTGGTTGCCGCTCTCGGGGTCGAGCTCTGAGGCAGCGACCTCCCATTCGGCCTCGGTCGGCAGCCGCGCGCCGGCCCAGCGGGCGAAGGCGTCGGCCTCGTACCAGCTGATATGGCAGACCGGCTCGGCCAGTTCGACCGGCTGCAGCCCGTCGAGCCCGAAGCGGGTCCAGTCGCCGTCGCCGCGCTGCCAGTAAAGCGGCGCCTCGATCGCGTTCGTGCGCACCCAATCCCAGCCGTCGGCCATCCACAGAGTCGGCGTGGAATAGCCGCCCTCGTCGATGAAGCGGATCCAGTCGGCGTTGGTGACGAGCCGGTCCGCCAGCTCGTGCGGATGGAGCAGCGCCCGGTGGCGCGGCCGCTCGCAGTCGAAGGCGAAGCCGTCCCCGCCGGCGCCGATCTCCGCGATCCCGCCGCGGCTGGCGACGCCGCCGATCGGCCCGGCGACCGGCACGGGGGCGGACGGCCGCCGCTCCCACAGCGCCGGTCGCAGCGGGTTTTCGGCCATGGCGGCGAGCATGTCGGTCAGCATCAATTCCTGGTGCTGCTGCTCATGGTGGAGGCCGAGCTCGAGGAGCGCGAAAGCGGCTGGGGGGAGCTCCGGCAAGGCATCGTCGATCGCCGCGTCGACATGGGCCCGATAGTTGCGGATCTCGTCGAGGCTCGGGCGGCTGAGCATGCCCCGCCGCGGCCGCGGATGCCGCGCGCCTTCGCCCTCGTAATAGGAATTGAACAGAAAGGCCCAGCTCTCGTCGAACGGCCGGTAGCCGGGCGCATGGTCACGCAGGACGAACGTCTCGAAGAACCAGCTGGTATGGGCGAGGTGCCATTTGGCCGGTGAGGCGTCCGGCATCGGTTGGATCGTTGCGTCGGCATCGGACAAAGGCTCGGCGAGGGCGAGGCTCAACGCCCGCACCGTCTCGTATCGCTCGCGCAGGGCCTGCGCCTGCGGCCGTTCCGCCTGGGTCGCCATCCGTGCCTCTCAGCCGCTGCCCTTACACACGGAAACGCTCTCAGTCAGCCCTTCTAGTCACGCCCGGCTGCCAAAGGATGTCGCCCCCGGGGCCCGCGGCGACGAGCCGGGCGAGGACGAAGAGGTGGTCGGAGAGGCGGTTGAGATAGATAAGGGCGAGGGGGTTGAGCGCGACCTCGCGCGCCGCTGCCACGGCCGAACGCTCCGCCCGCCGAACGATGGTGCGGGCGAGGTGGAGGTGCGCCGCGCCGTCCTCGCCGCCGGGCAGGATGAAGCTGCGCAACGGCTCCAGCGCCTCGTTCATCGCGTCGATCTCGCGCTCGAGCCGGTCGATCTGCGGCTGGACGATGCGCAATGTCATCTCGCCCGGCGTGAAATCCTCGCCCGGCGTGGCGAGATCGGCGCCGAGATCGAACATCTCGTTCTGGACGGCGCGGAGCATCGCCCGATGCCCCTCGTCACGGACGTGGAGCAGGGCGACACCGATGGCGCTGTTCGCCTCGTCGACATCGCCGATCGCCTGCGCGCGCGGATGGTCCTTGGCAATGCGGGAGCCGTCGGCAAGCCCCGTGTCGCCTGCGTCCCCGGTCCGGGTGTAGATCTTGTTCAGCCGGACCAGGCTCAGTGCTTTCCGCTGGCCATCAGCAGGAACAGGATCACGAGGATGATCGTGACCGCCTGGTAGAGGACGCGCTTGCGCATCAGCTGCTGCGAGCGCTGGCCGGTCAGATCCTTGCCCTGCGCCATGCCGATGACGCCCTTGACCAGGATGAACAGGGTGGCGCCGGCCATGAGGAAGATCAGGACGAACAGGATCGGCTTCATCGCGCCTATCTAGGCCTCGGCGGCAGAATATCCAGCCGGCAATCGCCCCGCCCGCAACGCCGCGACCAACGCCGCCGGGTCGACACCCGCTTCCCGCAACGACTGGAGCGTCGGCGCATTGTGACGCTTGGCGAGCCGCCGCCCCTCCGCGTCGAGCAAGAGCGGATGATGGTGATATTCGGGGGTGGGCAGGCCGAGCAGGGCCTGGAGCAGGCGATGGACGTGCGTCGCGGCAAAAAGATCGCGGCCGCGCACCACGTCCGTCACCCCTTGCGCCGCGTCATCGAGGGTAACGGCGAGATGATAGCTGGTCGGCGCATCCTTCCGAGCGAGGACGATGTCGCCGAATGTCTCAGGCTCGGCAATGATCTCGCGGCCGTTGTCGGTCCACCTCAGTGCTCCCCGGCGAAGGCCGGGGCCCAGTAGCGGAGTCGGATCTGGACCCCGGCCTTCGCCGGGGAGCAAGACGTGGAGAGCCTTTCGCACATCGAGGCGCCATGCGTGCGGCTCTGTCGCGATCCGCGCCTCTCGCTCCTCCTGCGACAGCCGCCGGCACGTTCCCGGATAAAGCGGCCCGTCCGGTCCATGCGGCGCCGAGGCGCTGGCGACGATCTCGGCGGCTATGGCCGAGCGGGTACAGAAGCAGGGATAGGCCAGCCCCATCGCCTTCAGCCGGTCGAGCGCCTCGGCATAGAGCGGCAAGCGCCGCGACTGGAAGACCAGCTCGCCGTCCCAGGTCAGGCCGAGCCAGGCCAGAGCCTCGAATATCCCCTCCACATGCTCCGGCCGCGCCCGGCCCGGGTCGATATCCTCGATCCGCAGCAGGAACCGCCCGCCGCGCGTCCGTGCGAAATCGTGCGCCAGCAGCGCCGACCAGGCATGGCCGAGATGCAGCCGTCCCGTCGGGCTCGGCGCGAAGCGGGAAACGACCTCGCTCAATGACTTGGCTCTTGACCGCGAGTCGCGGCCCATGCAGTCATGATGCCGTCACTTCTCCGCGCGAGAAGGGGCTGGACTGGGGAAGAGCTTTCCCCCGTCCTGAGTGCGACAGGTCGGGCCACCTCCTCCCCGCGGGACAGGGAGGACTTTGGCGTTCTATGTACCACCCCGACCTCATTCGGCATCCCGATGCTTGTCCGGCCCTGGTGCTGAACGCCGACTACACGCCGCTCAGCTACTACCCGCTCAGCCTGTGGCCGTGGCAGACGGCGGTCAAGGCGGTGTTCCTCGAGCGCGTCGACATCGTCGCCGAATATGTCCGCGAGGTGCACAGCCCGACGCGGACGATGCAGCTCCCCTCGGTGATCGCGCTCCGCCAATATGTGAAGCCGTCCGAGCATCCCGCCTTCACCCGGTTCAACCTGTTCCTGCGCGACCGCTTCCAGTGCCAATATTGCGGCGACCCGCGCGAGCTGACCTTCGATCATGTCATCCCCCGCGCCCAGGGCGGGCGGACGACCTGGGAGAATGTCGCCACCGCCTGCGCGCCCTGCAATCTCCGCAAGGGCGGGCGGACGCCGCTCCAGGCGCATATGAACCTCAACCGGCGGCCGTTCCGGCCGACCAGCTGGCAGCTGCAGGAGCATGGGCGCAGCTTCCCGCCCAATTACCTTCACGACAGCTGGCGCGACTACCTCTACTGGGATGTCGAGCTGGAAGCGTAGAGTTTCCATGCGGGACTTGCGCAAATCGAAAAGTCGTTTAGGCACCGAGGCTTAGGAGATACGCCCGCGCCTAGGGCAAACAAGGCGCGGGACCCGTGGGCAGAGGGTAGCCCACCGTGGCAGCCGTGCTGAGCGCTCAGGCGCGAGGAAACGGTCGGACGGCGTGAGGGGCGAGGGTCGTGGGGGCTCTCGCCTCTCCGCTTGCCGGAAACCGGTCAGCTGTAATCCCCAATAATTCCGGGAGAGCAGCGGCCGGGATTTGGCTGGATATCAATCAGCAAACGATTGGACGACTAAGCCGACCCCGGATCACAGGGAGTGAAGCTGCGCCGCTGCCATCGCTGCTTGCGCCGGAACGCCGCCACCTTGTTCCAATCTTCCTCCGCATGGGCCTCCGCCAGCAGCTTCACCAGCTTCAGGATTTCCGGGGCAATCCGACCTGACGGAGCCGACCGATTGCGGAGGATCTCTGCCTCCTCCGGATAGAGCAACTCCTGCAGCTCCGCCCAAGTGCGCGCACCGCGATTCAAATGTCGAGCCGCGTCTTTCCGACCAAGGTGTCGGAAATCCAGTCAGGGAGGCCTTCCCTTGCGCGCGGATCGGACCAATCCATCGGCATGAGTTCGATCCGGATCCTTCGTTCCACGTCGACCGGGCTAATCATATTTCGGGCGCTGATCTCAAGGCGGAAGAATACTTCTGCAGGTAGTTGCTCCGGCGCCCTGAACCAGGCGCGGCACTCAAATTCCCGGGTTGGCCGGAACTCCTCGCATTCCCATGAAGCGGCGCGGAGAGGCCGTTCGCCAGCCGCGCGACGATAGAAGCTCGTCGGGTCCTTCGTCGGCTTTGCCAAGAGATCCTTTAACGACCGCACATGGTCGCTTTCGAGTACACGGTCCATGATACTCAGCGGCGCCTCAGGCGGCCTGGGTAAGGCAAGCGAACCGCCTCGCATCCGCGCCTCAGACTCCCTGTCATAGTAGCTTAGCTGCTCTGAGCCCTCCAATTCCACGATGATGCGTTCTGCCGTCACGCTTCCCACATTACGAATGAAGCAGGGGATGCAGGCCGTGGATGCACGTTGAGCGACCAGCTCATGCAGTTGCGCGAAATAGTCCTTCACGGCCGAAGCGAAAGCGGAATATGCCCTTTGGTACCGCTGCACCTCCTCCGGACTGACGTAACGATGGATGTCGAGAGCCGCAGAGGGCCACGCCGCAGGTGGCGGGAACTCTGCTTCGCGATTGCGGCGGAGCCAGCGGCCGGTGAGATCTCGCGCCACTGGCTCCTTTAGGGGAGGGAGCGACGGGACCACTACGACCATCGGACCATCTCTGTCGGCGTCGGCTCCGATCCACGCCGCAATAGCGGGCCGGGTCGCCCTAGCGACGTCGAGCTGGCGTTTGAGGTCCGCAATCTCTCGATCCCTCTCATCGGCTTCGTCTGGAAGATACCAGCCCTTCGGAGGAGTATGGGCCGGCAGCTTCATGTGCTTTGCTCGGATGCGCGGTCCGCGATCGCAGGTGAGGAGCGCAACGTTCTCGTTCTGAAGGCGAATGGAGGGGAGGAAGGCGCCCGAAAACTCGGCCACTGCGGCGGCGACCAGTTGGTCGTCGGGTCTCGATGGGTCGAGCAAGGGCAGGTCGTCCCAGCGTGGCCGCGGCGCCCGAGCGAGGCAGAGCATCACGCGGGGAGCTCTAGGACGGAGAACAAGCCGATGGTCGTCGGCGTCGGACGCTCTGTCTATTAGCTCTAGGGCTGCGCGAGCGCGGTCGCGGAGGCGCCGCTTTTGGGACGTCTTCTTCTGGTCCAGCTCATCGATCACAACCGGTACGACGTAGACTTCGATCTCGTCGGCCTTCTTGAACACCTCCCGCCATGTAAGATCTTTGAGGTCGCGGAGCTGGAGGAAGACATTTGTGTCAATGAAGACTCGTACCGGCGCCATGTCGAGACCGTAGCCGGTCCTGACGTACTCGCCAAAGGAGTCGTCGTCGCTGTCTGCCCCCGCCCCGCTGCAGCCACGCACGTCCCCTTAAGCGGAAACCCCTGGATCGCGGATCGTTACGCAGCCGATGCGCGACTTCTCCCAGCTGCTCGACGCCCTCGTCTACACGCGCTCGCGCAACGGCAAGCTCAAGCTGATCGGCGACTATCTCCGGCGCACGCCGGACCCGGACCGCGGCTGGGCGATGGCGGCGCTGACCGGCGAGCTCAACCTGCCCGGTGTGAAGCCGGCGGCGATCCGCGCGATCGTCGAGGAACGGATCGATCCGGTGCTCTTCTACATGAGCTGGAACTATGTCGGCGACATGGCCGAGACTGTGTCCCTGCTCTGGCCGAAGCGGGTCGAGCAGCCGGCGGAGATCGACGACGGCACCTTGCGCATCGCGCGCGTGGTGGAGCGGCTGCAGAGCCTCGGCCGCTCCGAAGCGCCGGCGGCGCTGGCGCAGATGCTCGACCATCTCGACGCCAGCGGCCGCTATGCCCTCTTGAAGCTGGCGACGGGCGAGCTGCGCCTCGGCGTCTCGGCGCGGCTCGCCAAGACGGCGCTGGCGCAGGCCTTCGGACTGGACGTCGATGCGGTCGAAGAGGTGTGGCACGGCATCGGCCCGCCTTACCTTCCGCTCTTCGCCTGGGCGGAGGGGCGGGGCGAGCAGCCGAAGGCGCAGGACGTCCCCGTCTTCCGTCCCTTCATGCTCGCCCATCCGCTGGACGATGCGCGCGTGTCGCTCGAAGACTTCGCGGCCGAGTGGAAATGGGACGGCATCCGCGTTCAGCTCGTCCGGGTCGGCGGCCAGACCCGGCTCTACAGCCGCGCCGGCGACGACATCACCCGCTCCTTCCCCGAAGTCGCCGAAAGCTTCGACCAGGATGGCGTGCTCGACGGCGAATTGCTCGTGAAGGGCGAGTTCCAGGGCGCGGAGGCGCATGGCGGCGGCGCGGCAAGCTTCAACGCGCTCCAGCAGAGGCTCGGCCGCAAGATCGTCTCGCCCAAGATGCTGCGCGATTATCCGGCCTTTGTGCGGCTCTATGACATCCTGTTCGACGGCAAGGAGGATGTCCGGCCGCTCCCCTGGGCCGAACGCCGGTCCCGGCTCGAAACCTTCGTGCCGAAGCTCGATCCGGAGCGGTTCGACCTCTCGGCGCTGATCGAGGCCGAGAGCTTCGAGGCGCTGGAGGAGATCCGCGCCGGCGCCCGCGACGCGTCGATCGAGGGGGTGATGCTGAAAAAGCGCGACAGCGCCTACGTGCCCGGCCGCCGCACCGGCCTCTGGTACAAATGGAAGCGCGATCCGCTCGTCGCCGATTGCGTGCTGATGTACGCGCAGCGCGGCAGCGGCAAGCGCTCCTCTTATTATTCCGACTACACCTTCGGCTGCTGGACCGGGGAGGGCGAGCTGCTTCCGGTCGGCAAGGCCTATTTCGGCTTCACCGATGAGGAATTGATGTGGCTCGATCGCTGGATCCGCAACCACACGGTCCAGCGCTTCGGCCCGGTGCGCGAGGTGGAGCGCAGCCTGGTGCTGGAGGTCGCCTTCGATTCGATCCACGAAAGCCGCCGCCACAAATCCGGCCTCGCCATGCGCTTCCCCCGCATATCCCGCATCCGCACCGACAAGCCCGCCGCCGAGGCCGACCGGGTCGAGACGTTGCGGCGGATGGTGCGCTGAGGGCGTGCCTCCGACGCGCGAGCATGATAGGCTCGCGCCGGGAACGAAGGGAGCCGTGGGATGCGCATTCTGAAGCTCATCGCCGCCGTCATGTTTGCCTTTGCGCCTGTCCCGGCGATCTCGGCTGCGCCGAGCGAGCAGGAGGCGGCCGCCGCCTTTGCCGCCGCCAAGGCGGCCATCGGAGCGCCTGAGGATCTCCATCTGGTGATCGCACCCGCGGATGCCGCCGATGTCACGCTGACCGGCGATACGTTGACGATTCCACGCAAGGCATTTCAGCTCGCCCACTCCCGGCAGGAGCTGACCGGGCTCTACATCCTGGCGCTTAGCCTGGCATATGCGCCCGCGCCCGGGGAAAAGCCGAAGCATCCCTCGCTCGAAGAATATCTGGCGGCCGGTGCCGTGGCGGTCGCCGGCGAAGCTGCCGACCCGATTTCGCGCCGAAGCCCCGACCGGAGCTACCTGCGAAGCTATGGCGACAGGGACGAACGCCGGGTGGCGACGCAGGCGCCGGCCGTGTCCCCGCGGGGGCGGCGGGTCCTTGCCGCCATGCGCCGGGTGGGCACGTGCAGCGGGCCGGCGCTCGCCTATCTCGACCGGCTCGGACGCGAATTGCCGAGCCGCGCCGCCATCGTTCTGGCGCGGTCGGCGCGGGACGATTTCGGGCCGCTTGCCTACCCTCCGGAATATGATTGCGCCCCCGATTGAAGCCTTGCCGGCGCGGGGACGACGCTCAGCTCCGCGCGTTAACGGTTGAAAGGTTCGCGTATCCTTTTGGAACGGCTGGATTTCGGGGGCTGACACCGCCGCCGCACAGGATCAATGGCCGCCTCCCCCGCGGCGTCCGCTCGGCCGCCGCCGAAGAAAGGAGAAGGGCCATGGCGCTTTCCATCCTGCCGGTCGGCAATGAAGGCTTCGCGCACGACCCCCAGAATCGCGGCTATTGCGTCGTCTATCGGGAAGACCAGGTGAACCACTGCCCCGGCTGCGGCCGCACCCATTGGTATGTCGGCCGGGTCTCGGCCGAGTGCGGATTCTGCGCGACGGCGCTGCCGCTCGCCTCCGCCACCGCGCGCGGCACCGGCACCTGGAACCGGCGCCAGAAGAGGGTCGTCCTCAGCGAAGCGGCGTGAAGGGGGCGCTCAGAACGGAACCCAGCGGGTCTTTTCCGAGAATTTCATATAGCCCGCATTGACGCCGAGCCGGGCGCCGACGCCGAGCCGCACCGGGATCAGCACCGTGTCGCCGCTCCTCAGGTAGCTCGCGGTGAAGCCGCCGATCACATAGGCATGGCCTTCCGCCGCCGGGAAGCGCTTGAAGATGCGCTGGCTGTCGTGGAGGTTGTAGACCAGCACGAACACCTTGTTGGCGTCGCCGCCGAAATCGAACCCGACCGAGGGGCCGGTCCAGTAGATCGGCCGGTCGCCCTCGACTTCGTGGTGGAGCGTGCCCGAGCCGTAGCGCACGCCGAGCACGAACGCGCCGCCGGCCTCGCGGCCGGTGATATAGGCGTTGGGCTCGCCTTCCTTGCGGAGCAGGTGCTCGATCATATCGCCGAGGCCCTTGGCGCCCTTGCCGAACACGCCCTCCGCGGCGGTGAACACGTCTTTGCGCGGCACGGTGTCGCCGTTGATCTCGGCGGCCGCCCGGGCGTGGGCGGACGGTCCCGCCAGGGCTGGGCCGGGCTGGACCGGGGCGCCCCTGGGGGGCGGCGCGGGGAAATCGGGCTCCTGCGGACCCGGATCGACCGGCTGCGCGCCCGGCATCGCCTCGGGCCCGGCCTGGCCAGGCATTTCGCCCTGCACGGGCGCGGCGGGGCGAGCGGGCGCCGGCCGGCTCGCCTGCGGCGGCGGAACGTTCGGATCGACGGTACCCACCGGCTGCGCGGCGGCGGGCAGGCCCAGCACCATGCCGGCGGCGGCGGCCAGGCTCAGCGAAAACGGCCTTTTCATCACTCACTCCCCCTCAGCTCTCGGGGAGGAAGGTTAATCCCTTCAAGGCTTTCGCCGCAATGAACGGGCGGCGAACCGAGTCGTTCTTGCGCCGGAACGTCGACGCGCACGCGGTTGAACGATCCGATTGTGCCCTCTATAGCCCGGCGACGGCCCTTCCGGAGACGTGGGTGAGTGGCTGAAACCAGCGGTTTGCTAAACCGCCGTAGGGGGATTACTCCTACCGAGGGTTCGAATCCCTCCGTCTCCGCCAGTTCGCATTGATTTTATTGCATAAA
Organism: Allosphingosinicella sp.; assembly: GCA_036269695.1. Classification (GTDB taxonomy): domain Bacteria; phylum Pseudomonadota; class Alphaproteobacteria; order Sphingomonadales; family Sphingomonadaceae; genus Allosphingosinicella. The sequence goes on along the minus strand of DATBDY010000054.1, from coordinate 43,293 downwards.
ATCGAGAGCGTTGGCGAGGTCGCCAAAACCGTTCCCCGAGAATGTTCTCGCCGCAACCTGTAGAGGAATTTAAGCGGGCGGGCATTTATGCCGCCTTCAGCTTTCGCGTTAACTGCCCCTAAGTCGCGGCGCGTTAAATGCGCCGGCAACGGAGGGCAAAATGCGGACCAGCTTAGCCATTGCAGCGTCCCTGATGCTGACGACACCAGCCGAAGCGCAATTCACTAATTGCATGAATATGGGTTCGACCGTGAACTGCATGAGTTCCGACGGGACCATTACGAACTGCAATCGCATCGGGAATACGGTGAACTGTTCAAGCATGGGCGGCCAGCAATACGGGCAAGCCCCTTCTGACGCGCAGGCATGGGCGAATTTCGGAAACGCGATCCGGAGCATCAAAACAGCGCGCGCCCGGTCGCGGACGTTGAAGGCTCTAAAGGCGGGCGACTGCGCCACTGCCACACGCGAGGCGCTAGGAACGGCAGATATGAATTTCGCCCAACAGGTGCAGGCATATTGCAGCGGCCGATAGGCTGGGGCGCCTGCGGATGGCATGGCATATTCGTGCTTAGCGAGATGATGGAAATCCGGCGTTCTCTATGAGTTAGTGGACGTCCGCAACGCAGCGGGACAGTAGTTGAGGCCGGCCCGCGGTGCGTGGCGCGACCCCAAAGAGCGGGTCTGCGCGATCGAATATTCGGGTTCGATCCGCCGGATCGAAACGCACTGCTCTATGCCCAGGAAGGCGGACCTTATCTGACGGGCGAAGAAACTTTGCTGCGCTTCACAAGGTCAGTGGCCATTGGAAGGAAATAGCACGCGGGCGCCCTCGGAACGACCCGTAGGCTGCGGAGGGCCTCCGTCACTCCAGCCATTCGAACACGTCGTCGACGCCGACCCCGAACACGCGCGCGATGCGGAAGGCGGCTTCGAGCGAAGGGGAATATTTGTTCTGCTCGATCGCGGCGACGGTCTGGCGGGTCATGCCGATCCGGTCCGCGAGCTCGGCCTGGGTCATCTCGCCATGGGCGAAGCGCAGCGCGCGGACCCGGTTGCGCAGCGGCGGCGCCATCAGACGGGGCGGCGGTAATAGACGATCTGCCCGACGGAGCGGACCAGCTCGGCGATGACCACGGCGAAGAAGATCGCGCTGCCGACGGCGATCGCCGTGCCGCCGAGCGGGTCGCGCGGGAAGAGGACGGGGCCGGCGGCGGCGATGAAGGGCGTGCAGAAGGCGGTGAGCAGCGCCAGTCCGCTCAAGGCGAAGAAGGCGATACGGCTCGCCTTGAGACCGATCAGCTTCTCGCGCTCGTCGGCCGGCGTCCGCGCCTCCTTCGGCGCGGAGACGGCGATCAGCACCGACAGCACGACCTGCGCCACGACGACGAGGAAAACGCAGGTCGAAAACAGCCCGAGCAGCCGCGGCCCATCCGGATGCCCCGACGCCAGCGCTTGCAGGAGCAGGGCCAGATAGGTGCCCCAGACGGCCAGGGTGGTGACCAGCGAAATCCAGGCGCTCTTTTCCCGAAAGGACATGACGATCCTCCTTCGGGAGCCGATGTAAGATATTTTTTACATCGTGTCAAACAGGAATAACATCACGGCTCCGGCGCCGGGCGCATGTCGATGATTGTGAGCCTGCCGCTGTCGCGCGGGGGCAGGGTCAGCCGGTAGCGGAACGTGCCGATCCGTTCGAACAGGCCGGCGACGTCGCGCATGCGGTCGTCGCCATAGCCGCCGATCGGTGTTCCGCGCGGGCTTTGCGAGCCAAGGAAGACGAGGCGGCCATTGTCCTTCTCCTCCCACAAATAGCCGCCCATCCGCCGCGGCCCCGCCTCGATCGTGAGGCTGAGCTGGTCGCGGTCCGCGCCCACGAAGCAGAAGCCGCGGCCGACTTCGCTCAGCGGACGAAGGCCCGGGCCGGGCGGCCCAAGCCGTAGGATCCGGCAGGAATAGGGGCCGGGCGGCGGCGCGGCGCGGGGCAGGCCGGCACCGGGGGCAAGCAGGGCTTCTTCGGCGGCGATGCGGCGGGCATAGCCGTCGCGGCGGGCGGCGCCGAGGGCGTCGGCCCAGATCCGCGGCAGGGCATCCAGCGCCTGCGCGTCGTCGTCGCTCAGGATCTTCCGCCAGGGCTCTTCCTCCTCGACGGCGGCGACCGTTTCGGCTGGCGGCTGTGGTTGCGGCTCCAGCGTCGCGCAGCCCGCCGTCAGCAAAAGGATCGCACTTGCGATCAGGGCTCTTCTGGCCATGCTGACCTCCCTCCCCCGGCTCGCGCCAATAAGGTTAACAAATTCCTAACGGCGCGCCCACCGCCCGTTCCGCTTCGATGAGTGGAGGCCGGTGCCCCTTTCGGTTCATTCCCGGTGGGAAAAGCGGCCGACCTCTTTGGCTATTCCGCCGCGCGGCGAATCTCTTTACGCAGCCGTTCATGCTCAGCCTCGCCTTCATTCGCGACAATCCCGAAGCCGTCCGCAAGGCGGCGGCGGAGAAGAATGCCCCGCTCGACCTCGACCGGCTGCTGGCGCTCGACGGCGAAGTGCGGACGCTGAAGACCCGGATCGACGAGCTCAGGCGCCAGCGCAACGAGATCAGCGCCGGCTTCAAGACCGCCGATCCCGCCGAGCGGCCGGCGCTCGGGCAGAAGGCGAAGGCGCTTGGCGCCGAAGTGGGCGAGGCGGAGACGGCGCTCGCCGACAAGAGCGCCGAGCTTGAGGCGCAGATGCTGCGGGTGCCGAACATTCCGTGGGAAGGCGCGCCGATTGGGCCGGACGAGAGCGCCAATGTCGTCGTCCGCTGCGAGGGGGAGCCGCCGAAATTCGACTTCCAGCCGCGCGACCATGTCGAATTGGTCGAGATGAACGATTGGGCCGACCTCGCCCGCATCACCCAGGTCGCCGGCTCGCGCACTTATTGCCTGAAGGGGCGCCTCGCCTTGCTCGAACAGGCGCTGATGTTCTGGACCGCGCGCAAGCTCGCCGCCGACGGCTTCACCCCGATGACGGTGCCGGCGCTGGCGCGGCCGCAGGCCTTCGTCGCCACCGGCCATTTTCCGGGCCACGAGGAAGAAGCCTACGAAATTCCTAAGGACGGCCTTTATCTCGCCGGCACTGGGGAGATCGCCCTGACCAGCCTCCATTCGGGCGAGATCCTGGAGGCCGAGCAGCTGCCCATCCTCTACGCGGGCTATTCGCCCTGCTTCCGCCGCGAGGCGGGCAGCGCCGGGCGCGACGTGCGCGGCCTGCTGCGCGTCCACCAATTCTACAAGCTGGAGCAATACGTCATCTGCGAGGACGACGATGCGGTCTCGGCCGAGTGGCACCAACGGCTGCTCGCCAATGCCGAGATGCTGCTGACGGAGCTCGAAATCCCCTATCAGGTGGTCGAGACCTCGACCGGCGACATGGGGCTCGGCAAGTTCCGGATGAACGACATCGAGTCCTGGGTGCCGAGCCTCGGCAAATATCGCGAGACGCACAGCTGCTCGACCCTGCACGACTGGCAGGCGCGGCGGGCGAACCTGCGCTGGCGCGACAAGGAGCGGAAGGTGCGCTTCGTCCACACGCTCAACAACACGGCGCTGGCGAGCCCGCGCATCCTCGTGCCTTTGCTCGAGAACCACCAGACCGAGGACGGCAAGGTGCGGCTGCCGCCGGCGCTCAGGGAGCTGATGGGGGGCGAATATCTCTGAGGCGGACGAACGACGTCCGCCGCGCTGGATGCTGCTGAAGGAAGCGGCGGCGCTCCTCTCCCGTTTCTGGCGGGGCTTCGGCAGGCTCGGCGAGCGCGGCCCGGCGGACGGTCCGCCGCTGATGGTGATCCCCGGCTTCCTCGCCACCGACCGCACCACACTCGGCCTGCAGCGCGCCTTCGCCGAGGCGGGCTATCGCGTCGCGGGTTGGGGCTTGGGATTCAATCGGGGCGCGCGAGAGGACACGGTCGAGCGGCTCGTCCGGCAGCTTGAGCACTTCGCGCAGGGGCGCAAGGTGGTGCTCGTTGGCTGGAGCCTTGGCGGCCTCTACGCTCGCGAGCTGGCCAAGGCGCGGCCGGAGCTGGTGGAGAAGGTGGTCACCCTCGCTTCTCCGTTTTCGGGCGACCCCCACAACAACAATGTCTGGCGGCTCTACGAGCTGGTCGCCGGCCACCCCGTCGACAAGCCGCCGATCGACGGCGACCCGGCCGCGAAGCCGCCGGTGCCGACGCTCGCCATCTGGTCGCGCAACGACGGCATCGTCGCTCCCGCCGCCGCGCGCGGCAAGCCTGGTGAGCGCGACGCGGAGCAGGAGCTCGACTGCGGCCATATGGGCTTCGCCGTCGGCGGCCGCTGCTATCCCAGGATCGTGGAAGCAGTCCGGAACTTCGCCTCTTCCTGAGCGAGGCTCAAGACAAAGAGAGAAAGGGCTCCGCCACTTCGGCGGGAACGCGGAGCGGCCGTCCGGTGGCGCGATCGAGGATCGCCCAGGTGGTTTTCGCCCGCACGCGCGGCTTGCCGTCCGCGCCGACGAATTCGACATGGCGATCGAAGCGCGCGCCCTTCGGCGCTTCGGCGACCCAGGTGCGGCCGGTTACCGTCTCGCCCGGCAGGACGGCGCGGAGATAGTCGATCTCATGCCGCGTCACGACCCAGATGTAAGCATCGCGATGCTCCGGCGGCGCCACCGCCTCCCAATGCGCCACCGCCACGTCCTGGATCCAGCGCACCCACACGGCATTGTTGACGTGGCCGAGCTCGTCGGCGTCCTCGGGCGTCGCGGTGATCGTCTTCTCGAAGGCCTTCACAAAGATCCTCCCTGAAGGGGAGGGGGACCGCCCGAAGGGCGGTGGAGGGGTATGGCACGGCATCGCTCAACAATCCCGAGCACCACCGCCTCGACATCCTCCAGCACCTCGGCGGCGGGAATGCGGAGCGTGCGGATTCCTGCATCATGAAGCCATTCGTCGCGCGCAGCGTCGAAGGCAGGCGCGGTTCCTCTTTCGTGGGCTTCTCCATCCACTTCCACCGCAAGCCGCGCCGCTTCGCAGTAGAAGTCGAGCACATAAGGGCCGGCCGGATGCTGTCGACGGAACTTGAGTCCCTCCGGTCTTGCCCGAAGTGCCCGCCACAGCAGCACCTCCGGCAGCGTCATCGCGCGCCGGAGCTTCCGCGCTCTTGTCACCGTCCGTTTGGTGGTCCGCAGCATGGCCCCTCCACCGTGCTTCCCACGGTCCCCCTCCCCTGAGCTAGCTCAGGGGAGGATCTTCGTCACTCCGCGCCGCCCATCTGCGTCAGGACGAAGGCATAGGCTTCGGCGATCTCGTGCAGCCGCTCCCAGCGGCCGGATTTGCCGCCGTGGCCTGCGCCCATGTTGATCTTGAGGAGCAGAAGGTTGTCGCCCGTCTTGGTCGCGCGGAGCTTCGCGGCCCATTTGGCGGGCTCCCAATAGGTGACGCGGGGGTCGTTGAGGCCGCCGGTGATCAGCATCGGCGGGTAAGCCTGCGGCTTGACGTTGTCGTAGGGGCTGTAGGTGCGGATCAGGTCGAAAGCGCCGCGGTCGAGCATCGGATTGCCCCATTCGGGCCATTCGCCCGGGGTGAGCGGCAGGCTCTCGTCGAGCATCGTGTTGAGCACGTCGACGAACGGGACGTCGGCGACGATGGCGCCCCACAGGTCAGGATCGGTGTTGGCGACGACGCCCATCAATTCGCCGCCCGCCGAGCCGCCCTGGATGGCGATCCGCCCCGGCGCGGCGAAGCCGGCGGCGATCAGGCCCTTCGCGGCGTCGACGAAGTCGTTGAACGTGTTCCAGCGTCGGTCGAGCTTGCCGTCGAGGAACCAGCCGTAGCCCATGTCGTCGCCGCCGCGGATATGGGCGATGGCATAGGCATAGCCGCGGTCGAGCAGGCTAATCCGGCTCGTCGAGAAGCTTGGCGGGATGGCGATGCCATAGGCGCCGTAGCCGTAGAGGAAGAGGCGGCCGCTGCCGTCCTTCGGAAATCCCTTGCGAGTGACGATCGAGACCGGCACCTGCTTGCCGTCCCGCGCCGGCACCATCAGCCGCTCGGTCTCGTAGAGCGAGGGATCGTAGCCGGAGGGGATTTCCTGGACCTTCAGCACCTGCAGTCGGTCCTCGGCGGGGTGGTAATCGTAGATTGTCGCCGGCGTCACCATCGAGGAATAGTGGAGGCGGTAGGCGTCGGGCGCATATTCGGGATTGCCGCTGAAGCCCGCCGAATAAGCCGCCTCGGCGAACGGAATGCGGCGCTCCTGGCCGTCATAGGTGCGCAGCAGCAGCTGATCGAGCCCGTCCACCCGCGTCGAGAGGGCGAGATGGTCGCGATAGGCGCTGACGCCGGTGAGGTAGACCCTGTCCGAGCCGGGGATGATTGTGAGCCAATCCTCCGGCGCGTCCGGATCGGCTTGCGCCAGGCGAAAGTTCACATGCTCGTCATTGGCGAGGATCCAGAGCTTTCCGTGCGCGGCATCGGCCGAATATTGGCGTTTCTCCTGGCGGCGCGAGATCAGCACCGGCTCCGCATCCGGCTTGTCGGCGGGCACGAAGCGGACCTCGTTCGACGCATTGTCGCCGGTCGAGATGAAGATCAGGCTGCGGTCCTGCGAACGTGACAGCCCGACGGTGAATCCGAGATCCTCGGCCTCCTCGTAAAGCGTCAGATCGTCCCCGGTTGCCGCGCCGAGCCGATGCAGCTGGGCGCGGTAGCTGCGCCACTGGTCGTTCACCTCGTTGAAGACGATGGCAGCGCTGTCGCTCGTCCAGATCGGGTGGCCGATGCCGACCTCTGTCACCGTCTCGAGCTCCTCGCCGCTGGCGAGGTCGCGGATCTTCAGCTTGAACCGTTCCGAGCCATTGTCGTCGACCAGGGTCGCGAGCAGGCGCCCGTCGGGGCTCACCTCCAGCGCGCCGAGGCGGAAATAATCCTTCCCCTCGGCCTCCACCGGCTCGTCGAAGATCACCTGCTCCTCGCCCTCGCCAGTGACAGGCTTGCGATACCACGTCCGGTATTGCGCGCCGGGCTTGAACGCCCACCAATAGAGCCAGTCGCCGTCGCGGATCGGGACGGAGCTTTCGTCCTCCTTCACCCGCCCTTTCATCTCCTCGAACAGGCCCTCGACCAGCGCCTGATGCGGCGCCATCGCGGCTTCGAAATAGGCATTCTCGGCCTTCAGATAATCGAGCACCTGCGCGTCCTCGACTTTCGGGTAAGCCGGATCGCGCAGCCAGTGATACGGATCCTCGATCGTCTCGGCATGGCATTCGTAGCTATAGGGGCGCTGTTCGGCGCGGGGCGGGGGCGGCAGGGTCATCGCGCTCTTTCTTGAAGATGGCGGCTGGTCTAATCGGGCGTCAGCCATAGCGACGAGGATTTTGCCATGTCCACCTACGAAGCCCGCCTGCAGGCGCTGCGCGAGCAGCTGAAGGCCGACCGGCTGGATGGATTCGTCGTGCCGCTGACCGATGAGCATATGAGCGAATATGTCGGCAGCTACGCCCAGCGGCTTGCCTGGCTGACCGGATTCCAGGGCTCGGCCGGATCGGCGGTGGTGCTGCCGGAGGAAGCGGCGATCTTCGTCGACGGCCGCTACACCTTGCAGGTGCGCGACCAGGTGGACGGGCGGCACTGGTCCTATCAATCGGTGCCGGAGACGAGCGCCGCCGATTGGCTGAAGGTCCACGCGCCGGACGGTGGGCGGATTGGTTACGATCCGTGGCTGCACACCAAGGATTGGGTGAAGAAGGCGCGCGAGGCTCTGGCCGAGAAGGGCGCGGAGCTGGTTGCCGTCCGCCGCAACCCGATCGATGCGGTCTGGGCCGACAAGCCGGAGCCCTCCAAGGCGCGGCTGGTCGTCCATTCCGATACCTATACGGGCAAGTCCTCCGCGGCGAAGCGGCAGGAGATCGCCGATTGGCTGCACGAGCAGAAGGCGGATGCGGCGGTGCTGTCCGCGCTCGATTCGATCGCCTGGACGTTCAACGTGCGCGGCCAGGACGTGGAGCACACGCCGGTGGCGCTTTCGTTCGCGCTCGTGAACGAGGACGGCACCGCCGATCTGTTCGTCGCCTCGGAGAAGATCGGCGACGACGTGCGCCAGCATCTCGGTAACGGCGTCCGCGTCCATGAACGCCATGAATTCGAGCCCTATCTGCGCTCGCTCGCCGGCAAGACCGTGATCGCCGATCCCGAGCGGGCGGTGGCGGCGATCTTCGAGGCGCTCGAAGGCGCGGGCGCCAAGGTCGTGCAGAAGCGCGACCCGGCCGTCCTCCCGAAGGCGCTCAAGAACGAGGCGGAGATCGATGGCCATCGCGCCGCACAGGCGCGCGATGGCGCCGCGCTCAGCCGCTTCCTCCACTGGATCTCGGTCGAGGCGCCGAAGGGGACTGTCGACGAACTGAAGGCGGTCGAGAAGCTCCACCGTTTGCGCCAGGAATGCGGCGACCTGCGCGACACCAGCTTCGACACCATCTCGGGCGCCGGGCCGAACGGCGCCATCGTCCACTACCGCGCGAGCGAGGCGACCAACCGGCCGCTCGAGATGAACTCGATCTATCTCGTGGACTCGGGTGGCCAGTATCCCGACGGCACCACCGACGTGACGCGCACCGTCGTCATCGGCACGCCGACCGCCGAGATGCGCGACCGTTTCACACGCGTGCTCAAGGGCCATATCGCCATCGCCCGCGCCCTCTTCCCGGAGGGCACGCGCGGCAGCCAGCTCGACACGCTGGCGCGGCAATATCTGTGGCGGGCGGGCCTCGATTATGCCCACGGCACTGGCCACGGCGTCGGCGCCTATCTCGCCGTCCACGAGGGGCCGCAGCGCATCTCGCCGGTCGGCAGCAGCCAGCCGGGCGGCGACGAGCCGCTCAAGGCCGGCATGTTCCTCTCGAACGAGCCCGGTTACTACAAGACCGGCGAATACGGCATCCGCATCGAGAACCTGGTGCTGGTCGTGCCGCAGCGGATCGAAGGCGCCGAGAAGAAGGTGCTCGGCTTCGAGACCCTCACCTTCGCCCCCATCGACCGCAACCTCATCGACCTGTCGCTGCTCAGCGACGAGGAACGTCAGTGGGTCGACGATTATCACGCCAAGGTGCTGACGATCGTCGGGCCGCAGCTCGAGGATGAGGTGAAGGACTGGCTCTGGGAGCAGTGTCGGCCGCTGTAATTGGGTTCACGCGAAGAACCCCGCGTCATTCCCGCGAAAGCGGGAATCCAGGAACGCCTGCGCTGCTCCGATACCGTCTGGATTCCCGCTTTCGCGGGAATGACGATGAAGGGTCGTTAGCCGCCGCCCCTTGCCGCGAAGAACTTCGCGCCTTCGTGTCTTCGCGTGAACCCGATACGGCCCTATTTGCCGTCCTCGGCTTCCGGCTTCTGCTCTTCGCCCCGTGCCTGCGCCTTGCGGCGCCGCAGGTTCTCGCGCAGCGCCTCGGCCAGCCGTTTCTCGCGTTCCTCGTCCCGTTTCGCCATGCGGCTCCGCCTTGACATGGTGGCTCGCCCCCGGCCATAGCGCCGCGTCTCCCGACAGGCGAGTTGCTGCCGTAGCTCAGTGGTAGAGCGCATCCTTGGTAAGGCTGAGGTCGTGAGTTCAATCCTCACCGGCAGCACCACCTGTTTTCGATAATCCGGGCGATCGTTCGCCGAAGGTGAAGCCGGGCCCGATTTCCGGCGGCCGCCGCCGACCCGCTGCGGGTTAGTCCCGATTCCAAATGCCCGCCTCACCCTCGATGAGGGTCGCCGTCCCATCGCGGGAGACGGTCATGCGCAGGTCATTCCTTATCGGCGCGGTCGCGGGACTGGCGATCGCGTCGGGCGCCGAAGCGCAGCTGGTCCGGGTCGGATCGGGCGCCGTTGCCGATGCCGTGCAAAGCCAGGGCGCGGTCGATACGCTCTACGTCAGTGGCATCACTCCGGCGGCACTCGACCCCGCCACGCCTTCGGTCAGGGGCGACACCAGGACGCAGACGCTGAACATCCTCAGCCAGCTCGGTCAGATCCTGAGAAGCCAGGGCTATGATTACGGGGACGTGGCGATGCTGCACGTCTATCTCGTCGCGGACCCGGCGAAAGGCGGGAAGATGGACTTTGCGGGGATGAAGGAGGCCTATAGCCAGGTCTTTGGAACCTCGAGCCAGCCCGGCAGGCCGGCACGGGCGACGGTGCAGGTCGCCGCCCTGGTGGACGAGGGTCAGCTGGTTGAGATCGAGGCCGTGGCCGTACGGCCGCACAAGGGCCGATAACGCCGCCGTTGTCGGAGCAGCCTCAGCGCCCGCCGGCGGTGCGGACCACCATGTCGAGCACGGCCGGGTGGAGCGGCCGCACGAATTGCGCGCCGAGCATGTGGCCGCGCATCCACACCACCCGGGCATGAAGCGATTCGAGGCCGGGCATCTTCAGCCAGATATCGTCGCCGGTGAAGAGCTGCAGATGCGTCGCCGCCCGAAAGCCGTCGGTCGAGAGATCGATGATCTGTACCGTCACCGCATGGGCGCCGCGCTGCCTCAGGCCGGCGCCGAGCATGACGTCGGCGCGCTGGGCGCGCCGTCCTTCCATCCCTGGGTCGGTGGAAAGCTCTGCGGTAAACGGCATCACCGGGCCTTACTCGCCGGGCACGGCGATCCCGACGGACACGCCCCAGAGGCGGGCGAGCTTTTTCTCCTGCTCGGACATGTCGCCGAACAGGCCCGGGCGGCGGAAGCGGGACGGGTTCTGGTCGCTGTTGGTGCGACGGAGCTGCACCAGCACTTCGTTCTCGTCGATCATGTAGGCGAATTCGAGACCGACCCGGTTGCCGACGGCCCAGGCGACGCGGGCGGGGACGCTGGTCGCGCCGCGGATGAAGATGACCTCGATTCCCGCGGGCGGCGCGACGGTGCACTCGACAAGCGCGCCCTTGCGCGAAAGATCGCGCAGGCGCGCGTCGATCTCGCCCTCGGAGGTCAGCAGCTTCGCCGCGAGCAGAACCCGCGCCCGCTTCGCCTGCCGCTTGCCGGCCACGTCCGCGTTGCCGAACGTCTCAACGCCCATCGTCGGTTTTCCTCTGTCCGCCTGCGCCCGACCCTACGCGCGAGGGACCTAAATTGTGGTAAAGATCGGCCGCCGGCGAATGCGTTTTTCGGCTGGAAAAGGCTTGCGCGGCGCGCGAGGATGGCCGCGAACAGGGGGCTCTCTCATGAATCTGGGTGCGTTTGTCGCGGCGGCCGCCGCCTTGGTTGCGGCGGAGCCGCCCGCGCCGCCTTCCGCGACGCAGATCGCCGCCTTCGAATCCGCAATGGCGGGCGCGGACTATCACCATGCGCGCCGTGTCGCCGAGGACATGGTTCTCGCCAGGCGCCGCGTCCGTGCGCCGCTGGGCGCCGATCCGCTGTTGAACGGTTTGCTCGGGCGGCTGGCGCTGGCCGAAGGCGAAGCTCCGTCCGCTTTGGGCTATCTGGAGCATGCCGATGGCTCCGGCGTCCCGGAACGGCAGCGCACCGCCTCCCGTCTCGCCCTCGCGGCCGCTCGTGAGCAAGTGGGCGACGTCAGCGGCGCGATGGCGGCGCTGGACAGCCTGCGCGGCGAGACTCTGGCCGCTTCGGAAGAGGAGACCGCGACGATCGAGCGCGCGCGGCTGCTTCTCGCGTCCGATCCGTCCGCGGCGATCCGCATCGCGCAGCCGCTGGCCGAGCGAGGCTGGGAAGCCGAAACGATCATCGCCCAGGCCCAGTCGCTGCTCGGCAACGCCGCGGCCGCCCGGGATGCGGCGGAACGCGCGTGGACGGCGGCGGCCCGCGCGCTGCCCCAGGATTATGCGCCGCTGCGCGTGGCTCTGGTTCGGGCGGTGCTCGCCGCCGCCGCGGGCGACCGCGCCGCAGAGGCCGCGATGCTCAACGCGGGCGTCGTTGCCGGCAGCCGGGTGGAAGGGGCCCTGGTCGATTTTCTACCGGTTTGCGGCGAGCGTGGAGTCACGCCGGCCGATTCCGCGACCTTCGTCCTGTTCGAGGGCTCGAACGGTGCCGACGAGATCAGGCCGGTCGCCGCGACGCGCCCGGCGGTCGTGGCGGCGTTCCTCGACGCCCTCGCCGGCCGAAACCTGCTTGAGCATGACGGCGACGGCCCGGGCGGAACGCTGATCACCGTCCGCTGCCGCCCCTTCGTCGACGGCAATTACGACATCCCGCCGCGCGTGCCGGATCCCTGGAGCGCATGGACTGCCGAGCACGGCCTTTACGAAGAGCCCGCCAGCGCTGGCTCGCTGGATGATATCAACGCCCTTTCCGCCGAGTTGGACGCGACCTTGCGCAGTGTCGGCGACGACGACCCGCGGCTGATCCCGCTCCGGACGCAATTGGCGCGCTGGCTCGCGGCCCGGGCCGGCCAGGAAGGCGATGTCGAAGAATGGCAGGTGACGGAGCTGCAGCGCAAGGCGGGAGCCGCGATCGCGCGGCTCGGCGGCGACGGTCTCTATGCTTCCGATCAGGATCGCGCCACGGCCAAGGCGATCGAGACTGCGTCCACGCCGGAGGAAGGCGCGCACCTCTACCGGGCGGCGATGCTGGCGCGGACGGCAACACTGCCGCTGGATCAGGCCTATACGGAGGCGCGGGTCTGGCTGGCCAATGACAAGGACCTGCCGGACGAGATGAAGCGGCAAGTGGTCGAGGCCCTGCTGAAGCGCTTCGATCCGAAGTCTCCGGACCTGCGCCGGCGCGCGTTGCTGGTTCGGCTCGGCCGCATCCAGAAGGATGGCGACATCAAGGCCGCGCGGGCGAGCTGGAGCGCGGCTGGAGTCGCCGGCAACATCTGCTTCGCCCTCGACGACGGCCCGCGCGTGCAGGATCATTCGATCACGGACCAGGATTATCCCGGCGACGCGCTCGAATTCGCGATCGAAGGCAAGACGGTGCTCGACCTGACGATCGGTCCGGACGGCCGGATCGAGGCAACCAGGCTGCTCCTGTCCACGCCCGCGCCGATCTTCGACGCCGCCATCGCCGCCAAGCTGCCCGGGTTCAAGATCAGCCCGCCCGTTTCCGGCGGCAAGCCGCGCGCCTGCCGCGGCTTCATCCAGACCATCCAGTGGAAGATGCCGGACCGCGACCAGGATCGGGAAGATCGGGACGTGCCGCCCTTCCGCGCGCCCGAGAAAAACGCCACCTGAGGCTTTCGCGTTGACCGGAAGGGCGCGCTCCTTATGGGGGCGGCATGCGGTTTTTTTCGGACAATGCGGCACCGGCCTGCCCGGAAGTGATGGCGGCGCTCGCCGAGGCGAACGTGGTCGACACCGCCTATGACGGCGACCGCTGGAGCGCGCGGCTGGACGACGCTTTTTCGGAGCTGTTCGGCACCGAGGTCGCGGCCCTGTGGGTGGCGACCGGGACGGCGGCGAACAGCCTCGCGCTGGCGGCTTTGTGTCCGCCCTATGGCAGCATCCTCTGCCACCGCGACGCGCACATCCAGAACGACGAATGCGGCGCCCCCGAATTCTACACGCACGGCGCCAAATTGATGCTCGCCGAGGGCATCGGGGCGAAGGTGAATCCGGAGACGGTGAACGCACTGCTCGCCAGCATCCGCGACGACGTCCACGCGACCCAGCCGGCAATGCTCTCGATCACCAACGCGACCGAATACGGCCTCGTCTACCATCCGGACGAGGTGGCGGCGCTCGGCGAGATCTGCCGCGGCCGCGGCCTCGCCTTTCACATGGACGGCGCCCGCTTCGCCAATGCCGTGGCGAGCACCGGCGCCTCGCCCGCCGAGCTCAGCTGGAAGGCGGGGGTGGACGCGCTCAGCTTCGGCTTCACCAAGAATGGCGGCATGTCGGCCGAGGCCCTGCTCTTCTTCAAGCCGGAGCTGAAGGCCGCAACGCTCTACCGCCGCAAGCGCGCCGGCCATCTCCTCTCCAAGGGCCGCTTCCTCGCCGCCCAGATCCTGGCGATGCTGGAAGGCGATGTGTGGCTGCGCAACGCCCGCGCCGCCAACGCGAGCGCGCGGCGGCTGGCCGAGGCTGCGGGCGGCGCGCGGCTGATCCTGCCGGTCGAGGCGAACGAAATGTTCATCCGCGTGACGCCCGAGGAGGCGGCGGCGCTGCGGGCGCAGGGCTTCGATTTCTACGATTGGGGGCCGGGGGAAGCGCGGCTGGTGACGAGCTGGGATTCCGACCCTTCGGCGGTCGACGCCCTCGCCCGCGCCATCGCGGCGCTGTGAACGCGAGCCTCCTCCAGCCCCGGGTCCTTCTCCCCTTCGCCCTCATCACCCTGATCTGGGGCTCGACCTGGATCGTCATCACCGACCAGCTGGGGACGGTGCCGCCGACCTGGTCGGTCACCTACCGCTTCGCCATCGCCGCGGCGGCGATGTTCGCCTACGCGCGGTGGACAGGCGCCTCGCTGAGGATCGGGCGCGAAGGCCATTGGCTCGCCTTGCTGTTCGGAATCCTCCAATTCTGCGGCAACTACAATCTCGTCTACGCGGCCGAGCTTTACGTGACGTCGGGCTTGGTGGCGGTGATCTTCGCGCTGCTGATCGTGCCCAATTCGCTCCTCGCCTGGCTCTTCCTGAAGCAGAAGGTAGCGGTCGGCTTCCTCGCCGGATCGGCGGTGGCCCTGGCCGGCGTCGCTTTGCTCTTCGTCCAGGAATTCCGCGCGAGCGGCGCGCCGGCGACGAGCGTGCTCGCCGGCATCGGCCTCACCCTGCTCGCCGTGCTCACCGCCTCCATTGCCAACGTCATGCAGGCCTCGGAGCGGCTGCGGCGGCGGCCGGTCGCGGCGATGCTCGCCTGGGGCATGCTCTACGGCGTGCTCGCGGACATAGCGCTCTCCTGGCTGCTGTTCGGTCCGCCGGTCGTGGAGACCCGCCCCGGCTATTGGGTGAGCCTCCTCTACCTCTCGGTCGCGGCCTCGGCGGTGGCGTTCGCCCTCTATTACCAGGTCATCCGCGCGATCGGCCCCGCGCGCGCCGCTTATTCGAGCGTGCTGATCCCGATCCTCGCCATGGGCTTCTCGACCGCCTTCGAGCATTATCACTGGTCCACGGCGGCGGTCGCGGGCGGCGTGCTGACGCTGGCCGGCCTGCTGCTGGCGCTGCGCTCGAAGCGCCCGCCCATTCCGGCGCCGGAAGGCTGAAGCTCAGTCGTCCTCGCGCGGCGCGTTCGCGGTTTCGTGCTCCTCGACCGGGACGCTCATCTGCTTGACGACCTCCGCGACCAGCTGCAGCGCCACGCCGCGCGCGCTCGCATAGCCGAGGACGGCAAGGACCGCGGTCACCGCCGTCAGCCACAACCAATGGTCCCGGTCGATCCAGGATCCCCAGGACGGGCCCGCCAGAGCGACGACGAGGCTGATCAGGGTGAGAAACGCCAGCAGCGGCGCCGTTTGCAGCCACGCGATCCAGCGCTGCGAGAAATGGGCGATGGCGAGATGTTCGCGATGGGCGTTGTAGAAGGCAAACCAGATTCGGTTCAGATCGTCGGGCCTGTCGCGCGCCTCGGTCAGCGTCGGCAGCTGCTCTTCGCTCACCTGGGCCCGGTCGAGGATCTTCTTGTCGAGCGCGTAATAGGAGGGATGGCCCTGCTTGCAGCGCGGGAAGAGGAATTTCCGCTTCCATTTGTCGGAGACGGCGTCCTCGATCAGCGTCAGTACGACGGTGAGGAAGGCGGTCGCCGAGCCCGCGAAGATGGCGAGCTGTCCGACCCGCTGGAAGAGGGCCGTCAGCGACATGTTCCAGGCGAGCAGCCCGCCGACCGCGAGCAGCCAGGCGATGGTCACCGGCGCCATGAATTGGCTCACCGCCTGGCTCAGATACGAGCCGCCGGACTTGCCGTCCTTGTCCCCTGCCATAGCCGCTCTCCCCCACGGCCCTCCTAGCACGACGCGGACGGGATTTCAGCCTCGCCGCTCAGATCCGCTCCCGGCGGGCGAGGTGGAGGATTGCGGACGACACGGTGATGATGCCGATCACGATCCAGATCCATCCGCCCTGGAGCCGCTCGAGCAGGCGGCCGAGGAGCGGCACGATAAGGAAGAGGAGGGCCATCGTCGCCGCGGTCGCGGCAAGGGCGGCGAAGACGAACAAGGCCTGGCGCATCGAGAACTCCCCGGCCGGCGGCTCAGGTCTCCGCCGGCTCGAGCTCCTTATACGAATAGCGGCCGCGAATGCGCGCGTTGAAGTGGCGGCCCTTCGAGAAAGCGGCCCGGAACGCCTCCACCGCCTCCGGCGGCACGTCGCAATAGAGGTAGCGGCGGCCGGTGGTGAACAGCACCTCCAGCTCCCGCGCGTGGGGCCGGTATTCGAAACGTCGGATGATCGTCGACGGCATCGGGGGAGAAACGCGCGACATGTCGGGGAGTGTCCGCTTGTCGAACACTCAAACCCCTCCCCCTTGTGGGGAGGGGCAGGGGTGGGGGTGCGGGCCGGAGGCCCGCGCGCGGCTCCGCCGCGCACCCCTAATCCGGCCTTGCAGGCCACCTTCTCCCACAAGGGGAGAAGGCATAGGTGCCCGCAGCTGCCCCCGCGCCTAAACCAGTTTCTCCGCCAGCAGCCGCTGGAGCGCGTGCAGGTCCGCCCCTGTGCGGGCGCGCAGCTGGAGGGGGTGCTCCTCATTGCCGAGCCAGACGCGCAGCTGGCGGAAGCCGTCGCCGCCGGCGCTTTCCTGCAAGGCGAAGCGTCGCACCTCGCGATAGGGATAGGAGCTGGTCTCCACCCGTTCCTCGAGCAGGTTCTCGCGCGTCACCAGCACGATGCGGCGGTCGGTGAAGAGGATCGCGCCCGCCTGCGACGTGAAGGCGGCGTGCACCTCCTCGCCGGCGAGGAGGGTCTCGGAATGGTCCCGCACGTCGGCGGGGGTGGCCTGGTCGACGTCGAAAATGCGCATGGCCGCGAAGATGGGGCACGGACGCGGCGACGGCAATGGGGCGGCGATGCGCGCCCTCAGGCCTCGATCTCGAGCGGCGCCACCTCGTGCAAATCCTTGACCTGTCGATTGGCATATTCGCCCACCGATCCGCCGGCTTCATGGACCTTGAGCAGCGCCCGCCATTTCTCCGGCGGCACGTCGAGATAGGCATAGCCGCGCCCGGCCTCGTCGTCGTCGCTCGCGCGCCACCAGAGGTCGAGCTGCCGCATCTCCGGCCGATAGCGTGCGCGGACGATCGCGCTCGAACCGGGGAAGTCCATGTCCAGCGGGAAGGGCTTGGGCATGCCGCAACAACGCACGGCGGGCGGCGTGGGTGCGTCGGCGGGTTACTCGAAGATGCCGCTGAGGTTGCGCGGCTCCTCCACCTTCATCTCGGGTCCGCGCCAGGGAAGGAAGCGGAGCAGGCCGAGCGCGGCGATCTGGATGACGGCGATGGCAATTGCGAAGATGCCGCTGAAGACCGCCAGGATCACGGCGATCATCAGGAAAGGGGCGTCGTCCTGCGCCCGGTTGCTGAAAAGGCCGGCCAGCGCGAGCATCAGGAACAGGAGGAAGATCATGGCCCCCGTCGGGATGGCGAGCAGGAGGATCAGCTTCACCTGCGATACGAACGAGATCTGCTTCAGGCGAACCACGGCTTGGCCCTCCCTAGGCCCGATGATGGCACAGGGCCTGGGCGCATCGCCACGATTTTGACTTTAGCCAACAATGTTGGGGCAAATCCGGCGTTCAAACCCCGCCCATCACCCGCGCCGCCTGGAGAGTGTCGGTATATTGCTGGAAGTGCGCCGCCTTGCCGTCCTTGACGCGCCAGACGTGGACCATCTGCGCGTCGAGCGGCTTGCCGGTCGCCTTGCATCCGCCCTTGTAACGGCCGAGCACGACCACCGTGTCGCCGGCGTCGAGATATTCCTCCGGCACCGCCGCGAAGCCGTCCCATTCGCCGCCGAGCCGCATGAACACGCCGCTCACGATCGCGTCCGGCCCGACATAGGGATTGCCGTCCGCATAGGGGAAATTCTCCGCCTCGTTCCACTCCATGTCGCTCGTCATCCGCCCGAGCACGCCCGGAATGTCGCCCTTGCCGAAGGCGTCGTAGATCTCGCGGATCAAGGCCACGTTGCTGTCGGACATTCTTCCCCTCCTGCGGTGATGTGCGCAGAGAGATAGCGGCCGCGGGAGCGAAGGTGAAGCGAAGCGTGGCCCGAACCGCGCCCGGCAGGCGGGGGAGGGATCAATCCTCGATCACCTTGCCGGCGATCTCGCCCTGGTTGAACTTGTCGGTATGGACGTTGAGGATGACCGTCCCGCTCTTCATCGCCGCAACGAAATCGTCGAACGGGAGGGTCGAGTTGAGCAGTTTCGCCCCGGTGGCATAGTCGTAATCGACCATCTTCACATGCAGGCCGTGCGGCAGCGTGTGATAGTTCGGGCCGTAAGGCAGCGGCAGGACGAGCACCGCGCTGCCGTCCGGATGGTAGAGGTGGAAGTGGATCGGCCCGATCGGCTTCTGGACGAGGTTCGCCCAGAGCTGGGGCGCGCTGATGCCGTCCACGTCGAGGTCGACGGACACGCGCTTGCGATCGGTATCGACCCTGACCTTCGCCCGGCCGGTCGCTTCGGAGCCGGTCTTCGCGTAATCGTTCTTCCCGTCCAGCACGGCGTGGAACTTCAGGATCTTCGCCTCGGCCGGCGCCGCCGCGACACACATCGCCACCGCCAGCGCGGCCACGCCGCTTATAAATCTTGTACGCATTCCCCCATCCCTCCTCGTGACACGCCGGCATCCTAGTGGCGGAACCGGACGAGCGGAAGCTCGGCGCCCGCCGCCGCGGCCGGCAACTTGGTTTTGATGGGCGGGAAGGCGGTTCCGTTCCCCCGGTGGAGGCCGCACCGTCCCTGCCTTTACTTCGCGGCCCCGTGGGGCTAGGGGCGCCGTCCCGCGCAATCCCGCGCCCGCCGGAGGAGGCCGACATGAAACGCATCGACCGCGACGACCTCCCATGCTTTCGAGGTCATCTCAAAGCGTCGTAGGGGCTATCCGTCCGAAACGCGGGTGAAGCGGGGCTTCCGCTTCGTGCGCGGGGGCGAGAAGGAGCTGGTCGAAAAGCTCGGCCGCAACGATCCATGCCCCTGCGGGTCGGGGAAGAGCTTTCAAGCGCTGCTGCCTAGGCACGGGCCGGTTTCGACGGGGCCGGGCGCAAGGATTATTGGCGCGACTGAGCCGTCCACCCGCCCGAAGCGACGCTGAGCCTCCGAACCTTTCCTGGAATCGCAAACCGCCGATCCGCATCGGCGGGAGGGCATCATGTACGTTCGTTTCATCACGCCGTGGCCGGTGCGCCGCGGCGTCGATGCCGGCTTGTTCGGCCCGGCTTATGCCGCCACCCGCGCCCCGGTGCTGCCGGAGGCGCTGCGCGTCGCCATCCGGCACGAGCTCGACTGGTTCGAGGCCCGCTTGCCGGTGCCGCCCCGCGAGCGCTTCCGCGTCAAGTCGAAGAAGGTCTGGCGGCCGGACGGCATCTGCTGGTTCGTCGCCGAGGCGCGCGAGGCGATCGCCCGCGCCTTCGGCCTCGCCGCCCTGCTGCGCGACTGCGGCTGCGAGGTGGCGAAGGTGGCGACCCGCCGCCCGGGCCAGATCCTCTACCGCGACCCGTGGCAGATCGTCGCCAAGCCGGAGGAGGCGACCCCGACCTTGTGGCGCTGAGGGCGCCCCGCCGCGGCCGAAAGGCTGCGGCGGGGTTTGCCGTGATCACGATGCGCACCGCCTCGGCCAAGCTGTTCCCCGGCGGAGGCCGGGGTCCAGTAACAGCCTCAGAACTGGGCTCCGGCCTCCGCCGGAGAGCAAACAGCGCCAGGAGCGAACCGCCTGCCTTAACTTCGCCCGATTGCGGGGGGATGCAGGCGGGGCGCTGCCGTGGAGCGTTGGATGAAGCTGTTCCTGTTGCTGAGCGTTCAGGCCGCCGCCGCGCCCGCGCCGGCCCCTCCCGCGTCCACGAAGGTGGATGCGATCGATTTCGACCTCGCCCGCATCAAGCCGGCCGACGCCGCCGATTGCGACCGCCCGGGCGGATCGGAGATCGTCGTCTGCGGCCGCCGCAAGGGCTATGTCTATCCGCTTGCTGAGATGGCGAAGATCTTCGAGGCGAAGCCGCTCCGCGCCGAGAAGGGCATCGGCAACGGCGCGACGGCCCGCGTGCATGTCGAGGATGCCACGATGGCGAATGGCAGCATCAGCCACCGGGTCATGGTCGGGATCAAGCTGCCGTTCTGATCCGCGCGAGCAATTGCGTTTCCGGAACAATCGGCGCCTAACTTGGCGATGGAGCGGATGCGCAAGCTGCGGGCGGGCACGGTCGCGATGCCGGCGGCCGGGCTGGCGGCCCTGCTCCTCCACGCCGCCTTCCTCGCGCAGGATTTCGCGCCGCACGAGGGGCCCGGCGACGACATCGGCCCGGCCCTGCTGGCCTTCGCAACCCTGCTCGCCTTGTGGGCCCTGCTGCTCGTCCTGCTCGTCATCGACGAGATGCGGCCGGGGCCGGCCTGGCGCCGCGCCGCGATCCTGCTGGTTCCGGTCGCCGGCATCGCGACCAGCTTCGCGACCGATGTTTCGGGGAGCGCCCTCTGCACGTTGAGCCTCGTCACGCTGCCGCTGGTCGTGCTCGCCTATCTGCTGATCGGCGGCCTGCCGGGCCTTCGCGCAAGGCCGGCGGCGGACGGGGCGCGGGCCGTCATGCTGCTGCTGATGGCGGCGCTCTCGGTCTATCCGGTCGAGACGTTCGTTTCGTGAGAGCGAGGGAGGGGATGATGGCACAGGAATCGAAGCCCGCCGAGGTGAAGGACGGCGACCATTGCCGCGTCGTCGGCGGCACCCATGAAGGCCGCTCGGGCATTGTCGAGGACCGCAAGACGAGCAAGACGGGGCACGTCACGATCACGGTCCGTGAGGAGAGCGGCGAGCGGTTCAAGACGCTGGCGAGGAACGTCGTCGTTCAGGCCGGCTAGGCACGCCGTTCGGTCCGGCAGGTTTAAAGCCGCCGGCTGAGTTCAAAACGGGGGGAGAGAGCGAATGGGTGTCCGCGAGGAGATCGACGAAGCGGAGCAGGCGTGGCGGCGGGCGGTGCTGGCTCGGGACGAGCCCGCGCTGCAGAATCTGCTCCACGAAGACTTCCAGCTCGTCGGCATTCGTTCGACCGGCGTCTCGGCCTTCCCGCGCCAGATCTGGTTCGACGCGCTGCGCCGGATGAATATCCGCGCGCTGGAGGTCGAGGTGACGGGCCTGACGCCGCTCGACGGCATCGCTATCGCCACCGTCGAGGGCACCTGGACGCTCGAGATGGACGGCCGCCCGATCGACGAGCGCTTCCTGCTGACCGACGTCTGGCTCCGCACGCCCGCCGGCTGGCAAGTGGTCCGGCGGCATTCGAGCCCGTATCCGAAGACGGGGTGAGGCGGCGAGGGGATGAGTATTGTGTCCCCGGATTTGCGGTCGGGGAATTAAGGATCGAATCCAGAGGCCCCCCGATTGAGACGTTCTCGCAAGGAACTCACAAGATCGGCACGCCAAACACCGACGTTCTGTACCACCATATTTCGAATAGCATTTTCTAGATTAGCTAAAATGCTAGCAGCAACTTGATCGCGCGTGTACTCAAATATTTGTATACGAGCAGGAGCATTTTCAGCACCAAAGGTAACCTCGAACGTTATATCGTCGGCCTCCTCTTTGTCGGTAATCGTTTTTGAGTGGAAGTCGTCTGTTCCAGGGTAAATCCGAACGGCGCTAAGGAGATCGTCTTCCGTCGCCGTAGGTCCCAATTGCGACTGCCCAGTGAGAATGCGCGCGAGAAACTTTAGCTCGAAGAAGGATAGCGCATCGTCAACGTGCACGAGTGTTCCGGGATTGGCACTATTTTTCCACGCCCCCAACCGCGAGTCGAAGGTCGCCCCGTGCGACGAGGTGGATTGATTACAACGGACCCGCAAAAAGGGGTTCTTGCACGTTCGGGTTCCGATGTTCTCGACTCCAAAATGTACGCCGAAGCCTACGGAAACCCAATAGCCCATATTTGATAGAGAACCGCCCTCGGCAATGCGAATTGTCGGCCTCAACACTGCCTCTCTTACGGCCAATATCTGATCTGTGATCTCTGAGGGCGTCATTAGGGCGCTTCCGTCGAAGGAGCGGCGATAGTAGCTGTGGACGCCTGGAGCTGTGCTCATGTGTGGCCGCCGATCCGAACGTGGCACATTGCATACGACATAGCCCGATGTACCGTCGGATTCCGTGAGAACATCGACGGTAACGCCTCTCAACTCTGGACTGATATTGAGGGAGCACACCATGCGGAATTCGGCAGCGAAGCGAGAAATCTCTTGAATAGGAATGAGTGCTTCTGCGACGTCGGCGCCGCTTGTTCGTTTGGATCTCACTCCATAAACGAGGGTGCCCCCATCGGAATTCTCAAATGAGCTGACGGCTTCGGCAATTGCCCGTTTATCGGCCTTGCTCAAAGCTCCGGTGGCATGATCCTCCTTGAGCTTGAACTCAAGCTGTAAGCCCTCGGCAACGCCCGTTTTACAGATAAGGCGGAGATCATCGACAGTTGAGAGCGGGCCCGCCATGGCTGCGAGTTTGATTTAGCAACGAAGGTTAGGTTGCAAGGTTGGATAGAGCTGCCAAGATGCCAGCAGCTGCTAAATTGCCGCTTGCTCCTTCGAGGATTGATCGGATGGATCCAAGAGCGGCCTTGAGGTGACTAGAGGTTGGGCTTCCCGACGAAAGTTCGGCTTCAGCAACGGCCAGTTTATTTTCTATATGGGCGCGAACGTTCGTGGGTAGCGCCGGTGCGGCCTCTCGAATGCGGGATATCAAGGAAGAAACTTCCTCTAGACTGGGGCCGTTCGGCGAGAGGGAAAATCCGCTGTTGCTCACGTCGCCAGCTACGCCGCCCAAGACGCCGATATTGCTTCCATAAATGTGGTTCGTCACCACCTTGGCCTCCTGCTTCTCGGTGTCATTGAAGGAATGACCTTTCCCTGTAATTCCCTTCCGCTCTAGCGCCAGTGTCCACTCCAAAATTTTATTTCTTACAAAATCCAGGGCCGACACAATTTGGCTTGTCGAGAAGTGTAATCCGCACTGGAATAAGATATCCATTTGACTATGGATAACCTGCTGAATTGGAGCGGGGTATCCATAGATAATGGTGCCAGTTTTATTTCCACGAATTAAATCTTCGAGTTCCGAAACGGGTTGCGGCATGTGTACAGCAGAGAGTATCTCGCCAAAATCGTCGTCCTGCGTGAAAATAGGGCACCAGCCATTATAAGGATTAAAAAACTTAGGAGAGCCCGTTCCTTTCCTGTGGGCGGGCAACTCGCTCCTTGGAATATTATATCCGTTTAACTCCTGATCGATCCATTCGCTTAAATCGTCCAATTCGAGTTTGGATGCGATCGCCTTTGCCTTTCTGAGGATGTCGCTGATCGGGATGCGTGAGTCGAGGCAGTCCTTTTGTAACTCCAACACAATACCGGGCGCGAGTAGAGTCAATTGCCGCTACTCCGCCGCCACCCCGGCTCGCGAGAACATATCCTCCCCACTCGCCTTCGCCGCAGCCTCGCCGCCCGCGGCGCCGTCGTTCGCCGCCCTGGCCGACTTCCTGCGGTCGAAATTGTCCCACACCTCGCCCCAATTCCCCCGCGTCGCGGCCTTCGAATATTCGGTCGCGCGGGTCTCGAAGAAATTGGCGTGCTCGACGCCGTTCAGCATCGGCGCCAGCCAGGGCAAGGGATGGTCGTCGATCATGTAGATCGGCTGGAAGCCCAATTGGCCCAGCCGCCAGTCGGCGATGTAGCGGATGTACTTCTTGATCTCCTTCGGAGTCATGCCGGGCACGGGGCCCTGCTCGAAGGCGAGGTCGATGAACGCGTCCTCGAGGCGGACGGTCTTCTGGCAGACGTCCATGATGTCGTCCCTGACCGCCTTGGTCATGCAGTTCCGCTCCTTGACGAAGGCGTGGAACAGGCGGGTGATGCCCTCGCAATGGAGGCTCTCGTCGCGCACCGACCAGCTGACGATCTGGCCCATGCCCTTCATCTTGTTGAAGCGCGGGAAGTTCATCAGCATCGCGAAGCTGGCGAAGAGCTGCAGCCCCTCGGTGAAGCCGCCGAACATGGCGAGCGTGCGGGCGATGTCCTCGTCGCTGTCGACGCCGAAGGTGGCGAGGTAGTCGTGCTTGTCCTTCATCTCCTTGTACTGGAGGAAGGCGCTATATTCGCTCTCCGGCATGCCGATCGTGTCGAGCAGATGCGAGTAAGCGGCGATGTGCACCGTCTCCATGTTGGAGAAGGCGGTCAGCATCATCTTGACCTCGGTCGGCTTGAACACGCGGCCATATTTGTCGTGGTAGCAATCCTGCACCTCGACGTCGGCCTGGGTGAAGAAGCGGAAGATCTGGGTCAGCAGGCTGCGCTCGTGATCGGTCAGCTTCTGCGCCCAGTCGCGGCAATCCTCGCCGAGCGGAACCTCCTCCGGCATCCAGTGGATCTGCTGCTGGCGCTTCCAATATTCGAACGCCCAGGGATATTCGAACGGCTTGTACTGCTTGCGGGCTTCTAACAAAGGCATCTTACAGACTCCAAACCGGAGGTTTGACAATTCCTCCCTCCCCCTTGTGGGGAGGGCTGGGGTGGGGGTGCCGGCCTGAGGCCGGCGGAACGCTGTCGAGAGAATTGCGCTTCATCATCGCGCGCTCCCCCGGAACAGGAAGAAGATGAGAACCGCGCCGATCGCCGCCAGCACGGCGAGGACGCCGACGAGGAGCGGGCTGGCGGGCGCGCCGCGGCCGGCGCCGGCATAGACGCCGGCGCGGCGCCGGTAGGAGGCGCCGGCGATGACGATCGCCACCGCGCAGAGGCCGAGGAGGATGAGCGGCTCCAGCACCTCAATGCCTCGCATAGAGGAAGAAGAGGGTGATCGCGCCGACGACCACCAGGCCGGCGAACGCCATCGCCAGCGGCGGGCTGTGCGGCGCCGCCGCGCCGCCCCGCCGCCGGGAGGAGGCGAGGGCGATGATGATGACGAGCATCGCCAGGCCGATGGTGATGAGGCCGCCTCTCATCGCATCAGCACCCTGGCGACGCGCAGGCCAGCGATCAGGATACCCAGGGCGATGATGACGAAGCCGAGCCGCCGGCGGATCGCGGGACGGCGTCCCCAGCGCAACGATTCCGGGTCGGCGGCCGCCTCGGCTTCGGTCGGCGCCGTGAAGCCGATCACCGCGCCGAGCGCCGCCAGCGCCAGGCCCATGAGGATGCCGGAAAGCAGCTCGAGCGTGGCGCTCACCGGTCGACCACCCGTTCGCGGATAACGCGGTCGCGATAGACGACATGGCTGCCGCGCGCGCCGACGCCGATGAAGACGATGCCGATGAAATAGCCGAGATTGTAGAGCACGCCGTCGTTCGGCACGGCGTAAACGGCGACGTCCTTCATGAACAGCGAGAGGACGAAGGCGACCGGGAAGATGAAGCCGTGCCAGAGGCCGAGCAGGAAGCCCGGCGCGTCCGGCTTCACCGTCGAATGCACCTGCTGCGCGCAGGCGGCGAGCAGGAGCAAGGTGGAGCAAGCCAAAAAAGCGGCGGGGCGGGAGGCGCGGATAGCAGGCGCCGGCCCATGCGGACGGGCTGGAGCCCTCGCATCATCTCCCAACCCCGCCGCAGACCGCGCCGAAGGGAGTAAGGCGCGGTTTTTCCCCCCGCTCGGGGAGGAAAGGGTGTGTTCTCCGAGGCAATCGATCGGAGCGACAATTGCTTGTTCCCCGGCGAAGGCCGGGGCCCAGTCTGAGTATGTCGAGACCTCGACGATCGCCGTCTGGACCCCGGCCTTCGCCGGGGAGCAGAAGGGGGCGCCGAGGGAACGCGTCACTGACACGCCAGACACTCGTCGTAATCGGTGGTCGGCTGGACCTCGATCTTCTTGAGCTCGGGCGTGTTGTCGGCCTCGACGCCGCCGGCGAAGCCGGCGCGCTGCACGGACTTGGAGCGCAGATAGTAAAGCGATTTGATGCCCAGCTCCCAAGCCCGGTAGTGGAGCATCAGCAGGTCCCATTTGTCGACGTCGGCCGGGATGAACAGGTTCAGCGAGGTCGCCTGGTCGATATAGGGCGTGCGGTCGGCGGCGAGCTCGATCAGCCAGCGCTGGTCGATCTCGAAGCTGGTCTTGAAGACGTCCTTCTCCTCGGCCGTGAGGAAGTCGAGGTGCTGAACCGAGCCGCCCTGCTCGAGGATCGAGCTCCACACCGCCTCGCTGTTCTTCGACTTCTCGATCAGCAGCTTTTCGAGATACGGGTTACGGATCGAGAAGCTGCCGGACAGCGTCTTGTGGGTGTAGATGTTGGCCGGGATCGGCTCGATGCAGGCCGAGGTGCCGCCGGTGATGATCGAGATCGACGCGGTCGGCGCGATCGCCATCTTGCACGAGAAGCGCTCCATCACGCCCATGTCCTGCGCATCGGGGCAGGCGCCGCGCTCCTGCGCCAGCATCATCGAGGCCTCGTCGACCTGGGCTCGGACATGCTTGAAGATCTTGAGGTTCCAGCTCTTCGCCATCGCCCCTTCGAAGGGGAGGTTGCGCGCCTGCAGAAAGGAGTGGAAGCCCATCACGCCGAGGCCGACCGAGCGCTCGCGCATCGCGCTGTACTTGGCGCGCGCCATCTCGTCCGGCGCCCGCTCGATATAGTCGGTCAGCACGTTGTCGAGGAAGCGCATGACGTCCTCGATGAACCTCTTGTCCTTGTTCCACTGGTCCCAGGTCTCGAGGTTGAGGCTGGAGAGGCAGCAGACGGCGGTGCGGGCCTTGCCGAGATGGTCGGTGCCGGTCGGCAGGGTGATCTCGGAGCAGAGGTTCGAGGTCGAGACCTTGAGGCCGAGATCGCGGTGATGCTTGGGCATCGACCGGTTCACCTGGTCGATGAAGATGATGTAGGGCTCGCCGGTCGCGAGCCGCGTCTCGACCAGCTTCTGGAAGAGCGAGCGCGCATCGACCGTGGCGCGCTCCGCCCCGTCCTTGGGCGAGCGCAATATCCATTCGGCGCCGTCGCGCACCGCCGCCATGAACGCGTCGGAGACGAGGACGCCGTGGTGGAGGTTCAGCGCCTTGCGGTTGAAGTCGCCCGAGGGTTTGCGGATCTCGAGGAACTCCTCGATCTCCGGGTGCGAGACGTCGAGATAGCAGGCGGCCGAGCCACGACGGAGCGAGCCCTGGCTGATCGCGAGGGTCAGCGAATCCATCACCCGCACGAACGGAATGATGCCGCTGGTCTTGCCGTTGAGGCCGACCGGCTCGCCGATGCCGCGGACATGGCCCCAATAGGTGCCGATGCCGCCGCCGCGCGCGGCCAGCCAGACATTCTCGTTCCAGGTGTCGACGATGCCCTCGAGGCTGTCGGGGACCGAGTTCAGATAGCAGGAGATGGGCAGGCCGCGCCCGGTGCCGCCGTTCGACAGGACCGGGGTCGCCGGCATGAACCACAGCTTCGAGATGTAATCGTAGAGCCGCTGGGCGTGCTCGGCATCGTCGGCATAGGCCGAGGCGACCCGGACGAAGAGGTCCTGGTACGATTCGCCGGGCAGGAGATAGCGGTCGTTGAGCGTCTCCTTGCCGAAATCGGTGAGCAGCGAATCGCGGCCATGGTCGACCTCGACCGGGTAGATTTTCGGCCCGACGGCGCCGCTCCCTTCGGGCTTCGCGCCCTTGCCGCCCTTCGTTTTGGGGGCTTCGATCGTGGTGGTGGTCACGTCGCTGGTTCCCACTTCGCTGCTGCCGGACAGGTCCATCTTATACCCCTCGTTCTTATTTCGTTCCAGTGGGCGTTAACCCGACCTTAAGCGCTTTTCGAGGGCGGCGGGGCGCTCATTTCACCTTGTCCCCGATATCCACAGGACAAGGCTGTTCCGCCCACGCAATATATAGGATGCGCGGCGGGCGCCTACAACGTCTAGCGTCACCCCCTCGGCAGCGCCACAAGCCATAGTGAATCAAAACGATAAGGCCGCCAAGATGGTAAATGACTTATCCACCATAATTTTGGGACGGCGGCGGCGCTGTGGAGGGAATCGCGACGGCCCGTTCCGCTCGCTGCGGCGGGCGGATCAGGGGGCGGTCGCGGCCTTGTCCGTCTTCACCACGACATAGGTGAACGAGCCGCCCTTCGGGACGATCAACTGGTGCGGCGTGCCGGCCGGGATCCAGGCCACGTCGCCCGCGCGGAGGATGTGGCTTTGGCCGCCGACGATGGTGCCGCCGCGATGCTCGTTGGGCCCCGTTTCCCGGCCGCCTTCGACTCGCCCGCCGGCGATGAGAGTGGCGGAGCCGGCCTGGACGATGGCGACGTCGTTCAGCACCGCATGCACCTCGACCTCGCCGGGCCCGTCACGGCGCGCGACGATCGTGCGGGACGCGGGATCGAGGGTGACGGGATGCGTGGCGAGGCCGTTGCTGGTGATTGCGACATCGGCGCGCAGCTTCGCGGCGGTGACCACCTCCACCGGCGCCGGGGATGCGCAGATTGCGGGGCCGGCGAGCAGCAGGCACGCCGCGAACGTCGGAAGGATCCTCGAAAGCGCCATCATCCTCTCCCCCTGCTGATGGAAAATAGCGGAAAGAGGACGGCCTGTCTGCTTCGGAACCCCGGCTAGTCTCCGAACGCCACCCGCTCCGCGAGATCGACCGCCTTCTCCGCGGCGAGGCCGATGGCGATGCCGGCCCCGACGTCGGTGGGATAATGGGCGCAGCGCGGGATCTGGGCGAGGGCGAGCACGGCGGCTGCGGCATAGGCCGGCGCGGAATGCTCCGGGTAGGAACGGGCGAAGGCGCGGGCGACGGCGGCGGCGCCGGCGCTGTGGCCGGAGGGGAAGCTCGTCTCCTCCTTGGCCTCGCTGTCGCCGGGGCGGGGCTTCGCGTCCTTGCCGGGCTTGGCGGCGGAGCGCGGGCGGGTGCGGTCGACGCGTCGCTTGACCGCATCCTTGACGAGAGTGGCGAGCGTGTGGGCCGCGAGCATCCTGAGGCCGGCGCCGGCGAGACGGCGGTCGCCGCCGATCAGGCCGATTGCGATCACCGCGCCGCAGAGAATGCGCATCGGCGGCTGGTCGCCGAGATCGGCGACATGCTCCAGCAGCCGGACCGGCAGGCTCTCCTCATAGGGAAGCACGGCCTCGGCCGTCTTGCGGTCTGCGCGGACGAGCGCCGCGGCGGCCTCAGACGGCTTCTTCATGGCGCTCGAACGGGCTTTCGGCATAACGGGCAAGCAGGTCGCGCGGGCCGTCGTAAAGCGCGCAGGCGCCGGCCTCGATCAGCGCGGCGTCGGGAAAGCCGCCGGAGCGGAAGCCGATCGTCCTCAGGCCCGCCTTGGCCGCCGCCTTCACGTCCCAGATCGAATCGCCGATCACCAGCACGTCTTCGGGCCCGAGCGGCGCCAGCTTGCCGAGCGCCGCCTCGAAGATGTCCGGGCAGGGCTTGGAACGGCCGACATCGTCCTTGGACGTGACCGCCTCGACCAGATCCTCGCAGCCGATCAGGGCCAGGTAGAAGTCGACCTCGTGCCGGTGGGACGAGGAGGCGAGGACGATGCGGATGCCGTCGGCGACGAGCCGCTCGAACAACCGCCGGACGTCCGGAAAGGGGATCGCGCGCGGCAGATAGTCGCGGGTGAAGAGGCCGGAGCGATAATCCTCGATCCGCTTGCGCTCCGCGTCGTCGAGGCCGGGCAGCAGCGAAGGGATCAAATTGTCGCCGCCCTTGCCGACCTGCCATTTGATGTCGTCGGCCGAAACGTCATGGCCGGAATGGCGGAAGGCCTCATGCCAGGCGGCGACGTGCAGGTCGTTGGTGTCGACCAGCGTGCCGTCGACGTCGAAGAGGACGGCCCGAGGCCGGTCGAGACAGGAAGAGTGCGTGTCCATTCGCCCGATAACCCGCGGGCGCGGCGGAGTTTCCGTCAGGCAGGCTGGCCGGCGGGACGGAAGACCAGAAGCGGCCCCTCGCCGCCGAAGCCGTCGAGCCGCGGATAGGCGCCGACGAACCTCTCCATGCCGGCCGAAAGGCTCAGCACCCACGGCGCGCCGTCACGGTCCCGGAGCATCAGCTCCAATAGGGGGCCATCGCCGAAGCGGAAGGGAGGGGAGCCGGAGGACATGACGCAAACATGCCCGCCAAACCTTCACAAATGGTTAGGTTGCCTCGCGCAGCCCCGCGCGCGGACAAAGCGCCCTTAATGCAAGATAAAGAAGTTTGCGGGAGAAGGCCTTTCGCCCCGGGGAGAGAATGGCCAGCATCATCGCCAAGATGCGCGAGATCGCGAAGATCGACCGTTCGGTCGCCGACGAGGTGCGCCGGTCGCTGGTCGAGACGCTCTTCGCCTCCTCGACCTCGCTCGGCGTCGGGGCGGTCGCGGGCGCCGCCTGCAGCACCGCGATCGCGCTGTCGAGCCGCGACCCCTGGCTGACCGCGATGGCGGTGGCGATCGACGCCACCGGCGCGCTCCGCCTCATCCACGCCATCTTCTTCCACGGGGAAATCGAGGCGGACGACAGCCAGAGCGCGCGCTCCGAGATCGTCTACGAGATCGGCGCCTGGGCCTATGCCGGTCTGCTCGGGCTGATGACCTTCCTCACCCTGGTCCGCTCCGACAACAGCCTCCACCACATGCTCGCCGCCGTGCTGACGATCGGCTACGCGGCCGGCATTTGCGGCCGCAACGCCGGCCGGCCGATCATCGCCATCGGCCAGCTCAGCCTCGCCTGCGCCCCCGTCGCCCTCGGCCTCTTCCTCCACGATAACCCGCTGCAATGGGTGCTCGGCTTCGTCACCTGCGCCTTCTATGTCGGCATGGTCGACATCACGCTGCAGACCTATTCGGCGGTGCTGAAGGCGATGTCGGCGACGCGCGAGCAGAAGCGCCTCACCGCCCGGTTCGAGCGGCTCGCCCGCTACGACGCCATGACCGGCCTGGAAAATCGCGGCGCTTTCCAGGAGCGGCTGCAGGCGGATCTGGCGCAGCGCGAAGACGGGACCGAAGTCGCGATCCTCTGGGTCGACCTCGACAAGTTCAAGGAGATCAACGACTCCCTCGGCCATCCGACCGGCGACAAGGTGCTGCGCAGCGTCTCGCGCCAGCTCGCCTCGATCATCGACGGCCGCGGCAGCGTCGCCCGCTTCGGCGGCGACGAGTTCGTCCTCCTCGCCCGCGGCGACCGCAAGGGCTTCGCCGAGGATCTGGCGCGCGAGGTGATGCGCGGGCTGCTGGTGCCGATCGACATCGACGGCGCCTCGATCCAGGTGACCGGCTCGATCGGCGCCGCCGTCGCGCCGGGCCATGGCGAGGACGCCGAGACCCTGCTCCAGCATGCCGACATGGCGCTCTATCACGCCAAGGCGAACGGCCGGAACGACTTCTGCCTGTTCCAGTCGGCGATGGAGGAGGAGTTCCTGGAGCTGCGCGCGCTCGAAATGGCGCTGCGCACCGCGATCGAGAGGGACGAGCTCGAAGTCTATTACCAGCCGATCGTCGACCTCGCCACCGGCCGCACCAAATCGTGCGAAGCCCTGCTGCGCTGGCACCATCCGGAATTCGGCACGATCAGCCCCTCGCGCTTCATCCCGCTCGCCGAGAGCACCGGCCTGATCACGCCGATCAGCCACTGGGTGCTCGGCCAGGCCTGCGCCGCCGCCGCGGAGTGGCCGGAGCAGGTGAGCGTCGCGGTCAACATGTCGCCCGCCTTGCTCAAGGACCTCCACCTCTCGCACATGATCCTCTCCGCCCTCTACACGACCGGCCTGCAGGCGCGGCGGCTGGAGCTGGAGATCACCGAGAGCGTGCTGCTCGAGGAGAATGCCCAGTCCAACTCGCTGATCCGCGAGTTCCAGAAGATCGGCCTCAAGCTCTCGATCGACGATTTCGGAACGGGCTATTCCTCGCTGACCTACCTCAAGAAATATGCGTTCGATAAGATCAAGATCGACACCACCTTCATCGCCGACGTGACCAAGAGCCGCGAGGCGCGGGCGATCATCAATGCGCTCGTCGGCCTCGCCGCCGAGCTGGACATGGATATCGTCGCGGAGGGGATCGAGACCGAGACCCAGCTCGGCTACGTGACCGGCGCCCACTGCACGTCGGCCCAGGGCTTCTTTCTCGGCCGGCCGATGCCCGGGGCGGAGATCAAGGCGCGGCTCGAGGCGGAATGGCGCGGCAGCCGCAAGCCGCGCGATGCGGTGGGGATCGAAGGCGCGAAGGTCCGCCGCCTGCGGGCGTAGCTATCCGAGATGAAGAGCATTGTGCTCCCCGGCGAAGGCCGGGGCCCAGCGGCACAGACGGTAGACTGGGCCCCGGCTTTCGCCGGGGAGCAACTTAGTCCTTGAGCTGCTCTCAGGCCGCCGCCAGCCGCGCCTGCGCGTCGACCAGGCGCTTCATCAGCTTGAGGTCGCCATCGGTGAGGCGGAGCGCGGAATCGGCCCAGACCTCCACGACGTCCTGCAACTCCTGGAGTGTGATCGGATCGACCAGGCCGGAAGCGCGGTAGATGCCGCGATGGCCCGCCTGCCGCCGCCCGTTCTTGGCGATATAGGCGCGCACCGCCTCCTCGCCCTGGCCCGGCTCGGCGAGCACGTGGACGAGGCCGAGCGCGTGCATCTCCTCGGCCGTATAGATGCGGTTGGAGAGCATCATCTCCTCAGCCTTGGCGAGCCCCACCTTGCGCGACAGCAGGCAGTGCGCGCCCATGCCGGGGAACAGGCCGAAGGCGATCTCCGGCAGGCCGAACCGCGCATGGCGCTCGGCAACGATGACGTTGAACGAGAGCACCGCCTCGAAGCCGCCGCCCAGCGCGTCGCCCTGGACGAGCGCGATCGTCACCAGCGGCAGATCGAGCTGGCGCATGTTGCGATGGAGGATCGAGACGCAGTCGCGGCCATAGGCAACGAGCGCCTCGCGGTCGCCGGCGGCGATGACGCTCGCGAACAGGTCGAGGTCGCCGCCGAGGTTGAACACGCCCGGGAAGCGCGAGCCGAGCACGAGATATTTGAGTCCCTCCGACGGATCGGAGAATTCGCGGACGATCTCCGCTTGCCAGCGCTGGAAGTCGCGCAGCATCGGCCGGTTGAAGTTCGGCCGGTCGACCGGTGTCATGTGGGTCCATAACGTGCCGAGCGCGGCCTCCCAGCGAACGTCGAGCTGGCCGAGATCGAACAGCCGCGAACCGGGCGCGCGGACCCGGTGCTGAAGCGGAAGCACCTCCCGGATCGACCTGTCCACGACCGGCATTGCCGTGGTGTCCTGCTCCGTCTGAAGGCTGAAATGTCGATTCACGCTTATCCCCCAAGCATTTGGTTTATCCACAGGTAAGCATATCCCGGGAGCGCTAACAATTGGCCTTGTCACCCATAATGGCGTTAACCCTTGAAAGTGTTGCTTCAAAACCGCGCCTGCAGGATTTCGCAACAACGCCCCAAACGGGTTGGCCAAGCCAAGCAAAAGCGCTTGTGAAACAACTATTTCACCCCTAATTCGGCAGCGCGGCATGGGGGTGTCGCAGAGTCCGGAAAAGGGGAGCGCGTATGCGTCTTGAGCATGGGGGTTTTTGTCGCCGCGGCAGGGCATTGTTGCTTTTCGGGACGGCGGTTGCGGCGGCGTTAACAGCAGCCGCGCCCGCACGCGCCGGCGGTTTCTATCTGCAGGAGCAGTCCGTCCGCGGCTGGGGTCGCGCCAATTCGGGGGAAGTTGCGGACCAGGGCCCCGCCTCTCTCTGGTGGAACCCGGCGGCGAGCGGCGACAGCGGCAACGGCGTCAGCCTCGGCGCCGTGGGAATCTTCCCGACCGGCGACGTCCGCGACCAGGGGACGCTGATCCAGCGCCCCGGTCAGGGCTCGGCCCCCGTCGGCGGTCTCGGCGAGCAGCGTAACCCGATCCAGCAGGGCGTGCTGCCCAACGGCGCGGCCGCCTTGCGCCTCGGCGGCGGCCTCTCCGTCGGTCTCGCAATCACCTCGCCCTTCAGCTTCACCAGCAAATACGATGCCGCCGGCTGGCAGCGTTATTCCGCCATCCAGACGCGTCTGCGCACGATCGACCTGCAGCCGAGCATCGCCTGGTCGCCGGTGCCGATGCTGAGCATTGGCGTCGCGCTTAACGCCGAGCATTCCAGCGCGTTGCTGACCAACGCCCTTCCCAATCTCGCACCGAACCTCCCCGACGGCCTGCTGCAGCTGAAGGGCGACGGCTGGAATTACGGCTGGAGCGCCGGCGCGCAGGTGCATGCGCCGGGAGGCGTCAGCCTCGGCATCGCCTACAAGTCGGCGATCACGCACAAATTGAACGGCAATGTCTCGATCAGCGGCCTGCTCGGCCCGCTCGCCGGCAGCAATCTGAGCGCCAATACGACGGCCCGCTTCACCACGCCCTGGCAGATCGTGATCGGCGCCCGCGCGCCGGTCGGCAATATCGTCACGCTCGACGCGCAGGTCGTGCGCTACGGCTGGAGCCGCTTCGACGCGATCCGCGTCGGCGCGCCGCTGGGCGCGGTGACGGTCGAGAATTACCGCGACACGTGGAGCGCCGCCTTCGGTTTCGACGCGAAGGCAAGCGACCGGCTGACCTTGCGCGCCGGCATCCAGCTCGACCAGACGCCGACGCGCGACGCCACCCGCGACGCGCGCGTGCCGGACGGCGACCGCGCCGATTTCAACGTCGGAGCGAGCTATCAAGTGGGCGGCGGGCTGACGATCGACGCCGCCGCCGGCTACACGCACGTCGATTCGAGCCCGATCGCGCGCATGGAGCAATTCTACGTCGGCTCGCCGGCGCAGACCAACGTGCTGACCAGCGGCCGGCAGGTCAACCAGCGCTCGCTCGTGTTCGGCCTGGGCGGCCGGCTCGGGTTTTAGGCTGCTTCGCGCGCAAGCTGGCGCGGTCTTAACTCCCCCTCTCCCTTCGAGGGGAGAGGGTTTCTTCAATTCCCGCAGGCGGAAAGGAAGGGCGGTTCCGGCCCGAGCTTCACGGCGAGCGGCGTGTAACTTCGGTCGAACTGCGCCGCCATCCAGATGAGTTCCGTCGCCCGCGCCGGATCGAAGGGGCCGTTGAAGCCTTTCACGCCGGCCTTCGCCCGGGCCGCATCGAACGCGACGACGGAATGGACGAACTCGACATGGGTCTTCGTCCCGTCGGCATAAGGCTCGAGCCACCGGAGGGCGGCGGCGACCGGCGGTCCCCCGACGTTGCGGCCATACCAGTCCTCGCCCATGCGCCGCGCGGCGATTGCGGCGCGGAGCAGGGGCTCCAGATCGTAGACGACGTAGTGGATCGCATCGCGCTGTTCGAAATCGCGCACCTCGCCGTCGGGATGGATGTTCGCGTCGCGATGGCGGTCGAAGGCGGCGCGGGCGCGGTCGAAAAGGGCGCGGTCGCCAAGCGCGACGGCGGCGAGGGTCGCGATCTTGATGCGGTGGCTCTGCCAGTTGTTCTTCCACGGCTGGCGAGGATCGGGGGTGCGCACGGCCGCTTCCATCCGGTCGAGATAGCCCTCCCCGAGCGCGCGGATCAGCCGCGCCGCCGCCGTCCGGACCTCAGGGTCGAGCCGGTCGCGGGTGATCGCCCACGTCTCGATCAGCGCGTCGAGGTTGGTCTCGTCGATCGGGTTGAAATCGGGCTGGTAGGTCTGCGCCCAGGCGCCGAGATAGAGCTGCGCCGCCTTGAGGTAGTTGTCGCCCGCGCCGGCGCGCCAGGCGAGCGCGTTGTCCAGCATGATGGGCCAATCGCGCTCCGCGACGAGGCTCGCCTCGCGCTGCGGGTCGTTCGGCAGCGTGCCTTCGGTATGGACGTGGGGAAGCGGGTGCGGTTTCGCCTGCGCATCAGAGCCGAGCGAATGGACGAGCCGCGCCCGTTCGGCCGCCGCGCCGCGCGCGGGGAGCGGGCACCAGGACAATGCGGCCGCCGCGGCGGACGGCGCCGCGGCGATGGCCATGCCGGCAAGGAGAAAGAAGAGCCTCATCGTCGTCGCCTGGGCCGGCACCTTAGCGCGTCAGGCCCGGCGACGACAGCGGGAGATCAATAGTCGGCCTTTTTCCACTGCTCGGCGGTCATGCAGACCTTCTGCGCGCCGAGCCGGGCTTCGCTGCCGTTGACCCTCTTGCAGATCTTGTGCTCTTCCTTCGGCTTGGCTGCCTCGGCGGGTGCGGCGGCGGTGTCGTTCGCCTGGTCGGAGGGCGCGCCGGCGCTCTGCGCCTGCTGGGGCGGGGCGCCGGCGGCCAGAGCCGGCGTCGCGGCGGCGGCGAACAAGAGTGCGGCGGCGCCGGCGAGGCGCAGCGAAGTCTCGCGCAACATCATGTAATCCTTTCGGTTTTCGCCCCCCATCGGGCGCGGCGCGGATCAAAGCCGAAGCCGGGGCCGCCGTCAAGACCTTCGCAGCCGCGCCGCGTTGGAGCGGGACCCAGGCGCGCCCAAAGTCGTTTCGGCTCCAGCAGGGAGACGATGTCCAATCGGAGGAAACAAGATGAAGCGACTGATCCTGACGCTTGCCGCCGCCTTGACGCTCGGTGGCGCCGCCGCCCACGCCCAGCCGGCGGGCACGCGAACGGTGGAGACCCGCACCACCGTATTCCATCGCAGCCACCACCATGGGTGGAACAACCATCGCGGCTGGGACCACAATCGTGGCTGGAGCCGGAGCCGCCGCTGGCATGGCCACGGCCAGTCCTGCCGGACCATCTGGCGCGACCACACCCGCACCCGCACCTGCCGGAGCTGGTAGGCTAAGTCCTCTCCCGCTCGACGAGGGGCAAAGCGGGAGAGGCTTTGCTTGCCTGCGCGGGTGCTTGTCATCCCGTTTCGGATCGCCGAAGGCTTTCGGCTTCGAACCGGGGCGTGGAGAGAGGATGGGCTTCCGCGGCATGTTGACGACATTGAGCCGCGGCGGCGCCCCGCGCCGATGATCCACGTCCCGACCGACCCGCGCGTCCACCTCGTCTTCGACCTTGCCGCCTGGGTCTCTGCGGGGCTCCTCGCCCGCTTGCTCTACCGCTGGCGGCTGAAGGAGATGGCGGCCGAGGTCGCGCTGCGGATCGGAATCGGCTACGCCTTCGCGCTCGCGATCGGCGCGATCGGCGGCGCCTGGGCCTTCGGCTCGCTCAACACCGGGCTGACCGCCATTCCCCACCCCTCGCACAGCATCGCCGGCGCGCTCGCCGGCGGCATCGTCGCGGTCGAGCTCTACAAGCTGGCGCGCGGCCTCCGCGGCTCGACCGGCGGCATCTGGGTGGGCCCGCTGGCGCTCGGCATCGCGATCGGCCGCTGGGGCTGCCTCTTCGCCGGCCTTCCGGACGAGACCTACGGCACCCCCACGTCGCTCCCCTGGGGCGTCGATCTCGGCGACGGCATCCCGCGCCATCCGGTGCAAATCTACGAGAGCCTGGCGATGCTCGCCTTCCTCGGAATCTATTTCGCCGCCCTCGCCCGCCGAGCCCAATGGACGCGCACCCGCGCCTTCTACATCTTCGTCGCCTTCTATGCCGCCCAGCGCTTCCTCTGGGAGTTCCTGAAGCCCTATCCGCGCGTCCTCGGGCCGCTCGACATCTTCCAGCTTCTCGCTTTGGCGATGATAGCCTATGCTGTCCTCTTCGATGGACACGCTCGCCGCCGCGCCCCCAGCTGAGCCATTGGCGCGTAAGAGCGTTCCCTGGCTCTTCTACGGCCAGACGACGAGCCTCTGCGAGACCTGCTGGGAATTGGTCCCCGCCAAGATCATCGGCGAGGAGGGCCGCGTCTACCTCCAGAAACGGTGCCGCGCGCACGGCGTGATGAAGACCCTGATCGAGGAGGATGCCGAATACTGGCTCTCCACGAAGCACTGGCTGAAGCCCGGCGACCGCCCCGTTTTCAACGCCACCCGCACCGAGCGCGGCTGCCCTTGGGATTGCGGCCTCTGCCCCGATCACGAGCAGCATAGCTGCCTCGCCATCGTCGAGATCAACTCTGCCTGCAATTTGACCTGCCCGGTCTGCTTCGCCGACAGCGCGGTCGGCAAGGGCGGCCACCGCCCGCTCGCCGAGGTCGAGGCGATGCTCGACGCGGTGGTGAAGGCGGAAGGCGAGCCGGACCTCGTCCAGCTCTCCGGCGGCGAGCCGACCATCCACCCCCAATTCTGGGAGATCGTCGCCGCCGCCCGCGCCCGGCCGATCCGCCACATCATGGTCAATACCAACGGCCTCCGCATCGCCAGCGAGGACGGGTTCGCCGAGCGGCTGGCGGAATTGGGCCCCGGCTTCGAGGTCTACCTCCAGTTCGACAGCCTCTCGGACGATGCCTTGATGGAGCTGCGCGGCGCCCGCTTGGCCCGCATCCGCCGCCAGGCGCTGGAGCGGCTCGAGGCGGCGGGAGTCTCCACCACCCTCGTCTGCGCCGTCCGCGCCGGGGTCAACGACCATGAGGTGGCGGCGATCGTCGACCATGCGCTCGGCTGGTCCTGCGTGCGCGGCGTCATCTTCCAGCCGGTCCAGGATGCCGGCCGCAACGAGGGGTTCGACGCCGCCATCCACCGCACCACCCTCTCGGGCCTCCGCCGCCGCATCGCCGAGGGCGGCCATTTCGCCCTCTCGGACCTGGTGCCGCTTCCCTGCAACCCGGACCAGATCTGCATCGGCTACGGCCTCCGCGCCGGCCGCAATGTCGTCCCGGTCACCCGGCTGATGCCGCGCGAGGAGATCGTCGCCGCCGCGCCCAACACGATCAGCTTCGAGCGCGACCCGGCGCTGAAGGCGCGCATCTTCGACCTGCTCTCGCTCTCGACCAACGAGGCGAATGGCGAGGACCGGCTCGCCAGCCTGTTCTGCTGCCTGCCGGAGATCGAGACTCCTTCCAGCCTCTCCTATCGCGACACGTTCAAGGTCGCGGTCATCCAGTTCCTCGATCGCTACAATTTCGATCTCGGCACGGTGAAGCGCAGCTGCATCCATTTCGCGACGCCGGACGGGAGGATGATCCCGTTCGACACCTACAACAGCTTCTACCGCCCGGGCGCGCCGGGCCGGGCGAAGCTGGAGGCGGAAGGGGGCATCGGCGCGTGAGCGAAGACCCCGATCGCGGGCCCCGCCTCGGCTATGAGAGCGTCCCGCCGGGCAGCGGCCGGATCCTCGCCGGAATCCTCCTCTTGATGTTCGGCCTCTGCATCTCGCTCGTCGGCGGCAGCTGCACTGTGCTTTGGCTCGGCGAGCTTGGCGCGAATTCGGACGGATGGCTCGGGCCGCTCCTGCTGCTGGTTTCGCTGGCGGTGCTCGCGCTCGGAATCTTTGCGATCGTCATGGCCGTCCGGCTGTTCCGCGGGCCGCGCCGCCGGGGCGGCAACAACGGAGGGGGGATGGACGCATGAGCGAGGAAGAAGGCGGCCCGGGCCCGGAGGCGCAGCCGGTCCCCGAACCGGCGCCCGTCTCCGCGCCCGAAGACCGCCCCGGCAACGTCCTCTGCGGCGTGTTCCTGATCGGCTGCGGCCTCTGCCTGCTGCTCGTCGGCGGCGGCTGCACCGGCCTCCTCATCTTCATGATGGTGGGCAGCAGCGGCAGCTCGGGCGACGGCTCGATGCTCATCGTCTCCCTGGCGCTGGCGGGCGGCGGCATCTTCGCCATCGTCCAGGGCATCCGCATGGCGCGCGGGCGACGTCCGTCGATTTTTCTTCAAATCGGCGGCCGCGGGCGGGACCTTTCGCCGGACATGCTCCGTTACGCTCTCGTCAGGATCGTCCTGACGGGAGAGGAAACCATGAAAATCACCACCGCCCTCGCGGCGACCCTTGCTCTGGGCCTGTTCGCCGCCGCCCCCGCCGTCGCGCAGGACCGGCACGATCAGCACATGAACGGCGATCGCCACGACCAGAACATGCAGGGCGATCGCCACGACGAGCACATGCAGGGCGACCGCCACGACGAGCACATGCACGGGAACCGCCACGACATGCATTGGCACGGCGATCGCCACGGCATCTGGCACGGCAATCACCATAGCTGGCACCGTCATTGCAGCTGGATGTGGCGCCATCACCACCACGTCCGCGTCTGCCGCTGACGCACCGGCCTTCGCTCCCGTCCGGCAACCCGCCGGGCGGGAGCGGGGTGCTTGATCGGAGGCCGGAACGGTGAGCCTGCCGGGCAGTGGTCCGGGCGCCATTTTCGCCGGCGCCTTCCTGATCCTGTTCGGCCTCGGCATCGTCTTGGCCGGCGGCGCCTGCACAGTAATGTGGGTGTCTCTCCTCTACACCGGCTGGGCCTATGGCGGCGGTCCCGGCACGTTCGGCTTCGCCATGCTCCTCGTCGCGATCGTCAACGCCGGCCTCGGCGCCTTTTGCATGGAGCGCGGCATCCGCGTCCTGCGGCCTCCGCGCGGGGGCAATTAGGTAATGTGTCCCCGGAATAGCTGTCCCCGGAATAGCCGGAATACTGTGTGCGCCGAGTCGGAATGTGTGAGCGACAGGCCGGCCCCGATATCGAGATAACCGAGGAGATGATCGAAGCGGCGCGACGTGTCCTGTGGGATTATACTGCCTTTGAGCACGGCGCCGGTTGGCAAGGGCCGTCGCGGGGGGTCATACAA
This sequence comes from Allosphingosinicella sp., assembly GCA_036269695.1. Lineage (GTDB taxonomy): Bacteria > Pseudomonadota > Alphaproteobacteria > Sphingomonadales > Sphingomonadaceae > Allosphingosinicella. The sequence goes on along the minus strand of DATBDY010000054.1, from coordinate 2,770 downwards.
GAAATTTTGGGGGCAGCTTTAAGAACTCGGCCGTCTCGTTGAATATGGCGACGGTGCGTTCAGCTAACTCATCTATTCGTGTCGCTTCTCGGTCGAGATGCCCGAAGAGACGGTGCTTTGGTGAAGTCACAGAGGGTGGATTGAATGGGTCCACCGCGCCGTAGCCAAATTGGTCGAAGACCAAAGCCCCGTGCACAATCCCGTTCCTTATCCCTGCGTATCGCCCGATATCGTCAAACAATGATGTTATGCGCTGGCTCAACTGCTGAGCGGCCGCACCCTTTCTTGTTGACAGTCTCGCGACTGCAGCAGCTCTGGTGATGTCTCTTTGGGCGGAGTCCGCTTTCAGAGCATAGAAGATGGCCGCAGCCTGGGCACGTTTGAGCCGCGTCACGGCCGCGAAGAGGCAAAAGATCGCGACATGCATGCCGTTCCATGTCATTGCGATCTCTCCGACCTTCGCCTCAAACTGCCGCGAAACGTGCGGGGTTGGCATAGTAGTCAAGCGAGCGAAGGACATGAGCACCTCAACCAACCGAGATAACAGCCATAGCCCAGAGGCCGACACCTACTCCGAAACCAAAACGGCGGCCCGCGCCGATGCGGTGCTGAAGCGCATGCTGGCGACTCCTCCCAAGCCGCACAAGGCCTTGGGCGCCGTTTCCAAGCGCCGCCCGAAGCCGAAGCTTGAGGAGCGCCAATGACAGTCCGCATCATTGGCTGCCACGCCGAGGGAAACGGGTTCGCCGGATTCTACATAAAAAACCGAACGCCGAGTTCCACGATTGCACCGCCGTCAACAACGGGAATCACGGTTTCTTTGTTGAGGGCGGGGACGAAATCAAAGCTGCCGCGCCCACAAAGCCTCAAAATCATCGGGGCCTGAGGGCTGCCGGCCGCTTTCTGCGCGACACCTCGTCGGCTGCGGTCGCAGCCGTCATCGCAGCTAAGCTCAGCTAGCGTATGTAGCGCTTGGAATTCCGGGGACACAATACCGAATTCGCCGCTAGCCGCACATCGAGCCGGCGGACAGGCCGCGCTCGCAAAGCCGGCGTTCGCGTGGTGAGATACCTCCGCGCGAATAGCTGAAAGTCCGCTATCGACCTTGTTCTCCAAGTCGATCATCTTCACGTCGACGATCGTGAGGTTTGCCGTCGCCGGCACCTGCTTGAGGAGTTCGAAATGCGAGGACCTACGCAATGTCCGAAGTGCCAGGGCTCCATGAGCGAGGGCGTCATAGCCGATAAAGGCCATGGGGAGTGGGCGATCGCTTCATTCCTTCCCGGCGTCCCCCAGGTGTCGCGCTGGTGGGGGCTCAAGGTCCGCAAGAAGGACCTTGTTCCGATCTCGACCTGGCGCTGCGGGCGCTGCGGCTACCTCGAAAGCTACGCACTGCCTGGCTAAACCGACGGCGTTCTTCAAGCGCACGGAACTGGCTGCGACATCGTTAAGACGAGATTGCATGGGCGAGCCGGAGGCAGGAGAATAGGTATATGGATGGCATGAAGAGGGTCGGATCACTGCTTGTCAGGTTCATCCTCTGCTTCGTGCTGATCGCCTGTGTCTGGATCGTCAGCATCCGCTACCGGATCGGTCCGTTCGATTATCGGGACGGGATAACCTTCGCGAGCAATTCCGGCGGTTTCACGGATTCCGATCTACTGCTCCTCGCCGCCTCGCTCGGGCTGCTGATCGGGCTGCTGGGCCTCTACCGTTCCGGCCGGATTTCGGCGGTGCTCTTGGTGCTCGCCTCGCTCCTCACCATTACCGCAATCGACCATGCATGGTCTGTCTACGGCTATGGCGACGAGTATAAAGGCGTGCCGGGTTACGTCTTTAAACCGGCGATAGCCTCGGTCCTGATCGCCCCGCTCGCCTTCCTGTTCCCCGCCAGGCGCGAGGCAAGCGACAAGGTGCTGACCGCCTGCTGGGCGGCGCTGACCCTCACCATCTTCCTAATCGGCACCAACATGATCGGCGCCCACGTGCTTCATTTGGAGGGCATGATCGGTCCAACCTATATGCAGAACGTCTTCCTGTGCCTGCTCGCCGCAGAAGCGGCGCGGCAGGCTCCGCGCCTTTATCGAGTTCGTCGGATCGACGATGCGCCGGAGCCCGTGGATTGAGAGGCCGCCCTTACTCCTCGCCCATCCTGAGCGCGGCAATGAACGCCTCCTGAGGGATGGAGACGCTGCCGTACTCGCGCATCCGCTTCTTCCCTTCCTTCTGCTTCTCCAGCAGCTTCCGCTTCCGCGTGATGTCGCCGCCATAGCATTTCGCCGTGACGTCCTTCCTCAGCGCCGCGATCGTCTCGCGGGCGATGACCTTGCCGCCGATCGCGGCCTGGATCGGGATCTTGAACAGGTGGCGGGGGATCAGATCCTTCAATCGCTCGCACATGTGGCGGCCGCGGGCCTCGGCGGCGGCGCGGTGGACGATCATCGAGAGCGCGTCGACCGGCTCGTTGTTGACGAGGATGTTCATCTTGACGAGGTCGCCCTCGCGATGGCCGATCTGGTGATAGTCGAAGCTCGCATAGCCACGGCTGATCGACTTCAGCCGGTCGTAAAAGTCGAACACCACCTCGTTCAGCGGCAGCTCGTAGGTGAGCTGGGCGCGGCCGGCGACATAGGTGAGGTTCTTCTGGATGCCGCGCCGGTCCTGGCAGAGCTTGAGGATCGGGCCGAGATATTCGTCGGGCACGTAGATGGTCGCCTCGATCCACGGCTCCTCGATGCTCTCGATGCGGTTGGGATCGGGCATGTCGGCC
>DATBDY010000044.1:0-3069 GCA_036269695.1 Allosphingosinicella sp. | reverse complement strand
TAACGAGGCGCTCGCTCTTGCCGCGTAACAAGGTCCTCACGGACTAAGTTACAAGGTCGATAGCGCGGTTCGGGCCGCACCGGGCAACAGAAGCGGATTCCAGCGGTACGGGGAGCACCGGGCAACAGAAGCTCCCCACTTTCCCCTCTTCGTCACGCCCGCGAAAGCGGCGTCCAGACTGACATAGTGTAATGAAAGCTGGATTCCCGCTTCCGCGGGAATGACGTATGGCTTGCGAATGCGCTTCCTGCTTTTTACCGCTCTCGTCCTCCTCGCCGCCTGTCACAAGGCGGATGAGGAGAACATCCAGGCGCGTGCCGAGAAGGATTCGGCGCAGCTCCAGCAGCGCTATAACGCGCTGCAGGCGGAGGCGAGCAACGACGCCGACGCGCAGGCCGCGCCGATCGACAACGAGGCGGCGAACCTCCTCAACCAGATGAACGGCGCAGTGCCCGCCGCGGCTAACGGGGCGGCGCCCGGCAACGGCACCTGAGCCGTCCCGCAACGGCACGGTCGTCCCGTTCCGGGGGATAAGCTGTTGGCGAAGCGTCCCAATCCTGCGAGATTGGCACGCGTGGGGCGCGAGTCCCTGCCGCCAAGGGGAAGCTGCATGGATCTTCTGTGTCGAACCGGCCGGCATAGCCGGACGTCGGAGTCGCCCGTCTGGAACAACGGCTATTGGTTCAGCACGTGCGAGCGCTGCGGCTGCGATCTGATCCGGCGCGGCGGCGGCCGCTGGCGTGCCCCACCGAAGGGCCTGAAGGTTGTCTGGAAACCCCGGGACGCCGCACAGATCGACTGGAACGGCCTCATCGCCACGCGCCCGGCGCGGGCAGAGGCGCCTGCAGCGGAGGCCGGGACCGACCAGTTGCCAGCCTGACGAAGAAAGGGCCGCCGGATCGCTCCGGCGGCCCTTCCTGTTTCAAGCTTCGCGAAGGCTCAGTCGTCGTCGCGGGTCAGGAAAGCGGGGGCGAATTCGGGCTCGCCGCCTTCTTCCCGTTGCGGACGGTCGCCGCCTTCGCTGCGCTCGCGGCGCGGGCCGCGGTCGCCGCCGCGATCACCGCCTCGGTCACCCCGCTCGCCACCACGAGGGCGGTCGCGGCCGCCGCGATCGCCACGGCCTTCGCCGTCGCGGCGGGGGCCACGGTCACGGCCGCCCCTGTCGCCGCGATCGCCACGATCGCCGCGCGGCTCGCGCGGCGGACGGGTGTCCTCCAGCTCCTCGCCAGTCTCCTGGTCGACGACGCGCATCGACAGACGGACCTTGCCGCGCGGATCGATCTCGAGGACCTTGACCTTCACCTCCTGGCCTTCGGAGACGACGTCCGTCGGCTTTTCGACGCGCTCGTTCTTCATCTCGGAGACGTGGACGAGGCCGTCCTTGCCACCCATGAAGTTCACGAAGGCGCCGAAATCGACGATGTTGACCACCTTGCCGGTGTAGACCTTGCCGACCTCGGCCTCCTCGACAATGCCCTGAATCCACTTGCGCGCCGCCTCGATCTGATCGAGGTCGGACGAGCTGATCTTGATCACGCCCTCGTCGTCGATGTCGACCTTGGCGCCGGTCGTGGCGACGATCTCGCGGATGATCTTGCCGCCGGTGCCGATGACGTCGCGGATCTTCGACTTGTCGATCTGCATCGTCTCGATCCGCGGCGCATGGGCCGATAGCTCGGTCCTGCTATGGTCGAGCGCCTTGGCCATCTCGCCGAGGATGTGGGCGCGACCCGCATTCGCCTGGCTCAAGGCCACGCGCATGATCTCCTCGGTGATGCCGGCGATCTTGATGTCCATCTGCAGCGAGGTGATGCCCGCCTCGGTGCCGGCCACCTTGAAGTCCATGTCGCCGAGATGGTCCTCGTCGCCGAGGATATCGCTGATCACCGCGAAGTCCTTGCCCTCGAGGATCAGGCCCATCGCAATTCCGGAGACCGGCCGTTTGATCGGCACGCCGGCGTCCATCAAAGCGAGGCAGCCGCCGCACACCGTCGCCATCGACGACGAGCCGTTGGACTCGGTGATGTCGGAGAGGACACGAATCGTATACGGGAATTCCTCGTGGCTCGGCAGCACCGGGTGGAGCGCCCGCCAGGCGAGCTTGCCGTGGCCGACCTCGCGCCGCCCCGGAGCGCCGAAGCGCCCGACTTCGCCGACCGAATAAGGCGGGAAGTTATAGTGGAGCATGAAGCGCTGGTAGGAGAGGCCCTCCAGCCCGTCGATCATCTGCTCGCTGTCCTTGGTGCCCAGGGTGGTCGTGCAGATCGCCTGCGTCTCGCCGCGGGTGAACAGGGCCGAGCCATGGGTGCGCGGCAGGAAGCCGACCATCGCCTCGATCGGGCGGACCGTCTTGGTGTCGCGGCCGTCGATGCGGCGGCCTTCCTTGAGGATGGCGCCGCGGACGATCTCCGCCTCGAGCTTCTTGACGAGCTTTTGGGCGACGAGCTGCGCCTGCGGGTCGGCTTCGGCGAACGCCGCCTTGGCCTTGTCGCGGGCCGCGTTCAGCATCGCCGAACGCTCCGACTTCTGCGTCGTCTTGTAGGCGGCGGCGATGTCGGCGCCGATCAGGTCGCGAAGCTGCTGCTTGACCGCCGAGGTGTCGGCGGCTTCCGCCAGCTCCCAGGGATCCTTCGCGGCCTTCTCGGCCAGGCTGATGATGCCCTGGATGACCGGCTGGATGCTGCGATGCGCGAACATGACCGCGCCGAGCATGACGTCCTCCGAAAGCTCCTTCGCCTCGGATTCGACCATCATCACCGCATTATGGGTGCCGGCGACGACGAGATCGAGCTCGCCCTCGCGGATCTGGTCCTGGCTCGGATTGAGGATGTACTCGCCATTCTGGTAGCCGACGCGCGCGGCGGCGATCGGGCCCATGAACGGGATGCCGGAGAGGGTGAGGGCGGCGGAGGCGGCGACCATCGCCACCACGTCGGGCTCGTTCTCGCCGTCATAGGACATGACGTGGGCGATCACGAGCACCTCGTTGTAGAAGCCCTCGGGGAAGAGCGGGCGGATCGGCCGGTCGATCAGGCGGCTCGTCAGAGTCTCCTTCTCGGTGGCGCCGCG
>DATBDY010000039.1:0-55924 GCA_036269695.1 Allosphingosinicella sp. | reverse complement strand
CTCCGCGGAGCCGTCGAACGTGAAGTTCTCGCCCGGCCGCAGTCGGTTGGCATCGACCGTCATCTGCACGCCCGCGGCGACATTCTGGTCCACTGTCGTGATGTTATAGCTGTAGAAGTTCGTCCCCGGATCGCCGAAGCGGGTGTCGCTGCCCGGCAGCAGCACCAGCGACTCGACGCTCACCACGCCGGCCCCCAGCGTCAGCGGCGCCGTCCAATAATCCCCCTGGATCGCGATCTGGTCCGTGCCCGCGCCGCCGTCGACGTTATCCGCGGAGTTCAAACTGGCCCCGAACAGAAAGACGTCGTTCCCGCTACCCCCGATTCCGGTGTCGTTGCCCCCATCGTCGAAGCGGACCAACCCGCCCCCGGCGCCGGTGGCGATCACATTGTCGGCCGCGTTGCCGCGAAGCGTCTGGAAGCCGGTGCCGATACCGGTCAGATTCTCCACATTGGCCGGCAGCGTGTAGCTCGACAGTGTGGTGCGGACCTCGTCGGTTCCTTCGCCGGGGTTTTCCGTCACCACGTCGCCGGCATCGTCGACATAATAGATGTCGTTGCCGAGCCCGCCCGTCATGTGATCCGCGCCCGCGGCGCCGTCGATGACGTTGTCGCCATCATTGCCGGTGAGCGTGTCGGCGAAGGCCGAGCCGGTGAGATTCTCGAAATTGGAGATGGTGTCGGTGCCCGCCCCGCCGGTATCCTGAGCCGCGGTGACCGCCAGGCTCACCGTGACGCCCGCGCCTGCGCTCGCGTAGCTTAGCGTGTCGATGCCGCCCCCGCCGTCGAACGTATCATTGCCCGCGCTGCTGGAGAACGTCTCGGCCGCGTCGCCGCCCACCAGCATGGTCGGCGCAAACCCGACATTGGCGCTCGTGAAATCCGTCACGTCGTGGTTCTGGAAGCGGACCAGGGTGGCGAATTGCACCGCATTGCTGTTCCGGATCTGGAGGAGCGTATCGGCGCCGTCCTGCACCAGCCTCGCGTCGCCCATGGCGAACGGATTGCTGCCGTTGCTGAACCCGGGGATGAAGGCCTGCAATGCAGAGAACCAGTTGAGATAGTCGCCGCCCGTGCCGGTCTGGAAATCGGTGACGGTGAGCGAGCCTGCGAGATAGGCGGCTCCAGCGAGATAGGTGAACTTGATCCCGTCGCTGCCGGAACCGAGCGTTACCGACAGAGCCGTCGCGAGCGACTTGATCGACACTGTGTCGTCCCCGTCGCCCAGGTCGATGGACGCGGCGCCGGGCGACGTTACGCCTTGAATGTCGACCGACGCGAAATCGTTGCCGGCGCCGCCCAGAATCCGAACCGAGGTCCAACTCGCGGTCGCGCCGCTGACCAGGTTGAAGACATCGTTCCCGTCGCCGCCGTCCAGCAAGTCGGTGCCGCCGCCGAATCCGAGGTCGTCGGTCAGCTGATCGTCGCCGGCACCGCCCATCAGGACGTCGTCGCCCTTGTTGGCGAACAAATAGTCGTTTCCGTCATTTCCCTCGAGCAGCGATCCCACGGGGCTTGCATAGACATAATCGCTGCCTGCACCGCCGATCAGATGCAGGAAAGCGTCGGTCTCCTTCATCCCGGTCGCGTCCAACCGCAGCCCTTCAGCCGCCGTGAGCCCGCTCGCATCGAGGGTCAGAGTGGTGCCGGCGGCGGCAAAGGAATCCTGCAGCGTGACGAAATAGGAGACGGCCTTCCCCGCCGCATAGCCTCGGCTCGTATCGAAGCCCGATAGAAGTTGGACAGTTTGCATTCCGCTGGCGTCGACCCGGTCGCCTGTCGTCGCGGGGCCGCCATTGCTCAGTGTCAGAAATTCTTGCGCCAGTCCCGACTGGAGCTGGAGCACGTTGGTGCCCGGTCCCCCTTCCACGACGTGCTGGTGCGTGGCGCCGAACGTTCCGACCGCGACGAAGAAGGTGTCGTCGCCCTCGCCGCCGATGGCGTGATCATTTCCGCCGTTGCCGATCAGAATGGTGTCGTTGCCCGTGCCGCCGGTGATCACATTATCGAGACTATTTCCGATCAGCGTCTGGCCGGTGTCCAGCAGGCCGGTCAGGTTCTCGACATTGGCAGGTAGCGTATAACTCGAGAGCGTCGTCCGCACCTCGTCGGTGCCGGCGTTCGCCGCCTCCGTCACGACGTCGCCGACATTGTCGACATAATAGATGTCGTTGCCGGGGCCGCCCGCCATAAGATCGGCGCCGAGCCCGCCATCGATGATGTCGTTGCCGGATGTCGCGGAGATTGAGTTGTCGAGCTCGTTTCCGGTGAGCGTCTGGCCAGCAGGGTTCACCCCGATCAGCCATTCGACATTGGCGATGCCGGCGAGGCTGAAGACCGCCAGGTCGGTGTTGACCGCGTCGGTGCCTTCTCCGGGCTGCTCGACGATCGTGCCGATGAAAGCGCCATCGGCTGCACGAATGTAATAGGTGTCGTTTCCCGGGCCGCCGATGAGGGTGTCGGCTCCGCCGCCTCCAAGCAGCGAATCGTCGCCGGCGCCGGTCTCGATCCGGTTCGCACCACTGTCGCCGTAGACGGTGTCGTTGCCGGAACCGGTCTTCACATTCTCGATCGAAACGAGGGTGTCGATGTTTCCATAGGTGTCGCGCGCCTGATCGGCGCCGATGATCAGGCCGCCGGAGCCAAAGATCCCGACGCTTCTGAGATTTGCGATGACGTCGCCGCCGCCTGCTTCCACCGAATAATCGACCGTGTCGCTGCCAGCGCCGCCGTCCAGCGTGTCATTCCCGGCGTTCCCGACGAACGTGTCATCCCCGTCGCTTCCCGAAAGGGTGTCGTTGCCTGGTCCACCGACGATGACGTTGCCAAGGCCATTGCCAGTCAAGCTCTGGCCAGTGGCCGAAAGGCCGGTCAGGTTCTCGACATTGTCCGGCAGCGTGTATGAGGCAAGTGTGGTGCGGACTTCGTCCGTTCCTTCGCCCGGATTCTCCGTCACCACATCCTCGCGATTGTCGACATAATAAACGTCGTTGCCGAGCCCGCCGATCATATGGTCCGCACCCGCGCCGCCGTCGATCACGTTGTCGGCGTCATTTCCGGTGAGCGTGTCGGCGAAAGACGAGCCCGTGAGGTTCTCGAAATTGGAAACCGTATCGGTGCCGGCCCCGCCCGTGTCCTGAGGCGTGGTGACCGCCAGGCTGACGGTCACGCCGCCGGCGGCGCCAGCATAGCTGAGCGTGTCGATTCCAGCGCCACCATCGAGCGTGTCATTGCGCGCGCCGCCGTTGATCGTGTCGTTGCCTCCGAGGCCGTTGATCGTGTCGTCGAAGACCGTGCCTTCGATCACGTCGTCTCCCTCGGTGCCGTTGATCGGGGATGCTGCGGGGTTGCCGATCAGCTGCACGCCGGCGTCCGTTGTCAGTACAAGGAAATGGCTGGTGGGATCGACGATCAGGCGGTTGCCGAAGTCGACGGGAGGGGTCGTCCAATCTGCCGTCCCCGCGTACGGAACCGATATGGTCTGGACGACTGACCAGCTGCTCGTCGACACGTCGAGAATCACGCGATTGGCGATGTCGAACAGGAAGAGGTTCGCCCCAGTCGCATCGAAGGCGGCCGCCGCGAAGCCAGCGCCCTGACTTCCCGGCGTCAACGTCTGAACGAGGCGCGCGTTATTATCGAAGACGAAGACCTGATTGGCTATCCCTTCCACACCGAGGCCGGCCGCGCCACTATAGGCGACGGCGCCGTGGTCGTAACCCTGAACGCCGTCCTGGTAGTTGTTGTGCGAGAGGAACTGTCCAGTGGGCGCATAGAGGTCGACGCGCGCGTCGGAGATGTTCGTCTCGCCTAGAAAGACCCGACCACCGTCAAGTCCCGGCGCCAGGATCGTATGGTCGACGACCGGGCCATAGGTGGCGGTGACGGCGGTGGAGAAGGCGCCCGTGGCGAGATCGAGGAGCTTTGGAGTCGTCCACCCGGAGACGCCCGGCGCGTTATACTCCGTTAGGAATACCTTGTTGTTCGACAGCACGGCAACGTCGAAGAACGTATACTCGCTCGCATTCGAGTAGGTGCCGGTGTTCGTGGTATACTGATAGCTCTGGACGAGCCCGGTTGATAGGTCGAGCTTGTCGACGGCGACGACGTAGCTGCCGTTCAGGTAAGTGTTGCCCGGCGGGCTGCTCACCGGCTGGTCTTCGGTGACGATGATGAAGCTTCCGTCCGGCGAGAGATCCATTGCCCCAAGGTTGAATCCGACCTGCCAGGACTGAACGAGCGCCCCGGTCAGGGTCGAATAGGCGCGGATGTAGCCGTCGTCCCAGGAAGTGTAGACGGTCTTGCCGTCGTTGCTGATCTGGACATCGGCCGGTTCGGTGGCCGAGAGATTGAAAGTGGGTGCCGTAACCACGTTCGGCTGCGATTCACCGCCTGCAGTCGCCGTGTTCACGAGGAATTCGCCGCCCTCGCGACCGATCAATTGCGATAAAGACATTGCGCCCCGCCCCTAATGAAAGCCGCTCTTGGCCGAGACGGCTCACCCCTGATTCCGGCAGATTATCCAAACGGCGGAAAGCGGGTCAACAGTGCGTTCCGAAAAAAGGGCCTGCGTCCATAAGCTTGCATGGGCTGGCAGGTTAACGGCGCGCGATGGGTTGCAAGCTCGGCGGTCCTTCTGCCTGCTCAGACGCCGAATGGATCGCGCGCCAATCGCGGAACTCGTGGGCATCGCCGTCCCCTTCACCCTTTCTTTGTCAATTTCGGCGACACTGGGCGTCGGTAGGGTTTACAGCGCGAGGCACGGGCCGCTTGGTCAGGCTGTTCAAGCATTACGTCCCGCATACCGTTCTCTTCCTCGGCATGATCGACTTCGTGTTGCTCCTGCTCGCGGGCGAGGGTGGGTGGCTGTTGCGCCTGTGGCAGATCGGCGGCGGCGTCGAGACGGGCCTGTCGCGGCTGCCGCACCTCTTCACCTTCGCCGTGACGGTCCAGCTCGCGATGGTCGGGGTGGGGGCCTACGGCGTCGATGCCTTGCGCTCGATGCGGGTCGCGGCGGCGCGGCTGGTGGTGGCGGTGTCGCTCGCAATCATCCTCCTCTCCCTGCTCTTCTTCCTGATGCCGGCGATCACCTTCTGGCGGTCGAACCTGCTCTACGCGATGTCGCTGGCCCTCCTCCTCGTCTTCGTCGCCCATCTCCTGTTCGATCGCACATTGGGCTCCGAAGCGCTGAAGCGGCGGGTGCTGGTGCTCGGCGCCGGGCCCCGCGCGGCCCGGATCGAGGTGCTGGCGAAAAAGCGGGAGGCGGGCTTCGCAATCGTCGGCTATGTCGCAATGAACGACGGCCCGGTCGCCGTGGCCGGCGCGGTCAATCGCAACGCCATCGCCAGCCTTACCGACCATGTCGTGCGGCTCGGCGCCGGCGAGGTGGTGGTGGCGGCCGAGGAGAGGCGCAACGCGCTTCCGCTCTCCGACCTGCTGCGGATCAAGACCATCGGCGTTCCGGTCAACCAATTCTCCTCCTTCCTCGAGCGCGAGACTGGGCGGGTCGATCTCGACAGTTTGAACCCCTCCTGGCTGATCTTCTCCGACGGCTTCTCGGCCGGCCGGCGCCTCTCGGCGGCGGGCAAGAGGCTGTTCGACGTCACCGTCAGCGCCATCATCCTCGTCGCCTTCGCTCCGATCATCCTGATCGCGGCTCTGCTGGTGAAGCTGGAGAGCGCAGGGCCGGCTTTCTTCCGGCAGCGGCGGGTCGGCCTTTACGGCCAGCCGTTCGAGATCCTGAAGATCCGCTCGATGCGACAGGACGCCGAGGTTGGCGGTAAGGCGGTCTGGGCGCAGAAGGACGATCCCCGCGTCACTCGCGTCGGCGCGATCATCCGCAAGCTCCGCATCGACGAGCTGCCCCAGGCCTGGACGGTGCTGAAGGGCGAGATGAGTTTCGTCGGCCCGCGGCCCGAGCGGCCGCAATTCGTCGCCGACCTGGAGGGGCGCCTGCCTTATTATGCCGAGCGCCACGTCGTGAAACCCGGCATCACCGGCTGGGCGCAGATCAACTTTCCCTACGGCGCCTCGGTCGAGGATGCACGCCAGAAGCTCGAATACGACCTTTATTACGCCAAGAACTACACGCCCTTCCTGGACCTCCTGATCCTGCTCCAGACGGTGCGGGTGGTGCTGTGGCCGGAGGGCGCGCGATGATCAACCTGATCGGCTTCTGGAGCCACGCGCTCGCGGCAATTCTCTATGCCGCGCTCGCTCTGTGGCGGCTGCGGCGCTGGAACCAGGACCCGAGCGACCGCCGGCTCACCGCGGCGCTGGCGATGACCTCGGCCTGGGCGATCTTCACCGCTTTCCTCGGGCCCTATTCGACGGCGTCGGGTATCGCGGCGGCCGGGCGCAACTTCGCCTTCCTCGCCTTCATGTACAGCCTGTCGCGCAAGCCGGCGGACGCCGAGCGCCAGCCGGCGATCAAGGTGGTCTACGTCGTCGTCGCGGCGGTGATCGGCCTCCAGCTCACCATCGGCGGAGTCGCGCCCGAATTCGTCCACAAGCCGCTGATCTACGACGCGCTCCAGTCGGCCGGACAGATGATCGGCCTGACGATCGCGGCCGGCTCGCTGGTCCTCGTCCACAATCTCTATGGCCAGGCCGCGCCGGACAGCCGCTCCAACCTCCGCCTGCCGATGATCGCGCTCGCTGCGATGTGGGCCTACGATCTGCACCTCGACACGGTCGCCTATCTCACCCGGGCGCCGGTCAACGACCTGCTGGCGATGCAGGGCGCGGTCCTGTCGATGCTCGTGCCCCTGTTCGCCCTCGCCAGCCGTCGCAGCGACCAGTGGCGGGTGCAGCTCTCGCGCGCGGCCACCTTCCAGTCGATCTCGCTGCTTGCGATCCTCGCCTATCTCCTCCTGATGATGTCGGCGACGCGGCTGCTGGAGCTGGTGGGCGGCCATTGGGTGCGGGTCGGGCAGATCGGGATCATCTTCGCGATGACCGTGGTCGCTCTCGTCCTGCTGCCGTCGGGGCGGATGCGGGCGCTGGCGCGGGTGCTGCTCGCCAAGCATCTGTTCGAGCATCGCTACGATTATCGCGAGGAATGGCTGCGCTTCACCCGCACGATCGGCTCGGCGGGAGACCATGCGCCGCCGCTCGGCGAGCGCGTCATCAAGGCAATGGCCGACATCGCCGAGGCGCCGGGCGGCCTGCTGTTCGTGGCCGACGATTATGGTCGGCTCGCTCTCTCCGCCTCGTGGAGCTGGCGCGGCAGCCTTCCGGAGCCGGGGGGGGATGCCTCGGCGTTCGTCCGCTTCCTCGAGACCAAGACCTTCGTGCTCGACTTCGGCGGCGTCCGCGAGGGCGCGATCCGCCTCAACGACGAGAGCGTTGCCCTCCCGGCCTGGCTCGCCGCGCTGGACGGCTGGGCGGGCATCCCGCTCCTCCATAACGAAAGGCTGCTGGGCCTCGTCGTCATCGCCCATCCGCCGGTGCGGCGGCCGCTCGACTGGGAGGATTTCGACCTGTTCCGCACCGCCGGCGTGCAGGCGGCGACCTGCCTCGCCGAGGCGCGGGGGCAGGAGGCGCTCGCCAATGCGCAAAGGTTCGACGAGTTCAACCGCCGCTTCGCCTTCATCATTCACGACGTCAAGAATCTGGTGAGCCAGCTGAGCCTCATCATCCGCAACGCGGAGCGGCATGCCGACAAGCCCGAATTCCGCGAGGATATGATCGCGACGCTGCACAGCTCGGTCAAAAAGATGAACGACCTGCTCGCCCGCCTTGGGCGCGGCAGCTCGAACGTCGAGGCGGAGCCGGTGCGGACCATGTCCGTCGCCCGGACGGTCGCCGCGATCGCCGAGATCAAGCGGCGCGTCCATCCGGTCGAGGTGTCGGGCGATTCCGGCCTCGCCGCCCAGGCCGATCCGTCGCGCCTCGAGCAGGCGATGATGCACCTCGTCCAGAACGCGATCGACGCCAGCCCCGCCGAGGCGCCGATCCGCATCCATTATGAAGCGCGCGGCCGCGAGGCGGCGATCGACATCGTCGACGCGGGCTGCGGCATGTCGGCCGATTTCGTCCGCACGCGCCTGTTCCAGCCTTTCGCCTCGACCAAGGAGATGGGCTTCGGCGTCGGCGCTTACGAGGCGCGGGCGCTGGTCGCCGCGATGGGCGGCCGGATCGAGGTCGAGAGCCGGGAAGGAGCGGGCACCCGCTTCACCCTCCTTTTACCGCGGGGTGAGACAGACTCCGCCAGAGAGCGAAGAGACGCCGCATGAACGCCCACGCGCAAATCAAGCCGAGACTGTTGGTCGTCGAGGACGACGAGGGGCTGCAGCGCCAGCTCCGCTGGGCCTATGACGATTACGAGGTGCTCGTCGCCTCCGACCGCGACGCGGCGATCAACATCCTGCGCGCCGAGGAGCCGGCGGTGGTCACGCTAGACCTCGGCCTGCCGCCCGATCCGAACGGAGTCACCGAGGGCTTCGCGACTTTGGAGACCATCCTGTCGCTGAAGCCGGAGACGAAGGTGATTGTCGCGTCCGGCCACGGCGCCCGCGAGAGCGCGCTGAAGGCGATCGCCTCGGGCGCCTATGATTTCTACCAGAAGCCGGTCGACATCGATCAGCTCGGCCTGATCGTCCGCCGCGCCTTCCAGCTCCACGGCATCGAGAACGAGAACCGGCGTCTGGAGGAGAAAGCGGGCGAGGAGCGGACCGTGCTCGGCACGATGGTCACCGCCGCGCCGGAGATGATGAAGGTCGCCCGCACGATCGAGCGGGTCGCCAATACCGGCGTCTCGGTGATGCTGCTCGGCGCCAGCGGCACCGGCAAGGAATTGCTCGCCCGCGGCCTCCATGTCGCCAGCCGGCGCGCCGGCGGCGGCTTCGTCGCGATCAATTGCGCCGCCATTCCCGAGAACCTGCTTGAGGCGGAGCTGTTCGGCTACGAAAAGGGCGCCTTTACCGGCGCGATCAAGACGACCGAGGGCAAGATCGAGCTCGCCCATAATGGCACGCTCTTCCTTGACGAGGTTGGCGACATTCCGCTGCCGCTCCAGGTGAAGCTGCTGCGCTTCCTGCAGGAGCGGGTGATCGAGCGGATCGGCGGGCGCAAGGCGATCCCGGTCGACACGAGGATCGTCTGCGCGACGCACCAGGACCTGCCCGAGATGATCAAGGCGGGGACGTTCCGCGAGGACCTCTATTATCGCCTCGCCGAGATCGTGGTGAAGATTCCCAGCCTCACCGAGCGGCCCGGCGACGCGGTGCTGCTTGCCAAGCATTTCCTCCACCGTTTCGCCCGCGAGATGAGCCGGCCGATCAAGGGCTTTGCCCCCGGCGCGCTGGCGGCGATCGATTCCTGGCCCTGGCCCGGCAATGTCCGCGAGCTGGAGAATCGGGTGAAGCGGGCGGTGATCATGGCCGACGGCAAGCTGGTCACCGCCGTGGACCTCGATCTGGAGGAAGGCGAGGACGAGGGGCTGCCGGTCAACCTCAAGGCCGCGAGAGAGCGAGCGGACCGGCGGGCGATCCGCCAGGCGCTGGCGCGGGCGGACAACAACATTTCGAGCGCGGCCAAGCTGCTCGGCATCAGCCGGCCGACCCTTTACGACCTAATGAAGCAATACGAGCTGCAGCCGTGAGAGGCTGGCGGCTCCTGACCCCGGCTTTGCTGCTCGCGGTCGCGGGCTGCGCCAACGCGCCGGGGCAGAGCGCGCAGAATTCCTATCGTCGCGGCGTCGAAGCGCTGCGTCAGGGCCAGCCGCGCACCGCGCGTATCGAGCTGCTGAACGCCATCGCCGCCGCACCCAATGACGGCCTGATCCGCATCGCCGCGGCCGAGACCGACCTCCGGCTCGGCGACGGAGTCGACGCCGAAGCGGAGCTGCGGCGGGCGCGGGAATTGGGCATCGGCGCCGAGGCGACCCGCCACCTGATGGCCCACGCCTTCCTCCTCCAGCACCGGCCCGACCAGGCGATCGCCGAGGCGGCGCAGGCGCCGCCTGCTTATGCCGGCTACGCC
Organism: Allosphingosinicella sp.; assembly: GCA_036269695.1. GTDB lineage: Bacteria > Pseudomonadota > Alphaproteobacteria > Sphingomonadales > Sphingomonadaceae > Allosphingosinicella. The sequence goes on along the minus strand of DATBDY010000039.1, from coordinate 45,941 downwards.
GGGCGCATCCGAGGCCTCGCCGCGATGGAGCTGGGCGACGTCCCACAGGCGACCGCCGCGTTCAATGCCGCGCTTTGGGCGGCGCCGAAGGACAGCGGCATCTGGACCGCCATCGCCCGCTTCCGCCGTTCGACCGGCGAGCTGGCCGGCGCGATCGAGGCGGCCGACAAGGCGGTCGCGTTCGATCCGACCAATGCGGAGGCGCTGGAGCTGCGCGGCGAGCTGACCCGCAGCCAATACGGTCTCGCCGCTGCTCTGCCCTGGTTCGACCGGGCGCTGCAGATCGATCCGAAATATCTGCCGGCGATGGTGGAGCGGGCGGCGACGCTCGGCGACCTCGGCCGGGCGAGCGACATGCTGGCGGCGGCGCGGGCGATCCTCGCCGTCGACCCGAAGAACCCCAATGCCTGGCTGCTCCAGGCGGCGCTCGCCGCGCGCGCCGGCAAATACGAGCTCGCCCGCGCGCTCTACCATCGCACCGACGGCGCCCTGGACGACCAGCCGGCGACGTTGCTGCTCGCGGCGGCGGTCGACCTCCAGACTGGCAATGCCGAACAGGGGCTGCAGCGGCTGCAACGTCTCCTCATCCTCCAGCCCGACAATGCGAAGGCGCGCCGCTTGCTCGCCTCCGGCCAATGGAAGCTCGGCGATGCCGCCGGCGCGGCCGCGACCTTGCGGCCGCTCGCCGACCGCGCCGACGCCGATCTCTATGTGCTGACCTTGATGGGCGAGGCGCTCGTGAAGCAGGGCGACCGCGCCGGCGCCGCCACCTATTTCGCCCGTGCGCGGCAGCCCCGGTCCGGCGCCGCGGTGCTGAGCGGACCGGTGCCGGACGACCAGCTCGCCGCCCTCCGCGCCGCCGCCGCGGCCAGTCCCCGGGATGCAGGCGCGCAGATCCAGCTGATCCGGGCGCTCCTGAGCCGCGGCATAAGCGGCGATGCCGTGGCGCGGGCGCGGGCCCTGGAGGCGGACAATCCCGGCGCGCCCGACGCCCATATCCTGGCGGGCGACGCCCTCGGCCTGCAGGGCGACTGGCGCGGCGCAGCCGATGCCTATCGCCGCGCCGCCGACATCGCCTTCACCGAGCCCACCGCGCTGCGGCTGGTCGAGGCCTTGCGCAACGCGGGCGACGGTGCCGGCGCCGCGCGAGTGCTCGCCCTGTTCCTGCGCCAGAATCCGGACAGCGTGCCGGTCCTGACGCTGGCGGCGAACGACTGGCTCGCCGCCGGCAATTGGGCGCAGGCGATCGCCGCCTACGAGCGCGTCCGCGCCCGCATCGGCGACCGCGATGCCGTTCTGCTCAACAACCTCGCCTGGGCCTACGCCCAATCCGGCGACGACGACGCGGCGCTCCCGCTCGCCGCCCGCGCCTGGGCCCTCGACCGCCGCAACCCCGCCACCGCCGACACGCTCGGCTGGCTCCTCTTCAAAAGCGGCCGCGACCGGATGCGGGGGCTGGCGCTGCTGGAGCAGGCGGCGCACGCCGCACCCAGCAATCCGGACATCGCCCACCACCTCGCGGTGGCTCGAGGGTCCTAGCGGCTCACCGCTGGAACCGCCGGCGGAGAGCCTGCGACGCGGCCGAGCCAATAATAGCCGTCATAGCTCGGGTCGGCCGGCTCGCCCGGAAATGCGCCCAGCCGGACGAAGGGGCGCCTGCCGAGATCGACCCGCGAACCCCCCGCCGCGTGGTTGCCGCAGTCGATAGCGTCGGGCGGAAGGGGCTTGCCGGGCTCGGGCTGGGCGTTCGGCTTCAGCAGGCAGTTCCACATCGAGCCGCCGGCGCCGCGCATATTGAGAGTGGTGATTTCCGCCGGCGGCCCGAGTCGCATCGCCATCGGTTTGAAGCGAGCCGCTCCGTCGCCCACCGGCGCCTTCCTTGCATGAAGGTTGCCGACGAGGACGAGAACATGATCGTAGCGCCCGCTCGCCGCCGCCTTGCGGATGTTCTCGGCCTGCCCCGCCTCGTGGGGACCTTGCGCGGGCAAATCGCTGAAGCGGCGGCGCTGCGCGTCGTCGCTGAAACCGTTGAACGCGACGACATCGATCGCGCGGCCTCGCCATTTCAATTCGTGCAGGCGTTGGAGCAGCTCGAACATCGCCGTGCTGGCCACTCCATCCAGACGCCCCGCCCATCCGAGGGAGCGCAACGCCGCCGCAAATTGCCCGTCCGGAAGCTGCCACGCCTTTTGCAGCGCCGCATTGCTGGTTGCGTCGTGTTCGACACCGATCAGCAGCCGTTCGCCCCGGGAGGCCAGGCCGCAGGCGAGCATGCCGACGAATTCGGGTGACTCGCGCGTGCCGTGCACCTCTCCGAAGACGACGTAGCGCGTCCGCCGCGCCGACACTTCCGCCCAACCTTGTGGTACGGAGCATCGGCCCTCCCGCGCGCTATGACGCTGCGCCGTTGCGTGAAGGGATTGCGGAGTCGCTAAGGAAGCCAACCCCAGGACCGCGATCAACAATCCACTGTAACTACTCATAGCCTAGCCGCCCGGCACTACTATCAGAAATCCGTTCGCCACGAGCAGGGCGCCGAGGACACCCAGCGCTCCAGACACGTAGAGGATCCAGCGGTTGAGGGCGAGGATCACTGCGGTGATTGCCAAGTGGAGCCCATAGCCGCGGCCTCGACTTGCCTGCTCCGGTACCGCGCGGTGTCGACGACCGCCCGTTTCGGCTCGGTCGTCTTGCAGTCAATGACCATGCCGGAGCCGAAATGACTCGCCATTGCTTCTCGTCCCGGTCTAACCAGAGGATGCCCGCCTCCGGTCGCGCTGTTGCGAGGATGGCTCGTCGCGTCAAACGGCTCGCCGCGGCTCGCCTCTTGCCAGCCCGGCGTGCTTCAACAGGGGAGGGTAACATGGCCAAGACCGACAAAGAGATTGTGCAGCACGACGGCTCGAAGGGGGGCACGGCAACATCCTTCTTCGTCGAGGAAACGAGAGGGCAATTGGCGGGGTTCGTCGTCGTGATGGTGCAAGCCACGCCTTCGGCGCGCTACGTCGAGGCGCAAGGCTATCTCAACAACGTGCTGGTTTGCAGGGCTTGCGGCGCCGACAATTATAACGGAACGATCTCCACTCCGACGGGATCGTTCACGATGCCCGTGCGATTTGGCGACAGCTGGCGCGTCACCGGCAACGTCGCGTCCGCGATCACGCTGACGACGATTCCGACCTAACCGACCGGCAACAGCATCAGGAAGCCGTTCGCGAATCCCGGGGACAGAATCCCGGGGACACAATACTTAATTCGCCTTGCCGAGGTGACCTCCGGCAGGCGTTGCTAACCAGCGCGAGGCGAGATAGCTTTCGACCTTTCCGGACCAGAGTCCGGGATACCCGGGTAGCCAGTGTCCGTTGCCTGGTACGCCGGAGATCAGCGCGAAGCTCAGCTTCCCGCCTCGGCTGATGAAGGCCCGCTGATAGTCGCGGATGGAGGACGCTGCGTAGAAAGGGTCGTGGTCGCCGTAGAGCCATAGCTCGGGAAGCCGCGTCTCGGCGCCGTAGCGCCCAAAGCTGATCTGGTTGAAATCGGTGGGGCACCGGTCCTCCGCCTGGGCCACCCAGCCGCCGACGAAGTTGACGACACCTCTGACGCGTATCCGTCGTGCGCCTTCGGCCGCATAGGCAACGGACAGGAATCCGCCCCGGGATTCGCCGACGAGGAGCACCGTCCCAGCATCCACGTCGGGCATCTTGCCGGCGAAGTCCAACGCCGCCGTGACATCCTCGAAGGCAGCGGCAAGACCCTGCTTCCATGAGCCGGGATCGCAGTCTTTCTCCTCAGATTCGAGCGAAACGCCGCCCGACTTGCCCCGCCCCCGCCGCATGGCCGCGATCACGACAAAGCCCCGGTTGGTGAAGAACCCGGCAAGCTCCTGCTGCGGCAGCTCCATCTTCGGATTGCCGCCGGAAGAACCGTGACTCAGCAGTACCAGGGGGTGCTTCCCCTTCGTTGCCGGCCGGTAGACGAACGCCTCCAGCGAGAAGTCTGCGCCGCTGACCCTGGAATGCACTGGCACGCGCACGATGGTGGGCGAGGCCGCATTGGCGGTGGTGGCGGACCAAGCTGCACCGAAGGCCAATGGGCCGCAGGCGAGCCGCAAACATGCGCTCGTGCGCATCGAGTCTAACCGACCGGCACCAGCATCAGGAACCCGTTCGCCACCAGCAGGGCGCCGAGCACCCCGAGGGCGGCCGAGGCGTAGAGGATCCAGCGGTTAAGGGCGAGGATCGCGACCGAGCCGAGCACGACGGCGAGCTGCAGCGCCGTCTCGGCCCAGTCGAAGCTTTCGTTGCGCGTCGAGGCTTCCTCATAGGCGCGCTCGTAGGATTCCGCGCGGGCCTTGAGCTGCTTCTTGCCGTCCCCCTTGGTCTCGTCTCGTGGGTGCTTGGGATCGGGCTCGTCGTCGTAGCGGGTGACGGTCGACTGGTATTTCTTGAGCTGCGCCTCGGCGCCAGCGCGGGCCGCCGCCGGTGTGGCGCCGGCGGCGAGGTCGGTCTTCAGCCGGTCGGCGGCGAGCTCGTACATCGTCTGGCGGACGTTCTTGGCCTGGTAAAAGGACCAGCTGTCCGACGCCTTGATGTTGCTCGCAACCATCTCGTCGCGCGACTTCTCGCCGCCGAGCCCGCCGATCGCCAAGGTGGCGGCGATGATCGCGATCTGCAGCGCGGCGCGGTTGCGGAAGCGGGCTTCGTGCTCGGCTTCGACCTTCTCTTCGTTCAGCTCGGTGATGATGTCGGCGGCTTCGGTGGCTTCCATCTCTCATCCCCTCGGTTCGGCGCCGCGCTGCCAAAGAATTCCGGCCAAGTCGAGCGGGTTGAAGCGCTTGTGCGGCGGCGCCGCTGGTGTAGGTCGTGACGGTCTGAAGAGGGGACATATGAAAAAGCTGGGATTCCTCGCCTGCCTGCTGGCTTTGCCGTTCGCCGTCGCGCCCGCCGCCGCCGAGGACCGGCCGCCGCCGAAGCTGATCGTCGCCATCTCGGTCGACCAATTCTCCGCCGACCTCTTCGCCCAATATCGGCAGCATTTCACCGGGGGTCTCGGGCGGCTGTCGGGGGGAATCGTCTTCCCCTCCGGCTATCAGAGCCACAACATGACCGAGACCTGCCCCGGCCATTCGACCATCCTCACCGGCGATCACCCGGCGCGGACGGGGATCGTCTCCAACGAATGGTACGACCAGAGCGTCGCCCGTCCCGACAAGAAGGTCTATTGCTCCGAGGACCCGAGCGTCCCGGGCAGCAGCTCCGACCATTACACCGTCTCGACGCACTTCCTGAAGGTGCCGGCGCTCGGCGACTGGATGAAGCGCGCCAATCCCCAGTCGCGCTCGGTGGCGGTGGCGGGGAAGGACCGCGCCGCGATCATGATGGGCGGCTACGATACCGACCAGCGCTGGTACTGGACCGGCAAGACGTTCGGCGGCGCCGGCAAGGGTGCCCCGGCCGCGGCGGTCGGCGAGATCGACGGCATCATCGCGGCCGCCCTCGCGCAGCCGCGTGCGCCGTTCGCGGTTCCGGACGTCTGCGTGCCGCACGACCGCGCGGTTTCGGTCGCGGGCGGCGGCGGACCGGTAGGAACCGGCCGCTTCGCCCGTGCGGCGGGCGATTCGAGGGGGTTCCGCACCTCGCCGGAGCTCGACGTAGTGACGCTGGAGCTGGCGAGCCGGATCAGGAGCGAGATGCACCTCGGCGAAGGCCCGGCGCCGGACCTGCTCGCCGTCGGCGTCTCGGCCACCGACTATGTCGGCCACACCTACGGCACCGAAGGCGTCGAGATGTGCATCCAGTTGATGGCGCTGGACCGTGCGCTCGGCGATTTTTTCGCGAAACTCGATGCGAGCGGGGTCGATTATGTCGTGATGCTGACCGCCGACCATGGCGGCAACGACATTCCCGAGCGCGAGAACCAGCATGCCGTCCCCGGCGCCGGCCGCACCGCGGACGAGCTGGCCCCGGCGGCGATGGGCAAGGTTCTGGCGGCGAAGCTTGGCCTGCCGGGGCCGGTGCTGCTCGCCACGGCAGCGTTCGGCGATTTCTACATCGACCGCAACCTGCCTCCCGCGGCACGGGCGAAGGCCTTGGCGGCGGCGGTCGCCGCCTATCGGGCTCATCCGCAGGTCGCGGCGGTGTTCACCCATGAGGAGCTGGCGGCGGCATCCGCCCCGTCCGGGCCGCCCGAAACCTGGGCCCTGCTCCAGCGCGCCAAGGCGAGCTTCGACCCGGAGCGTTCGGGCGATTTCGTCGTCCAGCTGAAGCCGCGGGTGACGCCGATCTTCGACACCACCCATGCTTACGTCGCGACCCACGGCAGCCCGTGGGATTACGACCGTCGGGTGCCGATCCTGTTCTGGCGCAAGGGCATGGTGCCGTTCGAGCAGCCGCTTTCGGTGGAGACGGTGGACATCATGCCGACGCTGGCGGCGCTGATCCATCTGCCGCTCCCGCCCGGCGCCGTCGACGGCCGCTGCCTCGATCTGGACGAGGGGCCGGGGAGCACGTGTCCGGCGCAATAGTTCCTCCCCGTTCCGGGGAGGAGCTTAGCCCGCCATCGCCTCCACCTTCTCGGCCAGTTCCAGCCAGCGCTCTTCCGCCGCGTCCCGTTCGGCGCGCGCCTTCTCAATGGCGGCGGTGAGGGCGGCGAAGCGGGCCGGGTCGCGCGTGTAGAGGTCGGGATCGTGGAGCGCGGCCTCATCACGGGTGATTGCCGCCTCGATCTCCTCGATCCGCTGCGGCAGCAAATCGTAGTCGCGCTGGTCCTTGTAGCTGAGCTTCACCGGCCTCTGCTCCCCGGCGGAAGCCGGGATCCAGCTCTCGCGCTTCGTCTGGGTCCCGGCCTTCGCCGGGGAGCGAGGCTGCTTCTGTTCGACCCGCTTCCGCTCCCAATCCTCGTAGCCGCCGGCGACGATGTCGACCTTGCCGGAGCCGTCGAGGCCGAGGGTGATCGTCACCGTGCGGTCGAGGAAGTCGCGGTCGTGGCTGACGATGAGGACGGTGCCGTCATAGTCGGCGATCACCTCCTGCAGCAGGTCGAGCGTCTCGAGGTCGAGATCGTTGGTGGGCTCGTCGAGGACGAGCAGGTTCGAGCGGCGGGCGAATTCGCGGGCGAGGAGCAGGCGCGAGCGCTCACCGCCGGAGAGGGTGCCGATCTTCGCGTCGACCAGATTCGGATCGAACAGGAATTCCTTCAAATAACCCTGGATGTGCTTCTTGTGCCCGCGCACCTGGATCCAGTCGCCGCCGTCGGCGAGCACGTCGCGGACGCGCTTGTCGGGGTCGAGCAGCTTCCTTTGCTGGTCGATCATGATGCCCTGCAGCGTCCTGGCGCGGCTGATCTTGCCCTCGTCGGGTTCGATCTCGCCGGTCAGCAGCTTGAGCAAAGTCGTCTTGCCGGTGCCGTTGGCGCCGACGACGCCGATCCGGTCGCCGCGCTGGATGCGCAGGGTGAAGTCGCGGATGATGGTACGATCGCCAAAGCGCTTGGTGACGTGCTCGGCATCGATCACCATCTTCGTCTTCACCTCGTCATTCTCGAGGCCGAGCTTCGCCGCGCCCGCGGGCCCGAGCATCGCCGCCCGCACGGCGCGCATCTCCTTCAGCTTGGCGAGGCGGCCCTGGTTGCGGCGGCGGCGGGCGGTGACGCCGCGCTGGAGCCAGTGCAGCTCCAGCTTCAATTTGGCGTCGAGCTTCTCGGCGGCGCGGGCTTCCTCCGCATAGACGGCTTCCGTCCAGGCATCGAAGCCGCCGAAGCCGATCTCCGCCCGCCGCAAGGTGCCGCGCTCCAGCCAAAGGACCGAACGGGTCAGCCGCTTCAGGAAGGTGCGGTCGTGGCTGATGACGATGAAGGCGCCGGTATAGCGGCCGAGCCAGTCCTCCAGCCATTCGATCGCGGCGAGGTCGAGATGGTTGGTCGGCTCGTCGAGCAGCAGCACGTCGGGGGCCTGCGCCAGCGCGCGGGCGATGGCGGCGCGGCGGCGCTCGCCGCCCGAGGCAGTGTCCGCGGGGCGGTCGAGGTCGATGCCGAGCTGGCCGGCAATGGCGTCCACTTCGTGCCGCGCCGGCGCATCGGGGCCGTGCAGGGCGAAATCGCGGAGGGTGGCGAAGTCGGCGACGGGCGGGTCCTGCTCCAGCAGCACGACCTTCGTGCCCGGCTGGATCGTGCGGCGGCCCTCGTCCGTCTCGATCAGATCGGCGAGGCATTTGAGCAGGGTGGTCTTGCCCGCCCCGTTGCGGCCGATCAGCGCCAGCCGGTCCCGCCCGCCGACGAACAGGTCGATGCCGCGGAACAGCCAGCCGCTGCCCTGGACGAGGCCGAGATTTTCGTAAGCAAGAATTGGAGCTGCCATGGTCGTGGCTAGATAGGGGGAGGGGACGACAGGCTCAACAGACTCGTGCCTCCTCGTTGCTGCGGCCATTCCTGTTCCCCGGCGAAGGCCGGGGTCCAGCGGCACGGGCGCCGAAGCTGGACCCCGGCCTTCGCCGGGGAGCAGCCTCACTGGCCCCGTCGACGCTGTTATCGGCCCGTCCAGCCGCGCGACTGCCCGAAATCACCCTTTCGGGCGATGGCGTGCGCCTGTGGATCGCGGTAGGTTGCCTGTCTCGAAGCGAGGGAGGGATCGATGCCGGTTGTCGGAATGGGAGGCTATTTCTTTCGGGCCACGGACCCGGAGACGCTGAAGGCCTGGTATCGGGAGCATCTGGAGGTCGGCGGCGGCTGCGGCACCGGGCCGGACGGCAAATCCAACGCCTATCTCTGGTATCAGGACAGTGGGCCGACGGTGTTCGAGCCGTTCAAGGCGAGCAGCGACTATTTCCCCGCCGACCGGACGGCGATGATCAACCTGCGCGTGCGCGATCTCAAGTCCATGGTCGAACGGCTGCGCGGCGCGGGGATCGAAATCACCCAGGAGCAGACGCATGAGGGCGTCGGCAGCTTCGCCCGCATCCATGACCCCGAGGGCAATCCGATCGAATTGTGGGAGCCGCCCGCGGGCTGAGGCCGCTCCTCAATTACCGTCATCCCCGCGAAAGCGGGGATCCAGCGGGCGTCAGCATCTCGCACGGATTGCGTCTGGATTCCCGCTTTCGCGGGAATGACGGTGGAGCGCTACCGCCGCCCGCCCATCCTTTTCCCCACCCGCATCTGCTGCTGCTTGCCGAAGCGGGTCTTGCGGGTGCCGGGCTTGCCCTCCGTGGAGTGGCCGACCATCGGCACGAGCTTCTGGTGGTCGGGCACGCCGAGCTCGTCGGCTTCGAGGCGGCGGATCTCGTCGCGGAGCCGGCCGGCTTCCTCGAATTCGAGGTCGGCGGCGGCCTTGCGCATGCGCTGCTCCAGCTCCTGGATGTAGGCGCGCAGATTATGGCCGACGAGGTGCGGCCGCTCCTCGTCGCCGGTGTCGACGACCACCGCGTCGCGCTGCGAGACGTCGGCGAGGATGTCGGAGATGTTGCGCTTGATCGTCGTCGGCGTGATGCCGTGCGCCTCATTATACTCCTGCTGCTTCTGGCGACGCCGGTCCGTCTCGCGTAGCGCCCGCTCCATCGAGCCGGTGATCCGGTCCGCGTAGAGGATGACCCGGCCCTCGACGTTGCGGGCGGCGCGACCGATCGTCTGGATCAGTGACGTTTCGGAGCGGAGGAAGCCCTCCTTGTCCGCGTCGAGGATCGCGACGAGGCCGCATTCAGGAATGTCGAGGCCCTCGCGCAGCAGGTTGATGCCGACCAGCACGTCGTAGACGCCGAGCCGCAGGTCGCGGATCAGCTCGATCCGCTCCAGCGTCTCGACGTCCGAATGCATGTAGCGAACCTTGAGCCCCGCTTCGTGCATGAACTCGGTCAGATCCTCCGCCATGCGCTTGGTGAGCGTGGTGACGAGGGTGCGGTAGCCTTTCTTCGCGGTGATCCGCGCCTCGTTGATGAGGTCGTCCACCTGGTCCTCGACGGGCTTGATCTCGACCGGCGGGTCGATGAGGCCGGTCGGGCGGATCACCTGCTCGGTGAAGACGCCGCCGGTCTGCTCCATCTCCCACGGGCCGGGAGTCGCCGAGACCGCCACCGTCTGCGGCCGCATCGCGTCCCATTCGTTGAAGCGCAGCGGCCGGTTGTCGATGCAGGAGGGGAGGCGGAAGCCATATTCGGCGAGCGTGATCTTGCGGCGATGGTCGCCGCGCGCCATCGCGCCGATCTGCGGCACCGTCTGGTGACTCTCGTCGACGAAGAGCAACGCATTTTCGGGCAGATATTCGAACAGGGTCGGCGGGGGCTCGCCGGGCAGGCGGCCGGTCAGGAAGCGGCTGTAATTCTCGATCCCGGCGCAGGAGCCGGTGGCTGCGATCATCTCCAGGTCGAAATTGGTCCGCTGCTCCAGCCTTTGCGCTTCGAGCAATTTGCCTTCGGCGTGCAGCTCCTTCAGCCGCTCGGTCAGCTCGTGGCGGATCGCCTCCATCGCCTGCTTCAGCGTCGGGCCGGGCGTCACATAGTGGCTGTTGGCGTAGACCTTGACGTAATCGAGCGCGGCGATCTTCTTGCCGGTCAACGGATCGAACTCGACGATCTCCTCGATCTCGTCGCCGAAGAAATTGATCCGCCAGGCCATGTCCTCATAGTGGGACGGGAAGATCTCCAGATTGTCGCCGCGCACCCGGAAATTGCCGCGGGCGAAGGCTTGGTCGTTGCGCTTGTACTGAAGCGCGACGAGCTTGCGGATAATCTCGCGCTGGTCGACCGTCTCGCCCTTCTTCAGGCTGAAGGTCATCGCGGAATAGGTCTCGACCGAGCCGATGCCGTAGAGGCAGGAGACCGAGGCGACGATGATGACGTCGTCCCGCTCCAGCAGCGCCCGGGTGGCCGAGTGGCGCATCCGGTCGATCGCCTCGTTCACCGACGATTCCTTCTCGATATAGGTGTCTGTGCGCGGGACGTAGGCCTCGGGCTGGTAGTAATCGTAGTAGCTGACGAAATATTCGACCGCATTGTCGGGGAAGAAGCTCTTGAACTCCCCGTAGAGTTGGGCGGCGAGGATCTTGTTTGGCGCGAGCACGAGGGCGGGCCGCTGCAGCGCCTCGACCACCTTCGCCATGGTGAACGTCTTGCCCGAGCCGGTGACGCCGAGCAGCACCTGGGTCTGCTCCTCCTGGCGCGCGCTCTCGACCAGCTCGGCGATCGCCTGCGGCTGGTCGCCCGACGGCTGATAGTCGGAAACGATCCTGAAGCTCTTGCCGCCCTCGGCCTTTTCCGGGCGCTGCGGTCTGTGGGGGACGAAATCCTTCCCGGTCTCCGGCTCGTCGAGGCCGGTCCTGATTGCAATCGGCATGGCTTCTATATGGCCATTGGGCCGGCGCCGCGCTAGCTTCGGACCCATAACAAAGAGGGGGATCCGAAATGCGCATCCTGACGATCGTGCCGATTTGCCTTGTGGTCGCCGCCTGCTCGGGCGGGGACGAAGCGAACAACCAGGCCGCTGCGCCCGAAACCCTGGCCGCCGGCACCTGGCAGACGTCGTTCGAGGTCACCCAATTCAGGTCCGCCGACACGGGCACGCCCGCGCTCAAGGCGAAAGTCGGCGACAAGGAGCAGGGCTCAACCTGCATCGCCGCATCCCGGAGCGTCGAAGCCACGCCGGAGCTGTTTGCCGGCACCGGCTACAGCTGCACCTATCAGACGAGCTACATCAAGCAGGGTATGATCAACGGGAACATCCAATGCACCCGGCCGGAGCTCAAGGGCACGATCAACATGTCCGTGTCGGGCACCTACACGGCGGACAGCTTCGAGGCCGAGGTCGACTCGAATTCCTACCTCCCCGGGCCGGGCAATTTCCGTATGACCCGCAAGGTGAAGGGGAAGCTGACGCCCGGCGCGTGTCAGCCCGCCGCGACCGACGCCGAGGGCAATGCTTCGGCGGGCGCGGCCGGCAATGCGTCGGTCGGCGCCAAGGAGTCGAAGGGCGGCTGATGCCGCTGATCCCCTGCCAGCGCGCACTCTTCGATATCCCGGAGGATGTCGCCTATTTCGACTGCGCGAAGATGTCGCCCTTGCTCCGGGCGGCCGCCGAGGCAGGCCGGCAGGGGCTCCTGCGCAAATCGCACCCGTGGGAGATCAAGCCGAAGCATTTCTTCGATGAATCGGAGCAGGTGCGCGCCCTCTATGCGCGGCTGATCGGGGCAGAGGCGGCGAACGTCGCGATCATCCCGTCGGTCAGCTACGGCATGGCGACGGCATTGCAGAACGTCCGCGTCGCCGCGGGCCAGACCATCGTCACCCTGGCCGAGGATTTCCCTTCGACGATCTACGCCTGCCGCGCCCTCGTCGCGCGCGAGGAGGCGCGGCTGGTGACGGTCGAGCGGCCGCTTGAGGGGAGCTGGACCGACGCTTTGCTCGACGCGATCGACGGCGGCACGGCCCTGGTCTGCGCGCCGCACGTCCACTGGGTCTGCGGGACGATGTTCGACCTTGAGGCGGTGGCGCGGCGCTGCCGCTCCGTCGGCGCGACTTTGATCCTTGATACCACCCAGTCGATCGGCGCGCTGCCGCTCGATCTCGAAGCGGTCGACCCCGATTACACCGTCGCCGCCTGCTACAAAAGGATGCTCGGGCCCTATTCGGTCGGCTTCCTCTACGTGGCGCCGCGCCACCATCAGGGGCGGCCGCTGGAGGAAGGGTGGATCACCCGCGCCGGTGCCGAGGACTTCCGCCGGCTCGTCGGCGCCGATCCGCCGCTGGAGGCCGATGCCCGCCGCTTCGACATGGGCGAGCGGTCGAACTTCGCTTTGCTGCCCGTGGCGGGCGCGGCGATCGCGCAGCTGATCGACTGGGGCGTCGCCGACATCGCCGAGACCCTCGGCGCGACGACCGCCGCGCTCGAGGCGCGGCTGGCGGAGATGGGAATCGTCGCCAACCCGGCGCGGGCCCCGCATTATCTGTCGGTCCGCTTTCCCGACGGCATCTCCGACGATGTCGAGGATCGGTTGGCGGCGGCCGAGGTCCATGTCAGCCTGCGCGGCGACCGGATGCGGATCACGCCGCATCTCTACAACGATGAGGCGGATGCCGACCGGCTGGTCCGGGTGATCAGCGAGGCTCTCGTCCAGCAGGTTTGAACAAGAGGGAGGAAGGACATGCGCAAGACGATCTGGGTGGCGGCCGGGCTCGCATTGGCGCTCGCCGCCTGCGGCAAATCGGGCGAGCAGAATGGCGGCAACCAGTCGGCGGCCGCAAGGGGGCCGGGCGGTTCCGCGCCCGCCGTGCAGATGAAGCTCAATCCAGGCCTGTGGGAGACGAATGTCGAGATGGCGGTCAGCGGCCTGCCGGCGAACGTCGCGGCGATGATGAAGGGAACCAAGGTCACCACCCGCAGCTGCGTCACCCAGGAGGAGGCGAGCCGGCCCAGCGGCGAGATTTTCGCCGGCAAGCAGCGCGACGGCTGCACCTATAGCGACTATTCTGTGAGCGGCGGCCGCATCCACGGCAAGATGAGCTGCACCGGCAATAACGGCCAGGGCGCCATGACCATGGTGATGGACGGCAAATATGGCGGCGACAGCTTCGACGTGACGATGAACGTCGATACGAAAGCCGCGGGCCAGAGCATGGCGATCGGCAGCCACACCACGGGCCGCCGCATCGGCGCCTGCTCCGCCGCCGACAAGGAGGCGTCGAAATGATCGGCTACGTCACGATCGGAACCAACGATCTCGACAAGGCGCGTGCCTTTTACGACGCCCTGTTCGGCTCGGTCGGCGCCAAGAGGCTGATGGAATTGCCGCACGGCTTTACGCTCTACGGCCACGGCTTCGGCCAGCCGGGCGTCGCGGTGACACCACCCTACAATGGCGAGACCGCGACTGCCGGGAACGGCAACATGGTGTCGCTCGTGCTGAAGGAGCGCGCGCAGGTCGACGCTCTTCACGCGAAGGCGCTGGAGCTCGGCGGCAGCGACGAGGGTGCGCCCGGAGTCCGGGGCGAGGAGGGGCCGCGCGCCTTCTACGGCGCCTATTTCCGCGATCCGGAGGGGAACAAGTTCTGCGCCTTCCGCGTCGGACCCCCATGAGCGGGAGCCGTGGCGTTTGAAGGTTAGGGTGATCATCAACCGCGGCGGCGGCTCGTTCGGGGAAGACAGCGCAGAAAAGCTCCAACCGCTCTTCGAGAAGAACGGCATCGATGCGAAGATCCTCGCCGTCGATCCGGGCGAGCTCGACCGCCATTGCACCGAGGCGGCCGCGGCGGCGGGGATCGATGCGCTGGTCGCGGCCGGCGGCGACGGGACGATCAGCACCGCCGCGGCCGCAGTGGCGGGGACGGAGATGCCGCTCGGCGTGCTGCCGCTCGGCACGCTCAACCATTTCGCCAAGGACGCCGGCATTCCGCTCGACCTGGAGGAGGCGGTGGCGGCGATCGCCGGCGGACGGACCCGGCAGGTCGACGTCGCCGAGGTGAATGGCCGCGTCTTCATCAACAACAGCGCGGTGGGTCTCTATCCGGAGCTGGTGAAGTCGCGCGAGGCGCAGCAGCGCCTGTTCGGCCGCGGCAAGAAGGCGGCGATGCTGGTCGCGGGGGTGCGCGCCTTCTGGCGCTTCTCGCGGCGGCGGCTGACGATCCGAATTGCAGGCCATCAAGGGACGATCGTCACGCCTTTGCTGTTCGTCGGCAACAACCGCTACAAGATGGACCTGCTGGACCTCGGCCAGCGCGACGCCATCGACCGGGGCGAGCTCTGCCTCTACGCGCCGCTCGCCGGCGGACCCTTCCATTTCCTCTCGGTCTCCGTGCGGGCCGTGCTCGGCCGCGAGGACCGCCAGAGCGATTTCCTCGCAATCGACGGCGTGCGGGAGGTGGAGATCGACAGCCCCCGCGCCGCCCTCATGGTCGCCACGGACGGCGAGGCGCAGACGCTGGACACGCCGCTCCGCTATAAGGTGCGGCCGGGGGCGCTGAAGCTGATCGTGCCGCGGTCGCAAGCTGCAAGCGAACGGCGTAATACCGCCGGCCCTTGAAGGAGCTGGGTCGCACCGGGCGTTTCTGCGAGAGATCCCATCATGAATTCGCGAATGACAATATGATGGCGCAACAGGACGAGGATCTTCTCGCCGAGCAGGCGGCCTACTATCGGGCGCGCGCCGCGGAATATGATGAATGGTGGCAACGGCTCGGCAGATACGATCGCGGCGAGGACGCGACCTTGCGATGGCGGGCGGAGGTGCGGGAGATCGAACTGGCGCTTGGCGACGCCGATCTCGTCGGCGATGTCGTGGAGCTGGCGTGCGGCACGGGATGGTGGACGGAGCAGCTGGCCCGCACGGCGCGCTCGCTTACCTGCATCGATGCGTCCACCGAAGTGCTCGCAATCAACCGGGAAAGGCTGAGCCGCGCCGGTCTTCGCATTCCGCGCTACGAGCTTGCCGACCTTTTCCAATGGCGCCCCGATCGTCGCTTCGATGCCGTCTTCTTCTCGTTCTGGCTGAGCCATGTACCGCTCGACCGTTTCGAGGCATTCTGGGCGTCCGTCGCCTGTGCCCTCCGTCCGGATGGCAAAGTGTTCTTCATCGATTCCGCGCTGGAGAAGACCTCCACAGCGCGCGACCACGGAATGCCGGACGAAGCGGGTGTACAGGAGCGTCGGCTCAACGACGGCAGCACCTACCGCATCTTGAAGTTGTTCCATGAACCGGCGGAGCTGTCGGCGAGGCTGGAAACGCTGGGCTGGCGTGCAACAGTTCGGAAAACCGCAAGCTACTTTTTGCTCGGCGAGGCCTATTGGCCAGGCCGCTTCACCGCCGGCTAGCGATCAGGGCACCTCGAACGTCTGCCCCACTTCGGTCGTGACGAACCGGTCCGCGGGAATGTGCGCCCCCTTCAGCGCCGCCGCAAGCCGGCGGGGCGGGTCGTCGATGCCTTCGAAGGTCAGCTGGAATGTCCCCCAATGGACGCCGAGCGCCGTCTTGGCGCCGAGCCGCTGGAAGGCGGCGACCGATTCTTCCGGGTCCATATGGTTCGACGCCATCACCTCGCGCGGGAGGTAGGCGCCGATCGGAAGGATGGCGAAGCGGAAGGGGCCGTGCTTCGCGGCTTCGACCGGCCAGATGCCGTCGCCCCAGCCGGTGTCGCCGGCGAAGAAGACCTTTCCCGACGGCGTCGCCACCGTGAAGCCGGACCAGAGCGCCCGGTTGCGGTCGGTGCCCCAGCGCGAGCCCCAATGATGGACCTGCTCCGGCGTTACCGAAATGCCGCGTACGGGTACCGACTGCTCCCAGTCCGCGGCGATGGAGGGGATGCCCCGGTTTCTCAGGATCGTGTCGTTGCCGAGGCTGGTGACGATCGCCGGCCTGTCCCGCTCCCACAGGCGCTTCAGCGTCGGCAGGTCGAGATGGTCGTAATGATTGTGGCTGATGAGGATGAGGTCGATCTTCGGCAGGTCCTCCAGCCGCACGCCCGGTGCCCGCACCCTTTTCGGCCCGGTGAAGGAGAAGGGCGAGGCGCGCTCCGACCAGATCGGATCGGTGAGGATGTTGAGGCCGGCGGTCTGCACGAGCACGGTCGAATGGCCGATCCAGGTGACCAGCATCCGGCTGCCCTCGACCCGCGCCGGCGGCTTCGTCGGCGTGACCGGCACACGGTCCGGCCATTTCACCCGCCCTTGGCCCGTCGCCCACCGGGCGGCGAAGCCGGAGCCGACGTGCCGGATCGGATCGCTGCGGTCTTCCGGATTGAAGAAATGCCGGCCGTCGAAATGGTCGCTCGGCGGCCCGCGATAATAGATCCGGTCGAGGAAGGGCGGGATCAGGGTCGGGGCGAAGCAGAGCGCCGCCGCGACGAACAGGAGGAGGGTGCCGAGGCGGCGCAGCAGGGTCTTCACGCCTGTTGACTTGGACGTGCCGCTCGCGCTTGTGAAGAGGGCGAAAAGAGGGAGAGGGCGATGCGCGCAGCGACGATGGCGGCCTTGCTGGCGATGGCCGGCGCGATCGGCGGGCCGGCGGCGGGGCGGGTGCCGCCCATTCCGCGCCCGAAGGATGCGCCGGTGCTGGCGGCCGCCGAAGCGCTCCGGCCGGAGCAATTGCGCACGCTGGAAGCCGTCGTGAATGTCGATTCCGGCACCGGCGACGTCGAGGGTGGCCGCAAGGTGGCGAGCCTGCTCATCCCTCAGCTCCGGGCGCTCGGCATGGACGTGCAGACAGTGGCGGCGGAAGCGCCGGACCTGCCCGAGAATATCGTCGCGACCTTGAAGGGCACCGGTCGCGGCCGCATCCTGATGATCGGCCATATCGACACGGTGTTCGGCCCCGGCACCGTCGCGCAGCGGCCGTTCCGCATCGTTGGCGACCGCGCCACTGGGCCCGGCGTTTCGGACGAGAAAGGCGGGGTGGTCGAGGGACTCTACGCGCTCCGCATCCTCCACGATCTCGGCTTCAGGGATTTCGGCCAGATCACGTTTTTGATCGAGACCTCGGAGGAGCGCGGCTCGCCGGGTACCCAGGGCCTGATCAAGCGGCTGGTCGCCCAGTCGGACGTCGAGCTGAACCTCGAGCCGGGCGATCCGCCCGACGTGCTGACCGTCTGGCGCAAGGGCAGCGCCACCTACCATATCGACGTCAGGGGCCGCGCCGCCCATGCCGGCGTCGCCCCGCAGGACGGCCGCAACGCCGCCATCGAGCTGATCCACCAGATCCAGGCCGACGACGTCTTCCCCCATTCGGGCGAAGGGCTGACCGCGAACCTCACTTTGATGAACGCGGGCAGCCGCGAGAACATCATCCCGGACCATGCGTCGGCCGCGATCAACGTCCGCGTCCGCGACAAGGCGGATTTCGACCGGGTCCGGCAGGCCTATGAGGCCAATGCCCAGCACGTTCAGGTGCCGGACACGCAGGTGACGGTGTCGAGCACCCCGGCCTTCCCGCCGCTTGCCAGCAACGTCGGCACCTTCGGCATCTCGACCCGGGCAGAAGCGATCTACGAAGGCATCGGCCGTACTATCGGCCTCGGCGGCAATGGCGGCGCCTCGGAATCGGCGCTCGCCTATGAGGCGGGGACGCCGGCGCTCGACGGGCTTGGGCCGGTCGGCGGCGGCTTCCATTCGGACAAGGAATATCTCGACCTGACGACTTTGACCCCGCGCCTCTATTTGCTCGCCGAGCTGCTGATGGACCTCGGCCGCAACCCGCCGCCGCGCGTCAAATGACCGCCGGCACGATCCGCGTCGGCATCGGCGGCTGGGACTTCGACCCCTGGCGCGAGACCTTCTATCCGCCCAAGCTCGCCAAGGCGAAGCAGCTCGAGCACGCCTCGCGGCAGCTGAGTGCGATCGAGATCAACGCGACCTACTACCGGACGCAGTCGCCGGCCCTGTTCGAGCGCTGGGCGAAGACGGTGCCGGACGGTTTCAAATTCGCCGTGAAGGCCTCACGCTTTTGCACTGTGCGAAAGCTGCTGGCCGAAGGGGCGGACAGCCTTCGGCTTTTCTGCAACCAGGGGATCACCGCGCTCGGCGACCGGCTTGGCCCGATCCTCTGGCAGTTCATGGCGACGAAGAAGTTCGATGGCGATGATTTCGGCGCCTTCCTGAAGCTATTGCCGGAGAAGCAGGATGGCGTGCTGCTCCAGCATGCGATCGAAGTGCGGCACGAAAGCTTCCGTGACCCGGCGTTCGTCGCGATGTGCCGCGACGCGGGTGTGGCCATCGTCTTCGGCGACGGGGCGGATTACCCGCTGGTGCCGGATATCAGCGGCGGCATCGTCTATGCGCGGCTGATGCGCGCCGAGGTCGAGATCGAGCAGGGCTACCCGCCCGACGCGCTCGACCGCTGGGTGAATGTGGCGCGGCAATGGGCGGCGGGTGAGAGCCCGGGCGGCTTTCCCTATGTCGCGGAGCCGGCGCCGGTGCAGCCGCGGGATACCTACGTCTTCTTCATCGCCGCCGCGAAGGAGCGGAATCCGGCGGCGGCGAAGGCTTTGATCGAGCGGCTGAGATGAAACTCCCTCTCCCGCTTGCGGGAGAGGGTTGGGGTGAGGGCCTGTTGAGTCATTGCCACAGGCCCTCACCATGGCCCGCCACTAAGGCTGCCTCCGGGGGAGGCAGCCAAGCGGGCCATCGCTTCGCGGGCCCCTCCCTCTCCCGCGAGCGGGAGAGGGGATAAATGAACCCGCTCTTCGCGAACCTCCCAACCACCATCTTCACCCGGATGTCGGCGCTCGCGGTGGAGCACGGGGCGGTGAACCTCGGCCAGGGCTTTCCCGATTTCGGCTGGCCGGACGATGTCGTGGCCAAGGCAGCCGAGGCGCTGATCCACGGGTCGAACCAATATGCGCCGATGCCCGGCCTGCCGGAGCTCCGCCGCGCCGTCGCCGACCATTATCGCCATCACCAGGGGCTGGAGGTCGCGTCGGAGGAGGTCACCGTCACCTCGGGCGCCACCGAGGCTTTGGCGGCGGCGATCGCGGCACTCATCAGCCCGGGCGACGAGGTGCTGCTCTTCCAGCCGCTCTACGACGCCTATCTGCCGCCCGTGCTGCGCGCCGGCGGCGTGCCCCGCTACATCCGCCTGACGCCGCCCCGCTGGCGGATCACGCGCGAGGCGATGGAGGCGGCGTTCACCGCCCGCACCCGGCTGGTGATCTTCAACAATCCGCACAATCCCTCCTCGCGAGTCTTCGAGGAATCGGAGCTGCGTCTGCTCGCCGAAGCCTGCGTCCGCCACGACGTCATCGCCCTCACCGACGAGGTCTGGGAGCATGTCGTCTTCGACGGCCGCCGCTTCCTGCCGCTGGCGTCTCTGCCGGGGATGCGGGAGCGGACGGTGAAGGTCGGCTCGGCCGGCAAGATCTTCTCGCTGACCGGCTGGAAGGTCGGCTGGGTGGTCGCGCCGCCGGCACTCTCCGCGCCGATTGCCAAGGCCCACCAGTTCCTCACCTTCTCGACCGCCCCCAACCTCCAGGCCGCCGCCGCCTACGGCCTCGGCAAGAAGGGCAGCTATTTCGATACGATGCGCGCCGGCTTCGCCGACTCGCGCGACAGGCTGGCGGCGGGGCTGGAGGAGGCCGGCTTCGTCACCCTGCCCGCCGAGGGAACCTACTTCGTCTCGATCGACCTCCCGGCCTCCGGGCTGGATATCGACGACGTCACCTTCTGCGAACGCGCCGTGCGGGAGGCCGGCGTTGCCGCGATCCCCGTCTCCAGCTTCTACGCGGAGGACCCGGTCACCAGCGTCGTCCGTCTCTGCTTCGCCAAGCGGCCGGAGACGCTGGCGGCGGGCGTGACGGGCCTCGCGGAGGCGCGGACCTTGTTCGGGTAAGGCCGAAATCCCCTCGTCCCGGCGAATGACGGGAAAATCGCCGGAACCAAGGATTCAGTCATTGTTTCAGCCCTCTCGGGCCTTTAGGGGCGCGGCTCCGCGCCCGTTTTTCGGCGCCCGTGCCCAGTCTGCTTGAGGGATTGAGTTTCAGTGTCGCGCGTTCCCCCGATCAGCGTCGTCATGCCGGTCAAGAACGCGCTGCCCTATCTGGACCGGGCGGTCGAAAGCATCCTCGGCCAGACCTTCGGGGACTTCGAGTTCGTCATCCTGGACGACGGCTCCGACGACGGTTCTCTCGAAAGGCTCTATCATTGGGCATCCCGCGACGATCGCATCCGGATCGTGGAAGGGAGCCGGAGCAGGGGGCCGGTCGGCAGCTCCAACCTAGTCGTCGCGCATTCGCGCGCACCGATCATCGCCCGCATGGACGCCGACGACATTTCGGCGCCCCATCGGCTCCAGTGGCAGATCGAAGTCCTGCACAGCTATCCCGATGCCGCCCTGGTGGGCTCGGTCTGGGAAGGGATAGACCGGCAGGATCGCCTCGTTCGCGAGCCCGACGTTTCGACGCTGGAGGCCAACGGCTTCGCGGCGCCGTTCGCCCATGGCTCGATCATGTTCCGCCGGGATGCTTTCGAGAGAGCGGGCGGCTATCGCCCCGCCTGCGAATATTGGGAGGACCTCGACCTTTACCTGCGCATGGCGCGGCACGGCCAAGTGCTCGTCATCCCGCAGCCCCTCTACCGGCACCGCTTCTCCGAGATCAGCACGCGGCTGACCTCGCGCCGGCGCGAGGTGGAGGAAGCGGTCGATCTGATGTTTCGCTGCCGCGCCGCTTACGAACGAGGCGAGGATTACGAGCCGCTTCTGGCGGAGCGAGGGCTGGAGCCCGGTTCCCGCAAGCTGCACCCATACGCTTTCCTCTCGCTCGGCTTCATCACCCTCTGGTCGGGGCTGCGGCCGCCGGCTCTCAAGAGGCTGCTGCGAACGGGTGACCTCGGCCTCAACAGCCAGACGATGAAAGCTCTTGTCTGGGCTTCGTGGGCAGCCGTCAGCCCGCTTTCCCTGCGCAAGGTGATGCGCGCGCGCCTGGCGCGCAGGAACCGCAGCGCCGCATCCCGCTTCGAGACAATGGCCGTCTGCGAATGGCGCCCGAGCCGCGTTCTGCGGGCCCGGCAGGAGCCGGGCTTCAGCGTTCCGGCCCCGGGGAGGCGCGAAGATATCGCAGATCCCGTGCGAATCGGCGCAGCCACACCCGCGCCTGTCCGTATCGATTGTCCAGAAAGCTAAGGTCGCGGGATTCGGCGACGAAGCGCGCGCGCCATTCCTCTGAGACTAGGTCGCGCTGAACCCTCACCTCCACGAGTGAGGCATCGGCCTGCACAGCCTCGTCCAGGCCGATGTGCCGGGCGACGGCCGCCACGGCCGCCGCCGGATCGGCGCTCAGCGCCTCATAGGTGAGCCAGAGGGGTGAGAGGCCGTTGCGCGCGAAATAGCGCCGCCAACGTGCGTCGTTGTCCGCGAGACGGGCGATGTGCCCGGCGATGGCGTGGCGATCGTAGGTGGGCTCCCGATGGGCGTGCTCGTAGGATTGAAACTGGTCCGTCTGCAGCGCCCGAACGTAGGAGATCGCCTGGCCGAGCAGGTCACGCCGGCTGAGGTGGACGAAGTGCAGCCGGGGGAGCCGTTCCGGCCAGCGGCTCTTCATCGTCCCGTCGAACTGCTGGGTAAAGACCTTCAGTCCGTAGACGCCGTTCGGCGTGGACGCCCTCTCCCGCAAGGCATCGAGCGCCCCGGCGTCGCGCTCGACCTGCAGGGCCACCAGATTGTCCGAAAAATATTCGCGCGGCTGCCCGAGCTTGCCGGTGGAGCGGAGCAGCTGGCACAGCAAGGTGCTGCCCGAACGGTGCTCCGAGCAGATGACGTAGCCGCGTGGGGCGGTCGGGGTCACGATCGTTGCGGCCCGGTCGCTTAACCTACCAGATCCTGACCCGGTCCTTCGGCGCCAGATAGAGCTTCTCGCCCGGCCTCACGTCATAGGCCGGATACCAGGCGTCGATGTTCCGCACCGTCTCCGCCCGCTCCGCCGCCGGGGCGTGGCCGTCGGTGACGATCTGCTGACGCAGCGCCGCCTCGCGCGTCTTCTGCCGCCAGGCCTGGGCGAAGGCGAGGAAGAAGCGCTGGTCGCCGGCGAGGCCGCCGATCACCGGCGCCGGTCGCCCGTGCAGCGACATGTGGTAGGCGTCGTAGGCGGCGGCCAGACCGGCGACGTCGGCGATATTCTCGCCCAGTTCCTGCTCGCCGCGCAGATGGACGCCGGGGATCGGCTCATAAGCGTCGTACTGGCGCACCAGCTGCTGCGTGGCGGCGTCGAAATGGGCGAAATCCTGCTTCGTCCACCAATTCTCGAGCTTGCCGGTGGCCGTGAACGCGGCGCCGGTATTGTCGAAGCTGTGGCTGATCTCGTGGCCGATCACCGCGCCGATCGCGCCGTAATTGGCCGCCGCATCGGCCTTGGGATCAAAATAGGGCGCCTCGAGGATCGCCGCCGGGAAGTTGAGCGCGTTCTGCAGCGGCAGATTGACCGCGTTCACCGTCTGCGGCGTCATCCACCATTCGCCGCGATCGACCGGCCGGCCGAGCTTGGCGAGCTGGTGGCGATATTCCCAGAGCTGCGCCCGCCAGGCATTGCCGGCGGGATCGTCGCGGCGGATCTCCAGCCCGGCATAGTTCCGCCACGTCTCGGGATAGCCGACGCCGACCCGCAAAGTATGGACCTTGGCCTTGGCGGCGGTCTTGGTGCTCGGCGCCATCCAGGTGAGGCCGTCGATCCGCCGGTCGAAGGCGGCGAGGAGGTTCGTCACCATCGCCTGCACCTCGGCCTTGGACGAGGCGGGGAAATAGCGGGCCGCATAGATCTTGCCGACCGCGTCGCCGAGATCGGCGTTGACGTAGCCGATCCCGCGCCGCCAGCGGTCCCGCTGCTTCGGTGTCCCCTGCATCGTCCGGCCGTAAAAGCCGAAATGGAGATCGTCATAGGCAGCCGGCAGGTAGTTTGCGGCACGGTTGATCGTGTGGAAGGCGAGCCAGTCCTTCCAGCTCTGCAAAGGCTCGCCGGCGACGAGGGCCGAGAGGCCTTTGATCGCGCCCGGCTGCCAGGCGATGATCGTCGGCTGGTTCTGGAGGCCGGCCGCGCCGAGGAAGGCCGACCAGTCGATGCCCGGCGCGAGGCGGCCGAGATCGGCGGTGCGCCAGGGATTGTCGGCCTTGTGGACGTCCTCGCTCGCGGTGCGGTCGAGCTGGGCGGCGGCGATCTTCATTTCGAGCGCGACGATCCGGTCGGCCCGCGCCTCGGGCTCGGAGAAGCCGGCGGTGCGCAGCATGTCGGCGACATAGGCGCGATACGCCGTGTGCAGCTTCGCCATCGCCGGCTCGTCGGAGACGTAATAATCGCGGTCGGGCATGCCGAGGCCGCCCTGAAGCAGATAGGGGATTGTACGGTTCGGATCGTCGAGCGCCTGGGTGACGAACAGGCCGAACAGATTCTCGGTCCAGAAATTGGTGTTGTTGAGCGGATCGACGTCGGCGCGCAGCCTGCTGCCGAGCAGGCGCGACAGGCCTTCCTTTGACGAGAGGGCGTCGATCTCGGCGAGCTGGGGCCGGAGCGGCGTCAGGCCGCGCGCATCGATCCCCGCCTGGTCCATGTAGGCGGCATAATAGTCGGCGATCATCCGCTGCGGCGTGCCCGGCGCGGGATTGCCGGCACCCGCATTCCGGATCAGCTCGGCATTGCGCTGCTCGGCGCGCTGGAAGACCTCGTAGCCGACGCCGGTCGAGGAGCGGTCGGCCGGAATCTCGGTCCCCTTCTTCCAGGCGCCATTCGCATAGAGATCGAAATCGTCCCCGGCTTCACGCTGAGATCGCGGTAGGAAAGGGTGACCCCGATCGCGCCGGTGGCGGCAATGGCGAGCGCGGCCGGGGCGGCGGCGACGAGGAACGGGAAAACGAGCTTCGCAAGGCGAGCGGACATGGGGGACCTCCGAAAGGAACGACCCCCCGCTGCCACATTGCATCGGCGGTGAAAAGATACCCGACTGGCGCTAGATGGGCCGCATGAGCTTCGATTCCACGACAGAAGCCCAGGTGCTGTTCAAGCGCCTCGGCCTGAACCCACCCGAGGGAGACCTGGTCTCCCATTCTCCCATCGATGGCCGCGCAATCGGCGGAGTCGCGCCGGCTTCGGCGGCGGAGGTGGCGGAGGCGGTGGAGCGGGCGCACCGGGCGTTTCTCGCCTGGCGATCCGTGCCGGCGCCGCGGCGGGGAGAGCTGGTGCGGCTGTTCGGGGAGGTGCTGCGCGAGGAGAAGGTGACGCTGGCGCGGCTGGTGAGCCTGGAGGCGGGCAAGATCCTCCAGGAGGGGCTCGGCGAAGTCCAGGAGATGATCGACATTTGCGATTTCGCCGTCGGCCTCTCGCGCCAGCTCTACGGCCTCACCATCGCCACCGAGCGACCCGGCCACCGGATGATGGAGACCTGGCATCCGCTCGGCGTGGTCGGCGTGATCTCCGCCTTCAACTTCCCGGTCGCGGTCTGGGCGTGGAATGCGTGCTTGGCCTTTGTTTGCGGCGATGCGGTGGTGTGGAAACCTTCGGAGAAGACTCCGCTCACCGCGTTGGCCGTGCAGGCCCTGTTCGAGCGGGCGGCGAAGTGTTTCGGTGAGGCACCGGAGCAGCTGAGCCAGGTGGTGCAGGGCGGGCGCGAGACGGGCGAGGCCTTGGTCGATCACCCCAAGGTGGCGCTCGTTTCGGCGACCGGCTCGACGCGGATGGGCCGGACGGTGGCGCCGCGCGTGGGGGCGCGGTTCGGGCGGGTGTTGCTGGAGCTCGGCGGCAATAACGGCATGGTCGTGGCGCCGACCGCCGACCTCGCGCTGGCCGAGCGCGCCATCGCCTTTGCGGCGGTGGGCACGGCCGGCCAGCGCTGTACGACGCTACGCCGCCTCTTCGTCCACGACGAAATTTACGAGCGGCTGGTGCCGCGGCTGAAGCAGGTCTGGGCAAGTGTTCCTGTCGGCAATCCGCTGGAGGAGGGGACCTTGGTCGGTCCGCTGATCGACGGCACCGCATTCGAGGGGATGCAGACGGCGCTGGCGCAGGCGCGGGGGCAGGGCGGCACCGTCGAAGGCGGCGAGCGGCTGCTGAAGAACACGCGGTCCGAGGCTTTCTACGTCCGCCCCGCTCTCGTCGAGATGCCCGGCCAGACGGAGATCACGCTGACCGAAACCTTCGCGCCGATCCTCTACGTCATGCGCTATTCGGTGCTGGAGGAGGCGGTCGCGGCGCACAATGCCGCGCCGCAGGGCCTCGCTTCCTCGATCTTCACCAACGATCTGCGCGAGGCGGAGCTGTTCCTCTCCGCCGCCGGCTCCGATTGCGGGATCGTCAACGTCAATATCGGCCCGTCGGGCGCGGAGATCGGCGGCGCGTTCGGCGGCGAGAAGGAGACGGGCGGCGGGCGCGAGAGCGGCTCCGACGCCTGGCGCAACTACATGCGGCGGGCGACCAACACGATCAACTACAGCCGCGACCTGCCGCTCGCCCAAGGCATCAACTTCTCGATGCCGTGAGGCGGGAACCCGGGCGGGCCGCCGGAGCTTTCGCCGCATGGCCCATCTCATTCTCCTCGGCGATTCGATCTTCGACAACGGCGCCTACGTGCGCGGCGGCCCCGACGTGGTCCGCCAGCAGCGGCAGGAATTGCCGGCGAACTGGGATGCGAGCCTGCTCGCCCGCGACGGTGATGTGGTGCGGGATGTGCTTTCCCAACTCGGCCGTCTCTCGGCCGATGCGACCCACCTCGTGGTCAGCGCCGGCGGCAACGACGCGCTCGGCGCCTCGCATCTGCTCGGCCAGTCCGTCGCGAACGTGGCCGAGGCCCTGTCGCTGCTCGAAGCGGCGCAGAGTCGGTTCGCCCGCGATTATGGCGCGATGGTCGAAGCGGTGATGGCGCGCCGGCTGCCGACCGCCCTTTGCACCATCTACGACACGCCGCCCTCCGGTCCCGACCACCGGCTGATCCGCACCGCCCTCGCCTTGTTCAACGACGAGATCGCCCGCGCCGCCTTCGCGCGCGGGCTGGCGCTCATCGATCTCCGGCTGATCTGCGGCGCCGACGAGGATTATGCGAACCCGATCGAGCCGTCGGTCGCCGGCGGCGCCAAGATCGCGGCCGCGATCGCCGCCTGGGCCGCCGACGCACGGGAACGTCCGCTCCGTTCCGTCATCTATGCCGGAAGGGCAGGAAAGTAGCGGCTGGTTACGGAGCCGTTATTCCGGTAAAAACCGCCCCAGTAAGCGTCAGACAGAACGCAGGGGAGATGCTTGATGAACACTCGTACCTTCGCGATGATTTTTGGTGTCGTCTTTTTGATCGTCGGTGTCCTCGGGTTCATTCCCGGTGTGACGCCGATGGGCGGCATGAACATGGACGCCGACACCCAGGTCAAGATGACGTCGATGTTCGGCTATGAGCTGAAGCTCTTCCCGGTCAACGTGCTGCACGACATCGTGCACATCCTGTTCGGCATCTGGGGGCTGCTCGCCGCCCGTTCGCTTGGCAACGCGCGGATGTACTTCCGCGGGGTCGCCATCATCTATGCGGTGCTGACGGTCATGGGCCTGATCCCGGCGCTGCAGACCACGTTCGGGCTGATTCCGCTCTACGGCAAGGACGTCTGGCTGCATGCCCTGCTCGCCATCGTCGCCGCCTATTTCGGCTGGATGAACCGCGACGCCGCGGCTCCCGCGGCCTGAGTGGTACAGGACGAATCGGTCCGGCTTTGCGCCGGGCCGATTCTCCTTTTCTTTCCAAAGCTTGCGGAGCGCCTTGCCGGGCGCTTCAGCGGCCCTTAAGAGGTGATCCTGGATATTGTGCAGGGAGGGCAGCCACGCTTTCGTGGCGCTCCGGGGATGCAACAGGATAGCCGATGACCAGCCGATTTCTTCTGCCGTTGCTGCTGCTTGGCGCAGCAATGCCCGCCGTCGCCCAGAATGGTGCACCGCTGCCGCCGCCGGCCGCGCCGCCTGCAACGGCCGTGCCCGCTCCGGCGCCCGCGCCAGTCGTGGTCAGCGGCCACTGGACCAAGCGCGACGCGACCGACCTGCTCGCCTTCGTCCAGGGGATCGGCGCCGAGGGCCTCGATCCCGCCGATTACGGCCCCGACGCGCTGACGCAGGCGATGGCGGGGGATCCGGCGACTCTCGACACCGTCGCCACCGACACCTTCGTCAAGGTCGCGTCGGACCTCGCCCTCGGCCATGTCCGCGGCGACGGGCGGGTGGACTGGCACGTCAAGGACGACCCGTTCGCGCCCTCAGACCAGCAGGCGCTGCTCGACCGTGCGCTGTCCGGCCATATCGTTCCGGACAGCCTGCGTTCGCTGCTGCCGACCCATCCGCAATATGCGGCGCTGAAGGCGGTGCTCGCCACGACCACCGACAAGGCGCTTGCGGACAAGATCCGCATCAACCTCGACCGCTGGCGCTGGCTGCCGCGCGATCTCGGCCATAAATATGTGATCGTAAACGTGCCGGCCTACACGGTTGCCCTGGTCGAAGGCGGGCAGACGCTGAACCGCCGCCGCGCGGTCGCCGGCGCGCTCAAGACTCCGACGCCGCAGCTCAACGCGCTCATCACCGGCGCGATCTTCAACCCGTGGTGGGAAGTGCCGACCAGCATCAGCCACGAGGTGAAGGGCAAGAAGGGCTATGTCGCGGTGCCGAACGGCGACGGCGTCCGCTACCGCCAGCCGCCGGGGCCGCGCAACGCGCTCGGGCGGATGAAGCTGGTGATGGGCAACCCCTACGCCATCTACCTCCACGACACGAACGCGAAGAACCTCTTCAACGCCCAGGCGCGCGCCTACAGCCACGGCTGCATCCGCACCGAGGATGCGGTCGGTTTCGCCGAGACCCTGCTCCAGGGCACCGATTGGGATCACGAGAAGATTTACGGCACGATCGCGTCCGGCAAGTCGGTGCAGGCGAATTTGGCGACCCCGGTTCCGGTCTACATCGTCTATTTCACAATCGCCTCGACGCCCGACAGCCCCGGCTATTTCAGCTACAAGGACATGTACGGCCGCGACAAGCCGGCGCTCGCCGCGCTCGAAAACCTGCCGATTCCGCAGGCGCCGGAGGCCGAGGAGAGCACGACCGCCTCGGCCAAGCCGGGGAAGGCGCATGTGGCTTCCGCAAGGCCCGCCGCCGTGAAGGCCGCGAAGCCGGCCGGCGCGTCCGCGTCGCGCCAGGCGGCGCTGGCGGCAGCCGTCTCGCATCCGTCGACGCGCTGAGGATTCTCGCCCGGACCGGTGCTCTCGCCTTCCGGCAGAGATCTTTCGCTCCGGGTTCAGCTCCGAAGAAGGCGGCAGTTGCCGCTGACGCCGACATGCTCGAGCACGATGTCGCGCCTGCCATGCAGGATCCCGTCGGCGCCCCGGACCATGTGCATCGTCTCCCCTCCGCCGCCGCGTCCCTTGAGCATCGCGCGTTGCGCGGGGGTGATCAGGGGATCTCCGGCGAACCAATAGTCATCGATCCAATATTCGGGCAGTCCGGGACCGAAGACGTTGGCGTAGATGTGGCGCGGGGTGTCGTGGGCGGGGTAGTGACCCGGCAGGATCGTGCGAAATCCGTAGCGGCCCTGTCCGTCGCTCTTGACCCAGGCGTAGAGCCTCGGCCTGAACGGCGTGTCCGGCTGATTGTACCGCCCCTTGGCGTCGGTGTGGTACAGAAACAGGACGATCCCCGGCGCCGGGCTCTTCCGGTCGGGCTTCAGGATCGTTCCCGTCACCATGATGGGAATGCCGGGCTCGGACGCGGGCGCAATGCGAGCCGCGGACGGAATAAAGGCGGGTGCATTTGCCGACCCGCATGGGGTCACACCGGTGCCGCCCGTCGGCATTTGCGGAAAGCCGCTCTTCAGCGCGAGCGGCTGCGGCGTGTCGTCCCGCGCAAAGGCGGGCCACGCAAGAGCGCCGAACGCCAAGGTCGAGAATCCGCGGCGGGTGAGACGTTGCTGCAAGGACATTGTCGCGACCTCCGGAACCTTGCCAGTTGATTCGCGAGCGTCACTATAGTGGCGGAACGGGCGCGCTGTCCCGGTCGATCGCACGCGCGATCTGGGCCGTCAGCACGTCCATGTTCCGCTCCAGCATATGGCCGCCGGGAAGCGGCACCTGCCGGACGTTCGGCAGGCGGAGGAGGGGACAGAGGCTGTCCTGCTCCCGGGCGCCCCAGACACAGGTGACGGGCGTCCAGCCGAGCTGCCGGCCGGTGATGGTGCCGTCCCGGTCCGGTGTGCGGAAGGGCATGACCTCGAGGGGGGAGGCCTGGAGCTGCAGGATTCGCCCAGGCACGACCAGCACCACGTTGCGTACCTTCGCGCGATAGGCCGAGGGCAGGCCGGCGAGGCCGACATGGAGGATGTCGGCGCCGAACGAGATGCCGATTAGCGCCACTTTGTCGCGACGGGTGTCGCGCCGCGCCCGGTCGATCGCCGCCTCGACCAAAGCGGTCGCGTCGGCGGGCGTGCGGGGACCGGCGAAATAGGTGAGGCTGTTGACGCCGACCACCGGCAGCCCGCGCGCGGCAAGGCCGTTCGAGACCTTCAGCGCCTGGCCGATATGGAAGCCCATATTGCCGGAGAAGACGATGGCGGCGACCTTCTCCTCGCCAGGCTTCGACGGCGCCCGCGCGGGGACATCGAAGAAGAGTGGCCCGCCGAAATAGCCGACGGCGTAGCTGAGGATCAGATAGGCGACGATGGCGAGCGCCGCCGCGAGGCCGAGGATCTTCAGCAGCCATTTCATGCCGGCGCGGGAGCAGACGTGGCAGCAGCGGTCAAGCGAGGATCCGGTGGGCAGGCGACGGGGTGCGGCCTCTCATGATAACAATGCGCCGATGACGGAAGTGGCGGATCGGCATTGGCGAACATCCGCGGTTGCAGCTGCGGCGGCTGTCCTTTGCCTCGGCGCCGCGTCGGCGCCGCCGCACCCATTGCCCTTCCACATTTCCTCGCAGCGCGGCTCGTGCGCCAACTGCAGGACCGCACAAGGGATCGAAGAAGTCCGATTACACGATGGCCGGGCGGTCTGGGGCCTAGGCTACAATCCACCGGGTGAGATCGGAGCGGGCGATTGGACCATCCTCCGGTCCGGCGACGGCGGACGAAGCTGGCGTGAGCTCCCATGGAGCTACGAGCACAACGACGCGCCGCTCCTTTCTTTTGCGGCTGCGTGGGACGGCTGGACTAAGGTGTTCGATATGTCGCACGCCGAGTCCGCCATCCGAGTCACGAACGACGGCGGTTTGCATTGGCGACGGCTGCCATTCCGGAATCTGTTCGTTGGCGCGATTCAGTATGTCGGCCATGGAGTCGGGCTCTTCTCGACCTTCTCACCCTACGATCCTCACGCGTATCTCTATGCCACTGCAAACAACGGCCGGAGCTGGCGGAAAACGGAACTACCGAGACGGTTCGACCTCCAGGCGCTTGCCTTTGTGAACGTCACGAAAGGCTTCATTGCGGGTTGCCGCGACGGCAATCTCACGGTCTTCCGCACCGATGATGGGGGGCGGGGCTGGAAGGCCACGGACCTCGAAAAGCGACCGGCCGGCACCGACGGCTGCCCCATCGAAGCCGACGCATTGCGCCTGTTCCCCGATGGCAATGCCTGGCTCCTCGCTCAGAAACATTCGTTCCGGATTGGCGACGCGACCTCATTCAGCTCAATCTGGAAGAGTTCGAGCGACGGGCGCGAATGGAAGCGGGTCTTCGTCGCCAGCGTCACCTCCAAGGCGAATGGTGACGTGCTGATGCTCGACGGCCCCTATCCCCTTGGATCGCGCACCGTCGTGGTGTTTCGGCTGGATCGACCGACGCTGCTCTACAGCCAGGATGCCGGCGCAAGCTGGAACGAGGCGCGGCTCCCGCACACCCTCTTCGGCTGCTACCCGGCGAAGGGCAAGCTGACCTGCGCCGGCGGCGCCGGGTCGGCATTCGGTCTGGCCGTGCTCACGCCGCGTTGACGGCCAAAATCCGCCGCAGCTCGGCCCAATCGAGATTGCCGCCGGAGACGATCGCGACCTTGTTGCCGGGCGGAAGCTGCGCGGCGGCGGCGAGCGCGGCGGCGCCGGCGCCTTCGGCGACGACGTGGTGCTCGGCGGCGAGGGTGCGGATCGCCGCTTCCACTTCGGCGAGGGTGACGACGATCACGTCGTCGATCAGCCGGCGGAGCAGGGGCCACATGGGATCGAGCACGCGGGTGCTGCCCATGCCGTCCACGAAGCTGGCCGTGCGCTCCACCGTCACCGGCGCCCCTGCGGCCACCGCCGCCTTGAGCGGCAGAGCGGTGTCGGTTTCGACAGCATAGATGCGGCATTGGGGGCGGCGCGCCTTGACGGCCTGGGCGATGCCGGAGGCGAGGCCGCCGCCGCCGATCGGGATGAGCACCGCCTCGACCTCCGGCAGATCCTCGACGATCTCCGCGCCGACGGTCGCGGCGCCGGCGATCACCTCCCGCTCGCAGACGGGGTGGAAGAAGGCGCCTTCGTCTCCCGTCTCGCGAGTCTGCATGATCCGCCACCAGTCGGCGAAATCGTGCTCGCGCACCTCGGCGCCCATCCTTTTCAAATTCTCGACCTTCACCCGCGCCGCATTGTCGGGGACGTGGATGACGCAGGGGAGGCCGAGGCTGGCGGCGGCGCGGGCGATGGCCTGGCCGAAATTGCCGGCGCTGGCGGTGACGATCGCCTTTAGCGGTTCGCCCGCCTCCCGCCGCGCCTTCAGCGCGTTGGTCGCGCCGCGGATCTTGTAGGAGCCGGTCGGCTGCAGGCATTCGAGCTTCAGCCAGGCCGAGCCGTCCAGCCGCGGCACCAGCGGCGTCCTCAGGGCGGCGCCGGCGATGCGGCTGCGCGCGGCGGCGATTTCCGCTTCGCTCAGCGGCGCTTCGAGATCGGGACCCTGGGCCATCGGATCAGCAGCCCTTGATGCCCATACGGCGCACCTCCGAGCAGCGCATCGCCACCGTTCCGACCGCCGGAATGCGGGTGATGCGGAAATCCTCCTGGTTCGAGCAGATTGCCGCAATGCTGCCGTCGCCGAGCCGGACGGCCTTGGTGACGCGGCCGCATGGGTGCTCCGCCTTGCCGATGGCGACCGACGCGACGGTCACCGGATCCCCGTCGGGCGCCGCTTCATAGCCGGCCCGCGTCCTCGGGGCGCTCTGGCTCAGATCGATGTCATAGCCCTGCGGCTTCGGCGGCTGCTTCGCGCAGCCGGCCAGCGCAACGGCAATGGTTGTGGCAGTCAGCAGCGCCGCACGCATCCGGCCGTCCCCCCGGCAAAGGCTCCAGACGGCGAGCATACAGGCTCGCCGCCCGAAGGCCAGAGGAGGTCCCGACCTAGCTGAACGCGCGCGTCAGGCCGATTCCGGTCGTGAGATTCGCGGCCCCGGCGGAGAGGCCCTTGCTTGCATAGAGGCTGACGCTCCAGCCCCTGCCGACCGGACGTCCCGCCAGCGCGAACACCGACCGCGCCGGAGCGCCGGGGACGATCGCGTGGCTGGTGTCGTACGACAGCAGGAAGAAGGTGCGTCCGGCCGTGACCATGGTTCCGGCCGAGGCCGTCCATCCGTCCTTGAGCCGCAGGCCGTTACCATCGCCGACATGCTGGTAGCCGACCGAGGCGAACGGCGTGACCGGCCCGAGAGTCTTGGAGGCCTGCACCGAGAGCGTCGCGTCGGTCCCGCCGGTGGTCAGCCCGCGCGCACCCGTGGGCAGCTTGAACTGCACCGCCATGGCGAGGTCGACCGGGGTATGGACCGGCAGATTATGCTCGATCCTCAGCATCATGTCGCCGTCGCCGCTGCGGCGGCGGCCTCCTGTCGACACGATGTTGCCGTCGACGATCCTTTGTCCGCTTCCGCCGCTCACCTGGAGCTGCGGAAAGGTCATTTGAAGCCGCCAGCCGTTCAGTCCGGCCTGGACGCCGTAGGCGGTGACCAGGGCGTCTGTCGTCTGCGCGCCGCCGTAGCGGCCGCTGGAAAGGCTGGTGGCGAGCGTTGCATTGAATTCGGCGGCGGATGCCGCCGCCGGCATGGCCGTCGCAAGCGCGACGAGCCCGCAGGTTGCGAGTCGCATCCTTTTTCTCCCGAAGAAGCCGGCAGGGCCCGAAGGCCCTGCCGGTTCTTGCGTCAGTGAACGCGGGCAGCGGCGGCCGCTGCCTGCGCTGCGGCGCGCTGCTGGGAAGCAGCCGCGCGTGCGTCAGCCGCCTGCTGAGCCGCGGCAGCCCTGCTTGCGTCAGCGGCGGCGCGGGTCGTCGCCGCGCTGTCGCCGCTGGTGAAGGTGCCACCCGGATAGACGACCACGACCGGGGGATTGGTGCCGACCGGCGGGATGACCTGGGCGCCGGCGGTGCCGGCAGTGGCGAGGAGCGTCAGCGCTCCCGCGACCGAAAAGACTTTCCACATGCTTCCTGACTCCTTTGTCCAACAGCCTGTCCACACTGGGCTGCAGGACCCTTCTAGGAAGCACCACTTGCCCCATAACTAACGTCTATGGTTTAGAAGAAATTGGGATTTGGGGCGGACTCCCACGCTAGCTCGGAAATTGTAAAAGCATCGTTACGCAGCTCTTTCTTTTTGCAAGATTTTCCACGATGATCGGGATCGAAATGCGGCCCCAAAGGGGGCCGCGATCGAAGACGTGTTGAAAATTGGTGAATTCATTGCCAGCCTTCGGCGGCTCGCATAGGCCGGGCCGTAGGGCGGGCTGGGGTGAGATGGTGACCTGGGAGGTTAGTCTCACCCCAGCCCTAGGCCGTTGTCCGGAAGCTGTCCGTCGGGGGTCGACGCGGCTTCGGTCAGCGGCTGTCTCGTCTCTGGCGCGCCCCCAAATTCAGGACCCGAACGTAATCGGGATGCGCAGAGTCGTTCTTATATCGGGCGCGTCGGCCGTCGCGCCGACCTCGAGGGCCCAGTTGATCGTGGTCTTGTCGGAGACGCGGTAGCTGATTCCGAACAGGAACCGGCCGAGCTGCAGGTCGCGAGTCGCCGTGATGACGGGAAGGTTCGGGTCGTTCGGCTGGGGAGCGAGCAGCTGGACCGTCGAATGGCTGCCGAGGATCCAGCTGTGGGAATAGCCGAAGTTGATCGACGTCCGCTGGTTGAGGGCGAGGCCGATGCCGAGGCTCAACGCGAACGAATCGCCGGGATCGACGTGGGTGATCAGCACCGGCGGGATCTGCGTGTTCTCGTTTCGCGCGAAATTGTGCGTGTAGCTCAGCGAGCCGAACAGCACGCCCGGATCGGTCGGCAGGATCGCGGTGACGCCCGGCGTCACCCCCCAGAAGCCGGCGCCGGTCGCGGCCCTGAGCTCGCGGCCCTGGCTATCGCGCGGTACGCCGAAGGGGTTCGATCCCGTCGGCGCGACCACCTGCAGCGTGCCGATCACGAACGGCCGGTCGGCCCGGGCGGGGGTGATCTGGTAGCGCGCGTCGAACTCGACGTCGCCGAGCCGGTAGGCCTTGTCGGTGAAACCTTCGCTCTGGGTATTGGCGCCGGGGGCGTTCGCCACCGGCGTCAGCACCTCGGAATCGAAGCGATAGACGAAGGGGGCCCGGACGCTGAGCTCCAGCCGGTTGGTAACGCCGTAGCGCAAGGTCGTGGCGGCGGTCAGCAGGTCCTGGTGCGTCTCGCTGATGTCGAAGACGCCGATCAGGAGCGATTCGGCGACGGAAACGCCGCGGAAAAGCGCGGTATTGCGGTCCGACCGCACATATTCGAGGCTCGGTTCGAAGGTGAACTGGCCGGCGCGCGTGATCACAGCGCCCTGGTCGCCGAGCACCGGCACCTGCGGGACCTCGATGCGCGGCTGCGGCGCCTCGCCGACGTGCTCGACTCCGGCGGGCGGCGCGGCAGAGCCTTGAGCGACCTGCACCGGCGCCGTTCCGGGTGCCTGGCCGGGCTGCGCCGGCTGGCCGGGCGCCGCATTCCCCGCCATCATGTTGAGCCGTCCTTCGAGCGCGCGGATGCGGGCGTCCTGCGCGTCGAGCCGCTGGCGCTGCTCGGCGATCTCACCGCGCGCTTCGCGCAGCTCGCCGCGGAGCTCGTCCATCGATTGGCCGGACTGAGCGGCCGCCGGCGCGGCCGCGGTTTGCGCTGCGGCGGGTGTGGCGAGCGCCGCAGCCGGCAAGGCGGCGGCGGCGAGCAGAAGTCCACGGACGCGCATGGCTCTAATGCCCGAACCGGGCCGCATCGAGCGCCAGCCCGTCGATCCGCGGCAGGGTCGAGCCGAGACTGAGGGGCGGCATCCCGGTCAGATCGAGATTGATCATCGTGGAGGTGTCGATGGCGACGTCGTTGCCGCGGTTCGAAACGATGGTTCCGAACGCCTGTCCGACCAGCTGGCGAACCTCGAGGTCGGGTGCGTTGAGCACGATCTGCGAAGCAGCGCCGGTCTTGTCGTAGCGCACGTCGCCGACGGCGGTGGTCACCGTCTGCCCTGGAGAAAGTGCCACCTGCGTCATGCCGTCCGGAACGGCATTGGTGATGTTTGGCGCCCTTGTCGTGACATTGATCGTCGTCCCCCCTGGTCCCGCTATTGTCAGCGAGTTTTGCGGCTGCTGCAAGGGCTGCGACGTCTGCGTCGAGTCGGATTTATCGGTCTTCACGAACACGCTGAGGGTCGGTGCCGATTGCGCCGCGATCAGCACGGTGCGCAGGACGAGCTCTCCGTTGACCCGCGTATCGCTCTGCACGGCCACGCTGATCTGCCCGCCGCCAGGCAGAGCGAAGCCGCCGCGCGAATCGGCGAGCGTCGATTCGGAAACTGGCGCCTCGTCGAAGGGCGCGGCCTGGCCGAAGGCGGGCAGCAACGCCGCGCCGACCGCTGCGAAGGTCATGAGGACGCGGCCCACCCTCATGTCAGAACTCGGTCCGGAACGGCGCCGTCAGCGCCAGCGCCTGCTGGTCGAGCGGGCGAAGGAAGACGGAGTTCGGAGCGATGCGGGGATATTGGGCCCATTGGAAAGGCGTATTGAAATGGGCGCGGCCGCGCTCCGTTTCCGAATTGACCACGAAATAGATGCCGTTCCAGTTCTTGAGGAACTCGGCGCGGGAGATGGTGCGAAGCCCGGTCGCCGGGTCGCCGATCAGGATCTGCGCGGGGGTCATTCCCTTCACGACCACGAAATGGCGGTATTTGTTGATGGTGATCAGCGCGATCCCGGGCACCCGGGCCTTGGCGATCTGGTCCAGGCTGACCTTGAAGCCGTCGGAGGCGAGGCCGATCGAGGCGAGGTAGCGCTTCATGTCGAGCAGTGAAAAGCCGAGGCGACGGATTTGCGTCCGATCGCCCTCGGCCCACATGCCCCGGAAAGTGGCTTCTTCGTCCAGCGCACGGTCGTAATGGTAGCGCAGCAGGGTGGCGAGCGCCGCCGAGCCGCAGCTGAAATCGTAGCGCTGGCGGATAATCGTGCTGAACTTCATGTCCTCCATCGAATGGACGGGGACGCGATAGGATTCGGACCCGGCGCTCGTGCTGAACGACGCGATTGCCCGCCCGGCGCCCGCATGCGGCTGCCCGTATGCAGGAAAGCACGCGACGCCGGCGGCGCAGGCGCCCGAGAGGATGTGGCGATATAAACGGCGCATGCGCGCTCTCAATGCTGCGGGCTCGGGCCCGTCATAATGATGTTGACGTTCATCGACCCGTTCATCGAGACGTTGTTGCCGCTATTGGCATTGATCAGCACCAGGCCGCTCGCATTCTGAAAGGCGTTACCGGCGATATTGATGTCGCCGGTGGTCGAGTCGCCGGTGATCGTATTGTTGCTGACGCTGCTGGTCTGCTGGCTCTGCGCGACCATCGACGTGTCGGCGCGGCCGGTCGTTTTCGACATCGTCGCGTCGTCGAGCGGCGAGCCGAACGGAGCGGTCGGTTGAGCTGCCGCTTGCGCGGCGGTGGACGGTGCCGGTGCGGCAAGCGCCGCGGCGGGCAGCATGAAAGCGGCGAGGGCGATCGGCCCTGCGTAGAGGCTGCGCATCATTTCCCCCTCCCAGACAGGAAAAAAGTGGGGCGGCGGAGAATTCCGCCGCCCCGTATCAGGTTCAGCGCGTGATCGAGACGCTGCCGACCGCGATGCTGACGCTCGCATTCTGCGAAGCGCCGACACCGGTGTTCCAGTTGCCGTTCTGGACGCCGTTGAACGACGCGCCGGCCGTGTAGGTCATCGTGCCATCCTGGTTCGGAGCGCCGCCGCTGGCCGCATAGTGAATGTCGACGTCGCTGACGCTCGACCGCAGGGTCGACAGGGAAACGACCGCGTCGGCACCGAAGGTCGAGCCGCCGAGGGTGTTGTTGTCACGGCCGTTGCCGTTGTTGTCGTTGCCCACGGAGGCGAAGCCGTCGTCACCGAACAGCAGCGCGCCATGGCTGGCGGTGGTGTTGTTCGACGCGATGTCGCCCGTCGTGATGTCGGTGCTGTTGCCGCTGTCGTGATTCACGGTGCCGCCGGTGGTGGCGGAGCCGTTCTTCGCGTTCGCGGAGAACTCGTTGTTGCTGTTGGTGTTGTTGCCGTTCTGGCCACCCTTGGTCGCGACGTTCTTGGTGTTGCCGGAAGCAATGTCGCCAACCGTCAGGTCGGTGGTGGTGGTGTTGCTGCCGACCTGGCCACCCTTGGTCGCCGTCGTGTGCATGCTGCTGTCGGAATTGTCGCCGATCTGGCCGCCCTTCGTCGCCACCTGCTTCGTGTTGCCCGAAGCGATGTCGCCGGTGGTTACGTCGGTCGTGTTGTCGCCGACCTGGCCGCCGCGCGAAGCGGAGGTGCTGTCGCCGACCTGGCCGCCGCGCGAAGCGGAGGTGTTGCCGGAGCCGATGTCACCGGTGGTCACGGTGCGGTTGTGCTGGCTGCTGTCGCCATTGCTGGTGGCATCCGCGGTCGCCGTCGACGAGCTGGTGCTGTTGTTTTGCGTGTTGGTGTTGTTGGTGTTGGTGTTGCCGTTCGTGTTGGTATTGACGTTGTCCGCATAAGCGGCGGTCGCCAGCAGCAGCGCAGCTGCCGAAGTGGCGACGAGGTAAGTGACCTTCATTGTCCTACTCCTAAAGGGCAGGAAAGGCGTCTGCCTTTCCCTGGTTGAGCGGGGTTGCCCAGTGCTATGACTAACCCTTTGGAAACCATTGCCCTCCACTCATTCAGGTCTGACACCTGCCCCCGAATCGGCACCATCGACACCCTCATTTGGGGTGAGACCGAAAGGAGTACGGGCACAGGCAGGGGCTCCGCCTCGACGGCGGGTTCGAGCGGCGGCGCGCGACCGCGTCAGCGGTTGGTGATCGGCTCGACGGGAAGAGTGGAGCGGAGCGGCGGCATGCCGCGCAACACGACCCGCACCAGGTCCGCCTGCCGGCGGGTGTCGGTCTTCAGGAAGATCTGCTTCAGGTAGGAGCGGGCCGTCTGCTCCTTGATGTGCAGAGCCTCCGCCGCGTTCTGAAGCGACGTGCCGCCGACGATGAGCAAGGCGAGCCGCGTTTCGACCTGGGAGAGCCCGTAAAGCTTGCAGACCGCGTGCAGCTGACCGGTGTGACCGGCATCCGGGTGCAGCGCGTAAACGACCGCGCCCGGCCCGTTTTCGTCGGCCGTCGGCTCGTCGCACGGGACCACCGTGACGATCATGGGACGGTCGTGCCGTGCGGAGCGGAGCGAGAAGATCGGCATGCGCCGCGCGGCGGCGGCATCGTTACCATTGCCGGCGACGGCATCGTTGATCGAGACCTGCAGGGCAATGCTGTCCGCGAGATCGGCGGCAACCAGGGTGTCGTCGCTCCGGCGCAGGAAATCGCCTTCGTCGATCATGGTCTTCGCGGTCGCATTGGCTTCCCGGATCTTGCCGTGCCGGTCGATCACGACGATCGCGCATTCGATCGTGTCGAGCGCCATCCTGAAGCCCGCCACACGCGCGGTCAGCTGTTGCTGCTGCTGCCACAACCGGCAATGAGCGTCGATCAGTGGCCTCAGCTTCTCGAGCAGCGAGGCGGTGCCGTTGGTCGGCCGGCCCTTGCTGAAGAGCAAGGCGATGATGAGCCTGCCGTTCGACTGCGGATCCGGAATCGACAGGCGCAGGACCTCGTACATGTGGAGGCGCAGCAGCGTCGTGGTCCAGTCGTAATCGTCCAGCCGCGCACTTGCCGGCGGAATCCGCCGGTCCGCGGCCTGGGCGAGAAGCGCGACCTGCGCCCAGTCGTCGTCGTCGAACGTGTCGCCGCCGGAGCAACCGACGATGCGCAACGATTCCGACCGCCGGCTGCCGTGATGGCAGGAGAGCGCCGCGTCCGCACGCAAGGCGTCGCGAATCCCGAGCAAAAGGACCTCCATCTCGGCGTCGCATTGCACCTGCGGTGCATGGTCGGCGTCTGGCGAGTGCCAGCGGACCCATAAAGCGTCGTCGTGACGGAGCTGTGACGTAGAATGAAGTAGCGTAGCCATTTGCGGATCCCCCCGATTGATCCGTGCAGAATTGCCGTCGCACGCAAACACAGGACCGGCAGGCACGACCCGAAATCCGAGTCGCGAATCGCCGGCCCGACTCACGATGTTAGGCGCGGCGCTTGCGTGAGTCAAAGTGACGTCGCCGGAACGGCCCGCGAATCCGGGTAAACAGGGGGCCGTCCCTCCCCTCACGTGGGGGTAAGGGTGGAGATACGCACTGTTCTATGTTATGGACAACTCATACTTCGCAGGAGAGCGGCAATGACCCGGGAGAAGGACAGCACGATCAAACGGAAGGTTTGGCAGGCGCCGAGGGTGGTGACTTTCGAAGCCGGCCTGGCGGAGAACAACAGCTTCAGCACCAAGGACGGCGGCGGATCGCCGGGCACGAACCTGTCCTGAACCTGGATCGACGATCCAGGTCTGCGTCGCTTGGTTCGAAATATTCACGTTCGACCGGTCGTTACAGGTTGAAAGCCGCGCGCCTGTTCCAGCGCTGCATTGAATGAGCGCCATATCCGGCATCGTCCGGCGCGGGTCGCCAGACGTAAGTCTTGCCTGCGCCGGCATGAATGACGCGCAGCTCTGTTATGGCCCCGACGACCAGCGGGTCGAGGCTTTCCCTGCGGTCGCGTTCGGCCGCTGCCTCTACCGCATTCTCCCTGAGGATTCCTTCGACCGGCAGCCGCTCGTCGATCCCGGGAAAAGATGGCTGCTGGTCGCGGACCTCAGGCTCGACAATCGCGACGAGCTGGAAAGAGATCTCGATCTGGGGCCGTCGTTCGCGTCGCAGCATAGCGACGCGGATCTGCTGCTTCGCGCCTGGGTGAAATGGCGGGAAGGCGTGCTGGATCGGATTGCCGGCGATTTCGCGTTCGCCGTATGGGATTTCCATGAAAAGGTCCTGGTTCTCGCCCGCGACCCTCTCGGACAGCGGCCGCTTCAATATCGGGACGAGCCTGGCGGACTCGCGTTCGCGTCGATGCCGAGCGGCCTTCATGCACTCGGCATCGAACGCGCCCCAAATATCCCGCGCATCGCTGAATTCCTTGCCGACGCTTTCCCCGTCGACGGCTATGCGGGGTTTTCGAACATCTCATCGCTCCCCGCGGGTCACCTGCTGAGGTGGAGCGACGGCAAGCTCGAACGTCGCCAATATTGGGATCCCGCGCCGAGGGAGCTCTCGCTGCGCAGCGACGACGAATATGTCGAGGCTTTTCGCGAGCAGATCGATACGGCCGTCCGCTCCAGGCTGCGCGGTTGCGACGGAAGAGTCGCGACGCAATTGAGCTCGGGCTACGACAGCGGCACCGTGACGGCCACGGCCGCACGGCTCTTGCGGAACGAAGGCGGGACCGTAACCGCGTTCACGGCGGCCCCGCGGCTGGGATTCGACGGATTCGTGCCGCGCGGACGACTCGCCGACGAAAGCGCCATCGCTGCGATGACGGCCGCCCTTTACCCAAATGTCGAGCATTTCGTCCTGCGGCCGGACGGCACTTCGCCATTGCAAATCCTCGACGATCTCCACCGTTTCGCGCAATTCGCCGGCGGACATATATGCAATCACACATGGTGGACGGCGATCCAGAAGCAGGTCAGCGCGCGCGGCATCAAGGTGCTTCTCACCGGAGAGCAGGGAAACCTCACCCTCAGCGCCGGAGGCCCGCAGCAGCTCGCGGACCTCATTCGGACAGGGCGGTGGCTGGCCTGGCTGCGCGAGGCTTTCCTCGCCCCCCGCGAAATGGGAATGACGTGGAAGGGAGTGCTCGCCAGTTCCCTGGGGCCGTGGTTGCCGAGACGGCTATGGGTGCGTCTTGCCGCCTCGCATGGAGTCATGGCGGCGAAGCTCAACGAACCCTTCCTGCTGGCGGAGCCCTTTCGCTCGCAGATGATGGCGCTCCATCGCTCGACGGGCCGGGATCCGCGCCCGCCGCGCAACAGCTTTGCCCTGCGCTGCCGGCTCTTGCAGAGGCAGGATAGCGGCAATTTTCGGAAGGCTGCGCTTGCGCAGTGGGGGCTCGATGAGCGGGACCCGACCGCCGACTCGCGGCTGATCAGTTTCTGCCTGTCTCTGCCGCCGGACCGTCTCTTGAAGAACGGGGTACGTCGGCCGCTCGCGCAAAAGGCCTTGGCCGATCGGCTTCCCGAAGCGGTGCTCAAGCCGAAGGC
This sequence comes from Allosphingosinicella sp., assembly GCA_036269695.1. Classification (GTDB taxonomy): domain Bacteria; phylum Pseudomonadota; class Alphaproteobacteria; order Sphingomonadales; family Sphingomonadaceae; genus Allosphingosinicella. The sequence continues at coordinate 3,935 of DATBDY010000039.1, read as the reverse complement.
CCGTGGCCTTCAAATGGCCGATTGGTACGAGCATATTACCCCTTCGGAATCGGCGCAGCTTGCGGAGCGGCTCAGCCGATCGGCGGCGGCTTCGACCCTGATCGACTTCGGGCGGGTGCGCGAACTGATCGGCAAATGGCCCCCGCCGGACTGGGAAGGCTGGGATGTCGAGGCCGAATATCGCGGCGCCTTGCTGCGGTCTCTCGCGGCAGCGCATTTCGTCGCCTACGCCGAGGGGCCGTTGACCGATTGGCAAACAGCGCCTGTCCGGTGGAGCGGAGCCGTTCCTCAGGCTTCCATCGGCGCCGGTTCCTAGGCCGTTACAAACCCGCGGTCGCCCGATAGAGTGCCGCAATGGTGGAGAACGAAAAGGCCCGGTTGGCATCGACGGCGCACCTGTGCCTCCGCTGCGGGCTTTGCTGCAGCGGGGTGATCTTCGATGACGTTCCGGTGCAGGAGGAAGAGGCGGGCAGGCTGAAGACGCTCGGCTTCGACGTCAGGCAGCAGAAAGACGCGCTACGTTTTCGGCAACCTTGCACCCTGTTTTCCGGCGTGCTTTGCTCCGTCTATGCGGAGCGCCCCGCGGCGTGCAGAAAGTTCGAGTGCAAGCTTCTCCGCCGGCACCAGGACCATCAGGTCAGCGATGAAGAGGCTTCTTCTGTGGTCGATGCCGCCAAGGCCCTTGTTGAAAGGCTGCAGCCGTTTCTCGAAAAGGGCGAGTCGGTGGCGAGCGCCCGGAAAAGATGGCAGGTCGAGCGGCAACAGGTCGCGGGCGGGAGTGGAGCGATCGGGGACTCCGATCAGGCGCAATTTCATCTCCACATGGCGACGCTGAATATCTTCCTCGACAAGCACTTCCGCGCGGACGGCCGGCACATGATGACCGGCAAGCCCGTCGCCAGCCGCTCGGGCCGGACCTAGGTCCGGCTCTCGAGGCGGGCGTGAGCGGCGCGATCCGGCTCCGCCCAATAATCTTCCTCGAAGATGCGCGGGCCGAAGGCTTGGGACGCGATCTCTTTCTGCCGGTCGTCCCAGGACTCCCAGGCGCGCTCCATCGGCCGGATGGAGCTCAGTCCCCTCACGATGGAATCTTCGATGCCGAAATTGTGGCTCTTGCTGCCGAAGTTCAGCATTTCAGGATCGTAGTCGAAGCCAACCCTCTCCAGGCACCCGCGGAGTTCGGCTTCCGGCGCCCGGACCAGCCTCTGATAGACCAGACGCGCGCACCGCTCCGGGTGGCGCTGCTCGAAGGCGAGCAGCTTTTCGATCGCATCTTTGACGTAGGCGACGCTGCTCAGGAATGGGTCCTCGATGTCGTTGAATCGCCACCCGCGCTTGTGGAGCGAAAAGAGGATGTCGCACGGATGGCGCAGCACGAGGACGTAGACGGGGCGCGCGCCGAAGAGCCGGTCGATGGCGTCGATCTTGTCCAGATACCGGGGCGTCTTGTCCGCCCAGACTTCCTTCCCCTGCGCGATTCGATAGGCCTCGTGGAGGCGGGCGGCATTGCGGGCCAAATCCTGCCGCATTTGCTCGAAATCGTAACCCAATCCCATATAGCCAAGCTCGACCCGCCCGTCCTCGAGCATGTCGGCGTAATGCGCCATGAAGAAGCTCTCCGGCGGGCAGGCGATCTTCGGATGCGAGTTGAACATCCGCCGCACCAATGAGGTGCCGGAGCGATGGACGCCCAGGATGAAGATGGGGCGGTCGCAATAGTCCGTGTCTTCGACGGCGACGGCGCGGGTCTGGATCACGCGCCGGGGCTGCAGGACGAAGCTGCGCAGGCGCCGCATTTGCCAGTTCAGCAGCCTGCCGATCGCGCTCATTGAAAAATATCGCGCCCCTGTGCCGAGGACGTTGCCGCAGCGGCAACCGAACAGCAGGCGAACGGCATCGCCGGCTCGCGCAATTCGATCCGGACCCGCGGGGACTGTCAAGAGGCGTGCGCGCTGTCGAGGTCGCTCTGCCGCGTCTGCCAGCCAAATGGGGGTAAGAAGCGCCCGCGCCCCTGGATTGCATATGCCGGCCCAGCCGTCCGGCGCTGCCTGACGGTTGAGGCGGGGCCGGAAGCACTGGTCTGGACAGACGCACGGGGCCTCCGGCCCCTGACCGCACTTCCTGCATGTGGAAAAAGGAAGGCGGCTAACCCGTTGATAATGGCCGTATTTGGGGCCCGCAATGTTAACTTGCCTTTAGCCATAAAAATTCCGCTCGGGCCACAGCCGTCGGCCGCGCCGCTGCGGCTTCCGTGTGCCCGGGCGCAGGTGCTAGGGACGCGGCGTCCATCCTTGCCGGAGCTCCCGATGCGCCTTGCCCTCGCCGCCGCCCTTTTGCTGTCCGCCACTCCCGCTTTCGCCCAGCCGATGCATCAATATGGCGGCCTCGCGCTTTCGGCCGACGGCGCGCGCGTCGCGACGGTGGAGAGCGACGTCGAGCCCAATGCGGCGGCGATGCCGCACGGCCATGTCGTCGTCCGCATGGCGGCGACGGGCGCGGTGCTGGACTCGATCGATCCCTGCGCCGCCTGCTCCTATTCGGGCCTGACGTTCGCGCCGGACGGGCGGCTCGTCTTCCTCGCGCGGGAGGGCGGCAAGACGCAGCTGGTGGCGGCGTCCGGCAAGGCCACTCAGACGCTCGCCACAATCGACGGCATCGCCGAGGATCCGCTCTTCTCGCCGGACGGGCAGCGGATCGCGCTGCTCGTCACTCTCGGCGCCCGCAAGGAGCGCGGCGCCACCCAGGCGGGCGTGCGCCAGGTCGGGGAGATCGGCGAGCAGAATGACGAGCAGCGGATCGCCGTGATTCCCGCCGCCGGCGGGGCGGTGACGCCGGTCTCGCCGGCCGACCGCTACGTCTACGAATATGACTGGACGCCGGACGGGCGCGGCTTCGTCGCGACCAGCGCGGTCGGCAATGGCGACAACAATTGGTGGGTGGCCGAGCTCGACGCGATCGACGGCGCGACCGGCGCCGTCCGCCGCATCGCCGCGCCGGCGATGCAGATGAACATGCCCAAGGTTTCGCCCGACGGGCGGACGGTGGCCTTCATCGGCGGCCTGATGAGCGATTTCGGCTCGATCGGCGGCGACGTCTACACGGTGCCGATTGCGGGCGGCACGCCGCGCGACATCACGCCGAACTATCGCGGCAGCTTCACGTCGCTGCTCTGGGGTCGGGCCGGTCTCGCCGGCTCGGCTTTGGTCGGCGACCGCAACGCCATCGTGCCGCTCGATCCGGCGCGCGGCGCCGGCGCGCCGACCTGGAGTGCGCCGATGAGCATCGCCGCCGGCGCAGCGAAGTTCGCCCGCTCGGCCGACGGCGCCTCCGTGGCGATGGTCGCCCAGGATTTCGAGCATCCCGCCACGATCTTCGCCGGGCCCGCCGCCGCGCCGCACCCGATCACCCACGACAATGACGGCTGGACGCCGCTCGTCTCCGCCCGCAGCCTCAGCTGGCGGAGCGGGCCCTTCACCGTCCAGGGCTGGCTGATCGCCCCGCGCGGCGCGAATCCCTCAGCCAAGGCGCCGATGGTGACCTTGGTCCATGGCGGGCCGGCCGCCGCCAACCAGCCGAATTTCGTCTGGGAAGGCGCCAATGCCGACCTCGTCCGCGCTGGCTATTACATCTTCCTGCCCAACCCGCACGGCAGCTACGGCCAGGGCGAGGCCTTCACCCAGGCGAACAGGCGCGATTTCGGCGGCGGCGACCTTCGCGACATCCTCGCCGGCATCGACGCCGCCGAGCGCGCCGCGCCGATCGACGACACCCGGCTGGGGCTGATGGGCGGTTCTTATGGCGGCTTCATGGCGATGTGGGCGAACACCCAGACCAACCGCTTCAAGGCGATCGTCTCCGGCGCCGGCCTCTCCGACTGGATCAGCTATTACGGCACCAACGGCATCGACCAGTGGATGATCCCGTTCTTCGGCAAG
>DATBDY010000018.1:0-20591 GCA_036269695.1 Allosphingosinicella sp. | reverse complement strand
TTCATCGAGCAGAATTTGGGCCCGCACATCGAGCAGAAATGCGCGGTCTTCGCGCCTTCCGCGGGCAGGGTCTGGTCGTGATATTGCTCGGCGGTGTCGGGGTCGAGCGACAGGTTGAACTGGTCGCGCCAGCGGAATTCGAACCTGGCCCGGCTCAGCGCGTCGTCGCGCAGCTTCGCCGCCGGGTGGCCCTTGGCGAGGTCGGCGGCGTGGGCGGCGAGCTTGTAGGTGACGACGCCGACCTTGACGTCGTCGCGGTCGGGCAGGCCGAGATGCTCCTTGGGCGTCACGTAGCAAAGCATCGCCGTTCCGAACCAGCCGATCATCGCGGCGCCGATCGCGCTGGTGATATGATCGTAGCCCGGCGCGATATCGGTGGTGAGCGGGCCCAAGGTGTAGAAGGGCGCCTCGCCGCAGGCCTCGAGCTGCTTATCCATATTGGCCTTGATCTTGTGCATCGGCACGTGGCCGGGGCCCTCGATCATCACCTGGACGTCGTGCTTCCAGGCGATCCGGGTGAGCTCGCCAAGCGTCGCCAGCTCGGCGAACTGGGCCTCGTCATTGGCGTCGGCGATGCTGCCGGGGCGCAGGCCGTCGCCCAGGCTGAAGGCGATGTCGTACGCCTTCATGATCTCGCAAATCTCCTCGAAGCGCGTGTAGAGGAAGCTCTCCTTGTGGTGGGAGAGGCACCATTTCGCCATGATCGAGCCGCCGCGGCTGACGATGCCGGTGACGCGCTTCGCCGTCATCGGGATGAAGGGCAGCCGGACGCCGGCGTGGATGGTGAAATAGTCGACCCCCTGCTCGGCCTGCTCGATGAGCGTGTCGCGATAGATTTCCCAGGTGAGGTCCTCGGCGACGCCGCCGACCTTCTCCAGCGCCTGGTAGATGGGGACGGTGCCGATCGGCACCGGAGAGTTGCGCAGGATCCATTCGCGGGTGTCGTGGATGTTGCGGCCGGTCGAGAGGTCCATCACCGTGTCGGCGCCCCAGCGGATCGCCCAGACCATCTTGTCGACCTCTGCGGCGACGTCGGAGGCGACGGCGCTGTTGCCGATGTTCGCGTTGATCTTGACCAGGAAGTTGCGGCCGATCGCCATCGGCTCGCTTTCCGGGTGGTTGATGTTGGAGGGGATGATGGCGCGGCCGCGGGCGACCTCGTCGCGGACGAATTCGGGGGTCACGTAGTCCGGGATGGCGGCGCCGAAATCCTGACCGTCGCGCGCCGCCGCCTCGGCGAGCCGCTCGCGGCCGAGATTTTCGCGGATGGCGACATAGTCCATCTCGGGCGTGACGATGCCGCGGCGGGCATAGTGCATCTGGCTGACGTTGGCGCCGGGCCTGGCGCGCAGCACCCGCTTGCGAACGCCGGGGAAGGCCGGGACGCCGGCCGAGCGGTCCGGCCCGAGCTGACCGTTATCCTCCGGCTTCACCTCGCGCTGGGCGACCTCCTCGACATCGCCGCGGCCGCGGATCCAGTCGCGGCGCAGCTCCGGCAGGCCGGCCATGATGTCGATGCGGGCTTCGGGATCGGTATAGGGGCCCGAGCAATCGTAGACGCGCAGCGGCGGCTCGCCGGACGAAGGCTCGAGATCGATCTCGCGCATCGCAACGCGAAGCGGGCCGACATGGATCTTGCGGCTGCCGCGGATCGGTCCGGTGGTGACGGCGAGCTCGGTGCGGGCGGGGCTATCGGCGGCCATTCGTGTCTCTCCTATGCGGGCGGAGAGAGGCTGCTGGTGCTTGCCCTCCCTACGCCGGTGTCAGCCGGATCAGGTTCGACGGGTCTCGGCGTCCTCGCCGACTCTCAGCCGCAGCAGCAGCCCCCCGGGGAATGAGTCGCGCATAGGCCAAAGCAAAGCGGGGCGGAAGGTGGAAGCGCGCTCTTTTAACCCCCTCCCCCTTGTGGGGAGGGGCAGGGGTGGGGGTGCCGGCCGCAGGCCGGCGCGCGGCTCCGCCGCGCACCCCTCATCCGGCTCTTCGAGCCACCTTCTCCCACAAGGGGAGAAGGACATGACCGCCCGCACCTTCGGGGCCCTCACATATCTTGCCTTTCCGCCCTCTCGCCTCTATAGGCGCCGCTTCTTTCCACCTTTGGAAGAAACGAACGGCCCGGCCGATAGGGCTGCCGTGGCGGTTCGCAAACGTCGCGCTTCACGCGCAACAAGGAGACGAAAATGCCCAAGCTGAAGACGAAGAGCGGCGTGAAGAAGCGCTTCACGCTCACCGCCACCGGCAAGCTCAAGCACGGCGTCGCTGGCAAGCGCCACCGGCTGATCAGCCACAATGCCAAATATATCCGCCAGAATCGCGGGACCGAGGTGCTCGCCGACGCCGACACGGCGCGGGTGAAGGCCTGGGCCCCCTACGGCCTGAAGTAAGGAGGAACCGCACATGGCACGCGTCAAGCGCGGGACCACCACCAAGGCCCGCCACAAGAGGATCCTGGAGCAGGCGAAAGGCTATTACGGCCGCCGCAAGAACACGATCCGCATCGCCAAGCAGGCCGTCGAGAAGGCCGGCCAATACGCCTATCGCGATCGCAAGGTGAAGAAGCGCAGCTTCCGCGCCCTGTGGATCCAGCGCATCAACGCCGCAGTGCGGGCCGAGGGCCTGACCTACGGCCAGTTCATGCACGGCCTGAAGCTCGCCGGCGTCGACCTCGACCGCAAGGTCCTGGCCGACATCGCCATGCACGAGGGCGACGCCTTCAAGGGCATCGTCGCCCAGGCCCGCAGCGCGCTTCCGGCCCAGGCCTGAGCCGAACCCAAGATAAAAAAGCCGCGGAGAGTCGCCTCTCCGCGGCTTTTCTCGTTGCATTTATGTGTATGAAACGTTAGAACGATACACATCATGCGCACGAACATCGTCATCGACGACGGCCTGATGCGGCAGGCGCTGGAGGCGAGCGGCGCCCGGACCAAGCGGGAGGCGGTCGAGCTCGGCCTGCGGACCTTGGTGCGGCTGAAGCGCCAGGAGAAGGTGCGGGCCTATCGCGGCAAGCTCTCCTGGTGCGGCGATCTCGACGCGATGCGGACGGATCGTTGATCCTCGTCGATTCGAGCGTCTGGATCGATTATTTCCGCGGCACCGCCTCTCCCGAGGCAGACCGGCTCGATGCGCTGCTCGGCGAGGCGGAGCTGATCGTCGGCGACATCGTGCTCGCGGAGGTCCTCCAGGGTTTCGATCGCGAGACGGAATTCGAAACGGCGCGGCGCCTGCTGACCGGCTTTCCGGTCGTCGAGATCGGCGGGGCCGAGATCGCGATCCAGGCGGCGCGCCATTTCCGCACCCTGCGCGACCTCGGCATCACCGTCCGCAAGACGATCGATACTTTGATCGCGACGCGCTGCATCGTCGAAGGCTGGCCACTTCTCTTCAGCGACCGCGACTTCGATCCGTTCGTCGCCCATCTCGGCCTCGCCTCCGCCATGGCCGACGCAGACTAGCGGGGCTTCCTTTCCCGCCCGCAACTCCTCTAGAGGGCGGCCATGCCCGATTTGGACACGATGAAGGACGATCTGCTCGCCCGCGTCGCCGCGGCGCCCGACCTTCCGGCGCTGGAGGCGGAGCGGGTGGCGGCGCTCGGCAAGCAGGGGGCGGTGACGGCTTTGCTCAAGTCGCTCGGCGGCATGACGCCAGAGGAGCGGCAGAGCGAGGGGCCGCGCATCCACGGCCTGCGCGAGGCGGTGACCGAGGCGATCGCGGCGCGCAAGGCGGCGCTGGAGGCGGCGGAGCTTGATCGCCGGCTCGCCACCGAGACGCTCGACATGACCCTGCCGGTCGAGACGGGGCCGCAGGGCAGCGTCCATCCGGTCAGCCAGGTGATGGACGAGCTGGCGGAGATTTTCGCCGATCTCGGCTTCTCGGTCGCGACCGGGCCGGAGATCGAGGACGATTGGCGCAACTTCACGGCGCTCAACATCCCCGAAAGCCATCCCGCCCGGGCGATGCACGACACCTTCTATTTCCCGCGCAAGGATGCGGCGCTCGATCCCGGGTTCGCGGAGAATGCGGTGCGGATGCTGCTGCGCACGCACACTTCGCCGGTGCAGATCCGGACGATGCAGTCGCAGCAGCCGCCCCTCTACATCATCGCGCCGGGCCGCACCTACCGCTCCGACAGCGACGCGACCCACACGCCGATGTTCCACCAGGTCGAGGGGCTGGTGATCGACCGCGGCATCCACCTCGGCCATTTGAAATGGACGCTGGAGACCTTCCTCAAGGCCTTCTTCGAGCGCGATGACATCGTGCTCAGGCTGCGGCCGAGCTATTTCCCGTTCACCGAGCCGTCGGCGGAGGTCGACATCGGCTACACATTGGTGAACGGCCGCCGCGTGCTGGGGGGCAGCGACGGGTGGATGGAGCTGCTCGGCTCCGGCATGGTCCATCCGCGCGTCCTCGCCGCCTGCGGGCTCGATCCGGACGAATGGCAGGGCTTCGCCTTCGGCTGCGGCATCGACCGGCTGGCGATGCTCAAATATGGAATGGACGATCTGCGCGCCTTCTTCGACGGCGATTTGCGTTGGCTGAGGCATTACGGCTTCTCGGCGTTCGACGTGCCGACCTTGTCGGGAGGCGTGGGCGCATGAGGATCGCCGCACACCTCCCCTCCCGCTTGCAGGAGGGGAATGAGGGGAGGGCATGTCTCTCGATGTGCACCAACGGAGAAGGACAGGCCCTCCCCCTGACCCCCTCCCGCAAGCGGGAGGGGGAAGAATGAAATTCACCCTTTCCTGGCTGAAGGAGCATCTCGACACTGACGCCTCGGCGGCGGAGATCGCCGAGACGCTGACGCGCATCGGTCTCGAGGTCGAGAGCGTCGAGAACCCGGCCGAGAAGCTCGCGCCGTTCACGATCGCCCGGGTGCTGACGGCGGAGCGGCATCCGCAGGCGGACAAGCTCCAGGTCCTCACCGTCGACGCCGGCACCGGCGAGGCCATCCAGGTCGTCTGCGGCGCGCCCAATGCGCATGCGGGGATGCTCGGCGTGTTCGGGGCGCCGGGCACCTATGTGCCGGGCAGCGACACCACCTTAAAGGTCGCAGCGATCCGCGGCGTCGAGAGCCGCGGCATGATGTGCTCGATCCGCGAGCTGGAGCTGGGCGACGAGCATTCAGGCGTGATCGAGCTGCCGGAGGATGCGCCGGTCGGCGCCTCCTACGCCGAATGGGCGGGGCTCGACGATCCGGTGTTCGACGTCGCGATCACGCCGAACCGGCAGGATTGCATGGGCGTCCACGGCATCGCCCGCGATCTCGCCGCGGCCGGCCTCGGCACGCTGAAGCCGGTCGCGGTGCGCGAGATCGCCGGCGCCTTCCCCTGTCCGATCGAGATCCGCACCGAGGATCCGGAAGGCTGCCCCGCTTTCTACGGCCGGGTGATCCGCGGCGTCCGCAACGGCCCCTCACCCGCCTGGCTGCAGCAAAGGCTGAAGGCGGTGGGGCAGCGGCCGATCAGCGCGCTGGTCGATATGACCAATTACATCATGCTGAGCTACGGCCGGCCGCTCCACGTCTACGATCTGGCCAAGCTCCAGGGCGCAATCGTCGCCCGCCGCGCGCGGGATGGCGAGGAGATGCTAGCGCTGAACGGCCGCATCTACCGGCTCGACCCGACGATGACGGTGATCGCGGACGACGCGCATGTCCACGACATCGGCGGCATCATGGGCGGCGAGGAATCGGGCGTGACCGAGGCGACGGTCGATATCCTCATCGAATGCGCCTATTTCGATCCGGAGCGGATCGCGCTCACGGGCCAGAAGCTGGGCCTCACCTCCGATGCCCGCAGCCGCTTCGAGCGCGGCGTCGATCCGGCCTTCCTCGACAACGGCCTCGCGCTGGCAACGCAATGGGCGATCGAGCTGGCTGGCGGCGAGGCGTCCGAGATCGTCCGCGCCGGATCGCCGCCGATCCCGGACAAGAGCGTCGGCTATCGGCCGGAGCGGGCGTGGGAGCTGGGCGGGGTGGACATCCCGCCTCCGGAACAGAGGGATATCCTAGAGCGGCTCGGCTTCGGCGTGGAGGAGGGCGAGACCTGGCGCGTCAAAGTGCCGTCATGGCGTCGCGACGTGGACGGCTCGGCCGACGTCGTCGAGGAGGTCGTCCGCATCCACGGCTACGACAAGGTCGAAGCAGTGCCCCTGCCCCGCACACCGGGTGTCGCCCGACCGACCGCCACCGCCGATCAGAAGCTCGAACGCAAGGTCCGCCGCACCGCCGCCGCGCGCGGATTGAACGAGGCGGTGACCTGGAGCTTCATCGCCGAATCCGAAGCCGCGCCGTTCGGCGGCAGCGCCTGGATCCTCGAAAACCCTATTTCCGAGGAGATGAAGGCGATGCGGCCCTCGCTCCTCCCTGGCCTGCTCGCGGCCGCCCGCCGCAACCTCGACCGCGGCGCCGAGAGCGTGCGGCTGTTCGAGATTGGCCGGCGCTATTTCGCGGACGGCGAGCGGCCGACGCTCGGCCTCGTCCTCGCCGGCGACCACAGCCCGCGCGACTGGCGCAACGGCAAGGCGCAGGGCTTCGACGCCCTCGACGCCAAGGGCGAAGCGCTCGCCCTCCTTGCCGCTACGGGTGCACGGGTGGAGAACCTGCAGACGCTCGGCGGCGCGGCCGGCGTGTATCATCCCGGCCGCTCGGCCCGGCTCTGCCTTGGGCCGAAGAACGCTTTGGCCGAATTCGGCGAGCTGCATCCGGCGACGCTCAAGGCGTTCGATCTGGACGGTCCGGTGGTCGCGGCGGAGATCTACCTCGACGCGGTGCCGCAGAAGCGCGCCGCAGGCCACATGCGCGAAGCCTATCGCCCGCCGGCGCTGCAAGCGGTGAAGCGCGATTTCGCTTTCTTGGTGCCGGCCGACACCGCCGCCGATGCCCTGCTCCGAGCCGTTCGCGGCGCCGACAAGCAGGCCATTACCGGCGTGCGGCTGTTCGACGTCTTCACCGGCGAAGGCGTGGCGGAGGGCGAGAAATCGCTTGCGGTCGAAGTCACGCTCCAGCCGGGCGAGAAGAGCTTCACCGACGAGGAGCTGAAGGCGATCTCGGACCGCATCGTCGCGGCCGCGGCCAAGACCAATGCCCGGCTCCGCGCCTGAGCGCGAAGCGGCGATCCGCGCCGCCTTCGCCACCCAGAAGGAATGGTGCGACAGGTCCGGCGCGCCGTTTACGGGGATGCTCTGCGGGTTGATCGGCGAACGGCTCGACCGCTCGACTGAATTCGGCGGACGCGTGCTCGACTGGCCCGAAGACGCAGATCCTATCAAGGACGCGCTGCCGCTCCGGGTTTGCGGCGGGCTCCACGCCCTCGTCCGCGGCGGCGGGGCACCAGCGCTCGCGGCCCTCTACCCGCCGCACCCATTTCCCGACGAGGAGACGCTTTGGGAGGTGCTGCGGCCGGCTCTTGGGGATCCGGCACTCCTCCCCTGGCTCGATGGACCGCCGCAGACAAACGAGGTCGGCCGCTCGGCTTTGCTGATGGGCGGATTGCTGACGCTCGCGGCGCAGTTTCCGCACCCGGTCGAGCTGCTCGAGCTCGGCGCCAGCGCCGGGCTTAACCTCCTGCCGGATCGCTACGGCTGCAATCTGGGCGGCCGCACGGTCGGAGATCCGGCCTCTCCCGTGCAGCTGCAGCCGCAATGGGAGGGTGCGCCGCCGCCGCACGCCAACGTGACGATCGCCAGACGCCGTGGCGTCGATCTCAACCCGCTCGATCCACGGCGCGATGCCGAGCGCCTGCTCGCTTATGTCTGGGCCGACCAGCAGGAGCGGCTCGCCCGGCTCGAAGCGGCGCTCGCCATCGCCGCTGCCGATTCGCCGCGCGTGGATCGGGGCGACGCCGCCGACTGGCTCGATGCACGGCTGGCGGAGCCTCCCCAACCCGGCATGAGCCGCATCGTCTTCCACACCGTCGCCTTCGATTATTTCCCGAAGGAGACGCAGGCGGAGGTCGTGCGCCGGCTGGAGGAGACGGGGGCCGCCGCGACCGCCGAGGCGCCGCTCGCGTGGCTGCGCTTCGAGGTCGAGCCGGGGCAGGACGCATTCGCGCTCCGCCTCCGCACCTGGCCGGACGGCGAGGACCGCCTGCTCGCCCTCGCCCATCCGCACGGCAGCATCATCCGCTGGCTGGCCGATCACGCCTGAAGCGCGTTGATCGCGGCGTGGACCCGCGCCTCGGCTTCGCGCCTGGGGAGGCCGGGCGGGATCGGCTCACCAAAGCGAAAGGTGACGATTCCCGGCTTCTTGCCGAGCAGGCGGCGGCTCCAGAAGCGGCCGCTGTCGAGGGCGAGGGGCACAATCGGTAGGTTGAGCGCGCGATAGAGGCCGGCGAAGCCGGGCTGGAGCGGCGGCGCCTCGCCGTGCGGCACGCGGGTACCTTCGGGGAAGATGACGATCGCGCGCCCTTCCGCCGCCGCCTCCCCCGCTTCCTTCAGCAGGCGGCGAAGCGCCGCGGCGCCGCCTTCGCGGTCGATCGGGATCATGCCGTAACGCTGCGCGAGCCAGCCCCAGATTGGAATGCGGGCCAGCTCGCGCTTCATCACCACCGCTGGATTGCGGAAGAGGACCGGCATTTCCATCGTCTCGAACATCGATTCGTGCTTGGCGGCGATCAGCACGCCCCCCTCCGGCAGCCTTCCTTCAACGCGCGCGCGAATGCCGAGAATGGTACGTGCGCAAAGGCTGTGAAAGCGCGCCCAGCGATTAGCGACCGCGCGCACCCCGGAGCGGCCGAACGGCAAGGCGAGGAGCGCCGCCGCGATAAAGAGGATCGTGCCGCCGTAGAAAACCAGCAAGAACAGGGACGATCTCAACGCCGGCATCAGATGCCGACGAGCACGGCCGCCCGGCGCAGCAGATATTTGTTATATTCCATGAACAGCTGCTCGATGCTCGGATTGCTCTCCACCGCATCGCCGAGGATCGGCACCGAGCCGCCGAGTTGGCGCGACAGCTCGAACCTGGCGCGCGGCATGTGCCAGTCGGTGGTGACGAGGCGGATGCTCTTGAGGTGCCGCGCCTTTAGCCATTGCGCCACTTCCTGGGCATTGGAGCGCGTGTCGACCGCCTCGCGGCCCAGATCGATGCAGCAGGCAAAGAGCGGCGCATTGCCGGGATATTGGGCGGCGAGCTCGGCCGGGCGGACCGCCCGATCCACGCCCGAGACCAGCATCCGCTGCGCCTTGTGGCGCCGCAGCAGGTCGAGCCCCCGCTCCATGCGGTTGGCGCCGCCGGTCAGCACGACGATGGCGTCGGTCGGCCGGTCGTCCGCCGGACGCGGCAGCAGGCCCGCGAACAGGGCGTAGCCGAGCAGGTAGAGCAGGAGCAGGGCGGAGAGGATACGCGTGATCACAACATCCGCCCTAATGCCCGAAGAATGGTCCAGCGCGCCACCAGCATCGCCAACAGGACGCCCAGCACCGGCAATGCGACGAGCAGCAGCCACGCACCCGCCTGGAGATTGGCCGAGCCGATCAGGTCCGAGCCCAAAGCGGCCACCCGCGCGCCGATCAGCAGCAGCACCAAAGCCGCCGCGGCGAGGCCGAGGCCGCCTCCGAACAAGGCGTCGAGCGCGATCCGCCGCTGGAAGAGCCGCGCCACCTGGACGTCGGTCGAGCCCATCAGGTGGAGCACCTCGATCGTGCCGCGATGGGTGTCCAGTGCCGCCCGCGCGGCGAGCACCACGGTCGCCGAGGTGGCGGCGATCATCATCAGCACCAGGGCGGCGGCCAGCCATTTGAGCGAGGAGATCAGGCGCCCAAGCGGTCCGAGCCAGTCGCCGTTCCGGTCCAGCCGCGCGACCGGCACGGCCTGGCCGAGCGCCTGCCGCACCTCGTCGACGCGAGCCCCGCCGCCGGGGCCGAGATCGGCGTCGATCATTGCGGGAATCGGCAGATCGGAGCCAGTGCCGCCGGCGCCGAGCCACGGCTCGAGCAGGCGGTTGATCTCGGCGGGCGAGAGGCGGTGCACCTTACGAACGCCAGGGACGTGCTGGAGCAGGTCGACGGCGCGGCCGGCGTCCGCCTCCCGCACGTCCGGATTGGGCTCCATGATCTGGACGGTGACTCGGTCGCCGACGGCGGCATTGAGATTGGCGGCGGCGCTGCCGAGGCCGAGCCCGGCCGCGGCGGCGAGCACGGTCAGGAACATCATGATCGCGATCACCCAGGGCATCGGCCCTGCCAGCCGTCCCTCCGGAAGCAGCCGCCGGTCGGCGGCGCCGAGCTTGCGGCCGCCCGCCTTCATGCGTCGGCCCGGCGCGGCGGATTGCGCAGCGCGCCGGTCGGATCGAGCAGCTGGCCGCGGTCGAGCCGCAGCATCTCGGAGCGGCCAATGCTGGAGATGAGGTGGAGGTCGTGGGTCGCGACGACGACGGTCGTGCCGAGGCTGTTCAGGGAATCGAACAGGTGGAGCAGGCGCTTGGCCATTTCCGGATCGACGTTGCCGGTCGGCTCGTCGGCGACGAGGATGTCGGGTCGGGCGATGACCGCGCGGGCGATGGCGACACGCTGCTGCTCGCCGCCCGAGAGTGTCGCCGGCCGCGCCGTCGCGCGATGGCCGAGGCCGACCCAGGACAGCATCTCCTTGACCGGCGCCTGGAGGTCCCTCTCCTCCACCCCGGCCACCCGCAGCGGCAAGGCGACATTGTCGAAGGCGGAGAGATGCGAGACCAGGCGGAAATCCTGGAAGACGACGCCGATCCGGCGGCGGAAGCCGGGCAGGCGCTTGCGGGGCATGGTGACGATGTCCTCGCCGAACAGGCGAATGAGGCCGCGGCTTGGGCGCTGGGCGAGGTAGAGCAATTTCAGCAGCGAGGTCTTGCCCGCGCCGGAGGGGCCGGTGAGGAAGTAGAAGCCGCCCTGCCGGAGCGAAAAGCTAAGATCTGACAAGGTTTCGGCGCCCGTGCCGTAGCGCAGGCCGACATTGTCGAACTGGACGATCGTCTCCGCCGCGCTCAGATCCGCCTCCGCTCTCCGGCCTTGGAGGCTTCCATGGCATGGGCGGCGACGCGGCGCAAACCTCGCAAAAACGCCGCATTTGCTTGCAAGGGAATGCTCAACTGTGCTTCGGTTCGGCTCCGAGTGTGTTCGGGGGCCCGTCGCGAATGATCCTCAGCTGTCCAGCCTGCAAGACGCGTTATGTCGTGCCGGACAGCGCCATTGGCCCAACCGGCCGGCAGGTCCGCTGCGCCTCCTGCAGGCATAGCTGGCATCAGGGGCCGCCCTCCTACGAAGCGCCGCCCGCGCCGCCGCCTCCGCCCCCGCCGCTTCCCGTGCCTCCGCCCGCGCCTCGAGCTGCGCCCGCCGCACCCCCGCGCTCGAGCGCCGCCGACCTGCTCGGCGCCGCGCCCGCCCAGGAAAATTACGACTCCTTCGACCCCGAGCCGCCGTTCCGCCCGCGCCGCAACCCGGCGAAGATGTGGACCCTGGTCGCGATCGTCGCCGCCCTCCTGATGCTCGCGGCGACGGCGGCGCTCTGGTGGTTCGGCGTGCCGCGCTTCGGCGGCAGCTTCGCGATGATCGGCACGACCGCCGGATCGCCGCTCCTGATCGAGAACCAGCGGGTGGAGCGGGACCCGCTCGACAGCGGCAACGAGCTGCTCACCGTCACCGGCCAGATCGTCAACCCGACCGACGCCGTGCAGGCGGTGCCGCAAATCCGCGCCCAGCTGCAGGATGCCGGCGGCCACACCGTCTATTCCTGGGCGATCTCGCCGCCCGTCTCCGAGCTCCAGCCGCACCAGAATGCGACCTTCAACAGCGCCGAGGTCGACCTGCCGAAGGGCGCCACCCGCGTCCATCTCGATTTCAGCAAGACCCTCTGAGCGGAGGCGGGGGGCGTGCGGATCGGCATCCTGACCGGAGGCGGCGACGTGCCGGGGCTCAACCCCTGCATCCGCTCGATCACGCTGTCGGCCGACGATCTCGGCTGGGAGGTGGTCGGCTTCCGCCGCGGCTGGGAGGGCGTGCTCGCCATCGACCCCGCCGATCCCGACAGCGTCGCCGCCAACAGCCAGCCGCTGACCCGCGACGGCGTGCGCGGCCTCGACCGGCTCGGCGGCACCATCCTCCACACCTCGCGGCTCGATCCCCGCACGCTGACCGAAGGCGACGCGACGTCGCGGGTGCTCGACGTGCTGAACCGGCTCGGCGTCGACGCGATGGTGACGCTCGGCGGCGACGGCACGCTCCGCTTCTCCGCCCATCTCGCGGCGCAGGGCGTGCCGGTCATCTCCATCCCCAAGACAATGGACAACGACGTCTTCGGCACCGATTATTGCATCGGCTTCTCGACCGCGGTCAGCCGCTCGGTCGAGGCGATCAACGCGCTCCGCACCACGGTCGAGAGCCACGAAAGGATCGGCGTCGTCGAATTGTTCGGCCGGCGCAGCGGCGAGACCGCTTTGCTCGCCGGCTTCCTCGCCCAGGTCGACCGGACCATTATCTCCGAAATGCCGGCCGACCTCGACGTGCTGCTGCCCTTGCTCGCCGAGGACAAGGCCACCAATCCCGCGCGCTACGCGATGTGCGTCATCTCCGAGGGCGCCACGATCAAGGGCGAGAGCAACGGCGACGATGCCGAGCGTTCGAAGCCGGCGAGCCAGCGGGTCGAGACGGGAGTCGGCCACCGGCTCGGCCGCGCGATCACCGAGCGGCTCGGCTGCGGCGTCGTGATCCAGGAATTGGCCTATCTGATGCGCGCCGGCGAGCCGGACGCGATGGACCGGATGGTCGGCCTCGCCTTCGGCGCGCTCGCCGTCCAGCTGCTCCAGCGCGGCGAGAAGGCGCGGATGGTGACCCTGACCGACGGCAATTACAGCCACGTGCCCGCCGACACCCTGCTCAAGGGCCGCAAGACGGTCGACGTCTCCGGCCTCTACGACGCCGCCTCCTACCGCGCCAAGCTGATGCGCGTGCAGGGCATGCCGATGTTCCTGTACTAACTCGCGCCCCTCCCCTGAAGGGGAGGGGATGGGGGTGGGGGATGTTTCTCCACACGCCGCGCCGGCGACAAGCCCCACCCCAACCCCTCCCCTGAAGGGGAGGGGCTACTTCCGCCATTGCGCCCCCCGGGGGCCTTTGCTAGAGGCCCGCACCTGCCAGCGCCGGAAGCGATCCGGCGGCAATCACGTGCGGTCGTGGCGGAACTGGTAGACGCGCAGCGTTGAGGTCGCTGTGGCCGAAAGGCCGTGGAAGTTCGAGTCTTCTCGACCGCACCAATTTTTTCGGGCTTGCGGAGAACTGCGCCTTCTCCGGTACTCCAGTCAGGGCGTCTGAGGACCGACACCCTCGCACCACCTCGCGCTTCCGCCGGAGCCCGAATGTCCGCTCGGCGCCAACGTTGGTCATGGCAGAAGATATCCAATCACCGAACGCGGCCGTTCGTTTATGCGGCCGCGGAGACTCCGCTCCAGTCAGCCGCAAGCTCGCGCGATGGCCTCGCGGCGCGCCACGCCGCCGTCGAGATAAAACCGCGCCTGAGCATAATGGCCGAGGAAGTAGAGGACGCTCGGCAGGGTGGCCGGTTTGGCGGCGGCGGCGCGCAGGACGCTTTTCACCATCCGCGCTTCCGCCTCCCCAAGCGATGAGACGTGGCCCATCAGCCTGAGAAACGTGCGGTTGCGCGGCCGCGCCGGTCCGGCTGCGCGGGCTGCGCGGCGGCTCTCTCCGCCGAACCGCTCGATGAAGTTCATCATTCGCCCTTCATAGGCTTCGGGCGAGAAGGCCCAGCGCGCGAGCGCGAGCGTCCCGTCGATCAGGGCCTCCCGCGACATGCGCAGCGGAACCACGTTTGTCGCGAACGGGCCCTGCGCGGCGGTTTCCCAGATCGGGCCGGACAACCGCCCGTCACGGGCAAGCCGGCGGTAGAGATCGGTGGCCTCCGGCGCGGTCAGCACACCGATGCCAAGCTCCGGCAGCGGCGAGGCGGCGAAGAAATCGCGGAGCGCGCCAAAGGTCGCGGGCCCGTCATGGTCGAAGCCGACGATGATGCCGGCATGGACGCCGATGCCATGGCCGACGATGCGGTCGACTGCCTCGAGCGTGGGCATCAGCAGGTTCTGGCGCTTGCCTGCCTCGCGCAGGCTGTCCTCGTTGATCGTCTCCACGCCCATGAACAAAGTGGTCAGCCCCGCTGCGCGGCAGCGCTCGAGCATGTCGTCGTCCCGCGCGATGTCGAGCGAGGCCTGGGTGAGGAAGGCGACCGGATCGTTCCGCTGCGCATTCCAGCTGGCGATCGCGTCCAGCACCTCGCGCGCCCGGGCGCGGTGGACGGTGAAATTGTCGTCGACGAGGAAGACGTTGCGGAATCCCGCGGCGTAGAGAGCGTCGAGCTCGCGCAGCACCTGGGCAACGTCCTTGTGGCGCTGCTTCCGGCCCTGATACTGAATGACGTCGCAGAATTCGCAGCTGAATGGGCAGCCGCGGGTCGTCTGCAGGGCGCCAAGCTGGGCACGTTCGACCGGGTACAGGTCCCAGCGCGGCATCGGCGCCTTGCGGATGTCGGCGCGGCCGCCGTCATAGCTCTCCTGCCATCGGCCGGCGGCGAGGTCGGCGAACAGGCGCGGCGCGAGCTCCTCCAGCTCGCCGGTGACGAGGATGTCGGCATGGGGGCGCATGTCGGCGGGGCTCAGGGTCGCGAAGGGTCCGCCGATGAGGACGGTGCGGCCGCGGCGGCGGAATTCGGCGGCGAGGGCGATCATCCGCCCGCGCTGGGTGACCTTGCCGGTGATCGCGACGAAGTCCACGTCGGCATCGAGGTCGACCGGGTGCACCGCCTCCTCGGCGAGGCGGATGCTCCAGCCTTCCGGGACGAAGCCGGCGAGCGTGGCGATGGTGAGGTCGGCGACCTGCACCCAGCCGCCGTCCGGGCCGTCGAGCACCTCATAGCTGTAATAGCTCGGCTCGTCGGCGGCGGGGTTGACGATGTAGATGGAGGGCATTGCTCAGCCCTCTGCAGCAGCGGCGGCGGCCGGTGCGCCCCCGTCGAGGGCGCCGGCGCGGTAGAGCTCGCGGCATGCGGCGCGGCGGACCTTGCCGCTGGTCGTCCGCGGCACCCGGCCGGGCGGGACCAGCAGCAGGCGGCGGAGCCGGACGCCGTGCGTCTCGGCGACCGCCCTGAGCGCGATGCGGCGGAGCGCGTCGCCCGCCGCCGCGCGGCGCGCCTCGACGACGGCGACGACCTCTTCGCCGTCCTCCCCGTCGACCGCAAAGACCGCGCCCGCCGGGCCGAGCGCCGGGTCGGCGGCGAGGATCGTCGCCTCGATGTCGGCCGGGTGGAGGTTCTCGCCGCGGTGGATGATGAGGTCCTTGATGCGTCCAGTCACGAACAACTCGCCGTTGGCCAGGAAGCCCAAGTCTCCCGTTCGAAGGGCCGGCCCGGCGGTGACGTGCTCGCCTTCCACCCTTATCTCGCCTTCGGCGCCCTCGGGAAGGGGCGCGCCGTTCGCCGGGTCCACGATCGCGACCTTGCCAGCCGGACGGCCGCAACCCGCCACCTCGCGGCCAGCGCTGAGGCGCGTCTTCAGCCCCCCGCCAGGCGGGCCGCCGCTGACGTAGACCGTGGCCTCCGCGAGGCCGTAGCAGGGGAGCAACGCCGAGGCGTCGAAGCCGTGGGGTGCGAGGAGGGCGGCGAAGCGCCGCAGATGCGCGGGCCGCACCGGCTCCGCGCCGCAGAAGGCGACCCGCCAGGCGGAGAAATCGAGGCCCTCCAGCATCTCCGGCCGGACCCGGCGGGTGCACAGGTCGTAGGCGAAATCGGGGCCGCCGGCGATGGTCGCGCGCTCCCGGGCAACGGCGCGCAGCCACGCCTCCGGCCGCCGCACGAAGGCGAGCGGCGCCATCAGCGCGACCTCGGCGCCGCAGTCGAGGGCGAGGAGCAGCTGGGCGACGAGCCCCATGTCGTGGTGGAGCGGCAGCCAGCTGACGATCCGGCTGTGCTCATTCGCTCCGAAGCCCTCGGCGAGCATGGCGAGATTCGCTTCGAGGTTGCGATGGGTGACGACCACCCCCTTCGGGGCGCTGGTCGAGCCCGACGTATGCTGGAGAAGCGCCGGTGTCGCCGGCGCAACCGGGATAGGGGCGGGGGTGGCGTCGGTCACCGGGGCGAGCAGGCGCAAGCCGCCGAGCGCGCCAGCGAGCCGGCGCGCGGCGGCGCCGGTGTCGGCGACCGCTTCGCCTCCCGCGGCCACTGCCGCGATTCGCTCGAACGCCCGCGGCCGCAGCGCGGCGGGAACCGGCACGGCGATGGCGCCGGCAAGCAGGCAGCCGCACAGCGCCTCGACAGAGGCGGCGGTCGGTTCCGCGGCGACCAGCACCGGCCGCCCGCGCTCCGCGGCGAAGGCGGCGGCGAAACGGCCGGCGCCGGCGAGGAGGGCGGCGGCGGTCAGCGTCTCCGCATCATTCCCAGCCGCGTCGAGGAAGGTGACGGCAGGCCGCGCGGGCGCCTCCCGGGCGCGGCGCACCAGCTTCGCCGGGAGGGTCTCCACCGGGCGCTAACGCCGCGCCTCGACCCAGGCGGCGACCTCGCCGACGGTCGTGACGTCCTCGAGCAGGTCGACCGGCAGCTCGATGCCGAAGCTATCCTCGATGATCAGGCCGGCCGTCACCGCCAGGAAGGAATCGCCGCCAAGCTCGAAGAAGTCCGCATCGCGGTCGCGGACCGGCACGGCGAGCACCTCCTCGAAGGCGCGGGCGACGATCGCCTCGGCAGGCGTCAGCGGACTCATCGGCGTGGCTGGAACTCGCGGGAAGGGGCGGCGATGAACGTCGGTCATAGCGGGCGGCGAAAAGTCTGCAATGGCGGCTGCGCGATTGACACAGATTCGCCGGTAACCCATTGATGCGCCACCGAAGCGAAGAGAGGTCGAACGTGCGTCAGTTGATCGAAGCGTCCACCGTCGAGACCCACGAGCCCCTGCTCCATCCGGTTGGCGCCTCCTCCCCATGGATCAAGCCGGAGCTGCGCAGGCTGGCCGCCGGCGCCGCCGAGTCCTCCGGTCACGCCGGCAATGACGCCACCACCAGTTTGAGCTGATAGAAGGTTCCGACCTAACGTCTCCATAGCATCGGCTCCAGAACGGCGGTCTCGCCGCGCAGGAGCAACTCGCCGAGCGGATCGTGCATGCCCAGGCCGTCGATGCGGTGGAGGATAATGCCCGCCACGCCGGCCAGGTGCCGGGCGTGCATGGCGTCCTCGCGATTACTGCCCCCATAGAAGAGGTGGACCGGCATCCGGCCGGCCTGCGCGATCAGCTCCGGGCGAAGATCGCGCGCCTGCTCAGGCACGCATTCGAGGAGGCGGGTACGGGTCCCGGGCAGGCGTCCGTCGGCCTGCATCGCGGCAGCGGTCATGCTCGTGACGGCGCCGGCCCCGATCGCGGCGTCGGCCCCGATGTCGAGTCCGGCGCGGATCGCCGTAAAGCCCGCCGCCGAGGTGCCTAGGGTCACGACCCTGCGGGCCCCAGTCTCGGCAGCGAGCGCCTTGAGGCCGTCGACCATCGCCGCGTAGCCGGCCGCGAACCGGTCGGTGCCGGCGAGATGGTAGAGCCCCCGGCTGTCGTAGAGGTAGCAGGCGGAGGGAGGCCGGGCGCCGAGCATCGCCTGGGTAGCGTTGGCGGTCGCCCCGAAGCCGCCGGCGGGCGGCATGAAGACGATAACGAGCGTGTCGGAGCGCGGCTGGCGGACCAGCACCCACGGCCGCGCCGGTGACAGTGTTCCCGGCAATGGGGCCTGGAGCCCGGCGCGCTCCAGCGCGTCGAGCGCGGCGAGCTCGGTCCGCGCCTGACGACCGTGGCGCGGGTGGGCGGCGACCCGTTCGAGACCCTGCCGAGCGAGCTCCAGTGCCCCCTCCGTGGAGAGGAAGATCGAGGCATGGAGGAGCCGGTAGGGAGTCGCGTCGGGGTCGCGGACCAGCGCCTCGGCCTCGGCCGGCGCGACGTTCGAGCGGCGCAGCCAGCGGCCGTAATGGTCGATCGTCATGCCAAGCGCCTCGCCGCCCGCGCCGCGTTCACGCGCGTCGAGCAGGATCCGCTCCGCCGCCGCGAAGTCGCCGCGGGTGCGGGCGGCGTTGGAGAGCCAGAGCGGCCAGTCAGGGTTGCGCGGCGCCCGCGCGGCGAGCCCGCGCCACATCGCCTCGGCGGCGGCGCTGTCGCCGCGCTCCCAGAGGAGTTGGGCGCGATAGGCATGGAGCGCGTCGGCCGCGCCTCCGCCGCGGCGCAGCGCTGACAGCGCGAACCACGAGGCGGCGCCGTATTTCTGGCCGAGTGCGGCGACGAGCGCCTTCCTCAGCCGGGCACCCGCGGCAGGCGCGAGCCTCTCACGCAGACCCGCGGCACCGTGCGGCACCTTCTTGCTCGTCACTCCGCTCTCACAACCTCGCCGGCGTTGGAACCCTTTCGGGGCGGTCCACTCCTCACTTTGCCGTGGCGATACCAACCCGAAGGCCTCATTCCTGTCAATCGCGCCGGAAGCGATCCGGCGGCAATCACGTGCGGTCGTGGCGGAACTGGTAGACGCGCAGCGTTGAGGTCGCTGTGGCCGAAAGGCCGTGGAAGTTCGAGTCTTCTCGACCGCACCAATTTTCTTCGGGCTTGCGGAGGAACGTGCCTCAGCTGCCGAAGCTGCTGGGTGCCGGTTGCAGATTGGCCCTCAAGCTCTGCGCGATCGGCACCGTGTTCGGGCGGGGCGCCTGCGCGCAATTGCCGTAGATCGCGCGCGCCTCCTTCAGCAGCGCATGCCTCTCGGCGTCCGGCACGGCGGCTCCCAATTGCTCCGACCGTTTCAGCAACAGCTGTGACCCTCTGTAGAGGTTGGTGTTGCTCATGCGCAGCCGCGCTGCGCTTCGGCGCAGCTCCTGAAGGTTCGCCTCGGACGGTTCGCCGCTCGGCGGCAGCGCTTCATGGAGATCGGTGGCCACGTCTCGCTCGCGCACGTTCGACTCCGTCATCCCTACAAGCACCCGGTATGGGGACGACCATTGGACGAGCCGCTCCGCCCCCATGTGGCTGGCCACGTCCGAGCCGAGCACCGCCTTCCATGCTTCCGTGTCCCAGCTCCGGAATGGCGGATTGTAGGCGCCCACCCATTGGCGCAGCCGATCCGCCGGCACCTTGCCCGCGCCATCGTGGATGGCGACGAGCTGCGCGTCGAGGCAGCCGCCGATCAGCACCCGCCCATAGGCCTGCACGCCGTCGTCCTCGGCGAGCTCGAGCCGCATCGCAGCTTCCGCCCGTCCGATTTTCTCGTGCATCTGCCAGGTCTCGACCGCCTGGTCCGCGCCCAAAGCGATGAGGACACCGATCACGATGATCCCCACCTCGCCGGCGAACTCGCGCCAGCCATGCAGCGGCTTCGGCAGATGCATGTGCATTCGGCTGATCCCCCGTTGCCGAGGCTAACGGCGACCCTGCACATCCGCAATGGGTCGCGACGAAGGCACGCCGGCAATCACGTGCGGGCGTGGGGAACTGATAGACGCGCAGCGTTGAGGTCGCTGCGGCCGATAGGCCGTGGAAGGCCGAGTCTTCTCGACCGCACCAATTTTCCGAGCTTTGCGGAGAACTGCGCCTTCTCGGCGCTCCCGGTCCTCCTAGAAGTTCATCCCGCTCGTGCGCACGGCGGCTGTGGCGGAGCCGTCGGGCTCGTCTTCCTGCAGCTCGGCGACGGCCGCTTCGGTGGTGATGAGGAGGCCGGCGACCGACGCCGCATCCTGCAGCGCCGATCGGACGACCTTGGTGGGATCGATCACCCCAGCGGCGACGAGGTCCTCGTAGACGTCCGTCTGCGCGTTGAACCCGAAGGTCTGGCTCTGCTGATCCATCAGCCTGCCCGCGACGACGGCGCCGTCGAAGCCGGCATTCTCGGCGATCTGCCGCAGGGGCGACTGGAGCGCACGGCGCACGATATCGACGCCGCGGGTCTGCTCGTCATTGGCGCCCGCGAGCCCATCCAGAGACCTGGAGGCGTAGAGAAGCGCCGCGCCGCCGCCGGGGACAATCCCTTCCTCGACCGCGGCGCGGGTGGCGCTGAGCGCGTCGTCGACGCGGTCCTTGCGCTCCTTCACCTCCAGCTCCGAGGAGCCGCCGACCTTGATGATCGCGACACCGCCGGCGAGCTTGGCGAGGCGCTCCTGGAGCTTCTCCATGTCATATTCGCTGTCGGAACGCTCGATCTGGCCGCGGATCGCATCGACACGGGCCTTGATGGCGTCGGAGCTGCCCGCGCCGTCGACCAATGTGGTCTTGTCCTTGTCGATGGTGACCCTCTTCGCCGTTCCCAGCATGTCGAGCGTCACCGTCTCGAGCTTGATGCCGAGGTCCTCGGTAATGACCTGGCCGCTGGTGAGGATGGCCATGTCCTCAAGCATCGCCTTGCGGCGATCGCCGAAGCCCGGCGCCTTGACCGCAGCGACCTTGAGGCCGCCGCGCAGCTTGTTGACGACGAGGGTGGCAAGCGCCTCGCCCTCGATGTCCTCGGCGATGATCAGCAGCGGACGGCCCGACTGCACCACCGCCTCGAGGATCGGAAGCATCGCCTGGAGGTTGGAGAGCTTCTTCTCGTGGATGAGGATGTAGGGGTCGGTGAGCTCGACCTGC
>DATBDY010000014.1:0-113966 GCA_036269695.1 Allosphingosinicella sp. | reverse complement strand
AACGCCGCCGTCTCGGGCTGGAGGATAAGTCTGCAGGATTGCCGAGCGCGCTCAGTCCAGAAGCCGGTCGAGCTCGCGGACGGCCTCGGCGCGATCGCTGACGACGGTGCAGCCATGAAATTCCGCGAGCGGGAAACGCTTATGGCGGAGGGTCCGGCCGAGCTCCCCCTCAACCAGCATGAGCCTGCACCGGCTCAGGGCGGCGGCGGCGTGCCGGAAGTCGACCAGGTCGTTCGCGCTGATCGGCTTGTCGCGATATTCCCAGCGGAACAGCGCGTGAAGGAGGGCTTGAACATGGGCGGTCGGCATCAGCCTCGCATGATCCGGATTCTTCAGCATCTCGCGGATCGCGTTCGTGAAGACGGCCGAAGGCGTGATCGGCATGGATGCGGCGAACGGTGCGAGCAGCGCCGGCAGCCGCGGCGCATGCTCGACGATCGTCTGAGCGGTGCCGTGAAACTCCTGCTCGAGCAGCTTGTCGAACGAGCGGAGACCCGCCCGGTGTCGCGCATTCTCCTCCGTCAGGCGGCGCGCCTCGGCATCGAGCTCCTGGGCGCCCGTGTAGAGCGCGCTGTCCATCGAGAGGGCAACGTCCGCAAGCGGCGATTCCCAGATCCGGTCGAACGTCTCCTTCTGGATCGCAAGCTCCTGGTCGGCCGGAAAGCCGGTCTCGGCCGGATAGACTCGCCGAGGACGAAGCTCGCGCTTGTCCAGGCGGCCGGCAGGGGCGCCGATTGTCCCGTGCCGAGCCTGGAGACCAGCAGGCACTCTGCTTCCGCTACCATGCGATCCATTTCGTTATCGATCGCGACGCGGCAGCCGAGCTGCTCCATCACGCGCGCGGTCTGCGCGCGCCGCGCAGGGTCGCCCTGCTTCATCAGTTCGGAGAAGCTTGGCTCCGCGATAGGGCAGAAAGCCCGGCCGTCCTCGACCAGGCGCTGCAGCCGATCGACGATCGCGCGTTCGTCCGGCCGGACACTGGTCCCGTCCAGCACTTCGCGCGCCATGACCCAGAACCGCGTGTCGAGATAGATCGGGAGGCGCGGCCGAAGGCTTTCGGCAAGCGCGGCGCGGCGCGCAGCGACATGCGCTTCGATGCCGATCTCGGGATGCGCAAGATGGTCTCGAAACGAAAAGGGGGTGGCGCTGATGGTGATCGCCAACGTCGTCCTCACCTGCGGGCTGCTCCTGACCGTCGTCAGAGCCCTCTACCGCAGCGACTTCCTCAGGAAGGAGCGCGAGGAAGCCCTTCGCCAGAGCGAAATCTTCAACCGGACGATCAACGAATCCAGTCCGGACGCCGTTTCCCTTCTCGATTCAGATGGCAATGTCCTCTTCTCGAACGAGGCTGCCGTGCGAGCCTATGGGCTGGATGACGTCTCACCGTTACTTGGGCGGCCATGGGGGTACCGCTTGACGCGGGAGTCGTGCAAAGCCCGCGATGCTGCTCTGGCGACAGCCCGCGAAGGAAGCGTTGGAGCGGTCACATATTCGGTGACCAGCGTCGCGGGCGAGCTCCGATGGTTCGAATCGCTTGTCTCAAAACTGGAGGGCGCGAATGGACAGCCGAACCAGTTCATCGTCATGTCGCGCGACATCACCGAGCAAAAGCGGGTGGAGGAACAGGTCCGCTGGACCGCGACGCACGATTCCCTGACGCGCCTGCCCAACCGGGCTTTGTTCCAGGAAAAGCTCGACGAGCTAACGGATCGCAAGCGAAAGCCCGACTTCGCGCTGCTGCTGCTCGATATCGACGATTTCAAGCAGGTGAACGACACGCTCGGTCACGACGCCGGCGATGCGCTCCTCTGCACCGTTGCCGATCGCTTGCGGAGCGCCGTCCGCCCCAAGGACTTCGTCGCCCGGCTCGCCGGCGACGAGTTTGCCATCATCCTCGAGCGAGCCGGATCCGAGGCTGGCGCCGCGGCCGCCGCCGAGAAGATCTTCCGCTCGATGCGAGAGCCCTGGTTCCATGCCGGCCGAGTGAGCGATTGCCGCGTCAGCATCGGCGCCAGCATCGCGCCCAAACACGGAAAGGAGCTGTCCGAGCTCCTCAAGAATGCTGACATCGCCCTTTACGTGGCCAAGGTGCAGCAGCCGGGCCAACTCGCCGTCTTCCACCCACAGATGAGGGCGGAAATGCAGCGGCGCTCATCGCAAATCACCATGGCGCGCAATGCGCTTCAGGAAAATCTTGTCGTCCCCTTCTATCAACCGAAGGTCGAGCTCACGTCCGGGAAGCTGATCGGATTCGAAGCGCTGCTGCGGTGGCGCCACCCGACAAGGGGCATTCAGCTACCCGCCTCCATCGGTGCCGCGTTCGAGGACCTCGAGCTTGCCCGCGAAATCACCGGCAGGATCCTCGGGCACGCTTTGGCGGATATGCGCCACTGGCTGGATGCCGGAGTCGAGTTCGGGCACGTCGCGCTCAATGTGGCGGCCGCGGACTTCAAGCAGCGCGATTTTGCCGAGAGGCTGCTGGACCAGGTCAATACTCATTCGATCCCCGCGCACTGCCTTCAGGTCGAAGTGACGGAGACAGTGTTCCTCGGGAGAGGTGCCGAATATGTCGAGCACGCGCTCAAAATCCTCAGCGCCAGCGGCATCCGGATCGCTCTCGACGACTTCGGGACCGGGTACGCCTCGCTGTCGCACCTGAAGCAATTTCCCGTCGATATCGTCAAGATCGACCGTTCGTTCCTGCGCGATGTGTTTGAGGACTCCCATAATTCTGCGATCATCAGGACCGTCGTCAGCCTTGGCCGAAGCCTTGACCTCGACGTCGTGGCCGAAGGGGTCGAGACGAAGGAGCAAGAGGCGTATCTCATCGGCCAAGGGTGCCGGTTCGGACAAGGATACTTGTATGGTAAGGCTGCGCCAGCTTCGGCCATTCCCAATTTGATCACTTGCTGGCCCAAGAGGATCGCAAGGGCGGCCTAAGCTCTCGCTGTCCCATTTGGAAATGATGTCAGCGACCGCTTGGAATCTCGAGGAGGAGCTCGTGTGAAGAGTGGGCTACGAAGGGTGACCAAATTTGTGCTGTAGGGCTCAGGGTGCCCCTGTGGTGTGTTGATGTCTGTTCAATGCGCGGATGCAGCTAAGTGACTGATATTATTGATACTATTGCGAACTCTTAATCAGCGGGTCCCAGGTTCGAGCCCTGGTGCGTCCACCAATCTTTCCCAAAAATGACCTCTTATCGGCAGAACGCTGTCGCTGGCACCGCCAAGCGAAGGTTCGAGCCAGCCGTCTGCCCGACGCGCTGAACGAGGGCGAGTTGCGCGCGGCGCACTGCTACCGCTGCGCCGCCGCCTCAGCGCCTACCACCAAAGGACCAGCAGGACGATCAGCATCAGGAGCAGCAGGAGCCACAGCAGGAAGCACCACCAGCAATAGCGGCCGCCCCAGCCGCCATGCCCTCCGCCGCCGCCCGGCGTCGTGACGACGACCGGCGGCCGGTCGGGCTGGCCTACGATGACGACCGGGCCGCTCGTCGGGTCCCATTGCGCGGGCACGGTGTAGGTGCCGTCGCCATTGTCGACCGGATCGCCGGTGATCGTCGTCCCTCCGCCGCCGCTCAGGGCGAGGCCGTCGCCGCGGCCCGGACCGACGAGATTGCCGTAAGGATCGCGGGGCGTGATGACGATCGTTCCGGTCGCGGAACCGTCGGACGCGGTGCCGGTCGGATGCAAATCTATACCCGTCCGGCCGGGGTCGACGCCCGGCTCGACGTGGACCGTCCATTGCAGCTCGCGGCTCGAGACGCAGCCTTCGCCATAGGTGGCGATGCAGTGGAATGTATATTCGCCCTCCACCTTGAGGAGATCGTCGAACGGCCGTCCGAACAGCCCATCCGGCTCGAAGGCGCCGCCGCTGCCGCCCGGTGTGGCGGCCAGATCCCAGCTTTGGGTGGCATAGGCGATCGGCGGCTTGCCGGTGCTCGCGGCGATGGCGCGCAGCGTCGCCTGGCGGGCGGGGATGGTGTCCGCGCCGATGGTCAGCGGCGCCTTCAGCCCCTCGCGGGCGAGCAGGGTTCCGGCCGCGTCGGTGGGCCGCGTCACGACCACCGTCACCTTGGCGCTTTCGGGCGAACCGCCGCCATTGCCGTAGGAGAGGAAGACCGTCGGGTTGATGCTGTCGCCCGTGTAGAAACGGACCGGCGCCGGCACGCGGGCGAGGGTAGGACCGCCGCTGGCGATGACGTTGATGAAATAGCGCGTCTCGGGAGCTGGCGGCGGGAACTCGCCGCCTCCGCCCGGGCGGAACGCCACGATTTGCCACTTGCCGGCGCGCTCCCCCGCATGCGGCAACGGCACCTTGAGGAAGGTCCAGCTCCGCCCGGTCGAGGACTCGGTGCCGGCCGCGCCGGCCGTGAACACCGACCCGCCGGGAGTATGAACCTCGATCATCAGCGTCGTGTCGGTATTGTCCCAGCCGACGACGATCGTGATCCGCTCCTCTCCGCAGACGTTGAACGGGAACGGGTCGCCGCGATGCTGGTCGGCCGCGAGGACGAATTCGGGATCGGCAAGGAGCCCGGCCTCGAAGATGTTGCCGAACGCCTGCGAAAAGTACTTTTCGAGCTGAAGGCTGCTGTCGGCGCGGGCGTAGCGGCCGTTATGCGCCTGCGCGAGCGAGGTCAGCAAATTGCCGTCGAGGTCCCCATCGGCGCCGTAGCCGATCGCGTCGATATCGATCCCGGAGATGGCGCTCTGGACGCTCATGTCGCCGACCATCGGGCCGGTATTCTGCAAGCCGTCGGTGAGCAGCAGGACGGTGCGCGGATTGGCGCCGCCGGCGGGGAGCTGCTGCGCCGCCGTCTTGAGGCCGCCGCCGATCGTCGTTGCGCCATCGGCGACGAGCCCCGCCATGATCCCACCGGTGAACGGGGCGGGGCCGATCAGGCTCTGCTTGTTTGGGGCGGTCGCATTGTGGAGCGAGAAATCCAGGTGCGGGCTGGTGCTGAACGAGACGAGGCCGACGCGATTGCCGGCGCCGGTGCGGACCAGCTGGACGAACAGGGAGGCGGCGTCTCGCGCCTCGTCGATCTTCGGCCGCCCGCTGGCGCCGGGCAGCGACATGCTCCCCGAGCGATCGAAGACGATCATCACGTCACGGCTCGCCGGCGGCTGCACCGGCGGATTGGCGACCTGCTGGAGGATGCTGGCGGCCGGATAGTAGCGCAGGAAGGCGTTCGCGCCCGAGCAGGGATTGCCGTCGGCGAGCACGCCGACGATGCGGCCGGCGGCGTCGAACAGCCCAGAGCCGGAGCTGCCGCCGGAAACGTGGAAGCTGTGAGGGACACGGACGTTGTTCGCGTCGCTCGACACCACGGTGGCGAAGCCTTGGCCGTGCGGAATGGACAGCTTCTTGACTGCCCCATTGGGGTGGTGGAGCCCGAAAACCTGCTCGCCGGCGCCGGGAACGTCGTGGCGCATCTGGATCGGCGGAAGCCCGGGCCGCACGTCGAGCTGGAACAGGCAAAAATCGATCAGATCCGAGCCTGGCGCCCAATGCTGGGCGACGACCTTCTTCACCTTGAAGAAGCGCGGCGCGTAGCTGCCCGGACGGTCGCCGTTCTCGTCGGTCTGATAGTTGAAGATGACCGAGCTGCTGCGGGCATGCTCGTCCGGATCGGCCATGCAGTGGCCGGCGGTGATGACGAGGTCCGGCCCGATCAGGGTCACCGAGCAGGTGGAGAGGATGTCGATCTGCGGGATCTGGTCCTCGGACTTGTCGACATGGATGATCATGCCGACGCTCGGAGCCACGTTGCGGCGGAGATCGCCGGCGGCGACCGTCTCGATATTCTCCCAATTGGGCGGTTGTGAGCAGAACCAGAATGGATCGTAGGCCGGCTCCACATAATGGGAGTCGATCAGGAACGGATCGCAATTGGAGAGCGCGTTCACGTCCTGGTCGCCCGAATGCCGCTCGCCGCGGCCATATTTGTCGAGGACGACGCTGCCGGCGGGGCCGCCGCCATCGCGTATGTAGCGAATCGGGACCTTTCCGTCGGCGAAGGCGTGGACATTGACCGGCCGCGTCCAGAAGTCGGCGCCGTTCGCCGCGGTGAACACGTCCATCGTGTCGGCGCCGCCATAGCCGAGATCCACCTCGAGCCGGTTGTTGCCCGGCAGGCTGGCGCCGCTGAAGTGGAGGATGAGGAGCTTCGTGCCGGTGGGCGCGACGACGTGCTGGAAGTTCAGGGTCCATGTGTCGGGGCCGTCGGTCGGCGGACCCGCGTCCGGCCCAAGATGAATGGCAGGCGAGACGGTCTGGACCGTCCCCACGATGTGCGACATGACGCCCCTCCTTCGACGGAAGGAATCACGGACGTATGGATCTCGTCCGTGTCTCCGCCGAGTCCCCGCGGGATCTTACGCCGTTCGCAGCGGATTCACAAACGCGGCCGACGTTTATCTTGAACGAACTCACAAGATCATGGAATCACCTATGATTCCACTAGATCTCGACTGCGGAGGCCTACTCCATCAGATCCGCCGCGTCATCCAGGCCGCGAGCCCGTGCGGCTTCGGCCGGCGTCCGCCCGTGCCGGTTGCGCGTCCGCGGATCGGCGCCGTGGGCGAGGAGGACCTCGGCGATCTCGACCGCGCCGGGATCGTCGTCGGGCAGGCAGAAGAGCGGCGGCGGCGCATCGTCGCCTTCCCCTCGCTCGTCGGCGCATCGCGGATCCCGGGCCAGCAGCGCCCGGAGCGGCTCGGCGCGGCCGAGCCAGGCGAGCGTCCGCACGTCCCGGCTGAGCGGCGCGAGCCGTTCCGCCACGTGCGGCTGCTTGAGAACGCCGGCCCAGCTCAACGGCGTACCGCCCCATTTCCGCTCGCGCCGATCGACCTCGCCGCCGGCCTCCAGCAGCCGGTCGACGACCGCCAGCGACCCCGACTGGACGGCGCGATGCAGCGGGGTGATGCCGTCGCCGTCGACGGCGTGGGGATCGGCGCCGAGCGACAGGAGCAGGGCCGTGGCGGCCGCATCGCCGTGCACGGCTGCCGCTAGCAACGGCAGCGGGCTGTGCAGGAGTTCGGGCGCCTCCGCCAGCATGCCACGCAGCGCGCCTTCGTCCTGACGCATCGCAGCGGCGATGAGCGCGTCGATGCCGGTCAGCGGCACCGGCGCCGCGCCGTGCGCCTCCAGCAGCGCCGCCAGCTCGCCGAAGCCCGACAGCTGCGCCAGTGCGTGGACGGGACTTCCAGTTTGATGGTGCGTCGTATTGGGGTCCGCCCCGCGCTCGAGCAGCCAGGCGGCGCGCCGGGGCTGGTTCTGGCCGACCGCATTGCCGAGCAAATAGTCGAGGCTGTTCTTGCCGACATGGTTGCCGAGTCGGCCCTCGCCGGCGATCCGCCACTTGTCGAGCTCGCCGCCGCGCTCGCACAACTGCCAGAAACGATCGTACCAGCCAGTCTCGTCGGGGCCGAGCGAGACGTTGTAGAGCGCCTGCAAATCGTAGGGCGCGGCGCCGGCCGCGACGAGGAGCTCGACCAGCTCCGGCGCCTGCGCATGGCTCGGCTTGCCGCCTTCGCCGAGGCCGATCGCGCCGGTCAGCACCGTGAAGGGGCAGCCCCAGCCGTCGTCGAAGCGGAAGTTCGGATCCGCCCCGGCACGGAGCAGCCGCCCGGCGATAGCGACGGCATTGGCGGGATCGAGCCGCCCGTAGGTCGTGTAGGCGAGCGCCGTCCAGTTCATCGGCCCGCCGGCCCTACGCGCCGCGTCCGGTTCGCGGGCGAGGCGCCGCTCCACCTCTTCCAGCGCGCCGCAGGAGACGGCCGTGAAGAGGCTGTCGGCGGCGAGCTCCGGGTGGCGCGCCAGGATTCGCCGGGCCGCGTTGATGTCGCCGTCCCAGCCATGGCGCAGGAGCCGCTCGATCCGTTCGGGACGGCTCTGCAGCGCCGGCGCAAGCTCCGCGATCGCCGCCTTGAGCGCGGTCCAGCTCTCGCTTCCATATTCCAGCGCGACCGCATGCTGGACGTCTCTCAGGCCGGGTGCGGCTGGAGCACCCCGCCAGGCGGCGTCAAGCCGGGCGCGCGCTTTCGCGTCGCCGGCGCGAAGCGCCTTCAGCCAGCGCTTGGCTTCCTTGCGGATCGTGTCGAGCCTGGTTCGGGGCGTGAGCGCACGCGGCATCTTTAACCTTCCTTCCCATCGCCAGACGTCCGCTTACGAAAGGCCGGAAGAAGGGTTCGTAAGGATCGATTCGAGCTGGATGGGAGCCGGCTCCCTTGCCGCGGACAGGCGGCGCTCCAGAGGCGCGCTGGCCCGTAGACTGTCCAATTGCGTGGCGGCTGTCAATTATCGCGGCGGAACCGCGCACGCGAAAGCGCCCGCGCGAACGATGCGCGGGGCTGCATCATCGTCAGATCGATGGGTGCGCCGCGCCGGCGCCCGGTTAAGACGCCGGCGCGGCCGTCACTCAATAATAGCGCCAGTTATTGCGCCAGTGCCGGCGGTGCTGCCAGTAGCGATGGCCGTCCCAATAGCCCCGGCCGGAGTAGAAATTGCCGATGACGAGCCCCGGCGCGACGGCGACGACGTCGCGGTCGTGATTGGGCCGGCAATGGCCATAGGGGCCGCGGTGGAAGCCGGGGCCGCAGCCCTGCGCCGCGTCGGCGGGGGCAGAAGCGACAAACGTGGCGCCCGCGGCGAGCGCGATTGCAAGAAGTACTTTCATGGAGTCCTCTCCCGATGGCGACTCATACAGATCCGGCCGGACCGCCATCATGACCCGACCGGATGGGCTTCCAACGCCAGGTCTTCCGCACTGTTCCCCCGTTCATTTGGGGTACAGTTTTGAGTCGATGCACGCGCGATTGGCCAACGCAGCGGCACCTGAGAAGCCGCAACCCCGCCCGACCCGGCGATCGCTCCTTACCGATTCTTAAGTGTCTCACCCGTAGGGCAGGCTCGGGGGAGGCCTGATGTTCCAAGTTTATGCCTGCATTGCCCATGAGCACGATCTGCGGCTCGTGCTGGTCGCGGGAGTCATCTGCTTTCTCGCCGCTTTGACGTCCTTCGCCGCCTTCGGCCAGGCGCGGCAGGATTCGCCGCGTCGCCCCTTCTGGCTGGGGCTGGCAGGGCTCGTCGCCGGCGTCGGCATCTGGTCGACGCACTTCGTCGCGATGCTCGCCTATCGGCCGTCCCTGCCGATGGGCTACGACGTTCCGATCACCCTCCTCTCCGTCGTGGTCGCCATCGTGCTCTGCGCCTGCGGCTGGTGGGCCGCGCTGAGCCGCGGACGGGCCGCGCCGCCGCTCGCCGGCGCGATCATCGGCGCCGGCATCGCCACCATGCACTATATCGGCATGGCGGCAGTGATCGTCTCCGGCCGGATCTTCTGGGATAGCGGCCTCGCGACCGCCTCGGTCGCGATCGGCATCGGCTTCGCCGCGGCGGCGACCGCGCTGCAGGCGCGGCGCCCGCAGGCAGGCTCCTGGCTTCCGGCACTCCTGCTGACCGTCGGCATTTGCGGGATGCATTTCACCGCGATGGCGGCGGCGAGCGTCTTGCCCGATCCGCGCATCGAGGTGCCGCCCTCGGCGATCGACCAGGGCACGCTGGCGACGATCGTGACCGCCGCCGCCTTGCTGCTGCTGGCGATCGGCTTCGGCCTCGTCCTGTTCGAGCGCAGTCTGGCGCGCTCGCAGCTCGAGGAGGCGCAGCAGCGCGCCGCTCTGGCCGAGGAGGTGCTCCGCGGCGCCGCCGAGCGCGAGACGCTCCACCATTCGCTGCAGCAGCATGCCGCGATCAGCAGCGCGGCGCTCGACAATATGGCGCAGGGCCTGTCGATGTACGACGCCGAGGACCGGCTCATCATCCACAACCGCCGCTATGTCGAGATCTATGACATGCCCGAGGAGCTGCGGGAGCCGGGGACGCCGATCAGCATCATCCTCCAACACATTTTCGGCAGCAACCAGCTCCCGACGGATGAAGCCGGCAATCGCGTGGCGCTGCGCGAGGTGGAGCTCGCCAACGGTCGCACCATCGAGATCCAGATCCAGCAGCTGCCGGGCGGCGGCTGGGTCGCGACGCACGAGGACGTCACCGAAAAGCGCGCCGCCAGCCGCCATATCGCCTATCTCGCCGCCCACGACGTGCTCACCGGCCTGCCCAACCGCGCCACCTTCGGCGAGCGGCTGAAGCAGGAAGCGGCGCAGGCGAAGCGCGGCCGCGGCTTCGCCCTCCTCACCATCGACCTCGACCGCTTCAAGGAAGTCAACGACACGCTCGGCCATCCGATCGGCGACGAAATCCTGAAGGCGGTATCGAAGCGGCTCACCGATCTCGTCCGCGACGAGGATCTGGTGACGCGGCTCGGCGGCGACGAGTTCGCAATCCTGCAATCGGGGATCGGCGTGGCGGCCGACGCCGCGGCGCTGGCCAATCGCGCGATCGAGGCGCTCGCGGAGCCGTTCGAGTTCGAAGGCCATACCGTCGCGATCGGCGCCAGCGTCGGCATCAGCCTCGCGCCCGGGGACGGCCTCGATGCCGACGAATTGCTGAAGATGAGCGACCTTGCCCTCTACCGCGCCAAATCCGACAGCCGCGGCACCTTCCGCTTCTTCGAGGAGGGGATGGACAGCCGCCTGCGCGAGCGCCGGACCATCGAGAACGACCTGCGCGCCGCGATCCGCGAAGGCCAATTCGTGGTCCATTACCAGCCGCTGCTCGACCTCAAGCAGGGCCGGATCGGCTGCTTCGAGGCCCTGGTGCGCTGGAACCATCCGGAGCGGGGCCTGGTCCAGCCGAACGACTTCATCTCCATCGCCGAGGAAAGCGGGCTGATCATCCCGATCGGCGAATGGGTGCTGCGCCAGGCCTGCCGCGACGCCGCGACCTGGCCGGGCGACGTCGGCGTGGCAGTCAATCTCTCGGCCGCGCAATTCAAGCGCGGGGATCTCGTCGCGATGACGACCAGCGCGCTCAGCGCTGCGGGCCTGGCGCCGGCGCGGCTCGAGCTGGAGATCACCGAATCCGTACTGCTCCACGACGAAGCCTGGGTGCGCACCGTGCTGGAGAAGCTGACGGCGCTCGGCATCCGCATCGCCATGGACGATTTCGGAACCGGCTATTCGAGCCTCTCCTATCTCCGCAGCTTCCCGTTCGCGAAGATCAAGATCGACAGCTCGTTCGTCGCCGACCTCGTCGGCACGACCGATTCCCTCGCCATCGTCCAGGCGACGATCCAGCTCTCGCGCAAGCTCGGCATGACGACGACGGCCGAGGGCGTGGAGACGGAGGAGCAGCTGCGCATTCTGACCGAGGAGGGCTGCGCCGAGGTGCAGGGCTACCATGTGAGCAGGCCCATTCCCGCCGACGGAGTCGCGGGTCTGCTCGAGCTCTACGGGTGCAGCGAAACGCCCCTGCGCAAGGCGGGCTGAACCCCAGGAACCGGAAACGGAGACGCCGCACCCGAAGGACGCGGCGTCATGCCCGATCAATAATAATGATGGCGGTCGCCGCGATCCCGATCGCAATGGTGGCGGCCACGATCCGAATCGCGGCCGGGGCGGCAATTGTCGCCGAGGCAGCCGGACAAAGTGGCGACCGCGGCGCCCAACAGGACGAAGGTGCGGCCGTAGGAAAGCAATCGACGCATTACATCTCTCCCTTCACCGGCAGGTAGCGCCGGTGGCGACGGCGATTACGCGCCGCGGCCGGGAGATGTTCCCGCATCGGCTCGTCCGTTGCGGCGGCGGAGCGAGATTGGCACCGAAACGTTCTCTTCCTATCTTCTTGCGGGAAGGAGCTTTGGAGATGGCCGGCGGCTGGACGCGCGACGGCGCGGTACAGGACCAGATCGACGACACGGTGGCCGACGCCGTCGCCGCCGCGCGCGCGCGCCTGGCGGAGGGCGAAGGCGCCGAGGATTGCGTGATCTGCGGCGAGCCGATCCCGGAAGCCCGCCGCCGCGCCCTCCCCGGCGCCCGCACCTGCGTCGACTGCCAGAGCGCCCGCGACAAGCGCCCCGCGGCGGGCGGGATCAACCGGCGCGGGAGCAAGGACAGCCAGTTGCGTTAGGCTGGTCCACCGTTCGTCAGCGCCTGGAGCGCCTCCAGCAGCCGATCCACTTCCTCCGCATTGTTGTAATGGCATAGCCCCACCCGCAGCAGGCCGCCTTTCTCCTCCAGCCCCAGCCGCGCGACCGGCTCGACCGCGTAGAAGCTGCCGGACCAGGCGAAGATGTTGGCGGCGGCGAGGTGCTCGGCGATGCGGTGGGTCTCAATTCCCTCGATCGTGAAGGAGAAGGTCGGGACGCGGCGGTCCATCGTCGGCGGGCCATAGAGCCTCAGGCCCGGGATTTCCGCGAAGCCGGCGAGGAGGCGGTCGCCGAGACTGCGTTCGTAGGCGAGGCAGGCTTCCATCGCCGCAACCAAGGCTTGCCGGCGGCTGTTCGGCACAGCGGGGGCGACGAGGCCGCCCAGCCATTCGAGATATTCGATCGTGCCGAGCGTCGCCGCCTGGCCCTCGAAGCTCTGCGTGCCGGTCTCGAAGCGGATGGCCGGCGGGTCGATCGAGGCGGGACGCACCTTGTAGGCCTCGATCGTCTCCAGCAGGCCGGCGCGGCCCCAGAGCACGCCCTGGTGCGGACCGAAGAATTTGTAGGGCGAGCAGACGAGGAAGTCGCAGCCGAGCGCGCGCACGTCGGTGACGACGTGCGGCACCGACTGGACCGCGTCGACATAGACCAGAGCCTCCGAATGCTCGCGGACGGCCGCGACCATGGCGGGAATATCGTTGAGCGTGCCGAGCGCGTTGCTGGCGCCGCCGACCGCCACCAGCCGCGTGCGCGCGCCGAGCAGGTCCGGCAGCTGGTCGAGCCGCAGCGTGCCGCTCTCCGTGTCGATGTCGAGCCAGCGCAATGTCGCGCCGGCATCGCGCGCCGCCGTCACCCACGGCGTCACGTTGGCATCGTGATCGAGGCGGGTGACGATCACCTCGTCCCCTTCGCGCCAGTCCCGCGCCAACGCGCGCGAGACAGAGAAGGTGAGCGAGGTCATGTTGGGCCCAAAGGCGATCTCGCCGGGATCGCCGCCAAGCAAATCGGCCATAGCAGCGTGCGCGTCTTCGCTCAGCGCGTCGGTTTCGATCGAGGTGGCGAAGGCGCCACCGGAATTGGCGGTGCCGCGCTCGAGATGATGCGCCATCCGCTCGATCGCGCGGCGGCAGGCCTGGGTGCCGCCCGGCGCGTCGAAATAGACGCGCGGGCGCCCGCCGTCGGCGACATGGAGGGCGGGGAATTCGGCGCGGACCTGATCGATCGGGAAACTGGGCATGCATGCGCCCCTAGCGGATCGATGCAGGCGTTCAACCGCCCCTCTGCGTCATCCTGACGAAAGTCAGGACCCATGAACACGGCGGATGGAGTGCTCGTGGACCGTGTTCATGGGTCCCGGATCAAGCCCGGGATGACGGATGTGGGCTCAACTCGCCCGGTCATGAGCCTCCTCGAGGTCGACCGGCGCGGCGGCATCTGCCTCGCTCGTCTCGCCGCGGTCGCGGTCGCCCGGCGAAGGCTTCTGCCCCTTCTGGGCGACGTTGCCGGTTATGTCGAACTCGCGGGCCGCTTCGTCGGCGGTCGGTTTGGAGGCGCCGCCCTGGTTGATCGTCGGGCCGCCGCTATGCTTGGTCATCGTCTCGCTCCTCTCATTCGGAGAGCATGAAGCTCCCCTCCTCGTCCTCGTCGTTCGCTGCTTCCGCTTTGTCCGGGAACATGCGGGCGGCGATCTCCGCGACATGGCGGCCCTGGAAGCGCGCGGCGTCGAGCTCGTTCGCGCTCGGCTGGCGCGCGCCGTCGCCGCCGGCGATGGTCGAGGCGCCATAGGGGCTGCCGCCGGTCACCTCGTCGAGGATCATCTGCCCCTGGAAGGCGTAGGGCAGGCCCACCGTCACCATGCCGAAATGGAAGAGGTTGGTGTGGATCGCCATCAAGGTCGTCTCCTGCCCGCCATGCTGGGAGGCGGTGGACGTGAAGGCCGAGCCGACCTTGCCGTTCAATGCGCCGCTGGCCCAGAGGCCGCCGGCCTGATCGAGGAAATTGGCCATTTGCGAGGCCATCCGCCCGAAGCGCGTGCCGACGCCAATGATGATCGCATCGTAATCCGCCAGCTCCTCGATCCGGGCGACCGGGTGCGGCTGGTCGAGCCGGTAGCCCGATTTGCGGGCGATCTCCTCGGGCACCAGCTCCGGCACGCGGCGGATATCGGCCGCGGCGCCGGCCGAACGGGCGCCCTCGGCCACGGCTTCGGCCATTTTCTCGATATGACCGTAGGAGGAATAATAA
Source organism: Allosphingosinicella sp. (assembly GCA_036269695.1). Taxonomy (GTDB): domain Bacteria; phylum Pseudomonadota; class Alphaproteobacteria; order Sphingomonadales; family Sphingomonadaceae; genus Allosphingosinicella. The sequence continues at coordinate 99,670 of DATBDY010000014.1, read as the reverse complement.
AGGACGAGAATGCGGGCCATCGGAGTTCCTCGGCTTCGGTTGCTGGCGGGAAACGCGCCGCGTCGGCCCCGGTTCGGCGAACGAGACGGGATGAGCGCGGCCAGCGTCGAACGCCCCGCTCCGTCAGGTGAAACGTGCGTCCCTCTTCCGCGTCCGCGGCGCGGCCGCCTTCGTGCTGCCCCCCTACCCACAACCCGTTCAATAAATTTGTGAATCCGCTTTGAACCGGTGGGGTGCGGAGCTCGACACAAGGTCACAGCTCCATCCGTTGATGGAGCGGGGAGAGAGGGGATTGCAATGAAAAGAGCCTTGATCATCGCATTGGCGGCGCTTGCGTGCGTGTCGGGACCGGCCATGGCCGGTGGCGGCGGCACTGGCGGCGGCGGCACTGGTGGCGGTGGCACCACGACTACGACGGGCGGTGGCGGCGGTGGCGGCGGCACGACCACTACGCCGGCTCCCGGCGGCGGCGGTGGTGGCGGTGGCGGTGGCGGTGGCGGTGGCCTGCCCAACCTCGTGCTCAATCCGGGATTTCAGCCCGTCTTGCACCCCTTCGCCAATACCGACTGGGAACCGTGGAATATTGGGGCCTATGCTTTTTATAAGGGGACGGGGTTCAACGGCTATACGGTCTGGACGAACTGCCCCGATCCGAGCTGCCTCTTGCCCGACGACGTCGTTCCAGGGCCGCCCTTCGACAATCACTCCCTCACCGATCCGTATCTCATCCAGGCGATCGCGACCACGCCGGGCAAGCGCTATGACGTTTCCTTCGAGGTCGCCGAGGATGGCGGGCCGAACAGCGGGTTCGCTTTCTATTGGGACGGACAGCTGATCGCGGTCGTCGCCAATCCGGCGAACAACACTTTACCCCCCTTCGGCTCCAAGCAGCCCGACGCGAAAAATTTCGTTAGATTTTCCTATCCCGGCCTGCTCGCGACCACCTCCTCGACGAAGTTCGAGTTCAAAGCGTACAAGGAAAATGGCGAGATCTTCTTCGGCAACCCGGTGGTGACGCTGTCGCCGGTGCAATGACGATCCAGCTTCGAGGCCGTCGGCATCTGCTCGGCGGCCTCGAACTCCCAGGCTTCCCTTCTCCCTCCACGCGAGGGAGGAGGGCCGGCGGCCATTCTTTCGTCAGATCTTGATCTGGCTGCCCATCTCCACGACGCGATTGGCGGGAAGGCTGAAGAATTCCATCGGGCTTTCAGCGTTGCGCATCATCCACGCGAACAGCTTCTCGCGCCACAGGGCCATGCCGCGCACCTTCGAGGCGAGCGGCGTCTGGCGCGAGAGGAAGAAGCTCGTCTCCATCATCTTGAACGGCAGCCCGCAGCATTGGATGCGGGCGAGCGCCTCGGGCACGTTCATGTCCTGCATGAAGCCGAAGCGAAGGATGATCCGGAAGAAGCCCTGGCCGAGATCCTGCACCTGCACCTGCTTCTCGAGGTCGACGAAAGGCACGTCCTCGATCGAGACCTTGAGGAAGATCGAGCGCTCGTGGAGCACCTTGTTGTGCTTGAGGTTGTGGAGCAGCGCGTGGGGAACGCCCTCGAGCGAGCTGGTCATGAACACCGCCGTGCCGGGCACGCGCGCGGCCGAGTTGGTCGCGGACTTGATGAACAGCTCCGGCGGGATCTCGCCCTTGCGCAGCTGGCGGACGAGAAGCTGGCGGCCCTTCGCCCAGGTGGTGAGGAAGGTGAAGGCGATGAAGCCGATCAGCAACGGCACCCAGCCGCCGCTCGGCACCTTGAGCAGGTTCGCCGAGAAATAGCCCGCGTCGACCAGCCAGAAGACGAAGAGCAGCGGGATGGAGATCCATCTCGACCATTTCCAGAGCGCGAACAGCACGACGGCGAGCAGGCAGGTGTCGATGAACATCGCGCCGGTAACGGCGATGCCGTAGGCCGCGGTCAGATTGTCCGAGGTGCGGAAGGTGAGCACCAGCGCCGCGACCATGATCATCAGCGCGTAGTTCACCGAGGGGATGTAGATCTGGCTCTGGGCGTGGGCGCTGGTGTGGGCGATGCGCACCCGCGGCACGTAGCCGAGATGGATCGCCTGCTGGGTGACCGAGAAGGCGCCCGAGATCACCGCCTGGCTGGCGATGACGGTGGCGCAGGTGGCGATGATGACCAGCGGCAGCCGGAACCATTCGGGCGCGAGCATGAAGAACGGATTCTGCACCGAATGCGGATGGGCGAGCATCAGCGCGCCCTGCCCGAGATAGTTGATCATCAAAGCGGGCAGGACGATGAACAGCCACGCCGTCTTGATCGGCCGCCGGCCGAAATGGCCCATGTCCGCATAGAGCGCCTCGGCGCCGGTCACCGCGAGCACCACCGAGCCCAGCGAGACGAAGGCGTGGAACTGCTCGGTGAGGAAGAAGCGCACCGCCCAGAGCGGGTTCAGCGCCCAGATCACGCCGGGATCGCCGGCGATGCTGATCACGCCGAGCACGGAAAGGGTGATGAAATAAACGACGATGACCGGCCCGAACAGGGCGCCGACGGCGGCGGTGCCGTGGCGCTGGATCATGAACAGGCCGATCAGGATCCCCAGCGCGATCGGCAGCACGAACGGCTGGAGGCTGCCCTGGACGACGACAAGGCCCTCGACCGCCGACAGCACCGACACGGCCGGCGTGATCATCGAATCGCCGTAGAAGAGCGCGCAGGCGAAGACGCCGAGGAGGATGATCGTCTTCGTCCAGGTGGCGCCTTCGGTCTTGCGCGAGATGAGCGCGAGCAGAGCGAGGCTGCCGCCCTCCCCCTTATTGTCCGCCCGCATCAGGATGATGACGTATTTGAGCGTCACCACGATCATCATCGACCAGAAGATCAGGCTGAGGACGCCGAAAATGTGCAGCTGGTCCACCGGAAGGCGGAAGCTGTGGTGGCCGCCGAACGTCTCGCGGAAGGCGTAGAGCGGCGAGGTGCCGATGTCGCCGAAGACGATGCCGATCGCGCCGACGGTGAGCTTGAGCAGGCTCCCCTGGACGTGATGGCCTGCAGGCGGCTCGCGAACGTCAGGCATGGCCTGGTCGGCCGACGCTTGGTTCATCTTCGTCCCTTGCTGCTCCGCGAGCGGAACGCTCGACGGAAGGAAAGCGGAGCGCGGCAATCCGTTCCCGCCACCCCGAAACCGCGGCGGGTTACGCCCGGCCGCGCCTCGCTGCAAGAGGCTGGAAAAGCGAGCTGTTTCCGGCTCGTCCTGTTACGATCCCGAAATGGCTTGCCATGGGCGTCGGAAAGGACTGAATCGCCGCTCCACGTCAATGGGGAGAGGAAAGATGAAACACGGTGTGACGTTGATCGCGGCGCTCGCTTGCTCAGCGGGGCTCGCCGCCTGCAACCCCAACCAGGGCGGCGGCAACGGCCAGACGGCCGCGGCCCCGGCCGACACCAAGGCCGACGAGAAGGCGATCAAGGACGTCGAAGCCGCCTCCCTCGCAGATTGGAAGGCGAAGAAGGCGGACGGCGTCGCCAGCCACTATGCTTCCGACGCAACCACCTACGTTTCCGGCCAGGCGCCGTCGGTCGGTCACGACAAGATCCTGTCGGACACGACCACCTTCGTGAAAGACCCGAATTTCAGCCTCGACTACACGAACAAGGAGACGGTGGTCGCGACCTCGGGCGACCTCGGCTACACCAAGGGCACCTATCATGTGACCTATACCGATCCGAAGACGAAGCAGAAGGTGAACGAAGACGGCAATTACGTCACCGTCTTCCGCAAGCAGCCCGACGGATCGTGGAAGATGGTCGAGGACGCCGCCGTTTCCGGGCCCGCCAAGGCGGGCGCATAATATTGATCGGGCGGCGCTTTTCCGACTCGCGCGAATGATGTAAAAGCATCGCGGGGACGGGAGATAGTCGCCTGCAACGGCAGCTGTCGCGAAACGCCTCGGCCCGATCCGGGGCGTTTCGTTTGTGCGCCGCAGCCCCGCGAAATTTTCGCCGCCGGCCAAAATTTTTTGGAACCCCGATGGGGGGTCGACGTTCTGTCCGTACCCCACCGCGGACGTCAGCTTCCCCCCTCCCCCCTCCCCGCTGACGCCGCACCAAGCCCCGGTCCGAAAGGACCGGGGCTTTTTCTTTGCGCCGTCCGCCGAGCCCGTTTAGCTGGACGGATGCTGGGGCCGGAGATCGAGACGGAGCGTCTGATCCTGCGTCCGCCGCGGGCGGACGATCTGGACGGCTGGGCGGAGCTGATGGCCGACGAGCAGGCGGCGCGCTTCATCGGCGGCGTGCAGCCGCGCGCCGGCGCCTGGCGCAGCCTTGCGACGATGACCGGATCCTGGGCGCTGCAGGGCTTCGGTATGTTCTCGGTGATCGAAAAGGAGACCGGACGCTGGATCGGCCGCCTCGGCCCGTGGCGGCCGGAAGGCTGGCCGGGCACCGAGATCGGCTGGGGCCTGGTGCGCAGCACCTGGGGCAAGGGCTATGCGACCGAAGGCTCCGCCGCGGCCACCGACTGGGCGGTGACGGCGCTCGGATGGGACGATCTCATCCACTGCATCGACCCGGCGAACACCGCATCGGCGCGCGTCGCCGAGCGGCTCGGCTCGAGCCTGCGCGGCCGCAGCCGCCTGCCGGCGCCGTTCGAGCAGATCGAGGTCGACATCTGGGGCCAGAGCGCCGACGAATGGCGCCAGCGGCGGGGCCTTGGAAGCGGCGGCGCGGTCCGGTAGAGGCGCCGCATGGCACGCGAACCTTCCTACCCCAAAGACGCCCCCGTCACGCCCGCCAAGGGCGATGCCGCGCCTTCTCCAAAGCCTACGCCCCGCCCCGAGCCGCGATCAGACAAGGGCGCGGCGGAAAACAAGGGCGACTCGAAGCGGACGAAGCATCTGATGGCCGGCGCCGCGATCGGCATCGGCTCGGCGGCCATCGTCGCCGCTTTGCTCTACGCCAACCGCAAGCGCGACCGGAGCTAAAGCGAGTCTCTCCCCTCCCCGCTCGTCCCGAGCGTAGTCGAGGGGCGTATGTGATGAGTCCGTGCCAGCGCCCCTCGACTTCGCTCGGGGCTTTTTTGCCTTGTAGGGGGACTAAGCCGCCTCTTCGAAATGGGGGCGGTTGAGCACGCCGGTGCCGGTCATGCCGGTCTCCGCTAGCATCATCGCCGTGCCGCAAAAGCCGCATTCGGCGGAGAGGCGGCCGATATACCAGTGGGTGCGGCCGCAGGCCGGGCAATGGTTGACCTCATCCTTGCGGTACAGTGCGTGGAAGCCGCGCAGCCGCGGGTCGGCCAGCCTGCTTCTGCCCTTCGCCCCACCCTCGATCGCCCGCAACATCGTCTCGATCCCTCGTTCCGTCGCACGAAAACTGCGACGAACCGTTCTATCTCATCGACGAGTTGAATGCCAGCTGAATGTTGCGGGTTAACAACGGGTCAACCAGCGCGGGCGGGGCGGAAGCTCCCTTTCCGGCCCTTGCGCAGGCGATGCGCGGCCGCGCCGCTGGCGCCTCCGCCGGCGAGCGGCAATGCCGTCCCGCAGCCCGCGCATTCGGCCGAACGGCGGCCGACCAGCCAATTGGCCGCGCCGCATTCGGCGCACGCCACCGCATCGCCCTGCCGGAACGGCCCCTGCCGCCCTGTTCCACCGAATCCGCAGTCCGCCATCGTCGCCCTCCGCCCAGCACCTTAGATAACGACGGTGACTCCCGCGTTAAGCGACTGTTTCACGGCAAGAATGAAACGGATGGTGAGCGTGGCACGGCGGCCACAGCGCGGGTCACATTCGCGGATCGCGCCGGTAATCGCGCTCTTCGTAGTCGAACCAGTCGAAATCGGCGGGGCGGCCGGTGCCGGCGAGGTCCTGGCAGGCCATGCCGGCGAAGGCGCCGGTGAAATTGGGGAGGCCCGGGGCGGTCGCCTCGTCGGAGAGGATGGAGGCGTCGAACAGCTCGGGCAGCCAGGTCCAGCCGCTTTGCCCCTCCAGCCGGAAGGCGAAGAGCAGGCGCTCGTCGTCCAGCTCGGCGCGAAGCTCGACCGGGCCGGGCGGCAGCTTGATGAGCGGCGTGAAGGCATCCGCCATCGGCGTATCGGGCAGAGCCGACATGACGCGAATGTGCCGCCCCACATCCTCGTCATGGCCGACGTGGAGGTAATGGAACTTGGCGCCGTTATAGTAGAGGACCAGCCCCGCCGCTTGCTGGAAATGCTCCGGCTCGAACTCCATCCGCGTCCGGATCGAGCAGGAGAAGGCTTGAATTCGACGCGCGACCAACGATTGGGTGAAAAGGCTGCCAATCGTCTCGCGGCCGTACAGCCGGAGATGGCGGGGCCGCGCCGAAAGGCTGAAGACCCGCTCCGGCTCCGGCGTGCGCAGCCACTGGAAGGCGGACGGGAGATCGGGCCCGTCGAAATCCTCCCGCTCCGGCTCGGCCGGCCAAGGCGAAGGCGGCAGCTCGGTCGCCGCCGTCTCGAGCACCGGCGCGCCCTCACCTTCCGCCGGCCGCAGCCAGCCATCTTCACCCCAGACCATCTTCTGGATCGCCGTCTCGCGGCCGAGGATGCAGCGGCCGCGGTTCGGCAGCGGCCGGCCGCAGAGATAGGCCATGTAGGTTTCGCCGGCCTGCGTCTCGACGAGATCGGCGTGGCCGGTCCGCTGGAGGAGCGCATCGGGTTTGTCGCGGGCGGTGAGCAAAGGCGCCTGCGGGTGGAGCTCGTAGGGCCCGAACAGGCTGCGCGAGCGGGCCATCGTCACGGCATGGCCCCAGTGCGTGCCGCCCTCGGCGACGAGCAGGTAATACCAGCCGTCGCGCTTGAAGAGGTGCGGCCCCTCCGTGAGACCGAGCCCGGTGCCGCGGAAGACGTTGACCCGCTCGCCGACCAGCGCCCGCTTCGCTGCATCATATTCCTGGGCGACGATGCCGGCGAAGCGGTTGCGTCCCGGCCGGTGGTCCCAGAGCATGTTGAGTAGCCACGACCGGCCGTCCTCGTCATGGAAGAAGGCGGGATCGAAGCCGCTCGAATTGAGGTGGATCGGGTCCGACCACGGTCCCTCGATCGCGGGCGCCGTCACCAGATAATTGTGGAAGTCGCGCATCGACGCGCCGGATGCGCCGGCCGTGGTCGTGCGGCCGTAGCGCTTCACGTCGGTATAGATCAGGTGGAAGAGCCCGTCTTTCCAACTGATGTCCGGCGCCCAGATGCCGCAGCTGTCGGGATTGCCGCGCATGTCGAGCTGCGCGGCGCGGGTCAGCGGCCGGGCGGCGAGACGCCAATGGGCAAGGTCGCGGCTGTGGTGGATCTGGACGCCGGGAAACCATTCGAATGTCGAGGTCGCGATGTAATAATCGTCGCCCACGCGGACGATCGACGGGTCCGGATTGAAGCCGCGCAGGATCGGGTTGCGGATCATGCGGCTTCCGAAGCCGGGGCGCGCACCAAAGTCCAGAGCAGGACGGCGCCGAGCAGGTCGAGCAGCCCCCACAGCACGAAGAAAGGCGCATAACCGATCGACGCCACCAAAGCGCCGATTGCCAACGACGAGAGCAGCACGCCGCCATTGCCGAACAGGCCGGCAAGCCCCGCCACCGTCCCCACCTCGTTCTGGCGGAACAGGTCGGTCGCCATGGTAATGACGGTGACCGAGAGGGTCTGGTGCGCGAACCCGGCGAGGCAGAGCAGGGCGACGGCGACATAGGGGCTGTGGACGAGGCCGACGAAGATCGTCCCCGTCATCAGCAGCGCGCCCAAGGTGAAGGCGGCGCGGCGGGCGTCGACCAGCTTCAGCCCACGCCGCTCCAGCCAGAGCACCAGGCTGGGCCCGAACAGGCAGCCGAGATCGGCGGCGACGAAGGGCAGGAAGGCATAGAGCGCGATGTGGGCGAGGTCGAAACCGCGCACCTTGGTGAGGTAGAGCGGCATCCAGAAGGTGAGCGTGCCCCAGGTCGGATCGGCGAGAAAGCGCGGCAGCGCGATGCCCCAGAAGTTGCGCCGGCCGAGAATCGTCAGCACCGGCGGCCGCGCCGCGTCGGCGCGGACATGCGCCTCCCGCCCCTCCACGATCAGGGCCTGCTCATTGGGCCCAATCCACTGGTGGCGCTCCGGCGGCTGATAGAAGATCAGCCAGAGCACGACCCAGACCAGGGCTAGGAGGCCGCACACCAGGAAGGCGCCCCGCCAGCTCCAGAGCAAGATCGCGCCGGCGACGAGCGGCGCCGCCAGCGCCGCGCCCGCCGAGGCGCCGAGATTGTAGATGCCGCCGGCAATCCCCCGCTCCTTCGCCGGGAACCACTCCGAGACCACCTTGAGGCCGCCCGTGTGCGACGTGCCTTCGGCGAAGCCGAGCGCGCCGCGCAGGGCGGCGAGGCCCTGCCAGCTGCCGGCGAGGCCGTGGGCCATGGTCAGCAAAGCCCAGGCGGCACCGAACAAAGCCAGGCCGGTGCGCAGCCCGATCAGGTCGAGGATATAGCCGACGACCGGCTGCATCATGATGCCGGCCTGGAAGGCGCCCGTGATCCAGGAATAATGGCGCTCGTCGATGTGGAGGTCGGCGAGCAAGGTCGGCGCGGCGACTGCGAGCGAGCTGCGGGTGAGATAATTGACGATCGTGCCGAGCATCACCAGCGCGATGATCCACCAGCGCAGGCCGATGCGTCGTGCGGCCATCCTCTCCCCTTTCCTCTATCGCAATCTCTAGCAGCGGCCTGAGAAGAGTCGAGGCGGGGTGTCCCTCACACACGTCATCCCGGACCTGATCCGGGACCGATGAACATGGCCGAGGAGAATGGGCCACTTCCGTGTTCATGGGTCCTGACATTCGTCAGGATGACGGTGGGTGGTGGCGCTTGACCTTGGCTCCGGAGCGAACGACACACACCCCATGACCCTGAAGCTCCACTACCACCCCCTCTCCTCCTTCTGTCAGAAGGCGCTGATCGCCTTTTACGAGCGGGAGGTGCCGTTCGAGGGCAATATCGTCGACCTCTCCGATGCGGCGCATCGGGCGGCGCTCGAGGCGCTCTGGCCGGTCGGCAAGTTCCCGGTCCTGCGCGACGACAGGCGCGGCGTGACGGTGCCGGAGGCGAGCCTCGTCATCGAATATCTGGACCGTGCCCATCCGGGGCCGCCGCCGATGATCCCGACGGACCCCGACGCGGCGCTGCAGGTGCGGCTGTGGGACCGCTTCTTCGACAATTACATCCACCTGCCGATGCAGAAGATCGTCGGCGACAATCTCCGCCCCGAAGGGAGCAGGGATCCGGCCGGGATCGTCGAAGCCAAGGCGCAGATCGCCAAGAGCTGGGGCATCCTGGACGCGCATCTCGCGCTGACGGGAAACGAATGGGTGACCGGCGACGCCTTCACCCTTGCCGACTGCGCCGCCGCGCCGGCGATCTTCTACGCCAACGTCCCCCAGCCGATCGATGGGCTCGACAAGGTCGCGGACTATTTCAGCCGCCTCCTCGACCGCCCCAGCTTCGCCCGCTGCAAGGAGGAAGCGAAGCCCTATTGGAAATATTTCCCGCTGGAGTGGCCGGAATCCTATCTCTGATGGACTTCAATCTGTTCGGCCTGATCCGCGGCCGTATCGCCGACCCCAATGCCGACTTCCTGATCGAGCCCGATGGCACGCGCCTCAGCTATGGCGAAATGCTGGAGCGGAGCGGCCGCCTGGCGAACCTGTTCGTCCGCCTCGGGGTACGTCCCGGCGACCGGATCGCCATCCAGGCGGAGAAGAGCGTCTGGGCCCTGCTCGTCTATCTCGCCACCCTGCGCGCCGGCGCGGTGCATCTGCCGCTCAACCCGGCCTACACGCCGGCGGAGGTGCGCTATTTCCTGCAGGATGCGGAGCCGGCGCTCTTCATCTGCCGGCCCGAGCAGGAAACGGAGATGCGAGCGCTCGCAGCGGAGCTGAGCGTACCGCGGGTGGAGACGATCGATAGCCTTGTCACGGCCGCGCTGAACGAACCTGCCGCGTTCGACGACGTCCCCTGCGCCGCGGACGATCTCGCCGCCATCCTCTACACCTCGGGCACGACCGGCCGCTCGAAAGGCGCGATGCTGACGCACCGCAACCTGACCTCGAACGCCGAGACCCTGCACGAAGCCTGGCGCTTCACCGCCGCCGACCGGCTGCTCCACGCTCTGCCGGTCTTCCACACCCACGGCCTCTTCGTCGCGACAAACACCACCCTGCTGGCCGGCGGATCGATGCTGTTCCTGCCCGGCTTCGATCTGGACGCGATCCTCCGCCTGCTGCCCGAGGCGACGGCGATGATGGGCGTGCCGACCTATTACACCCGCCTCCTCGCCCGCCCCGATTTCACCCGGGAGCTGGTCGGCCACATGCGCCTGTTCGTCTCCGGTTCGGCGCCGCTCTCGGCCGAGACCCACCGCGAGTTCGAGGCGCGCGCCGGCCACAGGATCCTCGAACGCTACGGCATGACCGAGACCAACATGATCACCTCCAACCCCTATGACGGCCCGCGCGTGCCGGGCAGCGTGGGGCCCGCGCTGCCGGGTGTCGAGGTGCGCATCGCCGAGCCGGCGACCGGCGCGCCGCTGCCGCAGGGCGAGGTCGGCGTGATCGAAGTGCGCGGCTCGAACGTATTCAAGGGCTATTGGCGCATGCCCGAGAAGACGGCCGAGGAATTCCGCCCCGAAGGCTTCTTCATCACCGGCGACATGGGCTGCATGGACGAGAGCGCCTATGTCCGCATCGTCGGCCGGGCGAAGGACCTCGTCATCTCCGGCGGCCTCAACGTCTATCCCGCGGAGGTCGAGGTGGCGATCGAGGAGCTGCCCGGGGTGGCCGAATGCGCCGTGATCGGCGTCCCCCACCCTGATTTCGGCGAGGGGGTGGTGGCGATCGTCACCGGCCGTCCCGACGAACCCGCGCCCGACGAAGCCGCCGTCCGAACCGCCCTCCGCGACCGCCTCGCCGCGTTCAAGCAGCCAAAGCGCGTGTTCGTGGTCGAAGAGCTGCCCCGCAATGCGATGGGGAAGGTTCAAAAGAACGTGCTGCGAGAGACCTACACGGGCGCATTCGCGGAGTCCTGAGAAAGCAGGAGTCTGATGCTCGAGGGCATCGCGATAAAAGGCGCTTAATACTTTCGTTTAACAGGAAAATTGCCGCTGCTTCCAAACAACTTTTGGCTGTTGTACATTTACAAGCGGCAAACATTGTTTGTGAGTCGGAGAAACAGCTGAAAACTCACTGAGGATTTCGAAGGGGGGAATCCGATGGCCCAGGCGCAAGCGAACAACGGCGACCGGCGCGACGCCGCGGCGCTCGACAAGCTGATGAAGGTGTTGTGGCTGGGAGTCCTGGCCGGCGCCCTCGCCTTGGTCGCGGCGGAATATACCGGGCTGGTTGCGGCCGTCGGTATCGGCATCCTCATCTTTCTTGCCGCTTTCGCGGCGGGCTGCTTCCTGGGCTTCCTTTTCGGCCTGCCGCGAGTCCCGCAGGACTCGCCACCGGCTCCGGCGCCTGCCAGTGCTTCCGCCTCCCTTTCCTCTATGCCATCGGGACAAACCGCACCCGGAGCCCCCGCCGCGACGGCCCCGGCCACGCGCGCGAAGCTGCTTCAGTCCAATACGAACCTGGAGCGGATCTCCGACTGGCTGACGACGATGCTGGTCGGCGCGACGCTCGTCGAGATCCACAACATCAACGACGCCCTGCTGATGTTCAGGGACTTCCTCCAAAGCACTGCCACCGTCTTCCATGAGGGCGGCAAGGCCAGCGCCGGCGTCCTGCCGGCGGTGGGCCCGATCGTGCTGGTGTTCGGCGCCGTCTGCGGATTCCTCTATATGTACCTGAACACGCGGCTGGTGCTGGTGAAACTTTTCGCCGCAATCGAAAAGTTCCTGTCCACCGACACCGCCCTGCCGGAACCGCAGCAACGGGCCGTCGCGGCCTTCGCGCATCGGGAGGACGGCGAAAGTTTCGTTCAAAAGGCGATGACGGCGAAGAAGAATGTCACCGTCGAGGATGCCCTGAACCTGATGTTCGACATGCTCTACAAGGGCAATCCCGAGGCGATCATCGATCTCGGCACCCAGCTTTCCACGACCGATGCGGTCAGGCGTCCGGATTACTGGTTCTATCTCGCCGCCGCCTTCGGCCAGAGGCTCCACAGGACCGATCTGTCGGACAGCGAACGGCTGTCCGCGCGCGACAATGCGCTCGATTGCGCGCGCCGGGCCGTGGCCATCGACCCGTCCTACCGCAACCGGCTGTGGTCGATCTCGGACCCACAAAGCTCCGACGACGATCTCGCTCCGCTCCGCAACGACCCGGAATTCCTCCGCATCGTCGGCCGCGCGCCGGCGGCCTGACCGACCGCTTCTATTCCGGCAGCGTCGCGCTTTCCGTGATGTGGAAGCTGGTGCTTCCGCCCGCCGTCTGCGGCAGGCCGGCGCGGGTGGCGGGTTGGCCGCCGCCGACCCAGACCTCGACCGGCCCCGCGTCGATCCGCCGCACGCCCTGCGGGTCGACGATGCTGAGCGCGCGGTCTTTCAGGGTGAAGGTGACGTGACGCGTCTCCCCCGCCTTGAGGTGGATGCGCTGGAAGCCCGTGAGCGCGCGGATCGGAGCGCCGGCGGCGCCGGGATGGGCGAGGTAGAGCTGCACCACCTCGTCGCCGTCTCGGCCGCCGCTGTTGGTGATTTCGGCGGAAATGGTGACCGCACCGTTGGCCGGCACCATCGCCGCGCTCGGCCGCACGTTGGCGTAGCGGAAGCTGGTGTAGCTGAGGCCGTAGCCGAACGGATACAGCGGCTCGCCCCGGAAATAGCGGTAGGTGCGCCCGTCCATCCGGTAATCCTCGAAGGCGGGAAGCTGGTCGACCGACTTGTAGAAGGTGACCGGCAGCCGCCCGGCGGGGCTGAAATCGCCCGCGATCAGCCGCGCGACGGCGTCGCCGCCCTCCTCGCCCGGATACCAGGCCTCGACGATCGCCGGCACATGCGCGTCGGCCCAGTTCACGCCGAGCGCGCTGCCGTTCATCAGCACGAGGACCGTTGGCTTGCCCACAGCCTGGACGCGCTCGAGCAATTGCTCCTGCGGTCCGGGCAGCGCGATGCTGGTGCGGTCCCCGCCGGAGAAGCCGGGCGCCTCGACCTTCATCTCCTCGCCCTCGATGCGGGCGGAGAGGCCGCCGACGAAGACGACGAGATCGGCGTTGCGCGCGGCCGCGACGGCGTCGTCGCCATTCTGCGCGGGCATGCTCCACACCAGCCGCTGCTCGCCGCGCGCGCCGCGCTGGAAGGCCTCGACGCGGATCGGATATTTGCGGCCCGCCTCGAGCCTGATCTTGCCGGCCGCGATGGAGGGCGCGTCGCCGACGCCCCATTCGTCGGTGACGAGCGTGTCGCCGATCCAGATTCGATAGCCGTTCTGGCTGGCGACGCGGAATCGGTATTCGCCGCTCTCCGGCGGCACGATGAAGCCGGTCCAGCGCATCGAGCTCTCGCGGTCGCCGCGCCAGGTGAAGGCGGCGTTGGGCTCGGTGCTGGTCGCGGTGGGCGCGCCCTTCAGGTCTACGCCGGCGAAGGTCTCGGCCTTGAGGCCGTGGGTGCGGCAATCGGAGTCCGCGCAGAGCATTGCGTCCGGCACCGGCGGCTCGGCCGGGCCGATCAGGCCCGTGCCCTGGACAAAGGTGATCTTCGCCTGCGGGAAGCGCGCACGAAGACCGTCGAGCACCGTCACAGGCTTCGACGGCGTGCCGTAATAATTGCCGATCAGCGCATCGAGGCTGTCGGCATTGGGGCCGATCACCGCGATCGTCCGCGGCGCGGCACGCAGCGGCAGCAGATTGCCCCGGTTCTTGAGCAGCACCATCGAGGCTTCGGCCATCTTCAGCGCCAACGCGCGGTGGGCGGCGGTGTCGTTGTCGGCCGGCGTGATGGCGGGGAAGACCTGCGACGGCGGATCGAACATGCCGAGGCGGATGCGGGCCTCGAACAGGCGGCGCAGCGACTGGTCGATCACCGATTCCGCCATCAGCCCGCGCCGGACGGCGTTGACGATCGGCTGCTCCTCGGTGGTCCAATTGTTGCGGAAATCGCCGCAGATCAGGTCCATGCCGGCCTTGAAGGCGAGCGCGACGCCTTCCTCCGGCGTCTTCACATAATGGAGCGCGTCGGGGCGGTAGATGTTGGCGGCGGCGCCGCAATCCGAGACGACATAGCCCTTGAAGCCCCAATCGTCGCGCAAATGGCGCTGGAGCAGGTTCGGGTTCGCGCAGGCGGGGACACCGTCGAGCGCATTGTAGGCGCACATCACCGACTGGACGTTCGCCTCCGTGACGGTCGTGCGGAAGGCGGGGAGATAGGTGTCCTCGAGATCGTGGCGCGAAGGATGGACGTCGGTCTTGTGGCGCGAGGATTCAGGGCCGCTGTGGACGGCATAATGTTTCGAGGTGGCGATGGTCTGGAAATAGCGCGGATCGTTGCCCTGGAGGCCGCGAATGAAGGCGACGCCCATCCGGCCGGTGAGGTACGGATCCTCGCCATAGGTCTCCTGCCCCCGCCCCCAGCGTGGATCGCGGAAGATGTTGATGTTGGGCGACCAGACGGTGAGGCCGCGATACCAGTCGGCGCCGCCGTCCGGATGGCGTGTCGCGACATATTTGGCGCGGAACTCGACGCCGATCGTACTGGCGACATCGTGCATCAGCGGCTGGTCCCAGGTCGCCGCCATGCCGATCGCTTGCGGGAAGACGGTGGCGATACCGGCGCGGGCGACGCCGTGCAGCCCCTCGTTCCACCAGCCATATTCGGGCACGCCGAGCCGCGGGATGGCCGGCGCGAAATTGCCGAGCTGCGCGGCCTTTTCCTCCAGCGTCATCTGCGACACGAGCGCCTGCGCGCGCTGCTCGGGCGAGAGTGACGTGTTGCGCCAAGGCTGCGCCGGCGCCTGCTGCGCGGCGACGGGCGCGGCGAGCGCCACGGAGGCGAACAATGCGGCGAGCGCCAGAGCTTTGCGAGTCATCCTCTTCCTCCCTGTCCCTTCGTTCGGGGCGATTTATGTTAACGCTACCATGAAGATGCGGGATGCGGAAGATCGATCGCGCGCATTTTCGTCACCCCGGCCTTGAGCCGGGGTCCACCTTCTCAGCGGCTTTGGAAAGTCAGACAGAAGGTGGATGCCGGATCAAGTCCGGCATGACGGGGGCGGTTCAGCCCAGCGCCTTCTTCAGCAGCTCGTTGACGACCTGCGGGTTGCCCTTGCCCTGCATCGCCCTCATCACCTGGCCGACGAAGAAGCCGAACAATTTGTCCTTGCCGGAGCGGTATTCGGCGACCTTGTCCTCGTTCGCCGCCATCACGTCGGCGATGACCTTTTCGATCGCGCCGGTGTCGCTGGTCTGCTTCAGGCCACGTTCCTCGACGATCCTGCCTGGGTCCTCGCCGGTCTCGAGCATGATCTCGAACACCTGCTTGCCGAGCGTGCCGGAGAGCGTGCCGTCGGCGATGAGGCGAAGCAATTCCGCGCCCTGTCCGGGGCTGACGGGGCTGTCCTCGACGGTGCGACCGAGGCGGTTCAAGGCACCGAACAGGTCGGAGATCACCCAGTTGGAGGCGCGCACGGCATGCTCCTCGCCCACCTTCTCCAGCAGCGCCTCGAACCACCGCGCCGTCTCGACCTCGGCCGTCAGCACGCTCGCATTGTAGGCGGGAAGACCCAGCGCCTGCTCGTAGCGGCGGCGCTTGATGTCCGGCAGCTCGGGGAGGCTGGCGCGGCAGTCGGCGAGGAAGGCCTCGTCCAGCTCGACCGGCAGTAGGTCCGGATCGGGGAAATAGCGGTAATCGTGCGCTTCCTCTTTGGAGCGCAGCGAGCGCGTCTCGCCCTTGTCGGGGTCGAACAGCCGCGTCTCCTGGACGATCTTGCCGCCATTTTCGAGCATTTCGACCTGCCGGTTCGCCTCATATTCAATCGCCGCCATGATGAAGCGGACCGAATTGACGTTCTTGGTCTCGGTGCGGGTGCCGAGCGCCCCGCCGACCTTGCGGACGCTGACGTTGACGTCGGCGCGCATGCTGCCCTGCTCCATATTGCCGTCGCAGCTGCCGACATAGCGCAGGATCGAGCGGAGCTTGCGGACATAGGCAGCGGCCTCCTCCGGGCTGCGCATGTCCGGCTTGGAGACGATCTCCATCAGCGCCACGCCCGATCGGTTGAGGTCGACATAGGAGAAATTGGGATGCTGGTCGTGCATCAGCTTGCCCGCATCCTGCTCTAGGTGGATGCGCTCGATGCCGACCCGCTTGCCCGAATGCTCATCCTTCTCGTCGAGCAATATCTCGATCTCGCCCTCGCCGACGATCGGGTGGTAGAGCTGGCTGATCTGATAGCCCTGCGGCAGGTCCGGATAGAAATAATTCTTCCGGTCGAAGCGCGACCAGGGATTGATCTGCGCCTCCAGTGCCATGCCGGTGCGCACCGCCTGGGCGAGGCATTCGCGGTTCGGCACCGGCAGCATGCCGGGCATGGCCGCGTCGATCAGCGAGACCTGGGTGTTGGGCTCGGCGCCGAACTCGGTCGAAGCGCCCGAGAAGAGCTTGGCGTTGGAGCTGACCTGGGCGTGGACCTCCAGCCCGATCACCACTTCCCATTCGCCCGTGGCGCCGTGGATGCGATAGTCACTCATAGCGCTTCTTCCTGCGTGCTTTCTGCCGCTTGCGCTCCTGGGGTCGCGCGGATCCCCGATCGCGTCGCTTCTTCCAGGCCCTGACGAGAAACTGCGTAAGCACGTCCCGCAGGAATTGGACGGAAAGTTCGGCCAAGAACGACATGCGCGCTCACCACCATGCCTCCGCCCTGGCCGTAAAGCCGGCGCGTTCCTCCAAGGCCAAAGCCGCGTTCAGCACGCCCTGCTCGTCGAGCGCCTTGCCGATCAGCTGGAGGCCGAGCGGCAGGCCCTGATCGTCGAGGCCGGCGGGAACGGAGATGGCCGGCAAGCCGGCGAGGCTGGCGGGGACGGCGAAGACGTCGTTCAAATACATGGCGATCGGATCGTTCGACTTCTCGCCGAGCCCGAAGGCGGCGGAGGGGGCGGTCGGTGCGAGGACGAGATCGCACTGCTCCCACACCCGCTCGAAATCGCGCGCGATCAGCGCCCGCACCTTCTGCGCCTGGTTGAAATAGGCGTCGTAGAAGCCGGCGGAAAGCACATAGGTGCCGATCATGATGCGGCGCTTCACCTCGGCGCCGAAGCCCTCCGCGCGCGTCGCCTCGTACATGTCGGTGAGGCCGCCCTGTTCCGGCTGCACCCGCCGGCCGTAGCGCACGCCGTCATAGCGGGCGAGGTTGGACGAAGCCTCGGCCGGGGCGATGATGTAATAGGTCGGCAGCGCGTATTTGGTGTGCGGCAACGAGACCTCGACGATCTCGGCGCCGGCATCGCGCATCAGCTGGATGCCGTATTCCCAGACGCGGTCGATCTCGGGCGGCACGCCCTCGATCCGATATTCCTTCGGAATGCCGATCCTTTTGCCGCGGACATCGGAGGAGAGGCTCGCCTCCCAATTCGGCACCGGCAGGTCGAGCGAGGTCGAATCCTTCGGGTCGAAGCCGGCCATCGCCTGCAGCATGATCGCGCAGTCGCGCACGTCGCGCGCCATCGGGCCGGCCTGGTCGAGGCTTGAGGCGAAGGCGACGATGCCCCAGCGCGAGCAGCGGCCGTAGGTCGGCTTGATGCCGGTGATGCCGACAAAGGCCGCCGGCTGGCGGATCGAGCCGCCCGTATCCGTGCCGGTGACGCCCGGCGCCAGCCGCGCCGCCACCGCCGCCGCCGAGCCGCCCGAGCTTCCGCCGGGCGTCAGCGCCGCATTGCCGCCGTCGCGCCGCCGCCAGGGCGAAATCACCGGCCCATAAGCGGAGGTCTCGTTGGACGAGCCCATGGCGAATTCGTCCATGTTGAGCTTGCCGAGCATCCCCGCGCCGGCGGCGAAGAGATTGGCGGAGACGGTCGATTCGTAGGGCGGCTTGAATCCGGAGAGGATGCGGCTGCCGGCGGTGGTGTCCACGCCCTTGGTGGCGAACAGATCCTTGATGCCGAGCGGCACGCCGGAGAGCGGTTTCAACTCGCCCGCGCCGCGCGCCTTATCGGCCGCGTCGGCCGCGGCGAGCGCATGGTCCGGCGTCTCCACGGTGAAGGCGTTGAGCGGCCGCCCCTTCTCGACGGCGGCGACATAAGCCTCCGCCACCTCGCGCGCGGAGAAGGTCCCGTCGCGCACCCCATCGCGGATTGCAGCGATGCCGAGATCGGTGGGGTTGGTCACAGGCCCGCCCTTCCGTGTGTTCCTGCGAAAGCAGGAACCCAGAGAAGCGCCTGTGCCAGTCTCGGACCCCGAATCTGGATCCCCGCTTTCGCGGGGATGATCGAGTGATAGGCTCCGCTCATCACTCGATCACCTTCGGCACGGCGAAGAAGCCGTGCTCCGCCACCGGCGCGTTCGCCAGCACCGCGTCGCGGATGCCGCCGTCAGTCACCACGTCGTCGCGCAGGCGCAGCTTGTTCTGGATCACCGCCGTCATCGGCTCGATTCCGGAGACGTCCACCTCCTGCAGCTGCTCGACCCAGCCGAGGATGTTGTTGAGCTCGGGCGCGAGCGCTTCGACCTCGGCATCGCTCACCGCGATGCGGGCGAGCCGGGCGATATGGCGGACGGTGGCGGCGTCGACGGACATGGGGCGCGGCTAGCACCCATGCTGCGCTGCATCAACACTTGCAAAGCCGGAAGCGATGCTGTTGGCGGCGGCCGCATGCTGGCAAGACGTTTTCTGTGGATCGTGGCGGGGCTGACTGTGCTCGTGATGGCGGGCGCCCTGCTCTACCGGCTGTTCGAGACGCAGCTGATGAAGTTCGCGCTCGTGCCGACCAGCCAGTTCCAATCGGCGCCGCCGGTCGATCCGGCCGCTTATGCCCGCGCCGACATGTGGATCGCGCGGCCGGACATTCCGAACAATCCGTCGCTGTGGACGCCGCCGGGCGTGGCGCGGGCGGGGCCGGTGCGGGCGGAGGTGTTCTTCATCCACCCCACCTCCTATCTCGAGAAATCGCGCTGGAACGCGCCGCTGAACGATCCCGAATCGCAATGGCGGGCGCGGCTGTTCGTCCAAAGCCAGGCGAGCGCGTTCAACGACATCGGCGAAGTGTGGGCACCCAAATACCGCCAGGCGACGTTCGGCGCCTTCCTCACCACCAAGGCCGATGCGGCCCGAGCGCTCGATTTCGCCTATCGCGACGTGCTCGCCGCGTTCGAGGCGTTCCTGCAGCAGGCGCCGAAGGACCGGCCGATCATCCTCGCCGCGCACAGCCAGGGCAGCTATCATTTGATGCGGCTGCTCGCCGAGCGGATCAAAGGGCATCCGGAAGCGAAAAGGATTGTCGCGGCCTATGTCGTCGGCTGGCCGATCTCGACCACAGCCGACCTGCCGGCGCTCGGCCTTCCCGCCTGCGAGCAGCCGGGGCAGGCGCGCTGCATCCTCAGCTGGCAGAGCTTCGCCGAGCCGGCGGACCCGAATATGATCACCGACGTCTACGATGCCTCACGCGGCGAGACCGGCCTCTCGCGCGCCGGCTCGCCGATGCTGTGCGTCAACCCGATCACCGGCGTCCGCAACGGCGCGGCGCCCGCCAAGGCCAATCTCGGCACGCTCGTCCCCAACGAGGCGCTGACGAACGGGACGCTGCAGACGCCCGGGGTCGCGGCCCGCTGCGACGTGCGGGGCTTCCTGCTGATCTCCAACCCCCCGCCGCTCGGCCCCTATGTGCTGCCGGGCAACAATTACCACGTCTACGACTATGCCTTGTTCTGGCCGGACATCCGGAGGGACGCCGCTGCCCGCCTCGCGACGTTCGAGAAGAGCGCCGCCAAGCCTTGATCGTCATTCCCGCGAAAGCGGGAATCCACGCTGACTCGGTGCTCAGCTCGGAATCCGACTGGACTCCCGCTTTCGCGGGAGTGACGGGTGAGGAATGATTACGAGCAGCGCAGCCGAGTTCCGCGATGGCCTCCCCGAAGGCGGGCGCCTGCTCGGCCTCGACGTGGGCACGAAGACGATCGGCCTCGCTCTCTG
The DNA here is from genome assembly GCA_036269695.1 of Allosphingosinicella sp. GTDB lineage: Bacteria > Pseudomonadota > Alphaproteobacteria > Sphingomonadales > Sphingomonadaceae > Allosphingosinicella. The sequence continues at coordinate 79,620 of DATBDY010000014.1, read as the reverse complement.
CGACGCCGGCTGGACGATCGCCACGCCGGCCGAACTGATCCGCCGCGGCAAATTCTCCGCCGATCTCGAGAAGCTGCGGACGCTCGCCGAGGCGCAGGCGGTGAAGGGCCTCGTCGTCGGCCTCCCCCTCAATCTCGACGGCACCGACAGCCCCCGCACCCAGTCGGTCCGCGCCTTCGCCCGCAACCTTGCGCCGCTCGGCCTGCCGATCCTGCTCTGGGATGAGCGCTGGTCGACCCAGGCGGTCACCCGTACGCTGCTCGACGCCGACGCCAGCCGCGCCCGCCGCGCCGAGCTCATCGACAAGATGGCCGCCGCCTACATCCTCCAGGGCGCCCTCGATGCCCTCACCATGGGCTGAGCGGCTGCAAGAATCGTTCGTTTTGACGAAGGATCTTTGCTGCCGCACCTTCCGCGCATGGACGACGATCTCTATGCGGTGCTGCGCGCCTATCCGCTGATCTATCTCGCCTGCCATGTCGAGCATCGCGGGCGGAAGACCTCGGCCACCGGCCTGACCTCGCGCGAGGCGAGCTTCCTCGCCCATCTCGAGGACGCGGAGCCGATGCGGCCGGCCGTGCTCGCGCGCCATCTCGGCATCGCGCCGTCGAGCCTCTCGGCGGCGCTCGCCCGGCTCGAGAAGCTCGGCATGATCGCCATGGAGATCGATCCCGCCGACGCGCGGGGGCGGCTCATCCGGCTGACGGCGAAGGGCAAGGAGGCTTTCGCCTCCGGCTCCGTCCTCGAGCCGTCGCGAGTCGCCGCCCTGCTCGACTCGATGGATCCGGACGCACGACGGCGGGCGGTCGACGGCCTCGCCTTGCTCGGCGCGGCGGCGCGGCGGCTGCGGGAGGAGGAGGGGCGATGATCTGGAAATGGCTGATCGGCATTGCGGCCGTGCTCGTGGCCGCGGTCGCGCTCCTGTTCGGGATCGGGCTGATGCTGCCGCGCGATCATGTTGCCCGCGCGGCACGGACCTTTGCCGCGCCGCCGGAGCGGGTGGCCGCACTGGTCCGCGAGGTCGAGACGCAGCCGCGCTGGCGCAAGGACGTGCGCGCTATCGAGGTGAAAGAGCGGGGTCCCGATTTCGTCCGCTATGTCGAGCGCTCCGGCAATGGCGCAATCGCCTATGAGCTGCGCGAGGAGGCGCCGGGCCGGCGCTTCCGGAGCACGATCAACGACCCGAGCCTTCCGTTCGGCGGCTATTGGCTCATTGACGTCGCGCCGGAGGGCACCGGCACCCGCGTCGCCATTGCCGAGCACGGCTTCGTGAAGAACCCGCTTTTCCGCGTCTTGTCGCTGCTTTACGGCCAGGACACGACCGCCAAAACCTATCTCGCCGACCTCGGACGAGCGCTTGGAGAAAAGACCAGCGCTTGAGCCGCGGCCGAGGCGCCACTAGAGCGCCGGTCGATGCCGCGCGCTTTCCCCCATCGCCACCTGCTCGGGATCGAGCAGCTTTCGCGCGAGGACATCCTGTTCCTTCTGGACGAGGCGGAGCCGTGGATCGGGTTCAGCCGCGGGAAGCGCAAGCAGGACCAAAGGCTGGCCGGGCTCACCCAGTTCAACGTCTTCTTCGAGAATTCGACCCGCACCCTCTTCTCCTTCGAGGTGGCGGGGAAAAGGCTGGGGGCGCAGGTCGCGAATTTCCATGCGATCGGCTCCAGCGTGCAGAAGGGCGAGAGCCTGATCGACACCGCCCTCACCCTCAACGCCATGCGCCCGGACGTGATGGTGATCCGCCATTCCGAGACCGGCGCTCCGCACCAGGTGGCGGAGGTGGTCGACTGCCCGGTGATCAATGCCGGCGACGGCACCGGGGAGCATCCGACGCAGGGCCTGCTCGACGCGCTCACCATGCGGCGGCGCAAAGGGCGGATCGAAGGACTGAAGATCGCGATCTGCGGCGACATCCGCCACAGCCGCGTCGCCGGCTCCAACCTGCGCCTGCTGCCGAAGTTGGGCGCGGAGGTGCGGGTGGTCGGCCCCCCTGCCCTGCTGCCGGACGATATGCGCGGCATTCCGGCCTTTACCGATCTCGACGAGGGCATTTCGGGCGCCGACGTGGTGATGATGCTGCGCATCCAGCGCGAGCGGATGGAAGAGAGCGTCTCGGGCTCGCTGCTCGATTTCCACGCCCGTTACGGCCTCACCCGCGCGCGGCTGGAGCGCTCGGCGGCGCCGGACGCGATCGTCATGCACCCGGGGCCGATGAACCGCGGAGTCGAGATCGACGGCGAGCTGGCCGACGATCCGAAGCGCTCGGCCATCCTCGATCAGGTCGAGAACGGCGTCGCGGTGCGGATGGCGGTGCTGGACTTGCTGACGCGGGACCGGCGGTAATTGTCATCCCGGACTTGATCCGGGGGACCCATGGACAGGGAAATACTCGTCTTCGCGAGACGGTGTTCATGGGTGCCGGGTCAAGCCCGGCATGACGAACTCAGCGCGAAGCGATCGCCGTCTTCGTGGTCTTGTGGCCGGCGTAGCGCGAGGCCCAGCGGGTCGGCTCGTCCCCGGCGACGGCACGGACGAAGCAGGCGCCGCCTTTCGCGCGGATCGAGCGGCAGGTGCGCTCCGCATCGCTGCGGCTGGTGAAGCCCGCGACCGACAGGCGGTGCAGGGTTCCCTTGCCGGGCACGTCGATCGTCGTGCTGAACGGCGTCAGCTGGGCGAAACCGTAGCGCTTCAGCTCCTGCGCCCAGGCGCGCTCCACGTTCGTCGCCGTGCTGAAAGCGCCGAGCTGGACGGCGAAGCGACCGCTGTTCTGCGGAGTGCTATGGACAGGCCCGCTCTGCGGCAGCTCGATGCCGGCGAGACGCGGATGCAAGGCGCCGCCGGTGCGAAGCACGGCCGGCTGAGGCTTGATGAACGTCGCGGGCGCGGCGGCGAAGACGGCATGGGCGACGACCTGCTCCTTCGGCGCCTGCACGGCCGTAGTCGCGGCCGGAGCCGGCGCGGGGTCGGCGGCAGCGACGCGGACCGGCTCGACCGGAGCCGGCGCGGGAGCCGGCTCAGGCGCGGCCTGCGGAGCCGGGGCGGGATCGGCGGCGGCGAGCGCGGTGCCCGACGGCGCGGCATTCAGCGCCAGCCGCTCGGGCTGGCCGGAATCGGCGGCCGGACGGACGCCGAGCAGAGCGGCAACCTGGTCAGTGGCGCCCGACGGCGTCGCGAGCTGCGCCCACTGGGCGAGGCGCGGGCCGAGATCGGCCGGTGAAACGTCCTGCGCGGCGGTCGCGCGCGCTTTCTCCCAATCGCCCGCCATCGCATAAGCGAAGGCGAGGTTCTGGCGGATGCGCCCGCTGGCATTCGGTCCATGAGCGGCCGGCTCGAGCAGCGCGATGCCGCGCTGCGGCTGGCCGGCGAGCGTGTAGGCAAGGCCGACATCGGCCGGCGGCGCCTTGTCCGCGACCGCATCGAGCACGGCGACGGCCGCCGCCTGATGACCCTGCGTCACTTCGCAGAGCGCGAGGCTGAGCGCCGCGCGCTGGTTGTCCGGATCGAGCGACACGACGTCGCGATAGGTCGCCGCGGCCGACTGGTAGCGGCCGTTCTTGAGATAGAGATCGGCGAGCAGCATCCGGTAGCCGGCGTCGCGCGGGCTCGCCGCCACCGCCTGCTCGGCGAACGGCAGCGCCTGCGCGAACTTGCCCTTGGTCGCCAGAGCGCGGGCCTGGTTCGAGGCGTCGTTGGCCTGCCGGTCCGATTTGGCCGTATCCGAAGCCGGGCGCATCGCCTGGGCGGCGGGCCAGGCCGCCATCGCCAGTCCGATCGCCAGGGTCGAAGCCGCCACTTTGAGGCCGATGCTGCGCGTCATGTTCGTCACTCCGTGAAAGCCGTTCAGCGGCTGCGCTGCCCCGCCTCGGCCGGCACGCGTTCGGCCAGCTGATCGAGCCCGGGGAGCGAGTTGAGGAAATCGTCGAGCGCGGCGGTCACCAGCTGCTGGGCCGACTGGTGCGTCACCGCCGAGGCCAGCCGCAGCTTGAGGTGCCGCTCGGGATCGAGCCGCAGGGTAAAGGCGGCCTTCGCCTTGATGTCGACCGGCGCGGCGCGGCGGCGCGGCAGCTCGACGACCTCCGCCTCCGCGAAGCTCGCGCGCAGCACCTGCTGCTGGGCGACGACCGGCGGGGGCGCCACCGGCTCGGGCGCGGCGGCGGGCGGCGTGAAGGCTTCCGCCTCCTCGAAGTCCGGTTGCGGCTCGGAGTCGACCGAATGCACATGGCTGCCCGGCGCCGGCGTCAGTCCCAGCTGGGCTGCGCTCGGATGATGATATTCGTCATCCGGACCGAGATCGTTCCAGCCGAGATCTTCCAGGCTGCCGCCGCCGAGGCCGTTGCCGCCGAAGCTGCCGTTGTTGAAGCCCTGGGGCCGCATCGCCGGCTTGGCGCCGCCCTTGCGCGCCAGCAGGCCTGAGGAGAGGGAGGCGTAGGGTTTGCTGTCTGCCACGTCCGCCTCCGCTTACTGGCCGACCACGCGGCGGCCGAAGCCGGCGGCGGGGCGGGGCATTGCCGGGGTGGCGGCATAGCCGGCGCCCGGCGCGGAGAAGACGGTGCGGCGGAAATTCTTTTCCAGCCGGTCCGAAATATAGTCCCACAGCTCGCGCACTTCCCTGGCGGAGCGGCCGTTCGGGTCGATCTCCATCACCGTGCGGCCGTCGATCATCGAGGCCGCATAATCGGTGCGGTGGTGGAGGGTGACCGGGGCGACGGTGCCGTGCTGGGAGAGCGCGACCGCCGCTTCGTAGGTGATCTTGGCCTTGGGCGTCGCCGCGTTGACGACGAAGATGAGCGGCTTGCCGGCGCGCTCGCACAGGTCGACGGTGGCGCCGACGGCGCGAAGGTCGTGCGGGCTCGGCCGGGTCGGGATGAGGACCAGCTCGGCGACCTGGATGACGCTCTGGATCGCCATGGTAATGGCGGGCGGCGTGTCGATCACCGCCAGCTTGAACCCCTGCTGGCGCAGGATTTCGAGGTCCGAGGCGAGCCGCGCCACCGTGGTCTGGGCGAAGGCGGGCATTTCCGCCTCGCGCTCGTTCCACCAATCGGCGAGCGAGCCCTGCGGATCGATGTCGATCAGGCAGACGGGTCCCGCGCCGCTCAGCTCCGCCTGGACGGCGAGGTGGCCGGACAAGGTTGTCTTGCCGGAGCCCCCCTTCTGCGACGACAATGCCAAAACGCGCATATCTTTCCCTCGGCTGCCCGTTCGTTTCGGGGGCCGGTTTGCGCTGCGAATGGCTAAATAATGGTTAAGGCAGACAGCCGAAGCGCCGCGGCGGCCCGTAAAAATTCCATTGCCGCCGCGCCTCTTATGCTAAGAACGGCTTAACCCTTGATGTTTAAGGGGGCTCGTCCGTCCGGCGAGCGGTGGGGAGATTTGTCGATGCGCTTTTTGTGTTCGTCTCTTGTGGCGGCAGCGGCCGCGGCAACGCTCGCTTTGGCGTCAGGCGCGGCGCAGGCTGACGTCAAGACGGGAGTCGATGCCTGGCAGCGGGGCGATTTCGCCGCCGCCGTCGCCGATTGGCGCCCGCTCGCCGACCGTGGCGATGCCGACGCGCAATATAATCTCGGCCAGGCCTACAAGCTCGGCCGCGGCGTCCCCGCCGACCTCGGCATTGCCGAGAGCTGGTACGAGAAGGCGGCGCAGCAGGGTCATCCCCAGGCCGCCGCCAATCTCGGCCTGATCCTCTTCCAGAATGGTGAGAAGCAGAAGGCGATTCCGTGGCTCAGGATGGCCGCCGACGCCGACGATCCGCGTGCCGAATATGTGCTGGGCACCGCCCTCTTCAACGGCGACGTCGCCGGCAAGGACTGGGTCCGGGCCTATGCGCTGATGAGCCGGGCCGCGGCCCAGGGCTTCCCGCCGGCGACGACCAACCTCCAGCAGATGGACCAATATGTGCCCGAGGGGCAGCGCCGGCAGGGCCTCGCGGTCGCGCAGCAGATCGAGCATAAGGCCGGGAGCGGAGGCCGGCCGGTGCGCGTCGCGAGGAACGAGCCGGGCCCGCGGACGGTGTTGCCGCCGAACACGGCCCTCGGCTCCACCCTTCCCGCCGAGCGTCCAATGATCGCGGAGCCGTCGCGGCGGGTGCCGGGGCGCGTTGCCGTAGCCGAGGCGCCGCCCCCCGTCGCCGTCCATCACGGCGCGCCTGCGGCGGTTGCCGTGCACCATGGCGCGCCGCCGCCCGCGGCCGAGGAAGCGCGCCGTCCGGCTCCGGCGGCCGTCGCCGCCGCGGAAGGCCGCTGGCGGATCCAGCTCGGCGCCTTTTCCAGCGCCGCCAACGCGCACCATGCCTGGGAGTCGGTCCGCGGCAAGGGTCTCGGCGGGCTCCAGCCCGTGTTCACGCCCGCCGGCGCGATGACCCGTCTCCAGGCCGGCCCGCTCCCCAGCCGGGCCGCGGCGGAGAAAGCCTGCGCCGCCGCCAAGGCCGCGGGCTCGGCCTGCTTCCCCGTTGCACCCTGAGCGCAAGCCTTAACCGAATGTTTGCGTAGTCGGCTTAGCTTCGTCGCGACTGAAGGGTCGCGGACGGGGGTCGACATGGGTGCGACGGCGAAGATCGGCGACAAGACGCGGATGGCCTCCCGTTGGCGCAGGCGCCGCATGTGCGTGCTCGTCGCCGGCACCCCCGCCCCCGCAGCGCTGCGCGATATTTCGGCAAGCGCGGCCTTCCTCGAGACAAACGCGCGCCCGGCGCTCGGCAGCCGGGTCCAGCTCCAGCATCCGGAGGCCGGCATAATCACGGGCATCGTCTCGGCGCTATCGCCCGACGGAGTCCACCTCGCCTTCGACCGCAGCGAGCAATCGGCCGCCTTCGCGCTGGCCGCGATCGCCGCCGACATGAGCAGGCCGGCCTGACGCCGTCTCCCCGCGACCGGTTTTCCTGCCAGGTTTTGATGACGGAGTCGGAATGAGCTAGGAACGGCACGCCATCGGCGCGCTGTTCCGGTGCCGACGACGAGTCCCATACAATCGCCAGGGAGGGGCCGCATGATGAACAATGGCGTGCTGATGAGCGCGAGCGTGACGGTACTGATCGTCATGTTCTATTTCTATACGGCATTCCGGGTCGGCGGCCTTCGGGGCAAGCACGACATCAGGGCGCCCGCCGTCGCCGGACATCCCGAGTTCGACCGCGCGTATCGGGTCCAGATGAACACGCTCGAGCAAATGGGGATGACCCTCCCCCTGCTCTGGGTCGCGACCCTGTATCCGATCGTCTGGGCGTGGCTGCCGGCGCTGATCGCGCTGATTTGGGTGGCCGGGCGGATCGTCTATTTGCGCGCCTATATGGCGGATCCGGAAAAAAGGCTGATCGGCGCCGCTCTCAGTGGCGTTCTCAACCTCATCCTGCTGCTGCTGTCGATCGCCGGCTTGGTCTCGGCCTGGCTGAAATAGGCGCGGGCGCTCACTCGGCCCATTCGGAGCGGGCATAGCCCTGGGCGTAAAGCAGGGCAGTGAGATCGTTATGCTCGATCCGCGCATCGGCGGCGGCGGCGGTCTTGGGCTTGGCGCGATAGGCGATACCGAGGCCGGCGGCTTCGATCATTGGAATGTCGTTGGCGCCGTCGCCAACCGCGAGGGCGGCGGCCGTGTCGAGGCCGCGCTCGGCCGCCGCATCGAGCAGGGCCGCACGCTTGGTCTGCGCGCCGACGATCGGCTCGCCGACCGTGCCGGCGAGGCGCCCATTCTCGCTTTGAAGGCGGTTAGCGATGACCCGGTCGAAGCCGATCTCCGCGCCCACGGGCTCGGCGAAGCGGGTGAAGCCGCCGGAGACCAGGATTGTGAAGGCACCGTTGCCCTTCATCGTCCGCACCAAGGCGCGGGCGCCGGGCATGAGGCGGACGCGCTCTTCTCGGCAGCGGTCGATCGCCGTTTCCTCCAGGTCTTTGAGCAGGGCGACGCGTCCTCGCAACGCCTCCTCGAAGACCAACTCTCCCCGCATCGCCTTTTCGGTGACCGCCGCCACCTCGGCCTTCAGTCCGGCATAATCGGCCAGCTCGTCGATGCATTCGACGGTGATCATCGTCGAATCCATGTCGGCGACGAGCAGCTTCCTGCGCCGTCCCGCCTCGCCCTGGACGACGACGTCGACGCCGGGCAGCAGCCCTTCGAGCGCCTGGCGGGCGGCGCCCGGCAGCAGCGAGAAGAGCAGGTCGCAGGCCTTGTCTTCCTCGATCCAGGAGCGGCCGAAGGCGTGGACGCCGCCCGCGCGCAACGCGTCCTCGGCGGCCGAAATATCGCCGCTCGACAGCCGTTCGGCTGCTATCAGGGTGGCGATGAACATAGGGTCCTCTTCCTTGTCGCCGCTGGCGCTTATCGCGGGGCCGACCGCGAGCGGCAAGTCGGCGCTGGCGATGGCGTTCGCTGAGCGGTCGGGCGGCGTGATCGTCAATGCCGACAGCGCCCAGGTCTATCGCGACCTCCGCGTGGTGACGGCGCGGCCGACGCCCGAGGAGGAGGCACGAATCCCCCACCGCCTCTTCGGCACGCGCGACGGCGCCCTCCCCTGCTCGGCGGCCGACTGGGCGGCGGACGCCCGCGCCGCGATCGAGGAGGCGCATGCGGCGGGCCGGCTGCCAATCCTCGTCGGTGGCACCGGCCTCTACATCCGCACCTTGCTCCAAGGCATCGCGCCGGTGCCGCAGATCGAGCCGGAGGTTCGCACTGCGGTGCGGGCGCTACCGGTCGCCGAAGCCTACGCGGCGCTGCAGGCGGAGGATTCGCGAGCGGCGGCGCGACTGCGGCCGAACGACATCGCGCGGGTGGCGCGGGCGCTCGAAGTGGTTCGCTCGACCGGCCGTCCTCTCACCGAATGGCAGAAGGCCCGCGCCGGGGGGATCGCGACCGAAGTCGACCTTCGCCCGCTCCTGCTGCTGCCGCCGCGGGATTGGCTCTATGGGCGATGCAACGAGCGGTTCGAGAAAATGTTTTCGGATCAAGGTATTGCCGAAGTTTCTTCGCTTCTCGAACGAAATCTGGATCCCGCCCTGCCGGTGATGCGCGCGATCGGCGTGCGCGAGATCGCCGCCTTCGTCCGCGGCGAGATGGACCGGGACGAGGCGCTGGCGGCGGGCAGGCAGGCGACCCGCCGCTACGCCAAGCGCCAATACACCTGGTTCGCGCACCAGACGCCGCCCGACTGGCCGCGACTGGCGGAGCCGCTCGATTGCGGCACCATGGATATTGGCCTAGCCGAGCTTCATGCAGGTCTATCGCGATGAGGATGCCGATCTAAGCCTGATCCGCAGCCGCCAGGTGGCGGTGATCGGCTACGGCAATCAGGGCCGAGCCCAGGCGCTGAACCTGCGCGACAGCGGCGTCGCCGTGACCGTGGCGCTTCCCGAGAGATCCGCCCGCCGCGCGCGCGCCGCGGAGGAAGGCTTCGGCGTCATGACGGCGGCCGAGGCCTGCCGCGCCGCCGACGTGGCGGTGATGCTCGCCGCCGACGAGGATCACGGCCGCATCTATGCCGAGGAGGTGGCGCCGAACCTCCGGGAAGGCGCAGCTTTGGTCTTCGGCCACGGCCTCTCGATCCGCTTCGGTCTCATCGTGCCCCGCCCCGATCTCGACGTCGTGCTCGTCGCGCCCAAAGGGCCGGGAACGGCGCTGCGGCGGGACTATCTCGCCGGCTCCGGACTCATCGCCCTCTTCGCCGTGGCGCAGGATGCGACCGGCGAGGTGCAGGCGCTCGCCCTCTCCTACGCCGCCGCAATCGGCAGCGGCCGCGTCGGCATCCTGCCAACCAGCTTCGCCGAGGAAGCCGAAGCCGATCTGTTCAACGAGCAGGCGGTCTTGTGGGGGGCGATTCCCGAGCTGATCCATGCCGGTTTCGAGACCTTGGTCGACGCCGGCTTCTCACCGGAAATTGCTTATTTCGAATGCCTTACCGAAGTGAAGCTGATAGCCGATCTCATCTACGAACGGGGCATTGCGGGGATGCGCGAGGCGATCTCCAACACCGCCGAATTCGGCGCGCTCAAGGGCGGCGACAGGATCGTCAACGCCGACACGCGGACCGAGATGCGGCGGATCCTGCGCGAGGTCCGGAGCGGCGCCTTCGTGAAGGACCTGCTCGACGACGCAAGCGCCGGCTATCCCAAGCTCCGCGCATCCCGCGCGAGAGCTGCCGCGCATCCGATTGAGAAGATTGGCAAAGACATCAGGGCGCTAACCAGGCGAAACAACACAGAAACTCGCTCTGGCTAACGAGCCGCGCCTGCCCCCGCGCCCGCCGCCACACCGCTGCCCGCCGGCGGAACCGCCCGCGGCGCGTTGGGAGCGAACAAATCGGCGAAATAGTCGCCCTTGTACCAGAGCGGCCGGCGGTCGGCATTGGCGAGCTCGCGGCTGATCCGATAGTTGAGCTCGGCGAAGCGCGCGCCCGAATCCCAGTCGATCGGCTGGGTGAGGTCGTCGTTCACATGGTGATAGGCGCCGTGCAGGAAGCCCTTCCATTTCTCCGCGCCGCCATTGGCGAAGCCGGTCGCCAGCATGATCGCCGGCACGCCCTGCTTGACGAAGTCGTAATGGTCGGAGCGGACGAAGATATTCTCCTCCGGCATCGGATCCGGCGACAGAGCGAGACCCATCTGGCCGGCGGCGCGCGCCACCGCCTCCGCGACCTGCGAATGACCGGCGCCGAAGGCGATCACGTCGGTGAAATGATAGAGGAGCAAAGGCATGTCGAGATCGACGACGGCCGCGATCTGCCCCGCCGGCACGGTCGGATAATGGGCGAAATAATCAGCGCCGAGCAGCCCCCTCTCCTCGCCGGTATTGGCGATGAAGAGGATCGAGCGGCGCGGCCGCTGGCCCGATTCGGCGAAGGCGCGGGCGGCCTCCAGCATGGTCGCGACGCCGGCGGCATTGTCGAGCGCGCCGTTATAGACCGCGTCCTCGCCCGGCTTGGCGTTCGGCCGCATGCCGAGATGGTCGAGATGGCCCATCAGCACGACATATTCGCCGCGCAGCTTCGGATCGCTGCCGGGCAGGAGGCCGATCACCTCGGGGCTGGTGAAGCTCGTCCAGGCGGACTTGCGCTGGAGGTGGACGCTGGTCGCGAGCGGGAAGCCGCGGACGTGGCCGTCCTTCGCCGCCGCGGTTCGGATTTCGCTGAAGGTCGAGGGCGCGCCGGCGAACAAGGCGTCGGCACCAGCCCCGCCAAGGAGGAGACTGGCCCTGAGGCCGGGCGCGTCCCGCCCCTCCTTGCCGTCCTTGCCGACCCAAGAGATGGCGGGGCGGCGGATCGCGCCGGCGCGCATCGCGAACGGCCGCGCCGGGTCGACATAGAGCGTGATCAGCCCGATCGCGCCGTGGCGCGCGGCGGCGGGGCCCTTGTCGTCCCCGAGATGCGCGGCGATCTCGCTCGGTAGCCCCGTCGGGACGCCGGAGAGGATGGCGACGAACTTTCCGCGGACGTCGAGGCCCTTATAATCGTCGATCCCTTCGGCCGGCGCGTCGATGCCATAGCCGGCGAAGACGACGGGGGCGCTGACGTCCTGCTGCTGCTCGAGCAGGCTCGGGCCGACGATCGCGTCGGCGCCGTTCTCGAAGCTGCGATTGCCTTCGGGCCCTGAGATGGAGAGCGAGACCGGCCCGTCGAGCGTCGCCGAGCGGAACGGCACTTGCTGGAACCAGCCGCCATTCTCCCCGCCCGGCGCCAGGCCGAGGCCGATGAACTGGCTCGCGACATAAGCGGCGGCGATCTCGTGGCCGCGCGAGCCGGTGTCGCGGCCTTCCAGCCGGTCGTCGGCGAGGAAGGTGACATGGGCGCGGAAGCGGTCGGCGGAGAAAGAAGGGACATTGCCACCGCTCCCGCCGGGCGCCGGTGCGGCGGCGGCGAGGCTGAAGGCGAGCAGGGCCGCGGCCAGGGATTTGCGCATCTTTGTCTTTCGCAGCAGGGCTATAGGCGCAGTCCTATGCGCCCTGCGCGGGCGGCTCAAGAACAAGCTTCATGCGCTCCGGCCGGCGGCCCGGCGGCGCTCAGGGCTTGGGCGGCGTCGTCGCGCTGGCGGGCGTGACGGGGGAGGCGGCGGCGGCCTTCGGTTTCGCCGGGGTCGTCCCATCGACATAGGAATCGGTCGAATTCTGCAGATAGTCGTCGATCTGGCCGTCCGCATTCTGCTCCGCGTCTTTCCGGGCCGTCCGCATCGCCACGTCGTAGCTGACCCAGGCGGCGCGGAAGGCGGCGGCCTGCGCGGCGCAGGCGTTCTTGGCGGCGGCCTTGAACGCCGTCCCTTCCATCTTGTCGGTGAGCTTGTCGTGAACGAATTTGGACAGGCAGGAGCCCAGGGCTCTGCGTTCCTGGAGGGGCGCGGCTGCCGGGGCTGCCATCATCATGGCGGCAACAAGTACAATCATGGCCAAGCTCCTTGGCTGATCGAACCCGCGCACAATGACTCCGATCGCGCCAAAATGGAAGCGGATTCTCCTTGCCCTTCCGTCACTTGCCCGCGCGCGCGGCGCGGGCCGATCCACGCTTCCCTGCGGGATCAGGCAACCGCCTTCATCGACCCCTCTTCGCCAAGCACGGCGATGCAGTTCCGCCCCGTCCGCTTCGCCTTGTAGAGGGCGACGTCGGCCTGCTCGATCCAGTCCGTCGCGCTCCGGCAGCTGAGGGCCCACAAAGGCGCGACGCCCATGCTCACCGTCACGACTCCGGCATTGTTGGCGATATGGTCGATGCCGAGCCCTTCCACCGCGGCGCGGTGCCGGTCGGCGATGGTCAACGCCTCGAGGGTCGAGCCGGCGCGGAGCAGGAGCAGGAATTCCTCGCCGCCATAACGATAGAGGCGATCGCCGGCGCGGCAGCCCTGCTGCAAGGCGGCCGCGACCTTGCGCAGCACGTCGTCGCCGGCGACATGGCCGTAGCCGTCATTATATTCCTTGAAGCGGTCGACGTCGCACATCACCGCGCAATAATGGTCGCCCTCGCCTTCCGCGTCGGCCCAGAGGCTCTCCAGATCCTCGCCGAGGCTGAGGCGCGTCTGGAGCCGCGTCAGCGGATCGATCCGCGCCTCGTCGAACAGCCTCTTGTTGAGCGCGCTCAGCTCCTTCTTCTGCCCGCGCAACTCCGCCGCCACGGCTTCCGCGGCGGCGCGGGCGGCTTCGAGACGATGCGCCCAGCGGCTCAGCATCGCCGCGACGGCGGCGAGGAGCGCAAAGGCGGCCGCCCGAAAGGCGAAAGCGGCCAGCATATAGGTGCGGATGTCGCGGCGCAGCGCTTCGCCGCCGCGCCAATGGACGTCGCCAATCTCGGCGCGGGCGATCGTCGTCGCAACGAAAGCACAGGAGATCAGGACGCCGATGACGACCATGATCAGGATGATCCAGCGCACCGGAAACGGCCGATGCAGGCCCTTGTCGTCCGACAGGCTCTCCGGAAGGCTCCCACCCATGAGCGACCCTTAGGGACGCCGAGGCTAAGGGCGGGTTAAGGGGTCGCGCTTACTTGCGGCCGAACAATTTCTCGATGTCGCCATGGGCGAGCTTCACCCAGGTGGGGCGGCCGTGATTGCACTGGCCGCTGTGCGGCGTCACCTCCATCTCGCGCAGCAAAGCGTTCATCTCGGCGACCGAGAGGATGCGGCCGGCGCGGACCGAGCCGTGGCAGGCCATGGTCGCGGCGACATGGTCGAGCTTTTCCTTGAGGCTCAAAGCCGCGTCGAAGGCGGCGAGCTCGTCGGCAAGATCGGTGACGAGGCCCTTGATGTCGCCATGGCCGAGGATCGCCGGAGTGGCCCGCACCAGGATCGCACGTGGGCCGAAGCGCTCGAGCTCGAGACCCATCTCGGCAAGCTCGGCGGCGCGCGCTTCCAGACGGTCGCAGCCGGGCTCGTCCAATTCAACCACTTCGGGAAGGAGCAGGGCCTGACGGGCAACGCCGCCATTGGCCATCGCACGGCGCATCCGCTCCAGCACCAGCCGCTCGTGCGCCGCATGCTGGTCGACGAGGACGAGCCCGTCCTCGGCCTCGGCGACGATGTAGGTGGCAGCGACCTGGCCGCGGGCGACGCCGAGGGGAAAGCGGCTGGATTCCGGCGGCGGAGCGTCCGCCGGCTCGGCGCGGGCGGAGGGGGCGAAGACGCTTCGGTCCTCTCGAACCAAAGTCCCCTCTCCCCAGCGGGGAGAGGGATAGGGTGAGGGGGTCCCCACGGTCGGGAGTGGGCGCGAAGGGTCGAGCCCGTATTGGAGAAGCCGAGCCCCCTCACCCCAACCCTCTCCCCCCTTGGGAGAGGGGGAAGTTTGCCACGGCACCGCGGCGGCCTGGTTCACCACCCGATGCCCCGCCGCGTCCAGTGCGTGGCGCAGGCCGCCGACGATGAGGCCGCGGATCAGGGCGGGATCCCGGAACCGCACCTCCGTCTTGGCCGGGTGGACGTTCACGTCCACCTCCTCGCCGGGAAGGTCGATGAACAAAGCGACGATCGGGTGGCGGTCGCGGGCGAGGAGGTCCTGGTAGGCGGCGCGGACGGCGCCGATCAGGAGGCGGTCCTTCACCGGCCGGCCGTTGACGAACAGATATTGGTGGTCGGCGACGCCGCGGCTGAAGGTCGGCAGGCCGGCGACGCCGCCGAGCCGGGCATTGCCGCGCGTATAATCGACGGCGACGCTGTTCTCGTGGAGGCCGCGATCGGTCAGCGCAGCGACCCGCGCCGGCCGGTCCTCACCCGCCTGGACCGAAAGGCTGCGGCGGCCCTCATGGTCGAGGGTGAAGCCGATGTCCGGCCGCGCCATGGCGAGCCGCTTCACCGCGTCGAGGCAGGCGGCATATTCGGAGCGGTCGGAGCGGAGGAACTTGCGCCGCGCCGGCACCCGCCCGAACAGATCCTCGACGAGGATGCGCGTGCCGGGCGGCAGCGCCGCCGGCCCCTCTCCCGCCAATTTGCCGTTGTCGACGATCCGCGACCAGCCGTCGGCGCCGCGCACCCGGCTTTCGACGGTCAGCCGGGCGACGCTGGCGATCGACGGCAGAGCCTCGCCGCGGAAACCAAGGGTCGAGACGTTCTCGATGGCATCGTCGGGAAGCTTCGACGTCGCGTGACGCTCCAGCGCCAGCGCCATATCGGCGGGCGCCATGCCGCTGCCGTCGTCGACCACCTCGATCCGGCCGATGCCGCCGGCGATCAGCGCGACGCCGATCCGGCTCGCGCCCGCGTCGATCGCATTCTCGACCAATTCCTTCAATGCGCTCGCCGGCCGTTCGACCACCTCGCCGGCGGCGATGCGGTTGACGAGGTGCTCGGGAAGGCGGCGTATCGACATTGTCTTTCGTTCTAGCTCATTGCACCGGGAGCCGCGACTCGCGTTAACTGTTTTGTGGACGCAAAGGCGTAGGAGACCCTATAGCAAAGCGGAGCGGGCGAAGGCGGGATTCGACGCCTCGCCTTTCATGAAAAGCGAGACCTTCCCAATGTCATTTTTGCGTTTTTTCAAGTTTCCTTCCCACGACATGGCGATCGACCTCGGCACCGCGAATACGGTGGTTTACGTGCGCGGCCGCGGCGTCGTCCTCAATGAGCCGTCGGTGGTCGCGATCGAGACGCTGAACGGCGTCAAGCGCGTCAAGGCGGTCGGCGACGACGCCAAGATGATGATGGGCAAGACCCCCGACCAGATCGAGGCGATCCGGCCGCTGCGCGACGGCGTCATCGCCGACATCGACGTCGCCGAGCAGATGATCAAGCATTTCATCCAGAAGGTGCACGGCAAGCGCCGCTTCCCGCGCTGGCCGGAGATCGTGATTTGCGTGCCCTCGGGCTCCACCTCGGTCGAGCGCCGCGCGATCCGCGACGCCGCCTCCAATGCCGGCGCCTCGCAGGTCTGGCTGATCGAGGAGCCGATGGCGGCCGCGATCGGCGCCGACATGCCGGTGACCGAGCCGATCGGATCGATGGTCGTCGACATCGGCGGCGGCACCACCGAGGTCGCCGTCCTCTCGCTGCGCGGCCTCGCTTACACGACCTCGGTCCGCGTCGGCGGCGACAAGATGGACGAGGCGATCTCCTCCTACGTCCGCCGCAATCACAACCTCCTCATCGGCGAGGCGACGGCCGAGCGGATCAAGAAGCAGGTCGGCATCGCCAAGCCGCCGACCGACGGCGACGGTTTGACCGTTCACATCAAGGGCCGCGACCTCGTCAACGGCGTGCCCAAGGAGATCACGATCAACCAGCGGCAGATCGCCGAGGCGCTCTCCGAGCCGGTCGGCACGATCGTCGAGGGCGTGCGCATCGCGCTCGAGAATACGGCGCCGGAGCTCGCCGCCGACATCGTCGACCAGGGCATCGTGCTCACCGGCGGCGGCGCGCTGCTGCAGGGCCTCGACGAGGTGCTGCGCGACGAGACGGGCCTTCCAGTCACGGTCGCGGACGATCCCTTGACCTGCGTCGCGATCGGAACCGGCCGTGCGCTCGAGGAGGAAGTCTTCCGCGGCGTGCTGTTGACCGCCTGAGCGGGGGCCGGAGACGAAGATGGCGCCGCCGTCGACCCGGCGCCCCGGATTTTCCCGCAGGGCGCAATATGGGCTGTTCCTCGGCTATGTGATCGCCGTCGGCGGCATCCTGTTCGCGCTGATGCTGCTTGTCGTCGCGGCGGTCGATCCGGCCGGCTTTTCGGCCCTGAAGGGCGCGGCGCTCGACGCCACCCATCCGGTCACCTCCGGCGGGCGCAGCGTCGTCGGCTTTTTCGAGGGCATCGGCAGCGGCGTCAGCAATTATTTCATGGCTGCCTCGGAAAATGCCGAGCTGAAGAAACGGCTCGAGTCGGAACGCCGGATGATCGTCGAAGCGCGCGCAATCGGCCTTGAGAACCAGCGCCTGAAGGCGCTGCTGAAGCTCGCCCAGGAGACGCAGGACCCGATCGCGATCACCCGCGTCGTCGGCTCGACCTTCGAAGGGCCGCGCCGGCTCGCCACCCTCTCGGCCGGCAGCAGCTCGGGCATCCGCAACGGCCAGCCGGTCCGCTCGCCCGACGGCCTCATCGGCCGGGTGATCGAGACCGGCCGCTGGTCGGCGCGGATCCTCCTCGTCAGCGACGGCGCCAGCGACGTTCCCGTCCGACTCGTGCGCGACGGCACCCCCGCCATGGCCGCCGGCCACGGCGACGGCACGATCGATCTGAAGACGCTCGAGCTCGGCAAGAATCCGTTCCGTCGCGGCGACATCCTCGTCACCTCGGGCACCGGCGGCGTCTATCCGCCCAACGTCCCGGTGGCGGTGGTGACCCTGGTCCAGGGCGACCGCACGGTGGCGAGGCCGCTCGCCGATCCGGCCGGGCTCGATTTCGCCATCGTCCTTCCCATCTTCCAGCCCGCGGCGACGCAGCCGCTCTCCGAAGAGACCCAGAAGTCGCTGGAAGGAGCGCAGCAATGAGGATCGCCGGCTCCGGCCGCGACGTCGCCATGTGGAGCATGCGGCGCCAGTGGGTGCCGCTGCTGACCACACTCGGCGCCTCCCTGCTGCAGGCGCTGCCGATCGTGGTGACGACGCCGGTCGTGCCGGACTTCGCCTTCCTCGTCGTCCTCTCCTGGCGGCTGCTGCGGCCGGACCTGTGGCCGGCTTATTACGGGCTTGGGCTCGGCCTGTTCAACGACCTCGTCGCTGGCCACCCCCTCGGCCAGTCGATGGCTTTGTGGACGGCGACCTTCCTCACCTGCGACCTGCTCGACAGCCGTTCGGGCTGGCGCGATTACTGGCTCGACTGGCTGTTCGCGAGCGCGATCATCGGCCTCTACACGGCCGGCGAATGGCGGATCGGCTGGTGGATGGGCAGCCGCATCCCGTTCGAAATCATCCTGCCGCAGCTCATCCTCGCCATCTTCTGCTATCCTCTCGTCGCGCGGCTCGTCCTGTCGTTCGATCGTTATCGGCTCGCACGATGAAGAAACGCGGCTTTCCCTTCCTGCGGGCACGCAAGCGCCACCGGCCGCTGATCACCGAGCACAGCCAGGCGTTCAGCTTCACCCGCCGGGCGATCGTGCTCGGCGTCGGCCAGGGCGCGCTCGCGACGGCGCTCGGCGTCCGCATGGGCTGGCTCTCGATCGCCGAGAACGAGCATTACAAATTGCTCGCCGAATCGAACCGGGTGCAGGAACGGCTGATCCCGCCGCGCCGCGGCTGGATCGTCGACCGCTACAACCAGC
This sequence comes from Allosphingosinicella sp., assembly GCA_036269695.1. GTDB lineage: Bacteria > Pseudomonadota > Alphaproteobacteria > Sphingomonadales > Sphingomonadaceae > Allosphingosinicella. The sequence goes on along the minus strand of DATBDY010000014.1, from coordinate 61,481 downwards.
CGATCGCGATCAACCGCTCCTCCTTCCGCGTCGACCTGATCCCGCAGCGGATGGAGAAGGACCCGACCCGCGTCCTCAACGAGCTGACCCAGCTGATCGGCCTGACTCAGGACGATCTCGACCGCATCCGCGAAGGGCTGGCCAACGCCGCCGGCTACCAGCCGGTGCCGGTCGCCGAGAACCTCCCCTACGACAAATATGCGGCGGTGACGGTGCGGCTGTCCGAGCTGCCCGGCGTCGCGCCGCTGCGCTCCTTCGCCCGTTTCTATCCCGAGGGGCCGGCGGTCGCCCATCTCGTGGGCTATGTCGGCACGCCCAGCAAGGAGGAGTATCAGGCGGAGAACAAGGAGCCCTTGCTGATCGCCCCGGGCTTCAAGATCGGCAAGGACGAGCTCGAGAAGACGATGGAGCACTGCCTGCGCGGCAAGCCGGGTGCCCAGCGAATCGAGGTCACCGCCCACGGCAAGCTCGTGCGCGAGCTCTCGACCCGCCCCGACGAGAGCGGCGGCATGCTGCCGCTCACCATCGACGCCGGCCTCCATTCCTACGCGGCTCGGCGGCTCGGAGACGAATCGGGTGCGCTCGTCGTCATCGACTGCCGCACCGGCGAGGTGCTCGCCATGGCCTCGATGCCAGCCTACGACCCTAACATCTTCTCGCAGGGGATCAGCCACCGCGAATGGAACATGCTCGCGGCCGACGAGCGCCACCCGATGATCAACAAGGTCCTGCAGGGCCTCTATCCATCGGGATCGACGATCAAGCCGACCATGTCGCTCGCCTTCCTCCAGGCGGGGCTCGATCCGAAGGCCAAGGTCAATTGCACGGGCGCCTATCGCGTCGGCAACGCCATCTTCCACTGCGACAAGCATCACGGCCCGGTCGACATGCACGAGGCCATCATCAAGAGCTGCGACATCTATTTCTACCACACCAGCCTGCAGGCCGGCGCCGACGTCATTTCCGCCATGGCCCACAAGCTGGGCTTCGGCGACCGGTTTGAGCTCCCCTTCCCCACCCAGCGCTTCGGCACGATCCCCGATCCCGACTGGATGCAGCGGAAATATCACCGCAAGTGGGAGATGTACGACACGATCAACATGTCGATCGGCCAGGGCAACGTGCTGGTGAACCCGCTGCAGCTCGCGATCATGGCGGGGCGGATCGCGAGCGGCCGCGCGATCGAGCCGAAGATCCTGCGCGAAGCCGCGGCCTCGGAGGCTCCGCCCTTGCCGGTGACCCCCGAGCATCTCGCCTTCGTCCGCGACGCGATGAGCGGGGTGGTCAATTCCGGCCGCGGCACCGCCTCGATCGCCAAGCTGCCGATCGACGGCGTGCTGATCGGCGGCAAGACCGGCACCGCCCAGGTGCGGCGGATCACCATGGCGGAGCGCAACAGCGGCGGCGTCCGCTCGAACGCGAGCCTCGCCTGGAAGATGCGCGACCACTCTCTGTTCGTCGCCTTCGGTCCGGTCGACAATCCGCGCTACGCAGCGGCGGCGGTGATCGAGCATGGCGGCTGGGGCGCCACCGTGGCCGCGCCGATGGTCCGCGACACGTTGCTCTATCTGTTCGACAAGCAGAAGGCGCTGGCCGCTTTGGCGCCACTCGAGGAACAATGGGGCGGCAGCATCACCGAACGGATGGCGCGGCGGCGCGAGCAATTCCAGGCCGCCACGGCGACCCAGAAGAACGACAGCGACGAGCCGCCGCCGCCGACCAAGGCATGACCGGCAGAGGCAGGACGATCCCCGCATGACCGGCCATTCGCTCATCCCGGCCCCGATCGCCGAGCTGCCCTGGCGCATGCTGTGGCTGGTGATCTTCATCACCTTCTTCGGCCTGCTCGTCCTTTATTCGGCGGCCGGCGGGCATCTCATGCCCTGGGCGCTGCCGCAGGGCGTCCGCTTCCTCATCTTCCTCTGCCTGGCCATCGCGATGTCGCGGCTCAGGACCGACCGGATCAAGGAATCCGCCTTCATTGCCTACGGCGCGGTGATGGTGCTTCTGCTTGCCGTCGAGGCATTGGGCTTCGTCGGCAAGGGCGCCCAGCGCTGGATCAATGTCGGCTTCGGCAACCTCCAGCCGTCGGAGTTGATGAAGATCGCCGTCGTGCTCGCCCTCGCCCGCTTCTACGACCTGCTCCCGGTCGGCGAGCTCAGGCGCTGGGCGGCGATCTGGCCGGCCGCTTTGCTGCTCGGGGTGCCCGCCGCGTTCATCATCGTCCAGCCGGATCTCGGCACGGCTGTGATGGTGGTGGCGGGCGGGATCGTCGTCATGTTCCTCTCGGGCCTGCCGCTCCGCCTCTTCGTCGGCGGTGTCGCGGCGGTCTCCGTGGCGGGGCCGGTCGCCTTCCACTTCCTCCACCCCTATCAGCGCCAGCGCGTCCTCATCTTCCTCAATCCGGAATCGGACCCGCGCGGCGCCGGCTATCATATCAGCCAATCCAAGATCGCGATCGGATCGGGCGGCATCTTCGGCAAGGGTTTCCTCAACGGCACCCAGAGCCATCTCCAATACCTCCCTGAAAACCATACGGATTTCATCTTCGCGACGATGGCGGAGGAATGGGGCCTCGCCGGCGGCCTCGTGCTGATCGTCGCTTATGCCTTCGTCATCAAATGGGGGATCGGCGTGGCGCTGGAGGCCAAGGACCGCTTCTCGCGCCTGACCGCCGCCGGCCTCACCTTCACCATCTTCTTCTACGTCGCGATCAACCTGCTGATGGTGATGGGCCTCGCCCCCGTCGTCGGCATCCCGCTTCCCCTGGTCTCTTATGGCGGCTCGGCGATGCTGACGGTGATGCTCTGCCTCGGCATCCTCATGTCCATCGACCGCACTAACCGCCGGCCTGGGCGCGGCTTGGGCGGGGGCTGAGCACAAACTGGGTTGAGCGAGACACATCCCTTCTCGCTCGTCCCGAGCGAAGTCGAGGGGCGTGCGTGATGAGTCAGTGCCAGCGCCCCTCGACTTCGGCCGAATGGCCGAAGTTCATCCTTAGCGACGCCGCAGGCGGCGTCGAAGGGCTCGGGACGAGCGAGTGGTAGCGATAGGAAATCTCCTAAGGAGCTAGACCTGCGTCAGGCCGAGCAACGCAGCAGTGGCGGCGAGGACGCCGCCGAAGATCATCGCTGCCCGTTTGCGGCGGCGGGCGGTGTGCTGGGCGACCTTGGCCTCGTCCATCCAGAAGGTGCCCTTGTCGGTGCCGACGATCCCGCCGCAATCGACCAGCGCGTCGAAATATCTCTCCTCCATCCGCCGCTGCGGCTGGAAGCCGATCGCCCGCTCGGGCGAGGTCGCGTCCGCTTCGCGGAAGGCGCCGAGCACCCTGCGGCGGGCGCTGGCCGCGGCGGCTGCGATCATCGGTGCGGCGCTGGCCATGAACGGCTCCTGTAACGGGGTTGGTGGCGCGGACCGTAATAGCTCCAGGGATGCCTGCCCACCCCCTGCGCGACCGTCTTCACGCTCGGACTGGCGCCGAGGCGGATGGAGAGGCCGCCGGTGCGCTTGAGGAGGCGCGGGTCGATTTTGAGCCAGCGCGGGGTGCAATCGCGCGGCAAATAGCGCTCGGAGACGACGATGTCGGCGGCGGCACAGGCCTTGGCGAGCGGTCCCTTGTCGAACGGCGTCTTGGTGCGGGTGGCGAGGATGCGCCACGGACGGCCGTCCCGCCACATCGTGACGAGGCAGGAATCGTCGGTGCAAGTGGCGCCCTTGAGGTCGTCGACGTCAGGCAGATTGTCGTCGGTCGCGAAGCTTTCGGCGATCGTGCTGCGGACATAATCGCGGGCGCGGGTGCGCAGGATGCCGACCTTCCCATCCGGTCCGAGGAAGGCGACGTGGCGGCCGTCGCCGGTGACGAGCAGGTCCGGACGCGGCGCGAACAGCGCCCACACGGCGCCCACCGCGAACGGAATGAGTCCCCAGCGCCGCCATTTCGTCCGCCATAGGCCCATCCAGAGCGCGCCGACGATCATCAAGGCGAAGGCGCCGTCCGCCATGGCAGGAAGCAGGGCGACGGCACCCGGCGCCTCGCCGGTGCCGTGGGCGATGATAAGGAGGAGGTGGATCGCCTTGCCGGTCACCCACCAGAAGGGGGCGCCGAGGCCGGCCACGTCGAAGAGCAAAGAGAGCGCTTCCGCCGGCATGATGACGAAGGTGGTCAGCGGGATGGCGATGATGTTGGCGAAGGTGCCGTAGAGGCCGGCGCGGTGGAAATGGTAGAGGCCGATCGGCGTCAGCGCGAGCTCGACGACGAGGCCGGTAAGGATCAGGCCGGCGACGCCGCGCAGCAGCCGGATCGGGAAGCCCTCTTCACGCTTGGCGAGGAAGGCGCGGATCTTCGGATGATCGTGGAGGACGACAATCGCGGCGATGGCGGCAAAGCTCAGCTGGAAGCTCGGCCCGACCAGCGAATCGGGCCAGAGCAGGAGGATGATCAGCGCTCCCGTGGCGACCAGCCGCAGGGTCAGCGCCTCCCGCCCCAGCGCGATGCCCCCGAGCACGAGCAAAGAGGCAATGCAGGAGCGGATGGTCGGCACCTGCGACCCGGTCAGGATCGTGTAGGCGATTCCGGCTAGGGCACCGGTGGCGGCGGCGATCAGCGTCAGCCGGAAGCGGAGCGCCAGCCAGGGGCTGAGCGCGAGCAGGCGCAGGGTCAGCAGCATCACCGCGCCGACGACGGCGGTGAGGTGCAGCCCGCTCACCGACAGCAGATGGGCGAGGCCCGAGCGGCGCATCGCATCGTTGTCGGTCTTGGGAATGCCGTCCTGGTCGCCGTTGACGAGCGCGACGGCGATCTCCCCTTCCCCGCCCGACAATTGCTTGCGGATATGCTCGCCGAGCCGCTGCCGCAGCCCTTCCATCCAGCCGCGCCAGCCGGTCGGCCCCTGGTCCGACACCACCTTGAGGTCGAGCGTCCGCCCGGAGCCGCCGAGCGGCATGAACCAGGCGGTGCGCGAGAAATCGTAGGCGTCGGGCACCTGCGCCGGCGCCGGCGGCATCAGCCAGGCCCGGGTCTCGACCACCGCGCCCGGCCTCACCTTCGGCGCCTTCGCGGGTTCGACGTTGAGACGGAGGTGCGGCGGCAGGTCCGGCATGTTCAGCGGGCGGACCGTCAGCCGCACCTTGTCGGCCGTGGCGACATGGCTGATCGCCTCCACCTGGGCCTGAAAGGTGACCACCTTCTCCGCCTCGATCCGCGGCGCCGCGACCCGATCCGCCTCCCACCAGGCGTCGGCGCCGCCGATCAGGGCCGCCGCGGCGAAGATGGCGAGCGCCCGCCCCCAGATCGTGCCAAAGCCGGCGGCGAGGCAGGCGAAGAAGAAGGACGCCGCCGCCAGCAGGAAAGCGATCCAGGCATGACGGTCCGGCAGGATGAAGAAAGCGGCGATGCCGAGGCCGAGCCCCACCGGCAGCCACAGCGGCAGCTGGCCCCGCTCCGCCTCGGCTTTCGTCTCCAGCCAGTCCGAGACGGCCGTGAAACGCTCCCGCAACCCCCTTTGTCGCGGCTCATCCCCTATGCTAGGGGCGCCCCAGTCCACGGCCGTCACCGGCCGCAGCCCTGGAGATTTCGCGCTTGAGCGCAGAGAATGAGCCCCGCGCGGTCGTCACCCGCTTTGCGCCCTCCCCGACCGGATTCCTCCATATCGGCAACGCCCGGACGGGCCTCTTCTCCTGGCTCTATGCGCGCCATCATGGGGGCAAAGCTTTGCTCCGCATCGAGGATACGGACAAGGCCCGCTCAACCCAGGCGGCGATCGACGTCATTCTCGATGGCCTCACCTGGCTCGGCATCGATTGGGATGGGGACGCCGTCTACCAGTCGCACCGGGTCGAACGGCATGCCAAAGTCGCCCACGAATTGCTCGCCAGGGGCCAGGCCTATCGCTGCTACATGAGCCAGGAGGAGCTCGCCGCCGCCCGCGCCGCCGCGGAGAAGGAGCGCCGCCCCTTCCGGCTCGAAAGCCCGTGGCGGGACTGCAGCCCGGACGCGGCCGCGCCCGACCGACCCTATGTCGTCCGCCTCAAGGCACCGCGCGAGGGCGAGACCGCGATCGACGATCTCGTCCAGGGCCGCGTCACCGTCCGCAACAGCGAGCTGGACGACATGATCCTGCTCCGCTCCGACGGCACGCCGACCTACATGCTCGCGGTGGTGGTCGACGATCACGACATGGGCGTCACCCACGTCATCCGCGGCGACGATCATTTGAACAACGCCTTTCGCCAGCTCGGCATCGTCAAGGCGATGGGCTGGCCGGAGCCGACCTACGCCCATATCCCGCTGATCCACGGCCCGGACGGGGCGAAGCTCTCCAAGCGCCACGGGGCGCTCGGCGTCGACGCCTATCGCGACGAGCTCGGCATCCTGCCGGAAGCCCTGTTCAACTATCTGCTCCGCCTCGGCTGGGGGCATGGCGACGACGAGATCATCTCCCGCGAGCAGGCGATCCTCTGGTTCGACCTCGACGCGGTCGGCAAGGCGCCGTCGCGCTTCGACATCAAGAAGCTCGAGAGCCTCAATGGCCATTATATCCGCGAGGCGAGCGACGGACGCCTCGCCGGCCTCGCCGTGCCGCGGCTCGAAACATCGCTGGGGCGATCCCTCTGTCCCGACGAGATCGAGCGGCTGACCCGGGCGATGGGCGAGCTGAAGCCGCGCGCGAAAAACATGAACGAACTCGCTGAAGGCGCGGCCTTTTTGTTCAAGAATCGGCCGCTCGACTATGACGAGAAGGCCGAGCAGCTCCTGTCCGGCGACGCGCCGCGGCTCCTTGCCCGTATTTATGCGGTTCTGACGGCGCTTGACGAATGGAGCGCGGAGGCGACAGAGGCGGCGGTGCGCGGCGTCGCCGAGACGGCGGGCGTCAAGCTGGGCCAGGTCGCCCAGCCGCTTCGAGCGGCGCTGACCGGACGGGCGACGTCGCCCGGGATTTTCGACGTGCTGGTGTTGCTCGGGCGGGAGGAAAGCCTCGCCCGCATCGCCGGGTGGATGGACGGTGAAGGATAGATTTATGGCGGACGAGCAGGCGACGCTGAGCATCGGCGGCAAGAATTACGATTATGCGGTGCGGCACGGCTCGGTCGGGCCGGACGTGATCGACATCCGCAAGCTCTACGGCCAGACCGGCGCCTTCACCTACGATCCGGGCTTCACCTCGACCGCCTCGTGCGACAGCGCGATCACCTATATCGACGGCGACGCCGGAATTCTCCTTTATCGCGGCTATCCGATCGACCAGCTCGCCGAGAAATCGACCTTCATGGAGGTTGCCTACCTCCTCCTCAACGGCGAGCTGCCGTCCCGCGACGAGCTCGACACCTTCGCCCGCACGATCACGCGCCACACCATGCTGCACGAGCAGCTGGCGACCTTCTTCCGGGGCTTCCGCCGCGACGGTCACCCGATGGCCCTGATGTGCGGCGTGGTCGGCGCGCTCTCCGCTTTCTACCACGATTCCACCGACATCACCGATCCGAAGCAGCGGATGATCGCCTCGCACCGGCTGATCGCTAAGATGCCGACCATCGCCGCGATGGCCTACAAATATGCGGTCGGCCAGCCCTTCATGTATCCGCAGAACAGCCTCTCCTACACCGGCAATTTCCTGCGCATGACGTTCGGCGTCCCGGCCGAGCCCTATGAGATCAACCCGGTGGTCGAGCGGGCGATGCGCCGAATCTTCATCCTCCACGCCGACCACGAGCAGAACGCCTCGACCTCGACCGTGCGGCTCGCTGGCTCGTCGGGCGCCAACCCGTTCGCCTGCATCGCCGCGGGCATCGCCTGCCTCTGGGGCCCGGCCCATGGCGGCGCCAACGAGGCCGCGCTCAACATGCTGCACGAGATCGGCACGCCAGACCGCATTCCGCAGTTCATCGCCCGCGCCAAGGACAAGGACGACCCCTTCCGGCTGATGGGCTTCGGCCACCGCGTCTATAAGAATTACGACCCGCGCGCGAAGGTGATGCAGGCGACCGCCGCCGAGGTGCTGAAGGAGCTCGGCGTCAACGATCCGGTCTTCGATGTCGCCCGCGAGCTCGAGCATATCGCGCTCAACGACGAATATTTCATCGAGAAGAAGCTCTATCCGAACGTCGATTTCTATTCCGGCGTGGTGCTGTCGGCGATCGGCTTTCCGACCTCCATGTTCACCGCCCTCTTCGCCCTCGCCCGCACCGTCGGCTGGGTGGCGCAGTGGAACGAGATGATCTCTGACCCCGAGCAGAAGATCGGCCGCCCGCGCCAGCTCTACACCGGCCCGACCCAGCGCGATTACGTCCCCGTCGACCAGCGCTGAGGCTCCGCTTGCCGGGCGCCGCTCCCGGGTTCATGATCGGCCGATGGGGAACGCTCCGGCCTGGAAGAGCGGACGCGGCCTGCTCGGGCCGCTGAAGCCCCTGCTCGGCCGCTGGGAAGCGAAAGCAGCAGGCCCGGGCGCCGCCAGCCAGATGCGGTGCACGCGCAGCTTCGAACCGGCGCTCGGCGGCGGCTGGATCCGGCTCGGTGCGCGGTGGGAGATGGGGGCGGACCGCGCCTATGAGGAGCTCGCTTTGTTCGGCAAGGGCGAGGACGGCGCGCTCTCCTTCTTCTCCTTCACCTCCGACGGTGAATCCTCGCGCGGCAGGCTCGCCGACGGCAGCGACGTCCACCCGCAAGCAATCGCCTTCGAGGCACAGATGCCGGCGGGGCTGGCGCGCATGATCTATTGGCCGGCGGAGGAGGAGGGTTTCTACTTCGCTGTCGAGAGCAGCACGAAGAAGGGCTGGAATCGCTTCATGCGCCATCATTACCGGGCGCTCGATGCCGAACAGGCCTCGATCTTGCGCGAGAATATCCCTCTCAATCGGCCCTGAGATCAGTGCGTAGGCAGGATCGCCAGCTCGATGTCGCGGGCGTGGCTGCCGCTGATCTGGAGGCTGTAGGTGCCTGGCGTCAGCGTGAAGCTGAGTTTGCGGCGGATGCTGGTGCAGGCAGGCCCCTCGCCATGGGCGGTCGGGCGCAGGGTCGCGCCGGCGGCGACGAGGTCGATCCAGGCGCGGTCGGAGACCAGCACGTCGTAGGTGCCGGCACTCGCGATCGTCACCGCGAACGCGGCGCCGAACGTGCCCGGCTCGCTGCCGCGCGACGAGGTCAATGTGAAATGCGGATCCGCCGCCAGCGAGACGCGGGCGAAGGTGCCGGGCGCGAGGGTGCCGCCGGCGAGCGGCGCAGGGCTGCGCCAGCCGGCAAGCGCGGCCGGGAGCGACTGGTCGACCGCCGGGCAGGCCGCGGGCGCTGCCGTCTGGGCGAGAAGAGCGGCGGCAATCCAGATCATGGGCGATGTCCTTTCGCTGCCTCGCTAGCCCAGGCGGCCGGGCGGGCGCAATCTCGCCTCAACCGAGCTTCGCCTTCAGCGCGCGGAGCGTCGCCAGCGCCTCGCAGACGTCGCTGACCATCGAACGGACGCGGTCGTCGCCGGGGCGGGAGCGGAGCATCGAGCCGGGCTCGAAGCGGTTGCTGCCGGTCGCCGCCACCAGGGCGTCGGTCGGGCCGACATAGACAAACACCCGCCCGGCCTGCCGCATGTTGAGCAGGCGCTGGCGCAGATCGCTGTCGAACAGGAGCTGCCGCGCCTCCGCCTCGCTCGTCGAATAGGTCTCGAATCGTTTCTCGAACTCCGGATCGGAGGCGCTCTCGACCCGTTCCAGGCCGCTCATGGGCTTCATGAAATTGAACAGGCCGCGGTCGGGCACGATGACGGTCGTGGCGCTGCTCGAGGGCCGCCGCTCGATGGCATAGATTTGGCCGCGGAACACCGTCTGCTCGCTCTTGCCGCTGCTGCGCTGCAGGAGGGCCTCGTAGACGGCGAAATTCCGGCCCTCTTCGTCCTTGCCATGGAAGAGATCGGTGAAGGCCTGCCGGTTGAGCCAGCTGCCGAACAGCGCCTTCTGGGCTTCGGGATAAGCGGGCGGGCTGAAGCCGCTTTCGAGATATTGCATGCCGGCCTTCGTGGCCAGCGCCTGGAGCACCGGCACCTTCAGCGCCTCGCCGACCTTCGAGAGCGCGGACCAGCCGAGGCCGATGCCGAGGACCAGGAACAGGATCGCCGCGATAAACGAAAAACGCTGCCAGCCCGTGGCGCCGAGCGAGATATAGGCGGCGCCGGCGAGCAGGATTGCGGCGACGGTCCAGATCCAGAAACGCCGCACCGCCGCTGCGCGATTCTCCTCCAGCGCGGAGAGCTGCGCGCGCACCGCCGGATCGTTGCAAATGTCGTTGAAGCAGTCGGTGGTGAGCTCGATCATCGCGTCCCCTCTCGACCGGGATGCTGCAATGGCGGCCGCGGCGTGTCCAGCCTCAGCGAAGCTTGAGGGTGAAGGTGAAGCGGGCGCCCTGGCCGGGGGCACTGTCGACCGACAGGTCGCCGCCCATCGCGCGGGCGAGGCGGCGGGCGATGTAGAGGCCGAGGCCGGTGCCGGCGCCGTCGGCGGGATCGAGCCGCTCGAACTTCTCGAAGATGCGCGCCTGGTCGTCGGGCGCGATGCCCCTGCCCTGGTCGGCGACGATGAGCGCACCGAGATCGCCCTCGCGGTCGGTGCGGACCCAGACCTGCCCGCCGTCGGGCGAATGGCGGATGGCGTTGGTGAGCAGGTTCATCACCACCTGCAGCGCGCGCTTGAACTCGCCGGCGACGAGCAGGGCGTCGGTGGCGGCGGGCGCGTCGATGCGGACGCCCTTGTCGGCGGCGCGGACGGAGAGCAGCCCGGCGGCGCGGCGGGCGACGTCGGCGAGATCGATCTCGTCGCCTTCCGGGCGGAAATCGGGCCGCTCGATCGCCTGCAGGTCGACCAGGTCGTCGACCAGAGAGAGGAGATGGCGGCCGGCTGTGGCGATATCCCCGGCATAGCCCGCATAGTCGCCGCGGATCGGGCCTTCGGCGCTGGCGCCGATCGTCTCCGCATCGGCGATGATGCGGGCGAGCGGCGCGCGCAGCGCCTCGTCGAGGCGGCGACCGAAGGCGCCGGCATCGGGCTCGTGCTCCGCGCGCGGCGGCTCGGGCGCCATCGCCGGGGCGACCCCTTCGATGCGGGTCGCCGAGCCGCGGAAGCCGGCGAAGCGGCCGCGGCCGTCGATCAGGGGCACGGCGGCGAGCCGATAGCGGCCGCCCCGCCCCTCGCGCATCTCGGCGATCTGGCCGTCGAAGCGGCGCTGCTCGGCGAGCGCGGCGAGGATCGGCAATTCGCCCTCGCCTTCCTCGATCAGCCGGAACAGCCGCGTGAGCTGGCGACCGATCAGCTCGGACGCAGGACGCCCGGCTGCTGCTGCGGCGGCGGGCGACAAGGAGGTGAAGCAGAGGCCGGCATCGGTCTCCCAAGTCCAGTCCGCGGCGGCGCGAAGGAAATCGCTCTGGCGCTCGGCATCGCTTCCCGGCGCGGGGCCGCGCGGCGCGCGCTCGGTCCAGCCGCCGATGGCGAGATCGACACCGTCGCCGGACGGCTGCGCGCGGACCCAGAGGTCGAGGTCGGCCTCCCCTTCGGCGGCAACCGCGGGGCGCGAGATGGTGATTCCGAGCCGGCGGGCGAGCCGGGCGAGGGAAGCGATCTGCGGCACCGCGAGCGCTCCGCCGATCTCGCCGCCGGCGCTGCGCTGGAGCGCGGCGAGGCGTGGCTCGGCCTCGATCAGGCGGAGCTCGGCGTCGAGGCGGCCGCGGGTTTCGGCGCTCATGCGGCGAGGCTCGCGACGGCGGCGCGATAGGCCGGATCGGCGCGCCAGAGGGTGAGCAGGGCCGCCGCATCGGCGGGATCGACGCCGTCGAACCGCTCGAACTCGGCGACCACCGTCTCGCGATCGCCGTGGAGGGCGAAGAGGATCGCGGCCGCCGCATCGCGGGGAAGGTCGGCCGCGCGCAGCAGCAGGACGGCGCCGCGCGCGGCTGGATCGGCGACCAGCTCCCAGCAGGCATCGGCGGGCAGGCCGGAGCGCACGGAGAGCGCGGCGAGAAGCAAAGGCAGCCCCGCCTCACGCGGCATGCGGGCGATCGTGCGGCCGTCGAGCCGGCGGGCGGCGTCGAGGGCGCGGGCGAGCCGCAATGCGAGCGCGGCAAAGGTCTCGCCTTCGTCGTAGCGGGCGAGCAGCTCGCCGGCGGCCTCCGCCAACGCGCGATCGGCGATGGGCGGCGAAACGTCGTGCGTGCCGACGAGATAGGCGCGGAGCGAGGCGGCGATTGTCCAGACGAGGCCATGCTCCAGCTCGGCGGGAAGCTCGGTCCGCAGCAGCAGCGGCTCCAGGAAGGAATCGAGGCGACGGCTTTGCGCGACGAGCAGGGCCATGGCCGCGGCGGCGACGGCCTCGTCGTCGCTGCCCGAAAGCTCGACGAGCAAAGCATGATCCGCCGCGCCCACCTGCAGCCGATGCTCCTCGGCACGGCGCAGCAGCAGGGCGACCAAGGCCGGGTCCCAGGGCGCGGCATCGTCGAGGAGCGGCCGCGCGATCTCGATCTGGGCCGAGGACAAGGCGGCATGGGCGGCGTCGTGATCCTCAGCCGGCAGCCGCGCCGCAAGACCCGAGCGGAGATCGTCCTCAACCGAACCGATGAGCCGGTCGAGCAAGGCGAGCATCGTCCGCCGCTGCCATTCGGTCAGCCGGTCGGACTCGGCAAGGCGCAGGTCGGCGGCGGCGGCGGCCAGCCGCGCGCGCGCGGACGCGACCAATCGCGCCGCGCCGTCGAGCTCAGAGCTGCGCCGGTTCTCGGACATCGTCCGCTCTTAGCGCCGTCAGGGTTAAGCTGGCGCTAATCAGGTTCTGGGCCTGCGTCCGGCTCGGAACATCGGCGTGACCGAGCGCATTGCGGCCGCCGGCTTTAACTTGAGTCAATTCAATTGACCCTCCGGCGCACGAGGCGCAGGGCGACCGTTGACCGGCTGGTCTCAGCAAAATTTTGCTTTCTCCGCGGCCCAGTGACGCGTGCCGTACGCCCTCAAACAGGCCCCAGGAGAAAGAGCATGTCTGCACAGCCATCGCTGATCGCGCGCCGCCATTTCCTCATTACGTCCGCACTCGTCGGAACCGCCGGCCTGATTATCCCGACCGTTGCACATGCGGGAACGGTTCCGCAGCCTCCGTCGGAGGCCCCGTCTCTGACACCCTCAGCGGCCACGAGCGCTTCGGATGCAGGCATTGCCGGTGCGATGCTCGTGGGGGCCGCAGCGAACATGCCAGCGAGCGGCGATAGCGCCATCCGGCCGTTCCACTATCGCGCGACCAGCGAGGATCTGGCCGATCTCAAGCGGCGCGTCGCCGCGTCGCGATGGCCCGAGCGCGAAACCGTCAATGACAACAGCCAGGGCGTGCAGCTCGCGACGATGCGGAAGCTGGCCGATTATTGGGCCAATCACCACGACTGGCGCCGCGCCGAGGCGCAGCTCTTTTCCTATCCGAATTTCATCACCAACATCGACGGGCTCGACATCCACTTCATCCACGTGAAGTCGAAGCATGCCAATGCGCTGCCGGTCATCATTACCCATGGATGGCCCGGCTCGATCATCGAGCAACTGAAGGTGATCGGGCCGCTGACCGACCCCACTTCTTATGGAGGGACCGCCGCGGATGCGTTCGATGTCGTGATCCCGTCGCTTCCCGGCTACGGCTTCTCCGGCAAGACGACCGCACCGGGATGGGTGGTCCCGCGCATCGCCCACGCCTGGGATGTGCTGATGAAGCGGCTCGGCTACACCCGCTATGTCGCCCAGGGCGGCGACTGGGGCAATGCGATCAGCGAGGTCATGGCGCTGCAGCAACCGCCCGGTCTGCTCGCCATCCATACGAATATGTCGGCCACGCTTCCGGAGGCGATCCGCAAGGCGCTCCCGGCCGGACCGCCGCCACCCGACCTTTCGGCGGACGAACGGCACGCCTGGGACCAGCTCACCGACTTTTATGTGAACGGGCTGGGCTATGCGATCGAGATGAACAACCGGCCGCAGTCGCTCTACGGAATCGCGGATTCCCCGGTCGGACTCGCGGCGTGGATGCTCGACCACGACATCCAGAGCTACGACCTGATCGCGAGGGTATTCGACGGAGCGCAAGAAGGGCTCACGCGCGACGACATCCTCGACAATGTGACACTCTACTGGCTCACCAACACCGCGGTTTCATCGGCTCGCCTCTATTGGGAGATGCGCAACAGCAAGGCGGGTTTCTTCGATCCGCGCGGCGTGCCGCTGCCGACCGGCGTCAGCGCATTCCGGTCCGAGATCTACCAGGCGCCGGAAAGCTGGGCGCGAGCGGCCTATCCGCACCTCGTCTTCTACCGAGCGCATGACAAGGGCACCCACTTTGCGGCCTGGGAACAGCCGCAGCTTCTCAGCGAGGATATGCGCGAGACATTCCGATCCGTGCGCTGAGCTGGAATCATCGGCGGCCGACAATTGGCCCCTCCGGCAGCGTCTATCCAGCCCGCGCGTCCGACTGATCGCGCTCGCGGCCTGAGCCCGGCACAGGCGCATCGGCTGGTTTTTCGGCTGCCCTCGGCCGGTGCACCTGGCGCTGGACCCAGAAGAAGGAGCCCGCGGCATAGGTGGCGAGCAGGCCGAGGCCGGTGCTCCACCAGCCGGTCGCGGCGAAGGGGAGGAGAAGCCAGGCCAGCCCCTTGCGCTCGGCCAGCCAGACCGCGCCGGGGCCGCGGCGCCTGCCCATCTCGACCGGCAGCGCCAGCTGGAAGGCGATGGTCGTGAGAGCGAGGACGAGGCAGCCCCAGCCGCGCTCCGGCGTCAGCGACCAGGCGAGCGCCAGCAAGGCTCCGGCCGAGAGGAACGGCAGGATGTGGGTCCACCAGCCTTCCTCGCTGGAGAGGCGCATGCGCAGCAGGCCGAGCCGCTCGGCAATGCCTTCGAGCGGCGTCGCCAGCAGGGCCAAGGCGAGACCGGTGCCGCGCCACTGCGTTCCGAAGCCGATGAGCGCGAAGGTCCAGAGCGCGACGGCCCCGAGACCGACGAGGCTCGGCGTCATCCCGCCCGGCATCAGCATGCGCGTGACGGCGGATTCGAGCGGCCCCAGCAGCCAGCGCGAGACCCAGTCGCGGCGGCGGGCGGCGGAGCGTGCGACGATCCGCATCTCCAGCTGGGCGAGATCCGACGGGCCCTCCGCCACGACGAGCGGCTCGTCGGCGGTGTCGCCGGTGACGGCAAGCTGGCGCGCCCCAGCCTGGACGGTGCGCCGGAGCAGGGTGGACTGAAGATCCCAGTCGCGAAGCATCCGCGCCGTCTCCTGCAGGAGGGCGCCGTCGATCATGGCGAGCCCGGCCCACCGGCTCTCCGCATCAATGCGCTCGTAGCGGTCGTCGGCACGCACGTCGGGGATGGTGAGGATGGCATAGCCGCCGAGCGCGGCGAGTCGAGTCATGTGGCTTTCGGCGGCGATGAGGCCGTCGCCGAGCAGCAGCAACCGGTCCTGCGGCGCCACCGCCTCTGCGGCTTCGGCGGCGGAGCGGGCGACGACGATCTTCATCCCCTCGGCGCGCAGCCGGTCGATGGCGGCGGTGAGCTCGGGCGGCACCCGCTCGACGGCGACGATGATCGGCGACGCGCCGGCCGCCGCGGCGAGCCGGGCCTGGCGCTCGATCAGGGTGCGGCCGGCGAGCGGCAGGGTGGCCCTGAGCCCCCCGCCCGGTTCATCCGATTCGTGATAGGCGGCGATCAGCGCGGCCAGCGTCATGAAGGCGCGGTCCCTCGGGTCATTGGGCGGCTATACGGCGCGCGATGAACTTTGTCGCGCGTGCCGCGTAGCGGAAGCGCGGAAGGTTTCAGCCGGGAAGGGAGAGACATGGACATCGGTTTTATCGGGCTCGGCCAGATGGGCGCGGCGATTGCGGGCAATCTGCTCGAGCATGGCCATAGCCTGACGGTGTGGAACCGCAGCCCGGAAAAGGCGCGGCCGCTCGTCGAGGCGGGAGCGAGGCAGGCGGGCAGCCCGGCCGAGGCCGCGGCGGCGGGCGAGATCGTCTTCACGATGCTGGCCGACGATCGTGCGGTCGAAGCGGTGACCTTTGGCGAGGACGGCATCCTCGCCGCCGATAACGAGCCGATTCACGTCTCCCTGAGCACAATCAGCCTGGCGCTCGCCGAGCGGCTGGAGGAGGCGCATCGCGGCCGCTACGTCTCCGCCCCGGTCTTCGGCCGCCCAGCCGTCGCCGTGCAGGGCAAGCTCTTCGTCGTCGCCGCCGGCCCCAAGGAGGCGATGGACATCTGCCGCCCCGCGCTCGATGCGGTCGGACAGAGGATGTTCGTCGTCGGCGACCGCCCGTCCGAGGCCAATGTCGTCAAATTGTGCGGCAATTTCATGATCATGGCGGTGGTTGAATCGCTCGCCGAGGCGATGACCCTGGCCGGCGCGCACGGCGTGGCGAAGGACAAGTTGCTCGAAGTGCTCACCGGCAGCCTGTTCGGCGCGCCGATCTACCAGACCTACGGGCAGCTGCTCGTCGAGGGTAAATACCGCCCCGCCGGCTTCACCGCGCCGCTCGGTCTCAAGGACATGAACCTGGTCTCGGCGGCGGCGACCGAGGCGGTGGTGCCGATGCCTCTCCTCTCCCTCGTCCGCGACCGCCTCCTCTCCACCGTGGCCCGCGAAGGGCCGGACATCGATTGGGCCGGCGCCGCCAAGACGGTGGCCGACATGGCAGGGGGCACTGCGTCAGTTTGAAATCGCCCTCGGCTTGTAAGGGCCACGAACCTTAGGCGCCTGCTTGGCATCGACCCGCGCCAGAACGTCCTCGAAGCTGAGGAACGTGTCGGCGATACCGGCTGCCATGGCGGGCGACATTCTCAGCTTACCGTGGGTCCGGATGAAGTTATAGAAGACGGTATAGAGGGCGACCATGTGCGCGTGGTTGGCGACCTTCTTGCTGTGGCCGTTGGTCAGGCGCGTGAACCGGCGCATGTGCATCCGCATCGTCTTGTTGTGGACCTCCACATAGGAGGTGGAGACCTTGGAAATGTCTGGGTTGCCTTCGATCCGCACCTTCTTGATCCCGGTGCACTCGGCGGGGCTGTAGCGACCGGCGGGGCTCGGCGTGGCGCCGTACATCTTGATGATCTGCGCATAGTCCACGTCGCTGCCGAACGCGCCCTCCACGGCCTCCAGATAGGCGCGGTGGCCGTCAGTCGTGATCTGGACCCGGTTGGCGAGGCGGGCGCGCAGATCGTCCATAAGCTCCATCGCGGCCTGCCCTGAACGGTCGCCGACGAGGTAGGAGACGATCAGCTTGGAGTCGGCGTCGATCCCGGTCCACGTCCAGAGGTCGCCAGCTTCGGCGGGGGCGGACTTGGCAGAGGCGACGGTGCGCTGCTTGCAGTAGTTGAAGGCCCAAATCTCGTCGCACTCGATCCGCGTGGACTTCACGTCGCGGACCAGCTCGTCGTGCATCTCAGCGCAGACCGCACCGGCGTCAACCAGCGCCTTGGCGACCGTGTTGAAGCTCACATCGACCACGCGGGAGACGGCGCGCATCGACATGCCCTCGCACAGGAGGTTCAGGATTTGGACGCGCTTGGCGAGAGGGAGCTTGTTCATGCACATTTTGATATGAACTTTTATGCATAGCGTCAAGCAAAAATGCTCTTGCAGAGAGGGCGGGGCCGGGCTTATATGTTTTTTTATATAAAGGTGGCAAGCATGGACTCTTTGTAACGTATGATTGAAAAGCGGAAGGATGAGGCCTCGCGTCATATGCGAAATTGTCGAATCCTCAGGAAAGCGCCCAGTGTCCAAGTGGCTGGACAAGCATATGGACGCCAGCACGCGAGGCCGATTCGAGGCCAAACTAGACCGCATCGAAGCAGACGAGACTATCAACCCAAACTGGTTGAAGCCCTACACCGGCCTTTCGATGTGGGAGATCAGGTTCGATCACGGCGGCCGCGCCTTTCGCGTCTTGTGTGAGAAGAGGGACAAAGAGTTTGTGATGCTGCTGGCAACAGCAAAGGACGAACAGATCTCGGATGAAGAAGAAAGCCGAGCATGTCGCCTTCGCGACAAGCTAAATAAGGGAGAAGCAAGTGTCAGAGAATATCCGCTCGCCGGACGCCCATCGCGCGATATGGAGATCGTTCTCTGACTTTCAGTACCGCCACGGGTACGCGGAGGGGTTTACCGGCGACTATCTGGCGGCGCAGATCCATGCCCTGCGTACGCAGCGGGATTGGAATCAGACTGAACTCGCGGCGAAGGCGGTCGCCACTCAGCCTCAGATTTCTGGGTGGGAAACGTCCTGCGAAAATGTCCGGCTGACTTCGCTTCACAGGCTGGCCGAAGCCTTCGACGTTGCTCTAGTCGTGAAGTTTGTGCCTTTCAGCGAGCTGGCCAGAGAGGTGTTCTGTAGCCACGCTGACCGTCACGTGCCTTCGTTCGAAGACGACTCGCCGGAGGCCATCTCATTCCCCTCCGCGCCTATACGATTTCAGCCCGTGCGGCGGAGCGGCGGCCGGATCGATGGCGGTTCCGACTACGTATCGCAGTTTACAATTGCTGGAACGAGATCTTATGCTGGTGCAGGCAAATGACTACTGAAACAGTTCATTTTGTGATTAATAATGCCCTCCTTTGTGAGGACGTTCGCCAAGAGATGAACAACAAATTTATTATCATTGGCGTGTTTTCTGGCGACATTATCCTACCCATAGTTCCGGCGCGCGTCGCGATTTCCGCGTATTTGGATGGGCGCGTGAAGGTGCGGGGCAAAAACTCTCTTCACATTAGATACAGCGGACCAGATCCCGCGAAGGAAATGGTGATAGAGGCGGCTTTCGAGGCCCTTCACGACAGTCAACAAGTCACCATTCCGCTTCCCCGAGGGGACGTGCTCATGGATCAAGAAGGCGAATTTTGTATCGACATCAGCGACGACGGCAATGAGTGGGTTCCTCTCATCCGTAAGCGAATTATTCTAGACCCGAGTATTAATCCCGGCCCCATCTTTTCGCAGCCGCCTTCCGCGCAATCTCAACTCGACGCTCCGGACTCATCTTCTCAGCCCGAGCCTTCCCGCCGAGCCGCCCCAAAGAAGCGGCGGCGCTCTTAACTTCGCCTGCCGTATCCTCTGCCTCGCCCGTCAGCACGCGCATGACGTGGACGGCGTTGGATACGACGTCGGCGGGGCGCTTCTGGCCTTTGGGTCCCTTAGGCATCGGACGACTGGCTGCGCGACAGTCCAAGCGCCACTAGGATTGCTCCCGCAGCCGCAACGGCGAAGCCGGGGGCGGAGGCCTTAGCCGCCAGCACGATGACTGCTCCGGCCACCAGTAAGATAACGCCAGCGATCACAGTACCTTTGCGCAATGCCACTCTCCGTTGCTTCGCGCTAAGCATATAGGAGGCGGGGCGGCTACGCACTACCGGATTTCAAACTGACGCAGTGCCTGGCAGGGAGATAGCTTGACGGCCGTGCATCGGCACGAAACACCTGCCGCATGCCAATTCGCTTTGCGCTGAAGCTTCTCGCCGGTCTCGCCGCCGCTTTTCTCCCGACCGCCGTCTCCGCGCAGCCGGTGCGGCAGATCGAGGTCGATCTCGCTCGCGCGGGAGCGCCGGTCGATCGCTTCTTCGATCTTTCCGTGGGCTCCGATTATCCGGCCACTTTGATTCGGCCGGACAGCCAGGCGCAGCTCAAGACCGCGGTCGACGAGCTCGGCTTCCGCACCATCCGCTTCCACGCCATCTTCCACGACGTGCTCGGCACGGTCCGCGAGGCGAACGGACGCATTAGCTACGACTGGTCGGGGATCGACAGGCTCTACGACGACCTGCTCGCGCGGCACATCCGGCCGTTCGTCGAGCTGGGCTTCACGCCGCAGGCGCTCGCCACCTCGCAGAACAGCATCTTCTACTGGAAGGGCAACACCTCGCATCCGCGGCCGGACGGCTGGCGCGATCTCGTCGCCGCGTTCGTCCGCCATATCGAGAGCCGCTACGGCGCGGCGGAGGTGCGGCTTTGGTATTTCGAAGTGTGGAACGAGCCCAACCTCTCCGGCTTCTGGGAAGGCGCCGAACAGCCGGCCTATTTCGCGCTCTACGATCTCACCGCGCGGACCGTGAAATCGGTGGATCCGGCGCTGCGGGTCGGCGGCCCGAGCACCGCCGGCGCGGACTGGGTGCCGGATTTCCTCGCGCACGTCTCCAAGAGCGGAGCCCCGATCGATTTCGTCACCACCCACACCTACGGCGTCGACGGCGGCTTCCTCGACGAGAAGGGGCAGAGCGACACGAAGCTGTCGACCTCGCCGGACGCGATCGTCGGCGACGTTGGCAACGTCCGCCGGCAGATCGCCGCCTCCCCCTTCCCACGCCTGCCGCTCTATTTCACCGAATGGAGCACCAGCTACACGCCGCGCGACCCGGTCCACGACAGCTATGTCAGCGCGCCCTACATCCTCACCAAGCTGAAGGGCAGCGAAGGCCTGCTCCAGGGCATGAGCTACTGGACGTACAGCGATTTGTTCGAGGAGAGCGGGCCGCCGCCGACGCCCTTCCACGGCGGCTTCGGCCTGATGAACCGCGAGGGCATCCGCAAGCCCGCCTGGTTCGCGTACAAATATCTCCACGCCCTGCAGGGACGGAGCGTGCCGGTGGCGGACGGGCAGGCGATGGTGGCGACCGACGGCCGCCGGGCGGAAGCCCTCGTCTGGGATTGGCAGCAGCCGGTGCAGACGGTGAGCGACCGGCCTTTCTACACGAAGATCGTGCCGAATGCGGCTGCGGCGCCCGTCCACCTTGCCTTCGCCCATCTGCGGCCCGGCGCCTATCGGCTGGCGGTGCACCGCACCGGATACCGCCATAACGACGCCTATTCCGCCTATCTCGACATGGGTCGGCCGGAGAACCTCAGCCCGGCGCAGCTGGCGCAGCTCCAGGCGCTCACCCGCGACGAGCCGGAGACCGAGAAGATTGTGCGGGTCGGCGCCGGGGGCCGCTACACGCTCAACCTGCCGATGCGCAGCAACGATATCGTCCTCGCCACGCTGACGCCAACGGGCCGTCGCTGATGTTCGCCCCGCTTCTGCTCCTCGCCGTGGCGGCCGCGCAGGCGCCCACGCCACGACCCCTCCCCGTCCATGTCCAAGGCCGCGTCATCCATGAAGCCGATGGGAGCCTGAGCTTCGGCTGGCCCGGCGTCAGTTTCGAGAGCCGCTTCCGCGGCACCGGCATCCGCGTCCGCTTCGACGCGCCCACGGATTTCCTGCGGCTGCTGGTCGATGGGAAGGAGAAGATGGTCTTCCGCCGCCCGGGTGCGGTGGACCGGGTGATCGGCGGCCTGTCGAAGGGCGTCCACGTCGTGCGGCTCGAGAAGATGACGGAGAGCCAGCAGGGCGGCAGCCGCTTCGTCGGCTTCTTCCCCACGCCCGGCGACGTGCCGCTGCCGGCGCCGGCGCGGCGGCGGCAGATCGAGTTCATCGGCGATTCCTACACGGTCGGCTACGGCAACATCTCGCCGAGCCGGACCTGCACGCGCGACGAGGTCCACGACCGCACCGACACGCAGCAGGCCTTCGGGCCCCTGGTCGCCCGCCACTATGGCGCCGACGACCGGATTATCGCCTATTCCGGCTTCGGCATCGTGCGAAACTATAATGGCGGCAGCCCCGGCTTGAACCTGCCCAAGCTCTACGACCGGCTGAAGCCCGACGACGACCGGCATTTGGAGACGGCAACAGTGGGCTGGCATCCGCAGGTGATCGTCATCAACCTGGGCACCAACGACTTCTCGACTCCCGTCCATACCGGCGAAGCTTGGCGCGACGCCGACGCGCTCGCCGCCGCCTACCACGCCGGCTATCTCGCCTTCCTGCGCAAGCTGCTGGCGCGCCAGCCGCAGGCCCGCTTCATCCTGATGGGCTCCGATTTCTATCGTGACGTCGAGCAGGTCGCCGCCGCCCTCGACCCCGCCTCCCGCGCCCGCGTCACTACATTGCGCTTCGGCGAACTCCAGCTCACCGGCTGCGACTATCATCCCTCCACAGCGGACGACCGCACGCTGGCGTCGCTGATCGAAGGCGCGATCGACCAGCTGGGGCTCGGCTGGACAACAAATCGGCTGGAGTAGCCCTCATGATTCTCCTCGTCGCGGTTGCCCTCGCGACCACCTCGTTTCCCCCCTTGCTCCCCACCCGTAAAGAGGTGCGACCACAGATTGCCGCCTGCGGCATCGTCCGCAGCCGCATCAAATTCGGGTACGATCCAGTGTTGGAAGAATATGATGTGCGGATCGGTATCGGCCCTGTTCCCACGCGCAACGCGCTGGATTGTTTGGCCGGAGTTTCGCTTTCCAGTGTCTATGACATCCGTTTCGAAGATCGGCGAAGCCAACGAGCCTATGAGCCGATCTATAAGGCCCGGCAGACCGCCCTTCAGCGCGAATCGGACCTGCGCTGGCTAGAAGCGCACCACTTGCGGGCCAGCCTTCCGCATTTCGATCCTGCCAAGGAGAGCCTTCCTGCCTTCGTGCAGCGCCTGGAAGGCTTTTGCGGCGCCACGCCGGGGTCGTTGCTGACTTTGATAGGGCCGCACGAATTGACGCTTCACAGGAACTTGCCCGAGCAGATCATGCGCTCCCACGAAAGCATCGACTGCATCGAACACGCGTTTGGGCCGTCCGGCTTGGAGGAGGACGGTGTGAGCTTCGGCTTCGTTGGAAACGAAACCGATACGCCCCGCCCCTGAGCGCCAGCAGGGAAGATCAGGACTGGGCGAAGTCCTCGATGGCCGCGCTGATCTTGCGCAGCACCACCGGATCGCCCGGCGCGCCGTCCAGGGCTTCGTCGGCGAGCGCCATCAGGCCGGTCGCCCCGAAGCTGCCGGCCAAGCTCTTGAGGCGGGAGGCGGCGAACTCCCAGTTCGCGTCGCAGCGGGCGCGGCTCATCAGGTCGGCCTGGCGCTCGGCACTTTCGAGGAACGCGGCGCGCAGCTCGGTGAGCAATTCGGCGTCGTTGCCCACCGCGGCGGCGAGCGAGGCGTTGAGGGCGCCGGGATCGTAGACCATGAGCGCGCCTTTAGTCGCAGCTTGTTAACGCCCCGTATCCTTCCGCTTTCGCTCCCCCCGAAAGATGGTAAACAAAGTCCATGAACATGGGGGCGGAAAGCGCGGCACAGGCCGAGCCCGAGGGCTTCGGCACGGATCAACAGGAAGAGTGGCTGGGCGCGGCGGTGGCCGAATCGCAGCCCCCGCCCGCCGACGCGGCCGACCCCGATTCGGCCCCGGACATGCCGGCCGGCATTCGCGCGCTCGGGGCGGTGCTGATCGTCCTCGCTATTGGCTGGGTCGGGCTCTTCGGCTGGTCACTGTGGCAGCGGCCGCCGGCGCTTGCCGCCGCGCCGGTCGCGAACGCCATCGCCACCTTCTGCGCGCCGCTCATTCTCCTCGCCTTGCTCTGGATCTGGCTCGGCCGGACGCCGCGCCGGGAAGCCGAGCGCTTCACCGCCTCCGTCGATGCGATGCGGCGCGAGAGCCTGGCGCTGCAGACGGTGCTGGAGATCGTCTCCGGCAAGATCGAGGCGAATCACGGGCGGCTGCGCGGCGAGGCGGAACGGCTGATGAGCCTCGGCGACGAGGCGTCGGACCGGCTCGGCCGCGTCACTTACTATCTCTCCAAGGAAACGACGAACCTCGACAAGCAGGCGGCGGCGCTGGACGCGGCGGCGGCGGCGGCGAGGGTCGATATCGGCGTCCTCCTCCACGATCTGCCGCGCGCCGAGGAGCAGGCGCGCGCGGTCGCCGAGGCGATGAAGGAAGCGGGCCTCACCGCCCATGGCCATGCCAGCGCGCTCGAGGCACAGCTCTCGGCGCTGGCGGTGCGCGGGCGCGAGGCGGACGAGGTGCTCGGCGGCTCGGCGCAGCGGCTGGCGGCGCAGGTCGCTCGGATCGAGAGCGGCGCCGCAGCCGCGTCCGCGACGATGGGCGAGGCTTCGGGCACGATGACCGGCGCGGTCGACGCGGCGATGGCGCGTGCCGCCGAGGCGGTCGATGCGGCCAGGACCGGGCTGGAAGCGCAGTCGGCGGCGGTGCTCGCCTCGATCGAGCATAACCGGGCGGCGCTCGAACAGGCCGGCGAGGAGGCGGCGCGCAATCTCGCGCACCGGCTCGACGAGATCGGCACCCGCATCCAGGGGCTCGCCGACCGGATTTCCGCGCAGGATGCCGCGAGCCATGCGCTCGTCACCGGCCTGGCCCGCGAATTGACGGATCTCGACGGCTGGTTCGATCGGCTCGGCCGCACCCAGACTTCTCAGGGACAGGCGCTGAGCGAATCGCTGGCCGCCATGCGCGGCGCGGCGAGCGAGCTGCTGACGGAGCTCGGCCAAGGCAGCGACAATGCCGCGATTCTCGGCGACCGGGCGCGGCAGATGGCCGACGCGCTGGCGGCTCTGGCCGGCCAGATGCGCGAGGCGGTGCCGGAAGGGCTTGCCCGGATCGAGGCGCAGGCCGGCCGCACCATCGAGGCGGCTTCGGCGCTCGTGCCCCTGGTCGAAAGCGCCGAAGCAGCGGCGCAGCGCACCGCCGCGCGGATCGAGGAAGCCGAAACCGCCGTCGCCTATCAGCGCGAGCAGCTCGATTCCTTCCTGGCGAGGGTTTCCGAGGGCGGCGCGGGCGCCGAGGAGCAGCTGCGGCGGCTCGCCGCCTCGGCGGCGGAGGCGCAGGAGAGTGCGCGAACCTTCGTCGAGCGGCTCGGCGACGGCTCCGGCCGCGCCGCCGAGCTGGCACAGCGGACGGAGGAGATGGCACGCAGCTTCGACGCCGTCGCAGCCCAACTCGAGGAGCGGCTCCCCGGCGGCCTCGCGCGGATCGAGGCGCAGACGGAGCGGGCCCGCGACGCGGCCGCCGCGCTCGCGCCGGTCGTGCAGGAGGTGGAAAGCTCAGCCGAACGCGCGCTGGCGCAGATCGGCGGCTCGGAAGCGGCGATCGTGCGGCAACGCGAAGCGCTGGAAGCGCTGCTGGCGCGCATCGAGGAGGGCGGCGGCGGCGCCGAGGCGCAGCTGCAGGCGCTCGGCGCTGCGGCGGTCGAGGCGCAACAGGCCGCCGCGCGAATCGCGGCGGAGACCGGGCCCGAGCTGATCGAGGCTTTGGTCCGCGTCCGCGAGACGGCGCACCAGGCCGCCGAACGGGCGCGCGAGGCGATTGCCGCGACCATCCCGCAAAGCGCCGCGGCACTCGGCGAGGCGAGCCGCGAGGCGCTGAGCCGGGCCGTCGCCGAGACGGTCGAGCGGCAGATGGCCGAGCTCTCCGCCGTCTCGGAACGCGCGCTGGCGACGGCGCGGTTAGCCTCCGAACGGCTCACGCGGCAGATGCTGGCTTTGTCCGAGACCAGCGCGACGGTCGAGGAGCGGATCGAGGACGAACGGCGCGAGCGCGAGGTGCGCGAGCGGCAGAACCTCTCCCGTCGCACCGCTTTGCTGATCGAATCGCTCAACTCGACCGCGATCGACGTCACCAAGATCCTGTCGAACGACGTCACCGACGGCGCCTGGGCGGCCTATATGAAGGGCGACCGCGGCGTCTTCACCCGCCGTGCCGTCCGCCTCCTCGACAATGCGGAAGCCCGCGAGATCGCCCGCCATTATGAGGAAGAACCCGAGTTCCGCGACCAGGTGAACCGCTACATCCACGATTTCGAAGCGATGCTCCGCCCCATCCTCGCCGATCGCGAAGGCGGCCCGCTCGGCATCACCCTGCTGTCGAGCGACATGGGCAAGCTCTACGTGGCACTGGCGCAGGCGATCGAGCGGCTGCGGTAACCTCCCCTCCCGCTTGCGGGAGGGGATCGAGGGGGAGGGCTTGTCGCCACCTCCCCTCCCCAACCGCTCCCGTAAACGGGAGGGGGGAACTATCCCGCCGGGCTCTCCGCCGTGAAGCCGGAGCAGCAGGGCTTCATCACCGGCCGAAATTCCATCAGCTCCACGCGGGTACCGTCCGGGTCGTAGAAATTGGCCTGCCATTTTCCATCGCGGCCCATGCTTGGGCCGTCGTGGCGCGGGCTGACGCGGCCTTCGGCGAGCAATTTCGTCACCGCCGCTTCCATATTCGGAACGCCGAGCGAGAAATGGTTGAGGACGCCGAGCTGGTTGGCGTCGACGCGCTCCAGCGGCACGGTCGAGCCGGCGCCGACCATCATATATTCGAGCCAGTCGTGCCCGTCCGGCACCTGCTGGGAAACCCAGTCGACCGCGCCTTCGTGCATGGCGCCGTACCAATAGGGGCGGAAGCCGAGCAGGGCGCGGTAGAAGTGGTCCTCCGCGGCGCGGTCGTGGACGAGGTAGCCGATATGGATGATCCGGCCGCTGATCGCTCGCGATTCCGCGGCGGCGGCGCGGACGATGGGCTGGACGAACTGGAGCTGGTTCCCTTCGGGGTCGCGGGCGTCGAACCAGAGGCTGCCATCGGAGGCGCGGTGGAGATCGGAGACGGCACCGGCGCCATGGGCCGCAAGCCAGGTCCGCAGCCGAGCCGCATCGGTCGTATTGTAGGCAGCGTGGGCGAGGCGGCTGGGCCCCTGGCCCGCCGGCAAGGGAAGCAGCTCTACGAACTGGACGGGGCTGAAATAATAGCGGACGCCGTTGGGGTCCTCCGGGTCAGGCGCCTTTCGGCCGCCGAGGATGAAGCCGTAGAAATGGTCGCTCGCCGCGAGGTTGGCGGAATAGATTGCGAGGTGCGAGATGCCGGTGATGGCGGGCCGGTCCGCCTGCGGCGCGGGCGCGGCGCCGAGCATCAGCAATGCAGCCAGGCCGAATAGAATCTTTTTCATCGCAGCCTCCTCCCCTCGTCATCCTGACAAACGTCAGGATCCATGAACACGCGCGTTCACGGTTCGCCACATTCCGTGTTCATGGGTGCCGGATCAAGTCCGGCATGACGTTGGATGTTACTGCCCCGGCGGCCTGGTCCATTCGAGGGTGGAGAGCGTCACCCAGCCGTAGAGATAGTTGAGGTAGAAGATCAGGAAGGCGATCGCGGAGACGATCGTCGCCCTGAGCGCCGCCTTGCCGAAGCTGAAGCGGTGGGGCGCGCTCGGGGCGTGGCCGGGCTGGCATTCAACCCCCTCCTCCTCGGCCGTGCGGACGCCGAACGGCAGCACGACGAACAGGCTGATCGTCCAGAACAGGATGTAGATGGCGAGGATCGACTGGAACTTCACGATTCAGACCCTGACGACGAGCACATCCACAATGGGCTTCTTGCCCGTCCAGTCGGTGGCGCAGCGGCGCACCGCGAGGCGGACGTCCTCGCGCAGCTTGCTTTCGTTGCCGGGATTGCGGCCGGCGGCGTCCGCGGCGGCGGCACAGGCCTCTTTGAGGAAGGCCTCGCGGTCCTCTTCGACCGGCACGCCCTCCAGCGCCAGCTCGACGCCGCCGCGCAGCCGGTCGTTGGCATCCAGCGCCAAAGCGACCGAGATGGCGCCGTTGTGGCTGATCTTGCGCCGCTCGTTCATCGTGCTGCCGTCAGCGTTGAGGATGACGTCGCCGTCGAGCACCAACCGCCCCACTTTCTCCTCGGACAGCTTGGCGGGCCCGTCCGGCGCCAGCCGGATCAGGTCACCATTGGTCTGGACGATGCCGTGCGGCACACCCTCGTGCCGGGCGAAGCGCGCCTGCTCCATCATGTGCCGCATCTCGCCATGGACGGGGACGATGATCTCCGGCCGGATCCATTTGTACATGGCCGCGAGCTCGGGGCGGCCGGGATGGCCGGAGACATGGACCGGCGCCTGGCGGTCGGTGATCATGCAGACGCCCTTGGCCGCCAGCTCGTTCTGGACGCGGCCGATGGCGATCTCGTTGCCGGGGATCTGCTTCGAGGAAAAGATGACGAGATCGTCGGCGTCGAGCGAGAGCTTGTGCTGGCCGAAGGCGATGCGGGCGAGCGCGGCGCGCGCCTCGCCTTGGCCGCCGGTGGCGATGATCATCACCTCATGGCGTGGGAGCTTCATCGCCGTGTCGAAGTCGATGGTCGGCGGGAAATCGGTGAGATAGCCGACGCTCTTCGAGACCCGCAGGATGCGGTCGAGCGAGCGGCCGGCGACGCAGACCTGGCGGCCGGTGTCCATCGCGACATGGCCGAGCGTCTTCAGCCGCGCGGCGTTGGAGGCGAAGGTGGTGACGAGCACGCGCCCCTCCGCCTCCTTGATCACCTCGTCGAGCCCCTCGCGCACGCCCGCCTCTGAGCCGGAGGCCTGCTCGTTGAAAACGTTGGTCGAGTCGCAGACCAAAGCGAGCACGCCTTCGTCGCCGATCCGGCTCAGCTCCTCGCCGGTGCTGGGGTCGCCGAGCTGGGGCGCGTCGTCGAGCTTCCAGTCGCCGGTGTGGAAGATTCGGCCGTAGGGCGTCTCGATCAGCAGCGCATTGCCCTCGGGAATCGAATGGGCGAGCGCGACGTAACGCAAGCCGAACGGCCCGAGGCGGAAGTCGCCGCCAAGCTCGATGATATTGACCTTAATCTCCTCGGTCAGGCCCTCCTCCTCGAGCTTGCCGGCGATGAGGCCGGCCGTGAACGGAGTCGCGTAGAGGGGCACGCCGAGATCGGCGGCGAGATAGGGGATGGCGCCGATATGGTCCTCGTGGCCGTGGGTGAGGACCACGCCGAGCAGGTCCGCCCGCCGTTCCTCGATGAAGCTCAGATCGGGCAGGATCAATTCGACGCCGGGATAGGCGGGGTCGGCGAAGGTCATGCCGAGGTCGACCATGATCCATTTACCGTCGCACCCGTAGAGGTTGACGTTCATGCCGATCTCGCCGGAGCCGCCGAGGGCGAGGAAGAGGAGTTCGTTGCCGGGTTTCATGTCGCTTTTCCCGTCACTCCCGGGAAAGCGAGAGTCCAGCTTTCGTTCCGATGAGTTGGTGGATGGATTCCCGCTTTTGCGGGAATGGCGGCGGGTTTCAACCGTGCTTCACCCGCTCGTAGAGCAAGGCCAAGCCCTGAATCGTCAGGTCCGGCTCGATCGCGTCGAAGATCGTCGTGTGCCGGTCGAATAAAGTGGCGAGCCCGCCGGTGGCGATCACCCTCGCCGGGCGGCCGATTTCGGCCTTCATCCGCGCGACCAGCCCCTCCATCATCGCGACATAGCCCCAGTAGATGCCGATATGCATCTGCTCCTCGGTCGTCCGGCCGACGACGGAGAGGTTGCCGTCCGGCGCCTGGATGGCGATGCGCGGCAGCTTGGCGGCGGCGGTGACGAGCGCGTCCAGCGACAGGTTGATGCCCGGCGCGATGATCCCGCCTTTGTAGGCGCCGGTGAAGTCGACCAGATCGAAGGTGGTGGCGGTGCCGAAGTCGATGACGATAAGGTCGCCTTCGTGCAGCCTGTGCGCGGCGATGACGTTGAGCGCGCGGTCGGCGCCGACGCTCTTCGGCTCCTCGACATCCAACTCGATCCCGTATTCGGCATTGCCCCGGCCGGCGATCAGCGGCTCGACCCTGAAATATTTGGAGGCGAGCACCTCCAGATTGTGCTGCGCGCGCGGCACCACCGTGCCGATGATCACCGCGTCCACCACGTCGCGGCCGAAGCCTTCAAGCGCGATCAGCTGGTGCAGCCACACCGCATATTCGTCCGCCGTCCGCCGCGGATCGGTCGCGATCCGCCAGCGGGCGCGGATCGTCCCGTTCTCCACCAGCGCGAAGACGACATTGGTGTTCCCGGCATCGACCGCGAGCAGCATGGCAAACCCGTAACGCGCGCCAGAGAGGCTGGCTAGTCACCGCCGGAGATCGCATTGAAGCGGTCATCATCGGGCGGCAGACGATCGATCAAGTCGAACCCGCCAACGAAGTCGGCGTAAGGCTTACATGGGAGGTCCAGGATGGCGCGTGTGCCACGCATCACCATCAGTCTTGAAATCGCGGAGGAGCCGGCCCGTCCATTGGCCTCCATCGTATAGATGATATAGCTATAGGCGCCGCGCACGAACCGCAGCTGCATCTCCGCGCCGGCAAATCGCCCGTGCCCGACAAAGACGCTTCTGCTCCCCGGCGTACCCTCGATCATGAGTTCGGTGCGCTGAGCTGTTCCGTAGCGGTAAGTGATCCGATCGGCTTCGGTCAAAACCAGCACTCTCTTGGAGTTGGAGAGCGTGCAGGCGAAAGCGGTCCGGGGGCCGTCAGCTGCGAGACCAGCGCTTCCAACGGTCCCTGCCTGGACGGCGAAGGCATAAGCGATCGCCCTCATCAACTGCCGCCGAAACCGCAGCTTTCTCAATCCAGCCGCCCGACCTCGAGCGCATATTCGAGCGTTTCCACCCGTTCGTAGAGGTCGGCCTTGAGGAAAGGGCTCTGGCGCAGGAAGCCTTCGGCCTGCGCGAAATCGTCGGCCTCGATCAGCATCATCACCCCGGCGCGGCGGCCGCCGTCGCGGCAGAGATACCCGGCAAGGTGGGTGCGGCGGAAGGGCTGGGCGAGGTGCTCGTTGACCGCGTCGGGGTCGGGCAGCCGGTCTTCGGCGCCGGGCTTCAGCAATCCAATGAGGGCGAACAGCATCGGCATCTCCCGTTCCAGGTCGCAAGCCGCTCTACCACGAATGCGCGGGAGCGTCAGATCAGGAAAACGTCGCCGGCATGGATGAGACGGGTCGAGCCGTCGGCGAGACGGAGGCGGAGCGCGCCGGTCTCGTCAAGGCCGTCGAACAGGCCCTGCTCGCCTTGCGTGGAGAGGGCGGTGCCGGGCGGGTGTGCGATGGCGAGCCACTGACGGCGGATGGCCGAAAGGCCCTCGCCCCGCCAGCGGCCGATCCAGCGGGCGAAAGCGGCGGCGAGCGCCTCCAGAAAGGAGGCGGGATCGGGGGCGGCTCCGGCAAGCGCGGCGAGGCTGGTCGCCGGCCGCTCCAGATCGGGTGGGAAGTGCGCCAGGTTGACTCCGAAGCCGATCACCACCGCCTCCCCCTCCCGCTCGAGCAGGATGCCGGCCAGCTTCGCGCCGCCCGCGAGCAGGTCATTGGGCCATTTGACAATCACCTCCGCCTCCGGCGCGAAGGCGGCGGCGACCTCGTGCAGCGCGACGGCCGCGACCAAGGCCAAGGTCGGCGCCGGCGGATCGCCCGGCGCGAGACGGACCAAGGTGCTGGCGTAGAGATTGCCGGGCGGCGATTCCCACCCCCTCCCCTGCCGGCCGCGGCCGCCGGTCTGGCGCCCGGCGCGCAGCCAGCTTCCCTCAGGTGCGCCACGCCGGGCGAGCGCGGCGACGTCGTCGTTGGTGGAGGCGGTCTCGGCGACGGTGCGGATCAGCAGCCGCGTGCCCTTAGAAGAGCGAGGCCGCGGCGTTGCTGGCGAGCTCGTTGAGAGGGCCGATCAGCAGGTAGCCGACCGGCGACACGATCACCGCCGCGAGGGCGATCAGCGCCGTCTGCGCCCAATCGCGGGTCGGGGCATAAGCCGGCGCCGCCTCGTCGAAGAACATCGTCTTGACGATGCGCAGGTAGTAATAAGCGCTGATCACCGAGGTCGCGATGCCGACCGCCGCCAGCCAGGTGAGGTCCGCGGAAACCGCGGCGCGGAAAACCAGGAACTTGGGCCAGAAGCCGAGCAACGGCGGCACGCCGGCGAGGCTGAACATGAACATCGCCATCGCGCAGGCGAGGCCGAAGCGGCTCCGTGACAGGCCGGAGAGCGAGGCGATGCTCTCGACCGAGCGGCCTTCGGCATCGCGCATCCGCAGCACCACGAAGAAGGCGCCGAGCGTCATCACGATGTAGACGGCCATGTAGAACAGCACCGACGCGACGCCCTCGCGCGTGCCGGCGGCGAGGCCGATCAGGGCGAAACCGACATTGTTGATCGAGCTGTAGGCGAGCAGCCGCTTGATGTTGGGCTGGCCGATCGCCGCGACGCCGCCGAGGATGGTCGAGGCCAGCGCCATGAAGATGACGATCTGCCGCCACTCGAAGGTGGCCGGGCCGACCGCCTGGATGGCGAAGCGGGTGAGCAGCGCCATGGCGGCGAGCTTCGGCGCCGAGGCGAAGAAGGCGGTGACCGGCGTCGGCGCGCCTTCGTAGACGTCCGGAGTCCACATGTGGAACGGCACCGCCGAAACCTTGAAGGCGATGCCGACGAGGACGAAGACGAGGCCGAACAGGGTGCCGCCGCCGAGCGAGGCGCCATGTGCTTTCTGGCCAGCGATGCCGCGGGCGATGTCGGCGAACTCGGTCGAGCCGGTGAAGCCGTAGAGCAGGGAGATGCCGTAGAGCAGGATGCCCGAGGCGAGTGCGCCCAGCACGAAATATTTGAGACCCGCTTCGGCCGAGCGGTCGTCGCGGCGCTGGAAGGAGGCGAGGACGTAGGCGGCGAGGCTCTGCAGCTCGAGGCCCACGTAAAGGGTGAGCAGATCGTCGGCCGAGACCATGATCCCCATGCCGACGCCGGAGAGCAGGACCAGCACCGGATATTCCGCGCGATAATCGCCGTCGCGGCCGAACCAGCCCGCCGCCGCAACCAAAGAGGCGGCGGCGGCGACGTAGATGCCGATCTTCGAGAAAGCGGAGAAGGAATCGGAGACGAACAGGCCGTTGAAGCCGACCGCGTGCTCCCCATGCGTGCCCGGCACCGTGATCGCCGCGGCGATGAAGCAGGCGATGGCGAGCCAGGTGATGATTTTGGCCGAGCGGTCTCCGCCCCAGGCCGCGGCCAGCATCAGGATCAGGGCCGCGGTCGAAAGGATGACCTCCGGCAGGGTGAGGGCGATGGACTGCAGCATCAATGCGCCCCCGCCTTGGGCGAAGGCGCCGCATAGGCCGTGGAGACGATCCCGGAATCGCTCTTCGGCGCCGCCCGCTCGACCCGCGCCATCAGCACGCCCACGTCATTCCGCATCGGCGCGAGGAAGCTCTCGGGATAGACGCCCATCCATAGCACGACGAGGCCGATCGCGCCGAGGCTGACGAACTCGCGCCACGTCAGGTCCGGCATGGCGGCGGCATCGGCGTTGCGGCTCGTCCCGTAGACGACGCGCCAGTAGAGGAAGAGCATGTAGGCAGCGCCGAGGATGATGCCGGTCGTGGCGACGAAGGCGACCAGGCTGGAGATGTGATAGGCGCCGACCAGGCTCAAAAACTCGCCGACGAAGCCGCTGGTGCCCGGCAGGCCGACCGAGGCCATGGTGAACAGCATGAACAGCAGGGCGTACATCGGCATGTTGTTGGCGAGGCCGCCATAGCGGTCGATCTCGCGGGTGTGCAGCCGGTCGTAGACCACGCCGACGCACAGGAAGAGCGCGCCCGAGACGAGGCCGTGGCTCAGCATCACCACCAATGCCCCTTCCATCCCCTGCCGATTGAAGGCGAAGATGCCGATGGTGACGAACGCCATGTGGGCGACCGAGGAATAAGCGATCAGCTTCTTCATGTCGCGCTGCACGAGGGCGACGAGCGAGGTGTAGACGATCGCGACGAGGCTGAGGCCGAAGACCAGCCAGACCAGCTGCGCCGAGGCCTCCGGGAACATCGGCAGCGAGAAGCGGACGAAGCCGTATCCGCCGAGCTTCAGCAGCACGCCGGCGAGGATCACCGAGCCCGCGGTCGGCGCCTGGACGTGCGCGTCGGGCAGCCAGGTGTGGACCGGCCACATCGGCATCTTCACCGCGAAGCTCGCAAAGAAGGCGAGCCACAGCCAGGTCTGCGCCTCGGCCGGGAAGTTGGTCTTCAGCAGCACCGGGATGGAGGTGGAATGGGCGTAATTCACCATCCACAGCATCGCCACCAGCATCAGCACCGAGCCGAGCAGGGTGTAGAGGAAGAATTTATAGCTGGCGTAGATCCGCTGCGCGCCGCCCCAGATGCCGATGATCAGGAACATCGGGATCAGGCCGGCCTCGAAGAAGACGTAGAAGAGGAAGATGTCCTGCGCCATGAAGACGCCGAGCATCATCGTCTCCATGATCAGGAACGAGGCCATATATTCCGGGACCCGCCGCTCGATCGATGTCCAGGAAGCGAGGATGCAGATCGGCATCAGGAAGAGCGAGAGCATGATCAGCATCAGCGAGATACCGTCGATGCCGAGGGCCCAGGAGAAGAGGCCGAGCGAATAAGGCCCCTCGACGAACTGCCATTGCGGCCCGCCGATCTGGTAGGCGCTCCACAGGACGATGCCGAGGAGGAGGTCGAGCAGGGTAGCGATCAGCGCCACCCAGCGGGCGCCGTTCGCCGAAACGAACAGGCAGATGCCCGCGCCGATCACCGGGATCAGGAGCAGGATAGAAAGGATCGGGAGGCCGTTCATACGTGTCCCGTCATTCCCGCGAAAGCGGGAATCCAGTCGGCGGCGGTGAGCGGCACGGAGTCAGCCTGGATCCCCGCTTTCGCGGGGACGACGGAAATCAAAGTCATACCCCCCCTCATCGCGCCATCGCCCAGGTCGCGGCGGCGGCGAGGCCGAGGAGCATCACCAGCGCATAGGTGTAGAGATAGCCGGATTGCAGCCGCGCGGTCAGCACGTTGCCGGCGCGCACCGCGGCGGCGGCGCCGTCCGGGCCGAAGCGGTCGATCGTCCCCTCGTCGCCCTTCTTCCAGAAGATGCGGCCGAGCCACAAAGCAGGCCGGACGAACACCACGTTGTAGAGCTCGTCGAAATACCATTTGTTGAGCAGGAAGGCGTAGAGCAGGCCGAAGCTGCCGACGAAGCGCCGCGGCACGTCCGTGCTGCGGACATAGGCGCTCCAGGCGATCAGGAAGCCCACCGCCATCGCCAGGAACGGCGTCCATTTCACCAGCAGCGGAACCTCGTGCATGCCGTAGGCGAGGTGCGTGTTGAAGGCGATCGCGCCGTTCCAGAAGTGGACCGCCTCCTCCGCTCCGACGAACTTGTCGTCGAACAGGAAACCCGCGACGGTCGCGCCGAGCGCCAGCAGGCAGATCGGCACCAGCATCGTCCACGGGCTCTCGTGCGGATGATAGCCGCCGGTGCCGGTCGGAACCTCGGCCGCGCCGGCTTCGTGGGGACGCGTGTCATGGCCCGCATCCTCGGCGGCGGGAGGATCGTCATGGCCATGATCGTGACCGTGCGCGTCGTGGAGCGCGTGCTGGACATGCTCGGATGCCGCCCAGCGCGGCTTGCCCCAGAAGGTGAGGAACATGAGCCGCCACGAATAGAAACTGGTCAGAAGCGCGGCCAGGGCGCCGAAGACGAAAGCCACCGGGCCCGAGCCGCCCGAGGCCCAGGCTGCCTCCAACACCGCATCCTTCGAATAGAAGCCGGCGAAGCCGACAAAGCCCGGAATGCCGACGCCGGTGATCGCGAACGTGCCGATCAGCATCGTCCAGAAGGTGATTGGGATATGCTTCCGGAGGCCGCCGTAGAAGCGCATGTCCTGCTCGTGGTGCATGGCATGGATGACGCTGCCCGAGCCGAGGAACAGCAGGGCCTTGAAGAAGGCGTGGGTGAAAAGGTGGAACATCGCCGCGCCATAGGCGCCGACGCCGGCGGCGAAGAACATGTAGCCGAGCTGCGAGCAGGTCGAATAGGCGACCACGCGCTTGATGTCGTTCTGCACCGTCCCGATGGTGGCGGCAAAGAAGCAGGTCAGCGTGCCGATGAACGTGACGACGCCGAGGGCACCGGGGCTGGTGGCGAACATCGGCGACAGGCGGCAGACCATGAACACGCCCGCCGTCACCATCGTCGCGGCGTGGATCAGGGCGGAGACCGGCGTCGGGCCTTCCATCGCGTCCGGTAGCCAGGTGTGGAGGCCGAACTGGGCCGACTTGCCCATCGCCCCGATGAAGAGAAGGATGCAGATGAGCGTCATCGTGTCGACGCGGTAGCCGAGGAAGCCGAGGTGCGCGCCGGCCATGTGCGGCGCCGCGGCGAGGATGGCCGGGATCGAGACGGTGTTGAAGACGAGGAAGGTCGCGAAGATGCCGAGCGAGAAGCCGAAATCGCCGACGCGGTTGACGATGAAGGCCTTGAGCGCCGCCGCATTGGCCGAGGGCTTGTAGTACCAGAAGCCGATCAGCAGGTAGGAAGCGAGGCCCACCCCCTCCCAGCCGAAGAAGAGCTGGACGAGATTGTCCGCCGTCACCAGCATCAGCATCGCGAAGGTGAAGAGCGACAGGTAGGCGAAGAAGCGTGGCTGGCTGTCGTCCTCCGCCATATAGCCCCAGGAATAGAGATGGACGAGCGCGGAGACGGTCGTCACCACCACCAGCATCACCGAGGTGAGGCTGTCGACCCGCAGCGCCCAGTCGACGTTGAGGTCGCCCGAGTGGATCCAGGAGAGAACCGGGTAAATTTCGGCATGCCGACTGCCCGCCAAGAACTCGAGAAAGATCGGCCAGCTAAGTACCAGTGACACGAACAGCGCGCCGGTCGTGATCAGCTTGGCGGCAAAGTTGCCGATCATGCGGTTGCCGAGCCCGGCGACGATCGCGGCGAGCAGGGGCAGGAAGACGATCAAGATCGGGGTGCTCACGAGACGATCACCCCTTCATCTGGTGGACGTCGTCCACGGCGATGGTGCCGCGGCGGCGAAAGTAGATGACGAGGATGGCGAGGCCGATCGCCGCCTCGCCGGCGGCGACGGTGAGCACGAACATGGCAAAGACTTGGCCGACCATGTCGCCGAGGAAGGCGGAGAAGGCGACGAAATTGACGTTCACGCTGAGCAGGATCAGCTCAATCGCCATCAGCACGACGATGATGTTCTTGCGGTTGATGATGATCCCGAACACACCGAGCACGAACAGCACGGCGCCGACGGCGAGGTAGTGGCCGAGGCCGATCATATCTCGACCCCCTGCCCTACGCCCGGGTTCATCTTCACCACCGCATCGCCGGGGCGGCGGCTGATCTGGCGGGAGGCGCGCTGCGGGCGGACGTCGCTGCGCTGGCGGTGGGTGAGGACGATCGCGCCGATCATGGCGACGAGCAGGATCAGGCCGGCGCCCTCGAACACGTAGAGATATCGCGTGTAGAGCGCCACGCCGATCGCCTCGATATTCGGCATCCCCTTCGCCGCCGGGGCGGCGCGGACCGGCTGCAGCGCACCGAGCTGCCATGCGGCGAGCGCGAAGCCGATCTCGATCAGAAGGGCGAGGCCGACGAGCGTGGCGAACGGCCAGTAGCGGGCGATGCCGGCGCGAAGCTCGGCGAAATCGACGTCGAGCATCATCACCACGAACAGGAAGAGCACGGCGACCGCGCCGACATAGACGATGACGAGCAGCATCGCGATGAACTCGGCGCCGAGCGTCAGGAACAGGCCCGCGGCGTTGAAGAAGGCGAGGATCAGCCACAGCACGCTATGCACCGGGTTGCGCGATCCGATCGTCATCACCCCGCTGGCGATGACGATCGCCGCGAACAGGTAAAAGGCGAAGGCCTGGATCATGCCGCCCGCCCGCAAACGGCCTGTTCCCCGGCGAAGGCCGGGGTCCAGATTTCCTTGTTCAGCTGGGCCCCGGCCTTCGCCGGGGAACGGTCGTCAGACATCGCGGGGCGCCTTAACGATAGGGGGCATCGGCGGCAAGGTTCGCGGCCAAAGCGCGCTCCCATTTGTCGCCATTCTCGAGCAGCTTCGCCTTGTCGTAGAGAAGCTCCTCGCGCGTCTCGGTCGCGAACTCGAAGTTCGGGCCCTCGACGATGGCGTCGACCGGGCAGGCTTCCTGGCAGAGGCCGCAATAGATGCACTTCACCATGTCGATGTCGTAGCGCGTGGTGCGGCGGCTGCCGTCCTCGCGCGGCTCGGCCTCGATGGTGATGGCGAGCGCCGGGCACACCGCCTCGCAGAGCTTGCAGGCGATGCAGCGCTCCTCGCCATTCGGGTAGCGGCGCAGCGCATGCTCACCCCGGAAGCGGGGGCTGATCGGGTTCTTCTCGAACGGGTAGTTGATCGTCGCCTTCGGCTTGAAGAAATATTTCAGCGTCAGCCAGTGTGCCTTCACGAACTCCCAGAGCGTGTAGGACTTGATCCATTGGACGATCATCTCAGGGCTCCGTAGCGCACGACCTCGAGATAGCCCGACACGAGCACCACCCAGATCAGCGAGAAAGGCAGGAAGATTTTCCAGCCGAGCCGCATCAGCTGGTCGTAGCGGTAGCGCGGCACGGTCGCCTTCACCCAGGAGAAGACGAAGAAGAAGAACAGGATCTTGAGGAAGAACCAGATGATGCCGGGGATCCAATAGAGCGGCGCCCAGTCGACCGGCGGCAGCCACCCGCCCCAGAAGAGCACCGCGGTCATGCCGCACATCAGCAGCACGTTGCCGTACTCGCCCAGCCAGAAGAGGGCGAAGCTCATCGAGCTGTATTCGGTCTGGTAGCCGGCGACGAGCTCGCTCTCCGCCTCGGTGAGGTCGAAGGGCGCGCGCGCGGTTTCGGCCATCGCCGAGATCAGGAAAATCACCGACAGCGGGAACAGCAAGGGATTGAAGCCGAAGCCGTTGAAGATGCCGAACAGCTCACCCTTCTGCGCCGCGACGATCTGCGACAGGTTGAAGCTGTCCGCCCAGAGGATGACGGGGATGAGGACGAAGCCGATCGAGACCTCGTAGCTCACCATCTGCGCGGCCGCGCGAAGCGCCGAATAGAAGGGATATTTGGAGTTGGACGACCAGCCGGCGATGATCACGCCGTAGACACCCATCGAGGAGACGGCGAGCAGGTAGAGCAGGCCGACATTGATGTTGGCGAGCACCACGCCCGGCGCGAACGGCACCACGGCCCACCCGATCAAAGCCATGGTGAAGGTGATGATCGGCGCGATGATGAACAGGCCGCGATTGGCGCTCGACGGGATGATCGTCTCCTTGAGGAAGACCTTGAGCCCGTCGGCGAAGCTCTGCAGCAGGCCAAGTGGGCCGACCACGTTCGGCCCGCGCCGGAGCGCCATCGCCGCCCAGATCTTGCGGTCGGCATAGATGATCATCGCCACCGCCAGCATCAGCGGAAGGGCGATGAGCAGGACGAAGATCAGGTTCGCGATGAACCAGCCCCAGCCGAAACCGAGATAGCTCTGAAACCAGGCCGTCATGCGTTTGGCCCTTCAACCGTCATTCCCGCGAAAGCGGGAATCCAGTCAGCGGCAGTGACCGGCACGGAGCCAGTCTGGATCCCCGCTTTCGCTGGGATGACGACAAAAGTCTTCATTCCGCAGCCTCCTGGAAGGTCTGGCCGTGGAGGATCTCGGCCGAGCAACGCTGCAGGGTGGGCGAGGAGCGCGCGATGGGGTTGGTCAGGTAGAAATCCTCGATCGGATAGGTGACACCGCCCGACAGCTTCGGCGCCTTGCCCTTGAAGGCGGGCAGCGGAGCGACCTCGCTCAGCCCAAGCGTGCCGAGCCGCGGCACTTCCGTCGCGATGGCGGCGCGGAGCTGCGAGAGATCGTCGAACGGCAGGGTCTTGCCGAGCACGTCCGAAAGGGCCCGGAAGATCGTCCAGTCCACCCGCGCCTCGCCCGGCGCGTGGACGGCGAATTCGGAGACCTGCACGCGGCCTTCGAGGTTCACGTAGGTGCCGTGCTTCTCGGTATAGGCAGCGGCCGGCAGGATCACGTCGGCATGGCGCACGCCGCGATCGCCATGGGTGCCGATATAGATTGTGAAGGTGTCGGCGAAGGCGGAGGTGTCGGTCTCGTCGACGCCCAGCAGGAACAGCGCCTTGAGCGCTCCTGCCCGCGCCCGGATCGCGTCGATGCCGCCATCGGTCGTGAAGCCGATGTCGAGTGCGCCGACGCGCGAGGCGGCATTGTGGAGGACGTTGAAGGTCGCACCGAGCGCGGCCGCGGCGGCGCGGGCGGCTTCATAGGAGCCCTCAAGGACGAGCGCGCCCATGCCGACGATGATTGCGGCATTCTCCTTGCCCTCGAAGGCGTCGCTCACCTCCTGCGGCAGCTTGCCGAGCAGGCCAAGATCGTCGCCGAGATCGGTGACCGGATAGGTGAGATCCACCGGCGGGCCGATCCGGTACACCTTCGCCCCCGCCTTCACCGCCTTGCGGATGCGGGTGTTGACGAGCGGCGCCTCCCAGCGCGGGTTGGTGCCGACAAGGAGGATGGCGGGCGCGGCCTCGATCCCGGCGATCGTCGAGTTGAAGCGGTAGGCCGCCGGCGTCGAGACGTCGTAGCGCGCGCCGTCCACCCGGGCCTCGTGCAGGGTCGAACCGAGCGCGTTCGCCAGCTTCTTGAGCGCGAACACGCCTTCCAAATCCTGGAGATCGCCGGCAAGCGCGGCGATCTGGTCCCCGCTGGCGCTCTTCACCGCCTCGGCGATGGCGGCGAAGGCCTCCTCCCAGCTCGCCGGGCGGAGCTTGCCGTCCCTGCGCACCCAGGGCCGGTCGAGCCGGTTGCGGACCAGCCCGTCCACCGCGTGGCGCGTCTTGTCGTGCGCCCATTCCTCGTTCACGTCGTCGTTGATCCGCGGCAGCGCGCGCATCACTTCGCGGAAGCGATGATCGATGCGGATGTTGGTGCCGACGGCGTCCATCACGTCGATACCGGGCACCTTCCGCAGCTCCCAGGGCCGCGCCTCGAAACTGTAGGGCTTGGAGACGAGCGCGCCGACCGGGCAGAGGTCGACGACGTTGCCGCTCAGCTCCGAGGTCACCGCCCCCTCGAGATAGGAGGTGATCTGCATGTTCTCGCCGCGGCCCACCGCGCCGATCTCCTCGACCCCGGCCACTTCCTCGGCGAAGCGGACGCAGCGCGTGCACTGGATGCAGCGGGTCATGATCGTCTTGACGACCGGCCCCATATATTTCTCGGTCACCGCGCGCTTGTTCTCGTGGAAGCGCGAATGGCCGCGGCCATAGGCGATCGCCTGGTCCTGGAGATCGCATTCGCCGCCCTGGTCGCAGATCGGGCAATCGAGCGGGTGGTTGATGAGCAGGAACTCCATCACCCCCTCGCGCGCCTTCTTGACCATCGGCGTCTCGGTGAAGATTTCCTGATTGTCGGATGCGGGCAGGGCGCAGCTCGCCTGCGGCTTGGGCGGCCCCGGCTTCACCTCGACCAGGCACATCCGGCAATTGCCGGCGATGGTGAGGCGCTCGTGATAGCAGAAGCGCGGAATCTCCTTGCCCGCCATCTCGCAGGCCTGGAGCACGGTCGCCCCCTGCGGAACCTCGATCTCGACACCGTCGACTTTGACCTTGGGCATCAGCGGGCTCCCGCGGCGTCGGCGACCTGCCAGGCGGCAACGGCCAGCATCGCTCGGAAGGTGGAACGACTGAGCTGCACGGTCTGGCCCGCCTTGAGGCAGGCGCCGAGCGACGGCGCGAGCGCCTGCTCCGCCTGTGCCTCGGCGGCGCTGGCCGGCTCCGTGTCGAGCAGGGCAGCTACGGCCTGCGGGTCCTTCCGCACCACGCAGAGGCCGGCCACATCGACTTCGTCCCAGGCGTGGATCGCCTTCTTACCGGGGTCGTAGGAGAGGGTCGCGAGGAGATGCTCGCGGCCGGGCCGCTTCGCCAGCATCCGCTCGGCAAGCCCGCCGCGGAAGAGAGCATCGTTGAACTTGATTTCCCGGCCCGGCTCGCAACCGGGATGCCCCTCTGCAAGCTTCTCCAGCATGCGGTGCGCGGACCGGTCGCTCGGGTCCATCTCCAACACCTGCTCGGCACCGTAGCGCGTGCGGTCGGCGATGCAGGCGCCGTAAATGTGCATTGCGAGGACGGTCTTGTCGTCCGGCGCGGCGGCGGGGGCCGGCTTCGCCGCCGATGCCGCGGAGGCGGACAATACCCCGGCGGCGAGGATAACGGCCATGCTGCGGCCGACGGTTTTCCTCAAAGAGATCACTCCACTGACTCCGGCTCCGCCTCGTCGCGGTGGCTCAGGGCTACCCGGTCATGGATGCCGATCAACAACGCCGCGAAAATGCCGTAGGCGACCCATTGGGCGGCATAGACGAACGCCTTGAGCAGACCCGCGAACAACGTGAGCCGCATCTCGGGTTCGGAATTGATGGCGCCAAACGTACCGCGGGCGAAGTATTGCTCCAGCGGGAGAAGATTCCCCAGCAGGTCGACTACCGCGATCACGTAGAAGAGCTTCGGCGCGGTGCGGACGAAACCGGACAGCCGGGTCATTCCGCCGCCTCCAAGGTTCGGCCCCGCCGCGCCTCGATGCGGCGTTCGAGCTCGGGGCGGAAGTGGCGGATCAGGCCCTGGATCGGCCAGGCGGCGGCGTCGCCCAAAGCACAGATGGTGTGGCCCTCGACCTGCTTGGTGACGTCCCACAGCATGTCGATCTCGCCAATATCGGCATTGCCCTCGACCAGCCGCTCCATCACCCGCCACATCCAGCCGGTGCCCTCGCGGCAGGGCGTGCACTGGCCGCAGCTCTCATGCTTGTAGAAATAGGAGATGCGGGCGATCGCCTTCACCACGTCGGTCGACTTGTCCATGACGATCACCGCCGCGGTGCCGAGGCCGGACTTGAGGTCGCGGAGCGCGTCGAAGTCCATTGGCGCGTCGATGATCTCGTGCGCGGGCACGAGCGGCACCGACGAGCCGCCTGGGATGACCGCGAGCAAATTGTCCCAGCCGCCGCGGATGCCGCCGGCGTGGCGCTCGATCAGCTCGCGGAACGGCACCGACATCGCGTCCTCGACCACGCACGGCTTGTTCACATGGCCCGAGATCTGGAAGAGCTTGGTGCCCTCGTTCTTCTCGCGGCCGATGCCCTTGAACCAGCTCGCGCCGCGGCGGAGGATCGTCGGCACGACCGCGATCGACTCGACGTTGTTCACCGTGGTCGGGCAGCCGTAGAGGCCGGCGCCGGCCGGGAAGGGCGGCTTCAGGCGCGGCATGCCCTTCTTGCCTTCGAGGCTCTCGAGCATCGCCGTCTCTTCGCCGCAAATGTAGGCGCCGGCGCCGCGGTGGACGAAGAGATCGAAATCGTAGCCGGACTTGGCCGCGTTCTTGCCGAGCAGGCCGGCGTCATAGGCCTGGCGGACGGCGGCCATCAGCGTCTCGGACTCGCGGATGAACTCGCCGCGAATGTAGATGTAGGCCGCCCGCGCGCGCATCGCGAAGCCGGCGATCAGCGCACCTTCGATCAGCTTGTGCGGATCGTGGCGGATGATCTCGCGGTCCTTGCACGAGCCGGGCTCGGATTCGTCGGCGTTGATGACGAGGAAG
Organism: Allosphingosinicella sp.; assembly: GCA_036269695.1. Lineage (GTDB taxonomy): Bacteria > Pseudomonadota > Alphaproteobacteria > Sphingomonadales > Sphingomonadaceae > Allosphingosinicella. The sequence goes on along the minus strand of DATBDY010000014.1, from coordinate 18,400 downwards.
TTGGGCTTCCCGGGCTTGGGCTCCTTGGGCATGAAGCTCCACTTCATGCCGGTCGGGAAGCCGGCGCCGCCGCGGCCGCGCAAGCCCGAGGCCTTGATCTCGTCGATGATCGCGTCCTGGCCGCGCGCCATCAGGCCCTTGGTGTCATCCCAATCGCCGCGCGCCATCGCGCCCTTCAGCCCCCAGTCCTGGAAGCCGTACAGGTTGGTGAAGATGCGATCCTTGTCGTCGAGCATCAGCGCGGACCCTCGATCATCCGGCGCACGCCGAAGAAGACGGCGGCAACCACCGCCACCGCAATGGCAAGGCCGATCAGCTTGAAGGTGAAGAAGACGAGCTTCACCAGGATCCAGAGGACGAGGATCCCGACGACGATCGCGATGGCGAGCGAGCCGAACGATTTCATGGGCGCATCTCCCTGGTCGTCACCCCCGCGAAAGCGGGGGTCCCGCTTGGGCAGGGCGGTAGAAGAAGAAGCGGGATTCCCGCTTTCGCGGGAATGACGGAGACGGAGACGGTCACTGCGCGCCCCCCTCGCCCCATTGCGACCGGTAATCGTGGTTCTCGTTCGCCATTTCCTTGAGGGTCGTCGGCCCGCCTTCGGGGCAGCTCGTCTGGCGATCGATCTGCGGGCCCGGCTTCGGCACCTCGCCCTTCGCGAGCGCGTCGAGCACGGCCGTGGTCGTCTCGAAGGTCAGATCCTCGTAATTGTCGTCGTTGATCTGCATCATCGGCGCGTTGGCGCAGGCGCCGAGGCATTCGACCTCGGAGAGGGTGAAGAGGCCGTCCGGCGTCGTTCCGCCCTTCTTCATGCCCCGCACGATGCAGGCGGCGAAGACGTCGTCCGAGCCGCGCAGCCAGCAGGGCGTCGTGCCGCAGACCTGGACATGGTAGCGGCCCACCGGCGACAGGTTGAACATCGTGTAGAAGGTCGCGACCTCGTAGGCCCGCATGTACGGCATCGAGAGAGCGGCGGCGACATATTCGATCACCGGGATCGGCAGCCAGCCCTGCGTGCCCGTCTCCGCCCCCACCTGCCGCTGGGCGAGGTCGAGCAGCGGAATGATCGCGCTGTGCTGCCGGCCTGGCGGGTAGCGGCCGACGATATCCTTCGCCAGCTCCGCATTGGCCGCCGTCCAGGCGAAGCCGCCCCAGCGGGCGCGGACCTCGTCGATATCGGGGATCGAGTTTGGGAGGATGTCAGCCATTATTTTCGTATCACTGCAACGGGCATGGCGTTCCAGGAGACAAGCGTCACAAGCTTGCCATCCTGAACATTGGCGTAAGCAACATAGGTCAGCGACTGCCCGCATACCCATTCCAACCGTACGCGGCCGTTATAGGCGCCGAGGAAGAAAGGGGTGTTGAGGCGGCAGTTCTGCTTGAAAGGAAGATTCCGGACTCGCTCGGCAGCATCGCATGGCTGCCCGTTCGCGTTCAGGCAGAAGCCCTCCGCCGCTGGACCGAGTGCCTTCAGAGCCTTGCGGTCGCCCGTCGAAAGGGCCGCCACGAGCCTGCCGACAATTGACGCCTGATCGGGCAGAACCGGGGAAGCATTGGGCAGCGATGGCCCCGCCGGTCCCCGGCCGTCGCTCGCAACGAGTAGTCCATCGAAGGGGCCACCGCGGAACCTTTGCCCCTCTTGCGCCAGGGCGCCGGTGGCAGCGCCTACGGAAAGCGCGAAAGCCAATGTCGTCCCCAAGGGGCGAACTGCGCGGTGGCGAATCCGATCAGCCATTGCCGTCGCCCTTGTTTCGCGTGTCGAACCGCGCCTCGCCGATCTCGCCGGCATGATTGAGGAAGAAGCGCTGGAGGAGGAAGCCAGCCACGGCGATTCCGGCCAGGAACAGGATCAGGAAGATGTTCCAGGGGGTGTTTCCCGGCACATTGAATTCGGCATAGAGCGGGATTCCGAGCGCGACGAGAATGCCGGCACCACCGCCGATGACATAATGGCGACCGCGACTCTTAGCTTCGGCCGGTGCGGCTTGAGTGAGAATATCAGCCATGCTGCGCCTCCACAGCCCGGCATCTCCAACTCTCCATCTTGCCGCTCGCGACCGGACAGATGAACTGGCGATCCCGAGGAAAGCGCCTTGTCTCCTTACCCATATAAATCGCGCTCATAGCGTCGGTCGTGCAGTCCGGACCGCAATCGGGGCCGGCCGCAGGTTCGTAGTCGACGTTAGTGAGGCCTCGGCGCTGGAGGTCCGCCACCGTGGGAGCCGAACGGTCCGCCACAGCCGCCGGACGAGGCGATTCCCACATCGCCGTTCGGTTGCTGGGCGCCGAAGCTCCATGTGTCGGCGTCTGTCCACAAGCAGCAAGCAGCGCGGCCGCGACCAATATTCTCACCGGTCGATCTCCCCGAAGACGATGTCGAGGGAGCCGAGGATGGCGGTGACGTCGGCCAGCATGTGACCCTTGGTCATGAAGTCCATCGCCTGGAGATGGCTGAAGCCGGTCGGGCGGATCTTCACGCGATAGGGTTTGTTGGTGCCGTCTGCGACGAGATAGATGCCGAACTCGCCCTTCGGGCTCTCGGTCGCGACATAGACCTCGCCCGCCGGCACGTGGAAGCCCTCGGTGTAGAGCTTGAAGTGGTGGATGAGCGCTTCCATCGACTGCTTCATCTCGCCACGCTTGGGCGGTACCACCTTGCGGTCGAGGCTGGCGATCGGGCCTTGCGGCATCTGGTCGAGGCATTGCCGCATGATCCGCACGGATTGGCGGACCTCCTCGGCGCGGACCATCAGCCGGTCGTAGCAGTCGCCGCGCGTGCCGACCGGCACGTCGAACTGGACCCGGTCGTAGGCATCGTAGGGCTGGGCCTTGCGGATGTCCCACGGGATGCCCGAGGCGCGGATCATCGGCCCGGAGAAGCCCCAGGCGAGCGCGTCCTCCTTCGAGACGGTGCTGATATCGACGTTGCGCTGCTTGAAGATGCGGTTGTCGACGACGAGCGACAGCGAATCCTCGAACAGGCGATGGAGCTTGGTCTCCATCCATAGGCCGATATCGTCGAGCAGCGCCTGCGGCACGTCCTGGTGGACGCCGCCGGGGCGGAAATAATTGGCGTGCATCCGCGCGCCGGACGCCCGCTCGTAGAAGTTCATGATGTCTTCGCGTGGCTCGAACAGCCACAGGTTCGGCGTCATCGCGCCGACGTCCATGATGTGGCTGCCGATGTTGAGCAAATGGTTGGAGATGCGCGTCAGCTCGGCGAAGAAGGTGCGCAGATATTGGGCGCGGAGCGGCACTTCGAGATCGAGGAGCTTCTCGATCGCGAGGACGTAGCTATGCTCCATCGACATGGGCGAGACGTAGTCGAGCCGATCCATATAGGGCCCGGCCTGCATGTAGGTCTTGTACTCGCAGAGCTTCTCGGTGCCGCGGTGGAGCAGGCCGACATGGGGATCGACCCGCTCGACGATCTCGCCGTCGAGCTCCAGGACGAGGCGCAGCACGCCGTGGGCGGCCGGATGCTGGGGCCCGAAATTGATCGTGTAATTGGCAATCCGAGCCTCGGTCGCGCCGGAGCGGGCGACCTGCTCCTCATGGGTCATTTCCGGGGTGGCGAGGGTCACTTCTTGATCTCCTCGGCCTTGAGCGGAGTCGGCGCGCCGGGCGCTTCGGGCGAGGCCTTCTCGTCGCCGGGTAGGATGTAGCGGGCGCCTTCCCAGGGGCTGAGGAAATCGAACGGGCGGAAATCCTGCGCCAGCCGCACCGGCTCGTAGACGACGCGCTTCTGCTCCTCGGAGTAGCGCAGCTCGACATAGCCGGTGAGCGGGAAGTCCTTGCGGAAGGGATGGCCGCGGAAGCCATAATCGGTGAGGATGCGGCGGAGGTCGTCATTGCCCTCGAAGATGACGCCGTACATGTCGAACACTTCCCGCTCGAGCCAGCCGGCGACCGGCCAGAGGCCGGTGACGGAGGGAACCGCCATGTCCTCGTCGGTGGAGACCCGCACCCGGATGCGGTGGTTCTTCGTCACCGACAGGAGGTGGTACACCACTTCGAACCGCTCCGGCCGCTGCGGATAGTCGACGCCGGCGATCTCCATCAGCTGCTGGTAATCGAAGCGATCGCGCAGCGTGCGGCAGACGTCGACGATGCTCTCGCGCTTCACCGTCAGCGAAACCTCGCCGACAGCATCCTTCGCCTCGATCAGCGCCTCGCCGATCGCGGCTTTCACGTCGTCGATGATCCCTTCGCGCGCGGCGATCCGGGGGGCGGAGTTATTCATCGGCTGCCTACCGCTCGATCGTGCCGGAGCGGCGGATCTTCCGCTGCAGCTGCATGACCCCGTAGAGCAGGGCCTCGGCGGTCGGCGGGCAGCCGGGGACGTAGATGTCGACCGGAACGATCCGGTCGCAACCGCGCACCACCGAATAGGAATAATGGTAATAGCCGCCGCCGTTGGCGCAGCTGCCCATGGAGATGACGTAGCGCGGCTCCGACATCTGGTCGTAGACCCGGCGCAGCGCCGGGGCCATCTTGTTGCAGAGGGTGCCGGCGACGATCATCACGTCCGACTGGCGGGGCGAAGCGCGCGGCGCGACGCCGAACCGTTCAAGGTCGTAACGCGGCATGTTGACGTGGATCATCTCGACCGCGCAGCAGGCCAGGCCGAAGGTCATCCACCACAAAGAGCCGGTGCGGGCCCATTGGAACAAGTCTTCGGCGGAGGTGACGAGGAAGCCCTTGTCCCCCACCTCGCCCTGGATGTGCTCGAAGAAGCGCGGATCCGGCTGCTGGAGGTCGGCCGGCCGCTCGTTTTCGTGCCGGGGATCGAGGATCACTCCCATTCGAGCGCCCCCTTCTTCCAGGCGTAGACGAGGCCGAGCGCCAGCTCGAGCAGGAACAGCATCATCGAGCCCCAGCCGACGAGGCCGATATGCTTCAGCGCCACCGCCCACGGGAAGAGGAATGCCGCCTCGAGGTCGAAGACGATGAACAGGATGGCGACGAGATAGAAGCGGACGTCGAACTCGGCGCGGCTGTCCTCGAAAGCGGGGAAGCCGCATTCATATTCGGCGAGCTTGTCCGGATAGGGGTTCGAGGCGCCGGTGAGCTTCGCGACGATCATCGGCAGCGTCACGAAGGAGAGCGAGAGGCCCAGGGCGACCACGAGGAACAGCAGGATGGGCAGGTAACCGGCGGCGACGGACGCCATCACAGGACTCCAGAAACGAGATTTGGCGCGGCTTTAGGCCAGCCTCTCCCGCGCCGCAACACCCGATGCCGGCGCGATTGACACCCTGACGGAGGCGGAACAAAATGCGGCGGGAAAGAGGGGGACACGAGCATGAAAATCAAACTCGCAGTGCTGACGCTCGCGCTCGCCGGCGCCGCGCCCGCGCTGGCCCAAAACGTGACGGCGGACCCGCAGAAGCTCGCCGCCGTGATGCGGACGGCCGGCTACCAGGCGGAACTCGGCACGGACAATGTTGGCGACCCGATGATCACGAGCGCCGCCGCCGGCAGCAAGTTCGTGGTCCTCTTCTACAATTGCACCAACCACACCGCCTGCTTGACCATACAGTTCCAAACTGCCTGGGCGATGAAGATCAAGCCGACGCTGGCGGCGGTCAACGAGTGGAACCACGGCAACCGCTTCGGCCGCGCCTATATCGACAAGGAGGGCGATCCGGGGATCATGATGGACATCAACCTGGACAAGGGCGGCATGTCGCCGGGCCTCTTCAGCGACAATCTCGAGGTGTGGGCCACCGTTCTCGGCAATTTCAAGAAGGCGATGGTGCCGTAGCTACGAGAGGGGAATTGCCATGAAGAAGGCGTTTTTTGCGCTGGCCGCATTGCTCGGCGCCGCGGGACCGGCCGCTGCCCAGAACGTGCGCCCTCAGGATCCGGCTTCGATCGTCCTTGCGCTGAAGAACGGCGGCTATGAGGCGACTTTGGGAACGGACGGTGTCGGCGATCCGATGATCACCAGCAAGGCTTCCGGCACCGCCTACCAGATATTCTTCTACAACTGCACCAATCACGCGAATTGCGCGACCGTCCAGTTCCATTCCGGCTATCACCTGCCGAAGCCGGTCACGCTCGATCAGATCAACCAGTGGAACAGCAGCCAGCGTTTCGGCCGCGCCTATCTCGACAAGGTCAACGATCCGATCCTCGAAATGGACGTGGATCTCGACGACGGTGGGGTCGCGCCGCTCCTGTTCATCGACAATATCGAGTTCTGGGTCAGCGTCCTGCCGAAATTCGAACGGCTCATCGGCTACCGCAGCTGAATCCGGAGCCGCTCAGCCGCGCAGCGCGCCGGCGACGAGCTTGTGCAGCTTCGAATGGAGCTGGTCGTTCGCGGCCAGCACCTGGCCCTTCGCCAGCGCCGCGTCGGCGCCGCGGAAATCGGTGACGAAGCCGCCCGCCTCGCGGACGAGGAGGATGCCGGCGGCGATGTCCCAGACGTTGAGCTCCTCCTCCCAGAAGCCGTCGTAACGGCCGGCCGCGACCCAGGCGAGATCGAGCGCAGCCGAGCCGAAGCGGCGAATGCCGGCCACCTGCGGGGCGACGGCATCGAGGACCTTGGCGAAACGCTCGTGATCGCCGTGCCCCTTGAACGGGATTCCGGTGGCGATGAGCGCGTCGGCGAGGTCGCGCCGGGCGGAGACGCGCAGGCGCCGCTCGTTGAGCCACGCGCCCCTGCCCTTTTCGGCCCAGAAGGTCTCGTCGGTCAGCGGCTGGTAGACGAGCGCCTGGGTGATCTCCGGCCGGCCGCCGGAGCCGCGCGGATCCTCGACCGCGATCGAGATCGCGAAATGGGGAATGCCGTGGAGGAAGTTGCTGGTGCCGTCGAGCGGATCGACGATCCAGCGCGGCTTGCCGGGATCGCCCTCGATCTCGCCATCCTCCTCCAGCGTCAGCCGCCAGTCGGGGCGGGCGTGGCGGAGTTCCTCGACGATCGACTTTTCCGCCTGCCGGTCCGCCATCGAGACGAAGTCGGCCGGACCCTTGCGGCTGACCTGCAGCTGCTCGACCTCGTTGAAGTCGCGCCGCAGCCGCGGCGCCGCCTTGCGGGCGGCTCGCTGCATGACGGTGATCAATCCAGAGTGCGAAACCATATTTCTTCCTTCACCCCTCTCCCTTTACGGGAGAGGGAGGGACCCAAGCGAAGCTTGGGAGGGTGAGGGCAAGGCTAAGACAGACCCTCACCCTGCCGCTTCGCGGCTGTCCCTCTCCCGCAAGGGGAGAGGGAAGGACTTAATCCGCCCGCCTCACGTAGGTCTGCTCGTAAACGTCGACGACGATCCGGGTTCCGGCACTGATGTGCGGCGGGACCATGACGCGGACGCCATTGTCGAGGATCGCGGGCTTGTAGCTGGAGGAAGCGGTCTGCCCCTTCACCACCGCGTCTGCCTCGACGATCACTGCCTCGATCTGGTCGGGGAGCTGGACCGAGATCGGCCGCTCCTCGTGCAGCTCCATCACCACGTCCATGCCGTCCTGGAGGAAGGCGGCGGGCTCGCCGATCAGGTCGCGCGGCAGGTGGACCTGCTCGTACGTGTCCTTGTCCATGAAGACGAGCATGTCGCCCTCGGCATAGAGATATTGGAAATCCTTGGTGTCGAGGCGAACGCGCTCGACCGTCTCGGCCGAGCGGAAGCGGACGTTGTTCTTGCGGCCGTCGATGAGGTTCTTCATCTCGACCTGCATGTAGGCGCCGCCCTTGCCGGGCTGGGTGTGCTGGATCTTCACGGCGCGCCAGATGCCGCCTTCATATTCGATGATGTTGCCGGGACGGATGTCCACGCCGCTGATCTTCATGTCTGTCTCTCGGGAGAAAGTGGAAAAGAGCCGGCGGGGGCCTTAGCCGCTCCTCGTCCGCACTTCAACGTCATGCCGGGCTTGATCCGGCATCCATGAACACGGCCTGCGAGAATGCGGCCAGGCGGGTGTTCGTGGATCCCGGGTCAAGCCCGGGATGACGATCCCATCGCTTTCCCACAAGCAGCGGCTGGGATTCAGCGCCGCGCCGCCTCCACCCGGGCGGCCGCTTCGGGGGACAGGAGCGGCGGGTCGCCCTCTTCGAGCAGGGTGTCGAAGCGGGGAACGCCGTCGGGGAGCGCGATCCACGGATGCTTGCTGCGCACGAAGAAATGTGCGTCCGGCGGCAGGCGCTCGCCCTCGTCGAGCGTGCCGACGCGGACGAAACAGATTCCCTCGCCGAACATCGCATGGCGGCCCCACAGCAGGGTCCGGCAGTCAGGGCAGCGGGCGGAGCCGCCCTCCTCGATCGAAGCGGCATCGAGCCCGTTCAGGAGCTCGAGCCGATCGGCTTCGACCATCGCGTTCAGTGCGAAGGCGGAGCCGCTGAGCTTCTGGCATTGGCGGCAATGGCAGCAATTGACGAAGATGGGCGGCCCTTCCATCCGGTACCGCAACCGGCCGCATTCGCATCCGCCCTCGAGCCCCATCCCGCTCCCCCATCAATGACCCGCCCCCTTCCCCGTCAGCAACGGGTAAGGGTTGATCGGGCTTCCCTGCCACCAGTGCTGGCCCGGCGCCATGCGGTTGATCGCGAAATGGAGATGCGGCGCGCTTGGGCTGGCATCGCCGGTCGAGCCGACGCGGCCGATCGGGTCACCCTGCTTCACCTGCTGGCCCTCGTGGAGACCCGGCGCGTAGGAATCGAGATGGGCATAATAATATTGCCACTGGCCGTCGGGCGAGCGGACATAGGCCGTGATCCCGCCGCCGCCATGGCTGAAGAACAGCTTCTCGACCGTACCCGCCGCCGCCGCAACGACCGCCGTGCCGCGCGCGGCCATGATATCGGTCGCATCATGGACGCGGCCGTTGGCGCGGGCCTGGGTAAAGGTGTCGACGAGCTGGTCGGCTTTCACGCCCGTTACCGGAATAGCGAGGCCGCTCGGCGTCACGACGAGCGGGGCGCGGGCGGCCGGGGCGGAGGCGGGCGCCGGTGAAGACACTTGGGCGGGCTGGGCGAGCTGCCCCCGATTGAAGGCGACGATCCAGAAGGCGCTGGTCAGCGCCGCGCTGACCGCCGCCGTCAGGACGATGATCAGGATCAGTTTCAACCGGCTCATGGCCTGAGAACGCAACTTATTTCCGGTCCGTTCCGTTTCGCGCCGCAAATGACCGGAACCGTCCGCATCGGCTGCTCGGGCTGGATCTACGCCCACTGGCGCGGGATCTTCTATCCCGAGAAGATGCCGCAGAGGGCGTGGTTTGCCCATTATGCGGCGACCTTCGACACCGTGGAGATCAACAACAGCTTCTATCGGCTGCCCAAGGCGGAGACGTTCGACAAATGGCGCGAGCAGGCGCCGCCGGGCTTCGATTATGCGGTGAAGGCGAACCGCTTCATCACCCAGGCGAAGAAGCTCAAGGATTGCGCCGAGCCGATGCGGCGGTTCCTGACGCCGACACGCCATCTCGGCGACACGCTCGGGCCGATCCTCTACCAGCTGCCGCCGCGCTTCCGCGCCAATCCCGAGCGGCTGAAGGAATTCTTCCCCCTCCTCCCGCGCGACCTGACGCACGTGTTCGAGTTCCGCGAGAAGAGTTGGCTCACGGCGGAGATCCTCGCTCTGCTGGACGAGAACGGAATCTCCTTCTGCGCCCACGACATGCCCGGCTCGGCGACGCCGCGCTGGGCGGCGGGCCCGATCGCCTATGTCCGCTTCCACGGCGGCGAAGGCAAATATTGGGGCCGCTATTCGGACGAGGGGCTGCTAGGCTGGACCGACTGGATCGTCGAGCAGGCCCGCGGCGGACGCGACGTCTGGTGCTATTTCAACAACGACATCGGCGGCCACGCCATCCACGACGCGCTGACGCTGAGGGGGATGGTGGGGCAGGCGATGCGGTGACTTTTCTCGTCATGCCGGGCTTGACCCGGCATCCACCTTGTTCTTCCCCCTGCCCAAGAAGAAGGTGGATCCCGGCTCAAGGCCGGGATGACGGTAATCTCAGCACTTCCTGAAATGCCCGCACCGCCGCGGCGGGTCCTTGGGCGTGATTCCAAACCGCGCCGCATACGGCCAGGAAATCCGCACCGGCCTCGACCAGCACCCGCCCGTTCTCCGGTGTGATGCCGCCGATGGCGACGCAGGGGATCTCGAACAGGCGCGACCACCAGGAGAGGATCGATGGCTCGGGCCGGTGGTGCGTTTCCTTGGTCGAGGTCGGGAAGAAGGCGCCGAAGGCGACGTAATCCGCCCCCGCCTCTCCCGCTTCCATGGCGAGGTGGCGGCTGTCGTGGCAGGTGATTCCGATCTGCGCGGTGGGGCCGAGCAACGCCCGCGCCTCCCGTGGGTCGCCATCGCCCTGGCCGAGATGAACGCCGTCAGCGCCGAGCCGCTTCGCCAGGGCCATGTCGTCGTTGACGATGAAGGCGACATCGTGCGCGGCGCAGAGTCGCTGGAGCGGCTCGGCGAGAGCCGCCGCCTCGTGCTGGCCGACCCCCTTCACGCGGAACTGGAAGGCGCCGACCGGCCCGGCCGACAGCGCTTCCTCCAGCCGCGCGGGGAAATCGCCACCGACATCGAGAGGCGAGATCAGGTAAAGCTGCGGTGGCGGCCTGTCGATCGGCTCAAAGCGTGCCGCGAAATCGGGATCGAGCTCCACCCCCTCCTCTGCCGCTTGCGGGAGAGGATCGTGAGGGCCTTCTTCTTTCGGTTCCCGTTCCAACGCCGCAGACCCTCACCCTACCCTCTCCCGCGAGCGGGAGAGGGGAAGCCCTTATTCTTCGCCCTTGTAGATGCGCACCAGCTTGTCGAGCATCTGCATCGCCTCCTCGCGCGGGCGCTGGAAGGCGTTGCGGCCGATGATCGAGCCGTTGCCGCCGCCGTCGCGGATGTCGCGCGCGTCCTGGAAGACCGCGTCCACGCCCTTGGCCGCGCCGCCGGAGAAGACGACCATGCGGCGCCCGGCGAAGCAGCATTGGACGATGTGGCGGACGCGGTCGGCCTGGTTGGACCAGTCCTGCCCCTCATAGGCCTTCTTCGCGTCCGGCTGCTCGATATGATCGCTCGGCAGCTTCACCTTGATGATATGCGCCCCGAGCAAAGCCGCCATGTGCGCGCCATAGGCGGTGACGTCGAGCGCCAGCTCGCCCGCCTTGGAGATATCGCCGCCGCGCGGATAGGCCCAGATCACCGTGGCGATTCCGACCGACTTCGCTTCGGCGGAAAGCTCGCGGATCTCCTCGATCAGCTCCAGATTGTCGTCGGAGCCGGGATAGGTGGTGAAGCCGATCGCCGAGCAGCCGAGCCGCAGCGCGTCATCGACGCCGCCGGTCACCGCCTGGTCCTTGCGCGTCGCCCAGCTGTTCGAGCTGTTGATCTTGAGGATGGTCGGGATCCGGCCCGCGAAGGTGCTCGCGCCCGCCTCCAGCGCGCCGAGCGGCGCCGCATAGGCGTTGAGGCCGGCGTCGATCGCCATCTGATAATGATAATGGGGATCGTAGGCGGGCGGATTGATCGCGAAGCTGCGCCCCGGCCCGTGCTCGAACCCTTGGTCGACGGGGAGGATGATCATCTTGCCGGTGCCGCCGAGCCGCCCCTGCATGAGGATGCGGGCGAGGTTCGCCTTGGTGCCGGGATTGTCGGATTCATACTTGTCGAGGATGGTCTTGACGGCCGGGGTGATGCTCATCGCGCGTGAAGCTCCGTTGCTGCCGATTCGTTTCGGGTCGGCGCCCCGTTATCGCAGCGGCGCCCGCCGCACAAACAGGACGGCCCGCCGCCGGAGCCATGCACGGCACCGACGCCCGCGTCGCTCGTTACCGGCATGCTGCCGGCCTTTTCCTGCCGGCGCCTGTTACGGAGGAGACGATGAGATTTTCGAACCTGAAGGCGATCGCGTTGGCGACGGCCTTCCTGGCCACGCCGCTGGCGGCGCAGTCGCACTGGGATTCCACCGCCTTCTGGGAAGGCGCGCCTCCGGGCATCTGGGAGCGGGTGGACTGGATGCAGCACCGCATCGACGCGGGCGTCGCGCATCACAAGCTCAACCGCACCGAAGCCACGCGCGCGCAGAACGAGCTCGGGCGGATCCGCGAAATGACCCACAACATGCGCGATCGCGACGGTGGGACGCTGAACGACACCGACCGGACCTATTTGCAGGACCGGCTCGACCATCTCGGCAACGACATCCACTGGATGGCGCATAACGGCTGGTGACCAGAGCGTTGCGCGAAAAGGTGGACACCGGCTTTTCGCAAAAAGCAACGCGACAACAAGGAGTCTGAGGCGTTCCGCGATTAGTCGCGGAGCGCCTTAGCGCTCGGCGCCCGAGCGGCGCCCGGCCGTCACTCGACGGTGACGCTCTTGGCGAGGTTGCGGGGCTGGTCGACGTCCGTCCCCTTCGCCACCGCCACGTGGTAGGCGAGGAGCTGGACGGGGATCGCGTAGACCAGGGGCGCGATCAGCGGGTGCACCTTGGGCATCTCGATGGTGGCGGCAATGCGCTCGTCCGCCGCCTGCGCGAGCCCTTCGGCGTCCGAGATCAGGACGACGCGGCCGCCGCGCGCCTGCACCTCCTGCATGTTCGAGACGGTCTTCTCGAACAGCGGCCCTGAAGGCGCCAGCACGATCACCGGCACATGCTCGTCGATCAGCGCGATCGGCCCGTGCTTCATCTCGCCGGCGGCATAGCCTTCGGCATGGATGTAGCTGATCTCCTTGAGCTTCAGCGCGCCTTCCATGGCGAGGGGATAATCCTGACCGCGGCCGAGATAGAGCACGTCTCGTGCCCTTGAGATGACCCCCGCCATTCGGGCGATCTCCTCATCATGCGCCAGCGCGGCGTTCATCGCCGCCGGCGCTTCCTCCAGATGGCCGACGATCTCGCGCTCCTCCGCCTCGCTCATCCTGCCCTTGTCGCGCGCCATCTTGGCGGCGAAGGCGGCCAGCACGGCGAGCTGGCATGTGAAGGCCTTGGTCGAGGCGACGCCGATCTCCGGCCCGGCATGGGTGGGGAGCAAAAGGTCCGCCTCGCGCGCCATCGAGCTGGTCGGCACGTTGACCACGACCGCGATCTTCTGCCCTTCCTTGCGGGCGTGGCGGAGCGCCGCCAGCGTGTCCGCCGTCTCGCCGGACTGGGAGATGAAGAGGGCGAGGCCGCCTTTCTCCAGGACCGGCTCGCGGTAGCGGAACTCCGAGGCGATATCGAGCTCGACGGGGACGCGCGCGAACTGCTCCAGCCAATATTTGGCGACCATGCCGGCATAGAAGCTGGTGCCGCAGGCGACGATGGTGACGCGCGGCACGTCGGCGAGGCTGAAGCCGATGTCGGGCAGCGCCACCTTCTCCTCCAGCGGCCGGAGATACGAGCCGAGCGTCTGGGCGACCACGATCGGCTGCTCGAAAATCTCCTTGAGCATGAAGTGGCGGTAATTGCCCTTTTCGACCCGCGCCGCCGAGGCGCCGGAGCTCACGATCTCGCGGGTGACGGGATTGTCGTCGCGGTCGTAGACCTGGACCTGGTCGTGCTTGACGACGACCCAGTCGCCCTCGTCCAGATAGGAGATGCGCTGGGTGAGCGGCGCCAGCGCGAGCGCGTCCGAGCCGAGATAGGTCTCGCCGTCACCATAGCCGACGACGAGCGGCGAGCCGAGACGGGCGCCGATCAGCATGTCCGGATAGCGGCGGCAGAGGATGGCGAGGCTGAAGGCGCCGTGGATCAGCTTGAGCGTCCGCGAGACCGCTTCTTCCGGCGACGCGCCTTTCTCCAGCTCTCGGGTGACGAGATGGGCGACGACCTCGGTGTCGGTCTCGGATTCGAACTTGCGCCCTTCCGCGATCAGCTCGTCGCGCAGCGGCCGGAAGTTCTCGATAATGCCGTTATGGACGACCGCTACTTCCTCGGTCGCGTGCGGATGGGCATTGTCCTTGGTCGGCGCCCCGTGGGTGGCCCAACGCGTATGAGCGATGCCGATGGTGCCGGGCAGCGGATGCTCGGCGATCACCTTCGCCAGATTGTCCAGCTTGCCCTCGGCGCGGCGGCGCTCCAGCCGGTCGTCGACGATGGTGCAGAGGCCGGCGGAATCGTAGCCGCGATATTCGAGGCGCCTGAGACCGTCCATCAGCCGCGGCGTCACCTCCTCGCGCCCGACAATCCCGATGATCCCGCACATCGCCGTCAATCCTTACCCAGGTTGCAATTCCCGCCGGCGCAGATGGGGGAGCAGGCGGTTTTTGTCACGGAAAATGACGTGGAATTCATCTCGAGCCGGTGACGGTCACCAGCCACCAGTCGGGCGGCGCCCAGAAGCGCAGGGGCACGTCGCTGGTGCCGACGCCGCCGGAGACGATCACCGTCTTGCCGTTATTGTCGTAGCGGCCGCACGAGTAGCGTATGCGATGCTTGCCGGGGATGTAGACCGGGCCGATGACGGGCAGAGCGATCTGGCCGCAATGGGTATGACCGGTAAACAGGGCCGCGCCCCGCGGCAGCGCCGGGAGAGCCGCCGGCTCATGGCTCAAATAGAGGGTCGGACCGCCGAGACGGCGGACCGCCTCGACCGTCGCAGGCACGTCCATATGGCCGCTATAGCCGTCGTCGATTCCGCCGATGACGAGCGGCCCGCGCCGCACCGCCTGGTTCTGCAGAACGATGATGCCGAGGCGCTCCAGAGCGGGGCCGATCGAGTCTTCCGCGTCCCAATGGTCGTGATTGCCGAGCACCGCCACCACCCCGAGCGGCGCATGCAGGCCCGCGAGCGGCGCGACCGCTTCCTCGGGACCGTAGGCGCGGCCGACGATCTTCGGCTCGCTCATATAGTCGCCGCCGAGCAGGACGAGGTCGGGATGCTGCGCGTCGATCGCCGCGACGATGCGGGCGAGCCGCTCCGGATCCTGGTCGGGCCCGGCCATATGGGTGTCGGTGAGGAGGGCGATACGGAGCGGCTTCGCGCCGGCGGAATAGTCCGGCAGCGCGATCGTGCCGGTGCGCATCACCGGCATCCGCCGCGCCTCGGCGAACATGAAGGCGAGGAGCAGAAGGCAAATCACGACAAGCGCGCCGGCGATCCGCCATCGGCGCGCCCTCCTGCTCTTCCCTTCCCTCGTTCGCCTCCGGCGCAGCAAGACATTCCCTCTCAATTGACGCGACGTGCTTAGCGCGGAGCCGGCCGCAGACAAGCCGGCCGAGGCCTGATATGATCCATTCGAGGGGAGAAACGGCGATGAAGCTCCTGATCGCGCTTGCATTACTGACCGCGGCAGCGGCACCTCCGGCGCCGCCGGCTTCCGCGGGGCAGCAAGACCAGGCACAGGTCGACCGCGCGGCCGAGTTGATCGGTGCGGGCAAGGCCGCGGACGCCGTCGCGCTCCTCGATGCGCTGGTCGCATCGCAGGAGGCTCAGCGGAAGAATGACCCGCGGCAGACCTATTGCGCCCGAAGCCCGGCGGAGGCGCTCCTTTATGGGGTCGAGGCGGCGAACGAGAAGAAGGCGGCGGTCGTGCTCCCGCAATCCGCCTGTTATTCGATTTTTCTCAAAGGCTTCGCTCTGATCGACCTCAACCGCCCGGATGACGCGAAGCCGTATCTGGAACGTGCCGTCGCGATGGCGCCCTCCAACGCGCATTTCCTCGGCGAGCTCGGCGAATGGTACAAGAACCGGCACGACTGGGACCAAGCCTGGACCTTTTTCCAGCGCGCGAACGACGCCGCCGCTTTGTCACCCAAGGATCGCCACACCTTCGACAAGACGCGGGCCATGCGCGGCATGGGCTTCGTCCTCATCGAGCGCGGCAGGTATGACGAGGCGGAGGCGCTCTTCCGCGACTGCCTCAAGCTCAATCCGGACGACAACCACGCCAAGAAGGAGCTCGCCTACATCGCCGAGCACCGCCCGAAGAGCCAATAGGCTAGCGCCCCTTCTTCGCCTGCATTTTCTCCCGGAACGCCTTGGCGCGGCCGGACTTCTCTTCCTGCGCGCCGCGCGCGACGGCGAGTGCGTCCGGCTCGACGTCGCGGGTGATCACCGAACCGGCGGCGACCATTGCGCCGGCGCCGATGCTCACCGGCGCCACCAGCGCGCTGTTCGAGCCGATGAAGGCGCCGGCGCCGATCTCGGTCTTGTACTTGAAGAAGCCGTCATAATTGCAGGTGATGGTGCCGGCGCCGATATTGGCGCCCTCCCCTACCTCCGCGTCGCCGAGATAGGTGAGGTGATTGGCCTTGGCGCCTTTCCCGAGCTTCGCCTTCTTCACCTCGACGAAATTGCCGACCCGCGCCTTCTCGCCGATCTCGGCGCCGGGGCGGAGGCGGGCGAAGGGGCCGATCTCGGCGCCCGCGGCGATAATAGCGCCCTCGATATGCGAGAAAGCGCGGATGCGGACGTTCTCGCCGACGCGCACGCCGGGGCCGAAGAAGACGTTCGGCTCGATCACGCTGTCCCGCCCGATCTCGGTGTCGAGGGCGAACCACACCGTCTCCGGCGCGACGAGGCTGACGCCCTCGGCCATCGCCCGCGCGCGGCGCTGGCGCTGCCAGAGCGCCTCGACCTCGGCCAGCTCGGCGCGGCTGTTGACGCCGGCGACCTCGTCGGGGCTCGTCTCGATCACCGCCGAGCGGCGGCCGACAGCGGCGGCGAGCATGACGATGTCGGGCAGATAATATTCGCCGGCCGCATTGTCGTTCTCGACGCCGGACAGAAGCGGCCAGAGATCCTCCGAGCGGACCGCCATCAGCCCGGAATTGCAGAGATCGACCGCCCGCTCCTCCTCGCTCGCGTCCTTATATTCGACCATCTTGACGATCGTGCCGTCCCCCTCGGCGATGATGCGGCCGTAATGGAGCGGATCGGCGGGCCGCGAGGCGACGACCACCGCCACCGGCGCGTCGGGGCTGTTCAGCCGGTCGAGCATGCGCCGCATCGTCCCGGTGCCGATGAGCGGCGCATCTCCGTAGAGGATGAGCACGTCGCCGACGAAGCGTTCGAGCGCGCCCTCCGCCTGCTGGACGGCGTGGGCGGTGCCGAGCTGCGGCTCCTGGACGACCACCGTGCCGCCCTGCCCTTCGACCAGCGGCGCGACCTGTTCGCGGCCGGCGCCGACGACGACGACCACCCGCTCCGGCGACAGCGCCTCCACCGAGGCGAGAAGGTGGGCAAGCATTGGCCGCCCGGCGAGCGGATGGAGGACCTTGTGCAGGTCCGACTTCATCCGCGTTCCCATGCCGGCGGCGAGAATGATTGCGGCGACCGGACGTTCTGCACTCATGGCCGCGCCTCTCGCACGGAAATGTTGAAACTTCCAGATTTCATCGGCAGGCGGCGGCGATGCCGAAATCCTTCGATGTCGTCGCCTTCGATCTCGACGGCACGCTTGCCGACACCAGCCTCGACCTTGCCGCCGCGCTGAACCACGCGCTCGTTCGGCTCGGCCGTCCGGAAGTCCCGACCGACTCGGTTCGCCACCTCGTCGGCCACGGCGCCCGCGCGCTCCTGCGCCGTGGCCTCGCGGCGACCGGCGACGCCTCCGAGGACTTGGTCGAAGAGGGCTTCCCCATCTTCATCGACTATTATCTCGACCATATCTGCAACGGCACTCGCCCCTATGACGGCGTCGAGGCCGCGCTGGACGGGCTGAAGGCGGAGGGGATCCGCGTCGCCGTCTGCACCAACAAGGCGGAGGTGCTGACCTTCGCCCTGCTCGACGCGCTCGGCTGGCGGACGCGCTTCGACGCGGTGGTCGGCGGCGACACGCTGCCGGCCCGCAAGCCCGATCCGGCACCCCTATTCGAAGCGATCGCCCGCGCCGGCGGCGGCCGCGCCGCCTTCGTCGGCGATTCGATCGTCGACGCCGACACCGCCCGCGCCGCCGGGTTGCCGTTTGTGGCGGTGAGCTTCGGCTTTTCGGACCGGCCGATCGCGGCGCTCGGGGCGGATGCGGCGATCGATCGCTACGACCAGCTCGAAGCGGCGCTCGCAAGCCTCCAACCCCGCCTTTGACGGCGCGCAGACGCATCGATGCCGCCGCCCGCCGGCGGCGTGGCGGTCGCGGAGTTTGTATCTGGTTCGCGCAGAGACGCGGGCGCGGAGAGTCCGCGGTTCCAATGCCCCTGGCGAAGTCGTTTCCGTCTTTTTCTTCGCGCCTTCCGCCCCCGCGGCGAAGCCGCAATCATTCTTCTCATCTTTTTCTTCTCTGCGTCTCTGCGTCTCTGCGCGAACAATCTGCAGCCTCGATGCCGACAACCGCCGACGGCGGAGAGATCGCGGAGTCTGTATTTGGTTCGCGCAGAGACGCAGAGAGGCCGCGTTTTCCGCGCCCTTTCGGTGAGGCCGCATTCGTTTTCGTTGCGCTTCGCGCGCTTCGACGGCGCATGAAGGCTGGGAACTTTCGCCGATCCGGCCGCTCTGATAAGATACGGCGTCCGCCGTTCCATGGGGAGGAGC
>DATBDY010000013.1:0-37572 GCA_036269695.1 Allosphingosinicella sp. | reverse complement strand
AACGCCGCCGTCTCGGGCTGGAGGATAAGTCTGCAGGATTGCCGAGCGCGCTCAGTCCAGAAGCCGGTCGAGCTCGCGGACGGCCTCGGCGCGATCGCTGACGACGGTGCAGCCATGAAATTCCGCGAGCGGGAAACGCTTGTGGCGGAGGGTCCGGCCGAGCTCCCCTTCAACGAGCATGAGCCCGCACCGGCTCAGGGCGGCGGCGGCGTGCCGGAAGTCGACCAGGTCATTCGCGCTGATCGGCTTGTCGCGATATTCCCAGCGGAACAAGGCATGGAGGACAGCTTGAACATGGGCGGTCGGCATCAGCCGCGCATGATCGGGATTCTTCAGCATTTCGCGGATCGCGTTCGTGAAGACGGCCGACGGCGTGATCGGCATGGATGCGGCGAACGGCGCGAGCAGCGCCGGCAGCCGCGGCGCATGCTCGACGATCGTCAACGCGGTGCCGTGAAACTCCTGCTCAAGCAGCTTGTCGAACGAGCGGAGACCCGCCCGGTACCGCGCATTCTCCTCCGTCAGGCGGCGCGCCCCGGCCTCCAGCTCCTCGGCACCCGTGTAGAGCGCGCTGTCCATCGAGAGGGCGACGTCCGCAATCGGCGATTCCCAGATCCGGTCGAACGTCTCCTTCTGGATCGCAAGCTCCTGGCCGGCTGGAAAGCCGGTCTCGACCGGATAGACTTCGCCGAGGACGAAGCTCGCGCTCGTCCAGGCGGCCGGCAGGGCCGCCGATCGCCCGGTGCCGAGCCGGGAGACCAGCAGGCACTCGGCTTCCGCCACCATGCGACCGACTTCATTGTCGATCGCGACGCGGCAGCCGAGCTGCTCCATCACCCGCGCGGTCCGCGCGCGACGCTCCGGGTCGCCCTGCTTCATCAGCTCCGAGAAGCTTGGCTCCGCGATCGGGCAGAAGGCCCGGCCGACCTCGACCAGGCGCTGCAGCCGCTCGACGATCGCGCGTTCGTCCGGTCGGACACTGGTCCCGTCCAGCACCTCGCGCGCCATGACCCAGAACCGGGTGTCGAGATAGATCGGGAGTCGCGGCCGAAGGCTTTCGGCAAGCGCGGCGCGACGCGCGGCGACATGCGCTTCGATGCCGATGTCGGGATGCGCAAGATGGTCTCGAAAGGACATGAGCCGCTGGTGCCGGTGGGGCGGCAGGATCGCCGCCCCGGTTCACGCCGTCAACGGGCCGTCAGTCGAATGCGCGGATTGCCTACCGCAGCCACTGCGCGACGCCGCCATGCCACGAGCAGGTGCCGCGGTGGCTCTCGCTGAAGCTCCAGCTGCCGTCGCGGCAGCGGGCGCTCGCGCCCGCCGGCCGGCTGCTGGAATGGATCGGCCGGTGCACGCTGTGGCCGCTGGCCGCCGTGTAATAGCCGGCATGCGAAGCGGAGTGATACCGGTGACGGGCATCGGCTGCTCCCGGAAGAAGCATCGACGCGGCGACGAGTGCAAGCTGCCATCTCTTCATGTTCGTCCCCCTTCTGGCTTGTGCGAACCCGCCAAGATTGCTCCTCTTTGCGCCAGGAAGGGAGTCGGAACAGCCTACCTGTAGTGGAACGGCAGCGGATCCTCGCTGGTGCAGGGCCTGCCGCTCGGGCCGAGGGAGAAGGTGGCGCGAAAGCTGCGCGAGAATTCCGCGTTGGCCGAGCTCCTCGAGGCGTTCAGCTTCAAGGCCGCGAATTAGCGTCCGGAACGCCCCTAGGCGGCATCGTCGTCGCGCGGCTCGTCATTGGCATGGCGAAGCGCGGCGGCCTCGGAGGGGTGCCCCGTCCTGACGCGGCGATGTGCCCGCAATGCCTGCAGCAGCGCGTTGTCCGGCGGATAGCCGGTCTCCCGGCAGATGCCGTTCAGGGCGCTGCGCGCTCCGGTGCCTCTCAGATAATCGTCCATCGGCCTCAGCGGGTCGCTCGCCTGGGTCGCATGCTGCCAGAAATCGTCCCAGAGCCACTTCTGCTTCGCGTCGGCGCCGGCCGCGACGAAGGTGTAGGCGAGGATGAAGCGCAGGCTCAGATTCTTTGGAGACGGCTTCGTTCCGCACTCGTCGGCGATCTCGCAAAGCGCCGCCAGGGCCCTCAACAGCAGCTGCTCGCGGAACATCGACATGGACTCGGCCAGTGGAACAGATGTAGAACGCCGGCAAGCGATTCGAGTTGGAAAGGACCATGTGGCGTGACGGCGGCCAGCGCATTTCGGCGAACCCGGTCCGGGATCTCTTCGATGCCTGCGCGCATGGCTATGCGATCAAGCTCACCTGCCGCGGCTGTCGCCGCGCGCGGATCTTTCACGCGGCGGCGGTCTGGCACCATTTTCAGCGCAAGGGCCATTCCGACTGGCTTCGCGAGGTCCCCAAGCGGTTCCGCTGCCGCGTCTGCGGCCGGCGGGGCCCGATCCTCGAGCTCGTCCACGAGGCGCCGAACGACAGCACGCTGCCGATGCCGAGCGATTCCGAGTGGAAGCGCGAATTGCGCCGCAGGAGATAGACAGGAATGACCATGGAACCCACCCAAGAGCAGCTCGCGGAAGCGCGCGAGATCACCGACCTCACGAGCCGCTTCTTTCTCGCGATGACCGAGGCCGGCGGCTATGTCGAAGGCGCCTCCAAGGTCATCCTCGATTCCGAGATCATCCTCCACGCCGCGGCGCAGACGGTCGCCCTGGTGATCGAGGGCAGCCCGACGCTGAAGAGCGAGCGCGACATCCGCAAGGCGGCGAAGGAGTTCGGGCGCTTCGTCGAACGGTGCATCCGCAATGCGAGACGGATCACCGAGACGGCCGGCCGCCACCCGATCCATGCGTTCGGCGGGCTCGGCCCCGTCGCCGCGCGCTGAGGCCGCCGAGATGCGCAGCCTGCTTGTGCCCCGGCTCAGCTTCGACGACGCCGAAGCCGTCGGCGCGGCATTTCACGATCAGTGGGAGAAGCTGGTCGGCCCCGCGCCGATCGGCCGCGACGATCTCGCCTGGGCCGACCTCGTGCAGTTCGTCACCCGCGCCGCGAGCAGCCGGCTCGCGCAGCGTCAGGAGACCGACAATGGCCAGTGCTGACGACGGCACCTATTACATCCAGCTCGAGGGGGCGAGCGAGGACGCGCTGCGCCGCGGGCTTGCGGCCGGCCGCGCCGTCTACGAGCGCGCCGGCGCCGATCCGCGGGACTGCGCGCGCGCCTCGTTCAAGCGCGAGGGACGCGACCTCGGAGACGAGGTCGAGATCACGCGGCCGGAGCACGACCTTGCCGACCTGTGGTGGCAAGCCGCGGACGCGGCGTTCGCCGCGCTCGCCGTCGCCGACTGGGAGCGCCGCGACCCCAATTTCGGGCTGTGGGACGCCGAGGAAGCGAACGGCCGCGTCACCCTCGGGTCGCCCTTCGCGCCGCCGGCCCGGATCGAGCCGCACGTCACGTTCCAGCCCCCGGTTCCGGAGCTGCAATAGCCATGGGCTATGCCTCGCAGCGACCCATGCCGGAGGCGTTCGGCGACGGGCCAGGCAAGACGGCGCAGATCATGATCTGGGACGGCGGGCCGAAGCAGGTCTTCTACCGCTGGGGGCTCGAGCCGCGCGAGCGTGACGGACGGCCGTTCAGCCTCGTCCGCAGCGAAGGCCGCACGATCGTCAATCCCTGCCTCGTCATCGCCACCGAATTCATCGTCCAGGCCGGCGAAGGCGCCGCCAGGAAGCGCTATCGCGTGCGGCTCGACGGCGACGCGCCCTTCTTCTGCATCGCCGGGATGTGGCGGCCGGCCTCCCGCGACTGGCCAGACGCCTTCGCCGCGCTGACCGTCGCGGCGAGCCCCGACATCGCGCCGCTCAAGGACCGGCACATGGCAGTGGTGCGGGAGGAGGACTGGCAGGACTGGCTGACGGCGGCACGGCCGCCGGAAGAGATATTGAAGCCCTATCCGCTCGGCAGCTTTACCGTCATCGGCCCGCGCACGCGCGCCGGCGGCGACCTGTTTGACTGGGGCCGGCGCTAAAGCGATACACGCCGGCCATGTGCAATCTCTACAGGAACGACGCCACCCCGGACGTGGTCTCGGCCTATTTCCGCGCCACCATGAAGGTCTCCTTCAACGCGCCCGCCGGCGACGTCTACCCGGGCGGCCCCGGCATGGTCGTGCGCGAGGAGGACGGCGCGCGGATCCTCCAGGGCATGACCTGGGGGTTTCCGCTGGCGCAGAAGAGCAAGAAGACCGGCCTGCCGATCAAGCCGAAGCCGATCAACAACATCGCCGACCTTTCCAGCTTCATGTGGCGGTTCGTCGCCCCGCGGCCGGAGAATCGCTGCCTCATCCCGCTGACCGGCTTCTGCGAGGCCGAAGGCGAGAAGGGCGCCAAGCGCCGGACCTGGTTCAACGTGAACGGCCAATCGATCTTCGCCTGGGCGGGCATGTGGAAGGACAGCCACGAATGGGGACCCGTCTATTCGGGGCTGATGACCGACTGCAACGAAGCCGTCCGCCCGGTCCACGACCGCATGCCGGTCCTCCTCCACGAGGAAGATCACGAGCGGTGGCTCCACGGCGGCCTCGACGACGTGATCGCCTTCCAGAACCGTTGCTACCCGGACGCACTGATTGGCATCAACCGTACGGACGAGCCTTGGCTCGGGCGGAGGACGCCGGCGACCGCCTGAAACGCCGCGCCAATCTCCCAAGTCTTGAACGCCAGGCGCTCGGCACCCGATGCCCTGCGTCAGGGAATGGTTGAATCGCCAGGGCGAGTCCGCTCGGTCGAGGATCGCATCCTATGTTCAAAGCTCGGTTCGAACTCGGTACTGTCATAGGGCCGCGCAACTTGGGCGGAACTGACGATATCGGCACGAACTTATCGACGCGATCGCCGGGCGTTCGCACCGACCGTGTCACGGCACGGCGGGCAGCCCCAGCGCCTTGCGGACCTCGACACGCGCCCGCTTGAGATCGCCTGCAAAGGCCGGGTCCGTCATGAGCCGCGCGAACAATGCGGACGCGGCAAGCCGCCCGGCGAGGAGGTCGGATGGGTAATGGAAACCGCAAACCAGCCGGCTTTGCCCGAAGCCATAGGCCTTGGCCATGATCGCATCGGCGCGTTCCGAAAGGATAGTGGAAAGGATGAGACCCCACATCCAGCCATAGGTCGCATGGCCGGATGGATAAGAGCCGGTCTTGTCGAGCCGGTAGTCGCGGTCGTCGACAAGATGGTCGCAGACATTCTGCTGCGCGAAGCGGACATAAGGACGGACGCGGCCGCCATCGACGACATCGTGCTTCAACGGCGCCAGCATCGCCCCGTCGTCGTCGAGCACGCGCGTCATCATAGTCATGAAGGCCGGCGCATTCGTGGCATCGAGCGTGCCGCCGGCGGCAGTCGCGAAGCGCTGGGCGACCGTGGGCGCGGAGAGCACGTCGTCGGCCTGGGCGTCCACGACGCTCGGGCTGCCGGGCGCGGCAAGCGGACGGGTCGTATAATAGATCGCGAGATCGCTGTCGTCTGTGAGGTCGCCCGACTGCGGCTGGGGCGGCAGCCAGTTGGCGACCTGGGGTTCGACTCTGAGATAGGGATTAGGCGCCGCGGCCGCTGGCGCGGCGAATGCGAGCTGACCCGCCAGGGCGCTTATGAAGGCCGCACGTAAAACGGAGCGCATCGTCAGTCTCCCCCCTTAATGCATCGCCAGAATGCACAGATTGCCAGCCAGAGTACAACCAGAATGTGCCTGTTGACGAAGGTCTCGCATTTCTTGTCCAGTGGCGATATCTTGCAAAGGGAAAATTGACAAAATACATCGGAAGCGCTGCGATCGATCGGTGCAATTCTCGACGAGGTGAGGTGTGGGTCTTATCTTCTGGGATGTACGAAATAGGGTGTCTGCGCCGGGCGCGTCCGTGTCCAGCTATTGCCCGTCTGGCGGGTATCCGGAAGCGAGCACACGATCGCGCCATCGCTCCGCCCGAGGAAACTAGGATATTAGAGGCATCTCGCAGGAGGCACAGGATGAAGCGACATTCGAACTCGGCTCACACTGCGCTGCTCCTAGCGACGGCCGTCCTGGTCGCCACGCCGTCCGACCCCACCTTCTCCCAGCCCGCTCCGACCGTTGCGGCGGCCGCAGACCAGGTGCTCGGGGTCACCCGCGACGCTTACGATTACCTTCACCGCAACCCCGAGCTCGGCAAGAAGGAGGTCAAGGCCCACGATTATCTGACGGCGAAACTGAAGGCGCTCGGTTTCACCAACTTCGCCCCGTCGCCTTCCCTTCCGACAGCGGTGATAGCGGTGCTCGATACGGGTCGTCCGGGCCCGACGATCGCGCTGCGCTCCGAGATGGATGCACGGCCCCTCCCGAATGGCGGCGTCGAGCCGGCGAGCCACAGTCCGCGCTCCGAGATTGCCGGCGTGATGCACAATTGCGGACATGACGCGCATGCCGCGATCCTGCTCGGCGTGGCGGCACTCATCAAACAGAATGTCGGCCACTTTTCGGGCAAGATCGTGTTCCTGTTCCAGCCTGCCGAGGAGACGCCCGGCGGCGCCGATGATATTGTCCGAGATGGTACGCTCCAGACGCTCGGCGTCCAAAAGATCTTCGCGGAACATTCGGCACCGGGGCTGCCGGTCGGCACGATCGAGATCGCACCCGGGGACACGCTCGCCGGAAGCAACTATTTCAAGCTGCAGCTTAGCGGCCGGTCCTCGCACGCGGCAGCGCCCTTCGACGGTGACGACGTCGCGCTAGGCGCCATGAAGGTCGCAGCCGAACTGTCCGAACTCCCGGCGCGTCGACTGGACATCTCCAATCGGCCGCTGATCGTCTCTATCACCAACTTCACCGCCGCTTCGGGTGCGTCCAACGTTCTGCCGGCGGCCGCCGAGATCGACGGCACGATCAGAGCCTATGAGGATCCGATCGTAGCACCAGCCGGTGGCACGTCGCTCAAGGATCTGATCGTCGCTCGCGCGGCGGCCGTGAGCGCGGCCTATGGCCTGACGCCGACCTGGATCGAGTTTCGGGTCGCTTCGCCACCGACGCGCAATGATCCGGGCTTGTTCGGTGAGGTCGTGCCGCTGCTGAAGTCGGCCTTCACGGGCACGGTCGACACCAACCCCGGCCGAAGCATGTATTCCGAGGATTTCGCTTATTACACGCCGAAAATCCGGTCGCTCTATTTCTCGCTCGGCATCGCCAAGGGCGTGCTTGGCACTGGCGGCGTGCATTCCGCCGACTTCACCATTCACCCCGACGCACTGAAGGTCGGGATCACGCTGATGACCCTCCTCGCGGAGATCGGGAGCACCGGCCATGCCGACTGGAAATAAGCGACCCGACCGGCTGAACAGAGCACTCGCGGCGGTAGCAGCCGTCGACGGGGGCAGGCTCGCACTGTCGGCGGGATTCATGCTGCTCTGGTCACCTGCTGCGGTGGCAGCGCCGGCTGCATCGGCACCGCAACCGGCCATTCCGGCCGGGTCACTCACCGTGCAGGTACCGCTAACGGTCGGCGCGAACGCTTCCAAGTGCGGCATAGAACCCTGGCTCCATCTCCTCGAGGCGCTGGCGTGGCCGCTCGTCATCGCGTTTCTCGCCTGGCGATTTCGCGAGCCGCTGATCGAGCTCGCGCGGGGTCTTGGCGGCCGGGTGAGCAAGGTTTCGCTGTTCAACGTGGGGGTCGAGTTCACGACGGCGCAGCCTTCCGAGCAGAGCCCGTTGCTCGACGAGATTCGCGATCCGGCGCGCTCGGCCGCGATCGCAGATTCCGCGGCGGCGCTGGTTGATCAGGTGAAGTCGACGGAACCTGCGGATTATGCGCTGATTGATCTCGGCTCTGGCAAAGAATGGCTGACCACCCGCCTCTATATCGCGGCCCTCATGATGCAGCGCATGCGAGGCATCAGCGTCTTCGTCTTCGTGAACCGCACCGCGACGAGCGAGCGACGTTTCCTAGCGGCGGTCGACGTACATCTGCTGCGGTGGAGCCTCGCGAGACGCTACCCGTGGCTGGAAAGCGCCTTTGCCAATGCTTACGCCGCTCTGTTCCAATTTAATCCGCCGCTGGTGACCACGACGCCCTCGACGATTTCGGAAACCGGCGCCCTGCAACCGCATCAGGCGCAGCAACTCGTCCAGGAATTTATCAACCGGCTGCAGGAGCACCGACCAGTGCCCCCGGGCGGTACGGACGAGCGTCACTGGGTGACGCTCGACGGTGGCCTCGGCGAACGTGCCGACTGGGTCACGGTCCCGCTCTTGAACGAGGTTCTGCCAACGACCGTGTTCGCCGCCAAGGTCGAGGATCTGGCAGACCAGCCCCGAACTAAGCGGATGCGCGCGGTCCTGCGCGCGCACGCGCCGTTCGTCGCCGTGGTCGACGGCGACGGACAATTCCTACGGCTGCTCGACCGGCGCGCTTATCTGGAGAAACTCGCAACGACTTTGGGCGACGAACCCGAATGAGCCGCGGGTCTGCTGGTCGCACGAATCACGACGCAGGGAATATCGAGCAATTATTTTAGCATCGGAAGCTTTGCGTCCGAAACGATAGCAGCCCCCACCATCGGGCACCGCACCGGCAGACACCTCCCTGCGCACCGGCGTCCCCCAGGGTCACCAAAACCTCCACCAGGGGCGCTCCTGCCGCTCCAGTGCCCGATCCAGCGCCACGAGCGCCCGGGACAGGAGCCGCTCCGCCGCCGCTGCCGAGATGCCGAGCCGCGCCGCGATCTCGTCGTTGCGCAGCCCCTCCCCCGCGCTGAGGGCAAGGACGTCCCGCTCGAGCGGCTGGAGGCGTGAAGCGGCTTCTTCAAGACGCTTCGGCGACATTGGCGGGCGATCCTTCGCCATGGGAATTCCTTCCTGTTGCTCCTCGACACGGGTTGGGGACGGCGGGGAAACCGGGCGGCGATCCGTTCCGACCTTGGCGCCATCCTCGCCAATCTCCTGTGAGGCGTCGCCGCCCGTCCGGACGGGTGATGGCGGACTGCTCAGTGAGGCACCTCGGCTTGGCGCTTCGGTCGGGGTCGATCGCGGCGGATAGTGGGGAGCGCCTGCATTTCCCTTTGGGCGATCCCTGCGGCCGCTTTTGGACTAATTCCGGTTCGCCGCCCCCAGGCGGTGGCGAGGGGAAGCGGGCGGCCCTCCGGGGAGAGCCGCCCTGTCGAAGCGGTGGGAGACGTCAGGCCGCTTCCTCGACGCGCTCGGGCGCGATCTCGGTCTCATCTCCGGTGGGGGAAAGATCGGGCTCCTCTCCCGCGCCTTGCGGCGCCCCCTCGGAGGCATCCGGCGGCGGCGGCGCGAACCGCATCGCCTCCGGCAGCCAGGCGAGCGCGGCCTCCTTCACCTCGACCTCGGCAATGAAGTCGCCGGCGAAGATCCGCTCGCACGCCTGCGCGAGCTCCGCCTTCTTCGCCTTCGCGTAGCGTTCGGAGAGAGCCGGGCCGCCCACCTCACCGAGCGCCGCCAGCGTCATCGCCTTCGGCACCCTGTCGAAATAATTGAGGCCCGTCGGCCGCCACCATGACGCGACCTCGATGCCGAGGAGCCGTCCGAGATGGTCGTGGAACGCGCAGGCGCGGTCCCCGGGCAGGTTGAGGCTCGCCTCGAGGGTGCGGGCGACAGCGTGGCCGAGCCAGGCCGCGCGGGCGTCCTCGGGCAGGGTCCTGAAGGCATCGAACCGCGCCGCGCGCGTCTTGCCCTCCGTCCAGTTGCGGTCCAGCGCCGCCGCCGCCTCGGCTGCCGCGATCGTCGCTGCCGCCTCCGGAGTCCTGAAATCCAGCACCGGGTTGGAAGGCCGGGCGGCGACGAGGGACGAGCCGCTCTTCTCGCTCGCGTGGGTTTCCTGCCGATCGATCATCAGGAAGATGGCGAGATCGAGCGCGAAGGCCGGAGCGGACGCGACATGGACCGCGAGCACGTCCCGGCGCTGCATCGCGAGCTCGTCCACCAGCCGCTGCGAAAGGCCGCCGGAGCGTGCGGCCGGCGCCTCCGCCGGAATGCAGCCCTCCTCCCCGTCACTCTCCGCCGCAGGCCCGGCGCTCTCAGCATAATAGGTTGCTGCGAGCCGCGGCCGCCCCTCCTCGTCGAGGGTCAGGAAGGTGCCGATCGCCGGCTTCAGCGCTTCGTCGATCACCGGCGGCTTGTCGACCAGAGCCTCGATCCGCTCGCCGAGGATCCTGATCCGGGCCTCCGCCGTTTCCCGCTCGTCCTCGCTCAACGCTTCGTCCTCGAGCCCGGCGGCGAGATCCTCGGCCTCCGCCTCGAGCGACTCCGCCAGCGCGCGCTCCTCCTCGCTCGGCACCGGGCTTTCGAGCCGGACGGGCCTGAGGCCGGCCGTCTGGGCCCCGCCAACCCAGGAATCGAGCGTCGGCCGCACCCAGCCAAGTCCGGTCTCGGCCGCAGCGGCAGCCGCCAGCGCGTCCATCCTCTCGCAGGCCAGCCGCTCGAGGATGGCGATGTCCAGCCAGCGCGCGCTGCCCTCCTCCGAGAACAGGTCGCGCTCGATGCGGCCGCCGGCGGCGAGATAAGCTTCCTCCCCGACGAGCCGGGCGCGGCGATCGCTGCCGCTTGCCGTCGCCTGAGTCATCATCCGCCGGATGCTGTCGGGATGGGGATAGCCGTAGCCGCGGCTCATCTGCTCGAACACCTGTGCCTGCCGCTCCTGGTCCGGGGTGGCCGCATAGGCCTTGGCGATGTCGAGGCTGATCTCGCCGGCGCCGAGGGCTTCGAACACGATTGGCGCGAGCGCCGCGAGCCGCAACCGCCCCTCGACGAACCGGGTGGTCAGCCCGAAGCGGCGGGCGATCCCCTCGACGTCCGCGCCCTCTTCCAGGAGGCGATGGAAGGCGAGGCATTCGTCGGCGGGGTTCATCGCCAGCCGCTGGAAATTCTCGGCGAGGCTCGCCTCCTGCGCCGCGCCGCGATCGTCGAGGACGAGGCAGCACACTTCATGGTCGCGCGCGATCGCGCCCTCGTCGGCAAGGCTCAGCAGCGCGCGGCGGCGGCGCTCGCCCGCCTCGACGGCGAAGCTCCCGCGCGGTTTCGGGGCCGCGGTGACGACGAGATTCTGGAGAAGGCCGCGGGCCAGGATGTCGGCCTTGAGCTCGCGGTCGGCCTGCTCGTCGACCCTGCGCCGGACGTTGCGCGGCGAGGGAACGAGCTTGTTGAGAGTGATGGTCCTGATCATGTCGGTCTCCGGATGAGAGCCGGCGCGGACTTTCCGCACCCGTCGCTCACCCGGCTCCCGCCCCCTCTCCTCCCTCGCCCCCACATTCCCGGTTCTGTCCGGCGCCTGCCGCGGGGACGGCCTGGCCGCCGTCATCCGTCCCGCCGATGCGGTCAAGCACGGCGCCGGCGCGGTCCACCGGCACGAACAGACGCGTTCGATAGCGGATGATCTCGGTGAAGCAGCCCTGCGCCTTGTACCAGGCGAGGCGATGGGCGCCGTATCCTTCGATCTCGAGCCGCTGACTGGAATTGACCAGCGAGCGCTTGAGGAGGAGCGGTTCAGGTCCGCGCATCGGAAGCGCCCGTCCCGTCCGCAGCACCGTCGCCGCCAGCTCGGCCGGCGCAAGGTCGAGCGCGATGTCGAGGCCGAGCTTCTGGCCGAGCTGCGGGAGGAAGGCCGCCGGAATTTCCCGCCCGAGAAGCGTGCGGCCGTCCGCGGCGGCGATGCGGACGACCTGGACGTGATCGCCGGGCAGCTTGTCCCAGACCGGCAGCAGCAGCCCGGTCGCGAGGTGGAGCGTCTCGCGGCGCGGCGTCGCCTCCGCCTCGCGCGCCTCTTCCCGCCAAGCCGCCGCGAACGCTCCGTCCGAACAGCATTCCCAGCTGCTCTCCTCGAGCCGATCGACGGACAGATAGTCGCGCCGGAGCGGCCGCACGAGTTCGCAGCGGGCGATCGGCAGCCCTTCCTCGGACGTGAAGCTCCTCGCCCGCAGGCGCAGCGCCGCCTTGCCGGAGCGGGCATTCACCATCAGGACGGCGTCGGGGCGATCCTCGCGAAGCGCGATCACCGTCTCCAGCGTCATTGGCCGCAGGCGCCGCGCGATCTCGATCCGCAGCAGGTGGGTGGTCGCGCCGGACGGGTCGGTGCGGATCACCCGGTCCTCGAGAATGTCGAACCCGTCGACCGCCACGGTCTCGACCCCGAGGTCGAGCGTGCCGGCTTCCCGCGCCGCCCCAACGCGCGCCTCGACCAGCCCCAGGAACTCGTCGAAGATTGCGTTCTGCAGCCCGATCCTCAGCGCCAGCAGCCGGTTGAGCCAGCGCTGGATCGGCGGAAGGTCCTCGCGGAGCGCGCCGTCTTCCGCTTCGAGGCGCAGACCGGTCAGCGCCTGGAACTGCTCGAGTGTCACCGACTTCAGCTTCCCAGCGAAGAGCAGATGGTACCAGCCGGTCAGCGCCTCCTTCGCGTACACACTCTCCAGATTGTCGGCCGGGTCGAACAAATTCTGACCGCCGGTCTGGCGCTGGCCGCGCGTGAGCGCACCAAGGGCGTCGAGACGCCGCGCGATCGTCGAGATGAAGCGCCGCTCGCCGCGGACGTCGGTGGTGACCGGCCTGAACAGGGGCGCGGAGGCTTGGCGCGTGCGATGGGTGCGGCCGAGGCCCTGGATGGCGGCGTCGGCGCGCCAGCCCG
Source organism: Allosphingosinicella sp. (assembly GCA_036269695.1). Lineage (GTDB taxonomy): Bacteria > Pseudomonadota > Alphaproteobacteria > Sphingomonadales > Sphingomonadaceae > Allosphingosinicella. The sequence continues at coordinate 24,960 of DATBDY010000013.1, read as the reverse complement.
GTTCCAGCAGATAGTGGATCCGACGCGCCTGGTTCCGGGCGCCGAGGCAGGCATGATAGGAGCGGCCCGTGCCGCCGGCGTCGGAGAAGACGAGGATGCGCTTGTCGCCGCGCATGAACGCCTCCGCCTCAACGAGATTGGCGCGGGCGGTGCGGTGCTCCACCCGCTGCCTTCCGTCAGGCGCCGTGACGAGCCGCCGTGTCCGGCCGGTGACCTCGGCGACGCGCTCCTTCCCGAACCGGTCGATGAGCGCATCGAGCGCGGTTCCGATCGGCGGCAGCGCGCAGAGCTGCTCGATGAGCGCGTGCCGGGCGCGAAGCGCGGCCTGGCAGTGGACGGGCCTCCCCGCCTCGTCGCTCATCGGCTCGGAACGGGTATTTCCTTCAGCATCGGTGAAGACCCGCATCTGCCGCGTCGGGAAGGCGGCCGAGAGATAGTCGACGACATATTCGCGCGGGCTGACATCGATCTCGAGCGCCTCCCGCTCCTCCGGACTGAGCTCCGCCAGCCGGCGCTCGAGCATCGCCTCGGCCGTCGAGACGAGCTGGATGACGACGGCATGGTTCGCCGCGAGATCCGCCTCGATTGCCGGCAGCAGGGTCGGCAGCTTCATCGACAGGAGCAACTGGCCGAAGAAGCGCTGCTTCGTGCCCTCGAAGCGCGACAGCGCGGCGGACTTCGCATTCGCGTTGAGGGTCGCGCCCGTCGCGGCGTCCACAACCCGGGTCGCCTCGAGCGCCGCGGTCAGATTGCCATGGATGATCGCCCAGGCGTCGGCATAAGCGTCGTAGATCGCGATCTGCTCCGGCGTCAGCCGGTGCTCGAGCACGTCATATTCGACCCCGGCGAAGGAGAGCGCCCGCGCGGTGTAGAGCCCGAGCGCCTTGAGGTCGCGCGCGACCAGCTCCATCGCCGCGATGCCCCCCTCGCGGATCGCGCCGACGAAGGCGTTTCGGTCGGCGAACGCCGTCTCGGGGCCCCAGAGGCCGAGCCGCTGGGCATAAGCGAGATTGTTGACGTCGGAGGCGCCCGTCGCCGAGGCATAGAGGATCCGCGCCCGCGGGAGCCGGTTCTGGAGCCGGACCCCGGCGATGCCCTGCTCGGAGCCCTTGAGCTTGCCGCGGCTCCCCTCGCCGCCCGCCGCGTTCGCCATGGCGTGCGCCTCGTCGAAGGCGATGACTCCGTCGAACGCTTCGCCCGCCCAGTCGAGGATCTGCCGGAGGCGGGTCGCCTCGGCGCGGCCCGACCGCATCGTCGGATAGGTGACGAAGAGGATGCCTGCGTCCAGCGTCAGCGGCGCCCCGAGCTTCCACGCCGAAAGCGGCTGGACGTCGAGCGGCAGCCCGCCGAGCGCGGCCCAGTCGCGCCGCGCATCCTCGAGCAAAGCTTCGTTCTTGCTGAGCCAGACGTGGCGGCGGTTGCCGCGCAGCCACTGATCGAGGATGATGCCGGCCACCTGCCGCCCCTTGCCGGCGCCGGTGCCGTCGCCGAGGAAATATCCGGAGCGATAGGCCGCGCCCCCGGCGGAAGCCTCGAGGCCGCAGCCCTCCTGGATCGGAACGAACCGCCCCGGCAGGTCGCGCTCGAAAGCCTCCCCCGCATAGATCAGAGTCTCGAGCTGCGCCTCCGAGAGGATGCCTGCCGCCACCAGACCGTCCGGGAGCAGCGGGGCTCGGCCGGGCTTCGGCGCCGCGATGGACCCCATCGCCAGGGATTCGACGAGCGGCGTCGGATGCGGCGTCGCGCCCGCGATCGAGACCCGGCTCGGCCGGTAGGGAAGGTAGATCCCGACGGGGTCGGCGGCCGGCGCAGGATCGTCGAGCGGGACATAGGAAAGCGGCGCCGGCGCGCCGGCTCCGATGCGCGGCCGGGCAAGAGGCGCCGCCGGGGAGAGCCGCCCCAAGCCCGCGAACAGGCTCCCGCCTGCCGGCTTGCGGCCCAGCCGTCCCGAAGGCACCGTTTCCCGGCTTGGGAGCGCCTCGACCAGCGGAAGGAGCGCGGCAACGCTGTCGACCCGCGCGAGGCAAGCCGGTTCGGCCGAAGGACCCTTGTCGTAGACGACCAGCCGTACCGGGATCCCCGTTCCGTGCCGGGCGAAGGCGCCGGGGGCGAGCAGCACGTCGAGGCGAAGCGCGGCCATCGACTCCGCCCGCGCCCGCAGCATGCTTCCGGAACCCGCCGCACTGAAGCTCTCCGGCATCACCGCGACCAGCCGCCCGCCCGGTGCCAAGCGGGAAAGCGCCGCAAGCAGGTGCCGCGCTCCCGCGTGGCGGTCCTCGCCCCGCCCGGCGCTTCGCGCGAAGGGCGGATTCATGATCACGACGTCGGGACGCAGCGCCGGCTCAAGCCGATCGTCGATCAGCTCGGCGTCATGTCCGATGACCTGAGCGGCCGGAAACGCTTCCGCGAGGCTCGCCGCGCGCGCAGCATCGATCTCGTTGAGCAGGAGCCTCGCGCCACGGCGCGCCGCGGGCCAGGCGAGCAGGCCATTTCCTGCGGATGGCTCGAGCATTACCTCGCCAGCGGCGATGTCCGCCGCAAGTCCGGCGACGAACGCGAGCGGAAGCGGCGTCGAGAATTGCTGCAGGGCGATCTGCGCTTCGGACCGGACGCTCTGGACCGGCAGCGCCGCGGCGAAAGTCTCGAGCCGCCCAAGGCATTCGGCATTTGCGCCGGCAACCAGCGGGCAGTCAGGTTCAAGGGCGAACAGGGTCTGGGCAAGCTCGAGCGCGTCGTAGGCGTCGCGCATCGACCAGGCGCCGGAGGCGTCGGACCCACCAGCGGCATCTGCAAGCAGGGCGCGAAGGACGTGACGATCGACCGCCTGGCCGGCGCGGAAGCGCGACAGAACGGCGCGGGCGACGCCAAGGTGCGGGAAAGTTTCGGTCGGTGTCGACGGCGAGGTGGCCATTGCGGGTCTCCGGCCCGGAGCCGCACCATCGCCGCTCCGGATCGGCCCCTCCCCGCTCGCTCTCCTCTATGGCGCAGCCTTCAACACCGCCTCCGTCAGGACGTCGTTCCAGTCGTCGCCCGACTTCGGCGGGTAATAGGGCTCGATGGCAGCGACGTGCGGGAAGGCTTCGCGCGCGAGCGTCTCCGCCCGGTGGCCGCCGGCATCGTTGTCGAGAAACAGAAGGAGCTCACGAACCTCGCCGGGAAGCGAGACATGGCGGAATCGCTCGGTCCCGAGAGTCGCCCAGCAGGGCACCCCGAAGAGTATCGACGCGGAGAGGGCGGTCTCGATTCCTTCCGCGAGCCCCATGCGCTCGGCAATGCCGCCGAGCCGCACCGCACCGCGGCCGAACCGCCCGAGCCCGCATTTCGGCTCGGGCACAGACGCGAGCCGCGCATTCCCGGTATCCAGGAAAGTCCTGTGCACCCCAACCAGCCCCGTCTCGTCGCGCACCGCGGCGACCAGAGCGGGGCGAAAGCGGGTGAACGGCTGCGGCCCATGCGGCGTGCGCGGATGATAGCGTAGTTCCGCAGAGCCGATTGTGAGGCCTCTCGACCGAAGGTAGCGTTCGGCGTGCGTCCCGGCGACGGGGTGCGCGCCGCCCCACAGGCGCAACGCGGCGGTCGAAGCCGGCGAGGACCGCAAGGACGAGGTCGCAGGCGAGGCAGCCGCGGCTTTGCCGCCAAGGCCGGCGAGGCGCAGCGCCGCCAGCACATCCGCGGTGTCGCAGCCGGCAAAGCAATGAAAGAGAAGACGCGAGCGGCCGACGCGGACGCTCAGCGAGGGGCTGCGATCGTCGTGCGCAGGGCAGCGGCAGAGGCCGCCCTCGCCGCTCCAGCGGCCGCCCAGCCTCTCGACGATCGCCCTCCCCTCGCCCGCCAGACCGGACTCTCCCATGCATTCCTCCTGCTTCAGCGCGGCCGTCGACCGCCGCCTCTCCTCCGTCTCGCCCGGCATTGAGGGGAGGCGGGGCTCTCCTGACGCGTGGCGAGCATCGTCCGCCGCGCCGGCTGCGAAATCAGCGCGAGGGGCCCGGCTGAGTCTCCACCCGGAAGAACAAGGCTTGGGACGCATTCGGCGCGGGCAGCGGCTCGCCGGCGGCCGGGGAGGCATGACCGCCGCCGGTGACGAAGAATGAGGGTGGCGCTTCGGGTCCCCTCATCGCCTGGAGCGCGGGACCGTGCCCGGTGACCTTCGCGACATAGGCCACCGTCTCCGCCGGTAAAGGCCGGCCGCGGGAGAGGTGATCGGCATAGCGGGCCGGCCCGGCATTGTAGGCCGCGAAGGCGCCCGGATAGCCGAACCGGTCGATCATCTCCCGAAGATAGGCGGTGCCGGCGAGGATATTGTCGTGCGGATCCTGCGGGTCGCCGCCGAGCGCATAGCGGCCGCGCATCTCCTGCCAGGTCAGCGGCATCAGCTGCATCAACCCCACAGCCCCGGCGGAGCTCGCGATCGGCTGTCCGTTCAGCATCGCCCTGCCGCCGCTCTCGGCCCTGATCACGCGCCGGACCCATTCCTGGGGCACGCCGAACCGGTCGGACGCTTCGGCGACATAGGCGCTCCACCGATCGAGCGGCCCCGCCGCGGCCGGCGCGGAGGCCAGCAGCGACAGGAGCAAGGAGGCTCTGCTCAGCGGGCCCAGATGAGCCTCGCCCGGCCGATCACGTCGGACGGCGGCGTGATCCCAAAATAGCGCCCGTCGAACGAATCCGCACCTTCGTTGAGGAGCAGCAATTCTCCCGTCCTCAGCCGGATGCAGCCGGTCCACCACGGAAGCGGCCGGCCGGCGGCGTCTTCGCTGCGCCGGAGCGTCACGAGCCGGTCGCCGACGAACACAGCCTCGCCCGCCGCGCACACGCGGTCGCCGGCGGCGGCGGCGACCCTCTTCACGAGCGGCACCCCATAAGGGAGATAATTGCGCGCTGCGGCGAGCCGCCGCGCCGCGTCGGGCGGCCACGCGATCACCATGTCGCCGAGCCGTGGCGCCCCTTCCGGCCTGACGACATAGAGCCCTTCCGGGCTGCTCGTGCTCGCATTCCAGACCAGGAGTGGACGCGGCGGCCTGATCGCGGTCGCGGCAAGAGCCGTCGCAGCCACCGCTGCCGCCGCGGCGACCAACAGGCGGCGTCGTCCGCAGTGGCGGTCCCGGCGCAGGCGGCGCAGCTCCTCGCCCCAGCGAAGGACAGGCAAGTCGCGCAGGTCAGGCACGGCTCGGCCTCGTCCCCGCGACATCCTTGGACCAGGCGTCGAGATCGTCGATATGGTAGCGCACATAGCGGCTGTGCCGGCGGAAGGCGGGGCCCGTTCCCCCGGCGCGCATCGCCTGCAGCTTGCGCGCGCTGAGGCCCAGATAGAAAGCGGCTTGCTCGGTGGACAGGAAGGGGCTCCCCTTCCTGGCGCGGGCTGCGCGGGCGATCTCGTCTTCCAAGCCGAACCTCGTCACGTTCCGGCGCACCGCGCGCCCGTTCGACGCCACCTTGCCCTTGCCTGCGACCGCGCCAGAGGCTCGGATTCGGGCCACGTCGAATTCGATCCCCCGGAGCGGCCGGCCGCATGGAACCTGCCCGACCTCGCCTCGCGCTGGTCCGAACGTCAGCGGTGCGCTTCCGCGCTCAGGAGAAGACGGTAGCCGCCCCGCGCCATCGCGCGGGCGTCGCGCACCAGGCGCTGGACCCGCGAGCGGAGCGACGGCGCTGCTAAACGCCATCGCGGTTCCCGAGCCTCAGCGCTGAGCAGCATCTCGGCGATGTCTCGCTGGCGGGCGCCGGCATTCAGCGCGTCGTGGGCCCGCAGCAGGAGAATTCGGCGCGGCGCGCGCGCATCCGGCGGAAACAGCCCTCTTTGGAACCGTCCGGTCAGCATCAGCGCGAGGAGCCGGCGCAGAACCAGCAAGGGCGCTTGGGCCGTCCGGAACCCGCAAAGCCTGTAGCCGAGCGCCACCGGTCCCGCCGCCACCGATCCGCCGATGATATCGAGACGAATATTGTGATAGCCGTCCGAGAGGAGGAGATGCTCCGGACCGCTCGGCGAGCGCAGAACAGTTGCGAGCGCGCGAACCTTCTCCAGCTCGAAGGCATCTGCGCTGGAGAGAGCGGGGTCGGCGACGGCTTCGAGGACATAGGGATAGTCTGGAAGACGCCAGACCGGGCGGGCAAGGACCGCCGGCAGAGCCGGATCGACGAACGCGTGAAGACCCCAGCAAGCGGGTTCTTCCGCGCCACTGAGGGCGGCGCGGAGGGTCGCCGCGGCCGCCGTCCGATAGGCTTCGTCCCTTCGAAGCCACTCCCACGCGAACGCCGCGCGATCGGCCGCCAGAAGGGGACGATAGGCGGCGGCATCGCGCCAGTCGGGCAAGCCGTCTGCGAAGCCCGCCACGGCTCGAGCCCTTCGCCGGACCCGCGGCCGCTCCCGACGCCGAGCTTAGCGGCGCCGCGCGGCGCAAGGGGTTGAGGGTGTCTGGTCCATGGGCACTCTCCTTTGCCGGACGGCGGCAGGAGAGCCCAGATCGGGCCGCTAGCCCATTCCCCCGAATGGGGGAATCACGTCGTCGAAGCTGATCCAGGAGTCCCGCAGCCCATGGACGACGAGCTGGGTGCGGCTCGCCACGTCATAGGCGGCGCGTGCCCGCTTCACATATTGATGCGCCGTCTCGACGCTGATGCCGAGGATATGGGCGATCTCCCAGTCGGTCTTGCCGGCGGCCAGAAGGTGGAGGCACTCCAGCTCCCGGCGATTGAGGTGCGGGTGGAGCCCGGCCGCGGGATAGTGATGGAGGCGCCGCGCGACGCCGAAGGCATGGGCGCCGATCTGCTCCGCGCAGAGCAGGCGCTCCGCCGGAAGCTCGATGCCCCGTCGCACCGCGAACGAGCAGGATCCGGCCGGCTCTCCCGGCACGTTCGCTGGAACCGTGAAGCCCAGGCCGATGCCGAAGCGGCCGCTGCGCTCGAGGATGTCGCGGTGGCGCTCGGTGAGGGGCAGCAGCGAGCCGAGGTCGCTCCAGGAAAAGCCGGTACTGGTCCGCCCGCTCGCGAGGTGAACCGGGTCGTCGCCGATGAATCCCCCCGCCTGCAGCTCTTCCTCCCAGCCCGCTGGATAATTGTCGATGCGGATAAGATTGCCGCCGCCGGTCCTGATGCTCGCATGGTGAAGCAGCGCGAAGTAACGGAAGCCAAGCTCGCGGGCGGCGTCTTCGACCAATGCGCGCAAATCGGCATCCGACCCGCAATCGCGGGCGTGCCGCTCGAACTGGTCGATGAGCCGGGCGAACGGCACGGCTACCAGACCGTGCCGGACAGATGCCGCGTAGATCCTGCGGCGATGGCAACTCGACGGTCCATGAGAGACCCTGCGACAACGTTTAATAAATAAACCGATTATAATGCCACGATTGGTTGCGAATGCGTATATCGTCTTGCGCGACGTCGCCGCTGCCAGGGAAGCCGGCGAAACGGGCGCAGGATACTGGCCGTGGCCGTCCGTTCGCCGCTTGAGAACCGGCGGGCCGACATGTGAAGGCGGCGGAGCGGATCGGGCGAGCTTGGACGCGCCCCGCGACGCCGGTGCGGTTCGCCGCATGGACAAGTTCGACAGGGTGGACGCGTTCGTCCGCGCCGTCGCCGGGACAAAATCCGAGCAGGAGCTCGCAGAGCTGCTGGCGGAGATCAGCGGCGAGATGGGCTTCGCGCATTTCGCGCTGACGCACCATATCGACATCCGCAATGCGCCCCACGCGGCGATACGGATCCACAATTATCCGGCGCAGTGGGTCCAATATTTCGACGACCACAAATTGGGCGTCTCCGACCCGGTCCACCGTGCGAGTCACATGACCAGCGTCGGGTTCGCGTGGTCGCGCCTCCCGACCCTGGTCTCGCTGACCGCGCGGGATCAGGAGGTGCTGGCGCTTGCGGCGCGCAGCGGGCTCGGCGACGGCTTTACCATTCCCGCCAACGTGCCGGGAGAATCGAACGGTTCATGCTCGTTCGCGACGAGGATCGGCGTCGGCTTGGCCGAAGACCATCTGCCGCTTGCCCAGCTGGTCGGCGCCTTCGCCTTCGAGGCTGCGCGACGGGTGGAGCGCCTCCGTCGACCGGGTCTTGCGCCGCCGCCGCGGCTCACCGACCGCCAACGCGACTGCGTCATTCTCGCGGCGCGAGGCAAGTCGGACTGGGAGATTGCCCACATCCTCGGCATCAGCCCCGAGACTGTCATCCAGTATCTGAAGCGGGCGCGGGCGCGCTACGGCGTCGCCAGCCGCACCTTGCTCGCGGTGCACGCGCTGTTCGACGGCACGATCGCGTTCCTCGACGTGTTCACGCGCTGAACCGACCCCCATTTCTGGGACTCGCGGGGCGAGGACGCCGCCGCCGATAACCTCCGGGTCAACCGGAGGAGTTGCAGATGGTCCTTGTCGTCGAGAATGCGCGCCGTCCCCTGGCGGAAGCGAGCCTCAGGGGAATGTTCGAAGCGCGCAAGCAGGTCTTCGTCGATCTCCTGAGGTGGGACCTGCCGGTCCTGGAAGGACGCTTCGAGCTCGACCAGTTCGACGACGACCGCGCCATCTATCTGGTCATCGCCGACGAGGCCGGTCGCCACCTGGGCTCAGCGCGTCTCCTCGAGACCGAGACGCCCCATCTTCTCGACACTCTGTTCCGGGATCTGTGCGCCGGAGCGCCGCCGCGCGGCCGGAACGTGCTCGAGATCACCCGCTTCTGCCTTGCGCGCGACCAACGGGCCGCTCGCCGGCTGGATGTTCGCAACCGGCTGGTCAGCGCCATCGTCGACTATGCGCTGCTGCGCGGCGTTACGACCTATACCGGCGTCGCCGAGATGGGCTGGCTGCAGCAGATCCTCTCGTTCGGATGGGACTGCCGCCCGCTCGGCCTGCCGCGGCTCCGCGACGGCAGGATGCTCGGCGCGCTCTGCATCCACATCTCGGAGGCCACGCCCCGCCTGCTTGCGGCAAACGACATCTACGCCCCCGCCAGGATCAATCTTGTCGAGCCGCTCGTCGCGGCCTGACCCGAAGGGAGGATTTCATGACCCATCCTGCGCCCGCAAAGGAGATCGACCGCTGGACCGAGCAGCTGCTCGGCGAGGGCTGGTGCGTCATCCCCGACCTCCTGCCAAGGACGATCGCGGCGCTGGACTGCGACCTGACCGAGGCTTTCGAGAGGACGCCGTTCTGCCGGGGCGGCTTCTATGGCGAACGGACTAAAAGGTTCGGGCGGCTGCTCGCGCGCTCGTGCCATGCCGAGAGCCTCGTGCTTCAGCCGCTGGTGACCGGGATCGTCGAGCAAGTGCTCTCGCCCTGGTGCGACACTGTCCAGCTGAACCTCACGCAGGCGATCGCGCTTCATCCCGGCGCGCTGCCGCAGCTCCCGCATCGCGACCAGGACATGTGGCGCGGCGATATCGGCGAGGTCGAATATCTCGTCAACGTGATGTGGCCGTTCACGCCTTTCACGCGCGACAATGGCGCGACGTTGGTCTGGCCGGAAAGCCATGGACCGAGGGCGTTCGCACAGACCGTCCCCTCCTCGGAAATCCCGGTCGAGATGGCGCCTGGATCGGCCCTGCTCTTCCTCGGCTCGACCCTTCATGGTGCCGGCGGCAACCGCACCAGAGCCGTGCGGCGCGGCGCGATCGTCAGCTACTGCCTCGGTTGGCTCAAGCCGTATGAGAATCAATGGCTCGCTTATCCGCCGGACGTCGCCCGTCATTTCTCGCCCGAGCTGGCCGCGCTCGTCGGCTATCGCCAGCACCGGCCGAACCTCGGCAATTACGAAGGTCAGTGTCCCTCCATCCTGCTCGGCACGGCACCGGACCGGCCGCTGGCCGCCACCGACGCGCTGCGCCCGGACCAGGCGGCCCTCGTGGCCGACTTCGTCGATGCCCAGCGTGAACGATCGGCAGCGTGAGCGCCATGGACCACCATCGGTGAGTCCGGGGGCGACGTTCGAGCGCGTCTACCGCGCGCTGAGGGACCAGCTCGGGAGCGGACGGTTTCGTGCGGGAGAGCATCTCGAGCCGGCGGCGCTCTCCATCGACCTCAATGCCAGCATCACGCCCGTGCGTGACGCGCTTCACCGGCTCGTGGGGGAAGGCCTGGTCGAAGCGCCGCGCGGCGACGGCTTCCGTTTTCCGCTCGTCACCGAGATGGGCCTTCGCCACCTCTACCGCTGGAATCGCGCGTTGCTGGATCTGGGCGCTCGCGCGAGCGGTGCCCGCGCGCCTGGCGTGCACCGCATCGCGGCCGCCGAAGGAGACACTATCGACACTGCTGAGCGCCTGTTCCTCGAGATCGCTGGACGCAGCGCGAACCCTGAGCATCTCGCGGCCGTGGCCCTGCTCAACGCGCGCCTCCGCACGGTTCGCAGAGCCGAGCTCGAGCTGCTGAGCGATCCCGCCCAGGAACTGATGGGTATCGCGGACAGTCTGTCCGATCCCGCCGCGCGGGATCTCCGTCGCAGAATCGCGGCTTATCATCGCGGGCGGGAGCGGCTCGCCGCGGAGCTGGTTGCGGCACTCCAGCCAGATCGGTGACTCGGCTGATGCCGTGCCTTGTGCCGCGGCCCCGGCGATCGAACGGTCGGATCGCGCGGCTCAAACAAACGCGAAATACGATCCGTATAAGTTTCGAATAAGCCGGAGCGGCTCCTAGACTCGGAAATGCTGCAATCCGCAGCATGCGCAGAGGAGTTGATCATGGAACGCAATTCTCCCCAGCAGGACGATGTCGTCGACCTGGGCCAGGCGACCGTCGAGACCAAGGGCGCGGTCGGCCGTCCGTTCGACGAGGCGCTCGGCATTCCCGGCATGGGCCTCACCGACGACTGAGTCGGCAACCGACGGGGCGCGCGGCCGCAAGGCCGCGCGCTTTGCCCGATGCCCTTCGCCCTTCGATCCGGCACGACATTCTGCGAGACGAGCGATCGCCTCGTCTTCCTCGATCTGCCCCGAGATCGCTATTTCTGTCTCGGTCAAGCAGCCGAGGCGGCATTCAGGCGCCTCATGACCGGCGACACCGCCTTCGGGCGGGATTCCGCAATCGTTCCTCTGCTGGAGCGAGGACTGCTCATCGCAGCGGCGGGGTCGGAAAGGCTTCGCCCCGTCTGCGCCCCCCCGATGCCACGGATCTCCGTTCTGGAAGGCGCGCACCTCCCAACGCCTCGTTGGGTCAGCGTCGCCAGCGCCGCGGGCGCCGTGGCGGCGGCGCGCACGTCCCTGAGGTGGCGAGGCTTGGAACGGACGGTCCGCTCGCTGGCCATGCGCAGGAGAACCGCCGAAACCCAACCTGCGCGACACGAGCTTGAGGAATTCGCGGCTGCATTCCAGCGGCTCGACTTTCTGCTCTCGCCGCTCGGCGCGTGCCTGCCGCGTTCGATCGCCCTGACGGCCTTGCTCGCCCGGAGGAAGCTCGCAGCTCGGCTCGTCATCGGCGTCAAGCTGCGGCCGTTCCTGGCGCACGCCTGGGTGGCCTCGGACGGGTTGCTTCTCAACGAACGCGCCGACGTCGTCCGCGCCTTCACGCCCATCCTCGTGATCTGATGCCGCGCGCATTTATCGGCATCACGACGCCGGACGCGGCGGCGCGCGAAGGCTTTCGCGAGAAACTGCGCCGCTCCCACCGGACACGGCCCGAGCTGCGGATCGTCCTCCAGACGGACACGCTGCTGCTGGCTGCGGAAGCACTCGGGCGCGTGGATCTGCCCGACGGGAAGGGCATGGTCCTTGGCAGAATTGCGCGCGGCGACCGCAGGCCGGCGGACGGGGAGCTTGCCGACAACGCACGGATGATCTTCTACACCCGGGGGCAGGAGCTCGTCGAACGCTGGTGGGGGGCCTATGTCGCGTTCCTGCTGCCGGACGGCGGTAGGGTTGAGATCATCCGGGCGCCCCTCGGGGACCTGCCCTGCTACGTGCTGCGCGAGGCCGCGGGCACATTGATTTCGTCGAGCCCGCGCCTCCTCGCGCAATTCACGACGACAGCCCCACAGATCGATCCTGCGGCGCTTGCCCGCTATCTCGCCTTCGGGACGATCCACACGCGTGAAACCTGCCTTGCGGGGATCGAAGAGCTTCCTGGCGGAGACCGGCTCACCATCAGCGCCGGCCATGAAGACCGCTCGACACTGTGGTCGCCATGGTCCTTCGCGCCAGCCGACCGGGCGATTCTCGACCCCGAAGAAGCAGCCAACCGGGTCCGCGCCGTTACGCAGGCTTGCGTTGCGGCATGCGCAAAGCTCGACGGCGCGATGCTTCTCAAGCTCTCCGGCGGCCTCGATTCGTCCATCGTCGCAGCCTGTCTTTCCCGCTCCTCCGTCGCCGCGTCCGCCCTGACCCTGGTCACGGACGACGCGAGCGGCGACGAGCGCATCCATGCCCAAGCCATCGCGGATCATCTGCGCATGAGACTCGCGCACGCCCGCCGTGACCCTGAAGCGTTCGATCCCGCCCGATCTCCCGCAGCCGGGCTCCCTCGCCCGTGCATTCCCGGCTTCCGGCAGGTCTCCGACCGCCTCGCCGCCGCGGCCGCCGCCGCGACCGGCGCGACGGCCGTCCTCGACGGCGGCGGCGGCGACAATGTATTCTGCTCGCTTCAGTCGGCCGCACCGGTCGCGGATTGCCTGCTCACCCGATCCGGCCGGCCAATGCTCATGCGGACCGCGACGAGCCTTGCCGCCATCGCCAATGTGAGCACATTGGCCGTGCTGAGGGGCGCTGCCGCCCGCGCCTTCGGCAAGCCGCGCAACCACCGCTGGCCCGTCGACTTGAAGATGCTTTCAGCGGAAGCGGCAGCCGAAATCCCGCTCCGGCCCGATCATCCGTGGCTGGTCGCGCCGCGGGGGACGCTTCCCGGGCGTGCCGCCCACGTCGCGCTGATCGCCGCCGGCCAATCCTATGTCGAGGCGCTGGATCCCGGGCAGGAGCCCGCCCTGATCGCGCCCCTCCTCGCGCAGCCGCTCGTCGAGCTTTGCCTCCGGATCCCGAGCTGGCTCTGGTTCGAACAGGGCCTCAACCGCTTCGCTGCGCGCCGGGCGTTCGGATCCGAGCTGCCACAGAGCATCGTCCAACGGCGCTCCAAAGGCTCGCCGGATTGTTTCGTCGCGCAGATCCTCGAACGCAACTGGACGGTGGTCCGGGAGTCGCTGCTCGGCGGCGCGCTCGCGGAGCGCAACCTGCTGGACCGCGCCGCGCTGGGGGCAATTCTCGGCCGCGGTCGCCCGCCAACGGACGGCGAGCTGCACCGGATCATGAGACTATTCGACGCGGAGGTCTGGGCGCGAAGCTGGGTACCTTAGTCGCGACGATCATTGACCGTCGCGCGCCTTGCCCGTTCGCGCAGCAGGCGCCACCTCGCATATTGCGCCGCCTTCGCCGGTTGGGGATCCTCCGTCCCGCGCAGCCAGAAGTCGAACCAGTCGAGGTTGCGTTCATAAATCGCGAGGCGATGGACGGGCTGCCACTTCGCGTGGAACTCGCCGGGAAAGACGTACATCTCGACGGGCTTGCCATATTCGCGAAGGGATTCGAACGCTTCGAGAGCGAGGAGATAGCCGTCGTCGTCGTCGAGCTGCATCAGCAGCGGTGTATCGATCCGGGCCGCGTTCTGCGCGATCGACATCGGGCGCCAGAAGTCGGGATCAGGGCGAATGAGGGAGGGGTAGCCGACGGATCGCACGAACTCGGCGAAGGCGATGCCGGCATAAGTATTGACGGTCCATGGCTCCAGGCAGCAGGTGCTGATTGAAGCCGCCGAGAACATCTTCGAATTGATCAGGGCGAAGCGCACGGTCGTCGCGCCATCGCTGAGCCCGGTGATGCCGATCCGGGCCGGGTCGGCGATTCCTCGGGCGACGACCATCCGCACACCCGTCTCGATCGCCGACAGGAGGCTCCGCCGGTCGGCCCAGTCGCGCTGATTGGCGGCGGCGAAGGCAGTCCAGTCCTTGATGGCCGGGTCGAGCGACGCCACGAACGACGGACGCTCGAAGCTGAGCACCGCGAAGCCGCGCGCGGCGAGGGCGAAGATCGGATATTCGTCGCCGGTGCCGCCGCGCAGGAATCCCCGGCTGCTATATTGGACGACGATCAGCGGCAGCTTCTTGCCCGGCGCCGCGCCGGGCGGAACGACAAGATCGCCCCAAGCCTCGAGGCCGCGACTGTTGCGCCACTCCAGCCGCTCCACATGGCCCAGATCGATATTGGCGAATTCCGGGTTCAGGTCCAACAGGAGCGTCGAGCGCCCGCTCGCCGCATCGATCGTGACGACACGTCGCGGCGTCGTCGCATTCTCCCGGATGCAGACGAGGCGTTCCCCCGCGGGCACGCAGCCGATCAACGCGTCCGGCGTGACGAGCACCGGCCGCGGCTCTGCCGTTCCCGGCTTCCACCGGTAAAGCGCCATCTCACCCTTGTTCCACCCCTGCCGGCGAAGAAAGAGCAGCTCCTGGCCGTCGCCCATCCACCACAGCCCCACGATTCCGCCGTGGCATATCGCTGGCGCGCACACGGTCGTCCCGCCGGCGCCATCACTTACGCTGAGGTCGCTGTCGCTGCTGCTGGAAAGGCCGCGCGGCTCGACCCATGCGCGGCGACCGTCGCGCGCGCTCGCTGCGAGATCGCCGGATAGGAGAGCGGCGACGCCTCCACCCACCGTGCGTGCATCCTGCGCCGAGGCGCGGGTCGTCGCGCCCGTCTCCGGATCGACGCTGAAGGCGACCAGCGGTGCGTCGGCCTCCCTGATCTGCGGCCGCGCTCCTGAGAAGGTGACCACCCGCTCGTCATAGAGCCAGCCCGACCGCCCTTCCCGATCAATCGCCTTTCCAATCGCCTCCTTCGCAGGACGCGTGGTGTAGATGATGCGGCCGTTGCCGCTCCACGCGGCTGCCTCCACATCGGCAGGCGCTTTCGTGACGGATTCCGCTCCGGATCCGTCCGCGCGAGCACGCCAGACCTGCGTCGAGCCCTCGACTCGCTTCAGGTAGGCGACCCAATGACCGTCCGGCGACCACACCGGCGTGACCACCGCCGGAAACCCTCCGCGCACGAACATGCCGCGCTGGACGTCGGTGATCGTGATCAGCTCGCCGCCGCGGTCGATGATCTGCGGCGCTGACGCAGCCGCGATTGGCACCACCACCAGGGCGCGGCAATAGCTGTTCGAGTCGGGATCCGCCTGATTGATCACGAAAGCGACGCGCCGCCCGTCAGGCGACACTGCGAGCGGGCTCGGACCGCCCATCAGGATTGGATCGGGATATCCGACGTCCCGCAGTCGCACGAGGTCACGCGGCACGATTGTCCGTTTCGCGACGTGCGCAGGCGGCCTCGGAAGAATTTCGGCGCAAGCCGTGGGCGACGCCGCCTCCGCGGAGGCGGCGCCAGCCAACAGCAAAGCCGAGACGCCGGCAACAAACGTCAGCGGCCGCAAGACTACCATTTCCTGGTGATCCCGAACGTGATGAAGCGACCGACGGGGGAGTAGTTGGTCGAATCGTACGGCGTGTCGGTGAAAAGCGTCGTCCGGATCGCAGTCGGCTTCGCGTTGAAGGCATTGAGCACCGAGGCGCTGAGCTCAACATTGCGGAGCGGCCCGGCGCCCGAGCCCGTCGTGAGCCTCGCGGTCAGGTCGGCGGTCGTGATGGACCCAATTCGCGCCGAAGGCGTGAAGCGCGTGTCGGTGACCGGCCCCGAATAATTGACAATCCCGGTGAGCATTACCGGCCCGACAGCCCAGGTCAGGCCGCCGCGTGTCCGAAAGTGCGGCGGATTAAACAATGTTCCCGCCAGAGCGATCAATGGCTGCGACGCGGTCAGCTGCTGCTTGCTCTTCAGATAGGCGGCATCGAGCAGGAGAGAGAGCGTGCCGCGATCCGCACCGAGCCCGATCCCATACCGGACCAGAAGGTCGACGCCGTCGATCACCTGCCGGCCCGCATTGACGTTGCTGTCGTCGATGATGGCGACGACATTGGCGGGGTCATAATTGCCCCCCGCGGCGTTGACGAAGGTCCCGGCGCGCGCGATCGCCGCCGACTGCGCGGCTGCCGTCGGATTGCGGACGACAAGGCTGGCGTTGATGGGGTTGCTGAGCGCCACGGCGGTCGCGGCGATGGGCGTGACGATCCGATCGCGATAACGGGTCGAGAAATAGCTGAGCTCGGCCTTCAGACGATGGACCGCTCGCGGGTGGAACTCGAGCGTCGCCGACCAGGTTTCGGCGCGCTCGGGCTTGAGGGCAGCATTGCCGCCCTGAATGAGCAGCACGGTCGCGGCGGCCGGCAACCCGGCACCGCCGACACTCGCCGCCCGCAGAAGGCTGACGCTTGGCGGATTATATTGCTGGAGCAGGGTCGGTGCGCGAAAAGACCGTCCCCAGCTCGATTTCAGCGCGAAGTCGGCCGATGGAGCATAGACGATGCCGACCTTCGGCGTGGCGACATCGCCGATCCCTGGATAATTCTCGTACCGCAGTGCTGCGCTGACGAACAGCTGGTCGACAAAGGCGACGTGCTGGCCGGTCGAGACCAACGGAAGGCTGAGCTCGCCAAAAGCGTGATAGCTGTCTTGCGAGCGCTGGGCGTTCTGGAAGTTGCTGCTTCCCTTGAAGACGGCGAAGTCGATCATGCGATAGCCGCCGCCAAGGGCAAGCTTTGCGTTGCCGCCGGGGAGGCGAAACACGCTTCCGTCGCCATTCACTTCCACCGATTTGGCGGCGTTGGTGTAATATCCTGCTCCGCCGGGCACCTTGACGCCGGCGAAGAACAGGTCTGCGGCAAAGTCGACGCGGTCATGGCCATAGCTTCCGATCACCGTCGCCCGCCAATCGCCGCCAAGATCGACGTGCAGCGCTGGCGTCAGTTCATAGGACTGAGCCGTGCTGTAGAGCCGCCCGCTGCTGACGCTGAGGTCGCCGGCGAAGTTCAGCGGGAAGACCGTATTCCAGTTCCGGCGATTGAAGAGCCCGTCGAGATCGATCGAAACGCCGTCCGAAAGTTGCTGATGCGCATTGAGGGATGCGCTGTGGTGACGAAGCGCAGGAGACAAGGTGAGCCCCGGCGACCGCGTCGCGGCGTAGGAGCGGTCCTTCGACTCGATCGGCGAGTTGCTGCCGTACTCATATGCGACGACGATGCCCCCCGACCGCCAATCCGCACCGGCGACGCCACCGTAGAGCTGCTGGAAATCCCCTCCGTCGGTCGAGCTTCCCACGCGGGCGCTCGTCTCCAGGCCGTCGAAGCGGCGTCGCAGGATGACGTTCGCGACCCCGGCAACGGCGTCGGACCCGTAGATGGCTGAAGCGCCGTCGGCGAGGATCTCGATGCGTTCGACGGCCCCGAGCGGGATGGCGGAAACGTCCACGCTTTGCCGGGAAGCGCTGTAGGAGAGCCGGTGCCCGTTCAGCAGCGTCAGGGTCGCATCGCTGCCGAGCCCGCGCAGGTCGATCGATGATCCGCCTCCGACATCGACCCCACTTGAGGCGGGCACATTTGTGCCAACGCCCGGATTCTGGCCGCCCCCGAAGCTCTGCGGCAAGCTGCGCACAACCTCCCCAAGGCTCGACTGGCCCGCATTTCGGATCTCTTCCCGACCGATTTCAATCACCGGAGAGGCTACCGGTCCCCCCCGAATGCGGGTGCCGGTCACCACGATGGTGTCGCCCGGGCCCGAAGCGGTTTCCCCGCTCTCCGACTCCATGCCACCCGGAGGGCGCGCCGCGGCCGCGATTACGAGCGATTCCCCCACCCGCCGGACTTCAAGGCCACTGCCGGCGAGCAGCAGGCGAACGGCCCCTTCGGCCGTGAACGGTCCGGAAATCGCGGGCGCCTGCCGCCCCTTTACCAGTTCATCCGGCGCGATCACGTTGCGGCCCGTCTGGAGCGACACGGCCCGGAGCGACTGCGAAAGATCCTGCGCCGGCAGCGAGATCTGGATCTCGTTCGACACCTGGGCCCGCACCGGAGCCGCGGAGACGACGGCGGCGAGCGAACCCGCCGCCAGAAGCGAAGCTGAAAGCTTGCGAAACATCCTTCCCCCTTTTTCGGCGCAGGTTTGAAGGTGCCGTTCGGGGGTTCAGACGACAGCGGGGGCGATCACCCCCCGAAAGATTATCGGTTATGGAGAGTCGCGGCCGGACGGCGAAGCAGGATGCTTCCGTCCGGCGCGCGCGCGGCCTGC
The DNA here is from genome assembly GCA_036269695.1 of Allosphingosinicella sp. GTDB lineage: Bacteria > Pseudomonadota > Alphaproteobacteria > Sphingomonadales > Sphingomonadaceae > Allosphingosinicella. The sequence continues at coordinate 6,821 of DATBDY010000013.1, read as the reverse complement.
AGGCCGAATGCCGCAGCAAGGCTGTCCGCCAGGCCGCGCGTGTCGCCGGCCCTGAACGCGCCGGTCACCCGCAGGGCGGCGATCGACGCATCCTCAATCCGGATCTTCGGCCCCTTCCCCTGGTTGGCCTCGGCGACCGCCTCGCCGACCGGCGTTGCGTCGAACTGAAGCATCGCCGCCCCGGCGCCCGCCTGCGGCGGGACGCGCGGAGATGGGGAATTGGTCGGATTGTCGACGACCAGACGGTCGCCGGGCTTCAGATGGCTCACGCGGCGTGCCGACGTGGCGCTGGGGCGCTGCGGATATGACACCTCGATAGCCCCGGCGATCAGCGACACGATCGTACGCTCGGGTCCCAACCGGACAATGAACTCGGTTCCATGGGCGATGACCCGGGTGCGGCCCGCGAGGACGACGAATGGCCGCTTTTCGTGCGCAACCGAGAACCGCCCTTCCCCACTGAGCAGGTGCAGACGCCTTTCATCCGCCGCGAGATCCACAGTCACCGAACTTCCGGGAGCAAGGGTCACCACCGAGCCGTCAACCAGGACCACTTTCCGCCCATTTCCGGGCGCGGCCGCAATCTGCATCCTCTGGAGCGCGACACCGTGCCCGATGGGCACGTTCCTCGGAGCAAGGAGAAAGAGCGCAAGCACCACCGCGCAGCCAGCTGCCGCGGCGAATGCGTACGTGAGCGTTCGGGATCGAGGCCTCTCCGAGGCCAGCGTGCGGCCGCGGGCGAGATCGCTCTGCGTCAGAAGGCCTGCAGCCTCGTAGCGCGATCTGATCCGTTCATAGGCGGCCGCCCGGTCGGGACTGGAGCGGCGCCAGCGCTCGAACTCGGCCCGACTCCCCTGGGCGTCGGGTCCCTGCAACTTCGCGAGCCACGCCGCCGCCTCCCGCCGGAGCCGCTCGTTCGAGCTAAGGAAGGGCCACACCGCTTGAAACCTCAGTCGCGGTCGAGCATCCGGTCGATCTGCACGATCGCCTTGCTCATCTGCTTTTCAACGCCCTTGACCGAGAGGCCGGTCCGCTCCGCGATTTCGGCATAGCTCAAGCCGTCCAGCCGGTGCGCCATGAAGATCTCCCGCGTTTTCGGACGCAGCCTTAGCATGGCGGCCTCCAGCCGCCTCAGCATATCTCGCGCTTCCAGCAGCCGCTGCTGGTCGGGACCTACGAGGACCTGCTCGTCGGCCGCGACATGACTGGCCGCCATGTGCCGCGACGCCGCCTTCGCCCGGTCGCGCAGCAGATTGGTCGCCATGCGGCTGAGATAGGCTTGCGGACGCGCAAGCCGGAGCGGGCCCGCCGCGCCGATCCGCGCCACCCGGCAGAATATATCGTGGAGGAGGTCGCTCGCCTCGTCGCGGCTGGAGGTCCTGCGCGCGAGCGCGCGCAACAGGCGCGGAGATTCCTGACGGTAGAGCGTTTCAAGGCAGATCGGGTCGACAGCAATGAATTCGGCGGTGCCGTCGCCAGGCCCCGCGTCGGCGCCGGCTGCCTCCCCCTCTGCCGATGCCGGTACCACACGCGCGCCGCCGTGCACGGTCAGGGTCGCTTCAGCGGGGGCGCGTGCTCGCGCCTCCGCGCATTATGTGGCGGGCACCGACGACTTGCCTTTTCCATGCACGCCTCTCCCATGGCGAGGCATGCCGGCCAAAGCCGGGTGTTGAGAACATGCTTGGACGCATGCGCCGCCGCCTTTAACCGCGAACGGTCTGGACATGCGCGGCGGCCACCCGGCCGAGATCCGTGCCGGTATCACCAAGCGAGGTTCTCAAGCCTCGGCGCCGCAACGCGACGCGGCGTCAGGATAGAGTCGGCGCGGAAGAGCGCAAGGGATTCATGGTGTGAAGGCCCCGTCATCCGTAACCACGGGTGCCGAAGGGATGCCGCGGCCGCTCCTCACTCAGCTGGCTTACTCGCCCGAAGCAGAGTCATGACCGTGGGCGAAGGCATGACCCAATCCTGTGATGCAGAGCAGTGTCTGTCTCCGTGATATGCTGGCTATAATCAATGCCCGGGCCACTGCTTGATTACACCGGCGGCAGCGCCAACGAAGAGCAGCAGGCACGCTGTCGACTGAACGAAAAATCCGGGCAGCCGCTTTTCCACGGCCTTTGTATAGCCAACGAAATACCAAATTCTGCCCAGGAGCCAGATGACGCCAAGCGCCGCCGCCGTGACGTCGCTGAAGTAGATTGCGCAGAGCCAGAGCGGCACCAGGAAAGTCGGCAACCATTCGAGCGTGTTCACGTGAACGCGGTAAATGCGCTCGAAGGCGGCATTGCCGGCCGTTGCCGGCAGTCCGACCCCAAACTCGCCCCGCGCCGAGGCAACGCGAGTCGCAAGGAAGAAGTAGAATGCTACGGCAAGCAAAGTGATGATCGCGGTGTAGGTCGGCATCATGGCATCCTTTCGTGCGACACGTCAGGCCGCCATCCGATCGTCAAGCCAAAGCTCAATCGTCTGCAGGATCTGATCGCCAGATCCGGGCGCGCGGCGAGGCCTTCAGTGGGCGCAGCAGCCGGCTGCGCTACCGCTATTCTTCGCCTCCTGAATCGGCGGGCACGGGGCGTCGCCATAGGAGCAGAACACGCAGCAGTCGCCGGAAAGCGGCTTCAGCACGGCGCCGCAATGGCGGCAGTCGTAGAAATACTGGCATGCGTCCGTCGGCATGATCTCAGTAGAGACCCCGCTGCACTGCGGGCAGGTCAGCGTCGACGAGAGCTGGACCTGTGCAGCGGCGGAGGAAGCATGAGCTTGAGTGCTCACTGGGCGAGCTTCGCCGGGAAACCAATGCCGGTGGACGCGGCCGCAATCTGCGCTGTGTCGGTCTTCGCTGGATCGAACTGGACAGTCGCCGTCTTCGCTTCGAAATTGACTGCGACCGAACGCACGCCGGCGACCTTCGACATCGCCGTCTTCACTGCGATTGGACAGGTGGCACAGGTCATGTTGCCGACCGCGAACGTCGCAACGCGAACCTGAGCCGCCGAAGCGGCGGAGCTGGTGGCAGCCAAGCCGGTCAGCATGCCGACGCCCGCGAGCGCCACAGCCGCGCCAGCCAGAAGACCCAAATTTCTCATCTCGATTCCTTTCTTAATAGAATAGCGGTGCCCACCAACCGGTGGTCAAGGCAACAATGGTGACCACCGCCGCAATCCAAAGCACCGCCTTTGTGATCGCCCGCGAGCGGCCAGGCGCGCAAGCACGCACCTCGCAAGGCTCCGCCGGGCGCGGGAAGTAGACGTGCCAAAAGCCAAGGCCGATGCACAGCAGCGCCAGCGCGGCAAACAGGGGGCTGTATGGCTGCAGCGCCGTGAGCTTGCCGATCCACGCGCCAGACACTCCGAGGGTGACAAGCACCAGTGGCACGAGGCAGCATGACGAGGCCAGCAACGCACCGAGCAAGCCGCCGGCCGCGAGCCAACCGCCGCTTCTTCCGCTCGCGCGGGCGTTCGCCACGTCGTCTGAGCCTTTGGCCGCCATCCGAATCGCTTCACCTGCCGTAGAGGCCGGCCTATACGATCTGTAGTCGCTACAGGATCAAGGACTTTTTCGCATGGCCGACATCACCATAGGCGAGCTGTCCAGACGCAGCGGCGTAAACGTGGAGACGATCCGCTATTTCGAAAAGGTCGGGCTAATCGAGAAGCCGCCTCGGACAGAAGGAGGGCATCGCGTTTATGGCGAGCGGAATGTGCGAGCCCTCGGATTTGTCAAACGAGCCCGCGAACTCGGCTTCACCCAGGACGAAGTGCGCGCCATCCTGAAGCTCGGCGGCCCGGACACCGCGTGCTGCGATCAAGTGCGGGAGATCGCCGTCCATCATCTCGGCCAGGTCCGCGGCAAGATCGCCGACCTCGCGAGAATCGAGCGCCTGCTCTCCACAACTGTCGAGCGTTGCTCGGGCGGCCACGTCCCGCAATGCCCGGTGATCGACATGCTCGAGGAGACTGTCCGGTGAAACGCTGCTTCGGCCTTTGCTCAAGCGGATGGCTTCCGCCGCCCACGCTCGGACCCGCCTGAACGAGCCTGATGCCGGGCAGGCTGCACCAAATCCCAGATTGCCACAATGACCATCAGAACGAGACCGGGATAGAGCAGCCATTCCGTCGGCCAGCCGAAGGCCACCATCAGCAAGGCGGCTGCAAGCACCAGCAGAGGCCCTATTACCCCGAGGATCATCCGCGCCGAATGGCGATGCCGCAGTCCGCCGATGGCATTTGCGATCAATGCAATGACGGCAAACAGCGGCAGCAGGTAACGGATCAGCACCCCTTCATATTGTGTGAGGAAGCCAAGCCCGATTGCCGCGCCGAGGCTGGCAATCGCGGGGAAGCAGGCGCTGCAGCCCATAGCGGCGACGATCGCGCCGACCACGCCGACCTTGTCGCCGGTTCGAGTCACCGAAGTTTCTAATGGCATCAAATGCATCCCCTTGATCCAGAATCATCCTTTCGCACTCGCAATGATCGCTCCCCTCCATCTTCTCCTCCAACGCGAGGTCACCGGCACTGTTCAAAGCATATGGCCGATGTCCGACGCCCCGGTCGGATAAGCGAATATCGTGCTCTTGAGGTCGTCGGCGGTGAGACCGTGGCGGATCGCAAGGGCGAACAGGTTGATGACTTCGTCGGCATGCGGTCCGACAAGGTGCGCGCCGAGGATCCGCCCGGTGCCCTCTTCGACCAAGGTCTTGTAGCCGTAGACCGGTTCGGCCGCCTGCCGCGCCGTGAACCAGCCGGATGTTCGCTCACACTTGCAGCGGAATTTCGCTCCCGACTTGCGCGCCTCCTCTTCACCCATTCCCACGGCGGCGATCGGCGGCAGAGTGAAGGCGACGCTCGGCACGCCGCGATAATCCGGTTTGCTATGGTTCCCCTCGACGATGTTGGCCGCGACCACCTTTGCGTCATGACTCGAAACCGGCGTGAGCGGCGGCCCCATTTGAGCGGAATCGCCTGCGGCGTAGACCGCACCGTTACTAACGCTTTGAAGGAAGTCGTTGAGCTTGAGCCTGCCATGCTCGGCAGCGATGTTGGCAGCTCCCAGGTCCAGTCGCTCGAGCGCCGGTGTCCGGCCCGCAGCATGGACGACGAGATCGGCCTCCACCTGCACCTCTTCGCCCTTCCTGCTGCCACGCACCAGGAAGCCGCTGCCGGTTCTCTCGATGGCCCTCACGGCGGTTTCGGTCATCACTCGAACCCCGATCCGCTCGAACCCTTCCATCAGCCACCCGACCAGCTCGGGCTCGAAATGCGTGAGCATAATGGGGCCGCGCTGCATCACCGTAACCTCGGCTCCGGCACGAGCGGCAATGTGCGAGAACTCGGCTGCGATATAGCCGCCGCCTACCAGCACGATCCGGGGCGGCAGGGATTCCATTGCAAGAAAGCCCTCGTTGTCGATCAGATACTCTTCGCCCGGAACGCCCAGCCGCACCGGCTCCGCGCCTGAAGCAATGAGGATATTGCGGCCGGTTAGGTCATCTCCGCCAACGAGAAGGCTGTTAGGACCGGTGAACCGGGCAGCGCCGTGGAAGCTGGCGATACCAGCCTCTGCGTAGCGATGTTCATTTTTCTCAGGCACCGGGTCCGTGAAGGTGCGCTTGAAACCGATGAGCCCGGGCCAGTTGATCCGTACTTCGCCGTCCACGCCATGACCGCTCATCCGCCGCTGCCGGTAGACGGCCTCGGCCCCCCCGACGAGCATCTTCTTCGGATCGCAACCGCGAAGCGCGCACGTTCCGCCGAACGGCTTCTCATCGATGACGGCAACGCTCCTGCCCGCATCCCGTACCCGCGTAGCGGCAACCATGGCAGCGGTCCCGGTTCCGATGATCACCAAATCGAAATCCATCGTTGGCCTCCTGCCCCAAGAATGAAGCTGGACCGGCTACAGGTTCCCGTTGCGGGTGCGAATGGCGCTGTGGGGTGCAACCTTCAGGTGTTCATCCTGGCCGATCGACTGGATTGGGGTGCGACCTGCTGAAAAAAGGAGCATCTGAAGATCCAGGCTGCGGCGCCACGGCAGCAAAGGTGCGCAGCGCAATGCGGAGAAACGCCCGGCGCTTGGTCATGAGCAAGCGCTTCGGCGTGACCCATTCTGTGCTGTGGGGCATTGGGTGCCCCTGTACGGCGTTGGCGTCTGTTCAATACACGAATGCAGCTAAGTGACTGATATTGTTGAACCTATTGCGAACTCTTAATCAGCGGGTCCCAGGTTCGAGCCCTGGTGCGTCCACCATCTTTTCAAGCACTTAGCTGCCCCCTCTCCTCTTGCTGAAAATCAAAAGGTAGCAGTCTAGGTAGCGAGCGTCATGGGACGAGCTGAGACTTTCTCGCGCCATATGAGACTCCAGCTTGGCGCCAAAAATCCTGATCGTCCACGTCAAGGAGGGCTAAAATTCGGTACTGGTTTGCCAGCACCATTCGCTGGAACAAGGGATCAGGAATGTGGTTGGTCATCGCACCTCTCGCTCCTGCACCCTCATTCCCACTTTCTCGGGGCGACTCAACTTTAAGTTGAAATTCACGTCGCGATCGCTATCTCGGCAATCAACACGGTCGCCTCCTCTGGAAGCTGGGAAACTGGCTACAAGGGGCGGCCTTCGTTATGTCTGGGGTATGCTGCCGCCCTACGCCAAGCCCTAGCGGCGCACCATCGATTCGGAGTTCCAGCCCCCCAGCTCCTGAAGCACCCAGGTGGGCACGTCATTCTGCCGGAGCCAGGTCGCCCAGGTGTGCCTCAGGTCGTGCCAGCGGAAATCCTTGATCCCGCAGGCCTTGAGAGCACCGCGCCAGGCCCTCGTGTTC
>DATBDY010000034.1:0-202597 GCA_036269695.1 Allosphingosinicella sp. | reverse complement strand
ATGCGCGAGATCGACCTCGAGCCGACCAGCGGCGAGCCGCCGCTGCGCGTCTACGATTGCTCCGGCCCCTACACCGACCCCGCGGCGCGGATCGACATCATGGCCGGCCTGCCTGAGCTGCGCGCGCCCTGGATCCGCGGCCGCGGCGACGTCGAGGAGGTGCTCCAGCGCGAGGTCCGGCCCGAGGATAACGGCCAGCTCGGCCCCGACCGCGCAGCCAGCGGCGCAGGCGCAGCCGAGCCGGCCTCTAGAAATGGCCCCGTCCAGCCTTTCCCGAACGTCCGCCGCAAGGTCCTGCGCGCGCGGCCGGGCGCCAATGTCAGCCAGATGCATTATGCGCGGCAGGGGATCGTCACCCCCGAGATGGAATATGTCGCGGTCCGCGAGAGCATGGGCCGTCAGGCCCTTGCCGGCCACATCAGAGACGGCCAGGATTTCGGCGCCGCCATCCCCGACTACGTCACTCCCGAATTCGTCCGCGACGAGGTCGCGCGCGGGCGGGCGATCATCCCCTCCAACATCAACCATCCCGAGAGCGAGCCGATGGCGATCGGCCGCAACTTCCTGGTCAAGATCAACGCCAATATCGGCAACAGCGCGGTCGCCAGCGATGTGGCCGCGGAAGTCGACAAGATGGTCTGGTCGATCCGCTGGGGCGCGGACACGGTGATGGACCTCTCGACCGGCCGCAACATCCACGACACCCGCGAATGGATCATCCGCAACAGCCCGGTCCCGATCGGCACCGTCCCGATCTACCAGGCGCTTGAGAAGGTCGGCGGCGTCGCCGAGGACCTGACCTGGGAGATCTACCGGGACACGCTCATCGAGCAGGCCGAGCAGGGCGTCGACTATTTCACCATCCATGCCGGCGTGCGGCTGCCCTACATCCCGATGACCGCGAAGCGCGTGACCGGCATCGTCTCGCGCGGCGGCTCGATCATGGCGAAATGGTGCCTCTCCCACCACAAGGAGAGCTTCCTCTACACGCGCTTCGAGGAGATTTGCGAGATCATGAAGGCGTACGACATCGCCTTCAGCCTCGGCGACGGCCTGCGCCCCGGCTCGATCGCCGACGCCAATGACGAGGCGCAGTTCGCCGAGCTGGCGACCCTCGGCGAGCTGACCCAGATCGCCTGGAAGCACGACGTCCAGGTGATGATCGAGGGCCCCGGCCACGTGCCGATGCACAAGATCAAGGCCAACATGGACAAGCAGCTCGAGGCGTGCGGCGAAGCGCCCTTCTACACGCTTGGGCCGCTCACCACCGACATCGCGCCGGGCTACGACCATATCACCAGCGCGATCGGCGCGGCGATGATCGGCTGGTTCGGAACCGCGATGCTCTGCTACGTGACGCCGAAGGAGCATCTCGGCCTCCCCGACCGCGACGACGTCAAGGTCGGCGTCGTCACCTACAAGCTCGCCGCCCACGCCGCCGACCTCGCCAAGGGCCACCCCGCCGCCAAGCTGCGCGACGATGCCCTAAGCCGGGCCCGCTTCGAATTCCGCTGGCGCGACCAGTTCAACCTGTCGCTCGATCCCGACACCGCCGAGCAATATCACGACCAGACCCTCCCGGCGGAGGGCGCGAAGACGGCCCATTTCTGCTCGATGTGCGGGCCTAAGTTCTGCAGCATGAAGATCACCCAGGAGGTGAGGGATTTTGCGGCGAAGCAGAACCAGAGTGCGGACGCTTTCCTTGCTGCCGACCCACTTGCTCCCGCCGACGCCGAGGCGGGCATGGCCGAGATGAGTGAGAAGTTTCGGGAGAAAGGCGGCGAGATCTACCTGCCGGCGTTGGACTAGCTGCCGGATTACCTCCGCACATCCCGAAGCCGCCGATTTTTGTTCTAAGAGGAGCTCAAATAGGTTATTTCCACGGAGAACAGAAAGAGAACGTGGCCATGATAGAGGCGTTCGAGGAGGTGTTGGCCGACGTGGACGAGCGTGGGCGCACCATGTTAGGGGACGAGTGGATGGGGTGCGTTGAGCAGGCACTTAGATCGCTCGAAGCCGCTTACCCCACGCTTACGGAAGAAGGTCGGGAGCCGATCGACTACTCTGCACTTCCCGTCCAGGGTGCCTATTTATACGCTTACGCGCTCCCGCGAGCTGCCTTCACCTATGAATTTCTGAAGCGCCATCGAGAGGCGATCGGTCGGCCGTTGTTTGACGGCCCAAACCTCGTCGTCGTTAGTTTCGGCGGAGGCCCAGCTAGCGAGCTTGTCGGCTTGGCTCAATATCTTGGGAACGAGGAATTCGGCGAGACCGTGGACACCGTCGCATATCGCGTTTTCGACAAAGACGGAGAATGGGCCGAAATTGCTGAGGCGGTTGCAGAAAACATCAATACAAGAATCCGAATCTCTATGACGTACAGGGAGCTTGATCTCGCTGATAGCGAAAGAGCGGAGAAGGTTGACCTCTCTAGAGTCGATCTAGTTATTTTGAGTTACATCATGTCTGAGCTGTGCGCTCTCAAGGAGAGGGACGCGATACAGGCCAACATGCAAAGGATGTTTTCTAGTCTCCCCTCGGGATCGAAAATGCTCTTCGTAGAAAGCAAGCACCCGACCTTTATAAAATATTTCCAAGGCTGCAAGCTCGTTGCTGGGCTGAGACAAAGAAATGACGACGGAGGCGCTGTAAATCTGGTTCTACCAGATCTTACAAGAACCTATCGGGCCTTTGAAGAGCGCCTAGGTAGGTCGCCGCGGATGGATGGGAATATAGTATCAAAGTGGATATTGCGCGCCTAAAATGAAGGATCTCTTTTCTCTTAGAGGACGGTTTGAGCCTATAGATCTGCCAGATGCAGATGTTTCGATCTTGCATGATCTTGAAATGTCAATGTCCTATGCCGCTGTGCTCGATAGGCTCCTGAGGGATACGATCTGGCGTCAAGAAAACGTGCGAATCTTTGGGAAAGTATATCAGCAGCCCCGCTTGGTTGCGTTGTACGGCGACCCAGGGAAAAAGTATGACTACTCAGGGATATCTCTCCACCCACTCCCGTGGAGTGACCTTCTTAGGGATATGAAGAGGAGGGTAGAGGACTGCACCGAGACGCAGTTTAATGCTGTATTTTTAAACTTATACAGAGACCATAACGACAGCATGGGTTTCCACAGCGATGATGAAAGAGAGCTCGGGAAGAATCCTGCTATAGCGTCTGTGACGTTCGGTGCAACTCGTGTGTTTTTAATGAAGCATAAGTACCGCAACGATATTCCTACCAAGAGAATTCCACTTGAGGCCGGTTCCGTGCTGTTAATGAAGGGCACAACTCAGCATTTCTGGAAGCATGGAATCAATAAGCAGAGCGAGCCGTGCGGACCACGCGTGAACCTAACGTTCCGCATGCTCTTGTCGTGACAAATTCCTGCCGGGGTAGGTTCTCATCCCTCAAGCGGTCGAGAAGCCGTTAGTACAAAGAATGCAGCCCGCGGATTGCGCCGCGGGCTGCTCCCTTTGGCCCTCCTTGGAAACCTTCCCGCCGAGACGGGCTGTTGTCCGCTGTACAAGGGCGCGAACTACGACAGGACTCGCAGAACGCGATGTGGACCTAAGCCGATTGCTTGCTTGGGGCGAGATAGCGCTTTCTGCCTCGCCTGAGCCTCTTGTTTTGCCAGCGTGAATTCGGGCTCAAGAGTTTTCATCTTATTGACCAGGCCGGTCAGGTCGTACTCATTGCTGGTCTTGCCCTTGCCGGGACGCGTGCGCCCGATCCTTTGAATAAGACCCGCACCCTCCAACTCCGCGATCTGGCGCTGAATCTGGCGCGGGCTCATACCCATTCGCTCGGCCAAAAGGTTCTTAGATGGCCAGGGACGCCTGTCGGCAGCCCACCACTGGTCGAGTAGCTGCATGACAATGTTGAACTGGACTGGATTAAGCCCAAGCCGAGCTTGGGCCTTCATCAACATCGATGGCGTGATGCAGAAGCCCACATCCATAACAGGCTTACCGAACTTCTTTTCGGACGCCTTACGGGTATCGGTTTTGCCTGCCTGCTTGAAGAGGTCCTCAAGACTCACAACCTTGCTCTCAGTGTCGCTCATGGCGCCTTCCTTTCGAAGCACCAAATGCTCCGAAAGTTCGGCTTTTGCAAGGGCGGCGCCTGGACGTACGCGTCTGGTGGTATAGGACGTGTAAGTTCGATGGGACTGGTCCTGGACGACCGATGAAGCAGGATCGCCCGTGAAGCCCACATTAGCCGTAACGGTCATACGAACTAGGATGGCAAGCGGCTCGGACGCGGACGTCCTATGGTGGCGGTCCTTACGCTCGCATCGCCCTTATTAACCCGCGTTGCGGGCCGCATTCGACAGCAGATATTCGGCGACGCCACGCCGAATCTCAAAGATCCATAACTAGACCGGGCCGCGCCCTCTCAGACGCGGCCCGTTCCTTATCAGCAGCCGCAATTCTTGCAGGTGCAGGGATTGCAGCGGCAGCCGCCGGTCTTGCAGGTGCACGCGGGCTTCGCATTTTCGGTCTTGGTCATGGTCGTTCTCCCAGTCTTGCCTTGTGGCGAATCGGTTTCTACCCTCCGTACCGTGGTACGGAGTCAAGCATGAAAGATCCTGCCCGGAGCAAGGCCGGCGGAGAGGCGCCGAAGAAGGTCCCGCTGACCATCGCCCGCCTCGGCGCGGCGGCCGGGGTCGGGGTCGAGACGGTGCGCTACTATCAGCGCCGCGGACTGCTCCCCGTGCCGGCCAATGGCGGCGGCGTCCGGCGCTATGACGAGGAGGATGTGCGCCGCCTGCGCTTCATCCGCCGCGCCCAGGCGGCGGGCTTCACGCTGGAGGAGATCGGTGAGCTGCTGGCGCTCGACCGCACCGACGACCGCGCCCGCGTCCGCCAGCTGGCGAGCGAGCGTCTCGCGGCGCTGGACGCCCGCATCGCCGAGCTCGAAGCCTCCCGCACCGCGCTCGAACGGCTTCGTGCCACGTGCGCTTCAGGGGCGAAGGGCCCGTGCCCGATCCTGGAGGCATTCGACGGCGTCGACAGTCGCTGCGGCTGACGGGCCGACGCCCCGTTCGATTGACTCTCCACCCGTTCCGGCGCCTCCTGCGGGCCCAGGAGGGCGGGATCATGAGCGAGACCAGCACCGATCGCGGCCGCGTCGATCCCTACCGGAACTACCGCTTCCGCATCGTATGGGACGGCAAGGTGGTGGCCGGCGTGTCGAAGGTGAGCGGGCTCAAACGGTCGACCGACGTGGTGCAGCTCCGCGAGCTGGGCGATCCGACATTACGCCTCGCTCCGGGACAGCAGAGATACGAGGCCATCACCCTGGAGCGCGGCATCAGCCACGATTCCGATTTCGAGAACTGGGCGAACCTGGTGTGGACCTGGTCCCCGGCCGCCGCGGGGGCCCCGGATTTCCGCAAGGACATCCGCATCGAGCTGTACGACGAAGCGGGGCAGCTCGCTTTGGCCTACGACGTCCATCGCTGCTGGCCGTCCGAATTCACTGCCGTCGGCGAGCTTGACGGGACCGGCAACGCCTTCGCGATCCAGAGCCTCGTCCTCCAGAACGAGGGCTGGGAGCGGGACGCGAGCATCGCCGGGCCCAAGCCGGCGGAGACCGCGTCAGATCCCGACCCGTGACAGGCCTGCTGAGATGCGGCGGCGAACCGCTTCATCCGCGAACGGGAAGGAGCGGAAGAAATCCGCCTGCGTGACCGACGGCCGCCGCGTGCGGGCCTTGGCGGCCCAGTAACGGGCTTTGTCCAAGTCCCCGTTGAGGGCGTGGCAGGCGGTGGCGATGATCGAGATCAGGACGTGCGCGCCGGGCGCGTGCACCGCGCGCTCGCCCCAGGCGGCGGCCTCCGCGGTCTCGCCGCGCACCAGGTGCGACATCGCGCGCGTCGCCAGCATGCCGTAATGGAGTGGATCGATCGGGCTCAGCGCCATCGCCTGGTCGGCATGGCCTTGCCCGTCCGCCCCCCGGCCCAGCAGGGTCTCCGCCCAGGCGCGGGCATAGATGCCTTGCGCGTAATTCGGGCTGAGCCCGACTGCCCGGTCGAGCCAGCCGAGGCTGCCTTCAAGGTCGCCGGTCAGCCAGAGCGAGCGGCCGAGGGTCAGGTTGCAGAACGGGTCTTCGGGATCGATCGCCACTGCCCGCTCGGCATTTTGCGTCGCCGCATGGCAGTGGCTCTTGATGTCGCTCGTATAGCTCAGGAAGGCGTTTTGGAACTGGATGAACGAGAGGCCGGCATAGGCCCGCGCGAATTCCGGCTCCTGCGCGACCGCCTGCTCGAACAGGCGCCCGGCAATCTCGTTGTCGGTGCGGTTGAAGCGATACATGTGCTGGAGGCCGAGATGGTAAGCCGACCAGGCGTCGAGGCGGCCGGGCGTCGACAGCCGCGCCTGCCGCGCCTCGTTGCGTGGAATTTGCAGCTCGAGCGCGGCCACCACCCGCGCCACGATCTCCGCCTTCAGCGCCTCGATCTCGTCCAGCGCCGATTCGTAGCGCTCGCTCCACACCAGGCCGTGGTCGCGCGTGTCCGAAAGCTCCAGCGCGACGGTGAGGCGGTCGCCCCGCGTCTCCAGCGTTCCCCACAGGCAGTAATTGACGCCGAGCCGCGCGCCGATGGCGGCCAGATCGGGGTTCGCATCGCGGAAGCGGAAGGAGGAGCCGCGGGCGATCACGAACAGCCAGCGCAGGCGCGACAGCTCCGCGATCAGCTCATGCGGGAGCGCATCCGCGATGAAGGCGGCCGGTCCCGCCTCGCCCAGCGGATGGAGCGGGAGGATGGCGATGGAGGGGCGCGAGAGATCCGGACGGCGGAGCGGCCGGTCCGGTGCCGCTTCGGCGGGGTCGGGGATCGCCTCCGCCCATAAGGGTTCCGGCCACGCCTCCTCGACCTCGCCGACGAAGCGGAACCTTCTGCCGTGGACGGTGCGGATCAGCCGCTGGCCCGCGCCGTCGTCGTCCAGCGCTTTTCGCGCCGCCTTGACCCGGCTGGAGATGGCGGCTTCCGAGATGATCCGCCCCTCCCAGATCTCCTCGACCAGCTCGTCGCGGGTGACGAGCCGGCGGCGGTTCCGGACGAGCAGGATGATGAGCGAGAGGACCTGCGGCTCGACGTGGACCGCCGCGCCGGCTCTCCTCAGCTCGAAGCGGGCGCCGTCGAGCTCGAACTGTTCGAAGCGCAGCCCCATGCGAGGCCCATAGCATGACCGGCCAATCTCCGGGAAATCTCCACATCTTCGTCAAGCGGCGGGCGGCGGGGCGGTCTAGCTGGTGGCAGGCCTCGAACGGAGGTCGAAGCCAAAGGAGACAGACATGCCGCTCATCAACATCGAGCTGATCAAGGACGTGTTCACGCCGGAGCAGAAGGCGGCTTTGATCGAGAAGGTGACCGAAGCGGTCGTCTCGGTCGAGGGTGAGGCGCTGCGGCCGGTGACCTGGGTTCGCATCCAGGAATTCGAGCAGGGCGATTGGGCGATCGGCGGCAAGCCGCTGCGGGCCGCCGACGTCCACGCACTCGCCGCATGAACGGGGGGGCGGCGCCGCGGAGCCGCGGCGCCGGCCCCTCCCGACATTTCAAGGACAAGGTGATGAACTTCTCAAGGAAAGACCTGCTGCGGATGATCATGATCATTGCGATCTCGTCCGGCTGCTCCATCGCGACGCTGAGCGGCGCGATCGGCGCACTTCACGCGGCGCCCGCGATGGCGGCTCCAAGCGCCTGACGCCACGACGTACGATGCCGGCGCCTCAGCCGGCCGGCGTCACCCGTATGATCTTCACCGGCGCCGCGACATTTTCGCTCGGCTTGCCTTTGTAGGGCACCGTCGGCGCGGCGAGGATGCGGCGGACGACGTCCATGCCCTCGACCACCTGGCCGAAGGCGGCGAAGCCCTTGTCCTCGTCCTTATTGCCCGGATGGGCGTCGAGGCCGGGCTGGACGCCGACGTCGATGGTGAAGTCGCCCATCGCGGTGTCGGGGGTGGCGTGCGCCATCGAGATGGTGCCGTCGACATGCTTGAGGCCGGTCTGGGTGGTCGGCTCGAGCTTGATCGGCGGCAGCATCAGGCGGATGTTGTGCGCGATCCCGCCCTGGATGAAGCCCTGGTCCGGCGCCCAGGTGTTGCGCGCGACGCGGTAGAAGCTGGTGCCGTCGAAGCGGTGGTCGTCGACATAGCGGACGAAATTGGTGGTCGTGACCGGCGCATGCTTGTGGTCGAGCGCGAGGACGATGGTGCCGGCGGAGGTCTCCATGCGCACGCGGACGATGTCGGGCAGATGCTTCGGCACCGGCGGATCGAAGGAGTGGGTGGGGACGCCGACGAGGGGATTGTCGTCGCTAATGTTGGCGGCGGAGTTGCCGGTGCTCTTCGTGGGTGGAGACGAATCCTGGCCGCAGGCGGCGAGGGCGAGCGACAGCAGGGCGACACAGGGGAGGAGCCGAATCATCTCCGCAGCTTAGAACGGGAAGGCCCGGTCGAGCCAATGGCCACTATGCTCCCCGGCGAAGGCCGGGGCCCAGCGGCACGGGCGGAAGGACTGGGCCCCGGCTTTCGCCGGGGAGCAAGAAGGTCACATCGCGGCTCTCCGTAGGCTATCGAGGACCGATGACGGACGTGCCCGACATCCCCCTCTTCTCCTACGGCACCCTTCAGCTGCCCGAGGTGCAGCGCGCCACCTACGGGCGGCTGCTGGAAGGAACGCCGGACGTGCTGGTCGGCTACCGGCTGGAGCCCGTCCTCATCTCCTCGCCCGACGTGGTCGGGATCAGCGGGCTCGAGGTCCACACGATCGCGGTGCCGACCGGAGATCCGGCGGACCGGGTCCCGGGCGTGGTCTTCCGCCTCACCGCCGTCGAGATCGAGGCGACCGACCGCTACGAAACCGATGCCTATGCGCGAATCGAGGTGGCGCTCGCCTCCGGCGTGCGGGCGTTCGTCTATGTCGGCCCGGATGCGGCGCCGGAGGGCGCGGGCAGCGCCTGATCCCTTTCCCCGACAGACGCGGGTTGGGCGTTTGCCGTCGCCGCGTTACGATGCGGCCATGGAAAGCGGTGGCGATCGGCGGCTGATCCGGGTGGATGCCCATGACGATGGGCTCAACCGCTGGGAGATGGCGCGGCTGCGGCCGGCGGCGGCGCTGGCGGGCGCGATCGACTCCTACAGCGATTATTGGGAGGTGACCGGCGGCTTCACCGCGCGGCGCGAGATGCCGGGGATCGAGCCGGTGCTGATCATCAATCTGGGCGAGCCGATCGGGATCGTCGGCGGCGACGGGCGCGAGATCAAGCTGGGATCCGGCGAGGGCTTCGCCGGCGCCACGCACACGCGCTCCGCCATCTCCCGCTCAAACGGCGCGCAACGCGGCGTGCACGTGCATATGCCGCTGCTCACGATGAAGCGGCTGCTCGGCATCCCGCTTCACGAGCTCGCCGACCGCGCCGTCGCGCTGGGCGATCTGGGTGCCTGGGGGGCAGCGCTGACGGCGGAGCTGGTGGAGGCGCGATCTCCGATTGCCAGGGCCGCCGTGCTCGACAGGCATCTCTGGGCGCGGCTGGCGGACGCGCCCGAGGAGCGCCCCGAAATCGCCCATGCGGTCGCCATGCTCGCGCACCGGCCGGACGTGCGGATCGACGCGCTGGCGCGGGACCTCGGCTGGAGCCGCAAGCAGCTCGGCCGGCGGGTCCGCGAGGCGACCGGCGTCGGCCCGCGCCTGTTCCGGCGGCTGGCGCGCTTCAGCCGGCTGGTGGCGCGGCTGCAGCGCCGCGACACGGGTTCCTGGGCCGAGCTGGCGCTCGACGGCGGCTGGTTCGACCAGCCGCACATGCTCCGCGACTTCCGCGATTTTGCCGGCGTGACGCCGCGAGAGTACCTTGCCCGCTCGATGCCGAACATGGGCGGCGTGGTGGAGGGCTGAGGGCCCAAACGTACAATCCGAACTTGCCCACCTCCGCTAGAACAGCCGGAAAGGAGGCTTCATGACCGCCAGGCGACCCCCCATCCCCGCCCTGCGCTACAAGGACGCGCCGGCCGCGATCGACTTCCTCTGCCGCGCCTTCGGCTTCGCACGGCAGGCGGTCTATACAGATGAGGGGGATCCCTCGATCGTCCTCCATGCGCAGCTCGTCGCCGGCAGCGGATTGATCATGCTCGGCTCCGCGCGTCCGTCGCCGGACCAGCATCTTTACCGGTGGAAGACCGCCGTCGAGGCCGGCGGCGTCACGATGTCGGTCTGCCTGGTGGTCGACGACGCCGATGCTCATTTCGCCCGCGCGCAGGCTGAAGGCGCGGACATAATCAAGCCGCCTTACGACAATCAGGGCTATCCGGGACGGTCCTACGACGCGCGGGATCCGGAAGGGAATGTCTGGAACGTCACCACCTACGACCCTTGGGCGGGCAATCCCGCCTGAACTCAGTCGAACAGGCTGGAGACCGAGCTTTCGTCGGCGATTCGCTTGATCGCCTCGCCGAGCAGGGGGGCGATGGTGAGGAGGCGGACCTTGGGGGTGGCGGCGGCGGCCTCGCTCTGCTCGATCGAATCGGTGATCACCAATTCCTCGAGCGCGGATTTGTCGACGCGAGCGACGGCGCCGCCCGAGAGGACGCCGTGGGTGCAGTAAGCGACGACGCCTTGCGCGCCGCCCTCCTTCAGCGCGGCGGCGGCGTTGGCGAGGGTGCCCGCCGAATCGACGATGTCGTCAATAAGCACGCAGAAGCGGCCGCCGACGTCGCCGATGATGTTCATCACCTCGGACTCGCCGGGCTTCTCGCGGCGCTTGTCGACGATCGCGAGCGGCGCGTTGTCGAGGCGCTTGGCGAGCGCGCGGGCGCGGACGACGCCGCCGACGTCCGGCGAGACGACGGTGATCGGCCGGCCGGAGAAGCGGGCCTTGATGTCCTCCGCCATGACGGGCGCGCCGTAGAGATTGTCGGTCGGGATATCGAAGAAGCCCTGGATCTGGCCGGCGTGGAGATCGACCGAAAGGACGCGGTTGGCGCCGGCGACGGTGATCAGATTGGCGACGAGCTTGGCCGAGATCGGCGTGCGCGGCCCCGGCTTCCGGTCCTGCCGCGCATAGCCGAAATAGGGGAGCACGGCCGTGATCCGCTTCGCCGAGGCGCGGCGCAGCGCGTCGATGCAGATCAGCAGCTCCATCAGATTGTCGTTGGCCGGATAGGAGGTGGACTGGACGACGAAGACGTCCTCGCCGCGGACATTCTCGTTGATCTCGACGAACACCTCCTCGTCGGCGAAGCGGCGGACGCTGGTGTCGGTGATCGGCATTTCGAGATAGGCCGCGATGTCGCGGACCAGAGGCAGGTTCGAATTGCCCGCCATCAGCTTCATCTCGAAACCCTCCGTTCCTGCCGCCCTGTGGCGGACTCATAAGGGCGAGGGCCTCGAAGGCAAGGGCGTTGCCGGGTGGGGCGGGGCTGCCTAGAGCGGCCGCATGAACGTCGTCACCCGCTTCGCCCCCGCGCCGACGGGACGGCTGCATGTCGGCAATATCCGCACGGCGGTGCACAATTGGCTGTGGGCGCGGAAGAATGGGGGGCGTTTCGTCCTGCGGCTCGACGATACGGACCGGGAACGGTCGCGGGAGGAATATGTGGAGGGGATCCGCGAGGATCTCGCCTGGCTCGGCCTCTCACCCGACGAGGAGCATCGCCAGTCCGCCCGCTTCGACCGCTACGACGCGGCGCTGGAGCGGCTGAAGGAGTCCGGGCGCGTCTATCCGGCCTATGAGACGGCGCAGGAGCTGGAGCTGAAGCGCAAGGTGCTGCTCGGCCGCGGCAAACCGCCGGTCTACGATAGGGCGGCGCTGCAGTTGAGCGAATCTGAGCGGGCGCGGCTGGAGGCGGAGGGGCGGCGGCCGCACTGGCGGTTCAAGCTCGATCACGACAAGCCGATCGAGTGGGTCGATCTCATCCGCGGTCCGCAGCATTTCGATCCGGCTTTGCTCTCCGACCCGGTGGTGCGGCGCGAGGACGGGAGCTGGCTCTACATGCTGCCGAGCAGCGTCGACGATATCGAGCTCGGCATCACCAATGTCCTGCGCGGCGAGGATCATGTCACCAACACGGCGCTGCAGATCCAGATGTTCGAGGCTTTGGGCGCCGCCCCGCCCGCCTTCGCGCACGAGGCGCTGCTGGTGGGCTCGGAAGGCAAATTGTCGAAAAGGCTCGGCTCGCTCGGCGTCGAGGCGATGCGGGAGGCGGGGATCGAGCCGGCGGCGCTCGTCGCCAAGCTGGCACGGATCGGCACCAGCCTGCCGGTCGAGCCTTTGATCTCGCACGAGGCTTTGATCGAGAGCTTCGACTTCTCCACCTTCGGCCGCGCGCCTGCGCGTTTCGACCTCGACGAGCTGACGGCGCTCAGCGCGAAGGTCGTGCATCAGCTCCCTTATGACGCCGTGCGGGACCGCCTGCCGGAGGGGATGGGCGCAGCCGATTGGGACGCGATCCGCCCGAACCTGCGCAATGTCGCGGAAGCGGCCGACTGGTGGCAGATCCTCCACGGCCATGTCGAAGCCGAGATGGCGGAGGAGGACCGGCCCGTGATCGCCGCCGCGGCCGAGGCGGCGACCGCGATCGACTGGTCGGCGGAGCCCTGGCGGCAGCTGGTCGCAATCGTGAAGGAGCGGACCGGCCGCGGCGGCAAGCCGCTGTTCCACCCCCTCCGCCGCGCCCTCACCGGCCGCGACAGCGGGCCGGAAATGGCGGCCCTGCTCCCCCTGATCGGCCGCGACGAAGCCCTCGCCCGCCTGAACGCCGCCCTCTAGCCGCGCCGCCCGCTCCCCGATCGGGAACAAAGGGGCTTTTGCTGCTTTATGATATACTGTAACATAGTGTTATGAGATAACCTCTCATATCAGGAGAGCCGCACCGGCGGCCGAACCAGGAGAGCAGCCATGACTGAAGGAGGATTCTACCAGCAGAAGAGAACGAACCCGCAGGCGGTGGCCATCGTCGTCCTGCTGCACGGCGCGGCTTTGACTGCCTTGCTGACGATCAAGGGCGATCTGGTTCGGCGTATCGTCGACCGCCCGACGAACGTCCAATTCATTCCGCAGCCGAAGATTCCGCCCGAAAAGCCGAAGCCTCAGCCGCCGCAGCCGCGCCAGGTCCCGCAGACTCACATCGCTACGCCTCAGCCGATCGTCCGAACGCAGCCCCTTGGCCCGCTTTTCCCGCAGGCACCGATCAACCCGCTTCCGCCGCCGCTGCCGGGGCCGATCGCCTCCACGACTATCGATTTGCCGCCGGTGCCGCCCCAGCCGCCGCACAAATCCCAGTCGGCGCGCGCGAGGGCGGACCTCTCCTCCTATGTGCATGATACGGATTATCCCGATGCCGCCCTTCGCAACGATGAGCAGGGGACGACGCGTTTCCGCTTGCAGGTGGCGGCGGACGGTCACGTCACCGACTGTATCGTCACCGGATCGAGCGGCTCCTCGGCGCTCGACGCGGCGACGTGCCGGCTGATGAAGACCCGTGCCCGCTTCGCGCCGGCGCGCGATTCGAACGGAAATCCGACCAACGATACCGTGGCCAATGCCATCCACTGGGTGCTTCCGGCGGGCTGATGGGCTCCCGAGGCTGGCGCGCGGGGCGGTGGGAGCTTATCTTGGGCCCCATGTCCTGGTTTCCCCGCCCCGTCGCGCCCAAGGCCCTCTGGGCCGACATTCGTGCCTTCGCCGCGGAGCGCAGCCGCTATCAATGGGGCGGGATGGCGGTCGCGCTCATCATGCCGCTCGTGATCGTCGTCGGCTTCTTCTACGATAGCGCGCACGCCCCGCAGGACGGCCCGCAGGTCGTCTACGTGCAGAGCTGGCCGGCCAGCCGCACCGACGCGCAGATCGTCGCCGACCAAAAGAAGGACCAGGCCCAGCGCGAGGCGGCGCAGCGCGAGCGGCAGGCGGAATTCCGCCGGCTGGGCGACCAGATGAACCGGCTCGGGATTTGATTGAGGACGAACGCTGGATGGGGGCAGCGGCGGCGCTCGGCGAGCGCGGCCGCGGCCGCACCGCGCCCAACCCCAATGTCGGCTGTGTGATCGTGAGAGACGGAATCGTCGTCGGCCGCGGCTGGACCCAGCCCGGCGGCCGCCCCCATGCCGAGCAGATGGCGCTCGATGAGGCGGGCGAGGCGGCGGCCGGCGCCACGGCCTATGTGACGCTGGAGCCTTGCGCGCATATCTCGGCGCGGGGTGATGCCTGTGCGGATGCCTTGGTCCGGGCGCGCGTGAAGCGGGTCGTGGCGGCGCTGCGCGATCCTTATCCGCCGGTCGACGGCCGCGGCTTCGATCGCTTGCGCGACGCGGGGATCGAGATGAGCATCGGCCCCGGCGCGGAGACGGCGGCGAAGTCGATGGCGGGCTTCCTCAACCGGCAGCGGCTCGGCCGCCCCTACGTGACGCTGAAGCTCGCCACGTCGCTCGACGGCCGTATCGCTTTGCCCTCGGGCGAGAGCCGCTGGATCACGGGCGAGGATGCGCGCGCCCATGTCCATGGCGAACGGTCGCGGGCCGACATGATCCTCGTTGGCCGGAGCACGCTCGAAACGGACCGGCCGACGCTCGACGTGCGCCTGCCGGGGCTGGAAGAGCGGGCGCCGCGTCGCGCCTTGCTGTCGCGCGGAGGAGCGCCGGCAGACTGGATCGCACTCTCCGCGCCGGACGAGGTGAGCCGGCTTCATGACGTCAACGACCTGCTGGTCGAGGGCGGCTCCGCCACCGCCACCGCCTTCCTCGCCGCCGACCTGGTCGACCGGCTGCTCCTCTACCGCGCACCGATCCTGATCGGCGAGGGCCGCCAGTGGGTGGGCTATGTCGGCCTGACCAGCCTCGCCGACGCCCATGGCCGCTGGCGCCTCGCCGAATCGCGCGCGCTTGGAATCGACCGGCTGGAAGTCTACGAGCGCGTCCGAGACTGACATGTTCACCGGCATTATCACCGACGTCGGCCGCATCGTCGCGGCGGAGGAACGGGGCGACCTGC
This sequence comes from Allosphingosinicella sp., assembly GCA_036269695.1. Taxonomy (GTDB): domain Bacteria; phylum Pseudomonadota; class Alphaproteobacteria; order Sphingomonadales; family Sphingomonadaceae; genus Allosphingosinicella. Next base: position 187,610 of record DATBDY010000034.1, on the reverse strand, counting down.
GCCTCCGCATCGCCTGCGGCTACGATCTGGAGAGCGTCGATCTCGGCGCCTCGATCGCCTGCTCGGGCGTCTGCCTGACCGTGGTCGACAAGGGCGACGACTGGTTCGCGGTCGATGTTTCCCACGAAACCGTCAGCCGCAGCGCGCCCGGCCTCTGGACCGAGGGCGCCCGGCTCAACCTCGAACGCTCGCTCCGCCTCGGCGACGAGCTTGGCGGCCATATCGTCACCGGCCATGTCGACGGCGTCGGCGAGGTGGTTTCGGCCGAGCCCAGCGGCGATTCGACCCGCATCGTCATCGCCGCGCCCGACGCGCTCGCCTCCTATATCGCGGAGAAGGGCTCGATCGCCGTCGACGGCGCCTCGCTGACGGTGAACGAGGTCGACGGCGCCCGCTTCGGCATCAACATCATCCCGCACACCGCCCAGCAGACGACGCTCGGTGATCTCGCCCCCGGCCGGCGGGTGAATATCGAGATCGATATCCTCGCCCGCTATATCGGCCGGATGTTCGAGATGCGGCGCTGATGGAGCGGGGCTTCCTGTCCTCGCCCGAGGAGCTGATCGACGAAGCGCGCAACGGGCGGATGTTCATCCTCGTCGACGACGAGGACCGCGAGAATGAGGGCGATCTCGTCATCCCCGCCCAGATGGCGACCCCGGACGCGATCAATTTCATGGCCACGCACGGCCGCGGCCTGATCTGCCTCGCGCTGAGCAAGCAGAGGGTCGACCAGCTCGGCCTCGAATTGATGAGCCGCCACAACGGCACCCGTCACGAGACCGCCTTCACCACCTCGATCGAGGCGAAGGAAGGCGTGACGACCGGCATCTCCGCCGCCGACCGCGCCCGCACCATCTCGGTCGCCATCGATGCGTCGAAGGGGCGGGAGGATATCGTCACCCCCGGCCACGTCTTTCCGCTCGTCGCGCGGGAGGGCGGCGTGCTGATCCGCGCCGGCCATACCGAGGCGGCGGTCGACGTCGCCCGCTTGGCCGGGCTCAATCCATCCGGCGTGATCTGCGAGATCATGCGCGAGGACGGCACGATGGCGCGGATGGACGACCTCGTCGCCTTCGCCCAGCGCCACGGCCTCAAGGTCGGCACCATCCGCGACCTGATCGCCTACCGGCTGAAGAAGGACCATCTCGTCGAGCAGACCGCGGAGGCCGAGTTCGAAAGCGAGTGGGGCGGCACCTGGACCGCGCGGTCCTTCCTCAACAAGGCGCTTCGCACCGAGCAGGTCGCCCTGATCAAGGGCGAGATCGATCCGTCGAAGCCGACGCTCGTGCGGATGCACCAGCTCGGCCTGTTCGCGGACGCGCTCGGCGAGTCCGGCGCGCGCGGGCGCATCCTCCGGAGCGCGATGAAGCTGATCGGCGAGGAAGGGTCGGGCGTGATCGTCGTGCTCAACCATCAGGCGCCCGATTCCTTCTCGACCGCACTCAGATTGCGGTCCGGCACGGCCTCGCCGAAGGACATGGACCAGCTGCGCGATTATGGCGGCGGCGCCCAGATCCTCTCCGCGCTCGGCATCCACGAAATGGTCCTGCTCACCAATACGCATCACACGCCGGTGGCGCTTGGCGGCTACGGCCTCACCATCGTCGGCGAACGGCCGATTCCGCTGGAGGATGAATGACATGGCGCGGCTGCTGATCGTCGAGGCGCGCTTCTACGAGCATTTGAACGACCTGCTTCTCGCCGGCGCCCGCGCGGCGATCGAGGCGGCGGGCCACAGCCACGAGACGGTGACCGTGCCCGGCGCGCTGGAAGTGCCGGCGGCGATCGCGCTCGCCGCCGAGAGCGGCCGCTATGACGCGTTTGTGGCGATCGGAATCGTCATCCGCGGCGAAACCTACCATTTCGAGATCGTGTCGGGCGAGAGCGCGCGCGGCATCATGGCCCTGACGCTCGACGGCCTCGCCATCGGCAACGGTATCCTCACCGTGGAGAACGAGGCCCAGGCGCTCGCCCGCGCTAGGCCGGACGAGAAGGACAAAGGCGGCGAAGCGGCCAAGGCCGCGCTCGCCATGCTGGCGCTGAGGGAGCGGTTCGCGTGAGTCCTCCCCTCCCGCTCGCGGGAGGGGATTGAGGGGAGGGCCTGTCGGCTGTGTAGCCCTCGACCTCCACATCCCCTCCCCCTGACCCCTCCCGAAAGCGGGAGGGGGGATTAGCGCCGCAGCCAGTGCCTCCGGGCGAACCACGCGAGCACCAGCACGCCGAGCACCACACACAGCGCGCAGACGCCGGCAAACGCCCAGGGCTCGTCAGCGAAGGGAATGCCCTTGACGTTCATCCCGAGCAGGCCGGTGATGAAGGTCAGAGGCAGGAAGATGAAGGCGACGATCGAGATCAGTAGCGAGCGCTGGTCGATCTCCTCGGCGCGGAGGTCGGTCAGCTGCTCGTGCAGCAAGGCGGCGCGCTCGCGGACCGCCTCCAGTTCCTCGGCCATGCGAGCGAAGCGGTCGGCCGCCTCGCGGATGTGGAGCCGGTCGTCCTCGGCAAGCCAGTCGAAATCGAGCTGGGCCAACTGCGCCAGCGCGTCGCGATTGGGGGCGACGAAGCGGCGATAGGCGATCGCCTCGGCACGGATGCGGGCGATGGCGCCGCGCAGATGATACATGTTGCGGCTTTCGAGATCGCTCTCGCAATCGTCGAGCAGGTCGCCGAGCTCGGCCACCTGCGGGTCGAGCTCGCGGCTGATCTCGCGGGCGAAGGCGGCGACGAGGTCGCCCGGATCGAGGATCGTCCCCGCCTTCATCTGCTCGAGAACCGTCTCGGCGGCAGCGAGCGGCCGGCGGGTGAGCGAGTTCACCTTGCCGCGCCGCACCCACATGCGAATCGAGACAAGCCGGTCGCCGACCTCGACATCCTGGGCCGCCGGCCCGCGCAAATTGACGATCGCGCCGTGCTCGATCCGCTCGCAGCGCGGCCGCGTCTCGGTCGCGACCAGCGCATTGGCGGCGACTTCGGGAATGTCGCCGCCGGTCAGCATCGACAGCTCCGGCACGTCGACATTGTCGACATGGATCCAGACGAAGCCGGGGCCGGAATAGGATGCCGCCTCCTCGGCCGTGACGTGCCGGGGCGGCCCGTCCCCGACGATGACGGCGTCGCAGCTCATCCGATCTGCGAAAGAAAGGCGCGGATCGCCGGCGCCACGTCGTCGCGCTTGAGGGCGAGGGCGAGGTTCGCCTTCAAGAAACCGATCTTGTCGCCGCAATCGTGCCGCTCGGCGTCCACGGTGAGGCCGTGGAAGGGCTGCTTCCCGATGAGCTTCGCCATGGCATCGGTGAGCTGGATCTCGCCGCCGGCGCCGCGCACCGGATTGTCGAGCACGCGCATCACCTCCGGCTGGAGGATGTAGCGGCCGACGATGCCGAGATTGGAGGGCGCCTCGTCAGGCTTCGGCTTCTCGACCAGGCCCTTCACCTCCGTGAGGCGGCCGTCGCGCGCGCCCGGATCGACGATGCCGTAGCTGGCGGTGCGCTCGCGCGGCACCTCCTCGACGCAGACGATGTTGCCGCCGACCCTCTCATAGGCCGCGGCCATCTGGGCGAGGCAGCCCGGCTTGCCGACCATCAGATCGTCCGGAAGCAGCACCGCGAACGGCTCGTCGCCGACGATCTCGCGCGCGCACCACACGGCGTGACCGAGGCCGAGCGGCTCCTGCTGGCGGACCGAGGCGATCGACCCCGGCTTCATCCGCGTGCTGTCGAGGATCTCCAGCGATTTGCCGCGCGCCCGCATCGTCGCCTCCAGCTCGTAGGCGACGTCGAAATGGTCCTCGAGCGCCGTCTTGTTGCGGCCGGTGACGAAGATCATCTGCTCGATCCCGGCCTCCAACGCCTCCTCGACCGCGTACTGGATGAGCGGGCGGTCGACGATCGTCAGCATCTCCTTCGGCATCGCCTTGGTGGCGGGCAGGAAACGGGTTCCGAGACCGGCAACGGGGAACACCGCCTTGCGTAGCTTCTTCATTCCTCTGTTCTGTCCTCGTGAGTTCGACGCGCGGCGGAGTGGCCGGATGCTTAGCCGAGCCGTCCGCCGTCGGTCATCTGAAAAAGGGTTCGGCTTGCCGCCGCCCCGCCGCTCCTCTAACCCGCGCGCCATGCGGGCGTTCCTTCCCTTGGCTCTCCTCCTCGTCCTTGCCGGCTGCCAGAAGCAGGGGCCGGCGCAGGGCAATGCGCAGCTCCCCGATCAGCCGGCCTGGTCCGGGCCCAAGGGCGTTGAGAACGAGGCGGAAGAAGTGGTCGAGGCGCCGAAGATCGACCGCACCCACAAAGGCAGCCCCGCTCCGACGGCCGAGTTCGAGGATCCGGACGGGGAGAAGGTCTCCTTCGCCGTCTTCGAGGGCAAGCCTTTGCTGGTCAATTTCTGGGCGACCTGGTGCACGCCCTGCGTCGCCGAGATGCCGACGCTCGACGCACTGGCCGGCGAGATGAAGGGCCGCGTGCAGGTGGTGACGCTGAGCCAGGACCAGGACGGACGCGCCAAGGTCGCGGCCTTCTTCAACCAGCACCGGTTCAAGACGATCGAGCCCTATCTCGACCCGCAAATGGAGATGACGAGCGCGCTCCAGCTCGGCGCGTTGCCGACCACCATTCTTTACGATGCGAAGGGCCACGAAATCTGGCGCGCGGTCGGTCCCGAGGATTGGCAAAGCGACCGCGCCAAGGCCTTGCTCAATGAGGCCTTCCAACCGGCCAAGGGCTAAGCTTCCCCATTTGGGCAAAGGGCCCAGCTCGTCCCGAGCGAAGTCGAGGGGCGCTGGCACGGACTCAGAGCATACGCCCCTCGACTGCGCTCGGGACGAGCGAGAAGGTTTGTGACCCGCGCTGACGCGGCCCGATCTCTCTCTAATCCCGCAGCAGCTCGTTGATGCTGGTCTTGGAGCGGGTGCGGGCGTCGACGCGTTTCACGATCACGGCGCAGGCGAGGCCGGGGCCGCCGTCGCGGCCGGGGAGGGTGCCCGGCACGACCACCGAATAAGCCGGCACCCGCCCCATGAAGATCTCGCCGCTGGCGCGATCGACGATCTTGGTCGACGCGCCGAGGAAGACGCCCATCGACAGCACCGCGCCCTGCTCGACCACCACGCCCTCGGCCACCTCCGAGCGGGCCCCGATGAAGCAATCGTCCTCGATGATGACCGGGCCGGCCTGGAGCGGCTCGAGCACGCCGCCGATGCCGGCACCGCCGGAGATGTGGACGTTGCGGCCGATCTGGGCGCAGCTCCCCACCGTCGCCCAAGTGTCGACCATCGTCCCCTCGCCGACCCAGGCGCCGATGTTGACGAAGCTCGGCATCAGCACCGCGCCCTTACCGATGAAGGCGCCGCGGCGGACGATCGCCCCCGGCACCGCGCGGAATCCGGCATCGGCGAAGCGATTGCCGCCCCAGCCGGCGAATTTCGACGGCACCTTGTCCCACCAGGAGGCGCCACCGGGGCCGCCGGGAATCGCCTCCATCGCGTTGAGCCGGAAGGAGAGCAGGACCGCCTTCTTCAGCCACTGGTTGACGGTCCAGCCGTCCGGTCCCTTCTCCGCGACCCGCGCCTCGCCCGAATCGAGCAGCTCGATCGAGCGCTCGACGACGTCGCGCAGCTCGCTCCTGGTCTCGGGGCCGAGCGACTCCCGGACCTCCCACGCGGCTTCCACTCCCTGGCGGAGCGCTTCGTCACTCATTCCCGTCCTCCCGTTATCTCGCTCAGCCATTCGCCGATATCCGCAATCCGGTAGTCGATCACCTCCGGATCCGCCTGATGGCTCGCCTGCTCGGAGCCGTTGTCGATCCACACCGTCACCATCCCCAGCGCCTTGGCCGGCACCAAATTGCGCGCCATGTCCTCGACCATGAGGGCGCGTACCGGGTCGATGGCGTGGCGCTCGCACATGAGGGCATAAGCGCGCGGATCGGGCTTGGGGACATACTCCATCGCATGGATGTCATGGAGCCCGTCGAAGGCGTTGGCGAGCCCGAGCTTGTCGAGCACGCGCCGGGCATAGGCCTCGTCGCCGTTGGTGAAGACGAACTTGCGGCCCGGCAGCCGGTCGAGCGCGGCGACGAGCCGCGGATCGGCCGAGATGCGGGCGAGATCGATGTCGTGGACGTAATCGAGGAAGTCGCGCGGCTCGATGCCGTGATTGGCCATCAGGCCGGCGAGGGTGGTGCCGTGGTCGCGGAAGAACCGCTTCTGGACCGCCCGTGCCTCGGCCTCGTCGCAGCCGATCAATTGCTGTATGTACGCGCCCATGCGCACGTCGATCAGCGCGAACAGGTCGGCGGAGGCCGGGTAGAGGCTGTTGTCGAGATCGAAGATCCAGCAATCGACGTGCCGGAGGCCGGGTGGGAGCATGGCCCCCCCTAACCCGATCCTAACCTGAATGCTTCAGCCAATTGAAAGCATAAGATATTTAGGGAAGGCGGCAAAAGACCGAGATATCAGAACGACTTAGGTCTAGAGGATGCAATGACCGCCCGTTTGTCCCGGAGCAAGCTCGCCCTTTCCGCCTGTGTGCTGGCGCTCGCCCTGGCGGGTTGCAGCGGCAGTGGCGGAGGCGGCGGTGGAAGCGGCGGCGTGACGCCGATCACGCCGGTGCCGCCTCCTCCGCCCCCACCCCCGTCCCCGCCGCCTCCTCCCCCACCGCCGCCTCCGCCGGCGTCGAGCTTCAACGACGCGGAATATCAAAGGTCGAACGGCGCCAATTTCGAAGGCGCGATCACGGCCTATAATGCCGGCGCGACGGGGCAGGGGATCAAGATCGGCCTCGTCGACACCGGAGTGAATCCGAACCTCCCCGATTTCACGGGCAAGATCGACCCCGCCAGCGGCGACGTCGCCGGCGGCAATCGGGGCGTCACCGACCAGTCGGGCCACGGCACCGCCACCGCCGCCACGGCGGCCGCGGCGCGCAATGGCTCGGGGATTCTCGGTGTCGCGTTCGACGCGACCATCGTCTCCGAAAACTCCTCCAGCCCGACGAGCTGCACCAGCGACAAGTGCGACAGCAATGACACAGCGATCGCACGCGGGATCGACGCCGCCCGCGTCGCCGGCGCCCGCGTGATCAATATCTCGCTGGGCAGCAACGACCCGAGCTCGGTCGTCAACGCGGCGATCGCGCGGGCCGCGTCCGCAGGCATCGTGGTCGTGATGTCCGCCGGCAACAGCGGCACCGATGCGACCACCGGCCCCAATCCCGAGGGATTCGCCGCTTCGGCCGCGGCGAACAACGCCAACGTCATCATCGCCGGTGCGGTCGACTCGACCCGGACGATCGCGGATTTTTCAAACCGGGCGGGGACGTCGGCGAGCTCCTATTTGACCGCGCTCGGCTCTCGAGTGGTCGCGCCCGACAACACCGGCACCCTGTTCTTCTGGTCGGGCACATCCTTCTCGGCGCCGGTGATCAGCGGCGCGGTCGCGCTGCTCGCCCAGGCGTTTCCGAACCTGACCGGACAGCAGATCATCGCCATCCTCTACCAGAGCGCCGACGACGCCGGCGCGCCTGGCGTGGACGCGGTCTACGGCCACGGCATCCTCAACATCGCGCGCGCCTTCCAGCCGGTCGGGACCTTGAGCCTTCCCGACAGCAAAATTGCGTTCAATCCGCTGCCGGGCAACGGCACCACCTCCGGTCCGATGGGCGACGCATCGCCGCGGGTGAAGGGCGTGATCGTCCTCGACGGCTTCTCGCGCGCGTTCGCCATCAACTTCGCGCAGACGCTGCGCCAGGCTCCGCAGGAACAGCCGCTGACGCAGGCTTTGCAGCCGGGACTGAGCACGGCAGCGGTCGCCAACGGGCCGACGGCGGTGTCGCTCACCGTGCGGCGGGACCTGATGGGCCATTCCGCGACTGCCTTTACACAGCTCGGCCTCACCCGAGAGGATGCGCGGCAGGTGAAGGTTCTGTCCGGCCTCGCCCTCACCCGCCTCTCTCGCAATACGGCGATCGCATTCGGCATTTCGGAAAGCGGCCGCACGCTGCAGCAGCGGCTGGCCGCGGCCGCGGATCACGCCTTCCTCGTCGCGCGCGATCCGATGACCCGGATGGGCTTCTACGCCAATGCCGCGTCGAGCGTCGGCGTGCGCCAGTCGGTCGGCCGGCTCGGCATCACCCTCACCAGCGAGCGCGGCCATGTCTACGAGCCTTGGGCCGATCCGCGCCTCGCGCAGCCGCGCTACGGCGTCGACTCGATGACGCTCGACCGCCGCTTCGGCCGCGCGCTCCTTTCGCTCGGGGCGAGCCGCCTGTCGGAGCAGCAGACGGTGCTCGGCGCCCAACTTGCCGGGCCGGTGGCGGCGGGCGGCGCGACGAGCTGGTTCGCCGACGCCGGCGGTCGCTACGATTTCGGCCATGGCTGGGGCCTCGCCGCATCCTACCGCCGCGGCTGGACGTCGATGCCGGGTCTGGGGGGGCTCGCCCGCGACGGTCGCCTCTCAACCGACGCCTGGAGCTTCGACATCGCCAAGGGCGACGCCTTCCGGCCGGGCGACAGCTTCGCCATCCGGCTCATGCAGCCGCTCCGCGTCCGCTCGGGCGGCCTCAACATGGTCGTCCCGGTCGCCTACGATTATTCGACGCTGACGGCGAGCTATGAGGCCCAGTTCTTCAACCTGGCGCCGACGGGCCGGGAGATCGATCTGGAGGCGGTTTATGGGGTGCCGTTCCTCGGCGGCCGGCTCACCGCCAACGCCTATGCGCGGCGCCAGCCGGGAAATATCGCCGCGCTGGCGCCCGATATCGGCACTGCGCTGCGCTTCTCGGTCGGGTTCTAAGGCGCCCCGCCCCAATTAGTTGATGGTGATCACCCCGTCGACCGCGCGCCATTCGGCGGGGCGGATGAGATGCTGGTGGGCGATGCGGACGGAGTGGATCGCCGCTTCGATGTTGACCCGCCAGTGATCGAGGAAGTGGTGCAGCACGGGGAAACGCGGCGCCACGTCATATTGCTGCCAGACGAAGAGCTGCAGCAGATCGGGATGGTCGGGCATGTAATAGCTGATCTCGGCCGTCATCAGACCGTAGCCCTTCAGCTGGACCAGGAATTCACGGTCGCTCATGCCGCCACCTCCCGAACAGGCGGCCGAGGATAAGGGCGAAGGGTTAACACGCAGCTAAGCATGAAGCCTCACTCGAACATCAAACCCATGATATCCGAGCGAAAAACCGAGGCAAGAGGGGGATTGTTCCGGTGCCGTGCGGGAATCGAGTTCAGACCCTAGGCGTCGGCGAAATATTTGCCCTTCTGGAAGATGTCCGCGATGAAACGTTCTCCGCCCTCGTCATTGGCGATGCGCTGGAGGAACTGGATGGTCTTCAGGGCCGAGCCGAGGAAGATCCAGCTGACGTCGGCGCCGAAGGTGCAGCTTTCGAAGAGGGGATGCTCGCCGCCCCGATAGACGAGGCGCGCCGCGTTGAAGGTGCAGCCGTCGAAGATGATGCCGTCGGTCTCGACGGACTCCCCGCCCTCATAGGTGCGGCCGGTCACGGTCTCCATAATGCCTCCGATAATGAATTAGATGGTGAAGCTCTCGCCGCAGCCGCACTGGCCCTTGGCGTTGGGGTTCTGGAAGACGAAGCCCGAGGCGAAATCGTCCTCGTTCCAGTCCATGACGCTGCCGATCAGGTAGAGCACCGAAGCGGCGTCGACGAAGAAGGGGCCAGCGGGCGTCTCGATCCGCTCGTCGAACGGCTTCGCCTCGCTGACGAAGTCAACCGAATAAGCGAGCCCCGAGCAGCCGCGGCGAGAGGTCGAGAGCTTCACGCCGATCGTTCCCTCCGGCGCATTCGCCATCAGTTCCGCGATCCGCGCTTCGGCGGCTGGGGTCAGTGTTAGTGCGGCAGCGCGCGCCCGCTTCGGCGTGGTGACCTCGTTCATCTCACAACATTCCCAATTCGAGCTTGGCTTCGTCCGTCATCCTCTGCGGATCCCAGGGTGGATCCCAGACCAGCTCCACCTCCGCATCGCCGATGCCGGGCACGGAGCCGACCCGCAGCTCCACCTCGCCGGGCATGGACTCGGCGACCGGGCAGTGGGGCGTGGTGAGGGTCATCTTGATCTTTGCATGATGCTCGGGCGTGATCTCGACATCGTAGACGAGGCCGAGATCGTAGATGTTGACCGGGATTTCCGGGTCGTAAATATCCTTCAGCGCCTCGATCACCGCCTCATAGAGGTCGCCGCCGGGCGCTTCCGCCGCCGACTCGACCGGCTTCTGCTTCAGGAACCCTTCGAGATAGTCGCGCTTGCGCTCGAACGAAGAAGCGGGCGCGTCGGAGACGCGCGCCTTCGGCGGCGCCGGCACCGCGTCCACTTCCTCGACCTCGATCTTCCGTTCCTCGTTCACCCGAAGACCCTCATCCGAATATCCGCCGGACCCGCTCGATCCCGCGCACCAAAGCCTCGACGTCGTGGCGGCTGTTATAGACGCCGAAGCTCGCCCGCGCCGTCGCATCGACGCCAAGATGGGCCATCAGAGGCTGCGCGCAATGATGGCCGGCGCGGATCGCCACCCGGCTCTCGTCCAATATGGTGCCGACATCGTGCGCATGCACCCCCTGGACCGCGAAGCTGACGATGCCGGCGCTGTCGTCGGGTCCGAAGACGCGGACGCTGTTGATCGAGGCGAGCGCCTCGCGTGTCTCGCGTACCAAAGCCTCCTCGTGCGCCTGGATGGCGTCGAGGCCGATCGATTCGACGTAGTCGATCGCCGCTTCCAGCCCGAGCACGCCGACGACGTGCGGCGTCCCCGCCTCGAACCGGGCGGGCGGCGGGGCGAAGGTCGTCTTCTCGAACGTCACCCTGTCGATCATCGCACCGCCGCCCTGGACCGGGGGCATGGCATCGAGCAGCTCGCCCCGGCCCCAGAGGACGCCGATGCCGGTCGGCCCGTAGAGCTTGTGCGCGGAGAAAACATAGAAGTCGCAATCGAGCGCGGCGACGTCGACCGGCATGCGCGGCACCGCCTGGCAGCCGTCGACGAGAAGCAGCGCTCCGACATTGTGAGCCAGCGCGGCGGCGCGGCGGACATCGAGGACCGAGCCGAGCGCGTTCGAGACATGGGCGAGCGCGACCATTCTGTGCCGCTCGGTCAGCATCGCCGCCATCGCATCGAGATCGATCCGGCCGTCCTCGGTCAGCGGCGCGACATCGATCTCGGCGCCGGTGCGCTCGGCGACGAGCTGCCAGGGCACGATGTTGGAATGATGCTCCAGCACCGACAGCATGATCCGGTCGCCCGGCTTCAGGAAGGTCCCGCCCCAGCTCTGCGCGACGAGGTTGATCCCCTCGGTCGCGCCGCGGACGAAGATCACTTCCTCCGCCGCCCGCGCGCCGATGAAGGCGGCCGTCCGCCGCCGTGCTGCCTCGAAGGCGAGCGTCATCTCGGCGGAGCGCTGGTAAACGCCGCGATGAACGGTCGCGTAAGTCTCCGAATAGCCGCGCGTGATCGCCTCGATCACCGCCCTCGGCTTCTGCGCCGTGGCGGCCGTGTCGAGATACGCCCACCCCTCGGGGATGGCCGGAAAATCCGAAACCAAGTCCAAGGGTGCATCAAAGCCTCCGCTCGTCCCGAGCGTAGTCGAGGGGCGTGTGCTCGGACTCATCACGAGCGCCCTTCGACTTCGCTCGGGACGAGCGAGTCAGAAAGCCAATCCTGAGCAGTGGTGTCGAATGCGTCCCGGACCGCTTCCTCGCCGATGCGGCTCAGCGCGTCGGCCACGAACGCTCGGGTCAGAAGCGCCCGTGCCTCGGCGGCCGGGACGCCGCGGCTGGCCATGTAGAAGAGGGCGTCGCGGTCGAGCTCGCCGACGGTGGCGCCGTGGGCGCATTTCACGTCGTCGGCGAAGATTTCGAGCTCCGGCTTGGCGTTGATCGTCGCGCTGCGGGAGAGGAGGAGGCCCTTCAGCGATTGTTCGCCGTCCGTCTTCTGAGCGCCGCGCGCGACCTCGACGCGCGCCGCGACCGAGCAGATCGCCCGGTCGTCCGCCGCCGAGCGCCAGACCTGCCGGCTCATCCCGCCGGGCAGATCGTGCCGGACGAGGAGATTGACGTCATGACGCTGCCGCCCCCGCGCGAGCAGGGCGCCGCCAGCCTCGGCATAGGCGCCCTCACCCGCCAGACGGATATTCCCATCGAGCCGCGTGTCCGTGCCGCCGGCCGCGAGGGTGGTGACGGCGAGGCTCGCGCCTTCGCCCACGGTGGCGCGGTCGAAAAGGCTGACAAAGCCCGAGTCCCCGAGCAGCCGCCGCGCCAGCATCAGCCGCGCGCCCTTGTAGAGGATGATGCCGGTCAGCCGGTTCGCCCAGCCCTGGCCAATGAAGGTCTCCACCACCGAAGCCTGGGCGTCGACATCCAGCTCGATCTCGGCGGCGAGATGGTCCGCGCCGCCCGTCGAGACATGCACGATCTGGATGAGCCCCGCCAGCGCGTGGTCGCGGCCGAGCTTCAGCGTCCAGCCGCTTTGCCCCGCCAGCGACGCCAGCGCATGGTCGTGCGCTTCGACTGCCACGTCGCCGATCTCGATTCCGCCGAGGCGGCTTTGCTCTTCGGCCAGCCGCCCGTCGACGAACAGCAGGCGCGGCCCCTCGCGTGCGCAGTCGATCCATGGGAGCGCGTCGGGAACTATGCCCCGCGGTTCGCGCGCAACGATCTCCGGCAGCGCCGAGAGGTCGCTCCAGCGCCAGGCTTCGTCGCGATGAGAGGGGAGGTCGAGCATCACCAATCCTCCCCTGGCGCCTGCCAGGGGAGGGGGACCATGCGATGCATGGTGGAGGGGCCGGCGCCAACCCCTCCACCGCACTTCGTGCGGTCCCCCTCCCCTCCAGGGAGGATCTGATGAGCCATCCTCACGCCGCGATCGCTCCATAGCCTTCGCGTTCCAGCTCCTGGGCGAGCTCGGGCCCGCCGGAGCGAACGATGCGGCCGTCCGCCAGCACGTGGACGAAGTCCGGCTCCACGATGTCGAGCAGGCGTTGGTAATGAGTGATCAGCAGCACCGCCTTGTCCGGCCTGCGCATGATCCGGTTGATGCCGTCGCCAACGACGCGCAGCGCGTCGATGTCGAGGCCGCTGTCGGTCTCGTCGAGCACGGCGAGGCGGGGATCGATGATCCCCATCTGCACCATCTCGTTGCGCTTCTTCTCGCCGCCCGAGAAGCCGACGTTCACCGCCCGCTTCAGCATGTCCATCGAGACGCCGAGCTTCTCGCCCTGCTCGCGCGCGACGCGGAGGAAGTCGCCGGCCGAAAGCTCCGGCTCGCCCCGCGCCTTGCGCTGCGCGTTGAGCGCGGTGCGCAGGAACTGGACGTTGGAGACGCCGGGGATCTCGACCGGATATTGGAAGCCGAGGAAGAGGCCGGCCGCGGCACGCTCGTCCGCTTCCATGTCGAGCAGGTCGCGCCCGTCGAAGGCGACCGAGCCCTCGGTCACCTCGTAGCCCTCGCGTCCGCCCAGCACATAACCGAGCGTCGACTTGCCCGCGCCGTTCGGGCCCATGATGGCATGCACCTCGCCCGCATTCACGGCAAGCGTGATCCCCTTGAGGATCGGCTTGTCCGCGACATTGGCGTGGAGGTTTTCGATTTTCAGCATCAGACTGGCGGCCTCTGGAAAAAGCTGACGAAGACCAACACGGTGAAGACCGCCGCGCCCAAAGCGAAGAGCGAGTGACCGAAGGCTCCCAACCAATATCGGATCGGCTGCTCCGATCGCGTAGGTCCCTCAGAAAACCAGACCCAAACCTGCCCATCCAGGAGGGACCGAACAGCGACGAAGGCCATGACATCGAAAAGCAAGATGAAGACCAAAGCGAAAAGTCGCCCCTCCGTCGGATAGATCATCCCACGCTCCCCTCGAGGCTGATCCCCAGCAGCTTCTGCGCCTCCACCGCGAACTCCATCGGGAGCTGTTGCAGCACCTCGCGGGCGAAGCCGTTGACGATCAGCGCGACCGCATCCTCCCGGCTGAGGCCGCGGCTCATCGCGTAGAAGAGCTGGTCGTCGCTGATCTTCGAGGTCGTCGCCTCGTGCTCGATCTGGGCGCTCGGGTTGCGCACCTCGATATAGGGCACGGTGTGGGCGCCACATCGGTCGCCGAGCAGCAGGCTGTCGCACTGGGTGTGGTTGCGGACGTTGTAGGCGTTCGCCAGCACCCGCACCAGGCCGCGATAGGTGTTGTTCGACCGGCCGGCGCTGATCCCCTTCGAGACGATGGTCGAGCGGCTGTCCTTGCCGATATGGATCATCTTGGTGCCGGTGTCGGCCTGCTGGAGATTGTTGGTGAGCGCGACCGAATAGAATTCGCCGACGCTCGCCTCGCCCTGGAGGATGCAGGAGGGATATTTCCAGGTGATCGCGGAGCCGGTCTCGACCTGGGTCCAGCTGATCTTCGAGCGGGCGCCGCGGCAGGCGCCGCGCTTGGTGACGAAGTTGAAGATGCCGCCCTTGCCCTCGGCATCGCCCGGATACCAATTCTGGACGGTCGAATATTTGATCTCGGCATCATCCAAAGCGACCAATTCGACGACGGCGGCGTGGAGCTGGTTCTCGTCGCGCATCGGCGCGGTGCAGCCTTCGAGATAGGAGACGTAGGCGCCCCTGTCGGCGACGATCAAGGTGCGCTCGAATTGGCCGGTGTTGGCGGCGTTGATTCGGAAATAGGTGGAGAGCTCCATCGGGCAGCGCACGCCTTCGGGCACGTAGACGAAGGTGCCGTCGGAGAAGACCGCGCTGTTCAAACAGGCGAAATAATTGTCGCGCTGCGGCACCACCGAGCCGAGATATTTGCGCACCAGCTCGGGATGCTCGCGGATCGCCTCCGAGATGGAGAGGAAGATGACCCCCGCCTTCTTCAGCTCCTCGCGGAAGGTGGTGGCGACCGAGACGCTGTCGAACACCGCATCGACCGCGACCTTGCGCGCGCCCTCGACGCCGGCGAGCACCTTCTGCTCCTCGATCGGGATGCCGAGCTTCTCGTAGGTGCGGCGGATCTCGGGATCGAGCTCGTCGAGCGACGCCAAGGTGGGTTTCTGCTTCGGCTCGGCGTAATAATAAGCGTCCTGGAAATCGATCGCGGGGATGTCGAGCTTGGCCCAGCTGACCTCCTCCATGGTCAGCCAGGCGCGATAGGCCTTGAGCCGCCATTCAAGCATCCATTCGGGCTCGTTCTTCTTCGCGGAGATGTAGCGGACCGTGTCCTCGGACAGCCCCTTGGGGGCGAACGTCTGCTCGATGTCCGAGGTGAAGCCCCATTCATAGGTCGAGGCGCGGTCCACCGCCTCCTGCGCTTCACGATTGCGGATGCCGGTGTCGTCGGGACTCATGCCTTCACCTCGGCCAGGCTGGACAGGCTCACCCCGGCCAACGCACCGCGTACGGCGCCGTTCACTACGCTCATATGCGGCCGCACCTGGCAGGCGCTTTCGAGCGCGCAATCGTGGCGCTCCACGTCGACGCAGCTCGTCATCACGATCGGCCCCTCGACCGCCTCGACGATGTCGGCGAGGCTGATCTCCCCCGCCCGCCGCGCCAGCCGGAAGCCTCCGCCCGTGCCCCGCGCCGTGGCAAGCAGGCCCGCCGCGGCGAGCCGGCCGGTCAGCTTCTGCGCCGTTGGCAGGGGAACGCCGGTTTCCTCCGCCAGCAAGGTGGCCGACAGGCGCGTGCCGACCGGCCGGCGGGCGGCCGCAGCCATCATGACGACGGCATAATCGGCGAGGGAGGTCAGGCGCATCGTCTAAATCGGATCATTTCGTTCCGATTGCGCATGTGGCGGCGGAGAAGCGGGAAATCAAGCGGAGAGTGCGCTCGCGCATGTCCCATCGCTGCTCCCCGGCGAAGGCCGGGGCCCAGTTGCGGCGTTCGCATCAGACCAAAGTCTCGTAGAGATCGACCCAATCCGGATTCATCTCCTCGATGACGCGGAGCTTCCAGGCGCGCTGCCACTGCTTCATTTGCAATTCTCGCTTCCGCGCCGCGTCGAGATCGTCAAACGCTTGATACCAGACGAGCATCTTGCATCCGTATCGGCGGGTGAAGCCGGGCACTGCACCGATGCGGTGCTCATAAATCCGTTTGGGCAAGTCGCTCGTGACGCCGATGTAGAGCGTGCCGTTACGCCGGTTGGCGAGAATGTAGACGTAGGCGTACCTGGACATAGGCTGTTCTGGACCCTGGCCTTCGCCGGGGAGCATAACTGGTCGTGCCGCTTTGACCATCGCCCGGCGCCGGTGCCATAGCCGCGGCCATGGCCCTTTACCCCCTCGTGCGCCCCCTCGTTTTTTCGCTCGAGGCGGAGACCGCCCATGGGGCCACCATTAAAGTGCTCAAGCTGCTGCCGGCGGGCAGGCCGGCGGCGCCGGACCCGGTGCTGGCGATCCGGGTGGCGGGGCTGGAATTTCAGAATCCGGTTGGGCTGGCGGCCGGCTTCGACAAGGATGCAGAGGTCTTCGCGCAGATGCTGGGCTTCGGGTTCGGCTTCGTCGAAGTCGGGACACTGACGCCGCGGCCGCAGACGGGCAATCCGCGCCCTCGGCTGTTCCGGCTGGCCGAGGATCGGGCAGTGATCAACCGGATGGGCTTCAACAATCACGGGCTGGAGGCGGCGAAGCGGCGGTTGGGAACACGGCGGCGCGGTATCGTCGGAGTGAACATTGGCGCGAACAAGGACAGCGTCGACCGTGTGGCGGATTATGCGGCGGGTGTGCGGGCGATGGCGGGCGTCGCGGACTATCTCACGGTCAACATTTCCTCGCCCAACACGCCGGGCCTGCGCGGGCTGCAGGACAGGGGCGCGCTGGAGGGCTTGCTCGCGGCGGCCATGGAGGCGCGGGGCCCGTCGGGACCGCCTGTGTTCCTGAAAATCGCGCCGGACCTCGATCGCTCCGCGATTGATGACATTGCCGAGGTGGCGATGGCGGCGGCGATCCAGGGGCTGATCGTCGCGAACACGACCGTGTCGCGGCCGCCCTTGCGCTCGCGCTGGCGGGACGAAGCCGGGGGCCTTTCCGGCGCGCCGCTCAAGACGCTTGCGCTGGAGCGGCTGCGCGACGTCCGCCGCGCGACTGGCGGCAAGCTGCCGCTGATCGCCGCCGGCGGCATCTCCAGCGGCGCCGATGCCTATGAGAGAATCCGCGCCGGGGCGAGTCTCGTCCAACTCTACACCGCGCTGGTCTACGAAGGTCCGGGCCTCGCGCGGCAGGTTTGCCGCGAATTGAAGGCGTTGCTGGCGCGGGACGGTTTCGCCAGGCTGGAGGAGGCGGTCGGCAGCGGCGCGTCTTAAGCCTTGCGGCGAAGGCGCAGCGGGCTAAGTGTCCCGCGCCATGCTGTTCCGTTTACCGAGTCCCCGCCTCCTCCTCGCCCTGATCGCCCTCGCCGCATTCCCGGCTCTCGCCGACGCGCGTCCTGCGCCGCAAGCGCATCGGGCGGTCCGGAGCGAACCCGGCCTCGTCTCCGCGGCCGATCCCCGCGCCGCGGCGGCGGGCGTCGAGATCCTGCGCAAGGGCGGCAGCGCGACCGATGCCGCCATCGCGACGATGCTGGCGCTGAACGTGGTCGAGCCGGAAAGCTCGGGCATTGGCGGCGGCTCCTTCATCGTCCGCTACGATTCCGCGAGCGGCCGCACCGACACGATCGACGGGCGCGAGGCGGCGCCGAAGGCGGCCGATCCGCACTGGTTCTATACGGCGGCGGGCACGCCGCTCAGCCACAGCGCCGCCATCCCCGGCGGGCGCAGCGTCGGCGTCCCCGGCGCGCTGCGGGCGATGGCGCTGGCGCATAAGAGCGGCGGCAGGCTGCTCTGGGCGGCTTTGTTCGAGCCGGCGATCCGCCTCGCCCGCGACGGCTGGACGCTCAGCCCGCGCTTCGTGACGATGGTTGGCCTCGTCAGCCGCTGGGGCCTGCTGGACGCCGACACAGCCCACCGCTTCCTGGGCGCCGACGGCAAGCCGCTGTCGGCGGGGACGCACGTCCGCGATCCGGAGCAGGCGGCGTTGTTCGAGCGGATCGCGAAAGCGGGGCCGGACGCCTATTATGCGGGCGAAGGGCCCAAGATCGTCGCCACCGTGAACGGGGCGGCGCGCAATCCTTCCAAGATGACGCTGGCCGATCTCGCCGCCTACCGCGCCAAGGAGCGCCCGCCGGTCTGCGCGACCTATCGTGGCTGGCGCGTCTGCAGCATGGGCCCGCCCTCCTCCGGCGGCATCACCGTTCTGATGATCCTGAAGCAGCTGGAGCGGTTCGACATGGCCGGGCTCGGGCCGCGTTCGCCGGTGGCGTGGCATTTGTTCGCCGAATCGTCTCGCCTCGCTTATGCCGACCGCGACCTCTACGTGGGCGACCCGGATTTCGTGCAGGTGCCCGTGGCAGGCCTGCTGAACCCCGCCTATCTCGCCTCGCGCTCGGCCCTGATCTCGCCCGAGCGGAGCATCGGCCATGCCGCCGCCGGGACGCCGCCGGGCGCGCCAAAGCGGCTTCCAGTCCCGCCGGGCGAGCGGGCGGGCACCACCGACCTGGCCGTCGTCGATCGCAACGGCAATGTGGTCGAGGTGACGACCACAATCGAGAGCGTGTTCGGCTCGGGTCTGTCGGTGGACGGCACGATGCTCAACAACGAGCTCACCGATTTCGACATCGTGCCGGAGAGAGACGGCTTCCTCGCCGCCAATCGTGTCGAGGGGGGCAAGAGGCCGCGAAGCTCGATGGCGCCGACCATCGTCTACGGGCCGGACGGCAAGGTGCGGATCGCGATCGGCGCCGCCGGGGGCTCGACGATCATCGCCCAGGTCGCCAAGGCTTTGGTGGCGGTGCTCGACTGGAAGATGAGCGCCCAAGACGCCATTGGGCTCGGCCTCGTCTATGCGCCAAGCGATACGGTCGTGGCCGAGAAGGGTACGCAGGTGGAAGCGATGGCGCCGACCTTACGGGCGCTCGGGGAGAAGGTGCAGGTGGCGCCGCTCGGCCTCAAGGCGAATGCGGTCGAGCGGGTGAACGGCCGCTGGGTCGGCGCGGCCGATCCGCGCAGCGAAGGCGTCGCGATGAGCGAGACGGGCGCGGTCACGCACATTATACGCGCCGGGGATCAGCCGCGACCGCCCGAATGAAGGCGGCGCGCCAGGGGGGATGAGGGCAATGCGGGCGTTCGAACATTTTCCGAACCTCGTCGCAATGTTCTTCGCGCGCGCCGCGGAGAAGGGCGCCGCGCCCTTTCTCTGGGCGAAGATCGGTGGCGAATGGCGGTCGACCAGCTGGCGCGAGACGGCGGAGCAGGTGGCGGCGTTGTCGCAGGCGCTGCGCAAGATCGGCCTCCGCCGCGGCGACCTTGTCATGCTGGTCTCGGAGAACCGGCCCGAATGGTGCATCGCCGATCTCGCGATCATGGCGGCGGGCTGCGTCACCGTCCCCGCCTACACGACCAATACCGAGCGCGATCACCAGCATATCCTCGACGACAGCGGCGCGCGGGCGGTGATCGTCTCGACCCAGAAGCTCGCCCGCACGCTGCTGCCCGCGGCCCAGCGCACCTCAGGCTGTGAGCATGTCATCTCGATCGAGAAGCTGCCGGGTGGGCAGATGAGCAACGTCCAGCATTACGACTGGTCCGCCCTGATCGCCGCCGAGACGCCCGACGTCGCCGCCTGCGCCGCCGCCGCCGATTTCGGCCGCGGCGACCTCGCCTGCCTGATCTACACCTCGGGCACGGGCGGCGCGCCGCGCGGAGTGATGCAGCATCACGGCGCTATCCTTCACAATGTCGAGGGCTGCACCGACGTCATCGCCAGCGATTTCGGCTGGGACGACGAGGTCTTCCTCTCCTTCCTGCCGCTGAGCCATGCCTATGAGCATACGGGTGGGCAGATGTTCCCGATCGGGCTCGGGGCGCAGATCTATTATGCGGAGGGCATCGAGAAGCTTGCCTCCAACATCGAGGAGACACGGCCGACGATCATGGTCGTTGTCCCGCGCCTGTTCGAGGTGCTGCGCCAGCGCATCCTCAAGCAGGTCGAGAAGCAGGGGAAGCTCACCCAATATCTGATGAAGCGGGCGCTGGAGATCGGCGCGAAACGCTATGCCGGGACGCTGCCGGTGTGGGACCGGCCGATGGACCTTCTGCTCGACAGGACGCTGCGGCCGAAGATCGGCGCCCGCTTCGGCGGCCGGATCAAGGCGATGGTCTCGGGCGGCGCCCCGCTCAATCCCGAGGTCGGCCTCTTCTTCCACTCATTGGGCCTGACCTTCCTCCAGGGCTACGGCCAGACCGAGGCGGCGCCGGTGATCAGCTGCAACCGGCCGCGCGCCGGCATCAAGCTCGACACGGTCGGGCCGCCACTCAAGAACACCGAGATCAGGATCGCCGAGGACGGCGAGATCATGGTGCGCGGCGAACTGGTGATGAAGGGCTATTGGCGCAATCCGGGCCTCACTGAGCGGACGGTGATCGGCGGCTGGCTGCACACCGGCGACGTCGGCCATCTCGACGAGAGGGGCCGGATCAAGATCACCGACCGCAAGAAGGATTTGATCGTCCTCGACAAGGGCGACAATGTCGCGCCGCAGCGGGTGGAGGGCATGCTGACGCTGCAGCCGGAGATCGCCCAGGCGATGGTCTCGGGCGACCGGCGGCCGCATCTGGTCGGCCTGATCGTGCCCGAGGCGGACTGGATGGCGGACTGGGCCAAAAAGCACGGCAAGCCGAACCGGCTTGAGGCGCTGCGCGACGATCCCGATTTCCTGCGCGATCTCGGCGCGGCGGTGGACCGGGTCAACGCCCAGCTTTCGGTGACCGAGAAGGTGCGCCGCTTCATCCTCGCCGACGAACCGTTCACGGTCGAGAACGAGCAGCTGACCCCCTCGGTCAAGATCCGCCGCCACGTCCTCAAGCAGGTCTACGGCGACCGGCTCGACGCGCTTTACCGGAGATAGGCTCTGGCCCCTTATAGCCCCTCCCCCTTGTGGGGAGGGAATAATATACTTGACTCAGTAGATTTCTGAGCCTATCTAGGGTGCATGGCACAGGAACCCCGCACCCTCATGGAAGCCGTCCGGTACTTCGCAGACCCGGACGTGGCCCTTCAGCACATGGTCGAGCTTCGCTGGCCCAACGGCGTAACGTGCCCGACGTGCAAGCGCCGCGACGTTCGGTTCATCCCGACGCGCCGCATCTGGGAATGCCGTGCCAAGCACTCTCGCAAGCAGTTTTCGGCCAAGGTCGGCACGATTTTCGAGGATAGCGCCCTCCCGCTCGATAAGTGGTTCGTCGCCATTTGGATGGTTGCCAACTGCAAGAACGGGATCAGCTCCTACGAAATGGGCCGGGCGCTCGGCATCACGCAAAAGAGCGCTTGGCACATGAACCACCGCATCCGCCTCGCCATGAAGCTCGGCACCATTGAGAAGATGGACGGCCATATTGAGGCTGACGAGACTTATATCGGCGGCAAGGCCATCAATCGCCACAAGGGCGATCCCCGTCGCGGCCCCGGCACGGCGGACAAGGTTGGCGTCGTCGGCGCGCTCCAGCGCCAAGGCAGTGCCGTGGCGGCTGTGATCGCCCGCGCGGACACCCACACTCTCGACAGCTTCGTTCATGCCGTCACGACACCGCAAGCGCTCGTCTCGACGGATGAGCATTCCGGCTATCGCTTCCTTGGCCGCACTTTCCAGCATGGCGTCGTCCGTCACAGTGCTGGCGAGTACGTTGTCGGCGCGCACCACACGAACGGGATTGAAGGCTTCTGGGCGCTCCTGAAGCGCTCGATCAAGGGCACCTATATCAGCGTAGAGCCGTTCCACCTTGGCCGCTACGTTGATGAGCAGGTTTTCCGCTTCAACGAGCGCAAAGGCACGGACGGCACTCGCTTCGCTACCGCCCTCCGGGGCATCATCGGGCGCAAGCTCACCTACCGGGAGTTGATCTCTAATGGAGCCATCGCCAGCGCCGCATGAAAGCCCCGGCAAGGCCGCGGACAAAGAGGTAAGCCCCGGATCAGTGTCTCGTTTCAGGGATTTGGCGCGCCGTCTCTTTGCCGTAGATCGCGCAGAGTTTCAGGAAGCCATGCACAAAGACGAGGAAGAGCGCCGCGCAAAACGCGGTCGGTGACTCGTGGTCCTTAGTACGTCTTGTTCCGCGACGGAAAACGTGGGAAAGCTCCCACTCAGAGGGGGACCGGGCGCGTCGGGGCTAGGATTTGCCCGCGATTCATGCTATGTTCTCCGTCTGAGGAGACGCGTCATGGCGAGACGATTGCACTACGCATTCGACGTGCCTCGCGGTCGTCAGCGCTTCCGCGAGTTGATCATCTATATCGCTGGCGAGTGCGAGAACGACCAGTTTTTCGGCGCGACGAAGCTCAACAAAATCCTTTTCAACGCCGATTTTCGCGCCTTTGAGCGGTTCGGGCAGCCCCTCACGGGCATGAGGTACTTCAAGCTTCCGAAGGGGCCGGCACCGCGCGCTTTGGTTCCTGTCGTGGGTGAACTGGTACAGGAAGGCGCTTTGAAGCCTGCGCCACCGCAGGACGAGCCATTTGAGCAGCGGCGCATCGTCGCACTTCGGAAGCCGTATCTCGATCACTTCACCCGCGACGAATTGGACGTCGTGGATGAGGTGATCAAGGAGCTTTGGAATAAATCCGCGACAGCCGTAAGCGACGAGTCGCATGGCGTCGCGTGGCGGGCACGCAATATGAGGGACGATATCCCGTACGAGGCAGTTTTCCTCGCAGACCTCCCCGCCACGCCTGATGACATAGTCGAGGCACGCGAACTCAACGAGCGATATGGCTGGGGTCTTCGGGTCTAACGGCTACGAGATTTGCAACGCGGACTCCTATGAGGACGCGGTGCTTATGTGCGGGGGGCACGAGTTTGTCGATGAAGCCCTGTCGCCCGTCGACGAAGCCTTGAATAAGAACCCGCTCGGCTTTCAGCAGCTTCACAATGCCTCTGACATTCGTTTCGCAAAAACGAAACTTCGGATCAGCAAGGGAAACCCCATCCCGGCGATGACCTTGTTTTTCACAGTCGATGAGGAAAAGCGCCTCGTCACAAAGCTCCACGTCAAATATTCCAGCCCCGAGAGCATGGCCTTTGGCGCCAATCCCTGGGACGACGGCGAACCGCCGTTCTAGAGCCTGACTCGACTCCCCTGCGGCCGCCGCTATCGTGAGGCGGCTCGGAGGGATGTAACGATATGATCGCATCGACAGGCGGCGGCACCACGTCTGACACATACGCAACCGTCTGGGATCTAGCGGAGGGCTTCGCGATTCTCGCCAGAGTATGCGCGCCCACTAACCCCTTACACGCGCACCACTTGCTTCAGGTAGCATCTCGGATGAGGGATCGTGCCCGGGCGCTTGATCGGGAGGCGCTGGCTGATTCTCTGGACGCGGCCTGCCAAGCACTTCAGCTCCAAACGGAGATTTGAACACCCCGTTGCTGTCCACGCGCGCCCAGCACCGGGCAAAATGCCGGTCAAATTCTTCTTCATTCATCTTACATCTCCTGAGTGTAGTATATTACTGCCTTGTGGGGAGGGGTTGGGGTGGGGTGCCGGCCAAAAGGCCGGCGCGCGGCTACGCCGCGCACCCCTCATCCGGCCTTGCAGGCCACCTTCTCCCACTAGGGGAGAAGGGAATTTGAGCCGGTCGCGGCTTAGTGCCGGCTGACCCGCCGATAGGGCGTGAAGTCGCCGAGCACGCAGCTGCCATAGGGGATGTGCGCGACCGGATCGACGACCTCGGCGATGTCGCCGCGGCAGAACCGATCGCTCGGCGTGCGAATGACCAGGGCCAGGCCGCGGTTGAGGTTCGCGCAGCCTCCGGCTGGCCGGTTCACCCAGATGCGGTAACTGCTCCCGGCATCGAAGATGATCGCATGATGCCCGACCGAGCGATTGCCGCCGAGCTCGCGCTCCATGACGCAGTCGGTCGGCGGGCCGCTTTGCTGATAGCCGGCGAGCGCCTGCGCGAGACGGGCTTCGTCATTGGGCTCGGGCGCGGCGCTGACGCACAAGGCCGCGGCGCCGACGGCGAAAAGCGAGCAGACCAGCTTGTTCATCGTGCTTCTCCTTGCGCCGGGAGTCTCGCGCAAAACGCGCGAGAGGCCGGCGCGCTTCGTCAGCCGCGAAAATTGTCCTTGCCGCGCCGGCGTTCGGCGAATTGTTCGACATTGGACGCGCGGACGAACGGATTGGTTTCGCGCTCGAGCGCGATCGTCGTCGGCACCGTCGCCTCGCCGGCGGCGCGCGCCTTCTCGACCGCCGCCATGCGGGAGACGAGCGCCTCGTTGTCTGGTTCGATGGTGAGGGCGAAGCGGCCGTTCGAGGCAGTATATTCGTGGGCGCAATAGACCGTCGTTTCGGGCGGCAGGGCGGCGAGGCGCTGGAGGTTCGCGTACATCTGCTCGGCCGAGCCTTCGAACAGACGGCCGCAGCCCATCGCGAACATCGTGTCGCCGACGAAGACCACATGCTCCTCGGGCAGATGATAGGCGATGTGGCCGGCGGTGTGGGCGGGGACCTCGATCACCCGCGCCTCGATGGGGCCGAGCATCACCCGGTCGCCCTCGCGCACGCCCCGGTCCATCGTCGGGATCCGCGCCGCCTCGGCGGCGGGGCCGGTGACATAGGCGCCGGTCGCCGCTTTGATGTCGGCATTGCCGCCGGTGTGGTCGGGGTGCCAGTGCGTGTTCCAGATCTGGCTTATCCGCCAGCCGCGCTGCGCCGCCTCCGCCAGCACCGGCTCCGCGATGGCCGGATCGACCACCATGGTGTCGCCCGATTCGGACTCGTGGACGAGCCAGATGTAATTGTCACTGAGCGCCGGGATGCGGACGATCTCCATCGCCGCGAATCTACGCCTGCCGCTCCAGCAGCGCCAGCGCCTCCGCGGTGAGCTTGCGGGTCAGCTCGACCGCGGGCAGCGCCTCGCCGAGCGGGGCAGCCTGCCCGGCCCAGAGTGGACCGAACCCGAATTCGCCTTTGGCTTCCGCGGCGGGGCGGATCGGGCCGAGCGCGACTGCGGCGAGTGGATAGGCCGGCGCTTCCGGCCGCACCGGCCCAAGATCCTGTACCAGCCGCCCGGCGTAGCCGCGGGCGAGGCCGCCGGTGAGCAGGTTGGTGAACATCGTCGGCGATTCGCTGGCGAGCAGGGCGCGATGGGCGTCGGAGGCGAGCGATTCCGGGCAGTGGAGATAGGCGGTGCCGAGCTGGACCGCGCTGGCTCCCAGCATGAAGGCCGCGGCGATGCCGCGCGCATCGCCGATCCCGCCGGCGGCGATCACCGGCACCTGCACGGCATCGACGACGCGCGGGAGCAGGGCGAACAGGCCGAGCGGGTCGCCGTCATAAGGCAGGAAGCGGCCGGTATGGCCACCGGCTTCCCAACCTTGCGCGATGATCGTGTCGACCCCTCGGCTTTCCAGCCAGCGCGCTTCCTCGACGGTGGTCGCATTGCCGATGACGACGGCCCCGCTGTCTTTGACCCGACGGAGCAGGCCTTCTTCGGGCAGCCCGAAGTGGAAGCTCACCACCTCCGGCCGCAATTCCTCGACGACGGCGCAGGCGGCTTCGTCGAACGGCATGCGCATCGCCGCCGGACCGCCCGGCGCGACGCCATATTCGTCATAATAAGGCTGGAGCAACGCCCGCCACGCGCTGTCGTCCGCCGCGTCCGGCATGGTGTGGCAGAAGAAGTTGAGGTTGAGCGGCCGGCCCGATTGCGCGCGAACGCTCGCCACCTGCTCGCGCATCTGCTCCGGCGACAGCATCGCGCAGGGGAGCGAGCCGAGCGCACCGCCCTCCATCGCGCCGAGGCAGAGCGCCACCCCGCCTGGCCCCGCCATCGGCGCCTCGACGATCGGGGCTTCCACCCCGACCAGCTCCAGGAAGCACCGGTCCGGCCAGCCTACCATGTGCCGGTGTTGGGCATCGACGCCCAGGGCTCCTCCGGCGGCAGCGGCGAATCCGCCTGGAGCAGCTCGATCGAGATGTCGTCGGGGGTGCGGACGAAGGCCATGTGGCCGTCGCGCGGCGGCCGATTGATGGCGATGCCGTTGTCCATCAGCCGCTTGCAGGTTTCGTAGATATTGTCGACGCGGTAGGCGAGGTGGCCGAAATTTCGGCCGCCCTCATAGCCCTTCTCGTCCCAGTTCCAGGTGAGCTCGACCTGCGAATCTTCATCGCCCGGCGCGGCGAGGAAGATGAGGCTGAACCGCGCCTTCTCATTGTCCATCCGCCTGACCTCCTCGAGGCCGAGCAGGTTGAAGAAGCGGATCGTCGCGTCGGGATCGGAGACGCGGATCATCGTGTGGAGATATTTCAATTGAGCCTCCATCAGCGGTTGTGGGGGCTCCTATCGCCGTGGATGCGCGAGCGCCAGCGGGCGGTGCTTAGCCTAACGCGATTGGGTCGGTGCCGGGGGCGGCCCGCCGTTGGCGGCGAGGGCGCGGGCGGCGGCGAGGGCGGCGGGGGAGCCTGCGCCGGCGCGGATGGCGCGCTGGTAGTAGGTCTTTGCCGTATCCACCTCGCCCGAAAGGCCGAAGATGTTGCCGGCTTCGAGCAGCACCTGCGCGTCGTCCGGCGCGAGCGTCACCGCCTTGTCGATGTCCGTCTTGGCGCGGCCGAGATCGTTCTGCCGCCGGGCGAGCGCCGCCGACAGATACCAGGCGAACGGGTCGGCGGGGACGAGCGCGAGGCCCTTGTCGAGATCCGTGCGCGCCGCGGCGACATCGCCCGCCGCGACCGAGGCACGGGCGCGGTCGAGATGGACCTCGCCTTCCTGCTGCGGCGGCATCGGCCCGGCGGCAAGCGCGGTATCGAACGCCTGGCGCGCCTTGGCCGAATCGCCGGCGCCCAGCCAGCTATTGCCCGCCTCCACCCAGAAATCGGCGCGGCGGCGGTCGTGGGTCCGCTCCGCCTCCACCGCGGCGGTCTCGAAGGCCGCCGCCGCCTCCGGCCAGCGCTCGAGCGCGGTCAAGGCGAGGCCCTGGCACAGCAAGGCGGGAATGCCGCCGCCCTTCGCGCGCCACTGCGCGGCCGTCTGTGCGGCCTGGTCCGGAGCGCTATGGACCTGGGCGAGGCAGGTCTCCTCCCGATGCTCGGCGAGGGCGCCGGGACGGGGAATGGGAAGCGGCGCCAGCCCGCCCGGCGCGGCAGCGGCGGCGAGCGCCATCAGGATCGGAATCACGATTGCTCCGTCAAAAAAGGATGCTGGTCTCGTCCGATACGTCACCTGCACCGGCGCTGAATGGGCGGCCTTTACACTGCGGCCACGGCTTCCACCACCCGGAGCAGCAGGGCGATGTCCTGCGGCCGCGACAGCCGATGGTCGCCGCCCTTTACCAGCGTGACCTGCGCGTCCGGCGCGTCGAGCCGCTCCATCAGTTGCAGCGAGATCCGCCACGGCACATCCGCATCGGCGGTGCCGTGGAGCAGCCGGACGGGACAGCCGATCGGAATCGGGCCGCCGAGCAGCTTCAGATCCTCCCCGCTCTCCCAGAAGGCGCGGGTGGTGACGGTGGGCTGGTCGCTAAAGGGCGAATGCTCCTCGATCCGGCCCTCCTCCCGGATCGTCCGCTTCTGCGCGTCGGTGAAGCCCCAGTCGGTGAAATCGGGCGCGGCGGCGATTCCGACCAGCGCCGCCACCTTCTCCGGCCGCGCCAGCGCCGCGAGCAGCATGATCCAGCCGCCCATCGAGGAGCCGACGAGCAGCACCGGCCCCTCGACCGAATCGATCGCCGCCAGCGCATCGTCGCGCCAGCCTTCCAGAGTCTGCTCCTCGAAGGCGCCGGGGCTGGCGCCGCAGCCGGCATAATCGAAGCGCAGCATCGCCCGCCCCTGCGCCTCGGCCCAGGCGTCCAGTGCCGTCGCCTTGCCGCCCTCCATGTCGGACGCATAGCCGGGCAGGAAGACCAGGGTTGGTCCGCGCCCGGCGCGCCGCCGGATGGCGAGGCGGCGGCCGGGCGCGCGTTCCAGGAAATCCGTCATTTGCCCGCGATAAAGTCGTCCACGGCTGCGCGGAAGGCGGCCGGCTGGTCGAGCATGATGAAATGATAGCTGTTCGGGATCGGCACCATCTTCACGTGCGGGGCCGCGGCATAAGCCTGGGTGTAGAGGGTGCGGACCGTGGCTTCCGCCGCCGGATTCGGCACCGGATACAGCATCGTGATCGGCCGCGAGAGCCTGGCGACGTCGGGGCGGAGGTCGCTCGTCAAATCCTCGTAGAACGCCTCAGCGACCACCTTGCGGTCGGCGGCGCGAGTCCAGGCGGTCACCTGCGCGACTCCGGCGGGCGTGTTCGACATGCCGGGAGGCGCGTCGCTCGGGGTCGTCGCGTTGCGGATCGAGTCGCGGATCCTTTCCGCGGTCGGCCGCAGGGCGTCCACCGTCGCACCCGGTGCCATGATGGTCCCGAAGAAGGGCAGCGAATCGACGATCATCAGCCGGCCGACCCGCTCCGGATGGTCGCGCATCAGCATCATGCCCATCAGGCCGCCCATCGAATGGCCGATCACCGCCGGCCGCTCGATATGGTTGGCGGCGAGCCAGCCGGCGAGATCCGCGACGATTCCGGCAAGCAGGCCCGGCTGGTCGTTGCCGCCCGCATCGCCGCCGCCGAAGCCGTTCACCTCGACAATGATGACGCGGTGCGTCTTCGCCAGGTCCGGCGCGATTCCGTCCCACACGGCGGCGGGGCTGGCGAGGCCGGGGATCAGGACGATTGGATCGCCGCGGCCCATCGAGCGGATCGTGATGTGCTGCAGGTGGACCAGCGCCGGTGTGGTGGCCGGTGCCGGCGCGGCGGAAGCGGGCGCCGGGCGCGCCTCATGAAGGGCGAGCAGCGCGCAGGCGGCGAGGATCAGAGGATATTTCATGGCTTGGTCTCCACGGCAGGGTTGATGAAAATCTCTTCGATGGCGAGGCCGAACAAATCCGCGATGCGGAAGGCGAGCGGCAGCGACGGGTCGTACTTCCCCGTCTCGATCGCGTTGACGCTCTGGCGCGAGACGCCGAGGCGCTCGGCAAGGTCGCCCTGGCTCCAGTCGCGTTCGGCGCGGAGCACTTTCAGGCGGTTCTTCAAGACCGCATCTCGTTGGCCACGGTGCCGACCCCCAGGCCGATGCACCAGATGATGAACGCCCAGTACATGGGCACGTGCGGCACCTGGTCGAAGGCGTCGAGGAAGCCCCAGATGCTGGTCACCGTCAGCATGAAGCCGGTGGCGATCATGAACTGCCGCACGATGAGGCTGCGCAGATATTCGTCCTGCTCCTCGATCACGAGACGGCCGAGCGCCCAGATCACGCCGAGCAAGGGCAAAGCCGGCAGGATCGCGAGCACGATTGCGAGCGGGCCGGCGGGCTTGATCCGGTCCTGCAGCCACACCACCCCAAACAGGATGACGATGTAGAGCACGATCATCGGCAGGAACCGGCGGACATAGGCGCGCTGCGCGGGCGAGGTTTCGCAGACCTTGGCGCGCCGCTGGCGCAGCACAACCGTGAGCAGCCAGCCCAGAGCCAGCACCGGCGCGGCGACGGTCAGCACCGCCCACAGGCCGGTCGGGTGGAAGGCCGCGAAGACGTAGAGCGCGCCGAGGAGGCAGACGCAGTAGGCAACGACCGGCAGCCCCTTGCTCGGCAGGCGCGGCGGCGCGTCGGGATCGGTCATCATATCTTTATCCCCTCGAACGGCGTCAGTCGCAGGCGCTGCGGCGGCCGCCGCGGCGAATGACCAGGACGGCGACGATCAGCAGCCCGATCGCCGCGCCGGCGATGGTGCCCAGCCAGAAGTCGCTCATCGCGCCCGCCACCGATTCATGCCGGACCAAGACCGACCCGCTGGTTGCCGCCATCGCCGCGGCGGCGCCAAGCGCCCCGGCCCGTCTGCGATTGTTCATGTAAAGCTTCCTTTTATGTGTGACAAGGGAGCTTTACATACTTGAGCAGGAGGCTGTCAAGGGTCCTTTGCAGAATGCCTATCCGAAGCGGGGCTGCTGGTACTCGGGGCGGAGCCAGCGGATGCGGCCGGCGGCCTCCTCGGCGGCGCGCTCGGCGTTGAGCGCGACGAGGCGGGCGACGATCTCCGCCGGTGGCAGGTCGGCCGGCCAGCCGTAGGCGGCGGCCACGGCGGCATCGAGATCGTCGTGGAGCTTGGCGACGATCCGCGCCCGCGCCCGCACCGCCGCCTGCTCCTGCTCGGGCGGTAAGGTGCCGGTGCGCACCGCCTCGACGAGATTGTAGAGGCCGGTCATGGTGAGTCTTTCATTATCGGCGAGCACCTTAGAGCGCAGATCCTCCAGCTCCTCGGCAATCTCGCTTATCTCCTGCCGGTTGGCAGCAGATGACTCAGGGAAAGGAAATGGATCAAATACGCGTGATTTGACGTATACAGAATCGTTACCCATTCCAAGCCAGCCACCTGCCTTTAGAGTCCATTGCAGGTGCACTTTGGAAGACAGAACTCCGAGTTCATAGGCTCCGTCCAACGCAGCGATAACAACCTTATCATCGCATGTCCAAGTTACAGGGAGGAAACGAAATACCCGGTGTCTTGCCGTATCTACGGTTGCTATAAAGCGCTCCAAGCCAATTAGCGCCGGACGAAGCTCCCTTCGCGGCTCCCCGAATATCCACCACTTCTCACGGTAGCTCGATCGCCGGTTTTCATCTCGTTCAGGCTTAACGGTTAGAAGTAGGTGTTGGTATATCTCTGGGAACCGCTGCCGAACTTCTCGTTCGCTCACATCAAATAAATCGATAACGTACTTGTCAGCGGCTTCCCCAGCAGATCGGCCCGTTAGATCCCTGCCATTCCGGTATGGCCGGATAAACTGCTCCAGCCCTTCTCGGCTTCCGAGGCCAAGGACTCGGGCTACCGAGCCACTGATGATGAAGCCTCTGCCATGCAGTTTCACACCATCGTGGCAAATACCCAGATTCGCTTTCAGCCTGACGGTTGAAGTGACGTCTGCCCCCACCGTCAAATCCGCATTGACACTCCCGATCGTGACTAGCTCGCCAAGTCTAGGTTCGTCTGTGTCCAGCGCTGCCTCGCTGATGATTTCGATCAGACGACCCTTATGTTGGCCGCCTTCCGCCACTGTCATCGCGATGCGGACGGCGGCCGAATCGCGTGAAGCTCGTGTCCATGGATGATCGGCAATTGCCATCACCAAGCTCATCTTTGCTACTCCTTCCCTACTGGCGGAGGAGCTGAGGCGCTGTTCAATAACTCGGCGGCTGAACGCCTGGGTGATACTGTTGGTGGTAACGAAGCCGAAGCGCTTGAGGCGGGTGCCGGGGCGGGTCAGGATCTCCGCCGCCCGATCCCACCATTGCATCACGTAGTCAGCTGAGCGTGGTACCCCGGGATTAGCCTTCCACAGGGCCTCAGCGTAGACGTCGCCGAGCCGCTCGCGAATATCCTGTCCGGCGATGAAAGGCGGATTGCCAACGATAAAGTCCGCGTCCGGCCAGGGCGGTCGGCGCGGATTGTCGACATCCGGCTCGCCGGTCGCAGTGTGCACGAGCACCGCGTCGACACCGCCATGGGTGCCGCCGTTGATGTTGGTGAGCGGCGGCAGCACCGGTTCGCCGATCGAGTCGGGCTGGTTGGCGAGGCGGTGCCGGAGCCAGCCGATCCACAGAACCAGCTCGGCGATGACGGCGGCGCGCGGGTTGAGCTCCAGCCCGAGGAACTGGTTCGGATGCACGCAAGGCTTCAGCTTTTCGCCCAACTCGGCGGCGAGCTGAAGCGCCTCGGCCTCCAGGCGCAGCAAAGCTTCCATCGCAACGTAGAGGAAGTTGCCGGTGCCGCAGGCAGGATCGAGGATGTGAAGATGCTCCAGCCGCCCGTGGAAGGCGCGGACCGCCGCCAGCGCACCGGCGTCGTCGCCCGAATCGGCCAAGGCGCGGGCCAGGTCGCGGGCGGCTTCCCATCCCGGACGGAGCACATCCACGATCGTCGCCTCGACCAGCCGCTCGACATAGGCGCGCGGCGTGTAATGGGCGCCGAGCCGCGACCGGTCGGAGCTCGTCAGCACCTGCTCCAGCAAGGTGCCGAAAATCGCCGGCTCGACCGCGCGCCAGTCCTTGCCGGCGGCGACCAGCAGCTCGCCCTTATGCTCTGCCGGAAGGTCGAAAATCTGTACGGAGGCGAACAGATTGCCGTTGAAGTAGCGGACGATGGCATCGCCGAAGGCCCAATAGCGGTTGGCCTCGTCGCGCTGGTTCATCTTGGACCAGAGATCGGTGAGGCCGCTGCGCCAGAACTGCTCGGAACGCTCCTTCGCGTCGGCGAGGAAGCGCTTGAAGCTGTCCTTCGGCAGCAGCTCGACGTCCTCGGCGAACATGCAGAAGAGCAGCCGCATCAGGAACAGCGAGGTCGCTTCGATCCCCAAAGCGAGGTCGGACTCCGCGCGGCCCGGGTTGCGGTCGCGCTGCTCCTTCTCCAGCGCGGCGGCCACACGGGAGAGGCGAACTGCGATGTCGCGGGTGACCTCCGCCGCGCGCAGGCGGGGATCGACCGAGGCCGGATCGGTCCAGATGCCGACGAGCAGCTCGCGCGCGGTGCGGTTGAGGCCCGGCAGCTTCCGCGTGCTCGCCAGGTCTTCGAGGGCGATGCGGTAATTCTGGCGGTCCGGGAAGAAGCCGTAGCCGCGGCCGTTGCCGCCCCAGTCGAAATAGATCTCGAACGCGCGGCCGATATCGCAGACGATCAGGAAGGGTGGCGTGCGGTGGTCGTCTGGGAGCGCCAGCGCATAACGCTCCGCCTGGAGCCGCGCGTCGGCCATCAGTCGGTCGTAACGCGGGGCAATCTTGGGGACGGGCTCATATCCAACCGGGTTGCCGAATAGATCGTAGATCGGCTCGGGCGGCGGCGCCGGCGGGTCGGCGGGAAGCGCGTCGCCGGCCTTCACCTGGCTCTGCTTGGCTTCGAGAATGAAGCAGTCGCGCTTGTAGAGGTCGATCCGTCCCGTGCCCTTGGTGCCGAGCACGGCTTCGCTCTTTACCGGCGCCTCGAACTGATAATCGCCGAGCCCGTGGCCCTTCGGATCCGGCGCCGGCAGGCCGAGCGCGTGGCACAGCTCCGTCAGGAACATCTGATAATTGGCCCGCTCGGCGCCGCCTTCCTTGCCGAGCCATTTCGTCAGGAGATCGTCGAGTTCCACGCCCTACCCCGGTTCCGCTCCCACCGTGCCCGGCGGCGACGGCTTCGACAAGCTTGGCGTGCGTCTCAGGCGCCTAAAAATTTGCGCTTGGCGCAACATCCCGAATGGGCCGTCAGAGGAAAATTGGAAACTGTGGGCGGGGCGAATTTGCGCCACATGCAAGCTGCCTCTTTGTGAAGGAGGCTGCAGCAACCGCCTATGTGCCGAAAGTTCGGTTCGAAACTGCCTATCGAATTGTCCGATGCGTCCATCGTCGTTTTGGACCCGGCCGCCGCGAGGAGCACCTTTGGAGCTCCAGCACCGGTGCGGGGGATTACAGATGAGCCGCAGGTCCTTCCCGAAAGCACCTCCTGGCCATGACGGTCATCGTTGGCGCCGTTGTCGGGAGGGGTCGATCATGCTGACGGGATTTCTGGGACTGATGCTGCTGGGCGCGCCCGCTCCGGCCGTGGCGGCCCCCGCGCCCGCTTCGCCTCCGCGCCCAAGCTGCAATGGTGCCGCGGAGTATCACCAGCTCGATTTCTGGATCGGCGACTGGGACACGTTCGACAAAGAAGCCCCGCCCGGCGCGTCCGTCGCGCGGGCCCGCGTCGACCCGATCGCCCAGGGGTGCGCCATCCATGAGCTCTACGAACAGACCGACGGGCTGATCGGCGACAGCATCCTCAGCTACGATCCCGCCCGCAAACAGTGGCAGCAGACCTGGGTCACCAACGGCGGCTCGATCATGGTGATCCTGGGCAATTTCAAGGACGGCGCCCTGGTGCTCGAGGGCGAGGTGCATCTCAAGGACGGACGGACGGTCCTGCAGCGAATCAGCTGGAAGGCCCAGGACAAGGGCGTCCGCGAATGGGCAGTGCTGTCGAGGGACGGCGGCAAGAGCTGGGCGCCTTCGTTCGACGTGCTGTTCCTGAAGCACCGGGAGCCCGCGCCCTGACGGGCTGAACCCGCTTGAGCCGGCGCAATTGGCTGGCGACGAGCCGCGCGCGATGGAGGATGTCGCGATCAGCCCCGTCGCGCCGGCCGACGTGACTGCGCGTCGGTGGGCGGACGTGCGGCACGCGCAGCACGTCCGCCAGCCGCTCAAATCAGGACAGGGCCGAAGCCGCCAATGACCTTGGGGCAGGCTTGGCTGCGTCTTGCCCCCACTTCCATGCCTCCCGGACAATGATCAGGGTGCAAATTGTCTCGATCGTTGCGAAAAACAAATATTCGGGCAAGGCAGGCGTCGGGCCCCATCCAACCAGAGGCGGAACGTAAGTCAGAAAGCCGTTTATGGCGGTCACAATGACACCAAAGATGATATTCGCGAGCCGGTTCGCTTTCATCGGAAGGATCCGGCACGCCACAATCATGGCGATGGGTATTTCCATCAAGATTGCGGAGGCCATGAGAGCCCCTGGCGGCAGCCGTACGTGAAAATCCGTGCCAATCATGTCCCAGATGGCAATGACGTCGGCATAAAGGTAGTTCAACAACGCGAACAACCACAAGAGAGACAGCCGCTCCTGAATATTGTGCATGTTAACCTCCTAAGGAAAGGCGCGGGGAGCGCGCTCGGTATGCGCTCTCGCTTGGGAATACTCGTCACTCCACGGTTTTCAGGATGGTTTCGACGCTCGTCATGCGCGTCTGGATCTGGGCGAGCTCGCTCTGGATCGCTGAAAGCGTCGCGGCATTGCCGGCCTGCGCCGTCACGGCGTCCGAAGCGAGCTTGCGATAAGCATCGGTATACGCGGTATCGGCCCGCGCCACGGCAAGCGCCTGAAGAAAGCGGATGGCGAAGACGAGGATGATCGTTCCGGCGATTGCGCCCAGGGAGATGAAATAGATTGTCGGAGTGGCAGACATCGTGCGTCCTTTCACCTAGGCTCGGTGAGCGATTGGGCGGCGGCGGCAATAGCCTCCGGATTGAGCTCGAAATCGAATTTGGCGACCTCGAAATAGTTGAGCGCCTTCCCGTCGGACGAGAGCTCCAGGCGTGACGTGACGAGCCCGGCCTCCTGGAGCTTCTGCAAATGCAGATGAAGCAGCGGACGGCTGATGCCCAACTCGCGCGCAAGCTGGCTCACATAGTTGCGCCCGTCCCGCGTCAGCGCCGCTACGATCCGCAATCGATGCGGATTGGCGAGCGCTGCAAGCGCCGCCAGCAACCGGTCCCCTGTGAGGGTCAAGAAACAGCTCCGTCATACACACGTCAGGAATAACTGACATATGATAGACCAAAGTGCAAGAGCCTTTTTTGGCCCGGATGTTACCAAGTCTGGCCGCCAGGGACTGCTCCCGGGAAGCCGCTCCCTGGCGAAGCGGCGGCGTCAGAAGTGCCGCGCCGTTGGGGCTGGAGGATCGCCCCGCCGGACGCTACATGCACCTCATCATGACGCAGCCTTTCCAGATCCGCCTTCCCGACGGCTCCGTGCGCGAGGTCGAGCCGGGGACTACGCCGGCCGATGTCGCCGCGGCGATCGGGCCGGGGCTTGCCAAGGCGGCGCTGGCGGCGCGGGTCAACGGCGAGCTGCGCGACCTGCGGCGGCCGTTCGAGGAGGATGCCGAGCTCGCCCTTATCACGTCGCGGGACGAGACGGAGGCGCTGGAGCTCGTCCGCCACGATTACGCCCACATCCTCGCCGAGGCGGTGCAGAACCTGTTCCCCGGCACGCAGATCACCTTCGGCCCGGCGACGGAGGACGGCTTCTATTACGATTTTGCGCCGGCGGCGGAGCGCGGGCCATTCACGGAGGAGGACCTTCCCGCGATCGAGGAGGAGATGCGCCGCATCATCGCCCGCGACGAGCCGCTCGTCCGCGAGGTGTGGACGCGCGATCGGGTGCGCGATTACTTCGAGAGCAAGGGCGAGGACTTCAAGGCGGAGTGGGTGATGGAGCTCCCCGCCGACGAGACGATCACCATGTACCGCACGGGCGACTGGGTCGACCTCTGCCGCGGCCCGCACCTCGCCTCCACCGGCAAGCTCGACCCGCAGGCGTTCAGGCTGACGCGCGTTTCTGGCGCTTATTGGCGCGGCGACCAGAAGAACGCGATGCTCTCGCGCATCTACGGCACGGGCTGGCTCAACAAGAAGCAGCTCGACGCACACCTCCAGCGGCTCGAGGAGGCAGCCAAGCGCGACCATCGCAAGATCGGCCAGGAGATGGACCTGTTCCACCTCCAGGCCGAAGCGCACGGCTCGGTCTTCTGGCACCCCAAGGGCTGGCAGATTTGGCGGGCGCTCGAAGCCTATATGCGGCGGCGGCTCGATGCCGCCGGCTATGATGAGATCAAGACGCCGCAGCTGATGGACGCCCGCCTGTGGGAGGCATCGGGCCATTGGGGCAAGTTCCGAGAGAATATGTTCGTCGTCCCCGACGAAGTTCCCGGCACGGATCCCGACAAGCCGGTCCTCACGGGCACGGGCGATCTGATGGCGCTGAAGCCGATGAACTGCCCGGCCCACGTCCAGGTGTTCAAGCAGGGCATCAAATCCTATCGCGACCTGCCGCTCAGGCTCGCTGAGTTCGGCTGCTGCCACCGCAACGAGCCGCACGGCGCGCTGCACGGAATCATGCGGGTGCGCCAGTTCACGCAGGACGATGCCCATATCTTCTGTACGCAGGACCAGATCGTCGCGGAGACACGCGCCTTCTGCGACCTGCTCGACGCGATCTACCGCGACCTCGGCTTCGAATCCTATCAGATCAAGCTGGCGCTGCGGCCGGACAGCCGCGCCGGCGACGATGCCCTTTGGGACCGCGCCGAAGGCGGTCTGCGCGAGGCGCTTCGCCAGGCGGGGCGGCTGAGCGAGGCCTATTCGTTCGTCGAGCTTCCCGGCGAAGGCGCCTTTTACGGGCCCAAGCTCGAATTCCACCTGACCGACGCGATCGGGCGGACCTGGCAATGCGGGACGCTGCAGCTCGATTACGTGATGCCCGAGCGGCTCGACGCCTCCTATATCGGCGAGGACGGGCAGAGACACCGGCCAGTGATGCTGCACCGGGCGATCCTCGGCACATTCGAGCGCTTCATCGGCATCCTCATCGAGCATCATGCCGGCCGCTTCCCGCTCTGGCTGGCGCCGGTGCAGGCGGTGGTGGCGACGATCGTCTCCGAAGCCGACGCCTACGCCGCGCGGGTGCAGGCGGCGCTCGCCGAAGCGGGGCTGCGGGTCGAGCTCGATCTCCGCAACGAGAAGATCAACTACAAGGTGCGCGAGCACAGCCTCGCCAAGGTCCCGAACCTGCTCGTCCTCGGCAAGCGCGAGGCGGAGGAAGGAACGGTGGCGCTGCGCCCGCTCGGCGCCGACGCGCGGCAGGAGGTGCTGAGCCTCGACGCCCTTGTGGAGCGGTTGCGGACGGAGGCGCTGCCGCCTGACGTGCGGTGAGCCATGTGCAATCGCTTTAGCAACCAGCAGCGGGAGATCGAGGCGCTCGAGGCGCTGATCGCGCAGTCCCAGCTTCGGGCCGTCTACCCCGAGGGACGGCCGAACCTCGAGCCCCGCGAGGACATCTGCATCACCGACCGCGCCGCGATCCTCCGCGCCGCCGCGGAAGGCGGCAACGATGTGGAGCTCATCCAGAGGCGCTGGAGCTGGCCCGGTCCCGGCGGCAAGCCGGTCTACAATTTCCGCTCGGAAGGCCGCGAGTTCCCCGGCGGCCGCTGCCTCATCATCGCCGACGGCTTCTACGAATTCACCACCCACAGCGATCCGAAAAGCAAGCGTAAGCACAAATGGCTGTTCACGCTGAAGGGTGCACCCTGGTTCTGCATCGCGGGGCTGTGGCGCAAGACGCCGGACGTCGGAGAAGCCTTCACCATGCTCACGACGGAGCCCGGTGCCGACATCGCGCCTTATCACAGCCGCCAAATCGTGGTGCTGCCGTCGTCGGACTGGGCCCGCTGGCTCGACGTGACGGTGCCGGCCCGCGAACTGCTGAAGCCGCTGCCGGCCGGCAGCCTCGACGTGACGCAAATCTGCTGATCCACGGCGGCCGGCAGCGCACTTAGCCGGCCTTTAACCCTTGGACGCTAAGCCCCGCCGAGCATCATCCCTGGGGCAAGAGCATGAGCTTCTCCTTTTCCGATTTCTCGGCTGCGCTGAAGGCGGGCGCGCCGATCACCGCCGATGACGTGCTGGCGCTGCGGCGCTGGGTCTGGCCCGACGGCGTCGTTTCGAATTCCGAAGCGGAAGCCCTGTTCGCGCTCGACCGGGAGGTGACCGACGCGGCGCCGGAATGGGACGATTTCTTCGTCGAGGCGATTTCGGAGCATGTCCTCAACGCCTCCGAGCCGCATCTCTACGTCGACGAGCCGACCGCCGAGTGGCTGATCGGCCAGTTCGCGCAGGACGGCGCGCCGGTGAAGCCGGTCGAGCTCGAAACGGTCGTGACGATTCTCGAAAGGGCGCTGAACGCGCCCGCCTCGCTCAAATCCTGGGCCTTGCGGCAGATCGAGACGGCGGTGCTGACCGGCGAAGGCCCGACCCGGCGGGACGGGCCGCTGCAGCCGGGACGCGTCGACGTGGCCGAGGTCAAGCTGCTCCGGCGACTGGTCTTCGCGGCCGGCGGCGACGGCGCGCTCATCGTCGGCGACGAGGAAGCGGAGATGCTGTGGCGGATCAAGGACGCCACCCTCCACGCCGACAATCCGCCGGAGTGGATGCAATTGTTCGTTCAGGCGCTCGGCAATCATTTGATGGCCTGGACCAATTATCACCCGCTGGAGCGCGCGCAGGCGGCGCAGCTCGAGACGTTCATGAACGATCGCCATTCGAGCGTGCTCGGCTTCCTCGGCCGCATGGCCGGGCAGCTGGCCCATCCCGATTTCAAGGACGCGGAGCAGATCGCGCTCCACGGCGTGCTCGGGCACGAGCCAACCGCCGCCGAGCATGACGCATCCGTCGCCGCTGCCGACGATGTCACCCCGGCCGAGCAGAGCTGGCTGCAAGGGCATGTCGACGCGGACGGTGCCCGCGATCCCTATGAGGAGGCGCTGCTCGCCTTCATCGCTGCGGAGAAGCGCCGGGCCGCCTGACCCCGCCCGATCAGTGCAGGGTCTCGCCGCGCTCCAGCATGGCGACGAACTTCTCGATCCGCGCCGCGCGGGTCTCCGGCTTCTTCGCGTCGCCGATCCGGTAGAGGATGGCGTAGCGGTTGGCGCCCTTGAGCGTCGCGAAGAAGGCCGCCGCTTTCGGATTGGCGTCGAGCGCGGCTTGGAGGTCGGGCGGGACTTCAGCGCTGCCCTGCGGCGCATAGGCCGCGTCCCAGCGGCCGTCGGCCTTCGCTGCCTCCACCTCCGCGACGCCCTGCGGGCGCATCCGCCCTTCGGCGATCAGCTCCAGCGCGCGAAGCTTGTTGCGCTCCGACCATTTGCTGCGCGGCCGGCGCGGCGTCATCCGCATCAGCCAGCTAGCCGCGTCATATTTGTCGAGTTGGCCGTCGATCCAGCCGAAGCAGAGCGCCGTGTCGATCGCCTCCGGCTTGGAGACGCTGGCGAGCCCCGATTCCTTCTTCGCCAGGCGGAGCCACATGCCCGCGCTGCTGCGGCCTTCCCTCTCCAGCCACGCCTCCAGCGCCGCCCGGTCCTCGAAGCCGAGGATCGGCAGGCCCGCCTTCGTCTTAGGCACCGGCATGTTCAGGCAGCTCCCACTGGATCGGCGTGAGGCCCCGGCTCAGCAGGAACTGGTTGGCCTTCGAGAAATGGCGGCAGCCGAAGAAGCCGTTATGGGCGGAGAGGGGCGACGGATGGGGCGCCTTCAGCACCAGATGTCGCCCGCCGCGCTCGACGCTCTCGACGAACGCCGCCTTCTTCCGGGCGTAGCTGCCCCAGAGCATGAAGACGACCGGCTCCTCCTTCGCATTGACGAGGCGGATGACGGCGTCGGTGAACCGCTCCCACCCGCGCTCCCGGTGCGAGGCGGCGGCGCCCATCTGCACGGTCAGCACGCTGTTGAGCAGCAGCACGCCCTGCTTCGCCCAATGTTCGAGATGGCCGTGCCGCACCGGCTCGATGCCGAGATCGCTCTTCAGCTCCTTGTAGATGTTGACCAGTGAGGGCGGGGCCTGGACGCCCGGCTTCACCGAGAAGCAGAGGCCGTGCGCCTGATCCGGGCCGTGATAGGGATCCTGGCCGAGGATCACGACCCGCACGTCCTCCAGCGGCGTCAGGTCGAGCGCGCGGAACCACTCGCCGCCCTTTGGGAAGATGCGCTTTCCGGCCGCCTTCTCAGACAACAGGAAGGCACGGAGCGAGGCCATGTAAGGGCTGTCGAATTCGCCCTTCAGCGGCTCCAGCCAGCTGGAATGAAGCCGGACCTCGCCCCCCATTTTGTCCTCAGCCGTGCGGGTGCTGCGCCTTCCAGGCCTTCACCGCCGCCATCGTGTTGGCGACGTGGTTCTTATAATCCATGTCCGAATAAGCGTAGAGGATCTTGCCGTCCGGCGCGATCACGTAGGAGGTGCGGCTGGTAAGAGGCGTGCTCCCGAGTTTGACGTCATAGGCCTGGATCGTCGCCGGACTCGCGGTCGCCACCGGAAAGGCGTTGCGGCATTCCTCGGTCGAGAAGCGCGCGAGGGTCGGCTGGTCGTCGGCCGACATCCCGATCACCTGCGCGCCCAATTTCTTGAAGTCGGGCGCGGCGTCGGAGAACGCATGAGCCTCGAAAGTGCAACCGGTGGTGAAGCTCTTGGGGAAGAAATAGAGCACGATCGGCCCGTGGCGGAGCTGGTCCTTCAGGTGCAGATGGAATTCCTTGCCCGCGAAGGCACCGGTGGTGGTGAAATCGGGCGCCTTCGCCCCTTCCTTGAGCGCGCCGAGCGCAACGGCCGGCGCGGCGGCAAGGGCGAAAGCGATGACGGTCTTGAGCATGCGCATGAGTTCCGACTCCCTCCAGATACGGTGCGACGATAGGCGCGCGAACACGCCCGCTCAACCGGCAGCGCCTTCCCCTGCCAGCAAAGCGAGCGTGGCGGTATCGCGCATGCCGCCGAACAAGGAGTCGAGCGCCTGTCCGAAGGTTCCCGGATCTCCGTCCGCCGCTTCGAACAGGGTCATGGACGAGCGGAGCTTCATCGCGTCCACGGATCCGAAGATCGCTTCGGCGCTGCGGCCACGATGGGCGAGCACGGCCGCCGTGCATTCGGCGAGCCGCGGCCCCAGCACGGGATGCTTGAGATAGGCGCGCGCCTCGCCGAGCGAGCCAATCGCATAGAAGCGCGCCGTGGAACTGCGGCCGAGACCCGCCAGCTGCGGGAAGACGAACCACATCCAGTGGCTCTCCTTGCGGCCGCGCCGCAGCTCCGCCAGCGCCCCGGCATAGACCGGTGCCTGCGCGTCGACGAATCGGCTGAGGTCGAATCGGTCCACTTTTCAGGTCCTTGATCCGCGGCTGCGGCCATGTTTAGCTTAGGCTGACCGCACATCCACGGGGAGGGATGAAGATGAAGGGACGATTCGCCGCATTCTGCATCACCGTTGCGGCCGTCGCGCTGCCGCATGTTCTGCTCGCGCAGGACAATCCGGATGATCTGATGAAGAAGATCATCAACCGGCCGCCCGTGACCGCCTGGCAACTCCAGGGCGTTTCCGGCAAGCCCAACGTCCGCAACGACCCGGCGGTGCAATATGGCAAAGCCTTGCGCATCGACGTGCCGGGGAAGGGCGAGCATCCCTGGTCGATTGCCGCCTCCAATGCCGTGGACAAGCCGGTCAAGGCCGGCGACAATCTCGTCCTCGCCTTCTGGGCGCGGCTCGAGAAAGGCGAGAATGGCGCGACCACCGCGACTTTGCCCTATAATGCGGTGCAGATGGCGGCCGATCCCTATACGGCCGTCATCGCCCAGCCGGTGACGATCGGGCCGGAATGGAAGATGGTGCAGGTCCAGGGGAAGGCCGACCGCAATTATGGCGCGGGGCAGCTCACCATTACCGTCCATCTCGCGAC
Organism: Allosphingosinicella sp.; assembly: GCA_036269695.1. Classification (GTDB taxonomy): domain Bacteria; phylum Pseudomonadota; class Alphaproteobacteria; order Sphingomonadales; family Sphingomonadaceae; genus Allosphingosinicella. The sequence continues at coordinate 145,501 of DATBDY010000034.1, read as the reverse complement.
GGCGAAGCAGATCGTCGATCTCGGCCCCGTCTTTCTCCTCGACATGGGTCCGTGAGCTGAATAGCCCATCGGGCGGATGATCGACCAAGTCCCCGCCGTCAACACGATCGCCCACCTCATCCAGCTGGCGATCGCCCCGATCTTCCTGCTGTCGGGCGTCGGCGCGATCCTCAACGTGCTGGCCCAAAGGCTTGCCCGCGCCGTGGACCGCGCGCGGCAGCTCGAGGCCGAATTCGAATCTCTGGAGCCGGAGGACCGCGGGCCGGCCAGCGCGGAGTTGCGGTTGCTCGACCGGCGGATGACGGTGGTCAATCTCGCGATCAGCTGCTGCACGGCCAGCGCTTTGTTCGTCTGCATGGTGGTCGCGATCCTGTTCGTCGCCGACCTCGCCGAATTCCATTTCGGCCGGGCAATCGCCTATCTGTTCATCCTCACCATGGTGCTGCTGATCGCCGGCTTGCTGCTCTTCCTCTACGAAGTGCGGCTGGCGATGCGCTCGATCCGGCTGCGGCGCGACCATTTGCCGCATCTTCGGCGGCCGGAGGCGGAATGAGCGACGAAAGCGGGCGGCGGATCGAGGAAGCGGAGGCGGAGGCGCGGCGGGCGGGGCAGATGGCGCGGGTGGCCTTGATCGTCGCGACCATCGCGATCGCACTGTCGATCCTGGGCCTGTTCCTGCCGATCCGGTAGATCAGGAGGCGGCGGTGCGCGTGCGCTCCGGCCGGGGCCGCGGCGACGCGGCGAGGAAGGATTGGAGCCTCAGCATCCAGAGGCGGTAGAGATCCCGGACCATGTGCGGTTCCTCAGCGTGCCGGCGCGATCCAGCCGGTGACGAGATAGAGAAGGATGCTGATCGGGCCGAGCAGGAAGAGGCTCAGCACGGCGGCGATCCGCAGCATGGTGACGTCGATGCCGGTCGCTTCGGAGGCGCCGGCGAAGACGCCCATGATCTGGCCCCCGTTGCGGTCGAGTGCGAATGGCTGCTTCATTGTCTTTCTTTCCCGGAAAAAAGGGGGCTGGTCAGATGAGCTGACCGGCCGGGCCGATGGCGGCGGAGATGAACAGGGTGGCGGCGATGAGGGCGCCGAACAGCGACACGGCGACGCTCTGAACGTTGGTGAGATTGAGGGTCATTGTGCTTCTCCTTGACTTGGCGGCCGGACCGTCCGGCGGATGCAAGGGGAACTGCAGGGACCGTGCCAAATTGCCGGAATCCCGGTTTTCAGCCGTTTTCCGTCCTGGCTTTCGGAAGAACATCGCAAATCCCGCCAACATTCGTGGTGAGATTTGCCAATTGTCGGTTGCGCCGTGTCCGTTGAGAGCGCCCGCCGCGACTGCTAAAGCCGCGCGATGCAGCCGCTCTTCACCATCGGCTATGAGGGCAAGACTCCCGACGAGTTCCTGGGCCAGCTGCGGGAGGCGCGGGTCGAGCTGCTGGTCGACGTCCGCGCCGTCGCGGCCTCGCGCCGGCCGGGCTTCTCTAAGACCGCGCTCGCCGCCTCGGTGCGGGAACGAGGCGTGGATTACGTCCACTTCCGCCCGCTGGGCACGCCGGCGGCCGGACGGGAGGCGGCGCGCAAGGGCCGCACGGCCGAGATGCGCCTTATCTATGCCGGCCAGCTGGAGACGCCGGAAGCGGAGCTCGCCTTCGAGCAGGCGCTCGCCGCCGCCTCGGAGCGGCGCTCCGCCCTGCTCTGCTATGAGGCGGACGCCGCCGGCTGCCACCGGCGCATGCTCGCCGAGCGCATGGTCGCGCGGCAGCCGTTCGAGGTGGTGGATCTCTGAGGCGGCTCAGCGCGGGCGGCGCTCGAGGTGGAGGTAGGTGGAGTTGAACTCCGCCAGATGCTGGAGCCGGTCCCAGTCGTGGATCGTCACCTCGCCGCCGCGGAAGGTGAGGATCTCCTCGTTGCGGAGCTTGCGCAGCATGCGATTGACGTGAACCGAGGTGAGGCCGGTGGCATCGGCGAGGTCCGCCTGCTTGAGCGGGAGCCGATAATGACCTTCCTCGGCAAGGCCGACCAGCTTCAGCCGGATGTAGAGCTCACAGAAGAGATGGCCGATCCGGGCGACGGCACTGCGGCGGCCGATCGACAGGATCTTCTCGCGATGGATGGCGGCGTCGATCAGGGTCGAGAACCAGAGCAGCCGGGTGAGGTGGGGGTAATTCTCGCTGATCTCGCGCAGCTTTTCGTGAGGCACGGCAGCGTAGCGCACCGGCGTCATCGCGGCGACATTGTGGTCGATCCGTTTCAGCAGGAAGCTGTGCAGGTCGAGGAAGTCGCCGGCGATGTGGATTTCCAGGATCTGCCGCTGCCCGTCCGCCAAATCCTTGTAGCGGCAGACCAAGCCGTCGAAGAGGAGGGTCGATTCGCTGAGCGCGACTCCGGCACGGACGATCACGCGGCCCGGCGGAAGCTCCCGGATCGCACCGATCGAATCGAGCAGGATCCGTTCCTCCTCCTCGGTCACGACATCGCGCGCGCGAAGCTTGTGGAGCAGGGGGCGTAACGCCTCCTCGCGATCCAATCGTCCCCCCTCAGTGTCCACGGCGGTCCCCCGCCCGGGAACGCGGACCATCGAGCGGCGACGTCAGGAGGCTGCGGAGGCGGGTCGGCTGCGTGGACGCGTCGCCGTCATCGCAAGAGGTGGAAGCCAGACTGATCCTCCGCGCCATCCGCACCTTTCCGTTTCCGGCATATCCTATATCAATGTTTTCCGCATTTGCACGACCGCTCTAGCTGCCGACGATCGTGCCGCCGTTCGGGTGCAGCACCTGGCCCGACATGTAGCTCGAATCCTCGCAGGCGAGGAACAGGAAGCTCGGCGCGACCTCGTTCGGCTGGCCCGGCCGGCCCATCGGCACGTTCTTGCCGAAATCCTTGAGCTTCTCGGGCGAAGCGCCCCCGAACGGGTTGAGCGGCGTCCAGATCGGCCCCGGCGCCACCGCGTTCACGCGGATGCCCTTGTCGACCAAATTCTCCGAGAGCGAGCGGGTGAAGGCGGTGATCGCCCCCTTGGTCGCCGAATAATCGAGCAGCTCCTTGGAGCCTTGGTACATCGTCACCGAGGTGCAGTTGACGATCGCCGAGCCCTGCTTGAGGTGCGGGCGCGCCGCCTGCGTCATGAAGAACATGCCGAAGATGTTGGTCTGGAAGGTGCGCTTCAGCTGCTCCTCGCTGATGTCGGTGATCTCCTTGTCGGCATGCTGCTCGCCGGCATTGTTGACGAGGATGTCGAGGCCGCCGAGCCGCTGCACCGTCTCGCTCACAGCCTTCTCGCAGAAATCCTTGTCGCCGATATCGCCAGCGATCGCGATCGCCCGCCTTCCCTCCTTCTCGACGATGTCGCGCGTCTTCGCCGCATCGTCATGCTCGCAGAGATAGATAATGGCGATGTCGGCCCCTTCGCGCGCGAACAGGGCCGCGACCGCGCGGCCGATACCGCTGTCGGCGCCAGTGATCAGCGCGACCTTGCCCTGAAGGCGGCCGGAGCCGGAATAATGCGGTTCCCAGTCCGGCTTCGGCTCAAGCTCGCTTTCATGGCCGGGAAGCTGGTCCTCATGGACCATGTCGAGGGTTTGCGTGTCGTCGGTCATGGCCTCACTCCTTCGCGGCGATGCCCGCGCCTTCCTCGCCGAAGGTTTCGATGGCGGATTGGTCCTGGCGGTCCTGCGCCGGCGGCTTCTCGGCCGCCGTGTGGCCGCCTTCGCGGCCGAGCCGGTCCGAGTTGCGGCTGCCGTCGCCCGGGTCGTCGGACATCTGGTTGTTCTGGTTGAGCGCCCGATCGGAGGAATCGGGATTGTGCTGGTTCTTGCTGGTCATGTCGGCCTCTGGAGTCGCGCGTTCACGGTTAACGACACCCATGCGGGGCGGGTTCCGGCGGTGAACTGTTCGTAATCAAGGCTTGGGCTGCCAGGTCGGCGCGGCTATGCGGCGTCCCATGGCCGTTTCCGACCGCTCGAAATCCCGCTCCGCCGCCCGCCTCGCCGCGGTGCAGGCGCTCTATCAGCACGAGATGGAGAAGACGCCGATCCCGGTGCTCCTCCACGAATTCCACCACCACCGGCTCGGCGCCACGATCGAAGGCGTCGAATATGCCGACGCGGAGGTCGATTTCTTCGACGATCTCGTGAGCGGCGCCGAGGCGCGCTCGGCGGAGATCGACGGCCATATCGCCGCGAAACTGATGCCGGACTGGCCGCTCCACCGCCTCGACCGGCCGATGCGCCAGATCCTGCGCGCCGGCACTTACGAGCTGGTCGCCCGCATCGACGTGCCGACGGCGAGCGTGATCTCGGAATATGTCGACGTCGCCAAGGCCTTTTACGGGCAGCGCGAGGCCGGCTTCGTCAACGGCATCCTCGACGCGGTGGCGAAGGAAGTGCGCAAATAGCCGCGCTCCTGTAGAGGGGCGGCGTGTCCGCCGAGACCGACTTCATCGCTGCCTTGCGCGCGCTCGCGACCGATCCGGCCGCGCGCGGGCTGATGGACGATGCGGCGGTGCTGGAGGTGGGCGGCGTCACGCTCGTTCTCACTCACGATGTCCTCGCCGAGGGCGTTCACTTCCTGCCGGACGACCCGCCGGAGGATGTCGCGTGGAAGCTGGTGGCGGTGAACCTCTCCGATCTGGCCGCCAAGGGCGCGCGGCCGGTCGGGGTGCTTCTGGGCTACAGCCTCGGAGACGAGGCGTGGGACCAGGCGTTCGCGGCGGGGCTGGGGACGGCGCTGCGAGCCTTCGGCATCCCGCTGCTCGGCGGCGACACGGTGAAGGCGCCGCGCGTGCTCGGCCTCACCGCGATCGGCGAGGCTTCGGGGCCGGTGCCGTCGCGCGGCGGGGCAAGCGCCGGCGACCATCTCTGGGTCAGCGGCACGATCGGCGATGCCGGTGCGGGGCTGCGGATGCTGCGCGGGAAGCTGGCGCGCGACGAGACCTTGGTCGAGCGCTATCGCAATCCGCGCCCGCGGCTGGAGGCAGGGCAAGGACTGGCGCCTCTGGTCAGCGCGATGATGGACGTATCGGACGGGCTGCTGATCGATGCGGCCCGCATGGCCGAAGCCAGCGATGTCGCGATCGAGATCGGCCTCGCGCTCGTGCCGATGTCGGATGCCTGCCGCCGCATCATCGGAGAAGATCGGGCCGGCCGCCTTGCCGCCGCGACGGCCGGCGACGATTACGAATTGCTGTTCGCGGCCGATCCCCGCCATTCGGCCGCCATTCTCGATCTGGCTGAAGAAATCGGCCTTTCATTCAATCGCATCGGCGAGATCGTCGCTGGAAGCGGGCTCCGCCTCACCGACGGCGGCGAGCCCGTGCCCCTGCCGCCGCGCCTGGGTTGGGAGCACGGTTGAATCCTTGGCGCCACCCCCTTAAGACGCGCGCACATTTCCGGGAGCGTTCGCCGAAGGGGGCATTGCCCCGCCCGGGCTCAGACAGGGGAAGAAAGACATGAACGTCCTGCTCATCGCCATTCTCTGCGGGGTGGCCGCGGTGCTGTACGGCATCATCACCAGTGTCGTGGTGCTGAAGGCGCCCGCCGGCAATGAGCGGATGCAGAGCATCGCCGCCGCCATCCAGGAGGGTGCACGGGCCTATCTCGCCCGGCAGTACATGACCATCGGTATCGTCGGCGTGGTCGTCGCGGCGCTTGTCTACTATTTCCTCGGCACCGTGTCGGCTGCCGGCTTCGTGCTTGGCGCCCTGCTCTCGGGCCTCACGGGCTTCGTCGGCATGAATGTCTCGGTGAAGGCCAATGTCCGCACCGCCGAAGCGGCGCGCACCAGCCTCCAGGGCGGCCTCACCATGGCGTTCCGCTCGGGCGCGATCACCGGCCTGCTCGTCGCCGGTCTCGGCCTGCTCGCGATCTCCGGCTTCTTCTGGTATTTGACCGGTCCCGGCGGCCACGTCCCCGGCAACACGGCGGATCGGACCATCGTCAACGGTCTCGTCGCCTTGTCCTTCGGCGCCTCGCTCATCTCGATCTTCGCTCGTCTCGGCGGCGGCATCTTCACCAAGGCCGCGGACGTCGGCGCGGACCTCGTCGGCAAGGTCGAGGCCGGAATCCCCGAGGACGATCCCCGCAACCCGGCCACGATTGCCGACAATGTGGGCGACAATGTCGGCGATTGCGCCGGCATGGCCGCCGATTTGTTCGAGACCTATGTCGTGACGCTCGGCGTGACGATGGTCTCCATTGCGCTGACCGTCACCGGCATCGACACCGTCCTGCTCACCAAGCTGATGACGCTGCCGCTGCTGATCGGCGGCGTCTGCATCATCACCTCGATCATCGGCACCTTCATGGTCCGGCTCGGCAAGGGCGCCTCGATCATGGGCGCGCTCTACAAGGGCTTCTGGACGGCGGCGATCCTCGGCGCGATTGCCGTCTACTTTGCCATCCAGCTTGTCGTGGGCGACATGGGCGCGACGCTCGCCACGATCGGCGGCGTTGGCGGCGCGACCATCGCGCTCACCGGCATGAAGCTCTTCTACTGCTCGCTGATCGGCCTCGCCCTGACCGGCGCGCTCGTCTGGATCACCGAATATTATACCGGCACCAACTTCCGGCCGGTGAAGAGCATCGCCCGCGCGTCGCAGACCGGCCACGGCACCAACGTCATTCAGGGCCTCGCGATCAGCCTCGAATCGACGGCGCTGCCGACGATCGTCATCGTCGTCGCGGTGATCGCCGCCTACCAGATCGCCGGCGTGATCGGCGTCGCCTTCGGCGCCACCGCGATGCTGGCGCTCGCCGGCATGGTCGTCGCCCTCGACGCCTATGGCCCGGTCACCGACAATGCCGGCGGCATCGCCGAAATGGCGGGACTTCCGGACGAGGTGCGCGTGCGCACCGATGCGCTCGACGCGGTCGGCAACACCACCAAGGCGGTGACCAAGGGCTATGCGATCGGCTCGGCCGCGCTCGCCGCGCTCGTGCTGTTCGGCGCCTATACGACCGACCTCCATGAATTCTTCGGCGGCCTCACGGTCGATTTCTCGCTCAGCAATCCGTACGTCATCGTCGGCCTGCTGCTCGGCGCTTTGCTGCCCTACAGCTTCGGTGCCTTCGGCATGACCGCGGTCGGCCGGGCGGCAGGCGCGGTGGTCGAGGACGTCCGCGCCCAGTTCCGCGACAATCCGGGGATCATGGAAGGCACCGCGCGGCCCAATTATGGCCGCACCGTCGACCTCGTCACCCGCGCCGCGATCAAGGAGATGATCATCCCCAGCCTGCTGCCGGTGCTGGCGCCGATCGTCGTCTACTTCGTCATCACGGCGGTGGCCGGACAGGCCTCGGGCTTCGCGGCTTTGGGCGCCTTGCTGCTCGGCGTCATCGTCTCCGGCCTGTTCGTCGCCATCTCGATGACCTCGGGCGGCGGCGCCTGGGACAATGCCAAGAAATATATCGAGGACGGCAATTACGGCGGGAAGGGCTCGGAGGCCCACAAGGCGGCGGTGACCGGCGACACGGTCGGCGATCCCTACAAGGACACGGCCGGCCCGGCGGTGAACCCGATGATCAAGATTACCAACATCGTCGCCCTCCTCCTCCTCGCCGCTCTCGCCGCTCGCGGGGCCGGCTGATCTCGACAAGCGGCTGCCGCGCGCCTGCGGCGGCCGCTCCGGCCGGGTTGCGCCCTCGCCGCGATCAGGCTAGCATCCTCTTTTAAAACACTTTTTGGTGGGGTGTGGGGATGAGACTGATTCTGGCCGCCTTGTTGGCGGGTGCCGCTTCGACGGCCGCAATGGCGCAACCTTCGACTTCGGTGGCGGCGGCGACGGCAAAGCACGGGCCTGATTCGGTGATTCCGGTCACCTTCTTCGCCAAACGCCCATTCATGCAGGCGCCGCGAATCTCGCCGGACGGCACCAAGATCGTCGTGCGGATGTCGCACAACAAGACCGGCTATCTCGGAATCATCGATCTCACAAAACCGGGGTCGGCGCCCGACTTCTTCATCGCCACGACCGAGTTCCGTGAGGTTGGCGACCGCACTGTCGAAGCGTGGCGCTGGGTCGGCAACGACATTGTCGTCGTCACCATGGCATCGCGCGAGAACATCCAGGGCCAAGTGATCGACGTCACCCGCCTCGCCGCCTACAACCTGAAGACCAAGAAGCTGACGCCGCTCGCCTGGGATCATGCGACCGGCAATGCCTCCACCATTCTCTATATCGATCATGATCGCGGCCGAATCCTGCTCCAGCGCGAGAGCGACGCCTATGGCACGGAATTGTGGCAGAAGCCGGAGGTCGTCTGGGTCGATGTGGCCACGGGTCAATATACGGTCGTGCAGCGGCCGAACCCGGTGATTGACCGCTGGATTGCCGACGGCAAGGGCGTGGTCCGCGCCGCCGTTGGCAGCGACGAGCGCAACGGCAAGGAAAGGCTGATGTACCGCTCCGGCCCGGACGAGCAGCTGCACACGGTCGAGAACAGCGCCGATGCCACGTTCACCGGCGCCAATATCGTGCCCGAATTGTTCCTCGATGAGCCCGATATGGCCATCGCCGCGAGCAACAAGGACAATTACCGCCGGCTCTACAAGGTCAACATGAAGACCATGACGCTGGGACCGGTGGTGTTCGAGAAGCCCGGCTACGACGTCGAGGGCGGCGTCTTCGCCAATTGGGATCGCAACAAGCTGATCGGGGTCGAGGTCACCGAAACCGGCGATCGCGACTATTGGTTCGACCCTGACTGGAAGGTCATTCAGCAGCTGATGGACGAGCAGTTCGGCGTCGGCAATGCGCACATCGTCTCGCGCGACCGCAAGGACGAGAAGCTGGTCTTCTTCGTCGGCAAGCCGAGCCAGCCCGGCGGCTATTATCTCTACGATACGGCGGCGGGAAAGCTGGCGCTGATCGGCTGGGTGTATCCGGACGTGGGCGACGCTGAGCTGAACCCGATGTCCACGATGGTCTACACGGCCCGCGACGGGCTGAAGATTCCGGCTGTCGTGACCATGCCGCGTCACCGGCTCGGCCAGAAGAACCTGCCGGTCGTCGTCCTCGTCCATGGCGGCCCGTTCGGAATCCGCCAGCAGGAAGAGTTCGGCGCCTTTCCATGGCAGCAAGCACTGGCCGAGCAGGGCTATGTCGTCATCGAGCCCAATTACCGGGGCTCGGGCGGCTACGGGAAGAATTTCGTCCTCAAGGGCCGCGCGCCCGACGGCTATGGCGTGAAGATGCAGGACGATCTCAACGATGCGGTCGCGTGGTTGGCACAGCAGGGCATCGTTGATCCGAAGCGTGCCTGCATCGTGGGCTGGTCCTATGGTGGCTATGCGGCGGCGCGCGGCGCCCAGCGCGATCCCGATTTGTGGCGTTGCGCTATCTCCGGCGCCGGCATCTACGATTTCCCGAGCTTTAAGAGTAGCGACCAGAACAGGCTCGGCGATTTCAACGCCAAGTTCCAGGCGACGTCGAACGATCTTGTGGGTATCTCGCCGGCCCGCCACGTCGACACCAAATGGTCGCCGATCCTGATCGTCTACGGCCTTCGCGACCAGCGGATTCCAATCGAGCAGCCGCACACGCTGGTCTCTCGTCTCAAGGGCGCGGGCAAGCGCGAGGATGTCGACTTCCGCTATGTCGAGCAGAAGGAAGGCACGCATAACCTTCCCTATGAGGATGTCGCGGCGCAGTGGCTCGACGAGTCGAACAAATGGCTCGCGCGCTGGAATCCGGCCTATATCCCCAGCGACCACGACCGGCCGCCGCCCGGCGCACAGGTGGCCAGCGGGAGCTGATGTCCTGAAACGGCGGCCGAAGGCGGCGCGCTTCCCTTTTCCAACCTCAGCCGCTATGGCGGCGCCGTTTTTTGCGGGTGCCCAGAGGATAAATGGCCAAGGAAGAGCTTCTCGAGATGCGCGGCCAGGTGGTCGAGCTGCTGCCCAATGCGATGTTCCGCGTCCGCCTCGAGAACGATCATGAGATCCTCGGCCACACCGCGGGCAAGATGCGCAAGAACCGCATCCGCGTCCTCGTCGGCGACGAGGTGCTGGTCGAGCTGACGCCCTACGACCTGACGAAGGGTCGGATCACCTACCGGTTCAAATAGCCGCGCGGCCTGTGCGGCTCATCCTCGCTTCCGCTTCGCCCCGCCGGCTGGAATTGCTGGCGTGTCTCGGCGTGACTCCCGACGCGGTGCGCCCGGCGGAGATCGACGAGACTCCGCACAAGGGCGAATGTCCCGCCGATTATGCCTGCCGGATGGCGGCGGAGAAGGCGGCGGCGGTCTCGGCGCCGGGCAGCCTCGTCCTGGCTGCCGACACGGTCGTCGCGGCCGGGCGGCGCATCCTTCCCAAGACCGAGGACGAGGCGGAGGCGCGCGCCGCGCTGGCGCTGCTCTCCGGCCGCCGTCATCGGGTGCTGTCGGCCGTGACGCTGATCGACGGCAAAGGTCGCGCCCGCCATCGGCTTTCGACCAGCATCGTCGCCTTCAAGCAGCTCTCCGAAGAGGAGCTTGCCGCCTATCTCGCCTCGGACGAGTGGCGGGGGAAGGCCGGGGCCTACGCGATCCAGGGGCGCGCCGAGGCCCTGGTCCGCTTCCTCTCCGGCAGCCATTCGGGCGTGATGGGCCTGCCGCTCTACGAAACGCGCGCTCTGCTCCGCGCCGCCGGCTATCCGCTTGGCTGAGTGGCTCTACGAGGACGGGATCGGCGAGAATCGCGCCATTCTCGTTGACGGCGCCGACATTCTCGAAGCCGAGATCGAATGGCCGGGCGAGCTGCGCGTCGGCACCGTAATTGCCGGCCGGCTGACGGCGATCCTGATTCCCGGCCGCCGCGGCATCGTCGCCACGGGTGGGGGTGACGAGATCCTGGTCGAGCCGCTGCCGTTCGGCCTCAGCCAAGGCCGGCTCACGCGGGTCGAGATCGTGCGGGAACCCATCGTCGAGCCGGGCCGCGCGAAGATGGCGAAGGGGCGCATCACGGACGCGCCGGAGCGGGAGGGCGAGACGCTGGCGGAGCGGATCGGGCCTTCCGGCCGGCTGCGCGCCCACGATCCCGACCGGTTCGAGGAGGCCGGCTGGTCCGAATTGCTGGAGGAGGCGCTGTCCGGCGAGATCACCTTCTCCGGCGGCGCGCTGCGGATGAGCCTGACGCCTGCCATGACCCTATTCGACGTCGACGGCAGCCTCCCGTCCGAGCCGCTGGCCGTCGCCGGTGCCGAGGCGGCAGCGCGGGCGATCCGGCGGTTCGGCATCAGCGGCTCGATCGGAATCGACCTGCCGACGCTTGCCGGCCGGGGCGAACGCCAGCGCGCCGCCGCGGCCTTCGACGCCATCCTCCCGCAGCCGTTCGAGCGGACGGCGGTGAACGGCTTCGGCTTCCTCCAGGCGATCCGCCCCCGCCGGCGCGCGTCGCTGCCCGAGCGTCTCCGAAACGACCCGTCTGGCGCGGCCGCGCGGGCGCTGCTGCGGCGCGCGGAGCGGCACCAGGGGGTCGGCGAACGAACGTTGCTCGCCGCGCGCGCCGTGATCGCGCAGCTCGAAGCGAATCCCGCCTGGACCGAAGAGCTTTCCCGTCGCATCGGCGCCCCGGTGCGGTTGCAGGCGGAGCCGGCTTTCACCACATTCGCCTTCGATGTCAGAAGCACCCACAGCTAAAGCCCGCCGCCGCGGCGGCTGCCCGCTCTGCGGCCGGCCCGCGGCCGCCGATCATACCCCCTTCTGCAGCCAGGGCTGCCGCGACCGCGACCTGCTGAACTGGCTCGGCGATGCCTATCGCGTGGCCGGTCCGCCCGCGGACGAAGGGCTGGACAGCGACGGCGACGCTTCTCTATAGGGCGCGCTTTCCGCTCCCGCCGGAATGCCCAGGTAGCTCAGTTGGTAGAGCACGTGACTGAAAATCACGGTGTCGGTGGTTCGATTCCGCCCCTGGGCACCATCTCCTCATTTTCATTGAACGTCCGAGCCGTTTCGCGTCACTAAGCGCATACGCGCGAGGGATTCTATTGATGGAACTCCTCTCAGCAATTGTTCATCTAAGCCTCGGCTTCATGGAGGCCGAATCACCCGAGGGACTCAGGCCTGTCGACCGCCTTCATCAATGCCATTGGGACTGCCGTCCCCTCCCACGAGGTGCACGGCGCGTTCATTGACTGGGCGGAGCCGCGGATAGCGGATCCGCGCAGCCGCGCCTTGTTTCGCCGCATGGCCGAGCGGTCCGGCATCGAGAAACGTTGGTCGGTGCTGCCGCCGACCGCGGAGGGCGGCCCGCCGGTCGCCCCCGGAGGCTTCTACCATCCCGAACTGCCGTCGACCGGCCGGCGCATGGAAGTTTATGCCGAGGCGGCGCCCGAGCTGGCGCTGGCGGCCATCGACGATCTTCGTTCCAAAATTCCGCTCGACGGAATCACCCACCTCGTCGTCGCCAGCTGCACCGGCTTCGTGGCGCCCGGCATCGACCAGATCCTCGCCGCGCGGCTCGGGCTTCCGGGCAATGTGGAGCGAACTTTGGTCGGCTTCATGGGTTGCTATGCGGCGGTCTCTTCGCTCCGCCTCGCCCATCACATCGTCCGCTCGGAGCCGGAGGCGCGGGTGCTGGTGGTGACGGTCGAGCTTTCGAGCCTGCACCTGCAGGACCAGAAGGAGATCGAGCCACTGCTCGCCATGCTCCAGTTCGGCGACGGCGCGACGGCGGCTTTGGTGACGGCGGAACCGGCCGGCTTCGGCATGTCCGATCCGTTCGCCACGACGCTCGAGGATTCCGCCTCGCTTATCCGCTGGACGATCGGGGACCAGGGCTTCGCGATGCACCTTTCTGGGGAAGTCCCCGGCCGCATCGCCGAGGCGCTCCGCAACGAGGATGTGCGCCGGGCGATGCTCGCCGGCCGGTCTTTCGACGAGATCGACAGCTGGGCCGTTCATGCCGGCGGACGCTCGGTCCTCGACGCGGTGGAGAGCGGACTCGGGCTGCCCCAGGGCGCGCTGGCGGAATCGCGCGAGGTCCTGGCGCGCTACGGCAACATGTCGTCTTCGACCCTGCCCTTCGTCCTTGCCGAGATGCTCGACCAGCCGGAGCGCCACCGGGGCGTCGCGCTCGCCTTCGGGCCGGGCCTTGCCGCCGAAGGATTCCACTTCGCCCGAGCCGCCTGAGGGATGCAGCGCGTCCCGGCGCTGATCGTCGGCGGCGGACCCGCCGGATCGGCAGCCGCGATCGGCCTTGCCCGCGCCGGCATCAGGGCGACGATCCTCGAACGGCAGGCGGGGCCGCAGGACGTGGTCTGCGGCGGCTTTCTCGGCTGGGATGCGCTGGCGGCGCTGCGGAGCCTCGGCGTCGACGCGGCGGCGCTGGGCGCGCGGCCGATCTCCCGGATTCGGCTCGTCAGCGCGGACGATCAGGCGGAGGCAGCTCTCCCCCGCGCCGCCGCCGGCCTTTCCCGGCGAACGCTCGATGCGGTCTTGCTGACCGCCGCCGAAGCCGCCGGCGCGCGGGTGCGGCGGGGCGAGGCGGTGCGATCGGCCGATCTTGGCCGCCGCTGCGTCCGGATCGATGGCGGTGAGGAGCTGGAAGGCGACGCTCTGCTCCTCGCCACCGGCAAGCATGAATTGCGCGGCGCCGCGCGCCCGCGCGACACGAGTGCAGATCCGATCGGCCTGCGCACTTCGCTCACTCCGTCCCCGGAGCTCGAGCGCTCGTTGAGCGGGGTGATCGAGCTGCATCTGTTCGACGGGGGCTACGCGGGCCTGCTGCTGCAGGAGGATGGCAAGGCGAATCTCTGTCTGTCGGCGGCCCGGCCGCGGCTCAAGGCGGCGGGCGGCATCGAGAAGCTGATCGCGGAGCTGGCGCACGAGCTGCCCATGCTCGCTGAGCGCCTGCGCGACGGGCAGCCGGGCGAATGGAGCGCCGTGTCCGGCGTGCCCTACGGCTGGCGCGCTGCGACCACGACCTCCGGCATCTATCGGGTTGGCGACCAGGCGGTGGTGATCGCGTCGCTTGCCGGCGACGGCATCGCCATCGCACTGACCAGTGGCAAGGCAGCGGCGGAAGCCATCGCCGACGAACAGGAGGCGGAGGATTATCAGCGCGCCTTCAGCCGGCAGGCACGGCGGCCGATCGAGGCGGCGGAGGCGCTCCGCTGGGCGGCCGAGCATCCGGCGCCGCGCAGGATCGCGATGGGCGTGCTGAAACGCGCGCCGCGCCTCACCGGGCTCGCCGCCTTGTTAACCCGGATCGGCCGCTGAAGGCGGCGGTTCGGGCGCTTTAGGCGCGCCGACGATCAGCCGCGGCGCGTAGCGGGCAAGCACGAGCAGTATCGTCGGCAGCACCATCGTGTTCCACATATCCCGGAGCCCCTCGGCAAACTGGATGTCGCGGTTCGGCCACACCTCGTAGGTGTAATCGTAGACCTCGTTCGCGAATTCCACCGCCGCCACGACCAGCCACGGCCAGGGGCTCTTCAGCGATTTGCGCAGGACGATGGCCGCGCCGATCTGGAGGAACAGGCCCGCATAGACGTGGAGGGCATCCGGGTTGAGGTCGATCGAATGCTCGAGCCAGTCCTTGATATGATGCCAGTCCACGCTTCCGCGTAGGCGGACGGGACCGGCCGCTCAATAGCGCTTGCGGTACCGAAGGTTCACATTGTTGGTGCTGCCCTGCGTGCTGATGTCGCTGAGCAGGCTCAGGGTCTTCGACAGCGCCAGCTCGATCTGCGTCGCCGTATAGCCCTGGGCGTCTGTGATCAGTTCGATATAGATCTTGTTGCTGAGGTAGAAGCCGGCGGCGAGTGCGGTGCCGCGTCCGGTCGTCTGGTCGGCGCCGAGAATGCGCAGCCGGCTGAGCCCCGACGCCTGGCGCAGCTTGCCGAGCGGGTTGAGTCCGCCCCCGCCGCCGCCCCGCAGCGAGTTCAGCGACGACGCGATCGAGGCGACCTGCATCACCGAGAGCTCGCTGATCGAGCCGCCGAACAGCACCCGCGCCATGATCTCGTCCTGCGGCAGCGCCGGGTCGGAGCTGAAGGCGATCTGCGGGTTGTTCGCCGTCCCGGTGACGTTGATGTTGACGGTGACGTCGCTGATGTCGGCGCTCGCCTGAATGTCGATTTGCGGGTCGGGCGGCCGCGCGCCGGTGAAGTTGATGTTGCCGGTGGTGAGATCGAAGCGCTGGCCGGAGAAGCTGAAGGTGCCGCGGACCACCTCCATCCGCCCGACCATTTGCGGCGTCGCCGTCGTTCCGCGGATGCGCAGGTTCGCGCTCCATTCGGATTCGAGGCCCATTCCCGAGACGAACAGCTGGTTGTCGGCATGGAGGCGCAGGTCGAGCTTCCAGGTGCTGGGCACCTCGTCCGCCTCGGCCTGGCGAATCTTCGCCGGGTCGGGCAGAGGCTCGCCCTTGCGGCGGACGCCCTGGAGGTCGACCACCTGCGCCGCGCCCTGGCGGACGATCTGGTAGCGCAGGTTTGCGACATTGAGGTCGCCGGAGATGAGCGCGCCGTTGGCCCGATTGTTGGTGATGGCGAGATCGCCGGTGACGGTGGCGGCGAGATTGTCGCTGCGGGCCAGCTGCGCATTCTGCATGTGCATGTGGATGTCGATCGGATAGCCGGAGGCGGCGGCGAAGCCGACCGAACCCGTGCCGCTGATCGTGCCGCCGCCGGCATGGCCGGACAGCTGCTCGATCTGCAGCGTCGCGCTGGTGAAGCGGCCCTGGAGCGCGATTCCGGTGATCCGCGTCCCGTATTGCTCGTCGACGAAGGTCAGGTTGTTGGCGCGGACGATGCCGGTCAGCTGCGGATTGTCGAGCCGCCCGCTGAAGTCGGCGCCGACGCCGATCGGGCCCGACAATTGCTCGTTGGCGAGGCCGGCGAACGAGGAGAGCACTTCGGCCGGCCCGTTATAGCGGATGCCCCCGGAGAGCGGGGCGGCCATCAGCCGGCCCATCCAGCTGCCGCCGGCGCCGACCGGCTGCAACCGCGCCTGCGCCCGGCCGATGACCGCGCCGCCGCGGCGGATCACCGCGTCGAGCGCGGCGCCGGTCGGCTGGAGCGTGCCGAGCAGTGAGAGGTCCACCGGCGGCGAGCGGGTGGCGACTCCGGTGCGGGTGAAGCCGGCGATGTTGAGCCTTGCCTCGGCGCGCGGGAAGGCGGCCCCGGCCGGCGCGGCGAAATCGATGCTGCCGGTCGCCTTGCCGCCGATGCCGAGCTTCGGCGAGATCACGTTCAGGATCGAGAGGTCGAGCCCGTCCATCCGCGACTGGACCTCATAGCCGCTCGCCCCATAGCGGCCGGCGAGCAGCACATTGCCCTGCGGCAGCACGATCTGGGTCGGCGTCAGCACCCAGGTGCCGCCCGTATGCTGGATCTGGGCCGGTTGGGCGAGATGGAAGGGGATGTTGTCGACATTGCCCTGCAGCGCCGCGCGGATCAGGTCGGGCGTCAGCGCCGCGTTGACGCCGATGCTGAACGGAACCCCGCTGGTCCCTTGGGCGAAGACCTGCGCCGTCCCGCTTCCATTCTGGTAGCTGCCGCGCGCCCGCGCCTGGGCGATGAAGAAGCTGCTGCTCCTGACGCCGGCGAGCTGGAGGTCGCCGCTAATCTGCGGCGCGTTCGGGTAGAGGATGATCGTCGCCTGGACGAGGCCGCGCTGGATCAGGATCGGGTTGGCGCCTGGGATCTCGGCCCCGTTGGCCGTCGCGTTGACGTCGGCGCGCTGGACCTTGCCCATCGCGGCGAGGACCACGGTGCCGTTGAGGCCGCGGCCGGTCATCGTCAGCGTGCCGGCAAACGGCCCGGCGCGGGTCTGCACGATCCGCCCGGCGAAGGTCATGCCGGCGAAGGTCAGGCGGCTTATGTCGAAGGTGGTCGGCCCGCGGCCGGAGAGGACGGTGAGGTCGGCGGCGAACGGGCCGTAGTTCGAGTCGCCGGTGGCGGTGATCGCATAGCCGGCGGCGGTGGAGCGGACCGTCGCGCTGATGTTGCGAAGGCCGATGCCGAGCCCTGGATTGGCGGCGCGGAGCTGGATGTTTGGCTTTGAAGCCGTCCCGGTGACGATCACCGCGAGCTGGCCGTAGGAGCGCGAGACGCCGGTGCCGCGGAAGTCGATCGCGCCGGTCTTCAGCGTGTAGGTGCCGGCGCCCGAGGTTACCCGCAGGCCCGGCGAACTCAGCCTGAGGTTGGCGACGTGCACCACCCCGTTCGGGTCCATCACCACGTCCGCAGTGGCGGTCGCATTGCCTTCGAGCACGCTTCGTGCCGACGAATTGTCGATCCGCCGCGTCTTCACCGCCACCTTGCCGCTGATCCCGAAGCCCTTGCCGGCGGTGACGACGTTCATGTGGGTATCGATGTCGAGCAGGCCGATCCCCTGGATCAGGAAATTGTTCACCCGGCCCTGGATGCCGCCCCGATAGGTGCCGCTGGCGAGATCGGCGACGATCACGGCAGTCGCGTTGAGCTTGTCCGAACGGATGCGCAGGTCGTCCGACAGCAATTTGGTGCCGGACACGTTGATCGTGCCGTTCAGCGAGACGTTGTTGAGCAGGCTGCCGAAGGTTGGGTTGAGGCCGGTGATGCGGCGGGCATGGGCCACCACCGGAATTGCGATCCGGTCCGTGTTCACCCGCGCGCGGCCCACCGCGTCCAGGCCTTCGACGATGGTGCCGTTGAATCCGAGCGTCGCCGCGGTCAGCCGGTAGGCGACGACCGGCGTGCGGAAAGCGCCGTTCAGGACCATCGCCAGCTGCACGTCGCGGCCGCTGAGATTGGGCAGCACCGCGCCCGGACGGCTCAGCCGCGCCGCCACCTTCAGATTGCTGAACTCGCTGCGGCCGAGATCGACCAGGCCCTCGGCGCCGACGGCGATGGTCGGCGAGCTCAGCCGCAGCTTCGTGTCGGCCTGGCGGTGGTCGAGGGTGGCGACGAGGTTCATCTGCACCGATGGATCGAGCAGGCGGCGGGTCATGCCCGGCGCCATCATCAGCCCCGGCGCGAGCGGGCCGGTGAGGGTGAAGGTGCCGTTGCGGGCGCCGATCGCGATGTTGGCGAACGCCTTGCCGCCCAGCGTCGCGACACCGCGCCCGTTCCAGCTCGCCCAGCTGCCCTTGCCGTTGAGCGATACGTTTAGCGGCTGGGTGAGATGGGCGAGGCTGGCGACGAAGCCGTTACCGGGGGCCCTGATCTGCAGGCCCATGTCGAGCCGGTTCTTGTCCGGTACGGCGTCGAGCTTCAGCAGCATGCGGTCGCCACCGGGCAAATTGGGCGCGGCGATGGCGCCTGCGAAGAGGGTGACCTGCGCCCGGCCGCTCGCGATCTTGGCGCTGCCGTCGAGGGTGAGGAGGTGCCGGTAGCCGGTCACCCCCGGATCGACCATGATCCGGTCCACCTTCAGCCGGCCGACGTCGATGTCGATGTTCGGAAGCAGCGGCTGGTTGGGATTGGTGTTGGTCGGCTTGAACTGCGGCAGCCGGTAGAGGTGCGCGCGCGGCACAGTGAGGCTGCTGATGTCGATGTGGTTGCCGAAATAGGCGAGCGGCCGCCAGCCCATCTTGGCTTCGGTTGCGGTGAAGAAGGGGCCCTTCGAGTCGGAGAGGCGCAGGTCGTGAATGGTGAGGGCGCTGAACAGCGAGCCGTCGATCTTGCCGACGTGGATCGAGAGGCCCGAGGCCATTTGCAGCTTGTTGATCTGCCGCGCGACGAAGCCGCGGCCCATCTCGCTGTTCAGCCAGAGCAGGAACGCGCCGAAGAGGGCGAGGATCGCGAGCAGGGCGATGCCGAACCACTTGGCGACGGCCTCGGCGCGGCGGCGGCCGAGCGGCACCACACGGACGACAGGCGCGCTGGGGGCTTCTTCTTCTGCCATCAGAAGGCCTGGCCGATCGAGACGTAGATGGCGACGCGGGATTCACCCTTGCGCCGGGCGATCGGTGTCGCGACGTCGAGCCGCAGCGGCCCGAAATTGGTGTAGAGCCGCCCGCCGATGCCGACGCCGTAGCGCATGCCGGAGAGCTCGGGATATTGCGTCTCGTAGACGTTGCCGGCGTCGATGAACGGGACGATGCCGTAATTGCCGAAGCGGTAGCGCGCCTCGAGCGAGAATTCGACGAGGCTGCGGCCACCGATCGGATTGCCCTTGGCGTCCTTGGGCCCGAGTTCCTGATAGCCGAAGCCACGCACCGACCCGCCGCCGCCGGCATAGAGCCGCCGCGACGGCGGCAACTCGGCGACGCTGATCCCGTAGATCGAGCCGACCCGCGACCGCGCCGCGATCGTGATATCCTTCGCGACGGGATAGTAGACGCTGCCTTCCAGGATATCGCGGAGATAGGGCTTGGTCGGTTTGCGCAGCGACGCCTCGGGGTTGACCCGCGCCCGCAGGCGGAAGCCCTTGGTCGGATCGAGCAGGCTGTTCGACCGGTCGTAGCCGAGCTCGCCGATCAGCCCGGCGATGAAGTGGGCGTTGGTGATCGAGATCGGCGGGAATCGGTTCTCGTTCTCGTTCGAGGCGACGATCTCCGCGCCGTAGGAATAGGTCCAGACCTTCTGCCAGATCGGCGTCGATTCGCGCGACATGAGGCCGTAGAGCCGCGCCAGATAGCCGTGATAGGCGGGGAAGCGCTGCCGGTCCGCCTGCACCTGCAGCAGGAAGGTGCGGTCGCGCTGGCCGGCATTGTTGCGCCGGAAGGCGACCTGCAGCCCCTGATCCTGCGTTCCGGCGACGCCGGTGACGATCAGCGCCCCTTCCGGCGGGAACATGTTGAGCGCTTCCCAGGTGCCCTGGACCTTGAAGCCTTCTCCGGTCGCATAGCCGGCCGTGCCGGAGAGGGAGTGGGACGGCCCCGCCACTTGGCGGACGTCGACGTTCACATATTCGCTGCCGTCGGGCGCGAACTGGCCTGTGCGGACGGGCGTCGCCGCCACGGTGCGGAACAGATTGGTCGCGACCATCGCCTCGCGCAGATCGTCGACCTTGCGGCTGTCGTAGAGCTCGCCGCGCTTGAAGCGGGCGAGAACGCCGACGTGCTTCGCGTCGAAGGCGAGCTTCCCGCGGGTGGTGAAGCCGGCGAACAGCGAGCGCGGGCCCGGATCGACCGGCAGGGTGTAGTCGCCGACATGGGTGGCGGGATCGAGCAGCACGTC
This sequence comes from Allosphingosinicella sp., assembly GCA_036269695.1. GTDB lineage: Bacteria > Pseudomonadota > Alphaproteobacteria > Sphingomonadales > Sphingomonadaceae > Allosphingosinicella. Next base: position 125,419 of record DATBDY010000034.1, on the reverse strand, counting down.
GCGCATGCCGACGTCGACGAAGGGATAGCCCTGCTCCGGCAGGCGCAGCCGGATATTGGCCTCGCCCGCCTCGACATTGGCGGCGACGATCGGGTCGCCGGTCTTGAGCGGCAGCGCCGTGCGGGCGAGGTCGGGCGGCACCGTCTGCGTGCCGGTGACGACGATCTGCCCGAAATTGTAGCGCGCACCCGGCACGGCGGCGACGGTGACGCGAAGCTGCCCCGGCTGGTTCGGCAGCTGCTCGACGGTCGCGACGGCGGTCGCGTCATAATAGCCTTCGGAGCGGAGCAGCCGCACCGCGAGCTGCTCGTCCTCCTTGGCGCGGGCGCGGACCTGGGAGCCATTGGTCGCCTTGCCGTCGGCCTCGGCGAGTGCGGAGAGGCTGTGGAAGCGGCCGTCGAGGCCAACCTTGTCGAAGCCCTCGGTGAGGAGCTGATAGCGGACCGGTTCGGGCGCGCTCTCGTCTGCTTTCTGGTTGGCGGCGGTGGGCCGCGGTGGCGTGAGGTCGAAGCTGGAGAGCGGGGTCAGCGGCTGGGTCAGCTCCGGGTCGGTGGGGACGTTGCTTGGCGGCAGCTGGCCGTTGGGCGTCGCGACCGGAATCGTGGGCGTCGCGGGGGCGCTCGGGCCGGCGGCGGGCGGGACCACCATGCCGAGCGGCGCGAGCGGCTTGCCGATCTCTGAATCGAGCGGCGGCAGCGCCTTCTGGAACTGGCTATCGCGGACGATGGGGCCCTGGTCGGCCGCCTGATCGGGCGGAGGGGCCTTGGGCGGGGGCGGCGGCGGGGTTTGGGCGTGGAGGGAGCAGGCCCAGGCGACGGCGCCGCCGGCAACCGCTGCCTTTAAAATCACCGCCTTGTTCAACGCGTGGTGGCTCCCCTCGGCCGGAAATCTCTGTTGTCGCGTTGCTTTTGCGAAAAGCCGGTACCCACCTTTTCGCGCAACGCTTTGGATGCCGAACGGCGCCTAAACCCTGGAAATCCGGCTTTTGTTCCGGCAGCGAAAAGGGCTGATCTGGGTTAGCGGCGGAGGATCGGGGCGGCGCCGTCGCCGATGATCGCGAACCCCGCCCAATAATAAGGATGGGACGTTTTCGGGTCGGCCATCAGCGCCGCTTCGGCATTCCGGAGCGCGGTTGCGGTCGGTGTTCCGGGCGGGGCGTCGAACAGGCCGGAGATGAGGCGCTGCGTGGCGTCGTAATCGTCGGGAACGGGCCAGTGGCTGGCGATCACCGAGCGGCCCCCGGCACCGACGAAGGCGCGGACCAGGCCGTCCAGCGCGTCGCCGCCGCCGGTCGCGACGCCGGCCTCGCGGGTCGCGGCGAGGCTCGCCTTGCCCGCCGTGTCGCAGGCGGAGAGGATGACGAGATCGGCGTCGATGCGGAGGTCGTAAATCTCCCCGAAGGTGAGCAGGCCGTCCGAGCCCGGGCCGCCGAACGAGGTCATCAGGGCGGGGCGGGCGGGGCATTCGGGCCGCGGCGCCGTCACCAGCCCGTGGGTTGCGAAATGAAGGATGCGGTAATCGGCGAGATCGGGGCGTGCCTTGATCGCGTCGTCGGTGAAGGCCTGGCCGGTGACGATCTCGGCGCCCCTGCGGTCGCGCTGCTCGATGAGGTTGGCGGCGGTGCGGAGCTCGGCCGCGGAGATCGGCCGCGTCCAGGCGGCGGCCGGCCAGCTACAGGCGGGCGCCTCGCCGAGGACCGAACGCATCGTGCTGTCGGAGATGGCGGCGAGCTGGGGCGGCGCGTTCTGCCCGAAGCCGAGATAGTCGCGGGCGGCATGCGACGGCGCGACCTGGCGCACGTCGCGGAACGAGCGGGCGGAGACGGCGGTGCTGATGTCGCGGCCGCGGCCCAGCCAGGCGATTCCGGTGAAGTCGAAGCCGTCGCTCTCGGGCCGGCTTGCCTTGGCGCGATAGGTCTCGACGCTGGCGGCGTCGGTGACGAGCAGGTTCGGGGGCAGGCGCAGCATCGCTCCGTCGGGCTCGAAGATCAGGTGCTGCACGCCCGCAAGCTCCCCTGAGACGGGTCCGAAAAGCTGCTCGTACAGCGCGTGGGCGCGGGCGACGTCGAACGGATAGGTGACGATTTGCCCCTTCTCTTCGACCGAAATGGTGGCGCGGATCGCGTCGACCTCCCGGTCGAAATCGGCGCGGCCGCCCCCAAGCCGGAAGGAGCGAGCGCCGCCGGAGGTGACGAGCAGGCCGTAGCCTTCGTCGCCGAGCAGGATCATCTTGTAATAAGCCTCGCCGGGGCGGAGCACCTGCTGCAGGTCGGCGAGGGTCATCGCGCCGCCGGAGACGACGCGGTAGCGCGGATATTGCGACAGCTTCGACTGCGCCGCGACCTGCGCCGACTGAAGCGACTGGAGATCGGTGCGCGCCGCGGCGAGACGGGCGGTCTCGTCCGCGGTCGGCTTGGGCAAAGCGGCGAGGCGGGCGATCGCGGTCCGCGTCCGTTCGATGTCGCGGCCGAGATTGACCGATTCGCGGAACAGCCGCGCCGCCTCGTCGCTGCCCCCGCTCAGCTCACGGGCGAGCACCGCCTGGGTCTGGGCGACGCCCGGACGGACGAGCAGCTGGCTCGCCCGGAACATCTCGGCGACGCTGTCTGGCTTGTCCGCTTCCGCCGCCAGCAGCACGAAATAGGGTGCGAGCGTGCGCCGAAGGCTGGGCGCGGAGAGGCCGGTATTCGCCCCGGAATCGACGACCGCGCGATAGAGCCGGCGCGCCTCCTCGATGCGGCCCTTGCGGGCGTAGAAGCCGGCCAGCCGGCCTTCCGCACTGAGCAGGGCCGGCGAGCCGGGATAATCCACCTCCAGCAAGGCAATGGATTCGCGGTGGAGGCGCTCCGCCTCGCCGTCATTGCCGCCTTGCTCGGCGATGGTCGCAAGCTCGCCGTCGATCTGCGCGCGCATCCAGACGACCGAGACCACCCGCCCGTTGCGCACCGAGGCGATCCGCGCCAGCGCGTCGTTGAAGGCGGCGGACGCCTCGGCCGGATGGCCCTGGAGCCTCAGGATCGTGCCGCGAATCTGCTGCGCTTGCGCGTCGAGCAGTTGCGCCCGTTCCTCCGGCAGCAATTGCGACGAGCGGCCGCCGAGCTGCCGCGTCGCCTCGGTCTCGGAATTGAGCCGCGCGGCCGTGCGCGCATCGATGGTGAAGTCTCGCACGGACGGCGAATCGATTTCGCTGCCCGGCGGCAACGGTTTCGCAAGCTCCGCCAGCGCCGCGTCCGGCTGCTCGCGGTTCATGTCGTCGATCGCGCGGAAGTTGCGCAGCATGCGCACGACCACGGGATCGGTGCCGACGATCGCGGTAGCCTCGTCGAAGCGGCGCGTGGCTTCGTTGAAGTCGCCAAGCTCGGATTGCTGGAGCGCGTCGTTAACCAGGGCCTCGGCGCGGCTCTTCCCGGCGGCGTCCGCGCCGGCGAGGGTGGAGAAGAATTCGGCCGCTTCGGCATAGGAGCCGCCATTGTTGCGGCGATAGGCCTCGGCGATGGCGGCCGCCGGATCGAGCGCGCCCGCCTGCACGCGGGCGAAGGCCGCGGGATCGCCGGCGCCGGTGGTGGCGATTTCGACCTGCCCCGGCACCGCCCGGTCGGCGATCAGGGTCCGCAGGCCCAGGCGCAGGGCTGAATCGTAACCGGAGAGACCCGCCGCGATGTAGAACGTGCCGCCGCGATTCCAGTGATAGATGCGATAGCCGACATCCACGTTCTTGAGCCGGCAATCCCCGAGCTCGACCCGCCCCAGATTCTCGACTTGGCTCATCCCGGTTCGGCAGCCGGTAACCCCAGCCTCAAGGGCGGCAGTTCTTTGTTGAGCGTCTTCGGGTTTGAGGCGGAGCACATAGAGATGCCCCACTGGCACCGCTGCATCGCGGCAGGTGACCGCATAAGCGCGGTCGAACATGCCGGTGGCCACCGGATCCCGCACCGCGAGCTGCGCAGAGCAGAGGGCGCCCGCGCCGGAGCCGATCGGGAAGCTGTCGCGCAGGCTGATCGTCTGCCCCGCGGCCGGCGCCGAGCCGACGAGCGAGGCCGCCGCACCCAGGACGAGGAGGGTGAGGCGGCGGATCATTTCGGCTTCCCTCCACCGCCTTGCTTGTCGCGGTCGTTGGCAGGCTCGGTCCAGCTCGTGCTGTCGCCGCCGCTCGTCACCGGCTCGTCGATCAGCGGCTCGGCGGACAAGGCCGCATCCTCGATCGCCTGCAGCTCGGAGCCCATGGGCGGGAGAAGGAAGGTGAGCGATCCGAAAACGGTCGCCGCGTTGCGCGCCGCAGGAGGCGTCGGATCCGGTGCCGGGCGCGGCGGGGGCGGTGGCGGCGCGGGAGGTGGCGGCGGCGGCGGTGGCGGCGGAGGAGGGGGTGGCGGAGGCGGTGGGGGCGGAGGAGGCGGCGGGCAGCCGTTGTTGATGTTGCAGCGGTTGAATTCGGAATCACTGGTGTAGCTGGTGCCGGCGCCCTTGCCGTAATCGACCAGCCCGAAGAATTGCTGGCCGGTGGTGAAGCTGCCGTCCGGATTCTGCTGCCGTCCGAACGCGACGACGTCGATCGGCGCCGCCGTCGCGCCGCGGATCGCGAGACCGCCGGCGCCGACCGTGATTCCGGCGAAAGCCGTGGCGGTCCCCGTATTCTGGACGAACAGGCTGCGGCCGACCGTGAACCGGACGGCGGCCGCCTGGAGGTAGCCCTGCGGGTTGACCGGCCCGCTGTTCGCCACCAGCGCATTGTTCATGCCCGCCGGAACGGGGTTGCCGCGAAGCGTGGCGGCGAAGGTCGCGTCGGTGACGTTGATGTCGTTGGCGCGCAGGTCGAGCAGGCCGCCCGGACTGCCGGCGCCGTCGGTGAGCAGGATCGCGCCGGTGGGCGTCACAATCTGGATCCGCTCGCCGGCGTCAATGACGAAGGCGTCGGTCGGCGCGGCATTGCCATAGGTCACCTTGCCGTCGACCCGAACGCGGCCCGGCGTCGCCAGCACGAAGCGGGTGAGCCCGCGGCCGCCCTGGCTGCCGCTCAGGCTGAAATCGCGCAGGATGACATCCGAATCACGGGCGGGATCGGCGCTGATCGCCGGCGCCTCGATGGTCAGCGCGGCGGTGGTGATCCGGCCGACCTCCGACGAATCGAGCGTGTAGGCGCCGCCGGCCGTGGTGCCGCCGATCACCGCCGGCACCCGTCCGGCGGCGATGATCAGCTGGATCGCCTGGGTCTGGCCGCCGCCGAGCGCGGCGCCGGCGCGGATGTCGATGTCGCGCGAAGCCAGCAGCATGGTCTGCCCGGCCGTCGCGCCGGTGACGATGATGGCGCCGGGCGTCTGGGCGGTGAAAGCGGTGCCGGCGCTCGCGTCGGCGACCTGGATGTCGCCGCCGGCGGTGATCGTCGTGGCGCCGCTGGTGAAGAGGCGGGATCCAGGTGCCGCGGTGAAGGTGCCGCTGCTGGTGGCGGTGAAGCTGGTACCGAGAATCGTGCTGATTCCCGCGGCCGGCGCGACGTCGTTGATCGCGATCGCGCCGAACGGTGCCGTCAGCGTGATGCTGCCGCCGACGAGGCGGCCGTTGCCGCTCGCATTGACCTGCAGGTCGCCGCCGCTCGTGGCGTCGACGGCGCCGCTGACCGCGACGAGGCCGCCGGTGAGGGTGAAGAGCGAGGGCGGACGAACGCCCGTTCCGGTCGTGGCGGCGCCGAGCGTGAGGTTGTTGAAGCGAACGGCGCTGCTGTCGGTGGCGACGATCTCCCAGGCGCCGGGGCGGCTGTCGGTGGTCGTGTCGCCAATGCCGTCGGCCGTTCCGGTGAGGCTGCCGGCGAGCAGGGTTCCGGGGCCGCTGCCGAACGCGTCCTGCGTCGCCCCCGCCCGGACGGTGCCGCCGCCGGCCGTTCCGACGGCGCCTGCAGCGGCACCGCCCACGCCGACGGCGCCGCCCGCACCGCCGGTGGCGGACGCGTTCAGGCTGGCCGCGCCCGTCACGTTGACGATGGCCGATTGCGAAAGGAGCTGCGCCGTGCCGCCGAGCGCGCCCCCGCCGAAGCCGCCATTGGCGCCGGGGCCGCCGGAGCCACCGCCACCGCCGCGGCCGGTCGCATCGAGCGCGATCGTGCCGAACGCCGCGCTGCCGTCGATCGTCGCCGCAAACGGGGCGCTGGTGGTGCCGGCATCGACGGTCCCGCCGAGACCGCTGCCTCCGTCGCCGCCCGCCGTATTGTCGCTGCCGGTCCCGCCGGTGCCGCCCACGCCGGACACGGACGCGGCGACGCTATTGAACTGCAGTTTGGCGCTGCTCGCTTCGGCGAGGATCTGGCCCGTGCCGCCCCTGCCGACGCCGCCGCTGCCGCCCGGCGCGAGGCCGTTGCCGGTCGCGCCCGCGCCGCCGCGGCCGCTCGCGCTGAGCGTGAGCGTCGTGCCCGAGATGAGTCCGCTGCCGCCGACATGGCCGAGCACCGAAGCCCCGCCTCCGGTGCCGTTGCCGCCGCTCCCGCCGCCGGTGCCGATCCCGTCGCCGCCCTGTCCGTCGGCGACGACGCCCAACGGGCCGCCGAAGGCGATGCCGCCGTCGGCGAGATCGACGAGGGCGAAGCCTCCGTTGGCATCGCCGCCGGTCGGGCCGCTGCCGCCGGTGGCGGAGGCGTCGACTGTGGCGCCCGCCGGGAAATTGTACGTGTTGCCGACGCCGCGGATCACTGCCGTGCCGCCCTGGCCGATGCCGCCGGTCCCGCCGGCGAGGTCGAGGCCGCCGCCGAAGCCCTGCGCGCGGACGGTGACGACACCGGTCGCGGTAATGCTGCCGCCGCTGCCAATTTCGGCGATGCCGCCGCTGCCGGCGGCGCCGGTCACGCCGGCCCCTCCCGTGCCGGCGCCGCCGGTGCCGTTCGCGCTCAGCAGGGTGGTGCCGCCAATGCTCAAAGAGCCGTCCGTGACGAAGGCCTGAGCCGTTCCGCCCTGCCCCGCGCCTCCGGCCACGCCGCCGGGCGTGCCGTCGGCGCCGAAGCCGTCGACGAGCGCGGTCAGCGAACCGCCGATCGTCACGTTGGCGGTGAACACGCGCACCTGCGCAATGCCGCCGGTGCCGCTCCCGGCAATGGCCGTGGAGGGGTCGAAGACGCCGCGGCCGACCGCGCTCAGGAATACGTTGCCGCCGACCGTGATGGTGCCGCTCGCGATCGCCTGGACGGTTGCCTCGCCGCCAATGCCGTTGGTGCCCGGCACTCCGTTGGAGGTCAGGCTGAGGTTGCCGCCGATTGTCACGTTGGCGCGGTCGCTCGGCGAATCGATGCGGGCGCGCTGGTCCCCTTGCAGCGTCACATTGCCGCTGAAGGTGCTGCTGCCGGCGGTGCCGTCGACCAGGAAATCGGTGACCGCGCTGCCGAGCACGTCCGAGGTGAAATTGCCGCCCTGGATGTGGAAGCTGGCGGGGACGATCGCATCGGTGGTCGAGAAGGTGTCGGCGGAGCTCACGTTGCGGCCCGCCGACAGGACGATCTCGCCATTCTGTACGCCCGCGGCGACCGCCGGATCGAAGCCGACATTGCCCTGAAGCAAAGCGGTGATCGCCGCATTCTTGGGCACGGCCACCATATAGATGCGGTGCGGATCGGCGGCGTCGGGGCTGGGCGGACCACCGGTCGTGCCGTCATGGACGATCGTGTTGACGGCGTCGCTGCTGCCGATTTTCACGTTGATGTCGAACAGGCCGTTGTTGATCGTCAGCGAGACCGATTCCGCCGCCACATAAGCGATCGAACCATTCGCCATTACCGTGCCGTGCTGCTCGATCACCGGGGCGGCCATGGCGATGTAGCTGCCGGGATTGAGCGCGACGATCTGGGCGCCGGCGGAGACGGTGATCTTCGACTTCGGATCGACCGCGCCGCTGAGGCCGTAGGTGTTGCCGATGAAAAAATTGCCGTTGCCGTCGGTGTTCGGCGCGATGGTGGTGAGCAGGAGGTTGCCGACGTCGATGATCGCCTTCGGGCCGATCAGCAGCCCTCCGGGGCTGTAGAAGGCGACTGTCCCGCCTCGTGCGATTGTGCCCCTCGCTACATCCTGGATCCGGCTGACGATCGTGCCGTTCAGCGCCACGATGCGACTGGGGTCCCCCGGTATGATCCGGTTCAGGACCATGAAGTTCGCGCCGTCTATGCCGTTCTGGAAGGTCGCGACATTGCCCGCAGGCAGGAAGTCGATCGGCGGCCCTCCGCTCGCGCCGTCGTTCGGCTTCCAGTCGAGCACGGCGCTCGGCGTGTTGATCGTGATCGTTTCCGTGGTCGGGCCGGTCGTAGTCCGGGTGGCGTTGCCCTCGGTGACGCCCATCGCACCCTGGAACGCCTGTGCCCGGGCCGGTTCGGGCACGCTCAATATGCAGGCGATCGCCGCCGCGCCGGAGGAGAGCAGCAGCCGCGCGCGGAAGCCCTGAGGCTTGTGCTCGGGAAGGCGGTGTTCAGCACTCATCGCGCGCTCCATGGCAGAAGCCTGGTCGTGAAGGTGACGAGCAGGCGCGGGCCGGGCTTCTTGGTCTCCAGCCCGGCCCGTTGGAGCGGATCGGCGAGGGAGACCTCGAGCCGCGCCCGATCGCCGAAGGCGATTCGGACGCCGCCGCCGGCCGAGGCAAGGCGCTGCGGCCCGACCGCCGGGAAAATCCGGTCCTCGTTATTCACCCAGGCGGCGTCGAAGAAGACGAAAGGCTGGACGGCCACCTTGTCTGGACCGGCCGGGACCAGCCGCCGCCAGCGCAATTCGGCCTGGAAGCCGATGCCGCGGTCGCCGACCAGGGTGGCGGGATCGTAGCCGCGTCCGACCGTGTAATTGCCGGCCGCATATTCCTCGAAGCTCAGCAGCGGTTTGTCCGTCGTCTGGGCGCGGACGCCGAGGAAGATGCTGAACTGCGGGTCCGGCCGGAATTCGGCGGCGCCGTCGAAGCGGAGCAGGGTTGCCTCGGGATCGGCCTCGACATGGCTCGGCGGCACGAGGCCGGGGCCGAGGCAGCGGGCGAAGGCGGCGCCGCAGGCCGGCGTCGCGCCGAGGATGCCGAGCCCCTGGCGCAGCTCGACGCTGCCGCCGAACCGCCAGAGCGGCTCGGCCGCCGAATAGCCGGCGCGCCGGCCGAAGCTCATCCGGTCGGCGCGGTCGAAGTCGAGACGAGCGAAGGCGACGCGCAGGCGATCGCGGGTGAGGGCGAGGCCGTTCACCGACACGTCCTGATTGACGAGGTCGAACCCCAGCGCGCCCCAGATGCTCGCCGCCTGCGTTCGCTCGAACGGGTAGCGGGCCTCGGCGGTCGCAAGCAGAGTGCGCGCGCGGACGTGGAGGCTCGGATCGGCGATCGTCGGCCGGGTCCAGGCGTAGGTGAAGGTGCCGGAGAGGGTGAGGCCTTCGGAGCCGACCCGCATGTCGTGGCCGATCTCGATCGTCTGCTGCTCGCTGAAATCGAGCGTCGAATAGGCGGCGATGGTGGTGCGGTCGCCGAGGCCGGTGAGGCCGTACAGCTCACCGCGCACCATCGCGCCCCACGGACCAAGCGCGTGCGAGCCGAAATCCTGGACGTTGGCCTCGACCTCGCCCGGCACATGGTCGACGATGACGTCGCCGACCACCTCGCCGCGCGCCCCGCTGGCGGAGCGGAGCGACAGGCGCACGCGATAGCCGGGCAGGTCCGACGCGAGGAGCAAATAGCGCTCCGCTTCGTAGCGGTTGAACACCGGCTGGTGCGTCAGCCGCTCGAGATAACCGGCGATCGTGCGCTCCGCCCGCCCGGCATTGCCGCGGACGCGGATCGCGACCAGCTTCGCCATCAGCACGGTGAAGCGAACCTGGCCCCCAGCGATATGCTGTTCGGGGATCTCGACCGCGGCGATATAGCCGGCATCGCGCAGGATGGTGGCAGCGCGGTCGCGGATTTCGCAGACCACCGAGATCGGCTGCTCCTTGCCGAGATAGGGCGCGTAAGCCGGGCGGAGGTCCGCGGGCGAGAGGCCGCGCAAATCGTCGAACGCGACCTCGGTCGGCGTGAAGCGGATGTCGCGATAGGCCGGCGAGTCGAGCGCGCAGGGCGCCCGCTCGATGCCGCCCTCGACGGTGAGTTTCGGCGGCATCAGCGGCGCCGGCGCGGTCGGCCGCTCCACCTCCTCACGCGAAGGGGGCCGGGGCGGCGGCGCGGCCGACTGGGCGCCGGCGAGGGTGGGCCAGGCGGAAAGGCACGCCGCCGACGCGGTCAGAATGAACCGGCCGCGCCTGCGCCACACCGCACTCGATGCCGCTTCCCCCACTGCTGCCCCCTTTCGTCCGCCTCTGGTCTTGGCGGCGGGTCGCACCGGGGTGAGTGTAGACCTTGCAGCGGGCACCGCAAGATGGGGCGGGAGCGGCACTTTTTTGAGTTTGCCTGCGCTTTCCAAGTCGGTCAGGAGGGCGGCCATGCCCAATCCCCCCTCCGAGCGGCTGCTGAGCAGGCTTGAGACGCAGCTCGGTCCGCGCGGCTTCAGCCGGGCCGAGGAGGACATGGCGCCCTGGCTCAGCGATTGGCGCGGGCGCTATCGGGGCCAGGCGGCCGCGCTCCTCTCGCCAGCGTCGCTCGAGGAGGTCCAGGCGATCGTCGCCGCCTGCGCCGAGGAGCAGGTGGCGCTGGTGCCGCAGGGCGGCAACAGCTCGATGGTGGCGGGGGCGACGCCGGATGCTTCGGGCGGGGCCTTGCTCCTGTCTCTGCGGCGCATGAACCGGATCCGCAGCGTCTCGGCCGAGGACAATGTACTCGTTGCCGAAGCGGGCGCGATTCTCGCCAACGTCCACGAGGCGGCGGCCGGGGCCGGGCGACGCTTCCCGCTTTCGCTCGGGGCCAAGGGATCGGCGACGATCGGCGGCCTCGTCTCGACCAATGCGGGGGGGACGCAGGTGCTGCGCTTCGGGACGATGCGCCAGCTCGTGCTCGGGCTGGAGGCGGTGTTCCCCGACGGTTCGGTGCTCAACGGGCTGTCGGCGCTGCGCAAGGACAATCGCGGCTACGACCTCAAGCATTTGCTGATCGGCGCGGAAGGCACGCTCGGCATCGTCACCGGCGCCAGCCTGCGGCTGGTCGCGGCCGTCGGCTCGCGCGGCGTCGCCTGGGTGGGGCTATCGTCACCGGCCGCCGCTCTCACCCTGCTTCGATTCCTCGAAGACCGGCTTGGCGATGCGATCGAAAGCTTCGAGCTCGTCCCCGCCATCGCGCTCGACCTCCTGCTTCGCCACGTCCCGGGCGCGCGCGCGCCGCTCCAGGCGCCGTGCCCCTGGAACATCCTCGTCGAGACGGTCGCGCCATCGGGCGCCGAGGATATAGCGGGACGCCTCGAGCACGCGCTCGGCGAGGCGCTGGAGACCGGCCTGGCTGCCGATGCGGTGCTCGCCGCCAGCGATGCCCAGGCCGAAGCCTTCTGGCGGCTGCGCGATTCCATCGCCGAGGCGGAGCGGCAGGAAGGCCCGGGCCTCAAGCACGACATTTCCGTCACCGTCGCCGCCATGCCGGATTTTCTCGAATCCGAAGCGCCTGCGCTCGAGGCGGCCTTTCCCGGCGTTCGGGTGATCGCCTTCGGCCATCTCGGCGACGGCAACATCCACTTCAACGTGATCGCCCCGCCGGGCGCGCCCTCCGACTGGCTGCAGGCGACCGGCGCGGACATCACCCGGAGCGTCTACGACCGGGTCACCGCCGTCGGCGGGTCGATCTCGGCCGAGCACGGCATCGGCCAGAGCAAGCGCGACGCGCTCGCGCGGACCGCGGAGCCGGCCCGGCTCGCGCTCCAGCGCCGGATCAAGGCGGCGCTCGATCCGTCTGGAATCATGAATCCCGGCAAGCTTTTACCTTGACAGGCGGGCATCGGAGGGGAAGCGGGAACCGCCGCAGCCCGCCTCCCCGGGACGCGGCGCCGTGGCAAAAGAGTGAGCGTCAATGGGCCTGCTGCATACCTTGTCGTTCGGACTGCTCGGGGATGAGGACCGTCCCCGTGGCAAGGCCGGCGCGCGCGCTTATGCGATCGGCGATATCCACGGTCGGCTCGACCTGCTCGACGCCCTGCTGCGGCGTGTGGAGGACGACATTGCCGGGCGGAGGCCGAAGAAGACCTACATCGTTTTCCTCGGCGACCTGATCGACCGCGGCCCCGATTCCGCCGGGGTCGTCGAGCGGCTGCGGACGTGGCGGCCGCGGCACGGGCGCCCCGTTTTCCTCGCGGGCAATCATGAGGAGGTGCTGCTTCGGATCCTCGGCGGCGACGCGTCGATCCTGCCGGACTGGCTGCGGTTCGGCGGCGCCGAATGCGCCCGCAGCTACGGCGTCGACGTCGATGCGCTCCGCCGGATGGAGGACGATGAAGCGCTCGAGGCGATCCGCGCCAAGGTGCCGCGCGCGCACCGCGAGTTCCTGGCCAATATGGCCGATACCTTCCGCTTCGGCGACTATCTCTTCGTCCATGCCGGCATCCGGCCGGGCCTCGCAGTCGAGGACCAGGATCCGCACGATCTGCGATGGATCCGCGACCCGTTCCTGGCCGACGTGAAGGAGCATGGCTTTATCGTCGTTCACGGCCATACCATCGTGCCCGAGGTGGAGGAGCGGCTCAACCGGATCGCCATCGACACAGGAGCCTATCATAGCGGGGTGCTGACCGCCCTTGGCGTGGAGGAGACGGAGCGCTGGTTTCTTTCCACCGGTCCCGAGGACCGGCGCGCATGACGGGCGGGGGCGAACCTTTGATCTATGCCGTTGGAACGAAAGCCGTTTCACCCCGAAACGCGCCGCCGTGGCCCGATTCCGGCTTGACCCGGGAGGCGCTTTGGCTAAGGTTAAAGGCCTGAATTTTGCAAAATTTGGAATCATCCGTGCCGTATTCCGATAAGTCCGGCCAGGCGGGACCCGTGCTCGCTTCGCGCCTCATTTCGTCTCTTCGCCTGATTTTCTGCGTGGCGGCCTTCTCCCTGTTGGCGAGTTGTGCCAGCTCGCGGGGCGGGCCGATCCCTTATGACGTGCACAATTTCGCGCCCCCGGACCCGGCGCCGGTCCAGACGCTGGATGAAGATTACAAGATCGCACCGCTGGATACGCTGCACGTGGACGTTTTCCAGGTCGCGGACCTCTCCCGCGATTATGATGTCGATCTGACGGGCACCATTCAGATGCCTCTGATCGGCAGCGTCAAGGCGGTCAATCTCACGACGAGACAGTTGGACAACGAGATCACCCAGCGGCTCTCCGCGAAATATCTGCAGCATCCGGACGTCAGCGTCGCCGTCAAGGCCTCAAGCACGCGTGTCGTGACGGTGACCGGATCGGTGCATCAAGCGGGCATCTTCCCAGTGACCGGCCGTTTGACCCTGCTGCAGGTGATCGCGCTTGCGCACGGTTGGGACGAGAATGCCAATCCGCACCGGGTCGCGGTGTTCAGGACCATCCAGGGCCAGCGCGAGGCGGCGGCCTTCGATCTCGTCAGCATCGGCCGCGGCCAGGGCGAAGACCCGCGCATCTATCCCGGCGATATCATCGTGGTCGATGGGTCCAAGGTGAAGAGCACCTGGGCGAGCATCCTCCAGGCGATCCCGCTCGTCGCCATCTTCGGGCCGCTCGGGCTCTGATTTCTCCGGCGCCCATGGCCGCCAGCCACATGAAAGGCAGCTTCGCTTTCTTATGAGCAAGAACGACATCGAGCCCGCGGGCGCCCAGCCGATCTGGCCGCTCGCGCCGCAGGGAGGCGGAGCCCTCGCTCTGCCGCACCAATGGGCTCCCCAGCCCGCCAGCGGCGGGCTCCTTCCGGGCGATCTCAACCTCGCCACTCTATGGCGGATCGTATCCGAGTGGCGCTGGCTGATCCTGGGCGCGGTGGCGGTTGGCCTCGCCGGCGCGATCGTCATCACTTTCCTGACCACGCCCTTGTACCGGGCGCAGGTCACGCTCGAGATCAATACGCCGCAAATCGAAGCGGTCGATCAGTCGAAGGTGTCGAACGTCGGCAACAGCTACTTCGATCAGCGCGCCTATATGGCCACGCAGATCGGCTTGCTGGAAAGCAACAATCTTGCCGAGCAAGTCGCGCAGGACCTCAACCTGGTTTCCAATCCGTCCTTCGTGCCGCAGTCGGCCGATCGGTCGCAGCGACTGAAATGGGCCGCGGGCCGGGTGCGCGGCGGCTTTACGGCCAAGCCCGTGCAGGAGAGCCGGCTTATCGAGCTGGCCTATGTTTCGCCGTCGCCGGCTTTGGCCGCACAGATTGCGAACAGCTATGCCGACAATTTCATCCAATCCAACCTGCAGCGGCGCTACGAATCGACCGCCTATGCGCGACACTTCCTCGAGAAGCAGATCGCTACTACCAAGGCTGAGCTCGAGAATTCGGAGCGCCAGCTCGTTGCCTATGCTGAAGCGCAGCATATCATCACGCTGGGTAATTCCGGCGGCGATCAAGGGAAAAACGGCGGCAATGGCGAGGGGACTTCTCTCCAAACCGCGTCGCTTGCCGCGCTGAACCAGGCTCTGTCCGACGCAACCACCAAGCGGATCGCCGCGCAAGAAGCCTATGAGAGCGCAGCCCACGCCGGTCCGACCAGCGACGTCAACGAAAGCACGGCAGCACTGAGGAACCAGCGCGCGACGCTGGAGGCCGATTATCAGCAGAAGCTTGCGACCTTCAAACCGGATTATCCCACCATGGTCAGCGAGCGGGCCCAGATCGACGCGCTTGACCAGCAGATCCGCCGCGAGGCCGGCACCGTCACCACCGGCCGCTCGAACACCTTGCTCTCGGCTTATCGCGCGGCAGCCGCCTCCGAACGCGAGCTGCAGGGACAGGTGAACAAGCTGAAGACCGCCGTGCTCGACCTGCGCGAGCGGAGTATCCAGTACAATATTCTCGATCGCAGCGTCCAGACGAACCGGGCGATGTACGAGTCGTTGCTGGAGCGCTACAAGCAGATCGGCGTCGCCGGCGGCGTCGGCACGAACAACGTCTCGATCGTCGACCATGCCGAGGTCCCCGGAGGGCCGTTCAAGCCGATCCTGACGTTGAATCTCCTGATCGGCTTCGCTTTGGGCCTTATCGCGGGCCTTGGCGCCGCCCTCGCTCTGGAGTTTCTGAACGACACGATCAAGACTCCGGACGATGTTCGCGACAAGCTTCATCTGCCGTCGCTCGGCGTCATTCCGATGAAGAAAGGCAGCGATGCGCTGGCGGAGGAGCTCAAAGACCAGTCCTCCGCCGTCTCCGAGGCTTATTTCTCGCTGCGCACCTCGCTGCAGTTCACGACTGACAGCGGAGCGCCGAAGAGCCTGCTCATCACCAGCACGCGTGCCGCCGAAGGCAAATCCAGCACGACACTGGCATTGGCGCAGAACTTTGCCCGCCTCGGCAACCGCGTGCTGCTGGTGGACGGCGATTTGCGCAAGCCTGCCTTCGTCACCGGCCTTGAGCCCAATGAGGGGCTCTCCAAGCTGCTCACCAACCACGAACCGCTCGAGATTCACATTCTCAACACCCAGTACGAGAATCTGAGCCTCCTGCCCTGCGGACCGCTGCCGCCGAATCCCGCCGAGCTGCTCGCCTCGCCGCGGCTGAAGGCGGTCCTCGCCGACGCTCTGACTAAGTTCGACATGGTCATCGTCGACGGACCGCCGGTGCTCGGCCTCGCCGATGCGCCGCTCCTGGCCGGCGTGTGCCGCGCCACGCTGCTGGTGGTCGAGAGCGGCCGCACCCGCACCAAGGCCGCGCTCGACGCGATCACCCGCCTCAAGGCCTCGGGCGGCAATATCGTCGGCGCGGCGCTCACCAAGTTCCGTGCCCGGTCGCACGGCTACGGCTATGGCTACGGCTATGGCTACGAGCCGTATCGTTACGGAGGGGTGAGTAGCCGCGAGCGCGAAATCAAGCTACTCGCGCAGCGTGAGAGCTGATCGGTCGGCAGGGCGAAAAAGGCTGAGACCCCGCGCGCTGGCAAGTGCGGGGCTTGCTCTGCTGCTGGGTGTCTATGTCGCCTGGTGGGTGGTCAAGACCGGCGTCGTCAACGCCGAGGCGGATGACAACCCCTTCGTAGCGGCGACCGTGGCGCCCAATCATCCGCGTGTCCGCCTCAACCTCGCCATGGTCTACTTTCTGCTCCAGGGCGGACGCGTGCCAGACGACCGGCGGCGCGAGGCCCTCGATGCGCTGAAGCAGGCGCCGCTTGCCGACGAGCCTTTCTTGCTGGCGGGCGTCGATGCGCTTGCCCACGGCGACACGAAGCGGGGAGACCGCCTGCTGGAGGAGGCGAGACGGCGCGATCCCCGTCTTCGCATGGCGCGCCTGCTGCTGCTCGACCGCTATTTGCGCGAGCACAAGATCCAGGCCGCGGTGCTCGAGATGAAAGCCCTCGACAATCTCGTCGTCGGCGTTTCGGGCGTGCTGACGCCGGCTTTGGCGCGCATGACGCAGGATCCGGAGACGGCGCCGGAGATGGTGCCGCTGTTGCGGTCGCAGCCTGCGCTGCAGGAAGCAGTGCTCGAGAGCCTTGCAACCTCGGGCGCGAGCGAAGCAGCGCTTCTGAACGTTGCCGGTCCTGCCGCGCATACGGGGCGCTCGGAGCCCTGGAAGGGGATCGCCTTGTCCCAACTCGTGGCGCAGAACGAGTTCGACAAGGCCTGGAGCCTGTGGAAGACCTTCACCGGGTTTCGGGGCGACACCAAGGGCATCTACGATGCCGGGTTTGCCGGTCTGCCGGGTCCCCCGCCATTCAACTGGGACCTCACCACCCGCGGACCCGGCGCCGCCGGTCTCGGCCGGAATCACAGGCTGCAGGTCGATTATTACGGACGCGACAATGGCGACCTCGCGAGCCAGTTGCTGATCCTGCGACCAGGCCGCTACCGCTTCTCGTTCCGTGCCAGCGGAGACGCCTCGGGCGAAGGCAGTCGCATCGTCTGGACGATGACCTGCAACCCCGGCAATTCCCAGGTCCTGCAGCTTCCCATAACAGGCGTGATGTCGGTCCCTAAGCGCTTCACGGCGATCCTTGATGTCCCCGCGTCCGGTTGCGCGACGCAATGGCTTAAGCTCGCCGGCGTCTCGGGAGACGTTGAAGCCGCGCAGAACGCCAACATCAGCGATCTGTCGCTTGAGCCGGAGAACGGCTCGTGATCCATTTTCTCCGTCTCGGCATCGTCCCCTTCTATCTGGCTCTCTGCCTCGTCTTCGGGGGGGCAAGCGCCGCGGGTTATTGGGCGAACATGGCCCTTCAGCTCCTCGCTTTGCCGATCATCGTCTGGGCGGCGGCGGTCGAGCCGCCGCAGCCGCTTTCGACCCCCGCGAGGCAGCTGATCGCGCTGCTCCTTCTCATGGTCTTGGTTGTCGGCCTGCAGCTCGTTCCGCTGCCGCCCGCGCTCTGGACGGCGCTTCCGGGCAGGGGAGCGGTGGCCGAGGGATTCAGGCTCGTGGGAGAGCCGCTGCCTTGGCTGCCGCTGTCGCTCGATCCGTATTGGACGATCTCCTCGGCGCTCTGGCTGCTCCCCGCCGTCGCTGTCCTCCTGGGCATCATTCGCCTCGGCAGCTTCCGCGCTTCCTGGCTCGCCTGGGTTCTGGCCACGATTACCATCGCCTCCGTCGCAGTCGGCGCCTTGCAGATAGCGGGGGGGCCCGACTCCCCCTGGTATTTCTACGAGATCACCAACTACGGATCGACGACCGGTTTCTTCGCGAACGCGAACCATATGGCGACGCTGATGGTCGCCGCGATCCCCTTCCTCGCCGCCCTGTACCTCGCCGCCGTCGCCAAGGGGCGGTCCGTGCAGAAGTCTTCCGGCCTTTTGGTCGTCCTTGCCGGAGTGTTGGGGGTGATCGTCGTCGGCATCGCGATCAATACGTCGCTCGCCGGCATCGGGCTTTCCGTGCCGGTCCTGGCGGGCAGCCTGCTGATGATCCTCTCCCGACGCCGGAAGGTACCGAAATGGGCGCCGCTGCTCATCGGACTGCTACTGGTGGGTTCCGTGACCGCCGTGTTCGCGGCGCCCTTCGGCAACAACCTGACCTCGCAACGCGCCCCCAGCCAGGAAGATTCGCGCTATACTTCCTTCACGAAGAGCCTGGCCGCGACCGCCGATTTCATGCCGCTCGGATCGGGCATCGGCACGTTCCAGCAGATCTACCGGACCCACGAAGATCCCTCCGCTGTCGACCGTTTCTACATGAACCACGTCCACGGCGACTATATCGAGCTGGCGCTCGAGACCGGCGTGCCGGGGCTCCTCGTCGTCTTGCTCTTCCTGCTTTGGTGGGGACGGCGAACCTTCCAGATCTGGCGTGCGGAGCAATCGGACTATTTCGCATGTGCCGCGACGATCGCCTCGGGGGCCATCCTCGCCCACTCGATCGTCGACTATCCGCTCCGAACCGCGGCGATCAGCGCCGTTTTCGCCATGTGCTGCGGATTGATGGCTGCGCCTAGGACGCAAACGCGGCGGAGCAAACAGTCGACGACGACCCGGGCACGGCACCTGTCGGCCGATTGACCTTCAGGCGAGAGCGTCAGCGATCGCGCCGCGGTAGAGGTCGGCCACGACCCGTTCGTCGAACTTCCGTTCGACCATCGCCCGGCCGGCCAGGCCCCACCGCTCCCGATGAGCGGCCGACGCGCGGATCATCGCGCACATCGCGTCCGCAAGCGCCCCTGCATCGCGGGCCTTGCAAAGCAGCCCGTTGACACCCGGCTCGACGACATGCCGGCAGCCAGGAACGTCGGAGGCAATCAGTGGCTTGGCCATGGCGGCGGCCTCGAGCAGCGTGCGCGGCAGTCCTTCGCGGTAAGAGGGGAGCACCACGCAGTCGGCGGCGGCAATGAACGGGCGGACATCCTCCGCCTCCCCGAGATAGGTCACGAGCCCCTCGTCGATCCAGCGCTGCACTTCCTCGCGCGGGATGGCCGTCCTGTTCTCGGCGTCGAGAAAGCCGAGCAGCCGAAACTCCGCTTCGGGATGGCTGAGCCGAACGAGGCGAGCGGCCTCGACATATTCGTAGACGCCCTTGTCCCGCAGAATCCGGCCGATGAGGAGAAAGACGAAGCCTTCCCTCCGGCGGCCGCCGGGTGCGGCCGGAGGGGCGAAGCGGTCGAGATCCACCCCCGAGCCCGGCAATAGTCGGGTCTTTGCCAGCTTCACGATGCCTTCGGCGACGAACAGATCCCTGTCCTCGCTGTTCTGGAAGAAGACGGTGGAGGACCGACCGAACGCGATTCGGTAAAGCAGGGACACGATCCGGGTCAGCAGGCCCTTTTTGATGAACGCCGTGCCGAGCCCGGACACGTTGTTGATCACCTTGATGCCGCGCAGGTGCGCCGCCAGCGAGCCGTAAATGTTTGGCTTTGCCGTATAGAACAAGGCGACCTCGGGCCTGATCCGTCCGAGAGCCTTCCAATAGCGAAAGAGCAGGAGGAGGTCCTGAAGCGGTGAGATCCCCTTCTTGTCCATCACGATCGGCTCGTAGCCCACGCCGAGCGCCACGAGCTTTTCCGATGTCTTGTCTTCGGGCGCCAAGGCGACCACCCTCCAGCCGGCTTCCTGGAGGGAGCGAACGATCGCGAGCCGAAAGTTCAGGATGTTCCACGACGCATTGATCGAGATGACGACGGTGCGGGCGGACATCGTCAGAAGGCGCGCCGGCGCGGCCCGCCACCCTCTCCAAGGTGGCGAAGGAAGGCAACCGCCCAAGCACCGAGGTATGAGCGACGAAGGAGCCCACCCTTCGGAAGTCCGTGCACCATTGCCTCTCGCTCGGAGTCCAGCTTCGCTCGTTCCAGGGAGGTTTCAGAGAGGCGCGGCGCCGACCCAAGAGAGCGTTTCGGCTGCTTCCTCACGAAACAGGCTAGAAGCCGTTCCGCGCTCGTCGGATTCAGGCGTGCAAGGCGGGACAACAGACCAATCACTTTTCGCATTCAAACCCCTTAGGGCAAGCCCATCATCTGAGACAATTTGCAAGAACATCTGGCGCCCTTTCAGGCTGCCGCTCGGTCGCCAAGTCCCTTCTTGCGGATGAAGAAAGCGATACTGAGATCCAATAGGGGCGGAAGAATCCGGTGGAGAAGCATCATGACGAAGAATATTGGCGCGCTTCCGAAGTGATATGAAGGCACGGCCGAGGTCGAATAGTAATAAATCTCCGCTTCGCTGCCGAAATGACGCCGAATCTGCGACGGGCGATTGAGCCGGTATGCCGTTGGAAAGACATCCTGCTCTTCCCGGTGAGGCTGAATACGTCGCAGCATCCGTTTGTGGAGGGCGTTGGGAACCAGGCGCGCCGCCAGAGCCACATAGCCCCATTTATTGGGTGTATAGGCGCAGATCCAGCCGCCGGGCTTGGTGACTCGCAAGAGCTCGCGGGCCGCCCATTCGGGATCGGAGACATGCTCGAACACATAACGTGAGACGACGAGGTCGAAGCGGCCGTCTTCGTAGGGGAGGGGCTCTCCGGGCCGAATCACCTTCGCCTCGTCGAGCGTCGAATTGACGAGGACGGCGGGATCGACGTCGCAGCCGTCGACATGGCGCGCGCGCCCCCGCAGGTTCTGCAGCCATCGCCGGTACGGCACCGGGTCCTGAGTCATGAATTCGCCTCGGCCGGCGCCGAAGTCGAGAACGACGTCGGTCGGCCGGAGCAAGGCCGCAATCTGGGTAAAGAAGGCGACCTCCTGATCGCTATGCGCGAAGCCGCTGACGTTGATCTCCTGGAAAAATCGCCCCTCGAGCTGCTGCTTCGAGCGATCTCCCGTCCGATCGACGGCGGTTCCATAGGATTGCGCGGCCTCATTGTCACCGTTTCGAACGACCGACATTCCTGATCTCTCCAGACGACATGAAGTGCGCCGAAGCGGCATCGACCGCCTCCGCGACGAAGAAAGCTAGCCTTTCTAGGGTGTGCCGGAAAAAGCAATCCCGCGGCGTCGGTCCTCTCCTGACGAAAGGGCACCGCCCGCGCCTGCGCCCGGCGTCTCCACGCGACGCGTGGTCGCTATCGCGACCTGCGCCAACATCGGGATGAGGACGCGCACGCCGGTCTGCGTGAGGTGGTTCGTGTCGGAGTAGAAGGGCTTTCCTGCGGCATCTTCCACCATGCAGCGCGGCGTGCAGAGATAGCGGTGGGGATAAAAGAGTCGTACGTTTGGAAACCGGCGCGCCAAGTCTTCCATCACTGCGATCAATTGGCGCTGCTCCCGAAGATAGTCGCTGGTTTGAATGGCGGGCGGAAGAGGTTCGCCCGACTGAAGATGAGAGAAAATGACGCGGGGCACATTGTAGCCGGGCTCCGGAACGGGAAGAATGATCGCTACGAAGATGTTGCGCGCGCGCGCAAGCTCCACGGTTCGGGCGATTGCCTCGGGATGGACGTTTCCGCTGTGAGCATGCAGAACGATGGCGCGGTTCCCCCGAAGTTGAGCCTCTGCGATGACCGCTTCCGGAGTCAACGCGTCGCCAACGGCTTCGTTGGTCACCATGAGCCGGAGGCTTCCGCCCGCTCGCGCCACGGCATCTCCCAGCTGCGCTTTCAGGAGATCGGAATGACTGTCTCCGACGAGTAGGACGACGGGACCGCCGCGGCCGGCGACCAGGCAGGATTTGTCGAAAGGATGCTCAATGCGGACCAGCTTGGGGCACCTGTAGGGGAGGCGATCGAACCAGGCTGAAGCCGCAAGCACTTGGTTGGGCGGGATGAGGGACCAGTTCAACGCGCTCGAAACCAAAGCTGCGGAAGCGGCAGCCGCGGCTCCTGCCGTCAGCATCCCGCCAACCCATAGAGGCGAGCGACGCGAGCGGAATGGCGTCTCGACGAAGTGGAACAGCAGAACCGAGAGCAGAGCCGTGAGCGCCAATGCCTCGACATAGCCGAACGGCCAAGCGAGCTGCAGCGTGGTCCCCTCGAACGGTTTGTAACCGAGGAGAGCGATCACCGGAAAATGGATCAAGTAAATCGAATAGGAATATTTGCCGACCTGCTCCAGCGTCGCCGCCACAGGGTTGCCCTCGGTTCGCTGATCCAGCCCGGCGCCGATGAACAGGCTGGCGGCGGCGGTGACCAGCACCGCGAGGATGGCCGGATGGAGGGGGAGGATCGGCTCCAGGAGGATCAAGACCAGGAGAAGGGCGAGCGCGCCCTCGCCGCTCCATCGCGGCAGCCGTGGCGATCCCCCCCGCGCGATGTAGAAACCGGCCATGAACTCCCAGATGCGGCACGGGGTCTGGAAGAACGCTGTCTTGGGAGAGATTGCGGACATCGCCAGAAAGAGAGCGACAGAGCCCAAGGCGACCAGCACCCCCGAAATCCGCCAGCGCCGCTGAGCGACGACGAGGAGCGGGAAGACGAGGTAGAATTGCAGCTCGACTCCCAACGACCAAAAGTTCAGCATCGGCCTGAAATAGTGAGATTCGAAGTAGCTCTCATCGATCCAGAAGCCGATGTTTGGCATCAGAATTGCCGACCAGTAGGAATAGCGGGCACAGTCGGCAAATTCGTGAGGTACTGCGATCAAAGCCGCTGCGAACACGATCGCTATCAGCACGACGTAATAGGCCGGGAGAAGCCTTGCCAATCTTCTTCGAAAGAAATGCATGGCAGACTGGAGATCGCGGATATCCCCATACAGCATAGCCATGAGGAATCCGCTTATTACAAAGAATATGTCCACCCCCAAGTAACCGTATTTCAGACCGGGGGTGCCAAGATGATATAGAAGCACGAGGAGGACGGAGATTCCCCGCAGAATCTCGATGTGGACCATCTTTCGGCGAGGCTTCTCGACGCCCGCCAGATTCAGGATTGCGGGCGGCGCCGCTGCTGCCATTCGAGTCATCTCCAAATTTGGCCGATCCATGCCTGCCGGAGGATCGGTCCGCAAGGCCCGCGAAAAGGCTTGTCGCCACAGAAGATGGCTCTATCAGAAGGCCGCTGTCCCGCCGGTCGGAAACCGCCGGCATGTGCATCGCTTCCGCTTTAGGTCCTCGCGATTCTATGTACCCTTACTGGATCCTTTTTCTGGTCTTCGCCCTTGGCACGATCCAGACTCGCTCGGGCACGCTCGCGGCGGCGCATGGCGGCGTCGGCCTGCCTGCAGCGCCCCAACGCCTGCTCTTGGGTGTCGCCGTGGTGTTGATGGCGTTGATGATCGGCTTCCGCTATGAGGTCGGCGGCGACTGGCTGACCTATTTGTGGATGTACGACGACATCCAGCACATGAGCCTGTTCGCCTCCTTGACGCGCACCGATCCCGGCTACGGCGTCCTGAACTGGATCTCCAGTGAGCTGGGAACCGATATATGGGGCGTCAATCTCGTCTGCGGAGCGCTCTTCTGCTTCGGGCTTTTCCGCTTCGCGAAAGGCCAGCCCCATCCCTGGCTGGCAATTTTGGTGGGCGTACCATACCTCGTCATCGGCGTCGGCATGGGCTACACGCGGCAGGCGGTCGCAATCGGCCTTGCGATGTGCGGATTTGCGGCGATCGCCCAGGGTTCGCTGCCCAGATTTCTTTTCTGGGTCCTGCTGGCGGCCACCTTTCATCGCACGGCGGTGGTCCTGATCCCGATCGTGGGCCTCGCCTTCAGCCGCAACCGTCTGCAGACCCTGCTTCTCTCCGGGCTGGCCGTCGTGGTCGGCTATTTTGTGCTGCTGGCGCCGGCGATGGACCAGTTCACGCGCGGCTACATCGACCAGGTTTACGAGGCGCAAGGGGCCGGTATCCGGCTCGCGATGAACCTTGTCCCGGCCGTCCTCTTTCTGCTGCTCAGCAAAAAGTTGGCGCCGGAGCCTTCCGAACGTGCGGTCTGGCGCAATGTGTCCATAGTCGCGCTCGGCGCCTATGTGGGCTACTTCTTCGTCGCCTCCACCGTGATCGTCGATCGCCTGGCGCTCTACGTCATCCCGCTGCAACTCTTCGTCCTCTCGCGGCTTCCCTCCGCGTTCGCGGTCAAGGGTTTGCCGAGCAGGGGAATGCTCATGCTGGTGATCGCTTATTGTGCTGCGGTGCAATTCGTGTGGCTCAACTTCTCCAATCATTCGATCTACTGGATTCCCTATAAGGTCTATCCGGTTATCTCCGGCCCCGACGCCGCTTCCTCCCGCTACTAAAGAGCGCGCATGTCCCCGATTTCTGTCGATCACGCCACTGCAAGCGACGGCTCTCGCCGGCGCAAGGGCATCATCCTGGCCGGCGGCAACGGCAGCCGACTGTACCCTGCGACATTGGCCGTCTCGAAGCAGCTTCTCCCGATCTTCGACAAGCCGATGATCTATTATCCTCTGGGCGTGCTGATGCTGGCGGGAATCCGCGAGGTGCTGATCATCTCGACGCCGCAGGACCTGCCCCGCTTCGAGATGCTGCTCGGCGACGGCTCGGCCTTCGGAATCTCCTTGTCGTATGCCGAGCAGGCGGCGCCGAACGGTCTTGCCGAAGCCTTCATCATCGGCCGCGACTTCGTCGGCGAGGATTCGGTCGCCCTGATCCTCGGCGACAATATCTTTTACGGCGCCGGGCTCCCGGACCTCTGCCGCGAGGCCTCGGCCCGCACGCGTGGGGCGACCGTTTTCGCTTATCCTGTCGAGGACCCGGAGCGCTACGGCGTCGTTTCATTCGACAGGGACACGCAGCAGGCGATCTCGATCGTCGAGAAGCCGGCTGAGCCGCAGTCCAACTGGGCGGTGACGGGCCTCTATTTCTACGACAACGACGTGCTCGACATCGCCGCCTCGATTGCGCCCTCGGCGCGCGGCGAGCTCGAGATCACCGACGTCAACCGCGTCTATCTGGGCCGCGGCGCGCTTCACGTCTCGCGTCTCGGCCGGGGCTATGCGTGGCTCGACACCGGCACCCACGAGAGTCTGCACGAGGCCGCCTCGTTCGTGCGCACGATCGAGCACCGCCAGGGTCTCAAGATCATGTGCCTGGAGGAGATCGCGCTGGAGCTCGGCTATCTCACCGGTGCCGAGGTGCTTGCCCGCGCCGACGCGCTCGGCAAGACCGGCTATGCCGACTATCTCCGCCGCCGCGTGCGGGAGCTGGACCATGCTTGACGTGCGCCAGCTCGGCCTCGACGGCCTTTGCGAGATCAGGCCGCCGCGCTACGGCGACGACCGCGGCTTCTTTTCCGAGGTATGGAATGCCGAGACTTGGCGCGATGCCGGAATCGCGCTGGAGTTCGTCCAGGACAACCACTCCTTCTCGGTCGCGCGCGGGGTGCTTCGCGGCCTTCATTTCCAATCGCCGCCATTCGCGCAAGCCAAGCTGGTGCGGGTGACGCGAGGCCGGATCTTCGATGTCGCTGTCGACCTCCGCCGCGACTCCCCGACCTATCGCAAATGGGCGTCGATCATCCTTTCCGCCGAGGAGTGGAATCAGCTCCTGGTGCCGGTGGGCTTTGCCCACGGCTTCCTTACGCTCGAGGAAAATTGCGAGGTTCAGTATAAGGTGACCGCCCCCTATAGCCGCGCCCATGACCGCGCGATCCGCTTCGATGATCCCGCGCTCGGCATCGAATGGCCGCTGCCGCGCACTGCGTTGCAACTCTCCGACAAGGATGCGCAGGCGCCTTGCCTCGCCGAGGCGGAGACCGGTTTCTGATGGAGAACGGGGGCACCCTGCTCGTCACCGGCGGCGCCGGCTTCATCGGCAGTGCCGTCGTCCGTCGGCTGGTCCGTGCCGGGTGGCGGGTGATCAATGTCGACAAGCTCACTTATTCGGGCAACCTCGCCTCGCTTCGCGAGGTCGAGAACGCGCCCAATTACCGTTTCTGCCGGGCCGACATCTGCGATCACGACGCGATGCTCGCGATCCTGCGCGAGGAAAAGGTCGGCGGGATCATGCACCTCGCCGCCGAAAGCCATGTCGACCGCTCGATCGACGGCCCCGCCATCTTTCTCGAGACCAACGTCATCGGGACCTTCCGGCTGCTCAATGCGGCGCTCACTTATTGGCGCGGCCTCGATCCGGCGGCCCAGGCGGCATTCCGGTTCCACCACGTCTCCACCGACGAGGTTTTCGGCGACCTGCCGTTCGATTCGGGTATCTTCACGGAGGAGACGGCCTACGCCCCCTCCTCGCCTTATTCGGCGTCGAAGGCGGCCTCGGACCATCTCGTCCGTGCCTGGCACGAGACCTATGGCCTGCCGGTCGTGCTCTCCAACTGCTCGAACAATTACGGGCCCTATCATTTCCCGGAGAAGCTGATCCCGCTCGTCATCCTCAACGCTTTGGAGGGCAAGCCACTCCCGGTCTACGGCGAGGGCGCGAACGTGCGCGACTGGCTCTATGTCGACGATCATGCCGCGGCGCTCGAGCGGGTGCTCACCCGCGGCCGCCTGGGCGAGAGCTACAATATCGGCGGTCGCGCGGAGCGAACCAATCTGGCGGTGGTCGAGGCGATCTGCGATCTGCTCGATGCGCGCCGCCCGCTCGACCGCCCGCGGCGCGAGCTGATCGCCTTCGTTCGCGACCGGCCGGGCCACGACCGTCGCTACGCGATCGACCCCACCAAGGCGGAGCGGGAGCTCGGCTGGCGGGCGGAGGAGAGCTTCGAGACGGGCCTCGCCAAGACGATCGACTGGTATCTCGCCAATGACTGGTGGTGGCGCCCGATCCGCGACGGCCAATATGCCGGAGACCGGCTCGGAACTGCGGCGTGAAGATCCTCGTCACCGGCCGCGAGGGCCAGCTCGTCCGTTCTCTGATCGAGCGCGTCAGCGGCAATCCGGAATTCGAAATCGTCGCGCTCGGCCGCCCCGAGCTCGATCTCGAGCGGCCCGCGACTTTGGCGGCGTCGGTCCGCGCCGTCGCACCGGACGTGCTGATCAACGCTGCCGCCTACACGGCGGTCGACCAGGCCGAGGACGAGCCCGAGCGCGCCCACGTCGTCAACGCCGAAGCGCCTGCGGCGCTGGCCGCCGCCGCCCGCGCCTGCGGCGCGCGTTTCGTCCATGTCTCGACGGACTACGTCTTCGACGGCCGGGCCGAGCGGCCCTATCGCGAGGACGATCCGATTGCCCCCCTCGGCGTCTACGGCCGCACGAAGGCCGAAGGCGAGGCGCGTGTGCGCTCGGACTCGCCGGATCACCTCATCATTCGCACGGCCTGGGTGTACAGCCCATTCGGGCGCAATTTCGTGCGGACGATGATGGGCGCCGCCGCGGCCGGGCGCGACACTTTACGTGTGGTCGCCGACCAGCAGGGCAATCCGTCCTCGGCACACGATCTCGCCGAGGGCTTGCTTGCGGCCGCGCGGGCCTTGCGCAATCGGCCTACCCTGGCCGGCACTTACCATCTCGCCGGTACCGGCATCACCAGCTGGCACGGCTTCGCCGAGGCGATCTTCCGCCACTGCGCATCGCTCGGCCTCGCAACCGCGCGGGTCGAGCCGATCGCGACCGCCGACTGGCCGACGCGGGCGCCCCGGCCCGCTTTTTCGGCGCTTGACGGCTCGCGTTTCGAGCGCGACTTCGGCTATCGCATGCCGCCGTGGCAGGATTCCCTGCCTCTCGTCATCGACCGCCTGGCCAGGGACGCTCATGTCAGCTGAAAATATCGATCCGGCGACCGTCGCCGGCTTCGGCGAGGAATGGGCGGCTTTCGACCAGTCGGAGCTCGATCCTGAGGAGCGCCGTCAGCTCTTCGAAGGCTATTTCTCGGTCTTTCCGTTCGACTCCCTCCCCGAAGGCGCGGAGGGCTTCGATCTCGGCTGCGGCTCGGGCCGGTGGGCCGTCATGGTCGCGCCGCGGGTTGGCACTCTCCATTGCATCGACCCCGCCGCGAGCGCGCTGGCCGTCGCGAGGCGCAATCTCGCCGACCGCTCGAATTGCCGCTTCCACCTCGCCGGGGTGGACACCATCCCGCTCGCCGACGCCAGTCAGGATTTCGGCTATTCGCTCGGCGTCCTGCACCACATCCCCGACACCGAGGCGGCGATGCGAAAGTGCGTCGCCAAGCTGAAGCCTCGCGCGCCGTTCCTCGTCTATCTCTATTATGCCTTCGACAATCGCCCGGCCTGGTTTCGCGCGCTCTGGCGCGTGAGCGACTTCGGGCGCCGTTTCATCTCGAGGCTGCCGTTCCGGGCGAAACGGGCGGTGACGACGGCGATCGCCTATTCGGTCTACTACCCGCTTTCCAGGGCGGCGCGGCTGGCCGAGCGCGCGGGCGCCGACGTCTCCAACTTCCCGCTCGGCGGCTATCGCCATTTCAGCGTGTATACGCTCAAGACCGACGCGCTCGACCGGTTCGGAACGCGCCTGGAGCACCGCTTCACCCGCGCCGAGATCGAGGCAATGATGCGCAATTGCGGCCTGACCGACATTCGCTTTAGCGACCGGATGCCGGGCTGGGTCGCCTGTGGAATCCGGTCGGCCTGACTTTCAATGCGCATCGCGGCCTTCATGAAATATGGCGACGCAGCCGCCAGCACGCGCCAGCGGCTGAAGCAATATGAGCAGATGCTTCGCCATCACGGCATTGAGGTGGAGTATTTTCCTCTCCTGGACAATGAGCACCTGCGCAACATCACGCGAGGCATCAGAACGTCTCGATTGAGCCTCGTAAAGTCCTACGTTCGTCGTTTCGCTGCTTTTTTCGGCTTGGCTAGATTCGATGTTGTCTGGGTACATTGCGAGCTATTTCCCTATCTTCCCGGAGTCTTCGAGAAGATCGCTTTCCGACCAGGGCTTCCGGTCGTGTACGACTATGATGATGCGATATTCCACATGTACGACGAAGTTCCCAATGCGTTCGTTCGTCGGGCGCTTTGCAACAAGCTCGTCCCTCTGATGAGCCGAGCGAGCGTCTGCCTTTGCGGGAATCCCTATCTTCACGATTATGCGCGGCGCCAATGCAGCAACGCCATCATCCTTCCCACTGTGGTCGATACGGACAGCTATGTGCCTGTGGACGAGCGGTCCCCCGAAGGACCTCCCGTCATCGGCTGGATCGGCTCCCCCTCCACATGGCGCTATGTCCGCCCCCTCATGCCGATGCTGGAAGCCATGGCGGCGTCGGGCCGGGCGCGAGTCCGGATCGTCGGCGCCAGCGCCGCTGGCGAACCGGACCGATCCGCGCACATCGAGATGGTCGACTGGGAGGAAGCGCGGGAAATTGCCGACATCCAAAATATGGACATCGGCATCATGCCGTTGCCAGACGAATCCTGGGCACGGGGCAAATCGGGTTACAAGCTCATCCAATATATGGCGTGCGGGCTTCCCGTCATCGCCTCGCCGGTGGGCGTCAACCAGGAAATTGTGACCTCCGACTGTGGCTTTCTCGCATCCGACGAGGAGGGGTGGCGGCAGGCTTTCGAACGGCTGCTCCGGGATGCCGATCTTCGCAGGAGGTTGGGCGCGAACGGCCGGAAACGCATCGTTGAACGTTATTCACTCGCCGCACACGCGCCGCGCTTGCTGGCCGCTTTGCAGGCGCTCGACGATCGCGGGACCGGTGTCGGCGCCCGCGCCGCGTGATCAGGCGCAGAGGGTCATCCTTCGTCACTTCCGCTCCCGCTACAACATCCGGTAGACGCGGTCGTAGCGGTCGATTCCTTCGTTGACGTCGAACCAGGGCAATGCGCGCGCTCTGATCTCTTCGGGTCGCAGGCCGATCGAATCGATCCTGTCGATGGCGGCGTCGTATTGATGCGAGTCGAAGCTCTGAATGGCGACACCGACCCCGGTTTCGGCCACGATTTCGGCGACGTCTCCAACTCCGGCGTTGGTAACGATCGGGAGGCCCAGCGCCAGCATCTCTCCCATCTTCGTCGGCGAACTCGCCTGCTTCGAAAAGCAGGGCTTGATGAAAAACAATCCCAGATCTGCCGCCACCATCAGCGCGGGGACGTCCTCGCGCGACGCGGAGCGGATGATCAGGCTCTCGGGATCGAGGCCTCGCCGCTGCGCCGCGCTCCGGATCGCCTCGGGCTCATCCTGCGTCACGAAGAGCAGCCTCGCACCGACATGACGCCGGGCATAGCAGGCGAAGAAATCGAGCATCTCGTCGAGCATGTACCACGTGCCGATCGAGCCTAGATAGGCGACCACCTTCCCGCCGGCGGGAATCCCGAGGGTACGGCGGGCGAGGCGGCGGGCGTCGATGTCCGGCAGCCGAAACGCGCCGAAATCGACGCAGCAGGGTATGGTGGTTACGGCGCGCGGGCGCGATGCGGGATTCGGCCATGACTGCAGGATCCGCCGACCACTTTCCGTCAGGCTGATCACATGATCGGCGGACTCCAGCAACTCCGCTTCGAGAGCCTTGGCGCGCCGGTAGAGCAGTCGATAGATCGGATGCGATTGCGGCCAGAGACGGCCATCGACCCGTTCGTCCGCCCAGAAGCCGCGCATGTCGAACAGCAGACGCACCCCGAAGCGGCGCTTCAGAATGAGGCCGGCCATTGCGGGCACATAGGAGCGGCAGTGGGCGATCTCGAAGCCATAGATCCTGTGCAGGCGAACGGCGGCGCGCTTGAGGGCCCGAATGTTGCGTAGGCCGGCCAGCAGCCGCGGACTGCGTCGGTAGGGTAATGGATGCCAGACGATGCCCGATTGCTCGCAAATCCGGCGGACGCGGCCTTGCCCCCGC
The DNA here is from genome assembly GCA_036269695.1 of Allosphingosinicella sp. GTDB lineage: Bacteria > Pseudomonadota > Alphaproteobacteria > Sphingomonadales > Sphingomonadaceae > Allosphingosinicella. Next base: position 94,860 of record DATBDY010000034.1, on the reverse strand, counting down.
TCGAACCGGGCGGCCTTTTCGCAGCTCAACAACACGATTCTATGGCCATGCGCCGAAAGTCCTTGGAGATACGGCAAGACCTGGGAGCCGCCTAGGGGATCGGTCATCCCGTCCAGGCTCAGGTAGAGGACCGACCGGCCGTGAGTGCCGGGGGATTGCGAAGGCTTCGTCATCGCCCCTGTCATGCGTATTTCGCTAATTCCTGTCATCGCGCGAGAAGCCGTCTGAGCGCCAGGGTTCCGGCTGCCGCAAAAGGAAGCAGAAGGGCGGCAAGCAGCGGCAGGCCTGGACCTCCCAAGCTGCGCGCGTGAAGCAGAACGAGGCAAATCGCAGCCAGCAGTAGCGCCAGGGCAGCCACCTTGGCGGAAAACGCGGCGGAGATTTGTCCTCTTCGCCAGCTGATGAAGAATGCACCGATCAGCACCACAGGTGCGGCGATCAGATGCGCCGCGATATAGCCATAGGCGCCGAGCCGCGGGATCAGCAATGTTCCGAGCAGCACCAGGCCCGCCACGTATGAGACGTTCCACAGAAGGTAGATGCGGCGAAGGCTGACGGTGAGCTGATAGGCAGTGATCAGCGAGAGGATCTGAAAGCACAGCTCGCCCGGCATGTAGGCCGTGACCATGTCCGCGGAAGCATCGAAGGCGTGGGAATAGAAAAGCGGGATCAGGTAATCGGCGAGCACGGCGCCGGCGCCGCAACCGCAAAAGGAGATGAGCAGGCCGAGTTCGAGCGCGCGTCGCAGCTCCGCGCGCACGGCCGGAACGTCCCCCTCCGCGGCGGCTTTCGAATGAAGGTGACCCCAAAAGCCGGTGGTGACGAAGGCGAGAGTATAGGCGGCGAGCGACGTCACCGTCTGCAGATAGCCGTTCTGGGCGGCGCCCGAGTCGACCAGCACGCGCGATCGCATTGCGGTCAGCCCGACATTGGTAAGACCCACGGTTGCGAACATGACTGCCGAGTAACCGAGCAGGCGGGGCAGGATCCGTGCCCGGAAGCGCAGGCAGGAGATCACCTGCCGAGCCTGCGCGTCACGCGTCATGAGGACCAGATAAGCGAGGAACATGGCAAAGGAGCTGAGCGGCATCGCGAAAACGGCGCCGCGAAGACCATGGAGCCATGCCCCCGTCACGACCAGCCCGCAGTCGGCGATCGTGCCGATGACTCCGACCCACACATAGGTGTCGAAGCGATCGCACAGAAAGCTCATTCCCTCCCAGAACGCGCCGGAGCAGGCGCCGATCACGATCGCGGCGAGGATCGGCCAGATCGGAACCCCGGCGCCCGACAGCCCCAGATAGGCGAGCAGAGGCCGCTCGAAAGCCGCGAAGAGCAGGAGCAGCACCGCTGTGTTTCCGATCACGAACGTGAGCGCGGTTCCCGCGATCGCTCCCGTTTCGTCGAAGTCTCGCGCAACGATCGGGCGGCGGCCGAGATTTATGATCGGTAAGGCGAGGCTCATGGACACAAGCGCGACGCCGGTCAGATAGAGCTGCAGCAGCAACGAATAGACGCCGACGCCGGCAGCGCCGAGGGCGAGCGCCACCACCTTCACGCGGATGATGCCCGTGATCAGGCGTGCCAGGCTGAGCAGGCCGCCGCGCGCCATGTTCCTGCCGGCGCTCATTCCGTCAGTTCGCGAGACCGCCCGCGCATCACGTGGCGGCAAGCAGCCCGGTCGAATTCCCACAATGTGCGCTCGCTGCCGGGGAGTCTCGTTTTCGGCGCTCGGGCCGGGGAGCAGATTGTGAGGCGCGTCGCTTGGCGACACCCTTCGGTCTCGCCTGGAGGCGCGATCAGTTCTTCGATGCCGTCGGTCACGGAACGTCCGCTGCGGGCAAAGCCGGAGAGAGCCGGGAATGGCCGTCCGGCACTGGCAAGGCTGTCGTCATGAAGCATCCGCAGCGGGGCTCGAGGTTCGCTCCGCGCCTTTCTGTTACCTTGAAAAATCACTGCTCCCCCAAGGGAATAGGCGCCATAAGGCTGGCACTCCACCTTGTCATGTTTTTTTGCCCGGCTTTGCCGGAGCTCGCTCGATCGGGGCGCAGCTGAGCCGAGGCTCGGCCCGAGCGGAGAAGATCGTCGTGCGGAATAGCCGAATCCAGGCTCGATGACCTTGTGTTTTCGAGTTGATTCCGCTGAGGATTTTTCCCTAGGGCCGGTTTCTGATTCAATGTGTGGGTGGCAGGGAGGCCGATAATAGTGGGTTTAAGCGCGGGCGCCGGTGAGGCGCAGGGGTCGTATGCGCGCCGCTCGCCCGCTTCACACCTTCGTTTCGGACACGGTCGGCGCGGACGAGGAATCTCCAATAGGATAGAGTTGCGAAACGCACGCAGGGCAGGATCGTGACACTCCGCATCGCCATCGTCTTGCCGGACCTGAGGGTCGGCGGGGCGGAAAGAATTTCAATTACGTTCGCGGAGGAGCTGGTTGCCAAGGGCTTTGCCGTCGATCTGGTTTTGCTCCGGGCGCGCGGCGCGTTGCTCGCGACGGTTCCTCCACTTGCGCGGGTCATCGACCTTCGCGCTGCACGTTTGCGAAATTCGATTCAGGCGCTGCGACGCTATTTCCGGGACTCGCGGCCGGTCGCGGCCTATGCCAATATCTGGCCGCTGACGCTGGCCACGGCTGTCGCGGCGAAGATGGCCGGCGTCGGCACCCATGTCGTCACGATGCACCAGAACAGCCTTAGCTCGCAATATGTCGATGAACGCCGCCACTCACGGCTCGTCATGAAGGTGGCGCTACGGCTCGAGCTGGCGCTCGCCCGATGCGTGGTGGGTTGCTCGTCCGGTGTGATCGAGGATCTTGCCGCCTTGGCGGGTGCCCCCACAAACCGCTTCCGGGCAATCCCGAATCCCGTGAAGATCAGGAAGGACGTCGATCGAGAGTCAGTGACGGCCGCAAACGACCTTTGGGGGGTGCCGCGAGGAAGGCGGATCCTTGCGGTCGGCAATCTGAAGCCACAAAAGAACTATCCGCTGCTCTTCGATGCCTATGCGGCCGTGAAGAAAGGCGATGCCGATCGCCTTATCGTCATCGGCGAGGGCGAGTTGCGCAGGACGCTAGAAGACCGGGCACGCAGCCTGGGCATCGATCCATGGGTTTTGATGCCGGGACAGAGCAACTGTCTCGAGGCTTTTTATCAGACCGCCGATCTGTTTGTATTGAGCTCGCGTCACGAGGGACTGCCGACCGTGATGATCGAGGCGCTCGGATTCGGCCTGCCAGTCGTCTCGACCGATTGCCCGTCTGGGCCACGGGAAATCCTCGACGGCGGCCGGTTTGGCACGCTGGTGCCGATGGACGAGCCCGTCTCGCTGGCCAAGGCGATGGAGGATGGCCTGGCTGGACGCGCCGACAAAACAGTCCTAATGGCTCGCGCCGAAGACTTCGCTCCCGACACAATCAGCCGCAAATTGCTCGGCTTGCTTCCGAACGCGGCCCTCGCTTGAACGAAAATCCATGACTCGAATCCCACTTGGCCGACCGACCATCCTTGGCTCGGAACTTACCTATGTCGCGCAAGCGCTGGAAGGAGCGCATCTGGCCGGCGACGGCAAGTTCACCAAGCTCTGCCACGGGCTGATCGAACAGATCACCGCCTCGCCAATGGCGCTGCTGACACATAGTTGCACCGGGGCGCTGGAAATGATGGGCCTGCTGCTGGATCTGAAGCCGGGCGACGAGGTGATCCTTCCGTCCTTCACCTTCGTGTCGACCGCAAACGCAATCGTGCTGCGCGGGGCGACGCCGGTGTTCGTCGATATCGATCCGGACACGCAGACCATCGATCCGGCGGCAGCGGCGGCCGCGGTCACGTCGAAGACCAGGGCGATCACTGCGGTCCATTATGCGGGCATTGCTGCCGACATGGATCCGCTGCGCGACATAGCCAGCACGCACGACCTGGTCCTCCTGGAGGATGCGGCCCAGGCGCTTGGGTCGACCTACCGCGGCCGACCGTGCGGGAGCCTCGGGGACCTCGGCGCGATCAGCTTCCACGAAACCAAAAATGTGGTGAGCGGCGAAGGTGGCGCACTGACTATCAACGATCCGCGCTTCGCTGCGCGCGCGGAAATCATCCGCGAAAAGGGCACCGACCGTTCTAAATTCCTTCGTGGCGAGATCGACAAATATACTTGGGTGGATGTCGGCTCCTCTTATCTGCCCAGCGAGATCATTGCGGCCTTCCTCTATGCTCAGCTACAAAGGGTCGAGCAGATCAACGCCAACCGCCGAGCCATTTTCAACCGTTACGTGGACGCCTTTCGCCATCTCGTCCCACAGGGCCGTATCAGGCTGCCCACGATCCCCGCCGATCGGGAGGGAAACGGCCATATCTTCTATCTGCTGCTCCACGACGCAGAAGACCGCGACCGTTTCATGAACCACATGCGCCAGCTCGATGTCTCCGCGGCCTTTCACTACGTGCCGCTTCATGACGCGCCTGCCGGGCTGCGTTTCGGTCGCACGTCCGGCGACCTGTTGCATACCCGGCAAACCTATGAGCGGCTCGTAAGGCTGCCAAATTTCCACGACCTGGGAGACGACGTCGATCGCGTCATCGATACGGCCCTTGCTTATTTTGATTGACTCGGGAGCGCGGACGGCAAGCCGAGAGTCCAGCCAGCCGTTTCGACCTGTGGAGCAAGCATGAAAAACGAGATCCATGATGACGTCGAACGCCTCAAGATTATTTACGAAGGCAAAGGAGAGGGGCGCGCGCCATTCTGGTCTCGCGATGTTTGGGGGCCTCTGATTCCGGAGATCCAGTTCGGGGAAGGCCAATTCCGAGATTTGGTTATCGACGAACTTCGCAGCCACGGATTTCAAACCAGCGACATGGCCAGATTGTCCGCGATCGAGCTCGGCTGCGGGTGGGGACGCAATCTCCACCTGTTCCTGGAACTGGGCATCCCGGCGCGCAACATCGCGGGCGTTGATCTCATTGAAGACTTTATCGCCTTCGGCCAGTCTCAGAATCCGAGTCTCAACATCGCCGCCGGCGATGCCACGCGAACCTCATTTCCCGATGGCGCGTTCGATATCGTCCTGCTCCACACCGTCCTGTCAGCGATCCTGGATCGCGACATTCAGTCAAAATTGCTGGTGGAAGCGCGGCGGCTCGTCAAACCCGGCGGCCTCGTCTTCGTGTTTGACGTTGCCGACCATTATCCCATCGGTCGCACGGAGGTTTCCGGCGAACAGCTCGCCTTCATAGAGCCTATTCCGCGCCTGACGCTCTGCGCGATCGCCGCGGATGCCGGCCTGACGATGGCCGGTTGGCGGAGAAGCGGGCTGATGCCGCGTCCGCGCAAACTGGTCTTCCGCGGTGTGTTCAGCACCATTGCCGCTCGCCTGGGGCGCTCGCTTTCCTCCCCGCGTAATTTTGCTTTCAGGCTGGCACTCGCGAGATTATTGTCTCTCCTGCCCCGGGCAAACAGCCATTATTTCATCACGTTCGTGCCGGATCCGGCGTAGCCCCCTCCCAAAAAGTCAGGATCGATGAGTTTATCTTCCAAAGCCGCGACCGCTGTCTGGTTCCTGCGACGGCCTTCCTTCTGGCGACAGGGCGCTGAGCTGGTGCGCCGCAAATTCATCCGCGACATGGATAGTCCCGAACGGCGGGGGAAGGCCAGGGAGTGGGCGGCACAGCGAGCCATTCCGGTCAAAGAGGCCCTGGAGGCCGTCGGCCTGCTCAGCCAAGGGGCGTTGATGCCCGAGCTCTCGCCGGCGATCCTCGCGGAAGCCGAAGCGCGCGCTAGGCTCGCGACCGTCGAAATGGGGGGTGCCGGCGATCTCGGTCTGATCTATGCTGCCGCGCGGCTTTCCGGCGCCAAGCGAGCGGTGGAAACCGGAGTCGCTTACGGCTGGTCAAGCCTCGCGATCCTCGCGGCGCTGGACCAAAATGGGGGCGGCCGCCTCGCCTCGGTCGACATGCCCTACGCCAAGATGAATAACGAACCTTTCGTCGGGATCGTCGTTCCCGATGCCTTGCGCGTGAACTGGACCATGATCCGGCTGCCCGACCGGAATGGTCTCAAGCGGGCGCTCGCCCAGCTCGGCGGATCGATCGACTTCGCCCATTATGATTCCGACAAAACCTATTACGGCCGAGGGTTCGCTTATCCCCTGATATGGCAGGCGTGCGCGCCGGGGGGCGTGTTCATTTCCGACGACATCCAGGACAATATGCGCTTCGCCGAGTTTGTCGCAGAAAAAAGCGTACCGTTCGCCGTCACCGAATGCGCCGGCAAGTTCGTCGGCATCTGCCGCAAGCCGTGATGGCTTAGCTGCGCGGGGCGGGAGCCGCTTGCCTGAGCGCTTTTGCAATCCAGCGCTTGCTTCGCGGCCGGCCCAAAACGGGTCTCGTTCCCGGACCGGGTCGTGCTAGATGCTGACAAAAATCGCGTTTGGATGGGATGTGCGGCAGTCCAAGGGGATGAACCGTGCTGCAGGATGCGCGGCTCGGCGGGTTCAAGCGAGGATGGTGGAAGGAAGGTTGGCGATCACATGTGCGGCATCGCGGGACTGATCTCGAGCCAACAGGCCGAGCCCTCGCTCGTGCGCCGGATGACGGGCACGATCCGCCATCGCGGGCCCGACGACGAAGGAGTCTGGGTGGATGCAGACGCGGGCATCGCTCTCGGCCACCGGCGGCTGTCGATCGTCGATCTATCGCCGCTCGGTCACCAGCCGATGCATTCGGCGGACGAGCGGTGGGTGATCAGCTACAATGGCGAGATCTACAACCACGCCGCGCTTCGCGCCGAGCTCGAGGCCGGCAGGGACATCGCCTGGCGCGGGCATTCCGACACCGAGACCCTAGTCGAATGCATTGCGGTCTGGGGTCTCCGCGCGACACTCGAGAAGAGCGTCGGCATGTTCGCCTTGGCCTTGTGGGACCGCAAGGAGCGGCGTCTCTACCTTGCCCGCGACCGCTTCGGCGAGAAGCCGCTCTATTATGGCTGGGCGGGCGGCGATTTCGTCTTCGCCTCCGAGCTGAAGGCGATCCGTGCCCATCCGCGCTTCGACAATGCGATCAGCCGTACCGCCCTCGCTCTGTTCGCGGCGCGCACCTACATTCCGGCGCCCTTCTCGATCTACGAACGGCTGTTCAAGCTTCCGCCCGGCTGCATCCTCGAAGTCGCGCCGGAAGCGGCCGCTGCGGCGCGCGCCGAAGCGCCGGCCGAGGGCCGGCGCGAAGGTGGCCTCGCCCTTACACGCTACTGGTCCTACCGGGACGTGGTCGAGCGCGGGCTCGCCGATCCGGTCCTCGACGAAGGCGAGGCACTGGACGGGCTGGAGCAGGTGCTGGCCAAGGCGATCGGCGGCCAGGCCGTGGCCGACGTTCCGGTCGGCGCTTTCCTTTCGGGCGGGATCGATTCCTCGACCGTGGTCGCGCTCTATCAGAAATACTCGCCGATCCCGGTCCGCACCTTCTCGATCGGCTTCGAGGAGGCCGGGTTCAACGAGGCGGAGCATGCGAGGGCGGTCGCACGCCACCTCGGCACGGTCCACAACGAGCGCATCGTCACGGTGGAAGAGGCGCGCGAGGTCATCCCGCGCCTCCCGGCCATGTACGACGAGCCGTTCGCCGATTCCTCGCAAATCCCCACCTTCCTGGTCAGCCGCTTCGCCCGCGAGCAGGTGACGGTGGCGCTGTCGGGAGACGGCGGCGACGAATTGTTCGCCGGCTATAACCGGCACTCAGCGCTGCCGCGCGCCTGGCCCCGGCTGGCGCGGGCGCCGCAGGTGGCACGACGCCTGATCGCCGGCGGCCTCGCCCGGATCCCGCCGCGGACGTGGAACCGGCTGCGGCCGGGACGGCCACATTTCGGCGGCAAGGTGCAAAAGGCGCTCGAGGCGGCAGGAGCGCGCGATTTTGACGAATTCTGCCGCACCTTTCTCGACGAATGGAACGGCGCGGGGCCGGTCATCGGCGAAGAAGGCGGAGACCGGCCGGATCGCCCCGCGCTCGAAGCGCCGTTGGCGGTGCGGCTGATGTTCGTCGATGCGATCTCGTATCTGCCCGACGATATCCTGTGCAAGGTCGATCGCGCTGCGATGGCGGTCAGCCTGGAGACGCGGGTACCGTTCCTCGACCACCGTGTCGCCGAATTTTCCGCCCGGGTCCCGCTCGCGCTGAAGCTCAGGGGCGGCGAGAGCAAATATCTGCTGCGCCGGCTGCTCGCGCGAGAGCTGCCGCCCGCTTTGTTCCAGCGTCCCAAGGCAGGTTTCGCGATCCCGGTCGGGCAATGGATCTGCGGTCCGCTGCGCGACTGGGCGGAGAATCTGCTCGATCCGCGTCGGCTGAGGTCGGACGGCTATTTCGACGCCACCATGGTCGAGCGGCGCTGGCGCGACCATCTCGCCGGCCGCCGCGATTCCAGCCAGGCTCTGTGGGCGATCCTGATGTTCCAGGCTTGGCGGAACGATCTTTTGCAACCCGGCGCCGGGGAGTTGCGTGCCTGTGCCTGAACGCCATCCCTCGCCGCGGGCGCCCGCTCTGACGACGAACCTCGACCATCTGCGCTGGCTGGCTGGCGGCGATGATGGTGATCGTCCAGCACCTGGGCTTCCTGCAAACAAGGATGGATCCGGGTCTTCCCGCCGCCCTGCTCGTGCTGGGCCTTGTCGGCACCGCCTATCTCCTCACCTGGACGTTCGCCCAGGCGACGGAACGGCAGACGGAGTCTCTCCGAGAGAGTCTTTCGAGACGGCTGCTCGGGCTGGCATACCGGCCGGCACCGGCACAGCCGGAGGAGCCGGTAACCGCCGAGCTTGAGAATGTCGGCTTGCGCTAGCGGGCGCCGAAGCCGCTGAGGATGGTGCGGATGGTTCCGGCGACGATCAGCACGTCAAGCCAGAACGAGAAGTTCTTGATGTAGTAAAAATCATATTGGAGCTTCCAGAGCACGTCCTCGACGTCGGCGACGTGACCCTGCTTAACCTGTGCCCAACCGGTAATGCCGGGGCGGACGATGTGGCGATAGCGATAGAAGGGCAGTTCGCTCTCGTACCACCGGGACAGGGGTACCGCCTCCGGCCGCGGGCCGATCCAACTCATCTCGCCCCTGATGATATTGATGATCTGTGGAAGTTCGTCGATCCGGTAGCGGCGCAGATGCTTGCCGATTCGTGTCACCCGTGCGTCGTCGTCCCGTGTCATCGCGGCTTCGCGCGCATCGCCCACGTCCCCCGCCTCGCGCATGGTCCGGAATTTGTACATCCGGAACACCTCGCCGCGATACCCCATCCGCTCCTGGCGAAAGAGCACCGAGCCTGCGGAATCGAAGCGGATCAGCAGCGCCACGAGGAGCATCGCCGGCAGGAGGAAAGGAATCGCGACGAGCGACAAGGCGAGGTCGCCGACGCGCTTGGCCTTCCCGTAGACGATTCCCGGGATCAGAGAGCCAAAATTGTTTTCCGAAAGATGCTCTATCGACACCCGCCCGGTGAGCGATTCTTCCATCTGCTTGACGTGCATGACGAGCGTGCCGGCCAGCGCGCGGTCGGCGAGGAAACGCTCCCATTCGTCGGGGATGTCGGACCGGAGGTCGGCGACGATGGCATCAAAGGAGGTGATCCGGTCGGCCGGATCGGAGAGGCCCCTCCAGCTCACGTCGCCCAGCTCGAACAGGTGCCGGACTTCGCCATACGGTACGACGCCAATCGTGAGCCGGTGCTGCCGTTGCAGCTTGAAGTATACGATGTAGTACCAGAACACGCCGAGGACGAAGCTGCCCAGGAAAGTGAGGCGGCTGTAGTCGAAGCGTCCGAAGAAGAAGACGACCAGGATCAGGCCGTAAGAGGCGGCGAAGGATGGAATGATGTGATAGCTGGCGCGGACGCCGGGATAATGCGTCATGCGCCGGAAGGCGTAATAGCCGCCGATGAGTGCGATCAACGTACCGGCCAATGAATTGTTGAGGGCGCGCAGATCGCCGGCAGTTGCCTCGAGCGGATAGCGCGCGACATAGGGGATGAGCACCGCCAGGAGCAGCCCGACCCCGAGCTGGAAGCGGATGCGATGCCAGAGCGTGCGCCGAGAGCTGGTGAATCTTGCCGACGTTATCACGCGAACCCGCTGCGGCTCCGAAAGGATCGAGGAGCAAGCGGTTAAGGGCAAAAAAGCCTAGAAGTCCACCGTTGCACGTGAAAGTCCGGCGGAGGAATCATCAAAATGGCCGTTCCGCCGTTGAGTTTTGCCGCGCCTCTCGTCTAAGCGCCGCGCGACACACTTTTCGGGCCCGCTTCCATGACCATTCTCGTGACCGGCGCTGCCGGCTTTATCGGCTTCCACGTCAGCGACAGGCTGCTCGCTCGCGGTGAGCGGGTCATCGGCATCGACAATGTCAACGATTATTACAGCACCACGCTGAAGCGCGATCGCCTCGCCGAGCTCTCGCGCCGGCATGAGGGATTCCGCTTCGTCGAGGCGGATTTTGCTGACAACGGCGCTCTGCACGAGGCGCTGGCCGGCGAGGAATTCGACCGAATCATCCATCTCGGGGCCCAGGCGGGGGTGCGCTATTCGATCGAGAACCCGCACGCCTACGTTCATTCCAACCTAGTCGGGCATCTGAACATGGCGGAAGTCGCCCGCCATCGGCGGGTGCGGCACTTCGTCTATGCCTCCTCCTCCTCAGTGTACGGCGGCAACGACACCCTACCGTTCCGGGTCGAGGACCGCGTCGACCACCCCCTCTCACTCTACGCGGCGACCAAGAAGGCTGACGAGCTGATCAGCGAGACCTACGCCCATCTCTATCGCCTGCCGCAGACGGGGCTGCGCTTCTTCACCGTCTACGGCCCCTGGGGGCGGCCCGACATGGCGATGTGGCTCTTCACCAAAGCGATCTTCGCCGGCGAGCCGATTAACGTCTTCGGCGAAGGCAATATGCGCCGCGACTTCACCTATATCGATGACATCGTCACCGGGATCGTCGCCTGCCTCGACAATCCGCCGCCCGACGACGGCAGTGAGAAAGCCGGCGGCAGCAAGGCGCCGCACCGGCTCTACAATATCGGCAATCATCGCTCGGAAGAGCTGACGCGTATGATCGCGCTGCTCGAAGAGTCCTGCGGCCGCCCGGCCGAGAAGAGGCTGATGCCGATGCAGCCCGGCGATGTCCGAGACACTTATGCGGACATCAGCGCGATCCAGCGCGACCTCGGCTTCGAGCCGAAGACCCGGATCGAAGAGGGCATTCCGCGCTTCGTGGACTGGTACCGCGCCTATCACGGATGCTGAGAGGTCAGCGGCTTCGGCGCGCGTCCACCATGACCGTCAGAATCATCGCGATCGCCAGCATGCCGATGACGCTCGCGGCCATGATCCCCTTGTGATGCATGAACCAGTCTATCGACACGGCTTTCCCGGCTCCCTGGATGACGATCGACAACGACGCGGCAACTCGATGGCGGACTTCGAATCTATAGGATCAAAATCATTCAAGCTACCGCCTTCGGCCGCTGTGTCCGTTGCTTCGAATATGACCGCTTTGAAGTGAGCGGCATCATTGCGCGCGTCTGATCGCCCTCTTCGGGTTCGCGAGCTGGCGCCGCAGCTCGTGCAACTTGAAGCGGATGCCGCGGCCGAGGCCGAATTGGAGCAAATGGATGGGCAGCGTCCCGAGCCGGATCGCAGTGGGTTCCGTCGCGACGCCGCGGCCGGCCATCGTCTTCATCGCGGTCGCTGCAAGCCACCGGTTGACGGGGTCGGATTCCAGGCGGCGGACCAGCGCGTCCGGGACCGGCGTCTCGAACAGCCGACGCGCGAGGAGCAAGGCGAGGTCGGCCGCGCGGCCGGCGCCGAGTGCCTGCGACGAATCGTAGAGCGCGGCGATCTCGGTTTCGTCCTTCCCGGCCACCAAGGCGGCAAGATCGGCGAGCCACTTCAGGCGGAACCACGCGCTCGAGGCCCCATGCACGCAAAGATAAGCGAAGAGCTCCCGCTCGCCGAGCGTTCGGAGCGTCACCCCCCCCCCGACCTCCACGTCCCTCACCGCCGATCCGACGCCAATGGTCGGGATGAGCAGCGCATTATCGGTGAGGCGTGTATGAAGTTCGATGTGGCGGCCTCGGCCGTCTCGCCACACCGATTCCTTCGAAATCCTGTGCCAGAGTGAAAGATGGGCGGAAGAAACCGGGCTCGCCGGCTCGGTCGTGTCGTAGCCGTCGCGGCGCAACAGCGCCTCGGCCGCCAGCAGCTTCTCCGGGGGAATCAGCACGTCGATGTCCCACCCCGCCTTCAGGCTGAGAGAGCCGTAGGCGAGCATCGCAAGGCTAATTCCTTTCACGAAGATCGTCTCGATCCCCTCCGCAGCGAAGGAATCCCGGATCGCCACCGCCTCTGCGGCCAGCTCCAGGTTCTGCAGTGCCGTCCTGCCGGCCGCCGCCGAGAACGAGGCGCGGATCTCCGCCGGCACATCGACCTGGGCCTGCCTGAGCGCATTCCACACCAGCGCCTCGACGCGGTGCCGCTCCGCCACGCGTGCGAAAAAATGCCAGTCGGTCCCGACGGCGGCTGCCCGCACGGCCTCGAGCCGCTCGGGCGTCAAAGGCCATCGGCAGCAGGCGACCGCCAGCACGAACTCCGGGGGTCCCTTGAGCACCTCGCCGCCTATATGCCGCACATCGGCGGCAGGATAGCTGCCCGAGAGAGGTGCCGCCAGACGCCAGATCTCCGGACGACGCGTCTCCTCAGAGGCTCCAGCGCTCCACGCCTTCGAGGGCGCGGCGGGCGTAGAGGTTCTTGAGATCGGCGACGAGGCCACCCTTTCCAGCCAGCTTTTCCAGGCGGGAATCCGGCAGCTCGCCATAGACCGCGTGGGGGACGGCGACGACGACCAGCTCGTAGCGTCGATCGAGTGCGTCCTCCGGAAGCTCCAGCCCATATTCGTGCCGCGCTTCCTCGGGATCGGCATGCGGATCGTGGACCGTCACGTCGTGGCCGAGCGCCTCCAGGCGGCGGATGAGGTCGATGACCCGGCTGTTGCGCAGGTCGGGCACATTCTCCTTGAAGGTGAGACCCATCACCAAAGCGGAGCCCGGCCGGCCGCCCCGCCGCGCGTGCAACTGGTCGGCGACCCATGCACCCATGCGGTCGTTGGTCGAGCGTCCGGCGAGGATCACGTTGGGCTCGAGCCCGAGCTGCTGGGCGCGATGGCTGAGATAATAAGGATCGACGCCGATGCAGTGGCCGCCGACCAGGCCTGGCTGGAACTTGAGGAAGTTCCACTTGGTGCCGGCGGCGTCGAGCACGTCCCAGACGGAGATGTCGAGCTTCGCGAAGATCTGAGTGATTTCGTTGATGAAGGCAATGTTGATGTCGCGCTGGGCGTTCTCGATCACCTTCGCCGCCTCGGCGGTCTTTATCGACCGGGCGCGGAAGACTCCCGCCTCGGTCACGGCGCCGTAGACGGCGGCGAGCCGCTCGGTCACCTCATCATTCTCGCCGGCGATCACTTTGACGATGCGATCGACCGTATGCTCGCGGTCGCCCGGATTGATGCGCTCGGGCGAATAGCCAAGGAAGAAATCGCGCCCGCGCCTGAGCCCCGACACCTCCTCGATCAGCGGCCCGCAAATCTCTTCGGTGACGCCGGGATAAACGGTGCTCTCGTAGACGACGACCGGCGGGCGCTGCGGATCGATCAGCGCGGCGACCGAGCGGGTGGCGCCGATCACCGGGCCCAGATCGGGTCGGTTCTCGTCGTCGACAGGCGTCGGCACCGTGACGATATACATGTCGGCGCCCCGGCATTCCTCCGGCCGGCTGCTCAGCTTCAGGGTCGAGGCGGTGAGCGAGTCCGGCGTGACTTCGTTGGTGCGGTCGACACCCCGCTTCAGCTGCTCGACCCGCTCCGCATCAATGTCGAGGCCGGTGACGTCGAAGCTGCGCGCGAGCGCCACCGCCAGCGGTAGCCCGACATAACCCAATCCGACGACGACGATTTTATCGTTACGCGCGCTCATTCAGTCTCACTCTGGTGGATCGATGAAAGAAGGCCCCGCCGCCTTCGCCGCCGGCTAGATGGGAGGGACCGGCGCTTGTCAAGCCGGCCTATTTCACCAGCATGAACATCGCGCCGTGCGCGACCAGCCAGGCGCGGTTCGTCTCCGCGATCAGGTTGAGGAAGGATTTGGGCTTCTTCACCAGCTTCCTGGGCACGTCGACCTTCATGCCCAGGCTCGCGGCGAGATCGGCGACGAAATGAACGCAGTTGCGCTTGTCCAAGTCGTAGGACGGTTGGGGGAGTGCCCGCCATCGCGCGACAACCCCCATCACCTTGTCGTAATCCGCATCCGACAGAGTCAGGATGATATGCTTGTCGCTGGCGCGGATGTAGGATTTGCCATGGTCCGAGATCACCTCGCCCTTCACGGCTCCGAAGAGGATCGCCGGCGTCACCGACTTGGCCGTGAAGCCGTAGTCCACGTCGATTCGCTCGCCGCTGCGGTCGAGCGTGCCCTCCATGGTGACGAAGGCGTGGGGGAAGGTCGTCCCGAGCTCCTTCGAATAGAAGGTGATCCGGACGGCGGCGGCGGCCGGGACCGTCCAGGCGGCGAGCAGGACGGCGGCGACGAGGGCCAGCAGGCGCCCGAAGCGCGGGTGGAAGATCATGACCCCTCCGGAAGGCGTTTCAAACCCTCTGAAACAAAATGGCTTTTCGAGCAACGGTTTGGCTTCCGCCGGGCGGATGTGTCGCCCGATTGCAACAACCGGCCGCTCGCGCGAAAAGCGTGTTGAACCTTTTCCCGTGCATCGCGTTCGGGGGTTCAGCCTTCGTAAACTCGAGCGGATTACGGGGGCCGCTTCGGGGATTTCGGGCAGGATCATTTCGGGGTAGACAGCCAAAGAAGCCTCGATTAGGTAGGGTCGAAATCGAGAAGATCAGACTCGAGTACGAAGGGAGAAGCTGACGTGGGTTTCAAGGGACTTATCGCTGCGACCGCATCGGTTGCATTGATGGCGACGCCGACGATCGCCGCTGCGCAACAGGCTGCGCCCGCCGCGACCACTGAGGTGGCGCCGGCTGGTGAGAATGCGAGCGGCAGCGAGCTTCGCGGTGGCTTCATCATTCCGCTGATCGCGCTCGTCGCGATCATTCTCGGCATCATTGCGGCGACCAGCCACCACCACCAGAACCTGCCGCACAGCCCGTAATACGGCGCTGCTGCTCGCAGTCTGAGAGTTTCGGCCGGATGAAGTCCTTCTTCATCCGGCCCTTTTCTTTGCCTTATGCCGGCTCGGCGATGCGCCTCCTCGCTCTTCCATTCCTCCTCCTTTCGGTTGCCGGCTCGGCGCCGTCGCCGCCTACCCCCGCCTCGGCCGGGGAGGCGGCTTCGTTGCAGACGACGACGCTGCGGCGGGCGGACGCGCGGGTCGCGGCGGTCGGCTACCGGCTGGCGACGGCGGGGCGGGCGCTCTGTCCGACCACCTACCCGCTGACCGGAATCGTTTTTCACCATCTGGCCGAATATCTGTCGGCGGATCGGCCGCTGATGGTTCGCCTTTACGGTCTCGACCGCGGCCCGGGCCTGCTGACCGTGCTCGGCGGCAGCCCCGCCGCCCGGGCCGGGCTGCAGGCGGGCGACGTGCTGCTCGCCGTCAACGGCCGCCCGTTTCCGTCGCCGGCGGCGGAAGTTACGGCCGGCGGCAAATGGCGGCCGCTCGCAGAAGCGGGCGAGCGCCAGCTTGACGATGCCCTTCGCTCCGGGCCGGCGCAATTGACCGTGCTGCGGCAGGGGCGGCAGTTCGAAGCGACGCTCGGCTCCGTCCCAGGATGCTTCGGCCGTGTCCGCCTCGCGCGCAATCCGCAGGTCAACGCCTTCTCGAACGGCCAGGACGTGGTCGTGACGACGGCCATGCTCGATTTCGTCCGCAACGACGATGAACTCGCCCTCATCGTCGGCCACGAGCTCGGCCATTTCATCCTCGGCCACCCGCCAATGGCCACGGGCGACAAATTGCTCGCCTCGATCGGCATCCGCGCGGAGACCTATTGGAAGCGGGAGGAGGCGGCGGACCGGATGGCGATCCGGCTGATGGCCGCCGCCGGCTACGACCTCGATGCCGTGATCCCCTTTTGGCGCCGCTTCCTCGGCAAGTACGATAATGACCCGCAGATCTTCCGCTATCATCCGAGCCTGGAGGCGCGGGAGCGAATCGCGCGCGAGGAGATCGCCGCGATTCGCGGCGCGACGCCCGCCGCTCGCTAAAGTCGGGTGCGGAGCGACCAGAGCTCGGGGAAGGCGCGCTTGCCGAGGGTCGACTGGAGATAGGCGACGCCGGCCGTCCCGCCCGTGCCACGTTTCGCGCCGATGATCCGCTCGACCGTCACCGCGTGGCGGTGCCGCCAGGTCGCCACCGAATCGTCCAGGTCGACCAATTTCTCGGCCAGCTGGTAGAAAGGCCACCAGCGCGTCACGTCACGATAGACTTCGGCCCAGGCCAGCTCGACCGCTTCGCTCGGGCGATATGGTTCTCGCCAGTCGCGGTCGAGCACCTCCGGCGGCAGGTTGAAGCCGGCCCGGGCCAAGGCGGCATTGGCCTCGTCCCACAGGCTCGGCGCCTCGAATGCGGCACGCAGCGCCTCATGCTCCGGCGACCCTTCGTCCTGGAAGCGCAGGTGGGCGCCGTCTTTCAGGCCGAGCTTATATTCGAACTGGCGGAACTGGCCCGACTGGAAGCCTGAGCTGGTGCCGAGGACGTGGCGGAAGCTGGTATAATCGGCCGGCGTCATGGTCGCGAGCACGTCCCAGCTCAGGGTCATCACCGCCTGGATTCGGGAGACGCGCGACAGGCATTTGTGGACCGGCACCAGCCCGTCGTTTCGGATTAGCTCCAGCGACAGATCAAGCTCGCGCAGGATCTGCTTCAGCCACAGCTCCTTGGTCTGGTGGATGATGATGAACAGCAGTTCGTCGTGATTGTCGGAGAGCGGCCGCTGGGCGGAGAGGATCCCGCCCAGCTGGAGATAGTCGCCATAGGTCAGCGAAGAGGGCTTGTCGGCCATCGGCCTAGAGCCGTTCGGCGCTGGATACGGCGTCCGACGCGCGCAGCGCCGCCAGGATCCGCATCAGATGGTGCACGTCGTGCACCTCGATGTCGAAATTGAAGGTGTGGAAGCTGCCGTCGCGGCTCGCCTGGTCCATGCTGACGATATTGGCACCGTAATTGCCGAGAATCCCGGCGATGGCGGCGAGCGAACCGGGCTCGTTCTTGATGACGACGCAGAGGCGGGCGGTGCCGCCGTCCGATTCGTCGCCCCAGGCGAGATCGACCCAATCGGCATCGACGCCATTGGCGAGCGCGTCGCAGCCGATCGTATGGACCTCGATCCCCTCGCCCTCCCGGCGCAGGCCGACGATCCGGTCTCCCGGGATCGGATGGCAGCAGGGGGCGAGCTGGAAGGCGACGCCGGGCGTCAGGCCTTTGATCGAGATGGCGGTGCGCTGGGGTGGCGGCTTGACGCCATCCTTGCCGGTCGAGCCCGGAACCAGTGCCTCCATCACCGCCACGTCCGACACGCGCTTCAGCGCGATCGCCTCCATCAAGCCGGCATCGTCGTGGAAATGGAGCCTTTTCATGGCCTCCGCGATCGCCTCCCAGCCGGGCGGGTTGGGCAGGCGCTGGACGATCTCGTCGAAGATCTTGCGGCCGAGCGCGACCGTCTCCTCGCGCTCCTTCGATTTGACGAAGCGGCGGATCTTGGCGCGGGCCTTGCCCGTGACGACGAAGTTCAGCCAGGTCGGCTGCGGGTGCTGGGCCTTGGAGACGAGGATCTCGACCTGGTCGCCATTTTCGAGCGGCGTGCGGAGCGGCATCACCCGGCCGTTGATCTTGGCACCGACCGTCTGGTCGCCGAGATCGGTATGGACGGCATAGGCGAAATCGACCGGAGTCGCGCCCTTGGGGAGCTGGATCAGCTCGCCCTTCGGCGTGAAGGCGAAGATCCGGTCCTGGTACATCGCCATCCGCGTATGCTCGAGCAGCTCCTCGGCGCTGCCTGCATGTTCGAGGATCTCGACGAGGTCGCTGATCCAGGGATGCTCTGTGGTGGCGGAGGCGACACCCTCCTTGTACGCCCAGTGGGCGGCGAGGCCGTGCTCGGCCTGCATGTGCATCTCGCGGGTGCGGATCTGGACCTCGATCCGCATCTGCTCGTCATGGATGACGGTGGTGTGGATCGAGCGGTAGCCGTTGCGCTTCGGAGTCGAGATGAAGTCCTTGAAGCGGCCGGGCACCATCGGCCAGCGCTGGTGGATGAGGCCGAGCGTCCGGTAGCAATCCTCGACGGTACCGACGACGGCGCGGAAGGCCATCACGTCGGACAATTGCTCGAAGCTCACGTGGCGCTCGGCCATCTTGCGCCAGATCGAATAAGGATGCTTCTCGCGCCCCTGCACCTCGGCCTCGGTGCCGTGCGCTTCGAGATGCGCCTTGAGGCCGCGGGCGATGCGGTCGATCATCTTGTCGCCGCCGCCCTTGTGGAGCTGCTCGAGCCGCTTGGAGATGGACGCATAGGCGTCCGGCTCCAGCTCGCGGAAGGCGAGCGTCTGCATCTCCGTCATGAACTCGTACATGCCGATCCGCTCGGCGAGCGGGGCATAGATGTCCATCGTCTCGCGGGCGATGCGCCGGCGCTTCTCCGGATTCTGGATGAAGTGGAGCGTGCGCATGTTGTGCAGCCGGTCGGCGAGCTTCACCAGCAGGACGCGGATGTCGCCCGACATGGCGAGCAGGAACTTGCGCAGATTCTCCGCCGCCCGCTGGCTCTCGCTCTGCGCCTCGATCTTCGAGAGCTTGGTGACGCCGTCGACGAGCCGGGCGACGTTCGGCCCGAACAGCCGCTCGATCTCCTCATGCGTCGCGACCGTATCCTCGATCGTGTCGTGGAGGATTGCGGTGACGATCGTCTCGTCGTCGAGATGGAGGTTGGTGAGAATGCCCGCCACCTCGATCGGATGGCTGTAATAGGGGTCGCCCGAGGCGCGCGTCTGGCCGCCATGCGCCTTCATCGAGAAGACGTAGGCGCGGTTGATCATCGCCTCGTCCGCGTCGGGATCGTAGGCCCGGACCTTCTCCAGCAGCTCATATTGCCTCAACACCGCACCCACATGGGGTGCGGTGCGGGGGCGATGCAATCCTAAAGGCGCTCAATGCGCGCGGGCATTGCACTTTTCGAGCGTGTCGGTCGCGACCGGCTGGCCGGCCACGGCGAAGCTACGCAGGGCGCCGACCTTGTCGGCCAAGGCGGCGCAATCGGTGGCGGGGCGGCTGGTGGTCTGGGTCGCGACGCAGGAATCGCCCGCGCAGCTCCAGACGAGATCGCGCACCACGAAGCGCTGGGTGGCGGCGGGCTTCGACAGCTCCGCGCGATATTGGTTGGCGGTGGCCGACGCCGGGGCGGCGGAGAAGGCGAGCAGGACGAGCGGGAAAGCGAGACGGCGAATCATGGCGGATCCCCTGATTAAGTTGCAATGTGCAACCTAGTAGGATAGAAAGTTTCATATTGCAACTGGAAATTTGCGGCCCATATCCAGCGGCTTGGAAAGCGGATAGGATCGACTTGTGGCGCTGGACCTCGAACGTCATCGCGAGATGCTAAGGCAATGCTCGATCGCGGCCGCCCTGGAGACAGTCGGCGAGCGCTGGTCGTTCCTGATCCTGCGGGGCGCCTTTAACGGCCTCCAGCATTTCGAGGAATTTCAGTCGACGCTCGGCATTGCCCGCAACATCCTCTCGAACCGGCTGGGGCGCCTGGTCGAGAACGGGATCCTCGGGCGCGAGCCCGATCCGACCGACCGCCGCCGCGTCGCCTATCGGCTGACGGACAAGGGGCTCGATCTGCTGCCGGTCCTGCTGTCGCTGCGGCAATGGGGCGAGAAATGGATTTCGGCCCTGCCGAGTAATCCGGTGCTGGTCGATCGCGCCACCCGCCGCCAGATCGCGCCGATGGCGGTGCGCGACGCCGACGGGCGAATGCTGACGCGGGACGAGCTCGAATGGCTCGACCGCTCCGAGCTCGAAGCCTGAGATTTCAGGAGGCGGGTTTCACCGCCAGCGGCAGGGTCTCGAACAGCCCCGAATCGTCTTCGCGGCGCGCGCCTTCGATGGCGAGCATGCGGAACTTGGTCGCGGTGCCGCCGGGCGCGGAGAAGCCGCCGCTCTTGCCCTGCGCCGCGAGCACGCGGTGGCAGGGGACGACGATCGGGATCGGATTGCGGCCGAGCGCCGCGCCGACGGCGCGGGCAGCGCCGGGCGCGCCGATCGCCGCCGCCACATCGCCATAGGTGCGGACTTCGCCGCGTGGAATGGCGCGGGTGACGGCATAGACGCGCCGCTCGAAATCGTCGGCGGCGGAAAGATCGAGCGGAATGGCGGAGAGATTGGCGGCCTCGCCGGCGAGCAGCCGTTGGATCCGCTCGATCGCGTCCACGACGAAGGGTGGAGGGGCGGCTTCCTCGGCATCCGGGAAACGCCGCACGAGCCGCGCGGGGGCCGTTCCTTCATCCTCTTCCGGGAGCGCAGCGCCGATGACGGCGCCGCCGCGCCAGACGAGCGCGCAGGCGCCGATTGCCGTCGGGAAAAAGGCGAAGCCGGCGCCGCTCACGGGCGCCGCGCCTTGATTATTCGTAGTCGCCGCCCGCATTGCTGTTGCGCGGCGGCGCGGCGGCGGTGAGGCGGAGCGCCTCGGCCGATGCGGAGAGCGAGCCGACCTCGTCCGGCGCCTCGTCGTCCTCGATCTGGACGCGCTGCAGGCTGCTGACGAGCGATTCCTCGAGGTGCCGCGGCCTGACCGTCTCCTCGGCGATCTCGCGCAGGGCGACGACCGGATTCTTGTCGCGGTCGCGGTCGATGGTCAGATCGGCGCCGCCGCTGATCTGGCGCGCCCGCTGGGCCGAAAGCAGCACCAGGTCGAACCTATTGGGAATCTTGTCGACACAATCTTCGACGGTAACGCGCGCCATGGAGCAGCTCCGCTCATAAATTCAGCTGACGGGAAAGCGCGGCGGCTATCAGCCGCCCGTTCCCCTGTCAATCATGTGGGAGGGCTTGCCCTTCCTTGCAAGCCCGCTCATGTCGCCCGCCATGGCCGATGCGACGCCGCCCAGAGAAACGCCGACGGCGGAGGTTGACGGCAACCGGCTGGCCCTGCTCGCCGACGGGCCGGCGCGGCTCGACGCCCTGATCGCGCTGATCGACGGTGCCCGAGAGAGCCTGCGGATCCTCTATTACATGTTCATGGACGATGCGTCGGGCACGCGGGTGCGCGACGCGCTGATCGCCGCGGCCGAACGAGGCGTAAAGGTCTCGGTGCTGGTCGACGGCTTCGGCTCGACCGGCAACGACGGCTTTTTCCAGCCGCTGCGGGAGGCGAACGTCTCCTTCTGCCGCTTCAGCCCGCATTATGGCCGGCGCTATCTGCTGCGGAACCACCAGAAGCTGGCGCTGGCCGACGGCCGCCGCGTCATCATCGGGGGGTTCAACGTTTCCGACGATTATTTCGGCGGGGTCGAAACGGGTGCCTGGCGCGATGTCGGGCTGGAAGTGGAGGGGGACAGCGTCGCCTGCCTCACCCGCTATTTCGACGAGCTGTTCCGCTGGACGCATACGCCCAATGCCCGCATCCGCGACCTCAGGCGCATGCTCCACCAGTCGAGCGTGACCGATGGGAAGCTCCACTGGCTGTTCGGCGGCCCGACCCGCCGCCTCAGCCCTTGGGCGCGGGCGGTTCGGATGGACATGGTCGGCGCCCGGCGGCTCGACATCATCGCCGCCTATTTCGCGCCCAGCCCGGGCATCCTCAGACGGATGGCCCGGGTCGCCCGCCGCGGCCGCACCCGCCTCGTCACCGCCGGCAAATCGGACAACAATGCGACGATCGCCGCCGCCCGCTCCACCTACGCCTACCTGCTGCGGCGCGGCGTCGAGATCTACGAGTACGAGCCGACCAAGCTGCACACGAAATTGTTCGTGGTCGACGACGTCGTCCATATCGGCTCGGCCAATTTCGACATGCGAAGCCTGTTCCTGAACCTGGAGATGATGCTGCGGGTGGAGGATAAGGGCTTCGCCGCCGCGATGCACCGCTTCGTCGACGGGGAGATCAAGGCGAGCCATCGCGTGACCGCCGAGGAGCACAGGCGGCAGAAAAACTGGATCAACCGGATCAAATGGGCGATCGGCTATTTCCTCGTTGCCATCGCCGATTATCGCATCTCGCGGCGGCTCAGCCTCCCGGAGTGAACCGGGCGGATCCTAGTCCTTCCAAGCCCAGAACAGGGTGGCCGGCGGGATATTTACCAGCTCGAAGGCGCGGTCGATCCGGTCGAAGCAGGGCGCGATGAATTTCCGCACCTTCGGCGAGAATTGATAGACGAGGAAGGCGCCGCCCGGCCGCAGGGCTTCGGCGGTGGCTTCGGCGATCTTCGGCCCCACGCCCGGCGGCAGGGTCGAGAAGGGCAGGCCCGAGAGGATGAAATCGGCGTGGGTCAGGCCGAAATCGGCCATGATCTCGCGCACGTCCGCAGCCGAGCCGGTCACCGCGCGCAGCCGCGAATCGCGGATCTTTCGGCTCAGATAGGCGGTGAAGTCCGGATTGGTGTCGATGGTCAGCAGGATGGCATCGGCCGGGAGCCGCCGCAGCACATGCTGGGTGAAGGTGCCGACGCCCGGCCCATATTCGACGAACAATTTGCAATTCGCCCAGTCGACGGGGGCGAGCATACGGTCGATCAGCACTTTCGACGACGGGATGACGGATCCCACCATCACCGGGTGCTTCAGGAAGCCCCTGAGAAATTGCCAAAGCGGGCCGCCGGCCGTGCCGCGCTGGAATGCGCGCGACCTTTGTGCCTGTTCGCCTGAGAAAGCCATGCCGGGGTCCTGATAATGAGGGTCAGCGGGTTGCGTTCGCAAATCAACGCCGGATTGGCAAGGCCGGGGCGCGCGAAGCGGCCAAATAAGCCGCGAACGGGACCAGCCGATCGCCGGGTTGAGAGGAGGCGGGGGCGGTTACTCGCGCGTGGTCCGCGGCGTCAGCATGCCGGGCGAGACGAAACCGATACCGCCGGCGCTGACCGCATCCTGCTTCAGCCTGGCCTGCATCTGCTCATAGTCGCGTTCGGCCTCCTCAGTCACCGACGGCCGCGTCTCGTCGAGCGCGCGCTCGAACTCGGCCATCGTGACCTCCTTCGCCTCCATCGAGCCGCGCAGGGCGAAGAGGCCCGCCCGCCGCACGAGATCCTCGAGGTCGGCGCCGGTGAAGCGCTCGGTCCGCGCCGCCAGCGCGTCGAGATCGACGTCTTGGCTCAGCGGCATCTTCGCCGTGTGGATCGAGAGGATGTGGCGGCGGCCGGCGCGGTCCGGGACCGACACGTAGATCAATTCGTCGAATCGGCCCGGACGGAGCAGCGCCGGATCGACCAGGTTCGGCCTATTGGTCGCGCCGATCACCACCACCGAGCCGAGCTCCTCCAGCCCGTCCATCTCGGCAAGGATCGTGTTGACCACCCGCTCTGTCACCTGCGGCTCGCCGAGGCCGCCGCCACGCGCCGGCACGAGGCTGTCGAGCTCGTCGATGAAGATGACGGTCGGCGCCACCTGGCGCGCGCGGGCGAAGAGGCGGGCGATCTGCTGCTCGCTCTCGCCATACCATTTGGAGAGCAGGTCGGAGGATTTGGTGGCGATGAAATTCGCCTCCGCCTCCCGCGCGGTCGCCTTGGCGAGCAGGGTCTTACCGGTGCCGGGCGGCCCATAGAGGAGGAAGCCCTTGGCCGGACGGATGCCGATCCGCTTGAACGCTTCCGGGTGCTTGAGCGGCAGCTCGACGCCCTCGCGCAGCCGCTCGCGCGCCTCGTCGACGCCGCCGATATCGTTCCAGCCAACCGTCGGCGCCTGCACCATCACCTCGCGCATCGCCGAAGGCTGGACGCGCTTCAGCGCTTCCTCGAAGTCCTTTCCGTTGACCGACAAATTCTCCAGCACCTCGTGCGGGATGGTGCCCTCCTCGAGGTTGATCTGCGGCATGATCCGCCGGACCGCCTCGATCGCCGCCTCGCGGACGAGGGCGCCGAGATCGGCGCCGACGAAGCCGAAGGTGCGCCGCGCCAGCTCGGCGAGATTGACACCGCCGTCGAGCGGCATGCCGCGCGTGTGGATGGCGAGGATCTCGCGCCGCCCGCGCTCATCGGGCACGCCGATGACGATCTCGCGGTCGAAGCGGCCGGGGCGCCGAAGCGCCTCGTCGATCGCCTCGGGCCGGTTGGTGGCCGCGATCACGACGACATTCTGGCGAGGCTCCAGCCCGTCGAGCAGCGTCAGAAGCTGGGCGACGAGCCGCTTCTCGGTCTCGCCCTGCACCTGGCCGCGCTTGGGCGCGATCGAATCGATCTCGTCGATGAAGATGATCGCCGGCGAGGCCTTGCCCGCCTCCTCGAACACCTCGCGCAGCCGCCGTTCGCTCTCGCCATAGGCCGAGCCCATGATTTCCGGCCCGGCGATGTGGAAGAAATTGGCGTCGCTCTCGTTGGCGACGGCGCGGGCGAGGAGGGTCTTGCCGGTCCCCGGCGGGCCGTAGAGCAGCACCCCCTTGGGCGGATCGACGCCGAGCCGCTCGAAGATCTCGGGGTAGCGCAGCGGCAATTCGACCATTTCGCGGAGCTGGTCGATCGTGGTGCCGATGCCGCCGAGATCGTCATAGGTGACGTCGGCGCGGCGGGTGTCGGCGGCCTCGGTATATTCGGGGCGAAGCTCGACCTCGGTGTTGGCATCGATCTGGACGATGCCCTTGGGCGCGGTCGAGACGACGGTGAGGCGGATCTCCTGGAGGGCATAAGCGGGCGCGTAGAGCATCTGCCGCAGCTCGGGCGGGATGTCGCCGCGCTGGACCTGCTGCTGGCCGGTGGTGGCGACGACGTCGCCGGCGGTGAGCGGCTTCATCGCGAAGCTGCGCTTCAGCGCCTGGGCGGAACCGTGGAGGCGGAGATTCTTCTGAGCGGGAGCGAAGACGACGCGCTGCGCGGGCTTCGACTCCGCCTTGCGCACGGTCACGAAATCGCCCGAGCCGATCTCGGCATTGGCGCGCTGGAGGCCGTCGAGGCGGACGATGTCGAGCCCCTCATCCTCGGAATAGGGGCCCACCGCCCGCGCCGGCGTGGCGCGCTTGCCGGCGATCTCGATGACGTCGCCCTCGGCGAGCGCGAGCTGCTCCATGATCCGCCGCGGCAACCGTGCGAGCCCCCGGCCGCTGTCCTCCGGGCGCATCGTCGCCACCTGCAGCCGCGTCGGCTGTCTTTCCTCGTCGGCCATTCGCTCGCTCTCCGGATCGTTACGCACTGGCGCAGATAGGGAGTGAGAACGGCCGGTTCACCCGGAGGGGTCCCGAGGACGAAAAAAAGGGCCGGTCCCGAAGGGCCGGCCCAAAGTTTGTTTGGAGAGGATGCCTGAAAGGCAGGGCTTTTGTCGCGCTGCAGCAAAGATTGTGCAAGTGCGAAGAGCTGTGCTACGGATGCATATTCTGCATCTGTACGGCAAGGATGGGCGCGGCTCGTTACGGATGCAGGCAAGGGTGCGGCGCACAAGGAGAGACGAATGAGACGGCTGCCGCCGCTGACCGGAATCGAAGCGTTCGTCCAGGTTGCCCGCCTCGGCTCGTTGAAGGCGGCGGCGGAGGCGCTGTCGCTGTCCTCGCCGGCGCTCACCCGTCGCATCCAGGCGCTGGAACGGTTCATCGGCCATCCCCTGTTCGAGCGGCGCCACCAGGGCGTCCATCTCAATCCGGACGGGGAGCGGCTGCTGGCCGAGATCGGCCCCTCGCTCGACGCGCTCACCCTCGCAATGGAGCGCGCCTCCGGCAATGCCGAGATGATGCGGCTGCGGCTGGCGGTGCCGTCGCTCTTCGCCTCACAGCGGCTGATGCCGGCATTGCCGACCCTGCGCGCCCAATATCCCGACCTCCACATCGATCTCGACACGCGGGCTAATCGGCTCGCCCGGCTCAACGAGGGGCTGGACGCGGCGATCGTGATCACCAGCGAGGTGGACCCGGCGCTCTATTCGCGGCGGATCGACAGCAACAAGGTCATCGCCATTGCCTCGCGCGAGCTGCGCGAGGGACCGCGGGCGATCCGCGACCCGGCCGAGCTCGCCCAATCGACCATCTACCTGCACAGCGACATGCCCGAGACGTTCAACGTCTGGCGCGAGGCCGTCGGCCTCCCCGAGCTGCAGCCGGCCGCGGTCGACGTCTTCGATTCGGGCCAGCTGATCCTCGACGCGGCCGCGCAGGGGCTCGGCGTCGCCTTCATGCTCGAAAGCCATCTCAGGGGCTCACCCGACGAGCGGCTCGTCCGGCTCTTCGATATCGAGGTCGAGAGCCCCTACAGCTATTGGTTCGCCTGCCGCCGCTCGGCGCTGAACCAGCGCCCGGTCCGCATCTTCCACGATTGGCTGTTCGGGCGGGGGCCGGACTCCGCTAGGCTTTGAGCGCCGCCACGATCCGCCGCATCGCGGCCCGCGGCAGCAGGCGGTTCGACTGGGCGGTGAGCTTGTTCTTGAAGCCCGGGATGACGATCGCGCGATTGCGTTTGAGGCCGTCGAGCCCGGCGCGCACGACCGCCACCGGATCCGTCGCCACCTTGGCGAGGGCACCGTCCGCCGAGCCCGCGACGGTGAAGAACTCGGTCGCTGTGGGCCCGGGGCAGAGGGCGGTGATGCGGACGCCGGTGCCCTTCGCCTCCTGGTGCAGCGCCTCCGTCAGCGAGAGCACATAGGCTTTCGACGCATAATAGACCGCCGAATTGGGCCCGGCCTGGAAGGCCGCGGTCGAGGCGACGTTGAGGATTCCGCCCCGGCGACGCTCCAGCATCGGCGGCAGGACGCGCCGGC
Organism: Allosphingosinicella sp.; assembly: GCA_036269695.1. GTDB lineage: Bacteria > Pseudomonadota > Alphaproteobacteria > Sphingomonadales > Sphingomonadaceae > Allosphingosinicella. The sequence continues at coordinate 67,949 of DATBDY010000034.1, read as the reverse complement.
AGAGCGCCGTCAGTGCGCCAACGTTGAGCGCGATCATCTCCATCTGCCGCGCTTCCGGCTGCCCGGCGAAACGGCCGGCGAGGCCGAGGCCGGCATTGTTGATCAGGGTGTCGACGAACAGATCCATCCTCTCGACCTCGTCGATCAGGCGGTCGGCGGCGCCCGCCTCGGACAGATCGGTCGCGAACACGCGCGCGCCGCCGAGCTCCGCCGCCAGCGCCTCGAGGCGATCCCGGCGGCGGGCGACGAGGGCAAGGGTTTCGCCGCGCGCGTGGCATTGGCGGGCGAACTCAGCGCCGAGCCCCGCGGAGGCGCCGGTGATCAGGGTGACCGGCGCCTGTGCCATATCAGGGCTTCAGGCTCGCCTTGACGATCTTGCCCGGATTGCGCGGCGGCTCGCCCTGCGGGAGGGCGTCGACATGCTCCATCCCCTCGGTCACCTCGCCCCAGATCGTGTACTGGCCGTCGAGGAAGCGGGCGTCGTCGGTGCAAATGAAGAACTGGCTGTTGGCGCTGTTCGGATCAGGCGTCCGCGCCATAGAGACGGCGCCGCGACCGTGCGGCGCACTTGAGAATTCCGCCTTGAGGTTCGGCTTGTCGGAGCCGCCGCGGCCGGTGCCGGTCGGGTCGCCGCCCTGCGCCATGAAGCCGGGGATCACGCGATGGAAGACCACGCCGTCGTAAAAGCCTTCCCCGACCAGCTCCCTGATCCGCGCGACATGGCCCGGCGCCAGGTCCGGCCGCAGCCGGATGACGACGTCGCCGCCCGTATCGAGGTTAAGGACGAGGGTATTCAGCTCATCGGCCATCGCGCGTCTCCAGGTACGTTTTCACGATGGGCCTTAGGCCGCTGCGAAAGGCTTCGCTAGCCGCTTCGATATCGACAGGCGCGGCGGCTCCGCCTAGGAAAGCGCCGGTTCCGGCGCACGTGGAGAGGGCGATGAGCGAAAGCGATTTCGAAGCGCCCGCCGTCGCGCCGGCCGATACGAGGCTCGACGAGGACGACCGGCTGCGGCCGGAATTCGTCCGCGCGGTGATGGAGCGCGTCGAGGCCGGCGACACGGCCGGCGCCCGCGAGATGGTCGCGCCGCTCCACCCGGCCGACATCGCCGATTTGTTCGAATTGCTCGATTCGGACGACCGCCGCGCGCTCGCTACGGCGCTTGCCGACATGCTCGATGGTGACGTGCTCGCCGAGATGAACGAGCATGTCCGCGAAGAGCTGATCGACGCGCTCGAGCCGCACCAGGTCGCGCAGATCGCCGGCGAGCTGGAGACGGACGACGCCGTCGCCATCATCGAGGACATGGAGGAGGACGAGCAGCGCGCCGTCCTCCGCGCCCTCGATCCGGACGATCGCGCCGCGATCGAGGAGGCGCTCGCTTATCCGGAGGAATCCGCCGGCCGCCTGATGCAGCGCGACCTGATCGCGGTGCCCGAGCATTGGACGGTCGGCCAGGTCATCGATTACCTCCGCGCCGGCGAGGATCTCACCACCGATTTCTGGGAAATCTTCGTCGTCGATCCGCAGCACCATCCGATCGGCACCTGCATGCTGAGCTGGGTGCTGCGCGCCCGACGCGACATGCGCGTTGCCGATATCATGAAGCGCGAGCAGAGCCTGATCCCGGTCGACATGGACCAGGAGGAGGTGGCGCTCCGCTTCCAGAAATATGCCTTGATTTCGGCGGCCGTGGTCGACTCGGCGGGCCGCCTCGTCGGCATGATCACGGTCGACGACATCGTCCACATCATCCAGGAGGAAGCGAGCGAAGACATCCTCCGGCTCTCCGGCGCGGGCGAAGGCGACATCAACCAGCCGGTGGCGATGACGGTCCGCACCCGTTTGCTCTGGCTGCTGGTCAACCTGCCGACCGCGATGCTGGCGGCGGCGGTGGTCGGCCTCTTCGAGACCGAGATCGCGCGTTTCGCCCTGTTGGCGGCGCTGATGGGGATCGTCACCGGCATGGGCGGCAATGCCGGCACGCAGACGCTCGCGGTGATCGTCCGGGCCCTCGCCACCAACCAGCTGACCAGCTCCAACACGATGCGGATGATCGGGCGGGAATTCCGCATCGCCGCCGCCAATGGCGTGGCGCTCGGCCTGCTGATCGGCTTCGGTGCCTTCCTGCTTTACGGGCGCGCCGATCTGGCGATCGTGTTCGGCCTCGCGATCCTGATCAACAATCTCGTCGCCGGTCTTTCGGGCATCATGGTGCCGCTGACGCTCGAGAAGATGCGCATCGACCCCGCCGTCTCGTCGGCGGTTTTCGTCACCATGATGACGGACTGTTTCGGCTTCTTCTCCTTCCTCGGCCTGGCCACCCTGTGGGGCCTCCACGGTTGAAGCCAAGGTCTTGATCCTGTTGCCGAAAGACGCCAGTTGAAGGGCATGGCCAGCCTCAACATCAGCAAGGTCGCGGTCGGCTGCGCGAGCCTTGATGCCCTGAAAAAGCGGCAGCAGTCGCGCATGATCGAAGGCGTCGTGCCGCTCGTCACCCGTTTCCGGCCGAAGCGGGCGGAGGAGCTGATCGGCGGCTCGGTCTACTGGATCGTCAAGCACCGGATCACGGCCCGCCAGACCATCATCGGCTTCGCCGACCGCGAGGAGGACCGGCGGACGGTCATCCGCCTCGCGCCGGAGCTGGTGCCGGTCCGCGTCCAGCCCAAGCGCGCCCACCAGGGCTGGCGCTACCTCGCCCCCGCCGACGCGCCGCAGGATCTCGACGGCGACGATGACGAGCTGGCCGCGCTTCCGCCGCAGCTGGCGGCGCGCCTCGCGGGCCTGGCGCTGATCTAAGATTACGGGCCGCAGCGGACGCGGCCGGAGCCTTTGTTGTCGACGGTGCAGGCGGGCGTGCCGCCGACCGTCACGTCGCCCGAGCCGGTGGCGGTGATTTTTACGGAACGCGCGGCGCCGAGCGTCACGTTGCCGGCCGTGTCGGCGGCGAGCTGGACGTCCTCGGCGGTGAGGCCGGCGCCGATCACATTGCCGCTTCCCTTCGCGGCGATATGGAGCTGCTTGGCGCGGCCGCTGAGCTTGATCTCGCCGGAGCCGAGCAGGTCGACGACGAGATTGTCCGCGTCGACGGCGCCGACGGTGAGCTGTCCGCTGCCGCCGACAGCGAGGTCGACCCTTAGGCCGCGCGCCTTGTCGATGACGAGATCGCCCGAGCCGAGCACGGTCGCCCGGGCGAGATCGCGGGTGGACGCCTCAATGCGGATCGGCCCCTGCGACTGGCCGGCAGTGCCCCAGGCGGAGGCATTGGCGCGGATCCGCAGCAACCCTCCCTCGACCTCTACGCTGACCCGGTCGAGCGCCTCGGCCGGTCCCGTGGCGCGCACATGCGACGATTGGCCGGTGGCGAGAATCACCTGGAACGGCCCCTCCACCTGGATCCGGTCGAAATCGGTGACGGGGTAGGAACGCTCGGCGGCGGCGGCCGGCCCAGCGACGAGGGCGGCGACGGCAATGGCGATGATCCGGTTCATGCCCGGATCATGACCCGATTGGGCGGTGCGTCAACCGATCATGTGCCGCAATGGACGTCGCCGGAGCCCATTTTGTGGACGTTGCACTTGGCCGAGCCGGAGAGCGTCACGTCGCCCGAGCCCATCACCGTCACGTCCGCATTCTGGGTCGCGCGGGCGGTCACGTCTCCCGAGCCGATGACGGAGACGGTCGCGTTGCCGATCTCCAGCCCGCCGGCCTTGAAATCCCCGTTCCCCGCCACCGTGATGCTCGCCTGCCCCGCCTTGCCGCTCGCGCTGATATCCCCGCTTCCGGCAATGTTGAACCGCGCCGCGGCGACTTGCAGGCTGTCGACGTTCAGATCGCCCGATCCCGCGAGCGATGCATCGAATTCGCTGCCGGCGACCTTGTCGACCTTCATGTCGCCGGAGCCGGCGACGCTGACGCCCGCCAGCGACGGCGCCGTCACGTAGACCGTGACGTGATTGTGGTGGCTGCCGCCGAAATCCCAGTTCCAGCCGTCGTGCCGCTTGTTCTCGATCTTGAGCTCGCCATTCTCGACGCGGATGTCGAGCCGGTCGATCACCGCCTTGTCGCCCTCCGCGCGGACGGAAGGCGCCCCGCCGACCGTCACCACCACGTCGCTCGAACCGGCGAGGGCGATCTTCTGGAAGGCGCCCACCTGGAAATCCCGGCGCGCGTTCTGATGGTTGCCGCCATCGTCCGTGTCGATGTGGCAGGCCCCGAGCAGCAGGACGGCCGCCAACGGAAAGGCTGCGCGCATGATCATCTCCCCAACTGTATTGCATTCATAATACACGGCTGCGGGAGGGACGCAATATGGAAAAGACCGGCAGCGCGCATCGGAGCCTTTGCCGCAGCGGTCGGTTGACCGGCGGACGGCAAGAGGAGGCTGCGATGCTCGAACATGTCCCCCATTGGCTCGGCAATGCGCTGCGCAACGTCCGCGCCGGCGCCGACAAGCTCTGCATCGCGCAGCCGGAGCTGGGCGGCGGCTTCGGCACGATCGCGCTCTCCAGCCTCGCCTTCGCGGACGGCGGCGCGATGCCGCCGCGCTTCACCGCCGACGGCGACGGCGTGTCGCCGCCGCTGGTCTGGGACGACGTGCCCGAGGGGACGCAGAGCCTCGCCTTGATCGTCGAGGACCCCGACGCGCCCTCGGCGCAGCCGCTCGTCCACGCCATCGTCTGGAACATCCCGCCCGACGCGCGGCGGCTGGCGGAAGGCGCGATCCGCCCCGACGGCGACGGCGGCGCCGACGGGAGCGACGTCGGCCGCAATTCCTATTTCTTCGAAGGCTGGCTGCCGCCCGACCCGCCGACCGGCCACGGCCCTCATCATTATGCCTTCCAACTCTTCGCCCTCTCGGGAGACGCGGGCGACCCCGGCACCAATCCGGGCCGGGGCGCCCTCGTCAAAGCCATGGCCGGCCGAGTCCTCGCCGCCGGCCTCCTCACTGGGACCTATGAGCGGGGCGCGGCGGCCCGGGTCGATGCGGGAACGCAAGCCGCGCCGGCCACTGCCTGACTGCATGCTTCCGTCGCGGTAGGTGCACGCCCGAAAGCGGTGTAAAGACCCGCCATGGCCGACGACCTCATCCTCCAGACGCTGCTCCCTACCACGCACGATCTCGGCGGGTTCAAGGTGCATCGCACCCTGCCGCATCGGGAGCGGACGACGGTGGGGCCGTTCGTCTTCTTCGACCACATGGGGCCGGCGCACCTCGACGCGGGCACGGGCATCGACGTGCGGCCGCACCCGCACATCAACCTCGCCACCGTCACCTATCTCTTCACCGGGGCGATCGAGCATCACGACTCGCTGGGCACCTTCGCGCGGATCGAGCCGGGGGCGGTGAACTTGATGACGGCGGGGCGCGGCATCGCCCATTCCGAGCGCTCGCCCCGCGGCGAGCGGGCGAAGGGGCCGGAGCTTTCCGGAATCCAGACCTGGCTCGCTCTTCCCGCCGCCCTCGAAGAGATGGAGCCTGCCTTCGAGCATGTCGCGCGCGACGACCTGCCGGTTGCGGACGGCGGCGGCGCGCGGGCGCGGGTGGTGATGGGGACGCTCTGGGGCGCGACCTCGCCCGTCACCTGCCACAGCGAGACGATTTATGCGGACATCCACCTCTCGCCCGGCGGCGCCATGCCGATCGACCCGGAAGCCGACGAGCGGGCGCTCTACGTGGCGGAAGGCGAGGCGATGCTGGACGGGCTGAAGCTGGAGCGCAGCACGCTGTACGTCCTGCGGCCCAGCATTGCCGCCACTTTGCGCTCCGAAACCGGCGCCCATGTCATGCTCTGCGGCGGCGCGCCGCTCGACGGGCCGCGGCATGTCTGGTGGAACTTCGTCTCCTCCCGGCGTGAGCGGATCCAGCAGGCGAAGGAGGATTGGCGCGCCGGCCGCTTCGTGCTGCCGCCGGACGATCATGACGAATTCATCCCCCTGCCCGAGGCGAAACCGCTGACGGTCAGCTATCCGTGAGCGGCCTCGAGACGCGCCGCATTCCGCTTTCGACAGGTGTGACGCTGAACACCTGCATCGGCGGCTCGCCTGACGCCGAGCCGATCCTTTTCCTCCACGGTTTCCCGGAATCGCACCGCACCTGGCGGCACCAGCTTCGCGAGCTTTCGCGGGACTATTTCGTCGTTGCACCCGACCAGCGAGGCTTCGCCGGCTCGGACAAACCCGAAGGCGTGGAGAATTACGCGACCGACAGGATCGTCGAGGACGTCATCGCGCTGGCCGACGCACTCGGCCTCAAGAGCTTCACCCTCGTCGGCCATGACTGGGGCGGGGCGGCGGCGTGGCTGGCGGCGCTCACCCATCCCTATCGGGTGAAGCGGCTCGTCATCGTCAACGCGCCGCATCCCCTCATCTTCCAGAAGAGCCTGATCGAGGACGAGGCGCAGCGGGCCGCCTCCCAATACATCCGCGCCTTCCGCAGCCCGGCAATGGAGGCGGGGATCAAGGCGATGGGGCTGGAGACCTTCCTCGAGAAGGGGCTGCTCTCCCATGCCGACGCCTCAAGGCTCGAGCCGGAGGAGAGGCAGGCCTATCTCGACGACTGGTCGCAGGGGGGCGCGCTGACGGCGATGCTCAACTGGTATCGCGCCTCGAAGATCGAGGTACCGGCGGTGGGCGAGGAGGCGAAGGCGCCGCTCTGGACCCACGCGCCCTTTCCGGATCTCAAGATGCCGACGCTCGTGATCTGGGGTCTCAAGGACACGGCCCTCCTCCCGGTCCAGCTCGAAGGCTTGCACGGGCTGGTGGACGATCTCCGCATCCTCACCTCCGCGACAGCAAGCCACTTCATCACTTGGGAAGAGCCGGACACGGTCACCGCCGCGATCCGGGAGTTCATCGGCGAGACGGCTTAGCCGTCCGCCGCGTCAGTTGCGCTCGGCAACCCGCTCCGCCGGCAGCGCCTTGGGCGGCGGACCGGGCCGCACCACCTCGTCCGCGCTCAGCCGGAACGCCGCCGCCTGCTGCGGCGCCACGCATTGGGCGACGACCGAGGGATAATCCACGTCGCTGTTGCGCATCAGCGCGTCCTCGGTCGCGGCCATGCAGGCGGCGCGGCTTTCATAGCGGGTTTCGAGGGTGCGCACCGGCTGGCAGGTTGCATGGCCTTCGCCGCAGCCGAAAATCGCGATGAGGAAGATGCCCGGTCCCATGTCGCTAAAACCCCTCGATTCGTCGCACGTTCCAATCATTACGCCTGCGTGCTTGGAGTGCGCCATCGGGGAGCTTACCTAGGGGACATGTGGTTCACCGAAACCGAGGCGGGGGAGAAGCAGCCGGGCTGGCGATCGCTGCGCCGCTTCCTTCCCTATCTGTGGCCGGCCGGCGAGGCGGCGCTGAAGGCGCGCGTCGTCCTCTCGCTCGCTTTGGTCCTGATCTCGATCCTGATCACGACCCTGATCATGCCGATCGCCTACGGCGCGGCGGTCAACCGGATGGCGGCGGGCGTGCGCGGCGACGTGACGATCGCCATGGCTCTGGTGGCCGCTTATGCCGGCGCGCGCTTCGCCGGCGTGCTGTTCGACAATTTGCGCAACGCCATCTTCGAGCGGGTCGGCCAGGATGCCGAGCGCAGGCTTGCCGAGACGACCTTCCGCCACCTCCACGCACTGTCTTTGCGCTTCCACCTCGAGCGGCGGACCGGCGCCGTCACCAAGATCGTCGAGCGCGGGACCAAGAGCATCGACATGATGCTCTATTTCCTCCTCTTCAACATCGCGCCGACGGTCCTCCAACTCGTCATCGTCATGGCGATGTTCTGGGTGAAGTTCGGGCTTGGGCTGGTCATCGCCACTTTGTTCATGGTCGCCGCTTACATCCGCTTCACCCGCCTCGTCACCGACTGGCGGACCCGCCTCCGGGTCGAGATGAACGATCTCGACACAGGCGCCGTCGCCCGCGCGGTCGACAGCCTGCTCAATTACGAGACGGTCAAATATTTCAACGCCGAGGACCGCGAGGCGGGGCGCTACGGCCACGCCGTCCGCCGCTATGCCGACGCCGCGGTCAAGAACGAGACCTCGCTCGCCTGGCTCAACATCGGCCAGTCGCTGATCACCAATCTGATGATGGCGGGCGCGATGGCCTACACCATCTGGGGCTGGAGCAAGGGCTGGTTCCGGCCCGGCGACGTCGTGGTCGTCAACACCCTGCTCGCCCAGCTCTTTCGGCCGCTCGACATGCTCGGCATGGTCTACCGCACGATCCGCCAAGGCCTGATCGACATGGACGCGATGTTCGCGCTGATCGACACGCCGACCGAGGTGAACGACCGCCCCGGCGCGCCGGATCTGGTCGTGACGCAGGGCCGGATTCGGTTCGAGAATGTCCGCTTCGGCTATGATCCGGACCGCGAAATACTGAGGGGCATCGATCTCGACGTGCCGTCCGGCGCCACAATCGCCGTGGTCGGCCCGTCCGGCGCTGGCAAATCCACCCTCTCGCGCCTGCTCTTCCGCTTCTACGATCCGACGGGCGGGCGAATCACGATCGACGGGCAGGACATTGCGCTCGTGACCCAGGCGAGCCTGCGCCGCGCCATCGGCATCGTCCCGCAGGACACGGTGCTGTTCAACGACACGATCGGCTACAATATCGGCTACGGCAAAAACGGCGCCTCGCAGGCGGAGATCGAGGAGGCGGCGCGCGGCGCGGCCATCCACGATTTCATCGCCAGCCTGCCTGAAGGCTATGAGGCCAAGGTCGGCGAGCGCGGCCTCAAGCTCTCCGGCGGCGAGAAGCAGCGCGTCGCCATCGCCCGCACCTTGCTCAAGGACCCGCCGGTCCTGGTCCTCGACGAGGCCACCAGCGCCCTCGACAGCCGCACCGAGGCGGCGATCCAGGAGACGTTGAACGGCGTCGCCGCCCGCCGCACCGCGATGGTCATCGCTCACCGCCTCTCGACAGTGGTCGACTCCGACCAGATCGTCGTCCTCGACCAAGGCCGCATCGCCGAGCGCGGAACCCACGCGCAGCTCCTGCGCAAAAACGGCCTCTACGCCGAGATGTGGGAGCGCCAGCAGGCCGAGGCCGAAGAGGCCGAAGCCCAGGCGGAGGCCGCGGAATGAGCGCCCGCGGTTGATCAGCGCGCCGGAATGATGTCTCCTCGCCGGCGGAGGAGGATGAAGTGATGCGAGTCCCCGCCTTTTTCGCCGCCTTGCTGTTTCCCGCCATCGCGTTCGCGCAGCCGCCGGCGAAGGTCGACATCGCCGCCGGCGAAACGGTGACGCTCAGGATCGCCGGCGACGGCGCCGCGACCATCGACAGCCGCAAACCGGCCGGACCGCTGCCTGAGATGGACGCGGCCTTCATGGGCCAAGCAAAGACGGCCGCGATCGTCCCGGGCGTCAAGAGCCAGCCTGCCATTGCCGCCAACAGCTCGAAAGCCCCGCCACCGGTCGCGCCGGGCGCGGTGCGGATCAGCCTGCGGCTCGTGCAGCCGCCGATTTCGAAGAGCCCGACCGGAGACATGCTGCTGACCATCGAGAATGGTTATGACGGCGCGCTTCGCTACAAGGCGGTCATGCACCGGGGCGACCGCGCCGCGCCCACCGACGTCTGCATCGTGATCCCGCTGAAGCGCGGCTACGAACATTGGCCCTATCCGTTCGATCGGATCGAGCTTTCGAATTTCAGCCTCGTTCCCTGGCATGCGGGCGACAACATCAGCTGCGAATGAGGCGCATCGTTGCCGCTTCCCGTCGGCGCTGCTAGCGTCGCATCATCCTGAAAATCCCCGGAGACTCGCATGACCCGCCGTTCGGCCGCTTTCCTTGCCGCCCTGCTCATCACCGCTGCCGCGCCGGTCGCGGCACAGACCGGCCACGCCAAATACGGCACGTGGGGCGTCGCCACGGCGGACATGGACAAGAGCGTCAAGCCGGGCGACGACTTCTTCGCCTATGCCGAGGGGACCTGGCTGCGCACCGCACAGATTGCCCCCGACAAATCGCGCGCCGGCTACAATTACGAGCTGCCGGATGAGACTGAGATCGAGGTCCGCAAGCTGATCGAGGATGCCGGTCCGAACCCGACCGATCCGTTGATCCGGCAGATTTCCGATTTCTACGCCGCCTGGATGGACGAGGCGGGGATCGAGCAGCGCGGGCTCGCCCCGGCGCGGCCCACTCTGCAGCGGATCGCCGCGATCCAGAACCGAACCCAGCTCGTCCAGCTGATGGCTGAGCCCGGCTTCGCCTCGCCGGTGGGCATCGGCATCAGCCCGGACGAGAAGGACCCGACCCATTATACGGTCGAGGCCGGTCAGGACCGGCTCGGCCTGCCGACGCGCGATTATTATCTGCTGCCCGGCGCTAAATATGAGGCGATCCGCAAGGCCTATCGCGACTACATCATCCGCATCCAGCAGCTCGCCGGCATTGCCGATCCGGAGGCGAAAGCGGACCGGATCATCGCGCTCGAGACCCAGCTGTCGCAGGATCAGTGGACGCCCGAGAAGCGCCGCGATCCGCAGGCGACCTACAATCCGATGACCCGCGCCCAACTCGCCGCGCTGGCTCCCCAATTCGAATGGAACGCGACGCTCGCCCATATCGGCCTCGGCACCATGCCGACGGTCAACGTCCGTGAGCCGAGTGCCGTCGCCGCGGCCGGCAAGAGGCTCGACGACGTGCCGCTCTCGACCTGGAAGGATTATCTCACCTTTCGCTTCCTCAGCGACCATGCCCAATATCTGCCCAAAGCGTTCGATCAGGCCCGCTTCGATTTCTACAGCCACACGCTGCAGGACGTGCCGAGCCAGGCCGAGCGCTGGAAGCGCGGCGTTCGCCTGCTCAACGCCGATCTCGGCGAGGCGGTCGGCCAGCTCTACGCCCGCCGCCACTGGACGCCCGAGACCGAGCGGCAGATGAACGAGCTGATCGGCGACCTGCGCGCCTCCTACGGCGACCTCATCGCCCACGCCTCGTGGATGGACGACGCCACCCGTAAGGAGGCTCTGGCCAAGCTCGCGGCTTTCGATCCGCGCATCGGCCACCCGGTCAAATATATCGACTATTCGAGCATGAAGGTGAGCCGCGCAGATCCGCTCGCCAATGCGATGGCGTCGAACGCTTTCGAGTGGAAGCTGCAGCTCTCGCGCCTGCCCAAGCCGGTCGACCGCACCCTCTGGGACATGAACGTCCAGGAGGTGAACGCTTATTACGATCCTCTGATGAACCAGGTGACCTTCCCGGCCGCCATCCTCCAGCCGCCCTTCTTCGATCCGGCGGCCGACCCCGCGGTCAATTACGGCGAGACCGGCGCGACCATCGGCCACGAAATGGGCCACGGCTTCGACGACGAGGGCCGCCAGTTCGACGCCCAGGGCCGGCTGCGCGACTGGTGGACCAAGCAATCCGCCGACCGCTACACGACCCATGCCCAGGCTTTGGTGAAGCAGTTCGACGCCTACGAGCCGATCCCCGGCGTCCACATCAAGGGCCAGCTCACGCTCGGCGAGAATCTGGGCGATTTGGGCGGCCTGGAGGCGGCCTATGCAGCCTATCGCCGCTACGTCGCCAGGCACGGCGAGCCGCCGGTGATCGGCGGCTATACCGGCGACCAGCGCTTCTTCATCGCTTATGCGCAGAGCTGGCAGGGCAAGGCGCGCGAAGGGGCGCTGCGGTCGCAGCTCCTCTCCAACCCGCACAGCCCGGAGGAATATCGGGTGAACGGCATCGTGCGGAACGTCGACGCCTGGTACAAGGCATTCGACGTGAAGCCCGGCGACAAGCTCTATTTGCCGCCGGACCAGCGGGTGCACGTCTGGACGAATTGAACCTGGCCTAAATGGATTTCCGTGGCTGACCCGCTGACGATTCTGCGCGAGACGTTCGGCTTCGCATCCTTTCGCGGCGTGCAGGAGGCGGTGATCGGGCGCGTGATGGCGGCCCAGCACACGCTCGCCGTCATGCCGACGGGCGCGGGCAAGTCGCTTTGCTATCAGGTGCCGGCGATCGCGCGGCCGGGTACGGCGCTCGTCGTCTCGCCGCTGATCGCGTTGATGCACGACCAGATTCGCTCGGCCGCCGGCTTCGGCATCCGCGCCGCCTCGCTGACCTCGGCCGACGACGAGGCGGATCGGCGCGAGACGATGGCGCGGCTGAAAAACGGTGAGCTCGATTTGCTTTACGTCGCGCCGGAGCGGGCGAGCACTGGGGGCTTCCGCAGCCTCATCGAAACCGTCCCACTCTCGCTGATGGCGATCGACGAGGCGCATTGCGTCTCCGAATGGGGGCACGATTTCCGGCCCGATTACCGGATGCTGAAGCCGTTGCTCGACGCCTTTCCGGACATCCCGCGCCTCGCCCTCACCGCCACCGCCGACCGCCAGACGCGCGCCGACATCCTCGTCCAGCTCGGCATTCCCGAGGACGGGCTGATCCTCGCCGGCTTCGACCGGCCGAACATCCGCTATCATGTCCGCCCGCGCGACGGCGTGACGCAGCAGGTGAAGGCGCTTCTCGCCGAGCAATCCGGACCCGGCATCGTCTACGTCCAGAGCCGGGACAAGGCCGAGACTTTGGCCGAGCAGCTCGGCGGCAACGGGCGGCGCGTCCTGCCTTATCATGCCGGGCTCGACCCGCGCGTCCGGGCCGCGAACCAGAAGGCGTTCGTCTCCAGCGACGGCGGCGAGGGCGTGGTGATGGTCGCGACGGTCGCCTTCGGCATGGGCATCGACAAGCCGGACGTGCGCTTCGTCGCCCATGCCGGCATCCCCAAGTCGATCGAAGCCTATTACCAGGAGACCGGCCGCGCCGGTCGCGACGGCGATCCGGCCGAAGCCTGGCTGTTCTGGGGCGCCGACGATTTCGCTCGCGCCCGGCGGCGGATCGAGCTGGAAGTGCCGGAAGACCGGCGGGGGGGCGAGCGCCAGCGGCTCAATGCCCTCGCCTCCGTGGTCGAGACCGGCGCCTGCCGCCGCGCCATCCTGCTCCGCCATTTCGGCGAGACGCCGCCGGAGCGCTGCGGCAATTGCGACAATTGCCTCGCGCCGCCGGCGACGGTCGATGCGACCGAGACGGCCCGCAAGCTGCTCTCCGCCGCCTTCCGCACGGAGATGCGCTTCGGCATCCAGCATCTTTCGGATGTTTTGGCAGGGCGCGACACCGAGAAGGTGCTCGGCTTCGGCCACCATCGCCTGTCCGTCTTCGGAATCGCCAGCGAGGAGGAAATGGCGCTGGTCAAGCCGGTGGCGCGGGCGCTGATCGCGCGCGATGCGCTGCGGACGGACGAATATGGCGGCCTCTCCTTCGGTCCCGGCGCCAAGCCGATCCTGAAGGGCGAGGAACGGGTGGAGCTGGTCATCCCGGCCAAGCGCCAGCGCCGCGCGCGCAAGGGCGCCGAGGCCAATCCGGTCGGCGATCCGCTGTTCGAAGCCCTGCGCGCTTGCCGCACGGATCTGGCCAAGGAAGCGGGCGTACCGCCTTACGTGATCTTCCACGACAGCACCCTGCGCGAAATGGCGGCGGTGAAGCCCGAAAGCCTGCCGGCGCTGGGCCGCCTCTCCGGCGTCGGCACGGCGAAGCTGGAGCGCTACGGCCCCGCCTTCGTCGAAGTGATCCGCGCGTTCGCTGGCGCGGCCTAGCTCCTCCCCGGAACGGGGAGGGGGACCATGCAAAGCATGGTGGAGGGGTCGGAGGCGCAATCGGCCCCTCCACCGCACTTCGTGCGGTTCCCCTCCCCGTTCCGGGGAGGAGCTGTTAGGCCGTGCCCATGATCCGTTTGGACTCCACCACCTTTGTATCGCCCCAGATCACCGCCGCCGATGTGGCCGAAGCCGCCGCTTCCGGGGTGAAGACAATCATCAATAACCGCCCGGACGGCGAGGAGCCGGGCCAGCCCACCTCCGCCGAGATCGAAGCCGCAGCCGAAGCGGCCGGTCTCGCCTACCGCCACATCCCGGTGGCTGGCGGCTTCTCGCAAGCCCAGGTGGAGGCGATGGCGGAGGCGCTGGAGCACGGCCCCGCTCTCGCCTTCTGCCGCTCCGGCACCCGGTCCACCTATCTCTGGGCTCTCGCACGGGCACGGCAGGGCGAGGAGGCGCAGACCATCGTCCGCGCCGCCGCCGAGGCCGGCTACGACCTCAGGCCGATCCTCCCGTATCTGACGTCTCGCTAAGGATTCGGCGGGCGCGGTTCAGGTCGTCCTCGTCCACCATCAGCCGGACCGGAATGGCGAAGCCGACGGCCTGCAGCGTCATACCCATGTCGAACAGGAAGCTCTCGATTCCATCTGCTTCCAAGCGCGACTGGGCCACGCCGGCGGAGAGGCTGTCATAGAATTTCGCGAGCTCGACCAGCGCCATTACCAGGGCACCACCTTGCCCGCTGCGACTTCCTCCCCTCGGGGCGCGCGGCCGAGGATCGCGTTGCGGTGCGGGAAACGGCCGAAGCGGGCGATGATGTCGTGGTGCTTCTTGGCGTACCCAATGAAGTTTTCGTCGCCCAAGGCGGTGACGAGGAGGAGCGACTGCTTCTGGTCCCCCAGATCCTCGCTATGCTCGAAGGGCATGTGGACGAAGATCCTGCGGTCGGGCGGCACCTCCTGGTCATAGCCGCGTTCCACGGTCCCCTTCGCCACGGCGAGCGCCAGCGGGTCGGTCGAATATTGATCGGCATGGCCGCGGAACATGTTGCGGGGGAACTGGTCGAACAGGATGATGGCGGCGAGTGCGTCGCGGGCGCTGCCGAGGAAAGCCTCGGGCACATTTTCCCGCTGCTTCTCCCACAATTCCTGAAACCGCTCGCGGATCGTCTCGTCGAGCGCGGGGTCCGTGCTCCACCATTGCTCCGGATCGAGGCCGAACCAGAAGGTGAGGACCTCGTCCTGCCACGCCATCAGGCGGCGGTGCCCCCGACGGTGAGCCCCTCGATCAGCAGGGTCGGCTGGCCGACGCCGGCCGGGATCGACTGGCCGCCCTTGCCGCAAATGCCGATGCCCTCGTCGAGCGCGAGGTCGTTGCCGATCGCGGCCACTTTGGTGAGCACGGTCGGCCCGTCGCCGATCAGCGTCGCCCCCTTGATCGGTGCGCCCAGCCTGCCGTTCTCGATCTTATAGGCCTCGGTGCAGGAGAAGACGAACTTGCCGGACGTGATGTCGACCTGCCCGCCGCCGAAGCTCTTCGCGTAGATGCCGCTCCCGGCGCGGGCGAGGATTTCGCCGGGATCGTCCTGGCCGGCGCGCATGAAGGTGTTGGTCATGCGCGGCATCGGCGCGTGGGCGAAGCTTTCGCGGCGGCCGTTGCCGGTCGCCTCGACGCCCATCAAACGGGCGTTGAGCCGGTCCTGCAGATAGCCCTTGAGGATGCCGTCCTCGATCAGGGTGGTGCAGCGGGTCGGCGTGCCTTCGTCGTCGATCGAGAGCGAGCCGCGCCGCTCGCCGATCGAGCCGTCGTCGACCACCGTCACGCCCGGCGCCGCGACCCGCTCGCCGATCCTGCCGGAGAAAGCCGAGGTGCCCTTGCGGTTGAAATCGCCTTCAAGGCCGTGGCCGATCGCCTCGTGCAGCAGCACGCCCGGCCAGCCGGGGCCGAGCACCACCGTCATCTCGCCGGCGGGCGCCGCGACCGATTCGAGGTTCACCAGCGCCTGCGCCAGCGCCATGTCGATGGCGCGGTTCCAGACCGGCTCCTCGAACAGATGATCGTAGAGATAGCGGCCGCCGAGGCCGTGATAGCCGGTCTCGCGCCGCCCGTTCTGCTCGACGACGATCTGGACGTTGAGGCGGACGAGCGGCCGCACGTCATGGGCGACGAAACCGTCCGGCCGCACGATCTCGATCACGGACCAACTGCCGGCGAGGGAGACGGAGACCTGCGCGACGCGCGGATCGCGGGCGCGGGCGGCGGCGTCGACCTGCTGGCAGAGCGCCACTTTCCGCGCGAAGGGAATGAGGCTCAAGGGGTCGGCGTCGGTGTAGAGCGTCGCGTTGGTCCGGCGCGGCGGCGCGGGGCGTGGGCCCTTCGCCGGATCGAGCACGCTCATCGTGTCGGCGGCGCGGCGGATGGCGGCCTCGCTCAGCTCGTTGGCATGGGCGAAGGCGGTCGTCTCGCCCGAGACGCCGCGCAGGCCGAATCCCGCCTGGGTGTTGAAGTCCGCCGTCTTCAGCCGCCCGTCGTCGAAGCCGAAGGCCTCCGAGGCGGTGTACTGGAGGTAGAGCTCGCCATCGTCGCAATTCTTCAGCGCGTCGGCGGTGAGGCGAAGCGCCGCCTCGGGCTGGAGCGCATCGCTGCGATAGAGGAAGCGGCGGGGATCGGCGGGAAGGTTCATGGATCCGATATAGAGCGTGGCCCGCCAAGTGCCAGCGCCCGAGCGCGTCGCCTGACATTCGGCCCATGCCGGCCTATGCTCCGGCAGGATGCGCTGGCTGCTCAAACGTCTCTACCCCCTCCAGCGCGCGCTCTGGCGGCGGCTTCGGCCGAGAACGCGGGGCGTCAAGGTGATGCTGTTCAACGCGCGCGGCGAGCTGGTGCTGATCCGCAACAGCTACGGCCGCAGCGATCTGTTCCTGTTGCCCGGAGGCGGCGTGCGTCCCTTCGAAACGCCGGAGGCCGCGGCGCGACGGGAGATTCGCGAAGAGCTCGGCATCGACATCGAGGAGGTCACCCTGCGCTCCACCCACCTCTCCGTGTCCGAAGGAAAAAGGGACACCGTCTTTCTCTACGAGGCGGTGACGGCGCAAAGTCTCCGTCCGGACGGCGTGGAGATCGAGGAGGCGCGATTCTTTCCTCCCGACGATCCGCCGCCTTTAGCGTCTCCCGCGACGCTTCGGCGCCTGGCCGAATATCGCGGGATCGCTCAGGCGGATGGCCGCTGGTAGGCCTCAGGCGGCGCGCGCCGTCTCGTCGGCGGGGCCGCCCTTCAGGACGAAGCGCTTGTCGCAATAGCCGCAATCGACATAGCCCTTCTCGTCGATCTGCAGGTAGACGCGCGGATGGCCGAGCGCGGGCCAGGTTTCGCTGGCGCCGTCGCAGGCGACGCGGGGGCTGTCGGTGTAGGCGATTTCGGGCGTGAACCGGTCGGTCTGCATGGAGGCGGCGTCTAGCAATGCCGCCTCCACGCGACAACCTTTCTAGCTCTCACTCTTCTCGGTCTCGGCCGTGCCCGGCTCAGCCTGCTTGCGATGCATCTCGGCCGCGACGCCGCCGCCGGCCACCGTCGCCATCGCGACTTGGGCCTTGTTCATCATGCCGTGGATGACCGAGCGCTCGCCGGCCTTCATCGCCTCGTAGCCGGTCTTGGCGACGTCGGCCGGATCGTCCTTCTTCATCGTGCCGACCTTGGTGTCCATCATGTCGGCGCGTTCGAAGAATTCGGTGTCGGTGGCGCCCGGCTTGAGGCAGGTGACGGTGACGCCGGTGTCCTTCAGCTCGTTGTTCAGCGCGTCGGAGAAGCTGTCCACGAACGCCTTGGAGCCGTTGTAGACGGCCTGGAAGGCGCCGGGGATGTGGCCGGCGATCGAGCCGGTGAACAGGATCCGGCCCTGGCCCCGCGCGACCATCCGCCGCGCCACCTTCTGGACGAGGTAGATCGTGCCGGTGATGTTGGTGTCGATGACATGGCGCCACTCGGCCGGGTCCTGTTCGAGGAAGGCGTGGCCGAGGCCGTGGCCGGCATTGGCGAACAAAGCGTCGACCGGACGGCCGCCGACCGCGTCGAGCAGGCGGTCGACGCCGTCGAAGGTGGAGAGGTCGGTCTCGACATTGGTCACCTGGACGCCTTGGCCCTGAAGCTGGCTCGACGCGTCGACGAGCGGCGTGTCCGCCGCAACGATGAGGTCGTAACCGTCCTGGGCGGCGAGCTTCGCCAGCTCGAGGCCGATGCCGCTCGAAGCCCCGGTCACGATCGCAAGTTTGTCAGCCATGGAAGATCTCCTTCGGAATTTGGCGGTCAACTTCGGGCTCCCACGCCAGTTCCTGTGTCTCGTCTCGGTTCGTCCCGGACGGTGCAAAATTCAGCCGCAGCGGGAAATGATCGAAGGTCGCGGGCAGCTTCGCCGGATCGAGGCTCGTGCCCGCCGCCAGGGCGACATCTCGATCGCGCATGAGCGCGGCGATCCATGTGGAGGCGAGGAACAGGACCAGGTTTCGCGCCGGGCACGAAGCAGGGCCGGCGCTGAACGGCACGAACGGCCAGGCTTCGGCGCGTCCGTCGAGCCAGATGTCGGGCACGAACCGATCGGCATAGGGAATGCGGCTGGAATCGCGGTGGAAATAAGGAAGGTGGATGAGGAGGCCGGCGCCGGCCGGAAGCGTGCCGCCCTCCCATGCTGTTTCGGCCGTCGTCTGGCGGAGCACCGCCGGGGTGGTGGGCCAGAGCCGCAGCGTCTCTAGGATGCAGGCGCGGGGGAAGTTGGCGTCGTGGTGGGCCCGCGCTGCGGCTTCCGGATGGAGCGCCAGCATCGCCAGCGTGCGGAAGGCGGCCATGCCGGCGGCGTCGAAGGCGAACAGCCAGTGCGCGACCTGGTCCTCGGGTGCGCTGCCGCGCGTCTCGCAGGCACGGGCGAGGGCGCCGAGGCTGCCGGGCTCGGCCTCCGCCAGCCGCTCCCGCACCGCGGCAAGGAAGGAGTCGCGGAGCCGGCGCTGCCGAGGCTTCATGAACGCCCAATCCGCGTTCGCGCGCAGCTGCTCCAGCGTGTCGGTCAACGCTTCGTCTTCGCGCTCGGCGGCGCCGAACACCGCTGCGCGCACCATCCGGTACCAGGCGCGCTTGAATTCGGGCCAGGAGAAGGACCCTTTCTCGCGCAGTGGCGCGGTTCCGGCCTCGACCAAGGCGGTGAGCGACCGCGCGAGGCTGTGGACCGGACAGGCGCTCTCCAGCACCTGCTCGTTGAAGCGCCGCCGCTCCGCGCGCTCCGCGCCATGCGAGATCAGCACGCCATCAGGCTGGAAATGGGCGAGCGACGCCACCTTCTCGCTGCTGTCGGCGGCGAAGGGCTCGGGCGTCTCCGCGAGGACGCGGCGCAGATGCCTCGGCGACAGGACGACCGCCTGCTCCCGGAACGGGAGTCGAAGCAGGAGCGGCCCATCGCCATATTTGCGGCGCATCCGCGCCAGCAGCCGGACGCCGCGCCGTTCCGCCCCGCCGAGCGCGAGGAGGCGGACCACCTTCGGCCTGCGGACGATCAATCCCTTCGCCACCAGCGGCCCCGCCGTGATGAGCAGGATGGCGAGCGTGTCGGCGAGGCTGGCGCGGGGCAGGCTTGGCATGGCGGCACAACGCTGGCGGCGCGAAGCCGCTCCTATGCGACGGGCGGTTCAGCCGTTAAACGCGCTCGCATGAGCGAAGCCGCCATTTCGATCGTCGACCTCCAGAAAACCTATCAGGGCGGCAAAAGGGCGCTCGACGGCGTCAGCCTCGACGTACCGCGCGGGCAGATTTTCGGCCTGCTCGGCCCGAATGGCGCCGGCAAGTCGACCCTCATCAACATTCTCGCCGGGCTGGTGAACAAGAGCGGCGGCACCGCCACCATCTGGGGCTTCGACATCGAGCAGCACCCGCGCAACGCCAAAGCCTCGATCGGCATCGTCCCGCAGGAGATCGTCTTCGATCCCTTCTTCACCCCGGCCGAGACGCTGGAGATCCAGGCCGGCCTCTACGGCGTGCCGAAGGAGCGGCGGCAGACAGCGGAATTGCTCCGCGCCATGCATCTGGAGGACAAGGCAAACGCTTATTCGCGCACCCTCTCTGGCGGCATGAAGAGGCGGCTGCTCGTCGCCAAGGCGATGGTCCATTCGCCGCCCATCCTCGTCCTCGACGAGCCGACCGCAGGCGTCGACATCGAGCTTCGCCAACAGCTCTGGAACTATGTGCGGTGGCTCAATCAAGGCGGCGTCACCATCGTCCTCACCACCCATTATCTCGAAGAAGCCGAGCAGCTGTGCGATCGGATCGCGATCATCAATCACGGCCGTTTGATCGCCAATGACACGACCCGCACCCTCGTCGGCATGGCGCAGGAGAAAGCGGTGGAGGTGGTGGTGGACCGCGACCTCACCCACGCGCCCGACGCCTCCTGCTTCGAGAAGATCGAGCTGAAGGGCGAGCGGACACTGGCGATCACCTATCGCAAGGACAAGGTGAATGCCGGCGAGGTGCTGGCCGCATTGCAGCGGGAAGGGCTCGGCATCGTCGACGTCTCCACCCGAGAGGCTGACCTGGAGGATGTGTTCCTCAACCTCACAAGGGCGGCGAATGCGGCGGAGTGAGGGTGTGGCGTGACGGAGCCGCATGCCTTCGACGTCCTCGTGATCGGCTCGGGCGCGGCGGGGCTGAGCGCGGCGCTGACGCTGGCGCCGGAGCTGAAGGTCGCGGTGCTGGCGAAGGGCGACCTCTCCTCCGGCTCGACCGCCCTTGCGCAGGGCGGCATCGCTGCGGTGCTGGAGCCGGGCGACACGTTCGAAAGCCATGTCGAGGACACGATCGTCGCCGGCGCCGGCCTCAACCGGCGCGAGACCGTCGAGTTCGTCGTCGGGGCCGCGCCCGCGGCGGTCGAGCGGCTGGCGGCGCTGGGCGTCCCGTTCGACCGGGGCGAGGAGGCGGGCTGGCACCTCACCCGCGAGGGCGGCCACAGCCACCGCCGCATCGTCCATGTCGCCGACGCGACCGGCTGGGCGGTGCAGCAGGCGCTGGAGGCAGCCGCCGCGTCCCACCCGAACGTCCATCTCATCCCGGACATGGTCGCGATCGACCTGGTCACCGACCGGCACGTCGAGACCGGCGCTGGCGATAAACGCGTCTGGGGCGCCTATGCGGTCAACCGCGCCACCGGCCGCGTCGAAACGATCACCGCCCGCGCCACCATTCTCGCCACCGGCGGCGCCAGCCGCGCCTGGCTCTATTCGACCAATCCGCGCGGCTCGACCGGCGACGGCATCGCCATGGCCTGGCGGGCGGGCTGCCGCGTCTCCAACATGGAGTTCGCGCAATTCCACCCCACCTGCCTCTACAATCACGAGGTCAAGAACTTCCTGATCACCGAGGCGATGCGGGGCGAGGGCGGGAAGCTCAAAATCCCCATCAATGGC
This sequence comes from Allosphingosinicella sp., assembly GCA_036269695.1. Taxonomy (GTDB): domain Bacteria; phylum Pseudomonadota; class Alphaproteobacteria; order Sphingomonadales; family Sphingomonadaceae; genus Allosphingosinicella. Next base: position 46,905 of record DATBDY010000034.1, on the reverse strand, counting down.
CGGCGCTTCATGCAGCGCTTCGATCCGCGCGAGGAGCTGGCGCCGCGCGACATCGTCGCCCGCGCGATCGATCATGAGTTGAAGCGCCTCGGCCTCGATTATGTCCACCTGGACATCAGCCATCGCGATCCGGACTTCATCCGCGCCCATTTCCCGACCATCGCCGCGCGGCTCGCCGCGCCGGACATCGGCATCGACATCACCAGGGAGCCGATCCCGGTCGTCCCCGCCGCCCACTACACCAGCGGCGGGGTATTGGTGGACCTGGAGGGCGCGACCGACCTCCCCGGCCTCTACGCCGCCGGCGAGGTCACCCAGTCCGGTCTCCACGGCGCCAATCGCCTTGCCTCCAACTCGGTCCTCGAATGCCTCGTCTTCGGAGTCGCCGCGGCGGAGGCGATCAACCGCGACTGGCGGGATTTCCCGGAGCCGCCGCCGGTCCGCCCCTGGGACGAGAGCCGCGTCCGCCACTCGGACGAGGAGGTCGTCGTCCACCACAATTGGCGCGAGATCAGGCGGTTCCTGTGGGATTATGTCGGCATCGTCCGCACCACGAAGCGGCTCGAGCGCGCGCTCAACCGGGTCAACCTGCTGAAGCAGGAGACGGAGGATTATTACGGCCACTTCCGGGTGACGCCGGACCTCGTCGAGCTGCGCAACCTGGTGGTCGTCGCCGAGCTGATCGTCCGCTCGGCGCTGGCCCGGAAGGAGAGCCGCGGCCTCCATTACACGCTGGACTATCCGGACCTGCTGCCGGATGCTATCGACACAATTCTGCAACCCGACGGGCAAATTGTTCCGAAAGGGTAGCTTTTCTGCACCTTTTGCGTTATATAGCCGCCATCGAAGCGGTTGCGGAGCGCATACCGCATAGGTGGTCTAGAGAGAATCGCCGCACATCGTCGTTCGGAAGCGTGGGGTGGACGCGGTCTGGCGCGCTTAGGCGGCTGTTTCCATGGAAGGTCCAATAAATGGCAGCGAAAGCGTTGAGCTTCGACGTTGGCGATTACGTAGTATACCCCAAGCACGGCGTTGGCCGGGTGGTCGAACTGCAGAGCACGGACATCGCGGGCATGCAGCTCGAGCTCTACGTGCTCCGGTTCGAAAAAGAGAAGATGACTCTCCGCGTCCCCACCAACAAGGCGGAGAGCGTCGGCATGCGCAAGCTGTCGTCCGACAAGACGATGCAGGAGGCGCTCGCCACCCTCAAGGGCAAGCCGAAGGTGAAGCGCACCATGTGGTCGCGCCGCGCCCAGGAATATGAGGCGAAGATCAACTCGGGCGACCTCGTGTCGATCGCCGAGGTGACCCGCGACCTGTTCCGCGCCGACGACCAGCCCGAGCAGAGCTATTCGGAGCGGCAGATTTTCGAAGCCGCGTCGAGCCGCCTCGCCCGCGAGCTGGCCGCGATGGAGCAGGTCGACGAGCCGACCGCGCTGACGAAGATCCTCGAGATCCTCAACAAGGCGGCGGCGATCTACAACAAGGACAAGGTGCTGGAGAAGTAAGCCGATCGGCTCACTGATACAGCCTCTGAACAGGAAGGCGGCTCCTCCGCGGGCCGCCTTTTTTGTGGCTGCAGCCGTGCCTAGGCCCGCCGGAATCCGTCGGCGCTCCAGCCTTCGCTGCCGACGCCGTGATGGACGACGAACAGGCCGTCGGGATCGTAGCGGCGCTTGATGCGCTCGAGGCGCGGCCAGTGCGGGCCCCAGCTCGCCCGCTGCCATTCGGCGAGGAAATAGTCGCATTCGGATATATAGCTGCCCGCGCCGGGCACGGCGGCGCGCAGCGCGCGGTCGGCGGCGCGGATATGCTCGGCGGCCTTGCGCGCGCCCGGCAGGTCCGGTCCGGACAGGCCGGGAAAGGCGGAAGGGCCGTCGCCGGCAATGATGGCGAGCGCGAAGGCGTCGAGCACCTGCGGGTTCATCGCCGTATCGCGAGAAGCGGCGAGCACCTCCGGGGTCGCGCCGGCCAGCCCCTTGTTGAAATGGAAGGCCACCTGCCAGTGGCGGGAGGCATCGAACCAGGCGTCGACCAGCCGGTCGCGCCCTGCGCCTGAGAGCAGCGACATCGGCAGCCAGGCCGAAGTGTAGGCGCTCCAGAAGGTGCCCGCCTGCTCGCCGTCTCCCGTCCACCAATAATCGCCCGGCTTCGCGCCCGGGCGCGGATCGCGGCGGATCGCCGGCGGCAGGTGCGCGGCGAGGAAGTCCGTGTCCCAGAAATGGCGGGCGGGGGCATCGAGGGCGAAGAATGGCTCGGCGATCGTCCAGTCGTCCGGCCGCGCCGCGATGCGGTCGAGAAAGGGCTGCCAGGTTCGTTGCGCGCCGCCGGGCTCCAGCCCTTGAAAGACCATGTCGACGATCAGGCGGTTGTCGTGCGTGGCGCGCACCTGCTCGCCCCAATGGGGATTGATGAGGCTCGTGCGGGCGAAATCGAGGAATTCGGCGAGCAGGCGGCGGAAAGCCTCATCGGATTTGGCCTGCAGCGTCAGTCGTACGCCGCCGACCGCGGCCGGGAGGTCGTGGGTGCGCAGGGTGAGGCGGGTGACGATGCCGAATGTGCCGCCGCCGCCGCCTTTCAATGCCCAGAACAGCTCAGGCTCGCGGCAGGCGTTGACGACGCGCACCCGGCCGTCGGCGGTGACGATCTCCGCCTCGATCAGGCTGGCGGCGGCGAGGCCGAAGCCTTTCGAGAAATTGCCGAAGCCACCGCCCTGGACCAGCCCGGCGACGCCAACGGTCGTGCAGCCGCCGCCCTGGACGTAGCGGCCGGCGCCGACGCAGACCGTCTGATAGACGTGGAGCCAGAGGCAGCCGGCGCCGACCGAGACGGCGGGGACCGGCTTAGAATCGCTGCCGGTCGGCACGAAGGCGTCGTGGATGTCGATCCGGTCCATGCCGCGCGTCCAGACGAGCAGCGAATCGGGGGCGTTGGAGCCGCCGAGATAGGAATGGCCGCCGCCCTTCACGACCAGCCGCAGCCGGTGCGCCGCCGCGAACCGCACCGCCGCCGCTACGTCCGCGGCGCTCTCGGCGCGAACGGCCCAGACGCTCGGCTGCGCACGCCAGGCGTCGAGCCAGCCGGAGCTTTGGGTGAGGCCGGGCTGGTCGCCGAGGAAGAAGGGGTTGGAGAGCAAAGCCGGCGCCTGCGCCGGGTCGAGCTTCGGCGCCGCGCCGGAGATCAGCCGTCCGCCGACCGCGCGGGAGAGCGAATCCCATTGTGTCCGGCTCGGCCAGCCCGGCGTGCCAGGCCGCACGCGCTCGAAGGCGGCGTGGGCGAGCATCTTCGCCGGAGCGGAGGCCGCGAACGCGGCGGTGGGCAGCGCAGCGGCGGCGCCGAGCAAAACGCGGCGCGAAACGGCGAACGCGGGACGATTGTGGAAGCGGGCCATGACCGATACCTCGTGAATAACACAAGCAACATGGCCGACGAACGGATGGACGCGGGAGCGGCAAGGGACGAGCGGAACGCCGGCGGGGACCAGCGGCAGGGGCGCGGGGCGACCGGCTTCGTCCGCGGGGCGAGCGGATTTTCACGACGGGGCGCCGTCCGCGCCTTCCTCGTCATCGCCCTGTTCCTTGCGCTGGTCGACACGATCAACGTCTTCACCGCGCTCAATGACGCGGTGCAGCGCGGCTTTCGGCTCGCGCCTTGGGAGCCGATCTGCTGGGAGGCGACGAGCGGCGTCTCGACGCTGCTCGCCTGCGGCATCGTCTACGCGGCGCTCACCCGGGTGCCACCGGGCCGGACGCGCTGGCCGGTGCTGGTCGCCGTCCATCTCGTCGCCAGCTTCGCTTTCTCGGCGGTACACGTCTTGCTGATGAACCTGATGCGGGTGGCGATCTACGCCACGCGGGGGCTTCATTATCCGTTCGGCGCGAGCGGCTTCCTCTACGAATATCGCAAGGATCTGATCGCTTATGTCGTGATCGCCGGCATCTTCTGGCTGTTCTCGGCGCCGGCGCGCACCGCCTTGGCCGCCCCGTCCCCGCCGCCTCGGCGGTTGTTCGACATCGTCGAGGGCAATCGCGTCCTGCGGGTGCCGGTCGAGGAGATCGCCGCGCTGCAGGCGGCCGGCAATTATGTAGAATTCCTGCTGACCGACGGTCGGCGGCCGTTGATGCGTGGCTCGCTCGCCGAGATCCACGAAAAGGTCGGGGTCGGCCTGTTCGTGCGCACGCACCGTTCCTGGGCCGTCAATCTCGGCCATGTCCGAGGCCTCAGGCCGGCCGGCTCGGGCGATTTTCAGGTCGATCTCGACGGTGGTGCGGTGGTGCCTCTGTCCCGCCGCTTCCCGGAGGCGCTCGCCCGGCTGCGAGCCGGCGGTGCCGCGGAGACGGCATAGCGCCGCTCAGTCTCCGTCCAGCTCCGGATAGTGGCGGAAGATGCCTTGCTCGTTGAACGGCAGGCGACGGTCGCTGGCGAGATAGTCGGCGAGCTCGGGCAGGGTCTTCACGCGATCGCGAAGCGCGAGGGTGAGCGGGATGTCCTTCGCCAGCGTCGCCATACGGCGCGGGAAGGCGTAGCTCAGGCCCTCCACCAGCTGGAACAGCGACAGGTCGGCATAGGACCAGCGGGCGCCGAGCACGCCCCCGCCGCCCGCCGCGAGCAGGCGTTCGAAATAGGAGAGGTATTTCGGCATCCTCGTCCCGCGGAATTCCTCCGCCCGGCGCACCGCTTCCGGTTTCTGATCCTCATAATAGAGGGCGACGCCGACCGGATGGTGCACGTCGTGCGCCTCGGCGACCGCGTCGGCGATGGTGAGCTGGACCTGGTGGACGAACAGGCGGTCCTTCTCGCCCTCGGGCGCGAGGCCGTGCCGCTCGCCGAGGAAGAGCAGGATCGCCGTGGTCTGGGCGATGCAGAGGTCACCAGCGACCAGATAGGGCGGGGCATAGACGGTCCCGCGCGCCTTCATGTCCGCCATCAGCGCCTCGGCGCCCTCCTCGCGGGCGCGGTCTCGATAGGGGATGCGGCCCGCCTCCAGCGCCAGCCGCACGAACTCGCCGCGGCCGGGGATGCCGGGCCAGTACCAGAGGTCGTAGGTCATGGGGCTCCTATTCTTCCGGCGCGCGGGCGCGGATGGCGAGGGCGTGGATGCGGTCGCGGAGGAGATCGCCGAGCGCGGCGTTGACGGCGCGCTGGCGCTCGAGGCGGCTCTTGCCGGCGAACAGCGGCGACTCGATCTCGACGGTGAAGTGGCTCTCGCCGCTGCCGTCGTGGCCGGCATGGCCGCGATGGCGCTCGCTGTCGTTGATCACTTCGAGATGCGTCGGAGCGAGCGCCTCTTCGAGACGTTTGGCGATTTCGGAGGCGACGGGGCCGGTGAAAGAGGCGGTCATCGGCCCTATATAAAGGCTTTGGTTCAGAAGGGCAGCAGAGGGACGCAGCGTGGCGAGTTCGAGCGGCAGACAGACGCGGTTTCACGGCCGGGTGGAGCGGGGCGAGGCGATCTGCTCGCATCCCGGCTGCAGCGAGCCGGGCGAGTTCCGCGCGCCCCCTGCCGACGGCCGCCGCCCAAGCTTCGATGGGCCGGGCGACTGGCGCTGGCTCTGCCTCGACCATGTCCGCGAATTCAATTCGGGCTACAATTATTTCAACGGGATGAGTTCGGACGAGATCAGCGAAGCGCAGAACCCCTATGGCGGCTGGGACCGCGAAACCCGCGCCTTCGCCCATGCCGGCGCGGACGCGCCGCCGCGCTGGGCCGATTTCGCCGACCCGCTCGACGCGATCGGCGCCCGCTTCCGCCGCGGTCGGACGGACGCGGCCCCACGCAGGGACGGGCGCGAGCTGAGCGGGGAGGACCGCAAGTCGCTCGGCGTGCTCGGCCTCGGCGTCGACGCCGACCGGCGGGCGCTGCGCACGCGCTATGCCGAGCTCGTCCGCCGCTACCATCCGGACCGCAATGGCGGCGACCGCAGCCATGAAAAGGCGCTGCAGGCGGTGATCGAGGCTTATACCCAGCTCAAGTCGCGGCCCGCCTTCGCCTGAACCCTCTCCAATTCCAGCTTTACCCCGCTGCCGCGAATCGGCATGGGGGGAAGCCTTCTTTCCAGCAGGCAAATTCCGAAATGACCGATCTTCGAAACGCCAACCCCGCCAGCCGCGGCGCCGTCGTCATGGATGCGCCCGACAAGGTCGTGAAAGTGCGCGACCTGTTCGGGATCGACAGCGACATGGAGATTCCCGCTTTCTCCGAAGCGGACGAGCGGGTGCCGGATCTCGACCCCGCCTATGTGTTCGATCCGGACACGACTCTGGCCATCTGCGCCGGCTTTGGCCGCAACCGCCGGGTCATGATCCAGGGCTATCACGGCACCGGCAAGTCGACCCATGTCGAGCAGGTGGCGGCGCGATTGAACTGGCCGCTGATCCGCATCAACCTCGACGCCCATATCAGCCGTATCGACCTGATCGGCCGCGATGCGATCGTGCTGCGCGACGGCCAGCAGGTCACCGAGTTCCGCGAGGGGCTGCTGCCCTGGGCGCTGCAGACGCCGACGGCGCTCGTCTTCGACGAATATGATGCGGGCCGGCCGGACGTGATGTTCGTCATCCAGCGCGTGCTCGAGACGGAGGGCAAGCTCACCCTGCTCGACCAGAACAGGGTGATCCGCCCCCACCCCTATTTCCGCCTGTTCGCGACCACCAACACGGTCGGCCTCGGCGATACGACCGGCCTCTATCACGGCACCCAGCAGATCAATCAGGGCCAGATGGACCGCTGGAACATCGTCGTGACCCTGAACTACCTCCCCGCCGCGACCGAGGCGCGGATCGTCCTCGCCAAGTCCGGCGAGTACGACCACGAAGGGGGGCGGCAGGAGGTCGACCGGATGATCAAGGTCGCCGACCTGACCCGCCAGGGCTTCATCAACGGCGACATCTCGACCGTGATGAGCCCGCGCACGGTGATCAGCTGGGCGCAGAATGCCTTGATCTTCGGCGACGTCGGCTTCGCCTTTCGCCTGACCTTCCTCAACAAGTGCGACGAGGCGGAGCGGGCGCTGGTCGCCGAATATTATCAGCGGGTCTTCGGTAAGGACCTTCCGGAGAGCGTCGTCGGAAAGGCATAGAGCTAAGGGGCGCGCATGGAGAAAAGTCGATTGCTTCGAGCTGGTCTGTCCTCCCTTGTTGTCATTGCCGCCTTCATCATCGGGCCCGCGTCGGCGCAGGTCAGGACTTGGAACGATAAATCGGTGCGCAATCTCGCCCTGCCGGTACCCGATCGTCTTGTGTTTGACGCCGTAAGGCACCCGCTTGGCACTGAAGCTACGTTCAAAGAGGGCGACGTGCTGATGGCTTTTCTCATTCAGCATCCGCCGCAGGCCGAGCTTTCGGCAGCCGTGGCTGTTACGGCTGCCGGGAAGCCATTTAATTTGATGCCTGCCGACGCCCTCGTCGTTTCGTTGCCTGACGCGCCAATGGCAGGACGCTTGCCCCATGATTCTGTCGTTTTCTGCGGTGACGCGAAACAGAACAACACCGCGATATGGGTGGCGCCAATTGCCTCCAAGTTCGGCGCCGAAACGCGACCCTGTCTGGTAGATGAGGATCGTGACCAGCGTTTCGATCATTTCTTCCTCTCCGGGACAAAAAGGGAGGAAGATTCGGCTCTAATTTCGATTGAACCGGTCGCTTATAAAATCGCTACGCCGAGGCCACGTGACGATGAGCGTCTGGATCTCGTCTTCAAGGGATTCTCCGGAACTGCCGATGCAATCAGGGTAGGCTTCAAGTGGATCCTTGGCGGCAAGTCGAAGCCCTATGTAGCGATATTGGTGGACAGCGGGATGTGTTTGAGCGTCATGAGGATTCTTTGTGCCCGCCCGCCAAGTTGGCAAAGCTCCTTACCAAGCTTCCTTCTTTGGAAATTCGGTGATCAAGGTCAGCTCTGTCGATGCTGATCGGCAACAGTTTTCCGGTGGGATATCGCAGGCGCCGGCCCAGATGTTCGTTTATATTTATAACGGCAAGAACACCTATCTCCCATTGACTTGTTGACTAAGATCGTGGCCCACGAAGACAACCCCCTCGAAGCGTTTCGGCAGGTGCTGACGGGTGCCGCGCGGGCGATCGCGCGGGAGCCCGAGATGGAGCTGGGCTTCACCGCCGAGAGCCCGTCCGCCTCGGGCAAGGCGGTGAAGGTGCCGATGCCGGGCCGAACCCTGCCCGAGCGGGAGGTCGCGGAGGCGCGGGGCTTCGCCGATGCCGCGGCGCTGAAGCTGCGCCACCACAATGAAGCCCTCCACAATCGCCACCTGCCCGCGGACGAAATCGCCCGCGCGGTCTTCGACGCGGCCGAGCAGGCGCGGGTCGAGGCGCTTGGTGCCCGCGCGATGGAGGGGGTGCGCGCCAACCTCGCCCGCGCGACCGAGATGCGGATGCGGACCGATCCGATCACCCGTGCGCGGACCAAGGCCGAGGTGCCGCTCGACACGGCGGTCGGGCTGATGGTGCGCGAGCGGCTCACCGGCGAGGCGCCGCCGGAAAGCGCTCGCGCCGGGCTGGAGATGGTCTCCGACTGGATCGAGAAGAAGGCGGGAGGCGATTTGGACGCGCTCGGCCTTGCCATCGACGACCAGGCGGCGTTCGCCGCTTTGGCCTCGAAGCTGCTCAGGGATCTGGAACTGGTCGAGGGCGAGCTTGAGCCGGATCAGGATCCGGACGCCTCCGACACCGGCGACGGCGACGAGGATGACAAAGAAGGCGAAGGCCAGGACGAGACCGAGGAGGAGCCCGGCCGCGCCGAAGGCGATGCGGACATCCGCGTCGAGCAGGGCGAATCGGACCAGGAGGATACGGATCAGGATTCCTACGACGACGATCTGAGCGAAAGCGAGGACGGCCTCGGCGAGGAGGGCGAGGACGGCATCCTCCCCGTTCGCCCGAACCGGCCGCTCTCCGACCTGCCGCCGCAATTCGACTATCGCATCTACACGACCCGCTATGACGAATTGGTCGAGGCTTCGGAGCTGTGCGACGAGGAGGAATTGGGGCGGCTGCGCGCCTATCTCGACCAGCAGCTCGTCCATCTCCAGGGTGCTGTCACCAAGCTCGCCAACCGGCTCCAGCGCCGGCTGATGGCGCAGCAGTCGCGCAGCTGGGATTTCGACCAGGAGGAAGGGCTGCTCGATTCGGCGCGGCTGGCCCGGGTCGTGGTCAACCCGGCCCATTCGCTGTCCTACAAGATCGAGCGCGACACGGAATTCCGCGACACCGTCGTCACCCTGCTGATCGACAATTCGGGCTCGATGCGGGGCCGGCCGATCTCGATCGCCGCCATCTCGGCCGACATCCTCGCCCGCACGCTCGAGCGCTGCGGCGTCAAGGTCGAGATCCTCGGCTTCACCACCCGCGCATGGAAGGGCGGGCAGTCGCGCGAGAAATGGCTGGCGGACGGGCGGCCGCCCAATCCGGGACGGCTGAACGAACTGCGCCACATCGTCTACAAAGCCGCCGACGAGCCGTGGCGGCGGGCGCGCAAGAATCTCGGCCTGATGATGCGCGAGGGGCTGCTCAAGGAGAATATCGACGGCGAGGCCCTGCTCTGGGCGCACAACCGCCTGATCGCGCGACCCGAGGAGCGCCGCATCCTGATGGTGATCTCGGACGGCGCGCCGGTCGACGATTCGACCCTGTCGGTGAACAGCGGCACCTATCTGGAACGACATTTGCGGCAGATGATCGGCTGGATCGAGGCGCGTTCGCCGGTCGAGTTGATGGCGATCGGCATCGGCCACGACGTCACCCGCTATTACAGCCGCGCCGTCACCATCATGGACGCGGAGCAGCTCGGCGGAACGATGATCGAACAGCTTGCGGGCCTGTTCGACACGCCCTGATCATTTCAGCACGTTGATCGAACCGCTCGGCTCGAGCACGATCAGCTTCGTCTCCTCCGGCGTGCGCAGGCCCTTGCTGCGCAACGCCTGGTTGAGGTCGGCCTCGGAGACGGCGTGCCGCACCCGTACGTCATCGGCGACCGACCCGTCCGCGCCGAGCTCGATCGATCGGCCTTCGAGCACATGCGAGACGGCGCTCCACCGTGCGGCCGCCAGCGCAAGCAGCCAGTGGAGCCCCATCAGCAGGGTGCTCGCGACGAGCGTGCCCCAGAGCGGCGCATTGCCGGTGAGGGTGCGGCTGAGGTTCGAGCCGATGATGATCGAGACGATGATGTCGAGCGCCGACCATTTGCCGAAGACCCGCCGGCCTGCGATCCGGACGAGCAGCAGGCCGAAAGCGAAGATGAGCACGGCCCGGGCGCATTCCTGCGCCATCGTCAGGCTGCCATGGTCGCCGAAGATTTCGGTCAGCAGGGTCATGGGGGTTCAACATCGGCCGCGGCGGGCCGTTCCGTGCTCGCACCGCGGCGGAGGCCGGACAAACTAAGGGCCGGCACCCCGTGGGATGCCGGCCCCGCCCTCGTTACACCACAGGAGGGTACGCTAAGCTGGTTCAGCGGCGGCAGGAATCCCGGCCGATCGCGTTGCCGGCGAGGGCGCCGAGAGCACCGCCGAGAATGGCGCCGGTCGTGCCGTCATTGTGGCGGTAATAGCCACCGTTGCTGCCGATCGCGCCGCCGAGCAGGGCGCCGGCGACTCCGCCGACGATGGTGCCGGTCGTGCCGCTGCAGCGACGGCCGTAATAGCCGCGATAGGAATTGTTATAGCCGCGGCCATAATAGCCGTTGCTGTAGCCACGGCCGTAATAGCCGTTCGAGTAGCTGTTGCCGTAATAGCCGTTGCCATTATAGCCGTTGCTGTAATAGCTGTTGCCATAGGCATAATGCGGACGAGCTTCGGCGGCGCTGGGAACCGCGATCAGCGAGGCAGCTGCAGCCGAAGCGAGAGCGATCTTCTTGAACATGGTCGAAACTCCTTTGACCGGCGGCAGGCGAAACCTTCGCCGGCCTTCGAATGATCGCCTTATTGCACGAGTCGTTTGAGCCTTCCCTGAATGTGTCCGTCAGCCGCCGTTCAGGAAAAACGACGGTTGGATGAACAGATGGGAAACAGGGTTCCGCGCATGCGGAGGGGGAGAATTGCCGCGGGGCTGCTCAGGTGTGGCGCACGCGCGCGGATGGCCCGTCAAATGCGGGATCTCGGCGGAATCAGCCGGGGAGGAGATGCAGAAGCTGGATTCCCGCTTTCGCGGGAATGACGGAACTCAGTCGAACGGGACGGCGGCCCTCAGGCCTGCGCGGTTTCGGCCTGCTTCTTGGCGATCTCGCGCTTCAGGCGGCGGGCCTTGAGGCTGAGCTTCTCGCTGGCGGTCTTCAGCAGCCAATTGTCGAGGCCGCCGACATGCTCGACCGAACGCAGGCCGTTCATCGACACGCGCAGCTTCACGCTCCGCCCCAGCGCGTCGCTGATCAACGTGACGTTCTGGAGATTCGGGAGGAAGGCCCGCTTGGTCTTGTTGTTGGCGTGGGAAACGTTGTGGCCCACCTGCCGGCCCTTGCCGGTCAGCTCGCAAATGCGCGACATGATCTCTCATCCTGAATGAAAAAGGGACGCAAAGGCCCCTCAAATCGGACCAGCGAATAGCCTCTGGAGGCGCTCCCGTCAACCTTCGGAGGCCCGTTTCTCTCCACCGGCGCCTTTAGGCATGTCGGCGACGCGCGAGCCATTTGAGCACGCTTCGAACCTGTCTCACGTGCATCTGGAAATGAGCCAATAGCCGCTTCATCGTCCTCGCCCCCCACTTTCCGCTAAACCTATAGAAGGCGGTGCCGGAAGGCGACAGGGCCAGAGGCTGATTTGAAACTGAGACACTATCCGAACAGGCGCCGCTTCGTTGCGGAGGTGCAACCGTTTCGCCGGGCCGTCGTTATCTGATCGAGATTAGACCGGCCGAAGGAACCCACATGCTCCGCGCCCTCCTCGTATTGATCGCCATCGCCCTCATCGCGCTCCTCGTTCTCACCTATACCGGCGTGATCACCCTCACCCAGACGCAGCAGGCGCAGGCGCCAAAATTCCAGATGAACGTCAAGCCGGTCGAGGTCGGCACCAAGACGACCAACGTCCAGATGCCGGCCGTCGAGATGAAGCAGAAGCAGGTCGAGGTGCCGGTGGTGCGGGTCGGGAACGACGCCCAGCCGGCCGGCAACCAGCAATAAGCGGTCCCTATCCCATCGGCCGGCGGAGCGCTAACTCCGGCCGATGACCGATGCTGTGCCCGAACCGATGCGGCTCGCGCTGGAAGAAGCGCGGGCCGCGGCGCTGGCCGAGGAGGTGCCGGTCGGCGCGGTCGTCACGCGCGGCGGCGAGATCGTCGCCCGCGCCCGCAACCGGATGCGCGGCGGCAGCGACCCGACCGCCCATGCCGAGATGGCCGCACTGCGGATGGCGGGCGAGGCGCTCGGCACGTCGCGACTCGACGATTGCGAGATGTGGGTGACGCTGGAGCCCTGCGCGATGTGCACGGCGGCGATCGGGCTGGCGCGGATTCGGCGCCTCCATTTCGGCGCGCCCGATCCGAAAGGGGGCGCCGTGCTGCACGGGCCGCGGCTTTATGAGCAGGCGACCTGCCATCATCGCCCCGAAGTCGTCGGGCCCCTGGCCGAGAAGGAGGCGGGGGAGATGCTCCGCGCCTTCTTCCGCGCCCGGCGCTGACTTGTCCTCGCTCCCGCTTCGCCGCTAAAGCTTATTGCGCGCCATGCCGCACGAAACGCACCTGACGCCCTTCCCCTGGATCGACGTCGTCATCCTGCTGCTGCTGGTCGGCATCAACGGGCTGTTCGCGATGGCGGAGCTGTCGATCGTCTCCTCGCGCAAGCCCCGCCTCAGCGCGATGGCGAAGAAAGGGTCGCGCGGGGCGCAGACGGCGATCGACCTCGCCGCCGATCCGGGCCGCTTCCTCTCGACCGTGCAGGTGGGGATCACCGGCATCGGCGTCCTCGCCGGCGCCTTTTCGGGTGCCAGCCTCGGCGGACCGGTCGGCCAGCGCCTCGCCCTCCTCGGCATCGCGCCGAAGACGGCGGAGACGCTCGGCTTCGTCATCGTCATCATGCTGACGACCTATGCCTCGCTCGTCATCGGCGAACTGGTGCCGAAGCAGATCGCCCTGCGCTCACCCGAACCCCTCGCCGCGATCATGGCGCGGCCGATGCTGTGGGTCGCGCGGAGCGCGGCGCCGCTCGTCTGGCTGCTCGACCGCACCAGCGGCCTCGTCTTCCGCCTGCTCCGCCTCGACCGCGACAGCGCCTCCAAGGTCACCGCCGAGGAGCTGCACCTGGTCGTCGCCGAGGCGCACAGCGCCGGCGTGCTCGAGGAATATGAGCGCGCGATCATCTCCGGGGTCGTGCGCCTTGCCGACCGGCCGACCCGCGAGGTGATGACGCCGCGCACCGACGTCGACTGGATCGATATCGACGCCGACGCGGAGACGATCCGCGAGGCGCTGACCGCCTGCCCGCACAGCCGCTATCCGGTGGCCGAGGGCTCGGTCGACAAGCTGGCGGGGGTCGTCCAGGCGCGCGACATCGTCATCGCCTCGATCGAGGGGCGGCCGCTGGCGCTGCGCGCGCTGATTCGGGACGCCCCGATCGTGCCGGATCAGATGGACGCGATGGACACGTTGAACGTGTTGCGCGCCGCCGAGGTGCCGATGGTCTTCGTCCACGACGAATACGGGCATTTCGAGGGGATCGTGACGCCCGCCGACCTGCTCTCGGCGCTGGCCGGCGCCTTCACCTCGGATTTCGAGGCGGGGACCGATCCGCCTCTGGTCGAGCGAGAGGACGGCAGCTGGTGGGTGTCTGGCTCGCTCCCCGCCGACGCCCTCGCCGACCGGCTCTGCTTCGATCTGCCGGAGGACCGCGATTATGCGACCACCGCCGGCTTCGCCCTGTCGGTGCTCAAACGCATCCCCGAAGTGGGCGAGCGCTTCGCCTTCGGCGGCTGGCAGTTCGAGATCGTCGACATGGACGGATTCAAGATCGACAAATTGCTGGCCAGCGAGGTGAAGAGGGGGAGAAGGGGCGGGTAAAATCCTCCCCTCGAGTTCGAGGGGAGGGGGACCAGCCGAAGGCTGGTGGAGGGGCTTGCCGCAGTGCCATTGCCCCTCCACCGCGCTTCGCGCGGTCCCCCTCCCCTGCAAAGGCAGGGGAGGATCTCTTCTACCCCCCCAATTTCCCGAATTTCGCCTCGAAGCCGTCCTTGTCATCGCGCTCCAGATAGCAGGCCTGCTCGACCAACCGGTCGCGGGCGATGCGGCCGCGGAAGGCGCCCATCCGTTCGTCGAGCAGCTCGACCTCGCGGTCGCTGAGGCTGGCGAGCTGGTCGTAGCGGGTGATGCCGTTGGCGTTGAGCTGCGCGGCGAGCTTCGGGCCGACCCCCTTCAAAAGCTGGAGGTTGTCGGGCGGCCCGGAGGGGCTGGAGATCGAGGGATGGGCATCGACGCCGAACATCTCGCCGGCCACATTCTCGGTCGCGGCGGCATATTCGTCGGCGAGCCCGTCGCCTTCCGGTTTGGGTACGGAGCGAGACGGCGCCGCCGGCCGCGGCTGCGGGGTCGCGGTGCTCGTGGTCGTGGTCGTCGTCGTCGATCCCGGCGTGCGCCGCCGGAAGGCCCAGAAGGCGACGATCACGCCCACGATCAAGGCGACGATCAGGATTGGGAGCTCATATTGGGCGAGTGCTGTCATGAAAAATCCTTAGTCGAGGAACGATTGCCGCTTGCGGCGGCCGAACAGAATGGCGCCGAGGCCGAGGCCGACGGCGTAAGCGAGGGCGACGAGGATCCAGGTGTCGACCAGCATCGGCAGGCCGCCGGGGCCGCCCCGCTCATCGGTCCAGTGGACGCCGGAGATGCCCGGAACGGCGCGGACATAGTCGGCGAGGCCCATCTCGCTGCCCATGCCCTCGCGCTGGATCGGGTCCATCGTGCCGCTCATGATGGCGACGCGGCGGAGGGGATGGCGCGCGATGTGGACCTGGATGTTCGGGATTTCGATGGGCGCGATGGCGGCGCGGGCTTGGGTCTCCAGCGCCTCGGCGAAAACCTCGCCGCGGCCGGCGGGGCCATGCCAGATCCAGCCCATGACCAGCACCGCGACGAAGCCGATCAGCAGCTTGACGGGCCATTTCATGGGGTCATCTCCATACGAGCGCGTAACAAAAGTGTCGTGCGAAAGCTCCGCTGTCCAGCCTCAACCCTCGCGCGCGATCTCCCGCCAGCCGATGTCGCGGCGGCAGAAGCCGGTCGGGAAGCGGATACGGTCGACCGCTTCATAGGCCTTGTCCCGCGCCTCGCGGACGGTGGCGCCGCGGGCGGTGACGTTGAGGACGCGGCCGCCATTCGCCACCAGCCGCCCCTCTTCGAGAGAGGTGCCCGCCTGAAACACCTTCGCCCCAGTCGCCTCGGCCTCGCCGATGCCCTCGATGGTTCCGCCTTTTTCGGGCGTGCCCGGATAGCCGTTTGCGGCCATCACTATGGTGAGCGCTGCATCGTCCGCAAAATTCACCGGCAAGGCGTGGGCGAGCCGACCGCGGGCGGTGCAGTGCATCAGCTCGAGCAGGTCGCCGTCGAAGCGCATCATCAGCGCCTGGCATTCGGGATCGCCGAATCGGACATTATATTCGATCAGCTTGGGCCCGTCGGCGGTCAGCATCAGGCCAGCGTAGAGCACGCCTGAATAAGGCGTTCCCTGCATGGCCATGGCCGTGATCGTGGGGGCGACGATCTCCTCCATCACCCTCTGCTCGACGTCCGGGGTGACGATCGACGCGGGACTGTACGCGCCCATCCCCCCTGTATTCGGCCCGGTGTCGCCTTCGCCGACGCGCTTGTGGTCCTGCGCCGTGCCGAACGGGACGATGCTGGTGCCATCGGTGATCGCGAAGAAGCTCGCTTCCTCGCCTTCCAGGAACTCTTCGATCACCACCGATCCCCCCGCCGCGCCGAAGCCGCCTTCGAACATCGTCCCCAGCGCCGCCTCGGCTTCCTTCTGGGTGGCCGCGATGATGACGCCCTTGCCGGCGGCGAGCCCGTCCGCCTTGATCACCACCGGCAGGTCGAAATCGGCAAGCGCCGCTTCGGCCGCGAGCCGGTCCGAGGCGCGGGCGAAGCGGGCGGTGGGGATATCGTGACGGGCGCACAGCTCCTTGGTGAAGCCTTTGGACCCTTCGAGCTGCGCCGGGATCTTGTTCGGACCGAACACGCAAAAGCCCATCGTCCGCAAATTGTCGGCAAGCCCGTCGACCAGCGGCGCCTCCGGGCCGATCACCACCAGCTCGATCGAATGGCGGGTGCAAAAGCCGAGCACCGCGCGATGGTCGACCGGGTCGAGCGCGACCAGCTCGGCATGTTCGGCGATCCCTGGATTTCCGGGCGCGGCGAACAATCTAGAGAGCTTCGGCGATTGCGCGAGTTTCCACGCGAGCGCATGTTCGCGGCCGCCGGAGCCGATCAACAGGACATTCATGGACGATTTTCCATCAGAATATGGGCCACCAGGCGAGAGCGGGCTCGTAGCAACCGAAAGCCCCGGCGACAATTCGGCACCCTTCTCGGTTTCCGAACTCGCGATGCGGCTGAAGCGGACGGTCGAGGATGCGTTCGGTTTCGTGCGCGTGCGTGGCGAGATTTCCGGCTGGAAGCGCGCCGCCTCCGGCCATTGCTATCTGTGCCTCAAGGACGACAAGGCGGTGCTCGACGGCGTCCTCTGGAAGGCGAATGCGGCCGCCTTGCCGTTCCGGCCCGAGGACG
Source organism: Allosphingosinicella sp. (assembly GCA_036269695.1). Taxonomy (GTDB): domain Bacteria; phylum Pseudomonadota; class Alphaproteobacteria; order Sphingomonadales; family Sphingomonadaceae; genus Allosphingosinicella. The sequence continues at coordinate 30,186 of DATBDY010000034.1, read as the reverse complement.
GCGTCGAGGTCGTCGCGACGGGCAAGCTCACCACCTATCCCGGCCGCTCGCGCTACCAGATCGTGATCGAGCGGTTGGAGCTCGCGGGCCAGGGTGCGCTCATGGCGCTGCTCGACAAGCGCCGCCGGGCGCTTGCCGCCGAAGGCCTGTTCGACGAGGCGCGTAAGAAGAAGCTGCCCTTCCACCCGCGCGTGATCGGCGTCGTCACCTCGCCGACCGGCGCGGTGATCCGCGACATCCTCCACCGTCTCGCCGACCGCTGCCCCTGCCATGTCGTCGTGTGGCCGGTGCAGGTCCAGGGCGAGGGCGCGGCGGCGCAGGTGGCGGCGGCGGTGCGCGGCTTCGACGCTTTGCCGGCGGACGGGCCGATCCCGCGGCCGGATCTCTTGATCGTCGCCCGCGGCGGCGGCTCGATCGAGGACCTCTGGGCGTTCAACGAGGAAGAGGTGGTACGCGCCGTCGCCGCCGCCTCGATCCCGATCATCTCCGCCGTCGGGCACGAGACCGACACCTCGCTCTGCGACTTCGCCGCCGACGTGCGGGCGCCGACGCCGACCGCGGCGGCCGAGATCGCGGTCCCGGTCCGCGCCGACTTGCTCGGCCAGTTGCGCGAGCTCGGCTTCCGGATCGAACGCTGCACCCGGCGGCATCATGAGCGGGCGGCGGAGCAGCTGGAAAACAGCCTGCGCCGCTGGCCGGCGCCGGAAAATCTGCTCGCGCCGCAGCGCCAGCGGCTCGACGATATGGCCGAGCGCCTTCCGCGGGCGCTTCGTACCGAGCTCAGCCACGCCCGCGCCGAATTGTCCCGTTCTGCGGGCGCATTGCGGCCGGGGCTGCTGGTCGGCGCCCAGCGCCGCGCCCGCGCGCGGCTCGATGCGCTCTGGCGCGTCGCCCAGCTCGCTCATCCCAACAAGCCGCTCGAGCGCGGCTATGCGCGGGTCGAGGACCGGGCCGGCAAGACGCTGATGTCGGCCGGAGCAGCCAAGGCGGCCGGGCGGCTCCGCCTCATCTTCCGCGACGGGGATGTCGAGGCGACGACCGGCACGCCCCCGGTTGAGCGGCCGCGACGCAGCGCCTATCTCGGCGGGACGGGCGAGCAGCCCAAGTTGCTTTAGGAGACCAGCCCTATGCTGATGTCGAACAACGGGCGCGAGGCGCGGCTCCATTACATGCAGGGGACCTTCCGGGTGCTGAGCCCCGGCGATCATGTCGTCTGCGCCGTCACCGGCCGCCGCATCCCGCTCGACGAGCTGCGCTACTGGAGCGTGGCCAAGCAGCAGGCTTATGCCGACGCCGACACCGCCGTCGCGGCGGAGAAAGGCGAATGAGACTGGCGGCGGCCGGTCTCGCCACCGCCGCTTTCGCCCTCGTGGCCGCGCAGCCCGCACCGGCCGATTTCGCGCTGCGGGGCGAGCCGGTCCAGGGGAGCCTCATCTTCGGCACCGCACCCGCCGGAACCCAGACTCTGACCCTCGACGGAAAGCCGGTGCCGCTCTCGGCCGGTGGCGCTTTCGTCATCGGCTTCGACCGCGACCGCACCGGCTCGGCTTTGCTCGAAGCCAGGCTTGCCGACGGACGCGCGGTGCGGCGCACCCTCGAGGTCGCGCCGCGCCACTGGGCGATCGAGGAAGTGAATGTCGCCCTGCGGCCGGAAGGCGTGCCCGACGCCGAATTTCTCCGCATCCGCAAGGACGAGCTCGCCCGCATCGTCGCCGCGCGCGCCGTCCGCTCCGACAGCGACGGCTGGCGGCAGCATTTCATCTGGCCGGCGCACGGGCGGATCAGCGGCGTCTTCGGCTCCCAGCGCATCTATCGCGGCCAGCCGGGCTCCTTCCATGCCGGGCTCGATATCGCGCCCGGCGCGGGCGCGGCGGTGGTGGCGCCCGCGGACGGCGTGGTGGTGCTGGCGGGTCCGCCGGCCTTCACGCTCGAAGGCAATCTCGTCATCGTCGACCACGGCAACGGCCTCAACAGCGCCTTCCTCCATCTGTCGAGCGAGGCGGTGAAGGTCGGCGACCATATCCGGCAGGGCCAGACGATCGGCACGGTCGGCATGACCGGCCGGGCGACCGGGCCGCATCTGCACTGGGCGGTCAAATGGCAGGATGCGCGTATCGATCCGGCGACGCTCGTCCCGCCGCAGGCTCCGTAAGCGGCTAGAAAACGGTCCCGGCGCTGGCGTAGCCGGCGCGCTCGACCCACGGCATCAGCATTGGCATGACCGGCGCGAGCTGCCCGGCATAATCGCGCCAGCGGCCGATCCCTTCCGCGTTGAGGCCGCGGGCGAGCTGCGGTCCGCTCGGCGTCAGCACATCGCGCCGGCCGATCTCCGCCGCGAAATCGCGCATCGCGGCGGTCCATTCGATGCCGAGGGCGGCGCAGATCCGCCGCGTCTCGCCGTCGAAATCGGCGACCACCGCTTCGAGCGCGCAAGGGATGGGGGCGAGGGAGAAAGCTTCGATGCTCGCCTCGGCGAAGTGCATCGCCGCGTCGAACAGCTCGGCCGCGCCGTCGAGGGTCAACAGCTGATACATCGGCGCCGACATGGCGAAGCGGTGGCGGAAGCAGCTGAGGATCGTGTCGCGTGGGTCGCGGCGGGCGAAGAGGATGTGCGCATCCGGGAACAGCCGCGCGATCAGCGGCAGCTTGAACGTATGGAACGGATGCTTGTCGACGAGCACGCGGCCGTTCGCATTCACACCCGCCTCGGCGACGCGCTTCCAATAGGCGTCGCGACAAGGATCGAGCGCTGCGTCCGGCATCCGGCAGAAGGCCTCGAACCGCGACCGGTCGCCCATCAGCGCGCCGACGTCGTCGAAACAATCCTTCTCGGCGAGCGTGGTGACGTCCGGATGCTGCTCTAGCACCTGCTCGAGCAGGGTGGTGCCCGACCGCGGGAAGCCGACGAGGAAGACATGGGTTCGCGCCGGCTGCGGCCGCGTGCGCTCCGGCGGATTTGGGAAGCGCTCCCCTTCGAGCGCCGGCGTAAGATCCCGCAGCAGCTGCGCGGCGGAGAATTGGTCGGCGAATTCGGGTCGGTGCAGCTCCTGGAAGGCGTAGTTGGTGTCCGTGTAGACCTGGAAGGCCTCGGCGAATCTCTTCTGCCGGTCGAGCGCGTCGCCGAGCAGCCCGGCGGCGAGCGCCCGCTCCCGCGGCCGCGGCCGCGGGTCGGCGAGCAGCCGGCGCAGGCGCTGCTCCGCCGCGTTCGCCTCGCCTTGGGCCAGCTCGGCGCCGGCAAGGGTGATGATCGCGTTCGGGAAATCGGGGACGCGGGCGAGCGCGCGCTCCGCCAGGTCGCGGGCTTGAGAGGCGTCGCCGCGACGCAGCGACAGAGCGGCGAGCCCATCCAGCGTCACCATATTGTTCGGGTCGAGCGCCAGCGCCTGCTCGAAATCGCGGCGGGCCTCATTGAGGCGCCCGAGAGCCATCAGCGCATTGCCGCGATTGGCGAGCGCCGGCGCGAAGCGGCGATCGAGCGCGATCGCGCCGTCGAACTCCTCGACAGCCTCCGCGTAGCGGCCGCTGCCGCTGAGGCAGAGGCCGATGGCATTCCACATGCCCGGCGCCTGCGGCGCCAGCGCCTTGGCCCGGCGCAGCAGCGGCAGCGCCTCGTCGCGCCTTCCCGCCTCCTCCAGGCGGCCGGCGGCGAGGCTCAGCACCATCGGATGCTCGATTCCCGCGGCGAGCGCTTCGGCCGCCAGCACGCCGGCGCGGGCGACGTCGCCGCTCGTCAGCGCGGCATGAACGGCGCGCAGCTTTTCCCGGTCCCGCTCGGTCCGCTCCGGCGCGGACGGCTGCACGGCGGTCATAGAGAAAGGAACGCCATCGAGGTCAGAGCTGTCGCTTCACCCGCACGCCCGGCTGGCCGTTGACGCGCATCATATAGCTGCCGAGCGCCGCGCGCTTGACCACGACCTTCTGGCCCGCCTTCGGCCACACTGCGATGACGTTGTCGTCGACCTGCAGCCACATGCTGCCGTCCTCGAGACGCACCATCCAGCGCCCGTAGCCGACCTGCGAGGCTGAGGCGATGATTCCATCGATCTGGCTCACCTCCTCGCCCTTGTCGTCGCCATGGCCGAAGAAGGGCACGCGTAGACCCTCGATCCCGAACAGCGAACGCCGCGTCTGCTGGACCTGCTCCCGGTCGATGATGACGATGTCGCGATGCTCAGCCGCCTGCTGCAGCGCCGCCGACGCCTGGTCGAAGCAGCGCAGGCGCGCGGCGTCGTCGGCAATCGAGCGGCATTTGACCAAGGCGTCATAGGCCTGCGCATGTCCGGCCGGGACCTCGGGCGTCCTCGGCCTCGCGATTGCAACAGCGGCCACGCCCATCAAGGCCAATACGATCACTCCATATCGCATGCCGATCCCCTTCCCTCAGGCTTTCATCATCATTGCGGCATCGACTTGTCGCGCGCAACCATGGTCGCGCCTACGCGGCCTGCCCGGCGGCTGTCAGGCGGCTCGGCGGACGAAACGTGCCGCGGCGCCACGGCGGATCGGCGGGTTCCTCTTCGTTCGGAACGGCAAAATCGAGATAGCCGAAATAGGAGGCGATCAGCCGCTCCTCCACCTGCCGGACAGCGGTGCGGCCGTGCATGAAGCGCGTATTGTCGATCATCAGCAGATCGCCTTTTTCCCAGACGATCGGCGCGGTCAGCCGATCCGCGATGGATTTCACCGTCGCCAGCAGCGGATCGGGGATTGGCGAGCCGTCCTCGAAGAGGGGGTAATCCTTCGTTCCGAAAACATAGCGGGCGTAGAGGAGGAAATTCCCGAACGCGGGAGCCTCGCAGAACATCGGCGTGTGGAGGGCGGGCCGCGTGAAGGCGCGCACGATCATGGTCTGGGCGCGCCAGAAGAAATAGGGGCAGTGCGCCGGCGGAGCCGCAAGCTGGGCATCGCTCGGGTGCGCCGTTCCCAGCCAATATTCCAGCTCCTCCGGAATGGCGGGCTGGGCGTAAAGCAGGCGGCGCCCCTCGAAGGCCCGGCGCGCCTCGGCGGGCAAATGCCGGACGATCTCGACGCCGTCGCACACGATTGTTGCGCCATCCTGGCTGGGCGGGCTCAGGCAGCCGAAGAAGCATACGTCCGGTTTCCAGGGTTCGCGCGACAGCTCCGGGTGGAGCGGGAGAGGGGCAACGCCGCGGTTCACCGACTGGATGTTGTGTTTTTCGTCGAGCATCGCGCGGCCGCGGCTGTCGTTGAACACCGAGGCCACGCAAAACCGTTCGGCGAAGAGGCGGAAGCCGTCGAGATCGGGCTCGAAACCCCTCAGCAGCAAGGCGCCATGCTGCCTGTACAGGCCGGCGACCGTGTCCGCGGGGATGTCGAGCGGCCCCGTCTCCCGCTCGGCAAGAACCGTCACATAAGGGCGCCCGGCGACGGGTTCTATTATGTCGGCCATTTCGGAGTCCCGGTCCCGTCGTCTTCGTGCCTGTGTCGTCTGTCGTGACCCTATAGTGGCCCCGGCTCCGGCCCGCTATATCGCCCGAATGCGGGGCTCCCCTCCATGGAACTGACGCTCGACGCCATTTTCCAGTCGCCCGATTTCCATCTTTTCGCGTTCGAGAACGAACGGGCGATTTTCCGAGCGATGGATCGGGATGCCTATCGCCGCTCCGTCTTTCTCGATGGGCGGATCGAGACCGCCAATCCGAATGCGTTCGCCCTGCCGGTTCCCTTGCTCACGTCCTTCGCCGACCGGGCGCCGGTGCCGCGCAGCGGGTGGATCTTCCACGTCGCCCATTGCGGCTCGACGCTGCTGGCACGGGCGCTCGATCTGCCCGATCGAAACCTCGTCCTGCGTGAGCCGCTCGCGCTGCGGCAGGTCGGAGTGGAGCGCGCGAACGCGGCCGCGACGAACGAGGCTTGGCGCGCGAAGCTGCGGCTCGCGGCAATCCTCGCCGGACGTCGCTACCGGCCGGACGCGCCGGCGATCGTCAAGGCGAACGTCCCGGTCAATTTCATCGCGTCCGAGCTACTCGCGCTTGACGCCGAGGCGCCCGCGATCTTTCTTTACTTCCCGCTGCGCACCTATCTCCTCGCTGTGCTGCGCAGTCCGGGACACCGGCAATGGGTGGTCAATGTCACGACAGCGCTCGAGCCGTGTCTCCGCGAAAGGGTCGGTTCCCTCGACGGGCTTTCGGTGCCGCACCGCGCGGCGGCGTTGTGGCTCGCGCAGATGCTTCTCTATGCCGAGGCGATCGCGCGCTTTCCCGAAGCGCGCAGCCTGCACGCCGGAGATTTGTTCGAAGACCCCCGGTCGGCGCTGATTGCGGCCGCGGCGCATCTGGGAACGAGGTTGTCCGGACCTGAAGCGGAATCCATTGCCGCCGGAGAGATTTTCAGCACCTATTCCAAGGATCCGGGCCGGAAATTCGACAATGAAGAACGGCAGGCGCAGCAGGCAAGCATCGCTCGGGCAATCGAGCCCGAGATCGCGTCGGCGTGCGCCTGGGTCGAGGCGCTTGAGGCGCGTCGGGCCCTTCGGGAGCACCTCGACCGGCCCTTGATCGCCTCGAGCCCGTTGCTGATCGACGTCTGAGTCGGCCCGCGCGGAGCCAGCCCGCGCGACGATCCCGGGGGCGCGTGATGCGCTGGGCACTCGGTGTCCGCTCTGTGACAATTTTATCACGACACGTGAAATTGGGCCTCTTTTCCAAGGGCCGAGATTGCTTCGGCTCCGTCACATCTCGTAAACAGGCAGGGCTCGCCGGTCTTTGTGCCGGCGTCAGGGACGAAAAAATCCGCGGCGAAAGCCGCAATAAGGGGACGGACATGACCAAGAACCGGATTCTCACCAATTTGCTGGCGACGACTGTCTTCTGCAGCGCGCTCGGCATTGCGGGACCCGCTTATGCCCAGGATCAGAAGAAGGACACCCAACCTCAATCCGGCCCGGTCGAGGCCACCAACCCCGCCAATGCGGCGAGCGCCAATGGCGACACGCAGGCGGCCGAGCAGGGCGCGATCGTCATCACCGGGTCGCGCATTCCGCAGCCCAATCTGACCTCGGTCAGCCCGGTCACCGTCGTCAACAGCCAGGAAGTCCGCCTCTCCGGCGCGACCCGGGCGGAAGACATCGTCAATTCGCTGCCGCAGGCCTTCGCGGCGCAGTCGGGCAACGTTTCGAACGGCTCGACCGGCACCGCCACGATCAACCTGCGCAACCTCGGCTCGAACCGGACCCTCGTCCTGGTCAATGGCCGGCGTCTCGTCCCGGGCGACCCGAGCTCCGCGGCCGCCGACATCAACGCCATTCCCGCGACGCTTATCGAGCGCGTCGACGTGCTGACCGGCGGCGCCTCGTCGGTCTACGGCGCCGACGCCGTCGCCGGCGTCGTGAACTTCATCATGAACACGAACTTCGAGGGCATCCGCCTCGACGGGCAGTACAGCTTCTACAATCACGACAATAACGAGACCGTGCTCGTTCCCGGCCTCACCGCCCGCGGTTTCGGCTATCCCCATGGGCCGGTGGCCGATGGCGGCACGGTCGACGTGTCGGGCCAGATCGGCGCCTCGTTCGACGACGGCCACGGCCATGTCGTCGCCTACGGCACCTATCGTAAGCTCGAGGCGGTCACCCAGGACAAGCGCGACTACAGCGCCTGCGTCGCGCAGGCGGCGAAGCCGCTCACCAATCCGGTTCCGATCTGCGGCGGCTCGCTGACCAACTCGGCGGCGACGGTCATCGCCTTCCAGAACGGCACGTCGACGCTGTTCCAGGTCGGCCCGAACCGCACCCTCGGCAAGAATCTGCAGCGCTTCAACTTCGCGCCGACCAATTACTATCAGCGGCCGGACGAGCGCTACAGCATGGGCTTCTTCGCTAATTACGAGATCAGCGAGAGCCTGCGGCCCTATCTCGAGGGCATGTACATGGACGACCGCACGGTCGCCCAGATCGCCCCCTCCGGCGACTTCGGCAACACCTTCGCCGTAAACTGCGACAATCCCTTGCTCAGCGCGCAGCAGAGGTCGATCATCTGCGCCAACGAGAATTTGCTGACGACGCCGGATCTCATGGGCGTGTTCCCCGGCACGGTGACCAAGCCCGATCCCACCGATTGCCTTCCGCCGCCGAAAGGCCGCGGCCCGGTCGCCTGCACGACGCCATTCACCTTCATCGATCCGACCACCGGCAAGCCCTACAACAAGGGCTTCGCGCAGATCCTGCGGCGTAACGTCGAGGGCGGCCCGCGTATCGACGATCGCGAGCATAGTGAGTTCCGCGTCGTCGCCGGCATGCGCGGCGATCTCGGCAAGGCATGGTCCTACGATGCCTATTATCTGTACGGCCGGACCAACTTCTCCGACACCTATTCGAACGACTTCTCGGTAACGCGCCTGCGCAACGCGCTCGATGTCGTCACCAATCCGGCGACCGGCCAGCCGGTCTGCCGTTCGGTCCTGAACGGCGCCGACACGTCCTGCGTTCCTTACGATGTGTGGGGTACGGGCACGATTACCCAAGGGGCGGTCAACTATCTTTCGACACCGGGCTTCCAGCGCGGCGTCAACGGCGAGACGGTGATCAGCGGCTCGCTGACCGGCAAGCTCGGCGAATATGGCGTCCAGTTCCCCTGGGCGGAGAATGGCGTCGGCATCGCGCTCGGCGCCGAATACCGCAAGGAATCTCTGGATTTCCGGACCGACGCGGCCTTCTCGCTGCTGCCGTCCTCGGATCTCGCGGGCCAAGGCGCTCCAACCTTGTCGACCTTCGGCGCGTTCGACGTGCGCGAGGTGTTCGGCGAAGTCCGCATCCCGATCGTCGAGAACAGCTTCTTCCAGAACCTGTCGCTTGAGGCCGGCTATCGCCATTCAAGCTATGAGGTCAAAGGAACGAACGACCGCTTCTCGACCGATACCTACAAGATCGGCGGCGACTTCGCCCCGATCCGGGATCTCCGTTTCCGCGCCAGCTACAATCGCGCGGTCCGCGCTCCGAACATCCAGGAGCTGTTCGCGCCGACCCACGTCCAGCTCGACGGCAGCGCCGATCCGTGCAGCGGTCATAAGATCGCCGCCAGTGAAGCGGGATGTCTCGCGCAGGGGCTTACGGTCGGCCAGCTCGTCCCGGGCAACCCGGCCGGGCAGTATAATGGCGAGGTCGGCGGCTCACTGACGCTGACGCCGGAAGTCGCCGACACCTATACGATCGGCGGCGTCATCCAGCCGCGCTTCATTCCGCGGCTGGCGATCACGATCGACTGGTTCAACATCAAGATCAAGAACGCGATCCAGCAGATCGGCGCCGACACCATCCTCAAGCAGTGCGTCCTGACGGCCAATCCGACCTTCTGCAACCTCGTCCATCGCGACTCGTCCGGGTCGATCTGGCGGTCGGCGGCGGGCTTCGTCTTTGACCATCCGCGCAACATCGGCGGCTTCTCCACCCGCGGCATCGACATCGGCGCGAGCTACGCGATGAACATCGGGCGCTGGGGCGGCGTCAGCTTCAACATGAACGGCACCTGGCTCGACCGGCTGGTCACCGATACGGGCATCTCCACGCCGTACAATTGCGCCGGCTATTACGGCCTGGTCTGCTCGGGCGGCGGCACGCTCTCGGCGCCGAACCCGAAATGGCGGCACAAGGCGCGCCTCACCTGGAATGCGCCGGACGGCATCGGCCTTTCCATCGCGTGGCGCTACTTCAGCGAGGTCAAGGTCGACCTCGCGAGCACCCAGGCCGGCCTCACCGGTCCCTTCTCGGTGTTCAACGCCAAGATCCCGGCGCAGAGCTATTTCGATCTCGCCCTCACCGCGAAGATCGGCGACCACTACCAATTCCGCCTGGGCATCAACAACATCTTCGACAAGCCGCCGCCCATCATCGGTTCGAACGGCTCGACCTCGGACATCAACGCCTGCGCGGCCGTCTACTGCAACGGCAACACCTATCCGGGCACCTACGACGCTTTGGGCCGGTACATTTTCGCCGGCGTCACGCTCGACTTCTAAGAGCGAACACAGGCAACGAACTGACGGCGGGCCTTCGGGCTCGCCGTTTTCTTTTGCCCGGCAGCCGCGCTAGAAACCCGCTGTGACGGAAGCGGCGCAGCAAAAGAACGGAGCGGCGGAGCTGGAGGCGCGGGCGGATCGTGCCGCCGCGGCGGGCGATGCTGTCACCGCGCGGCGACTGCTCGAACAGGCGACCGCCCTCGACCCCGAACGCGGCGAAGCCTGGCTGAAGCTCAGCGCCATGTGCCGCGCCCAGGGCGACCTACCGGCCGCGCTTGCCGCGATCTCGGGGGCGCTGAGGCTCGATCCGCTCGCCTTCCTGCCCCTGCTCCTCAAGGCGAGCCTGCTCGATCAGGCGGGCCAGGCGGAGGCAGCGGGCGAGACCTACGGCTATGCCCTGGCTCAGCAGCCCGAGACGCTTCCGCCCCAAATGCGCGGCCTCGTCGAGCGGGCCCACCGGGCCCATGAAGCCCTCGTCGCGGAGAAGGAGCAGCGGCTCCGGAAGGCGGAGGAGCAATCGGGTGCCGCGCTGGACCCGGACGAGCGCGCCCGGCTCGACCGCTTCCGCAGCAACATCCTCCGCCGCACCCGCCCCTATCATTCGGAGCCGACGGACTTCCATTATCCCGGGTTGCGCGAACGGGAGTTCCACGAACGGCGGCACTTCCCCTGGCTGAAGCGGCTCGAGGCGGCGACAGGGGCGATCGTGGAGGATTTCCGGCGCGTCATGGCCGCCGAGCGTGCCGAGCTCGTCCCTTACATCCAATATCCGGAGGATCTGCCGCTCCGCCAATGGGCCGAGCTCAACCGCAATCCGGCCTGGACCGCGATCCACCTCGTCCGCAACGGCGAGAGAGTCGAGGCGAATGCCCGCCACTGCGCCGCGACCATGGCTCTCCTCCAAGACCTGGACCAACCGTCCATTCCCGGACGCGGGCCGAACGCGATGTTCTCCCTGCTCGCACCGGGCGCCCACATCCCGCCGCACAATGGCGTCGCCAACACACGGCTCGTCTGCCACCTGCCGCTGATCGTGCCACCCGGCTGCTGGTTCCGTGTGGGTGCCGAGACGCGGGAGTGGAAGGTGGGCGAGGGCTGGATCTTCGACGACACGATCGAGCACGAGGCGCTCAATCCGAGCGACCAGCTGCGGGTCATCCTGATCGTCGACACCTGGCATCCCGATCTGTCGAAGCCGGAGCGCGAGGCGGTGGCCGCGATCATGGCGGCGACCGACCTTGGCGAGGGTGCCGGCCTGTGAACGCGCAGGTCGCCTGGCTGCTGAAGACCGCCGATCCGGCCGATGCCGATGCCGTCTACCGCGCGACCGTGGCGGCTTTGCGCCACGGCCTTGCCGAGGACGCCGTCCCGCTCGCCCGCGCTGGCGCCGAGCGGCATCCGCAAGACACGCGGATGTGGCAGGTGCTCGCGCTGGCCTGTCGCGATCTGCAGGACCTCGCACCGGCCCTCCCCGCCATCGACCGCGCCGCCGCGCTGGCGCCGAACGATCCGCTCATCGCCCATACGCGGGCGCGTACCGCGCTGGAGGCGGGGCTGCCGTCCGCCCATCTGTTCGAGCCCGCCCGCCGGCTCGCGCCGCGGGACATGTCGGTGCTGCTCGGGGAGGCGGCGGCCCTGTTCGCCGACGAGGGGATCGACCGCGCCGTCGCCCGGCTGGAGGAGAGGCTGCGGGATCTCCCCCGCTGGATCGAAGGCCATGCCGCCCTCGCGCGGCTCCGGTGGATGCAGGGCGAGCGCGAGACCTTCACGCGCAGCTTCGACGCGGCGCTCACCGCCGCGCCGGCGGATGGCGCATTGTGGCAGGGCCTGATCGAGACCCTGATGCACGCGTCCCTGTACGACCAGACGCTGGCAATTCTGTCGCGGGCGCGGGCGGCGGCCGGCGATCAGCCCGCCTTCGCCGTGCTGGAAACGGTGTGCCGGGCCGAGAAGGGGGAGACGGACACGGCCGACCGTCTGTTCGCCGGCATCGGGCGCATCGAGCATATCACCCTTGCCGCGCGCTACATGCGACACCTGCTCCGCGCCGGCCGCCCCGAAGCGGCCTCCGCCTTTGCCGACCGGTGGCGCGGGCGCGACCCCGAGCATCTGCTCGTCCCCTATGTTTCGGCGGCGTGGCGGCTGACCGGCGATGCCCGCTGGCAGGCGCTCGAAGGCGATCCCTCTCTGATCGGCATTTACGATCTGGCGGACGACATCCCCTCCCTGCCGGCGCTGGCGGAGCGGCTGCGAAGCCTTCATCTCTCGCTCCACCATCCGCTCGACCAGTCGCTGCGCGGCGGCACGCAAACCGACGGTCCGCTCTTTTCACGCATCGACCCGGAGATCCGTGCCCTGCGCGCCGCAATCCTCGGCGCGGTGGAGACGCATGTCGCCCAATTGCCGCCGCCGAATCCCGCCAATCCGACCCTGATCTCCCGCCGCGCGCCGATCCGCTTCGCCGGCTCGTGGTCGGTGCGGCTGACCGGCGCCGGCTTCCACGTCAATCACGTCCATCCGCAGGGCTGGCTCAGTTCGGCTTTCTACGTATCGCTGCCGGACGAGGCGATGGGCGGGCCGGACCATGCCGGCTGGCTCTCGCTTGGCGAAGCGAGCGAAATCGGCGTCGATCTCGAGCCGATCCGCCTGATCGAGCCGAAACCCGGGCGGCTGATCCTCTTCCCATCGACCATGTGGCACGGCACGCGGCCCTTCGCCGCGGGCGAGCGGCTGACCGTGGCCTTCGACGTCGCCCGTCCGCCCTTATGAGCGCCGCCCCCGCGCGTCCGCCGGAGAGCCTCGCGCCGGCGCTCGACCGGCTCCGCCGCGGCGACCTCGCCGGCGCCCGTGCCGCAGTCGAGGCGGCGCTGGCGCGGGAGCCGGAGGCGCCGGCCCTGCTCGCCTTCGCCGGAATGCTCGCCGGGCAGGCGGGCGATCCCGCGGCGGCGGCGGGCCATTTCCGCCGTGTGCTCGCCTTGCAGCCGGGGGATCTCGCGAACCGCATCAACCTGGCCGCGGCGCTGGTTACGCTGGGCGAGCTGGACGAGGCGCTGGACGTCTGTGCCGGAGGCGGCCGCGACCCGAGGCTGCTGCGGCTCGCCGGCTATGTGCATCAGGAGCAGGGGCGGCCGGCCGAGGCTGCCGAGGCTTATGAGACCGTCGTCGCCGCCTTTCCCGACGATTTCGAGAGCTGGAACAATCTCGGCAATGCCCGCGCGGTTTTGGGGCAGCTCGACGGCGCGATCGAGGCGCTGGAGCGGGCGATCGCGCTCCGGCCGGATCTCGGCGCCATCTATCTTCACCTCTCGGAAATCCTCGCGCGGGCCGATCGGCCGGAGGCGCGGCAGGCGCTGATGCGCGAAGCGGCGCGGCGCCATCCCGCCGACGCCGAGGTGCAGGCCGAGCTCGGCCTCGCTGAATCCAGCATGGCCGACCATCCTGCCGCCGAGCGCGCCTATCGCGAGGCGATCCGGCTGAGCGAAGGCTTCACCCCGGCCTATCTCGAATTCGGCCTGCTGCTCGAGAATCTCAACCGGATCGACGAGCTCGAAGCCTTGCTCGACGAGGCGCGCACCCGTCGCGTCGCCGAAGCCGAGCTCGACCTCATCCGCGCCTGGGCGCTGCGGCGGCGCGGCCGCTTCGACGAGGCGATGGCGCTGGCGGAGACGGTGCCGGAGACGGTGAACCCGATCCGCCGCGCGCAGCTCATCGCCGAGCTTGCCGATCGCCTCGGCGATCCGGACCGCGCCTTCGCCGCGTTCGAGGAGATGAACCGCGCCTCGGCCGAGGCCAAGCCGCCGGCGCCGGGGCCGACCTATCGCGAGAAGATTTCGGCCGAGGCGGCCTTGCTGACGCCGGACAAGGTTGCCGGCTGGACGAAGATCGATCCCATTCTTTCGCCGCCGAGCCCGATCTTCATCGTCGGCTTCCCGCGCTCGGGGACGACCCTGCTCGACACCCTGCTGATGAACCTGCCCGGCCTGCACGTGCTGGAGGAGATGCCGATCCTGCTGCAGGTGGAGATGGCGCTTGGCGAGGAGGCACGGCTGGCGAGCCTTTCCTCGGACGAGGCGAACCGGCTGCGCGCGCTCTATTTTGAGGTGCTGGCGCAGGTCGCGCCGCCGTCGGCGGCCCGCACGATCGTCGACAAGCATCCGCTGCACATGGCGCGGATGCCGCTCGTCCACCGGCTCTTCCCCGACGCGAAGATCGTCTTCGTCGAGCGCCACCCCTGCGATGCGGTGCTGAGCTGCTTCATGTCGAACTTCACGCTCAACCACGCGATGCGCAGCTTCGTCACGCTCGACGAGGCGGCGCGGACCTACGATGCGGTGTTCGGCGCCTGGACCCGCGCCGAAAGCCTGCTGCCGCTCCGGGTCCATCGCATCCGCTACGAGCGCATGGTCGAGGATCTCGAGGCCGAAATGCGGCCTTTGCTCTCCTTCCTCGGCTTGGAATGGGACCCGCAGGTGCTCGACAACCGCGCCGCGGCGGCGAAGCGCGACCACATCCGCACCGCCAGCTATTCGCAGGTGACCGAGCCCATCTACCGCCGCTCGGCCGGCCGCTGGGAACGCTACCGCCGTCCCATGGAGCCGGTCCTTCCTATCCTCGCGCCGTGGGCGGAGCGGATGGGCTACGAGATCTGAGCCCTATTCGGCGGCGATTCCGGTTTCCGGCGTCGGCAGCGCCTCGCGCACCCGGTCCAGATATTCGTCGAGCGCGTCGTCGAACGGCCGCAGCAGCGGCCCGCGAACGCTGTCGAGTGCGGTGAGGCTCGGCTCGGACGCCGGCTCCGCCTGGATGAGACTCGGGTCGTAGCCCGCCCGCTCGGCGACCCGGATTGCGAAATCGTACCAGCTGAGCCGCCCCTGATTGGCGAGGTGCCAGATGCCCTTCTCGCCGTCGATCAGCAGGTCGAGCGTGGCGTGGCACAAATCGGGGACGTAGGTCGGCGAAACCTCGGTCTGCGGGCAGGCCCGCACCGGCTCGCCGCGGGCGAGGGCGGAGAGCACGTTCCAGGCAAAATTATACTGGTCCCACGGGCCGAAGAAGGCGCTGGTGCGGACGATCAGGGCCTCTTCCATGATGCCGCGCACCCCGCTCTCCGCCTTGGCCTTGCTGAGCCCGTACACGCCTGTCGGGCTGACCGGATCGCCCTCGCGATAGGGACGGCCGAGCCGTCCGTCGAAGACGAGATCCGAGGAGAAGGTGACGAGCGGGATTCCGGCCTTGCGGCAGGCGCGGGCGAGCTTCTCCGGTCCGAGCGTATTGGCGGCGAGGCAGGCATCCTTCTCCCGCTCGGCGTCGGCCACGCGGACGAAGCCGGCGGCGTTGACGATCGCCCAGGGTGCGTGCTCGGCGATCGCGGCGGCGATCGACTGCTCGTTGCAGATGTCCAGATCGGCGCGGCTGGTGAGGCAGAAGGGCAGGGCACGCTCTTCGCAGATACGCGCGAAGGCCTGGCCCAGCGTGCCGGTGGCGCCGGTGATCAGCAGCCTGCGGCCACCCCATTCCAGTGGCTTGCAATGGCCGTTCCAGGGATAGAGGCGCGGCGGTCGCCGCCACCAGCCCGGCGAATCGAGCGCCGGATGGTCGAACTCCTCGCCTTTGGCCCAGGCTTTCGCCGCCTGCGCGATCACGGTCGGCCGCGGCGCCTCGGCGCGGACATCAAACACGCCGACATCGTAGAAGCCGTGGCGCGCGGTGAGCAGGAAGCGCCAGTCGACATTGCCGAACATCGACCAGAGCGTGACGGCGCGCAGGTCGATGCCCTCCTCGCGCAGGCCGCGGCAGGTGTTCCAGACCTCCGCCGCCCAGCGCAATTGTTCGTCGCGGTGGCAGCCGTGATGCACCTCGGTCACCGCCAGCGGCAGGCGATAGCGCTCCCAAGCCTCGCGCAACCGCGGGCCGATGCCGGTGTCGGACTCCAGCTTGTGCACCCGCACCGCCTCGGCATCGACATAGGTGTCACGCCCGTTCCCCCCCGTCGGCTGGTCCGGGTAGAGGTGGATGCGGTGGTCGAGGAACCGCTCGCTGGTCAGATAATGGTTGATGCCGACCAGATCGGGCGTCGCCTCGCCGCCGGCGAACACTTCGATCTCCGCGTCGGTGATGCCGGCGTCGCGGAGGAAGCGGTACATCGGGTGGTCCGCCCCCACCTTGCCGCAGAGCAGGTCGAGGCTCAGCCAGCGCCGATGGTTTTCATGCGCCGCCTGGTTGCGGAGCGGCGCCGTCGAGAAGGTCTTACCGAGATCCTCGGTCTGGACCAGCCGCGCGCCGGGAATGCGGGCGCGGATCGCCCGCATCGCTTCCAGCGTGCCGCGGCACTGGTTGACGAGCGCGCGCAGGAAGGCGGGATAATCGCGCCGGTGCGGATACCAATGGCCGTAAAGGGCGGAGAAGCGGGCGGTGGTCAGCGGCTCGTTGACCGGCGTCCACATCTCGATCCACGGATAGCGGTCCGCCACCCGCGCCGCATAATCGGCGAGCTTCTTCGGGAAGTCCGGATCGAGCAGGCTGGTGTGATGCGGCCCCGAGCCGTGATGGACGAGCCCGCCGATCACCTCGATGCCGCGCGCCTGCAGCATCGCCAGCCTCTCGTCGGTCCAGGCGAAGTCGAGATCGTCCGGCCGCTGCGGCGCGACCGCTTCCCACAATATCGAATAGCGGACGGTCCGGATGCCGAGCTCGGCGATCAGGTCGATATCGCCGCGGCGCTGAAGATGCCCCGTCTCCATCACCTGGTCCCGATAGTCGTCGACTAGGCGGACGATCGTGCATTCGACGCCTCCCCAAAGTTCCAGTGGAGGCGTCTCCACGCTTGTCTTCGTCATCCCGGTTCGGTTCTCGATTCTTGCGGACGAGTAACGAAACACGATTCCGGGAGCCCGGGTTCCTGCAAAAGCGCCGCCGCCTAAACCAGATCAGGATTTCTCTTTCGCCGCTAGGGATTTGGAAACCTTTTGAGAGCCATGTTCTTCAAGGACTTAGGGAGGGCTGGCATGGGCATCCGGCAGGTCGGGACGGCAGCAGCGGCGGGCACGACCGAGCGGCGCAGCGAAGAGCGATACGAAGGCCTGGTCGACAGCGCGACCATCTGGTTCCGCGGCATCGGCCACAAGGTCCCGGTGCTCAACATCTCCTCGCGTGGCACGATGGTCGAGAGCGACATTGTCCCCCGCCTCGGCGAGACGGTGCTCGTCGAATTCCCCGAATGCAGCCGCATCCACGCCTTCGTCCGGTGGGCCCGCGAAGGGCGCCTCGGCCTCAATTTCGGCCATGAGATCGTGATCGGCGGCTAGGCCGGGTTACCGCGCGGCTCCCTAACCGCGAGCGCGCCATTGTCGAAAGGTTGAGCGGGTCCTATTTCGCAACGCATCGTTGCAGGAGCCGCCGATGATCGACCTCTACACCGCGCCGACGCCGAACGGGTATAAGGTCTCGATCACGCTCGAAGAGCTCGGCCTCCCCTACACCGTCCACGACATCGACCTGTCCTCGGGCGAGCAGAAGAAGCCCTGGTTCACGGCGATCAATCCGAACGGCCGCATCCCGGCGATCGTCGACCGTTCCAACGGCGATTTCCCAATCTTCGAGAGCGGCGCGATCATGCTCTATCTCGCCGAGCGCGAGGGAAAGCTGATCCCGTCCGACGAGAAGGGCCGCAGCCGCGTCGTCCAGTGGCTGATGTTCCAGATGGGCGGGCTCGGCCCGATGA
This sequence comes from Allosphingosinicella sp., assembly GCA_036269695.1. Lineage (GTDB taxonomy): Bacteria > Pseudomonadota > Alphaproteobacteria > Sphingomonadales > Sphingomonadaceae > Allosphingosinicella. The sequence goes on along the minus strand of DATBDY010000034.1, from coordinate 12,494 downwards.
TGGGCCAGGCCAACGTCTTCACCCGCTATTTCCCGGAGCAGATCCCGGCGGCGATCGACCGCTATCGGCGCGAGAGCCGGCGGCTGCTCGAAGTGCTGGACGGCCATCTCGCGAACCACGAATATCTCGCCGGCGACTATTCGATCGCCGACATTGCCAATTTCTGCTGGGCGCGCATCCATGAATGGCCGGGCGTGGACGTCTCCGGCCTGGACCATCTCGGCCGCTGGCTCAACGCGCTCGCCGAGCGCCCCGCCGTCCAGCGCGGCCTCCAGAAGCCGCCGCGTAAGGACGATCCCGATCGAATAGAGAAGGCGCGGGCGATGCTCGCCTGATACAAGATGTCCGAAGGAGTCGCGCCATGAACGAAGTCACCCGCATTGCCGCCCAGCCGGATTATTCGGAGGCCGCGCGCAAGGCGCTCGCCCGCGCGCCGGCATTGTTCATCGACGGCGAATGGGTGCCTTCGACCCACGACAGGACGATTGCCGTCTACGACCCCTCGACCGGCAAGCAGATCGCCTCTGTGGTCGACGCCTCCGATGCCGACGTCGACCGCGCCGTCGCTGCAGCCCGCCGCGCTTTCGACGACGGCCGCTGGTCGGGCCTGCCGCCCTATCGCCGCGAGCGGCTGATGGAGAAGCTCGCCGATCTCATCGAGGCGGCCACCCCCGAGCTGGCCGAGCTCGAGTCGATCGACAACGGCAAGCCGCGCGCGATGTCGCAGGGCGTCGATCTGCCCGCCTCCGTCGCGACCCTGCGCTACATGGCCGGCTGGGCGACCAAGATCGGCGGCGAACATGTCGAGCCGAACGGTTTTCCGGCCAGCGCCGTCCATGCCTATGTCCGCCGTGAGCCGATCGGGGTCGCCGCGCAGATCGTGCCGTGGAACTTCCCGCTGATGATGGCGGTGCAGAAAATCGCGCCCGCGCTCGCCGCCGGCTGCACGCTCGTCCTCAAGCCCGCGGAGCAGACGCCGCTGACCGCGCTCCGGCTTGCCGATCTGGTGGCGGAGGCCGGCATCCCCGCCGGCGTCGTCAATATCGTCACCGGTATGGGCGAGACCGCCGGCGACCGGCTGGTCCGCCATCCGGATGTCGACAAGATCGCCTTCACCGGCTCGACCGAGGTCGGCAAGCTCATCAATCGGGCGGCGACCGATACGCTGAAGCGCGTGACGCTGGAGCTCGGCGGCAAGTCGCCGGTGATCGTCCTCCCCGACGTGGACGTCCAGGGCACCGCCCGCGGCGCTGCCGCGTCGATCTTCTTCAATTCCGGCCAGGTCTGCATCGCCGGCTCGCGCCTGTTCGCGCACAAGGACATTTTCGACAGCCTGTTGGAAGCGGTCGCTGCCAACGCCGCCGGATGGAAGGTCGGCCCGAGCCTCGCGCCCGACAGCAAGATGGGCCCGCTCGTCTCGACCGAGCAGCACGAGCGCGTCCTCTCCTATATCGAGCAGGGGCGGAAGGCGGGCGCGACCGTGCTCCACGGCGGCGACGCACCGGGTGGGGACGGCTATTTCGTCAACCCGACCATTCTCGTCGACGTGAAGCCGGACATGTCGGTGGTGCGCGAGGAGATTTTCGGCCCTGTCCTTTCCGCCCAGCGCTACGAGGATCTCGACGAGGTGGCCAAGGCGGCCAACGACACGCCTTACGGCCTCGCCGCCAGCATCTGGACCCGCGACGTCTCGGCGATGCACAAGCTCGCCGCCAAGCTGAAGGCGGGAATGATCTGGGGCAATTGCCCGTCCGCGACGGACACGGCTCTGCCGTTCGGCGGCTACAAGCAGTCGGGCTTCGGCCGCGAACAGGGCCGCTATGGGGTCGAGGCCTATACCGAGCTCAAGACCGTCGCAATCGCGCTATGAGATCCCCTCTTCCTCACGGGAGAGGGGGTTAGCGCCGCCGCCCCGCGTCCGGATCGGGGCAGCGGGTCTCGTCCGGTTCGCGGCGTTCCTTCTGCGCCTTGCGCGCTTCGCGGCCCATGCATTCGTCGTGCTTGCGCATCGCGCGGCCGCGCCGTTCGTCCTCTTTCTTGTGGTTGGGCGTCACGGCGCGAACGCCGGCCGCGGTCGCCCGGACCGGCAGGGTGACGATGTCGACCGCGGTCTTGGCGAGGCAGCCGCTGAGGCCGAGGACGAGAAGGACGGCAATCAACGGACGCATGCGAAATCCCTGGAAGCTTTCGCCCACACTAAAGGCGCGGCCTGATCGAAGCATGAACGCCGCCGCCGATCCAGCCCGCCGGGAAAAGAAAGCAGCTTAATTTAGGTAAAATACAAGGACTTCCATCGTCGCCTATGCAATTGCCCGGGGGAGGCGCCCGCAGCCGCGGTCTTGCGTTGCTGCCCCCGCAGGAGGCGCATGCAAGGTCCGACATCCGTTTTCGACGGGCTCATCCGCCGCCTCGAGCGTCGGGTCCGGCTCGGCGATGCCGACCGGCAGGCGCTGGAGGCGCTCCCGCACACGCTCCGCTCCTTTCCGGCGGGCGCGCATTTCGTTCGAGACGGCGACCGGCCGGATTTCTGCTGTCTGCTGCTGTCGGGTTTCGCCTGCCGTTACAAGATCACCGGCGACGGCGCGCGGCAGATCATGTCCTTTCATATGGCGGGCGAGTTCGTCGATCTCCAGAACAGCCTGCTCGGCGTTGCCGATCACAGCGTCCAGGCGATGACCGAATGCGAGGCCGCGATCATCCCGCGCCTGACGTTGCGCGATGTGGCGCTGAACCGCCCCGCGCTCGCCGAGGCGCTGTGGACCGACACATTGATCGACGCTGCGATCTTCCGTGAATGGGTGGTCAATGTCGGCCGGCGCGACAGCCGCGCACGCGTCGCCCACCTGCTCTGCGAGCTGTCGCTGCGCATGCAGGCGGCGGGCCTCGCCTTCGGCCACCGCTACCAGCTGCCGATGACCCAGGAGCAGCTTGCCGACGCGGTCGGCCTCACCTCCGTTCACGTCAACCGCGTGCTTCGGCAGCTGGCCGAGGAGGGGCTGATCAGCCGCGACCGCCGGACCATCGTGATCGAGGATTGGCGGCGCATGCGCGAGGCCGGCGATTTCAACGACCGCTATCTCCACGACGACGGCTCCGCGCAGGAGCGACGGCGGGCCTGATCCAGATAATTGCGCGCGCGCGACGACTCGGTCATCCTGCCGTCTTCGCCTGTCGCGTTCCACCCGAGTCGGGGGACTTCCCTTATGTCTCTTCAGGAACGGATTTCGCACCATGCCGACCGCGCGCTCGAGGAGCTGGATCTCGCCCGCGCCGCTGCTTCGCCGGAAGCGGCGATCGCGCATCTCGGCCTTTCGGAGCTGCATCTCGGCCGGATGACGGAACTCAGCCGCACGCCGCCGCCGGCGCTGCAGCTCGTCCACGGCTGAGGCCGGACAGGCGGTCCGCTCAGCGCGGCTTGCGCTTGGCGTCCAGAATTTCCTGTCCGCGCGCGATCGCGGCCTGCTCGATCAGCCGGTCCGACGTCTCGGCCGCGGCTTCGGGCGTCAGCGAGAAGGCGACACCGTCCGGGCCGTCCACCATCACCTCGCCGCCCTCGGCCGAGACCTTGCTCGGCGTATCATAGGCTTTGTCGTTCATGCGGGATTCGAACACAGGTGGCGGAGCTTCGGTTCCCACCGCGCTTGCCGTTCGCTTTCGTCTGCGTCACGACTGCGACGAAAGGAGAGACGATGCGCCCGATCATTCTCGCCGCCGCTTTGCTCGCCGCGGCGCCCCACTGGCGGCCCTCGCCCGTCCTCAATGCGCCGGATCCGACGAAGGTGGTCCAGTCTGCGCCGGCCGATGCGTGGCGCCCGATCGATCCCGACGATCTGCTGGTGATGGAGCTGAAGGAGGGCGGCCGCGTCGTCATCGAGCTCGCGCCCGATTTCGCGCCCGTCCATATCGCGAACATCAGGGCTTTCGCCCACAGCGGCTGGTGGAACGAGGCCTCCATCTACCGGGTGCAGGACAATTATGTCGCCCAATGGGGCAATGGCGACGCCAAGGGGGCGCTGCCCGCGGGCGTCGTGAAGACTCCGCCCGCCGAGTACGACCGGCCGCTCGCCGGGCTGAAGGTGCGGCCGCTCGGCTATCCCGACAGCTATGCGCCGATGGTCGGCCATGCCGGCGGCTGGCCGGTCGGCTACGATCCGCAGACGGGGCGGGCCTGGCTCACCCATTGCTACGGCTATGTCGGTGTCGGCCGCGATCTTGCCCCGGACACCGGCACGGGCGGCGAGCTCTATGCGGTAATCGGCCAGGCGCCGCGGCCGCTCGACCTCAACATCGCGCTGATCGGGCGGGTGATCGAAGGCATGAACCTGCTCTCCGCCCGCCCCCGCGGCACCGGCGCGCTCGGCTTCTACGAGGATCCGAAGCAGAACGTGCCGATCGCGCGCATCCGCCTCGCCAGTGACATGCCGCCCGCCGAGCGGCCCCGCTATGAGGTGATGCGCACCGACAGCGCGGCCTTCGCCTCCTACGTGCTCGGCCGTGCCAATCGAGGCGGCGACTTCTTCAAGCGCCCGGCCGGCGGCGTCGACATCTGCAATGTGCCGGTGCCGGTGCGCAAAGTGCCCTGACACTAACGCGCCGGCCTTCCGCGAGGAAAGACCGGCGCGACGGCGGCAGCCCGCGGGCGCCGCCAGGGGATGGGTGGTCGCTAGGCCGCGTAGGCCTGTTCGGGGAACATCGGGCGACGAATGGTGCGGACGATCTGTCCGCCCGCGATCATCGGCGCATTCTCGAGCGGCAGCGCGGTCGCGCAGAAGGCACATTCGGCCATCGAACGGCCGATATACCAATGGGTCCGGCCGCAGCCGGGGCAATAGTTCGTCTCATGCTCGCGGTAGACGATATGGTAGCCGCGCGTCTCCGCCTTCGGAACGATGCAGCCGCCGCGGGCTTCCAGGATACTCGTCGCCATAACTCGTGGCTCCTTTCACACTCACTTGCGCGCTCAACGAGCAACGAGTCTGAAGGGTTTCATGGCTTTAAGGTGAACGGAGCTGTTTCACGGCTGCGCCGGGCCCCGGGCGGCTTCGCAAAAACCGCAGAAATCCGCCACGACGAGCCGTTTTCAGGCGGCGGTGAGCCGTTGTTGCAACAGCCGAAAAATTTTCACTTACGCCCCGGGAACCCCGGCGAAGCCGATTCAAAGCTGGATTTTTTCGGTCCGCCGCATCCCCATCCGCCGATTGTGACGTCGCTCGCGGCGGCGATGGATCATGATGGCAACCACTGGAAAAGCCAGCGCGGCGCCGATCGCGGCGGTCAGGGCCAGAATTTCGTCCACATTTCCTCCCCACCGAGTTCCTAGCGCGAAGCGCGCCGAGCGTCATCACCCCGGTCTTAAAAAACAGTGGACAAGTTCGAAGTTGAATATCGGTTCATCTTTCACTAAGCTCTCTTGAAAGGCCTCGACAAAGGGCAGGGGGAGGGACGTTTTTGGGGCGGTTCACGGCCAGCGATGGAACGCAGATCGCGTTCGAGGATGAAGGGGCCGGCCGGCCGCTGGTTCTGCTGCATGGCCTGATGGCGCATCGCGGCTTCTTCGAGCGCCAGCGCGCGCTTGCCGACAGCTTTCGCCTCGTCCGCGTCGACCTGCGCGGCCACGGAGACTCGAGCAGCGACGGCGCGACTCCGGACCTCGAGCTGCTCGCCGACGACGTGGAGCGGCTCGTGGCGCATCTCGGGATCGAGGGCGCGATCGGAATCGGCTGGTCGCTCGGCGCGGCGGTGCTCTGGCGCGTGCTCGCCGGTCCCGCCTCCCGGCGATTCGCGGGCGCGGTCGTCGTCGACATGACGGCGCGGGTGATGAACGACGGCGATTGGCAGCTCGGCCTCTCGCCCGCAATCTGCGACGCGCGCAGCCGCGCGATCGACGAGGATTTCGGCGCTTTCGCAGCCTCGGCGGGCGCATCCATCTTCGCCCAGCCGCTCGACGCGGAGAGCCGGAAGCTGGCGCTCTGGGCCGGCGAGGCGTTCGCACGGACCGACCGCGCGGCCGTCGGCGCGCTCTGGGCATCCCTCGTCGGCGAGGATTTTCGGCCGATGCTGGCAGGGATCCGCCAGCCGACCTTGGTCGTCCACGGCACCCAGAGCCATCTCTACGGCTCCGGCACGGCCGATCATCTCGTCCGCGCCCTGCCGAACGCGCGCGCCGTCGCCTTCGAGCGCTCCGGCCATGCCCCGCACCTCGAGCAGCCCGAGCTTTTCAACAACACGCTCCGCGACTTCGCGGCCAGCCTGCCCCGCCTTCGCGAACACCAGCCGACACCATGAGATCGAACCAGGGAGAGACACGATGACCCGCACCCGCCTCGCCACCGCCCTCCGCATCGGCACCGCCCTCGCGGCGCTCGCCGCCGCGACGCCGCTCTGGGCGCAGGAAGCGGCGCAGCCGCAGCCCCCCGCCGGCGCTGCCGACCAGGCGGCGCAGAACGACGCCCAGGCCCAGAATGCGGAAGGCGGCGACATCGTCGTCACCGCCCGGCGCCGCGCGGAGACCCTGATCAACGTGCCGATCGCCGACACCGTCTTCACCGGCGCCCAGCTCGAGAATTCCGGCGCGCGGGACATCACCGAGATTGCCAACACGACACCGAACGTGACGCTGGAGGCGAGCCGCGGCACCAACACGACGCTGAGCGCCTTCATCCGCGGCATCGGCCAGCAGGACCCGGTCGCCGGCTTCGAGCAGGGCGTCGGCATCTATATCGATGACGTCTACCTCAACCGGCCGCAGGCGGCGGTGCTCGACATTTACGACGTCGAGCGCATCGAGGTGCTGCGCGGTCCGCAGGGCACGCTCTACGGCCGCAACACGATCGGCGGCGCGGTCAAATATGTGAGCCGGCGCCTCAGCGACCATCCGGAATTCCACTTCCGCGGCGACCTCGGGAATTACGGCCAGACCAACGCCATCGTCTCGGCCAGCCTGCCGATGGGCCCGGTGCTGCGCGTCGGCGCCTCGATCGCCCGCCTGCGCAATACCGGCTTCGGCCGCAACCTGACGACCGGGCTCTCCAACTACAACCAGAACGTGTGGGCCGGCCGCTTCTCGGCCGAGATCAACAACGAGGACAACGTCTTCGTCCGCCTGTCGGCCGACTACACCAAAGACAACAGCAATCCGCGCGGCGGCCACCGCGAGGTCCCCGGCTTCGCCTCCGGAACGCCGGTGCTCACCAACCTCTACGACACCCAGGGTGGGCTCAACACGCCGCACCAGTCGATCGAGGCCTATGGCGCCTCGCTGTTCGGCGAGTTCAAGCTCAACGACGTCTTCACCGTGCGCAGCATCACCGCCTATCGCAAGGACAAGACCGCGACGCCGATCGACTTCGATGCGCTCCCCGCCGCCGACGTCGACGTGCTCGGCCTCTACAACAACAGCCAGACGAGCCAGGAACTCCAGCTGCTCATCAAGACCGGCCATCTCAACGGCCTGTTCGGCGCCTATTATCTGAGCGCGAACGCGGCGACGCCGTTCGATGTCCGCCTCTTCACCACCTTCGCCGGCCTTTCCGCCTTCACCAACGCGGTGGTGAAGACCGAGACGATGGCCGGCTTCGGCGACTTCACCTACGACGTCACCGACCAGATCAGCCTCTCGGCCGGCGGCCGCTACACCTGGGACCAGCGCAAGGCCAACATCCTGCGCCAGAATTATCTCGGCGGCGGCTCGACCCTGTTCGGCGGTGCCGGCATTCCGTTCGGCGCGGCCAGCACCAACTTCCAGGGCCAGCACAGCTGGAACAAGTTCACGCCGCGCGCCTCGATCAGCTTCAAGCCGACGCCGGACCAGAACATCTACCTCAGCTTCTCGCAGGGCTTCAAAGGCGGCGGCTTCGATCCGCGCGGCGTCGGCGTCAACGCGCCCGACACCAATCACAATGGCGTGGCGGACCCGGCGGAGGTCGGCAACTTCCTCGCCTTCAAGCCGGAGACGGTGAACAGCTACGAGCTGGGCTACAAGGCGTCGCTGCTCGATCACCGCGCCTTCGTCGCGATGGACGTGTTCCGCGCCGATTATAGCGACATCCAGATCCCGGGCTCGGCGGCCTGCACCGTGAACGGCCTCGCCACCTTCTGCGGCGTCACCACCAATGCCGGCAAGGGGCGCTACCAGGGCGTGGAGTTCGAAGGCAATGCCAAGGTCGCCCGCGGTCTCGCCACGTCGGGCGACACGCTGACGCTGGCGGCGACGCTCGGCTATATCGACGCCAAGTTCCGTCAGTATATCACCAACATTCCGAACGTCGGGCCGACCGACGTCCATGCCAACCGGCACGTCCAGAACACGCCGAAATGGACCGCCAGCGGCACCCTCGCTTACGACGCGCCGATCGCCGACGGCCACCTGAACTTCAGCTCGACGGTCTCGTACAAGAGCAAGACCTATCAGTTCGAGATCGCCAATCCCTATCTCGACTCGCCGGCTTACGCGACCTTCGACGCCAACCTCGTCTACCATGCCCGCGGCGACCGCTGGAACATCGGCCTCCACGCCAAGAACCTCACCGACGTCCACTACAAGACGTCCGGCTACACGTTCATGGCGGCCGATCCGGTAACCGGCGTGCTGCTGCACGACGCCAAGGGCAATCTCATCTCGTCGCTCGGCAAGGAAGGCGTGCTGACGGTCTTCTACGGCAATCCGCGCCAGCTGTTCGTCACCTTCGGGCTTAATTTCTGAGGGGGGAGAGGCCCGGCTCCCGCGTGTTGCGGGGGCCGGGCGCGCACCTTAGGGCGGCCCGATGACAAACCGCGCGACGGGCGGCGGCCGGGTCCTTGCGATCCTGGTCTTTGCCTACATCTTCAACTTCATTGACCGGCAGATCGTCGGCATCCTCGCCGTCCCGATCAAGAAGGAGCTGGCGCTCACCGACACGCAGCTGTCGCTCATGGGGGGGCTCGCTTTCGCTCTCTTCTACAGCGGCATTGCGATTCCTGTCGCGTGGCTGGCCGACCGGCGGAGCCGGGTGAACATCATCGCCGTCGCCGTCGGCCTGTGGAGCGTCTTCACCGCCGCCTGCGGCCTGACGGTCAATTTCTGGCAGCTCTTTCTGGCCCGGATGGGCGTCGGGATTGGCGAAGCGGGCGGCGTGGCGCCCTCCTACGCCCTCGTTTCAGACTATTTCCCGCCGGAGCGGAGGGCGCGGGCGCTCGCCATCTTCTCGCTCGGCATCCCCATCGGCTCGGCGCTCGGCGTCTTCTTCGGCGGCTGGATTGCCAGCCATCTCGACTGGCGCTCGGCTTTCCTCATCGTCGGCCTCGCCGGCATCCCCGCCGCCTTGCTCGTCCGCTTCGGCATTAAGGAGCCGGTGCGCGGCGGGTTCGACGCGGGGGAGCGGGCGGGAGACGCGGCCCCGCCTTTCCCGGTCGTCGCCGCCGCGCTGGCCCGAAAGCCGAGTTTCTGGTTGCTCTCGCTCGGTGCCGCATCCGGCTCGATCCTCGGCTATGGCCTGATCTTCTGGCTGCCCTCGTTCTTCACCCGCAGCTTCCATCTGCCGCTGGCTGAGGTCGGGACCTTCTATGGGTCGATCGTTCTGGTCGGCGGCGTCGCCGGCACCTGGCTCGGCGGCTGGCTCGGCGACCGCCTCGGGACGCGGAATGAGGCGGCTTACGCGCTGGTGCCGGCCATCGCCTTCCTCATCGCAGCACCGACCTATGCCGCCGGCGTGTTCGCGCCCTCGCTCCCGCTCGCCTGGATCCTGTTCGTCATCCCGCAGATGCTCGGTCTCGCCTGGCTCGGGCCGATCATCGCCGCGGTCCAGCATATCGTGCCGCCGAATATGCGGGCTACCGCCTCCGCCAGCTTCCTGTTCATCAACAATCTGATCGGGATCGGCTTCGGCATCTTCTTCTTCGGCCGCATGTCCGACGCGATGAAGGCCGCGCATGGCGAGGATTCGCTCCGTTACTCGATCCTCTACGGCTTGGGCTTCTACCTGCTCGCGGCTCTGCTCTATTTCGCCGCCAGCCGCACCATGAAGCGCGACTGGTACCGGGCCTCAGCTGGCGAAGCTCGGGTCTAGGCGGTAGGCCTTGCGGAGGAGGGCCGGCCAGGCGAGCGCGCCGGCGGCCATCTTCAGCCCGACCTTGCCCTGCTGCGCCGCCACTTCGGGCGCGCCCTGGGGCGGGTTGTTGAGATGGCCTTCACCCGCGGAAAGCGCGAGGATCTGCGCTTGGCAGGCGCGCTCGAGGAAATACATCTTCACGAACGCCTCGCCGACCGTCTCGCCAACGGTCAGCGTGCCGTGGTTGCGCAGCAGCATCGCGCCCTTGGTGCCGAGATCGGCGACGATCCGCTCGCGCTCGTCGAGGTCGACCGCGACGCCCTCATAATCGTGATAGGCCACCTCGTCGCGGATCAGCATCGCCGTCTGCGTGAGCGGCAGCAGCCCTTCCGAATGGGCGGAGACGGCCTGGCCGTGTGGCGTGTGGAGGTGGATCACCGCATGGGCGTCCTCGCGCGCCATGTGGATCGCCGAATGGATGGTGAAGCCGGCGGGGTTGGTGATGAAAGGCGACGGGTCGACGGGCAGCCCGTTCGTGTCGACCTTGACCAGGCTGGAGGCGGTCACCTCCTCGAACATGAGGTTATAGGGGTTGAGCAGGAAATGGTGCTCCGGCCCCGGAATCCGCGCGGAAAGGTGGGTGAAGATGAGGTCGTCCCACCCATGATGCGCGACCAGCCGGTAGGCGGCTGCGAGGTCGATGCGGATCTTCCACTCCTCCTCGCTCACCTTGCCCTGGAGCGACGGAATCTCGACCGACTGGAGCGGCGTGACGTCCATTCCACTGCTGATCTTCTCGACTCGGCCCATGCTGCGCCTCCCTCTATGCCGCCTGTATAGCGTCCGGATGGGCCGCCGCGAAGGCTGCCAGGCGGCAGGCTTCGGCATCGGCGCGGACGAGCGTCGGGCAATCGTCGACCGGCACGTCGAAGCGACGAGCGTTAAACATTTGCGGGACCAGGCAGATGTCAGCGAGCGTCGGCGTGTCGCCGAACAGGAAGCGGCCGGCCTTGTCCTTCGCCATCGCTTCCAATGCGGTCAGGCCCTCCCGCACCCAATGGACGTACCAGCGGTCGCGCACGTCTTGCGGCTGCCCGAGCGGCCCCGACAGATATTTGAGGACCCGAAGGTTGTTCAGCGGATGGATGTCGCAGGCGATGGCGAGCGCCATGGCGAGGACGTGCGCCCGCTCGGTCGGATCGTGCGGCACGAGCCTCGGCTCCGGCCGCGTCGCGTCGAGATAGTCGATGATGGCGAGGCTTTGCCCAACGCGCTGGCCGTCGATCTCCAGCAGGGGCACCAGCCCTTGCGGATTGCGGGCGCGGTAGGCTTCGTCTTTCTGGTCGCCCTTGAGCAGGTCGAGCGGGACCCGCTCATACTCGACGCCCTTGAGATTGAGCGCGATCCGCACGCGGTAGGCGGCGGAGGAACGGAAATAATCGAACAGGACGGGCCGGCTCATGGCTCGCCCCTAGCTCCGGCGGCCATGCTAAGGAAGCGCCATGACTCGGATCGAGGGCGCCGACGCGCTGGCGCCGTAATCCCTCTTCGTCATGCCGGACTTGATTCGGCATCCACCTTCTTTCTTCGACGCGGCAGCAACAAAAGGTGGGCCCCGGCTCAAGGCGGGGGTGACGAAGTATTTCGCGCCCTTTCGAACAGCCAGACGCGGATGGCGCTCCCCAGATTCGCCGGATCCGCCGCTTCCACCCGTTCGGCGTCGATCCGGGCGACGAGGGCATTCAGCGGCAGCTGCTCCGCCTCCGCTGCCTTGCGCAACGCCTCCCAGAAGACCGGCTCGAGGCTGATCGACGTCGCGTGGCCCGCGATCATCATCGAGCGCTTCACCGGGCCGGCGCGCGCCACGGTCAATACATGTGCTGGCCGCCGTTGATGCTCAACGTCGAGCCGGTGATGAAGCCGCCGTCGTCGGAGCACAGGAAGGTGACGCCGCGGGCGATCTCGTCGGCGCGGCCGAGCCGGCCGACCGGGATGCGGGCGACGATCTTCGCCAGCACGTCCTCGGGCACCGCCGCCACCATCTCTGTGTCGATATAGCCCGGCGCGATCGCGTTGACCGTCACGCCGCCGCGCGCGCCTTCCTGGGCCAGCGCCTTGGTGAAGCCGTGGATGCCGGACTTGGCGGCGGCGTAATTGACCTGGCCATATTGCCCCGCCTGGCCGTTGATCGAGCCGATGTTGACGATGCGGCCGAACTTGCGGCCCTGCATGCCCTCGAACACCGCCTTGGCCATGTTGAAGCAGCCGCCGAGATTGACGTCGATCACGTCGTCCCAGGCCTGCCGCGTCATCCTTTTCATCGTTCCGTCGCGGGTGATGCCGGCATTGTTGACGAGGATGTCGATCGGCCCCAATTCCTCCTCCACCCTGCGACATCCAAGGATGCAGGCGTCGAAGTCGCTGACGTCCCATCGATAGGCCTTGATGCCGGTGCGCTCGGTGAACGCG
>DATBDY010000020.1:0-3102 GCA_036269695.1 Allosphingosinicella sp. | reverse complement strand
CCATATGGCCCGGCAGGTCGGTCATCGGCGGGACGTCCGGCCAGAGCAGGGGAACGCAGGACAGCAGGACCAGGATCAGCACGAAATCCCTGCGCTCCCAGAATGCGCGGGGAGCCGGACCGGAAGGGAAAGGCTGTGACGGGTGCATGGTCCGACGGGAAAGGGGCAGGAATATGCTGACTTGTGCCAATCGGGCCAAACATCAACAGGAAATTGCCGGCCGCGCGCGAATGTCCCTCTACGCGCCACCGCGCCGGTTTCCATATCGCGCGCTCCGGCGATAGGAAGGCGAGGATGGTGACCCTGCTGCGCGAACGCCCCCTGGTGCTGGTCGGCTGGGCCTTGGCGGCGGCGCTCTTCTATCCGTTTCTCGGGCTCGATCTCGTCCGGGCGCTGGCGAGCCCGATTTGGCAGGTCGGCGACGGCACCCTGCTCGGCCGCGACTTCGCCAACGTCTACACGGCCGGCCATCTCGTGCTCGGCGGGCCGCTCCACCAGATCTACGACATCGAAGCCTATCGCGCCTATCAGGAGCAACTGTTTCACGGCGCCGTGCTCGGCCACAATTATTCCTACACGCCGGTCTCCTTCTTCTACGTCTGGCTGTTCGCGCCCTTTCCCTATCTCGTCGCGCTGGGGCTTTGGCTGGTCCTGACCGGCGGCGCCTTCCTGCGCGCGGCGCGGCCCTCGCTGCGCGACGCGGGCCAGCCCGCCTGGCTCGCTTTGGTCCTGCCGGCCTCGCTGATGAACATCTGGGCGGGCCATTACGGCTTCCTGTTCGGCGCCATCTGGCTTGCCGCCTGGCGCCTGCTCGAGCCCCGGCCGCGCCTCGGCGGCCTGCTCATCGGCCTGATGATCGTGAAGCCGCATCTGGCCTTGCTGATGCCGATCGTTCTGGTCCGCCGCGGTGCCTGGACCGCCTTCCTGTTCGCGGCCCTCACCGCGTCCGGCCTGGTCCTCGCCTCCGGGCTGGCGTTCGGCTGGACCTATTGGGCCGCCTATGTGAGCGACACCTTATTCGCCCAGGCGGCGATGATCGGCGACACCAGCCAGTTCTTCGTGAGGATGATGCCGACCGCGGCGCCGTCCTTCCTGCTCGCCGGCCTGCCGTCCTGGGCGGCCTGGGGGCTTCAGGGGGCCGCGGCGGTGGCAGCGGTGGCGGCCTTGTTGTGGTTCATGCCGAAGGAGCCGGGGCGCGCCGGCCTCGCCACCGCCTGCGCGACCTTTCTCGTCCTGCCTTATGCGTTCGTCTACGACATGACCGTGGTCAGCCTCGCGGCCCTGCTCGTGCTCGAGCGCGGCGGCGCCGCGATGCGGCCGTTCTGGCGCGCCGTGTCCGTGCTCGCCTTCCTGCTGCCGGCGATGGCGGTCTCGGTCAACGATGCCGGCGTGCCGGCCGGGCCGGTGCTGATCGGCTTCCTGCTCTTCCGTCTGCTGCGCGCGCCGTTGGCGGGGGCCGAGCCTATTCCGCCGCCCGGCTGAGGTGCCATTCGGGCGGCTCCTCGCCCGCCCGCAGCCGCTCGGCCTCCTCGTACATATAGTCGCGAGTCATCGGGATCGCGTCGCGGCGCTTCACATATTGGATCTGCCAGTTGACCATGCCGCCATAGCGGAACGCCGCCTCGGCACCGACCAGATAGAATTCCCACATCCGGTAGAATCGCTCGTCGTAGAGCGCGGTGATCTCTTCACGGTGCGCGACCGTGCGGTAATACCATTCCTCGAGCGTATGCGCATAATGATAGCGCATCGCCTCGACGTCGGTGACGATCAGCTTGTTCTTCTCGGCTTCGGTGACGAGCTCGGACAAAGCGGGGATATAGCCGCCCGGGAAGATATATTTGCGGGTCCATTTGTCGGTCACGCCCGGGCCGCCCATCCGTCCGCAGCAATGCGAGAACATCACGCCGTCGTCCTTGAGCAGGCGGCGGGTATGGGCGAAGAAGCCCGGATAATGAGGCGTGCCGAGATGCTCGATCAGGCCGACACTGGTGATCCGGTCGAACTGGCCGGTGACGTCGCGATAATCCATCAGCTCGAACTTGACCCGGTCGGCCACGCCAGCTTCTTCGGCGCGCTCCTTGCAGAAGGCGATCTGGTCGGGCGCCAGGGCAACGCCGAGCACGTCGACGTCGTAATTGCGGTGCAGGTACATGGCGAGCCCACCCCAACCGCAGCCGATGTCGAGCACCTTCATGCCGGGCTTCAGATAGAGCTTGGAGGCGATGTGCGCCTTCTTGTCGAGCTGGGCCTTTTCGAGGCTGTTCCCGGTGTCGCGGTAATAGGCCATCGTATATTGCCGGTCTTCGTCGAGGAAGAGCTCGTAGAGCCGGCGAGTGAGGTTGTAGGTATGCTCCGCGTTGCGGCGCGAGCGCGTCTTCCAGTTGATCTGATCGACCCTGCCGACGGCGTGGGAAATGGCCTTGCGGAGCGGCCCCTTGGGCTTCAGCGCGCCCTGGCTCTCGGCCGGCGCATTGTAGCGGATCAGCAGGACGAGATCCCTGATGTCCGCCGGCGGCTCGATCACCACCCGCCCGTCCATATAGGCCTCGCCGGCGCCGACGCGCGGGTCCTTGGCGATGTGGAAGGCGGCCCCCTTGTCGGTCAGCCGCGCGTGGACCGGCTTCACCTCCGGGTCGGGCGCGCCGTAGCGATAGACCTTCCCGTCATAATCCGTGACGACCAATTCGCCCTTGGTCACCACCTTGCTTAGCATCTTGTCGAGCAGCCACATCAGCCAAATCCCCTTTCCGGCCACTGAAGCCGCGCCTGACGGAAACGTCAAGCGGGGATGGGCCGGAGAAGGTAGCAGCCGGGAAAAGACATATATTCTTGCGTGAAACGGCCTGTCGCGCCCCGGCTGACGGAAGCCCCAACCGTGGGTCGCAAGGGTCAGGCCAGAGCCGCCTGCTTTTCCGCCGCGATGCGGTCCAGCTCGGCCCGGCTCTTCTTTTCGGCCGCGGACTTGAGCTGGCCGCAGGCGGCCATGATGTCGCGGCCGCGCGGGCGGCGGATCGGGGCGCTGATCCCGGCATCGAAGACGATCTCGGAGAAGCGCCGGATCCGCTCCTCGTCGGAACATTCGTAATCGGCGCCGGGCCA
>DATBDY010000003.1:0-67606 GCA_036269695.1 Allosphingosinicella sp. | reverse complement strand
GAGGCAGTCGCGCAGCGCCCGCTCCGTATCGGTGAGCGACCGGCCGGTGATGATGATCGCCTGCTCGGGTTGCGCAGGCTTCGGCGGCGGCGCTTCGGCGGTGGCGGCGAGAGCGACGAGCGGCAGCAGGATCATCGGCATCGGACACTCCTCCTACGTGTTCAGCTTGTTGCACGTCTGAAAGAAAGTTCAAACAATCCCGGGCGGTCGTTCATCTGCGATCCCCCGTTCGGATCAGTGGGTTCCCGCCGGCTGATCTGGAGTGAGGTCGACATATTCGATCCGCGCATTGGGCGAACGCTGGCGGATCCGGCTGCCGGTGAACGTCGTCCAGCGCGACGTATAGGTGTACCGCTCCACCCTGTACACGCCACCCGAATCTGCGACCGGTGCATAGACTCGCCCCGCGATCGCCTGGAGCAGCTGGCTCGCCCAGCCGGTCTGGCCGCGGCTCCGAAGGATCTGCGGGTCCTGGACCTTGCCTTCGGGCGTGATCCAGAAGCCGATATCGGCCCAGCGGTCTTCGAAATTGTCGGTTGCCATCAACCGGGTCACCGAGCCGCCGCCGCCCGTGGCATTGTCGCCTTCGGCCAGACGCGGCGACAGGTCGACCGTTGGGGCGAAGAGCAGGACAGGCTGCTTGAAATGGAGGGGACCGCAATTCCTCCACGAGCGCTTCCGAGCTGTCGGTCTTTCCTTCCAGCCGGTCGAGCTGCGCAAGGAGGACGCGCGCGGCGATCCGCTGGAGATCGGCCGACGGCGCGCGGTCGGCTGCGAGCTTCTCGAGCGCCCGGCGGGCCATCCAGCGTCGGCCGGCCAGCTCGTCGAGCCACGCCTTGCGCACCCGGGCCATTCCGACGAGGTCGGGCCGCCCGGCGGCTTCCGCTTTCCTCTGCGCATCATTCAGAATGTGCTCGGCGTCATCGAACTGGGCGAGCGACGCGTGGACATCGGCCCATTCCAGATCCGCGCCGATGACGCGCGCGTCGGTCTTCGGAAGCGCATCCTCGAGCGTCCGGTGCATCTCCATCGCCGAATATTCGTAATCGCCCGCCTCGCCGAGATGCGCGGCAATCCGCGAATTGGCCCGGAACAGGTCGGAGACCTCGATCGGAAATGACTTACGGTAGCGGTGATTGCGGGCGACCGCCGCGATCGTCACCGTGCGAGCCTCATGATATTTGCCGGCGACGAACAGATTTTCGGCATGGGCCAGCGATGCGGCGATGTCCTCGTTCGGCGGACATTTGCGGGCGAGGCATTCGCGCAGTGCCCGCTCCGTGTCCTGGAGACGTGTGCCGGTGATGACGATCACCTGCTGGTTTTGGGGCGGCTGCGGCGGGGGCGCTTCGGCGGTCGCGGCGAGGGCAAGGACGGGCAGCAGGATCATCGGCATTGGACACCACCCTCCAGTGCTCAGCCCCTTATGCTCGTCGCGGAAATTTTCAGAAAGCGGTTAATGGCTTCCGGACGGCTGGTCCGGCGTGAGGTCGACGAATTCGATCCGCGCATTGGGCGAACGCTGCCGCATCCGCGAGCCCGTCACATTCATATAGCGCGACGTATAGCTGTAGCGCTCCACCCGATAGACGCCGCCCGGCTCGTCGATCGGGGAATAGACGCGCCCGGCGATCGACTGGAGCAGCTGCTTGCTCCAAGCGGCGGACCCCTGGCTGCGCAGGATTTCCGCATCCCGCACCTTGCCTTCCGGAGTGACCCAGAAGCCGACGTCGATCCAGCGGTCGTCGAAATTGTCGGTCGGCATCAGCCGGGTCGTCGATCCGCCTTCCGCCGCGACATCGTCTCCCTCGGCGAGCCGGGGCGACAGGTCGATCTTGGGCGCGAAGAGGAGGACGGGTTGCTTCGAATGGAGCGACGCCATCTCCTGGACCAGCGCGTTCGAGCTGTCGCTCTTGCCTTGCGACCGGTCGAGCCGCGCCAGCAGGATTTGGGCGGCGACGCGCTGGAGGCGAGCCGAGGCGGACGTGTCCTGCGCCAGCTTCTGAAGCGCGCCGCGGGCGAGCCAGGTATCGCCCGCCACCTGGTAGAGCCAAGCCTGGCGGACGCGGGCGATGCCCGCAAGGTCCGGCCGCCCCGCGGCCTCCGCCGCGCGCTCGGCTTCCTTCAGGATCTGCCGCGCCCGCTCCAGCCGACCGAATGAGGCATACATGTCGCCCCATTCGAGATCGGCGTCGATCACCCGCGGGTCGGTCTTCGGCAGGGCGTCGCTCAGCGTCCGATGCATCTCCGTTGTCGAGAGCTCGAAGTCGTTGCCCTCGCCGAGATGGGCGGAGATACGGGCATTGGCGCGATAGAGGTCGGAAACGTCGATCGGAAAGGTCTTCCGATAGCGGTGGTTGCGGCCGATCGAGGCCAGCGTGACCGAGCGAGCGTCCTTGTACCGCCCCGCGACGAACAGATTCTCGGCATAAGCGAGCGAGGCGTCGATATCCTCATTGGGCGGGCATTTGCGGGCGAGGCATTCGCGCAGTGCCCGCTCCGTATCCCGAAGCGACCGCCCGGTGATGACGATCTCCTGCTCGCTCTGCGCCGGGGCAGGAGGCGGTGCTTCGACCGCGGCAAGCGCGAGGGCGGACAACAGGACGATCGGCATCGGACACTCCCCTTCAGTGTTAGCCCCTTATGCCGATTACGAAAATTTCAGGAAGCTGAACGGCTGTTCATCAGGCGTCGATTTCTTCTTCGTCCACATCGGCGGCGTGACTCTGGATGAAGGCGAAGCGGTGCTCGGGATTGCGGCCCATCAGCCGCTCGACGAGGTCCCGCACCTTGTGCTGCTGCTGATATTCTTCCGGCAGGGTGACGCGGATCAATGAACGCGTCTTCGGGTCCATCGTCGTTTCGCGCAATTGCAGCGGGTTCATCTCGCCGAGGCCCTTGAAGCGGCTGACCTCGACCTTCTTCCCTTTGAACATCGTCTCCTGGAGTTCGCCGCGATGGACGTCGTCGCGGGCATAGGCGACGGTGCCGCCAGCGGCGAGGCGGTAGAGCGGCGGCTGGGCGAGATAGAGGCAGCCCTGCTCGACGATCTTCGCCATCTCGTTGAAGAAGAAGGTCATCAGCAGGGTCGCGATATGGGCGCCGTCGACGTCGGCGTCGGTCATGATGATGATGCGGTCGTAACGAAGCTGGGCCGGATCGCAGCGTTCGCGCGTGCCGCAGCCCAAGGCCTGCGTCAGATCGGCGATCTCCTGATTCGCCCGGATCTTGTCGGCGGTGGCCGAGGCGACGTTCAGGATCTTGCCGCGGATCGGAAGGATCGCCTGGGTCTTGCGGTCGCGCGCCTGCTTGGCCGAGCCGCCGGCGCTGTCGCCCTCGACGATGAACAATTCGGTGCCTGCGGGATCGTCGCTGGCGCAGTCGGTGAGCTTGCCCGGGAGGCGCAGCTTGCGGCCCGAAGTAGCGGTCTTGCGCTTGACCTCGCGCTCGGCCTTGCGGCGGAGGCGCTCGTCCATCCGGTCGAGCACGAAGGCGAGGAGGGCGCGGCCCCGCTCCATGTTGTCGGCGAGATAATGGTCGAAATGGTCGCGCACCGCCGCCTCGACAAGGCGGGCGGCGTCGGGGCTGGTCAGCCGGTCCTTGGTCTGGCTCTGGAACTGGGGATCGCGGATGAAGACCGAGAGCATGATCTCCGCGCCGGCAACCGCGTCCTCGGCCTGGATCTCCTTCGCGCGCTTCTGCTGCCCCACCAGTTCGGCGAAGGCGCGGACGCCGCGGGTCAGCGCCGCGCGCATTCCCTGCTCGTGGGTGCCGCCGTCGGGCGTCGGGATGGTGTTGCAATAATAAGAGGAGCCGCCCTCGCTCCAGAGCGGCCAGGCCACCGCCCATTCGACCATGCCCTGGCCGTTCGGGAAATCCTGCCGGCCGGTGAAGAAGTCGCTGGTCGCGCAGGCGCGCTCGCCGATCTGCTCCCTGAGGTGGTCGGCGAGGCCGCCCGGGAACTGGAACACCGCTTCGGCCGGCACGTCGGCCGAGGCGAGCGACGGATCGCAGCGCCAGCGGATCTCGACGCCGGCGAACAGATAGGCCTTGGAGCGGGCGAGCCGGTAGAGGCGCTGCGGCTTGAACTGCGCCTCCTCGCCGAAAATCTCCGTATCGGGAACGAAGCTGACCGTGGTGCCGCGGCGGTTGGGGGCGGCGCCGATCTCCTCCAGCTCCGTCACCGGCTCGCCCCGCGAGAAGGTCTGGCGGTAGAGCGCCTTGTTGCGGGCGACGGTCACCACAGTCTCGCTTGAGAGCGCATTGACGACGCTGACGCCGACGCCGTGGAGCCCCCCCGACGTCGCATAGGCCTTGTTCGAGAACTTGCCGCCCGAATGGAGCTTGGTGAGGATCACCTCGAGCGCGTTCTTGCCTGGATATTTGGGATGCTCGTCGATCGGCATGCCGCGGCCGTTATCAGTGATGGTGAGGCGATTGCCTGCCTCCAGAACCACCTCGATCCGCGTGGCGAAGCCCGCGACCGCCTCGTCCATCGCGTTGTCGAGCACTTCGGCGGCGAGATGGTGGAGCGCCCGCTCGTCGATGCCGCCGATATACATACCGGGGCGGCGGCGGACCGGCTCCAGGCCCTCGAGCACCTCGATCGAATGGGCGTCGTAATCGGAAGAAGGCGCGGCGGTGGACGCGAACAAATCTGACATGGCGAATCTATAGGCGGCCGCGAGTCCCGATGCCAAGGCGGAAGGTGCAGGACGAGAGAGGCGGATCGGGAAGGGGGGTGGCGGCGGCCCACTCGTGGGGGTTGGGGCCGCCGCCAGCCGGCGGGACCAGATCCACCGGCGCCGTCATGGCGTAAACGATGTGCCTGCTTTGCCGGCGATCGGAAAGACCGCGAAAATACGGTACCTGCCCCTCGCAACGGGTGCGGGCGATGCCTATCTAGGCGCTGCAGTTATCGAGTTTTGGTCCCGTGTCTCCCCTGATCCATATCGTCGACGATGACGCGCAGGTGCGCGCCGCGACCTCCTACCTCCTCTCCAGCCACGGCTATGCCACCGAAACCTATTCGGGCGGGGCCGAATTCCTCGCGCGGGCGCAGCTCGATCGCGGCCTCCTGCTGCTCGACCTGCGGATGCCCGGCATGGACGGGCACCAGGTGCTGGAGGAATTGGTGCGGCGGGGCATCGCCATTCCAGTCGTGGTGATGAGCGGTCATGGCGAGCTCGGCCCGGCGGTCGAGGCGATGAAGCTCGGCGCGGTCGACTTCCTGTCCAAGCCGCCATCCGAAGAGGAATTGCTCTCGGCGGTACGGCGGGCGCTGGCCCTGTTCAGCGAAGGCCAAGAGAAGCGCAACGCGGAGCAGGAGGCGGTCGCGCGGCTCGAGCGGCTTTCGCCCCGCGAACGCCAGATGCTGCAGGGCCTCGTCGCCGGCCTTTCCAACAAGGAGATCGCCCGCCGCCTCGGCCTCAGCCCGCGCACCGTCGAGATGCACCGCGCCAACATGATGGACGAGCTCGGCACCGAGACCTTGCCCGAGGCGCTCCGTATCGCTCTCGACGCACGCCTGCCGCCGCTCGGCGAGGAGGATCGCGACCGCGCGCCGGCTTCTTCGGCGCCGCCGCAGGCCGCGCTCGAGGTCGCCGTACGCTCCCGCCTGCGCCGCCATGAGGAGAAGCTCAGGCTCGTCCTCGATGCGTCGACCGACGGGGCCTGGGAGTGGCGGGTGCCGCAGGACGAGCTGGTGCTCTCGCGCCATCTGCTCGAAAGCATCGGCTATTCCGAAGACCAGGCGCCGCATTCCTATCGCGAGCTCGCCGGGCTCATCCACCCGGCCGATTGGGAGCGGTTCGGCCACGAATTGGCCGAGCATCTCGAAGGCGGCGGCGGCGACACGCTGACGACCGAGTTCCGCGTCCGCAATCCCAGTGGCGGCTGGATCTGGCTCTACGATTGCGGCAGCGTCGTCGAGCGCGATCCCGCCACCGGCGCGCCGATCCGGATGGTCGGTACGATCTCCGATATCACCGAGCGCAAGGCCGAGGAGCAGCGCGTCCGCGATGCCGCCGAGCGGATCGAGCTTGCCCAATGGGGCGCCGGCGCCGGCACCTGGGAGATCGATCTCGCCACCCAGATTGTCCGCCTCTGCCCCCGCAGCCGCGCCATGCTTGGCCTGCCGCCGGGAGAGCCCGAGGAGATGAGCCGGAAGAAATTGCGCTCGCTCGTCGATCCCGAGGATCTGCCGGGCGTGATCGCAGCCGTGACCGATGCGGAGGAAGGCGGCGTCTGCCGCATGGAATTCCGCTCGGTGGGGCCGGAAGGTGGCCGGTGGATCCTCGGGCTCGGCAAGGCGGCGCCTGGCCGCGACGGCCGGCCGGAGCGGATCGTCGGCCTCTATCAGGATGTGACGGAGAGCAAGGAAGCCGCGCTCGAGCTGCAGCGCCTGCAACGCCAGCTGATCGGCCTGACCCAGCTGAGCGCCACCGGGACCATGGCCTCCACCCTCGCCCACGAGCTCGCGCAGCCGCTGATGGCGATCGGCAATTTCTCCCGCGGCATCGCGCAGCGCATTGCGGCGACGCCGCTCATCGAGGATGACCGTCTCCGCGATGCCCTCGCCGGCGCTGAGGCGAGCGCCCGGCTCGCCGCCGACATCGTCTCGCGGCTGCGCCGCAACGCCGGCCATGCCGACGCGGAGCGGCAGCCGGTCAGCCTCGGCGCCCTGGTGCGCAGCGCCTGCAGCCTCGCTTTGTCCGATGCCGACGCTTGCGGCATCCGCCACAGCATCGCACTCGACCCCGCGGCCGACCGCATCGAGGCCGATCCGGTGCAGATCCAGCAGCTGCTTCTCAACCTCATTCGCAACGCCGCGGAAGCGGTGATGGACGTGCCCGTGCCGGAGCGGCGGATCCGCGTCGCGACGCGGCGGCTCGGGCCGGACGAGGTGGAATTGGAGGTCGCGGACAGCGGCCGCGGCATCGCGCCGGAGCTTCGCGATTCCTTGTTCGAGCTCTTTGCGTCCTCGAAAGGGGAGGGACGGGGGATCGGCCTCGCCATCTGCCGCGCCATCGCCGAGGCCCATGGCGGCAGCATCCGGGTCGGAGAGGCGCCGGACGGCGGCGCATCGTTCAGCGTCATCCTGCGCGCCTGACGATAAAAAGAAGCGGCCCCGGCCGAAGCCGGAGCCGCTTTTCATTCCTGGACCAGGATCAGGCTTCGAAAAGCCCGCCGCTCGATTTGGGTGTCTCGCCATGGAGACGGTCGAGATAGGCGGAAGCGAGTTCGTAATGCGCCTGGACGGCCCTCTGGTTTCTGGCTTGCTGGGCGAGGCGGATTTCGTCCTCGGCCCGGCGCTCGAGATAATCCTGTTCTTCGTGAGACATTTACGCGGAAATTCTCCACTCGTTACGCTGCCAGCATAACGACCAGGTCGCCGCGCACGTTCCTTGAAAAGCGCTTAACCTTAGTCAGTTACCGGATGCGGGGGCCGCCGAACGGAAGCGGCGGCGGCGGCCGGCGATCGCGGCGCGGGATCTGCGCCTGATAGGCGACGCCGCAATGCGCGACGCAATAAGGGAAGCCCGGATTGGCCTGGTCGCCGCAGAAGTGGAAATCGGGCTCGCCGGGGTGGCCGATCGGCCATTTGCAGATCTTCTCGTTGAGATCGAGAAGGCTGGTCTTGTCGGCGATCTCGGGGCTCGGCTTGGCCGGAACGAGGCGCCGCGGCGGCGCCGGCGGGATCGGCGACTGCTGCTCGCCGGGCGCCTGGCGGACGAAGCCGCCGGGGCCGATCGAGCGGATCTGGGGCTGAGGCGGCTGGGCCGGCTGCGGCTGGGCCTGGGCGGGCGCCGCCTCGGCGGTAAGACGGGGCTCAGGCGCCGCCGCGGGCGCTGCCGGAGCGGCGGCGGGCGCGGCGCGGGGCCCGTCGACCTCGGCGTGGCCGCCCTCCTCCTCCTCGTTCGGCTTCACCGGCGAGGGGCGCGACTGCAGGCCCAGCCGATGGGCCTTGCCGATGACCGCGTTGCGCGAGACGCCGCCGAGCTCGTCCGCGATCTGGCTCGCGGTGATGCCCTGCGACCAAAGCTCCTTCAGCCGTTCGATCCGTTCGTCCGTCCAGGACATTTCGTTTCCTTCACATGGCTTGCGGGCCACAGCGTCTGCCTCTAGCGACGTCGCGATGACCGAGCAGGCTTCCAATTGGGTTCGGGCCGAACCTGGCGTCCCGGTGATCCGGAACGTCAATTGGGGCGGCCTGAGAACCCTTTATGTGAAGGAGGTCAGGCGTTTCTTCAAGGTCCAGCTGCAGACCGTTTGGGCGCCGGCCGTCACCACCCTGCTTTTTCTGGTCATTTTCACCGTCGCCTTGAGCCGCGGCGGGCGAATGGTGATGGGCGTGCCCTTCGCCGACTTCATCGCGCCGGGCCTCATCGTCATGGCCATGCTGCAGAACGCCTTCGCCAATGCGAGCTTCTCGCTGCTGGTGGGCAAGATGCAGGGCAATATCGTCGACTATCTGATGCCGCCGCTCTCGACGGGCGAGCTGATCGCTGCCCTGATCGGCGCCGCCACGACGCGCGCGGTGCTGGTCGGATGCGCCGTCTGGTGCGCAATGCTGCTCTGGCCGGGCGTGCACGTGATGCCGCATCACCTCTGGGCGGTGGTCTGGTTCGGCCTCACTGGCAGCGCGATGCTCGGCTTCCTCGGCCTGCTGACCTCGATCTGGGCCGAAAAATTCGATCATGCGGCGGCGGTGAGCAATTTCGTCGTCGCGCCGCTCTCGCTGCTTTCCGGCACATTCTATTCGATCCAGAGCCTCGCGCCGGCCTTCCGCGCGGTGAGCCATGGCAATCCGTTCTTCTACATCATCTCCGGCTTCCGCTTCGGCTTTCTCGGCACCAGCGATTCGCCGGTCTGGATCGGGGCGTTGCTGCTCCTCGTCATCGACCTCATTCTGTGGGCGCTCTGCTACAGCCTCCTGCGGCGCGGATGGAAGCTGAAGAGCTGAGCCGGTCACCCGCTGAACGAGGGCTGACAAATCCGTTCAGGGCCCTAACATTCTTCCCGTCGTAGCAAGACCGGCATGCTGTCGAAGAGGAGCATGGTGATGCGTCAATTCCTGATCCCAGCCGCTTTGGTCGCGGTCGCTTGCGTATCGGTCGCGACCCCGGTCGCCGCGCAATATCCCGGCCCCGGCTACGGCGCTTTCGGCGGCGGCGGGATCGAGCGCGAGCTGACCGAGATCCGCCAGCAGATCCACATGGGATTCGATCGCGGCCTGCTGTCGCGCCGCGACGCCGACCATCTGACCCGCGACGCCGACCGCATCGAGGAGAGGCTCCACCACCGCGCCTGGAACGGCCTCACCTTCCGCGAGCGCGAGGATCTGCAGCGCCGCATCCAGGCCCTGCGCGACCGGCTGCGCTTCGACCGGTTCGAGAACCGGCACTAGGGCCGCACGCGCCGCGACATTGACCCGGCGGCACTCCCCTCTCTAGAGGCAAAGCGGCCCCGCGGGGCCGCCTTTTTCCGCATTCGAGGAGCCCAACATGGCCATTACGCCGCTCATGCCCGTCTATCCGCGCTCGCCGGTGCGGCCGGTGCGAGGCGAGGGGGTGTGGCTGTACGGGGACAAGGGCGAGAAATATCTCGATTTCGCGAGCGGCATCGCCGTCAACATTCTCGGGCACGGCCATCCGCACCTGACGAAAGCGATCCAGGAGCAGGCGGCGACGTTGATGCATGTCTCCAACCTCTACGGCTCGCCGCAGGGGGAAGCGTTCGCCAAGCGCATCGTCGACAACAGTTTCGCCGACACCGTCTTCTTCACCAATTCGGGCGCCGAGGCGGTCGAATGCTCGATCAAGACGGCCCGCCGCTACCATCATCATCACGGCCGGCCCGAGAAGCACACGCTCATCACGTTCACAAACGCCTTCCACGGCCGGACGATGGCGACGATCAGCGCCACCGACCAGCCGAAGCTGCGCGACGGCTTCTCGCCTTTGCTCGAAGGCTTCCGCGTCGTCGCCTTCGACGATCTGGAGGCGGCCGAGGCGGCGGTCGACGAGAACACCGCCGGCTTCCTGGTCGAGCCGATCCAGGGCGAGGGCGGCATCCGTCCCGCCAGTCAGGAATTCATGCACGGCCTGCGCCGCATCTGCGACGACAAGGATCTGATGCTGGTCCTCGACGAGGTCCAGTGCGGCGTCGGCCGGACGGGCCGGCTCTACGCCTACGAGCATTACGGGATCGAGCCCGACATCCTCGCCTCGGCCAAGGGCATCGGCGGCGGCTTCCCGATGGGCGCCTGCCTCGCCACCGAGAAGGCGGCGGCCGGCATGGTGATCGGCACCCACGGCTCGACCTATGGCGGCAACCCGCTCGCCATGGCGGCCGGCCAGGCGGTGTTCGACGTCATCCTGGAACCGGGATTCCTCGAGCATGTCCGGGCGATGGGCGACCGGCTGCGCGGGGCGCTGGAGCAGATGATCCCCAATCACGACCATCTGTTCGACAGCGTGCGCGGCATCGGCCTGATGCTCGGCGTGAAGATGAAGACCGACAGCCGCGCCTTCGTGAATTACCTGCGCGAGCGCGGTCTGCTGACGGTCGCCGCAGGCGACAATGTCATGCGCGTGCTGCCGCCGCTCATCATCGGCGAGGGGGAGGTCAGCGAGTTCGTCGAGCGGCTCTCGGAGGCGGCGCGCGGCTACGAGGCGGCGGCGTGAGGCTCCTCCCGGGAGCTTGAACGCCTCCAGCGCGTTCGCCACATCGCGGCCATGACTTCTCCTCAAAGCCTCAAGGCGGCGGTCGCCGTCCATCTCGACCGGGCGATGAGCTTCACCATCCCCGGCCGCAACGCGCGCGGCCGGGTGGTACGGCTCGGGCCGGTGCTCGACCATATCCTCTCCGCCCACGATTATCCGGCGCCGATCGCGCGCATCCTGTCGGAAGCCCTGGTGCTCGCCGCCTTGCTCGGCTCGCTGCTCAAGGAGGAAGCGGGGCAGCTGACCATCCAGGCGCAGACCGAGAGCGGGATCGTCGACCTGCTCGTCTGCGACTATCGGGCGGGCGAGCTGCGCGGCTATGTCCGCTTCGACCGCGAGCGGCTCGGCGAGCTGCCCAGCCACCGCGATCTCTTCGCCCTGTTCGGCAAGGGCTATCTCGGCATCACCTTCGACCATCCGGTCGCCGACGAGCGTTATCAGGGGATCGTGCCGCTGGAGGGCAGCTCGCTCGCTGACGCGGCGCAGAGCTATTTCAGCCAGTCGGAGCAATTGCCGAGCATCGTTCGCCTGGCGGTGAACGACACCGGCCACATCGCCGGCGGCATCCTCGTCCAGCATCTGCCGGAGGGCGAGGAGGGGCGGGATCGCCTGCATGCGCGGCTCGACGACCCGGAATGGGAGCATGTCCGCATCCTCGCCGAGACGATCAAGGGCACCGAGCTCACCGATCCGAACCTGCCGCTCGAAAGCGAGCTCTGGCGGCTCTTCCACGAGGAGGAGGTGCATGTCCTCGCCGCCGTTCCGCTGGTGAAGGGCTGCCGCTGCAATATCGACTATATCAAGGGTGTGATCGCCCGCTTCGGCGCCGCCGACCGCGCCGAAATGGTCGATGAGGACGGCTTCATCAGCGTCGACTGCGAGTTCTGCTCGCGGGTTTTCCCGATCTCCCTCAGCGACATAAAAGACGGCGAAGACTGACGTTATTGGCACGGCAGTGCGGCGCCGGCCGGGCGGCCGTGTTAACCCTCTGTTTACCCTTGCTTTGGTAAAAGGAACATTGTGCCGATTGTGGGCACGCTTTCCTCCCTAGCAGGCTTAGAAGCCTCAACTGGGCCGTCCTTCACCGGGCGGCCCATTTCTTTTGGGCGCTTGCCTCGCCGGGCGGTGCGCACTAGCCCGCGCCGCCATGGCCAGCGCCCTTCCCAATGCCGTCGTCCTCGTCTCGGGCGGCCTCGACTCGATGGTCGCGGCCGCACGCGCGCGGGAGGAGGGATTCGGGCTGCTCGCCCTCACGGTCGATTACGGTCAGCGCCACCGGATCGAGCTCGAGGCGGCGCGGCGGGTCGCGACCTTCCTCGGCGCCGAGCGGCATGTCGTGTTGCCGCTCGATCTGCGCGCCTTCGGCGGTTCGGCGCTCACCGCCGATATCGAGGTGCCGAAAAGTGGGGTCGGCGCGGACGTGCCGGTCACCTATGTGCCCGCTCGCAACACCATCTTCCTGTCGCTCGCGCTCGGCTGGGCCGAGGCGGCGGGCGCGCACGATTTGTTCATCGGCGTCAATGCGCTCGATTATTCCGGCTATCCGGATTGCCGCCCCGAATTCATTGCGGCCTTCGAGCATCTCGCCTCGCTCGCCACCAAGGCGGGCGTGGAAGGGGCGGGCTTCCGCGTCCACACGCCGCTCCAGCACATGAGCAAGGCCGACATCGTCCGCGAGGCGGCGCGGCTCGGGCTCGATGCCGGGATCAGCTGGTCCTGCTACGATCCAACGCCGGACGGGCGCCATTGCGGCTTGTGCGACAGTTGCCGGCTGCGCTCCCGGGGCTTCGAGGAAGCCGGGCTGCCCGACCCGACCCGCTACGCCGCGCGGCCATGAGCTACGCCGTCAAGGAGCTGTTCCTGACCCTGCAGGGGGAGGGGATGCAGGCGGGCCGCCGCGCTGTCTTCTTGCGCTTCGCCGGCTGCAACCTCTGGTCGGGCCGCGAGGAGGATCGCGCCGACGCCGCCTGCACCTTCTGCGACACGGATTTCGTCGGCACCGACGGGGAGAATGGCGGGCGCTATGAGGTTGAGGCGCTGGCGGCGAAGGCGCGTGCACTCTGGGGCGAGGCGCCATCGCCTCTCGTCGTCGTCACCGGTGGCGAGCCGATTCTGCAGCTCGACGCACCTTTGCTCGATGCGCTGCATCGCCAAGGTTTCGAGATCGCGGTCGAGACCAATGGCACCCTCTCGGCACCGGCGGGGGTCGACTGGATCTGCGTCAGCCCGAAAGCGGGAACCGAGATCGTCCAGCGGGAAGGCAACGAGCTGAAGCTCGTCTGGCCGCAGGAGGGGATCGATCCCGACGCTCTCCTGGCCTGGGAGTTTGACCATTTCCTGATCCAGCCGAAGGACTGTACGGAGCGCGACGCGGCGCTACGTGCGGCGATCGGCTATGTGATGGATCATCCCCGCTGGAAGCTCAGCCTCCAAACGCACAAGCTGCTTGGGCTGCCTTAGCTGCCCGCCACCGCGCATTCCGGCTTGAGGTCGTCCTTCTTGTCCCAGCATTGATCCGCCATCGACGGGATGGGCTGCAGCGTGATCGCGTAGGGATTGTTCGGCGCGCTGCTCGGATCGATGGCCACGACGAGGCTGTTGCGCAGCTCCCGCATCCGCTGCATCGCGAAGTTGGCCAGCTGCCCTTTGGGCGTCGCCAGCGCCGACTTCATGATGTCCGCCGCCGTCTGGCAGAAGCCCATCTGGGCCTGCAGCGTCGAGAAATTGTTGTAGGTCTGGGTCGAATATTGGTCGAACGCCTTCGGCCCCTGCACCGGCCCGTCGCGGCGTTTGAAATAGCCGTTGATCGTCGTGTAGGCGCTGGCCAGCTCTTCGGAATGGTGGGCGAGCAACGCATTGTAGTTCGGCGCCGCCCGGAGGAAGGGCGAGAACTGGCATTGCAGGGCCGCCACGTTGAGGCCGGCGCGGAAGTTCCAGAGCAAATTGGCGCGATATTCCGCGGGGGTCGCGCCCGGTATCGGCAGGCCGACGAGCGGATCGTTCGGCTCGATCGGCCCCGCCTTCATGTCGGGCCTGGTGAGGTAGAGCTGGGCCGAGGCGGTCCCGGGCAGGGCGAAACCGGCAAAGGCCGCCGCCGCCATCCATGCGGCGTCCAGGCCGCCCCTCATCCTTTTCGTCATTCGACCCCTCGCTAACGCCACAGGGAGCCATGGTTAACAGGTCCGCGCCGCCATTCCACCCCGTCGCGGGGAAATTGTCGCGGCGCGTGCACGGCCCGGCAAGACCGGACTCTCGCCGCCATAAGAAAAGGCCGCCCGGTCGCCCGGACGGCCTTTCCGAAAAAGCCACCGTCGGGGGATTACATCCCGGTGGTGTTGCCGGTCGTCGACGTGGTGTTCGTGGTCGTCGTCGTGGTGTTGCCGGTCGTCGCCGCGCCCGCGTTCATGTCGGCGCCCGCGCCGAGGTTGGCGGTGCCGGCATTGGTCGCGTCGACGGTGGTGACGTCGTTGCCCATCAGGGTCTCGTCGGCCGTCGCGTTGGCGGTGTTGTTGGTGGTGTTGTCGCCGCCGCCGCCGCAGGCCGCGACGAGGAGGGCCGCGCCAACGACCATCGAACCGGTCATCACTTTCGCAAGAAGGTCACGCATTTAGAAACTCCCTAGATTGACGATTTGGCCGGGTTGTCCCCTGTTTCCAAATCAGTTGGACGCATTAACTGGAAAGGGAAGCGCTCTCAAGCTCTCTCGCCGCCCCCTCGAGGGAGGCGAGAAAATGGTCGAGCCCCTGTCGCAGTGCCAGATCGAAATGCTCCTGTCCGCAAGACACGCCCATCTCGTCGAGGCTGGTCACTGGAAAATCGGCAATACCGCAGGGCACTATGCCTGAGAAGTGGGAAAGTTCTGGCGCGAGGTTGACCGCGAAGCCGTGCAAGGTCACCCATCTTCGGACGCGAACGCCGATCGCCCCGATTTTGGCCTCGGTGCCGTTCCGGTCGGTCCAGATGCCGATCCGGCCGGGGGCGCGGCGGGCGACGACGCCGAGCCTGGCGAGCGTCGCGATCACCCATCCTTCGAGCAAATGGACGAACCGGCGGACGTCGCGGCCGCGGCGATCGAGGTCGAGCTGGACGTAGACGACGCGCTGGCCCGGGCCGTGATAGGTGTAGCGGCCCCCGCGCCCGGCCTCATAGACCGGGAAGCCTTGGGGGTTGAACAACTCGGCCGGGTCGGCGCTGGTGCCGGCGGTGTAGAGCGGCGGGTGCTCGAGCAGCCAGATCCGCTCGCGCGCCGTCCCGGCGCGGATGGCGGCGGCGCGCGCCTCCATGTCGGCGAGCGCCTCGGGATAGGGCGTCAGCCCCGGCGTCACCTGCCATTCGGGAATGTCGTTATTGCTCATCGGCCTCCGGCAATTGCGCCCCTGCGTCTCATTCAGCATAAGGAGGAGAAGCCACGGAGGGCAGCATGAAATTGTCGATCACCAAGGCGTGGGACGAGACCTCCGCCTTCGTGAAGCAGGAGGGGAGCACGCTGTTCCTCATCGTGTTCGCGCTGACCGTGCTGCCCGGCCTGATCATGCAGGCGGTGGCCGGGCGGCTGGTCGGCCCGATCCCGGCGGCGCGCGGCGGCACGCCCGATCTGGGTCCGCTGATGGCTGCCGTGCCGATCCTTCTTGCCATGCTGATTCCGGTGATCATCCTCAGCCTCTGGGGCAATCTCACGATCAACCTGCTCGCCATGCGGCGCGAAACCGTGGTCGGAAGCGCCTTCGCCCGTGCCGCGCGCCGGATCCTGCCGCTCCTCGGCGCGACCCTGCTGTTCTTCGTCGCAGCGATGATCGTCGCTTTCCCGATCTTGGCGGCGGCCGGCTTCGGCGTGCAGGCGGGCCGCTTCGGGCTGGTCGCGCTCCTCTTCCTGGCCCTGTTCCTGCTCGCCATCTTCTTCGGCGTCCGCCTCATGCTGATGTCGCCGGTGGCGGCGGCGGAAGAGCAGGGCCCGATCGGCATCATCCGGCGCAGCTGGCAGCTCACCTCCGGCCATTTCTGGCGGCTGCTGGGATTCTTGGCGCTGCTGATGGTCGTTATCATGGTGCTGGTGATCGTCGTCGGTTCGGTGGGCGGTATCCTGATCACGCTGGTGGCAGGCCAGATGAAGCCGGGTTCGCTCGGATCCTTCCTGCTGCAACTGCTCACCGGAATCCTCCAGGCCGTGTGGGCTACCTATTTCATCGTGATGGTCGCCCGCATCTACGCACAGCTGTCCGGCAATTCCGGCTCAGCGGCGGCCGTCTTCGAATAAGGGCATTTGCGGCGCGACGTCCTCCGGCAGCAGGCCGGTGAGGCGCGGATCGGGGAAGCTTTCGAAGGCGCGCCGCACTGCACGGAAGCCGGCCTTGAGGTACGAGGGCAAGGCCGCCGGATGATCGAGCGTGCAGGTGTTGACCCGCACCCGCTCCACGCCCGGCCGCCACGCGAGCGCCAGCGTCTGTGCGAACAGCCATTTGCCATGGCCGTGACCAGCCAGTTCCGGCACGAGCCCGAGGAACCGGATCAGGCATTCGCCCAGCGAGCGGAAGTCGAGCTCCAGCATCCCGACCTCGATTCGCCCGCGATCGATCACCGCATGGACCTCGCCCATCTCGGCGCGTAGCCGCTCGTCGCTCATCGTCAGGCGCGAGAACCAGAGCCATTTGCCGCCGACGCGGCGGAAGAGCAGCCGGTATTTCTCCGGATCGGGCTCGCGCCAGCGCTCCAGCCGCAGCGGCGAGGCGGGGAGGGGACGCGGCTTCGGCCGCTCATTCATCTCCAGATAGGTGACGACGGCGCCGAGCTGCCCGTCCGGAATGTCGATCAGCGCCACGTCGCCTCCGGCGGCAGGCTCATCAGGATCGCGTCGACATTGCCCCCGGTCCGGAGGCCGAACAGGGTGCCGCGGTCGTAGATCAAATTGAACTCGGCATAGCGGCCGCGCCATTCGAGCTGGCGGGCCTTGTCCTCGGGCGTGAAGGGCGTCGCCATCCGCCGCCGGACGAGCCGGGGGAAGACGTCGAGAAACGCCTCGCCGACGTCGCGGGTGAAGGCGAAGCTCGCCTCGAACGGCCCCTCCAGATGGTCGTAGAAGATACCGCCGACGCCGCGATGGACGCCCCGGTGCGGGATGTAGAAATAATCGTCGGCCCACTTCTTGAAGCGGTCGTAGAAGGTCTGGTCGTGGGCGGCGCAGGCGGCGCGCAGGCGGGCGTGGAACTCGGCACTGTCTTCCTCGTAGGGGATCGGCGGGTTGAGGTCGGCGCCGCCGCCGAACCAGCGCTTCGTCGTCGCCAAGAAGCGCGTGTTCATGTGCACCGCCGGCGCGTGAGGATTGGCCATATGGGCGACGAGGCTGATGCCGGTGGCGAAGAAACGGGGGTCCTCGGCGGCACCGTGAATATTGCGGGCGAAGTCCTCGGCGAAGCGGCCGCCGACCGTGGAGACGTTGACCCCGGCCTTCTCGAACACCTTGCCGCGCATCAGGCCGCGCACCCCGCCACCGCCCGGCCTGCCCTCAGGATCGGTTCGGTCCCAGGGGGTGTATTCGAACCGCGCCTCGCTGCCGGCCTCGCGCTCGATCTCCTCGAAGGCGACGCAGATCCGGTCGCGCAGGGATTCGAACCAGTCCCGCGCCCGTTGCTGCTGGTCGTCGAGCTCGATGGTCATGGCCACAATCGCGTCTGCCTCAGCGCTTCCGCAAGCCCGATGCCCGCGGCGACGGCGAGATTCAAGGAGCGGGTGCCCGCCGCCTGCGGGATTCTCACCCGGAGGTCGGCGCGATCGTGAATTTCGGCGGGGACGCCGGCGCTTTCTGAGCCGAACAGGAGGATGTCGCCGGCGTCGAAGCTGGCCTCCGGCAATCCGACGTCGCCCGAGGTCGTGAACAGCACCAGCCGCCCCGCGCGCGTCGCCTCGAAGGCTGCCCAGCTCTCGTGCCGCGCCACCGAGACGATTTCCGCATAATCCATGCCCGCCCTTTTCAGCGCCCGGTCGGAGAAGGGGAAGCCGCACGGCATGATCACGTCCACGGGCATGGCGAGGCAGGCGCCGAGGCGCAGGATCGCGCCGACATTGCCCGGCTGGTCGGGCTGGTAGAGGGCGAGACGCATCGGGGCTCCGGCACATTCACAAGGGGTTCAAAAACGCTGTTGGCAAAGCGGCGGTCTCCCGTCTATCAGCGCGCCGAGCCGACAGGGGAAGCGTTAGCCTCGCCTCTCCCAAGCGGCGCTGTGCAAGGGCGTTGCTCCCGGCCTCCTCGCCGCGGCTGGCCCTTGCGCATCTAGGGTTCCAACCGCTGAAGGATTTTATGGCGACGGTTGAACAGGGCGATGGAACGCTCGGCGCGGCTCCCGAAGGGGGTGTTCGCCGGCGCGACTTCATCAATATCGCCGCAGTGAGCTTCGCGGGCGTGGGCGCCGTCACCGTCCTCTACCCGCTCGTCAACCAGATGAACCCGTCGGCCGACGTGCTGGCGCTCGCCTCGATCGAGGTCGACATCTCGGCGATCAAGGCCGGGCAGGCGATCAAGACCCTGTTCCGCAAGCAGCCGCTGTTCGTCCGGCACCTGACTCCTAAGGAGATCGCCGAGGCCGACGCGGTGCCGCTGTCGGAGCTGCGCGACCCCCAGACGCTGGCGCAGCGCACCAAGGCGGGCCACAAGGAATGGCTGATCACGATGGGCGTCTGCACCCATCTCGGCTGCACCCCGCTCGGCGCGGGCGAGGGCGAGAATCGCGGCCCCTATGGCGGATATTTCTGCCCGTGCCACGGCTCGCAATACGACACTGCGGCCCGCATCCGCAAAGGCCCGGCGCCGAGGAATCTCGAAGTGCCGGATTACAATTTCAAATCAGCGACCGTCGTCGAAGTCGGAAAGGCCGCGAAATGAGCTTTCCTTGGGCGGAGGAATATCAGCCGAAGCATCCGTTGATGCGCTGGCTCGACCAGCGCCTGCCGCTGCCGCGGCTGGTCCACGGCGCGGTCGGCGGCGGCTATCCGGTGCCGCGCAACCTCAATTACTGGTGGAATTTCGGCGTCCTCGCCGGCCTCGCGCTGACCATCCAGATCATCACCGGCATCGTGCTTGCGATGCATTACGTGCCGACCAACGCCGATGCGTTCAACTCGGTCGAGCACATCATGCGCGACGTCAACCAGGGCTGGCTGCTGCGCTACGTCCATGCCAACGGCGCGAGCTTCTTCTTCATCGTCACCTACATCCACATCTTCCGCGGGATCTATTTCGGCTCCTACAAGGCGCCGCGCGAGCTGGTGTGGATGCTCGGCCTCGTCATCCTGCTGCTGATGATGGCGACCGCGTTCATGGGTTACGTGCTGCCCTGGGGGCAGATGAGCTTCTGGGGCGCCAAGGTGATCACCGGCCTGTTCAGCGCCATTCCGCTCGTCGGCGAGTCGATCCAGAAGTGGCTGCTCGGCGGCTTCGCGCCGGACGAGCCGACGCTCAATCGCTTCTTCTCGCTCCATTACCTGCTGCCCTTCGTGATCGCGGGCGTCGTCATCCTGCACATCTGGGCGCTGCACATTCCGGGCTCGTCCAACCCGACCGGCGTCGAGGTGAAGACGGCCGAGGATACGGTGCCCTTCCACCCCTATTACACGGCCAAGGACGGCTGGTTTGCCGCTTTCTGCCTGACCCTGTTCGCTCTGGTGGTGTTCTTCGCGCCCAATTATCTGGGCCACTCGGACAATTACATCCCGGCCAACCCGATCGCGACTCCCGCGGAGATCGTGCCGGAATGGTATTTCTGGCCCTTCTACGCGATCCTGCGCTCGTTCACGTCGGACTTCCTGTTCATCCCGGCGAAGCTGTGGGGCGTGATCGCCATGTTCGGCTCGATCCTCCTGCTCTTCTTCCTGCCCTGGCTCGATCCGTCGCCGGTCCGCTCGGGCAATTACCGGCCGACCTTCCGCAAGTTCTTCTGGCTCCTGGTGCTCGACATCGTGGTGCTCGGCTATTGCGGCGGCAGCCCGGCGAAAGAGCCGTTCGTGATGATCAGCCAGATCGCGGCGATGTACTATTTCGCCCACTTCCTGATCATCCTGCCGATCCTGTCCTGGGTCGAGAAAACGGATCCTCTGCCACGGTCCATCTCGGAATCGGTCCTGCATGGCGAGGGCGCGGAGGCGGCGCCTGCCCATATCGGCGGGGTCAGCCCCGCGGCGGCGGAATAAGGGGAATATAGAAACATGGTCCGCGTCCTCGGAATTCTCGCCGGCATCCTGATGGTGTTCGTGTCTTTGTGGTCGTTCGGCCATGGCTTCTACGCCTATGCGACCTCGAGCCACGACCAGACCGTCGAGGAGAGGTTCCACAAGGATCCGAGGCATCTCGCGCTCGCGTCCGACGGCCCGTTCGGCAAGTTCGACCGCCGTCAGGTCCAGCGCGGCTTCCAGGTCTATACGGAGGTCTGCTCGGCCTGCCACTCGCTGAAGCTGGTCGCGTTCCGCAACCTGCAGGAGCTCGGCTACGACGAGGCCGAGGTGAAGAAGATCGCGTCGGACTGGAAGACCCAGGTCGCCGACGTCGATCCGAAGACCGGCGAGCCCAAGGGCCGCAAGCCGCTGCCCGCCGACCATTTCCCGCCGCCCTTCCCCAATGAGGTGGCGGCGCGCGCGGCGAACAACAATGCGCTGCCGCCGGACCTCTCCGACATCACCAAGGCGCGCGAGGGCGGCCCCTCCTACGTCTATTCGCTGCTGACCGGCTTCCAGAACCCGCCGGCGAACCTGCCGGCGGAGAACCGGCCGGGGCCGAACCTCCACTACAATCCCTATTTCGCGAACCTCAACATCGCGATGCCGCCGCCGCTCACGTCCGAAGGCCAGGTCGCCTACAAGGACGGCACCAAGGCGACCGTCGACCAGATGGCGCAGGACGTCGCCGCCTTCCTCGCCTGGAGCGCGGAGCCGCGCCTCGAAAGCCGCCATGCCGCCGGCAGCGTCGTCGTGATCTTCCTGATCGTGCTGACCATCCTCGCCTACATGGCCAAGCAGAATATCTGGCACGGCGGCGCCAGCCGCGCCGTCCGCCGCACCGGCGTGCTCGATCCGGAGAATATGGCGAAGCGCGACGCGGCCAGCGCCGAGGGGCTGGACGGCTGAACGAGGCGGATCTCAAGGCCTTGATCCGCACCATCCCGGACTTTCCCAAGCCGGGCATCCAGTTTCGCGACATCACCACCTTGCTCCTCGACGCGCGCGGCTTCGCCGCCGCGGTCGAGGGGCTGGCGCACGTCGAAGAGAAGCCCGACCTCGTCGCCGCGATCGAGGCGCGCGGCTTCGTCGTCGGCGCGGCGCTCGCCCAGCGTCTCGGCTGCGGGCTGCTGCTCATTCGCAAGGCGGGCAAGCTGCCCGGGGAGACCATCGCAGAGGACTATGCGCTCGAATACGGCACCGATCGGCTCGCCATGCACGTCGACGCCTGCGCGCCGGGCGCGCGGGTGCTGCTGGTCGACGATCTCATCGCCACCGCAGGGACCGCGCTCGCCGCGGTGCGGCTGGTCCGCCGCGCGGGGGCGGCGGTGATTGCCGCCGCCTTCATCATCGACCTGCCCGATCTCGGCGGCTCCGCTCTGCTGCGCGCCGAGGGCTTTCCGGTCCACAGCCTCGTCTCGTTCGAGGGCCACTAAGCCTCTGTCCCGAAACGGAACTGGCCTTTCCGGCTCCGCGTTTACGATGGTTAAGGAATGTTATATCCTGAGCAGCCGGACTCATTCCGGCGCATCTGACCGTCGGGAGAGTGGCTTATGATGAATTCCCGTCTTCGCAATGTGTTGCTGATCGCGCTCGGCGCGGCCGGCCTCGCCGCCTGCAACGAAGGCTATGGCTATGGCGGCATGGAGGTCGGCTACGGCGCGCGCGCTTATGGCCCCGGCTATTGCGACCCCTATTGGGAGGATTGCTACGGCGCCTACGGCTATGGCTATGGCGGCTACGGCGACCCCTGGTGGGGCTGGTGGGGCGATTATTATTATCCCGGCATCGGCTTCTACGTCTACGACCGCGGGGGCCATCGCTATCGCTGGAACGACAATCAGCGGCATTATTGGGAAGGCCGCCGCGGCGGCTACGGCAATCGCAACTGGAACGATCAGCGCTGGCAGAACTGGAACGGCTTCCGCCAGGGCAATAACGGCGGTCACAGCTGGAGCGGTGGCAGCCATCCGAGCGGCGGCAGCCACGCCAGCGGCGGTCATCGCGGCCACTGACGCGATGTCGGCGTGCGCTACTCCTTCACCGGCCGCCGGCGGATCAGCACGATCGAGGTGAAGCGCATCACCGGCACGCCGGCCTGGTTGGTGACGGTGGTTTCGGTGCGGAAGGAGCCGATGTCGGGCTTGCTCCGGGAGGGCGTCTTTTCGACGATCCGCCCGCGGACGTGGAGGGTGTCGCCCGGATAGACGGGCTTCAGCCATCTCAGCTCGTCGATTCCGGGCGAGCCGAGCCCAGCCTGCTCCTCCCGCACGACGCGGCGGGCGATCACGCCCATCGTCATCGCGCAAGTATGCCAGCCGGAGGCGGAGAGGCGGCCGAAATAGGTCTTCGCCGCCGCCTCGTCGGACAGGTGGAAAGGCTGCGGATCGTATTCGCGCGCGAAGTCGAGCACCTCCTCGCGCGTCACCTCACAGGAGCCGAATTCGGTCTCCTTCCCGATCTCGATATCTTCGAAATAGATCAAATCGCGCTCCTCTCGTCCATTTCAGTAGCAGATTGAAACTGAGATGGCGAGAGGTGCGCGAAGGCTCTTCAGTGCCCGGCCGCGGCTTCGGCGACGATTTTCTGCGCGTCCGTCTTGACCAGCCGGTAGGGTCGATCGGGCGTCAAGGGCTGCCAGGCGGACATCGCGCCTTCGCAGAGCACGAGGCGCGTTTTCGATCCCGAATAGCTCTTGCTCCAGCTTTCCCCCGCTCGGAGCGTGAAGCTGTCGATCGCCGAACTGCCCTGATGGCGTACGCCGCAGATGATCGCACGATCGACATCGTTGCGGAGCGAGATCTGATGCTGCTCCTCGGCATTGGCGCCGGCCGGCGAAAGAGCCAGCAACATTGTTCCGGCCAGGCTCAGGCCACAGGTTTTGAACGTCATGTCGTCCTCCCCACCATGGGGGAGCGAAGCCGCCCGACAGGCGAGTCTCTCCGCGCCGCCCGGCCTGCATTATGATCCTGACAGGGCCTGAGCGCCAGCCATTGATTTTCTTCGCAGAATCGCGGTCAGACGTTGAAGCGGAACAGCATCACGTCGCCGTCCTGGACGACATAATCCTTGCCTTCGGAGCGCAGCCGCCCCGCCTCCCGTGCGCCGGCCTCGCCGCCGAACGCGATATAATCCTCGTAGGAGATGGTTTCGGCGCGGATGAAGCCGCGTTCGAAATCGGTGTGGATGACTCCCGCCGCTTGCGGCGCCTTCGCGCCCTTCTCCACCGTCCAGGCGCGCGATTCCTTGGGGCCGGCGGTGAAGAAGGTGATGAGGTGGAGGAGATCGTAGCCGGCGCGGATGACGCGGGCGAGGCCGGTCTCCTCCAGGCCGAGGTCGCCCAGGAATTCGGGCCGGTCGGCGGGATCCATGGTCGCGATCTCGGCCTCGATCGCGGCGGAAATGACGACCGCCTTCGCCCCTTCGGTGGCCGCTTTCTCGAAGACGCGGGCGCTGTGGGCGTTGCCGCCCGCGGCTTCGGATTCATCGACGTTGCAGACGTAGAGGACGGGCTTGGCGGTGAGCAATTGCGCCCGCTCCAGCGCGCTCTTCTCCTCCTCGTCCTTCGGCTGGACGAGCCGCGCCGGCTTCGACTCGCGAAGCAGCTCCAGCGCCTGGCCGAGCACCGACGCCTGCACCTTCGCCTCCTTGTCCCCCTGCTGCGCCTTCTTGACGAGGTTCGGCACGCGCTTCTCCAGGCTTTCGAGATCGGCGAGCATCAGCTCGGTCTCGACCGTCTCCGCATCGGCGATCGGATCGACCCGGCCTTCGACATGGGTAACGTCGCCGCCCTCGAAGCAGCGCAGCACGTGGACGATCGCGTCGACCTCGCGGATGTTGCCGAGGAACTGGTTGCCGAGCCCTTCGCCCTTCGACGCGCCGCGCACCAGCCCGGCGATGTCAACGAATTCGAGCTGCGTCTCGATCTCCTGCGCGGACTTGGCGATCTCGCTGATCCGGTCGAGCCGCGGATCGGGCACGGCGACGCGGCCGACATTGGGCTCGATCGTGCAGAAGGGATAATTGGCCGCCTGCGCCGCCGCCGTCTCCGTCAGCGCGTTGAACAGGGTGGACTTGCCGACATTCGGCAGCCCGACGATTCCGCAGCGAAAACCCATTGAAACTCCGTGGATTGGAAAAGCGCCACGCGCGAACTGTCGCGGTGCGGCTGTGCAGCGCCGTTAGCCGCTCGCGCGCGGGATTGCCAGTTTCCGGCTGCTCGACAGGGGCGGGACGGCTTTCTAGGGTGCTGCCGCCTTTCCGGAGACTTCCCGACATGAAATTTGGCGCCCTTTTCCTGCCCCTTCTGCTGCTGTGCGTCGCCGCGGCGCCGCCGCCCGCGGGCGCGCCGCCTTCGAGCACCGAACAGGCGCTGCGGAACACGGAGGAGATGGACGGGCTGCTGCCGGTCCATGTCGACCGCAAAGGCGGGCGCATCCTCCTCTCGCTGCCGGCGCCGGATGCGGAGGGGATTTCGGGCCGTTTCATCTATCTGACGACGCTGGAGACGGGCCTCGGCTCGGCCCCGATCGGGCTCGACCGCGCCCAGACGACCGGCTCGCGCCTGCTCGTCTTCCGCCGCATCGGCCGCAAGGTGGTCGCCGAGATCGAGAATCCCCGCTTCCGCGCCGCCGGCGCGTCGCCGGACGTGCAGGAAGGGGTGCGCCACAGTTTCGCGACCTCGACGATCTGGATGGGCGACGTCGCCGCCGAGCAGCCGGACGGGAGCCTGCTGGTCGACATCTCCAGCTTCCTGACCCGTGACGACATGAACATCGCCGGTGCGCTCAAGCAGGGTGGCGGCG
The DNA here is from genome assembly GCA_036269695.1 of Allosphingosinicella sp. GTDB lineage: Bacteria > Pseudomonadota > Alphaproteobacteria > Sphingomonadales > Sphingomonadaceae > Allosphingosinicella. The sequence continues at coordinate 42,876 of DATBDY010000003.1, read as the reverse complement.
GCGACTTCCGCCTCGTCCCGGAGCTCAGCGTCGCCGACACCAATTTCGTGAAAATCTTCCCCGACAATATCGAGCTGGAAGGGCGGCTGACCTTCGTTTCCCCCCAGCCGACGGCCGAGGTGAACAATATCGCGCCGGTCGACGGCAATCTCAGCTTCACGATCCGCCATTCGCTCGTGCGGCTGCCGCCGCCCGGCTACGAGCCGCGCCGCTTCGATCCCCGCGCCGGCACGTTCGGGACGCAGGTGGTCGACTACGCCCAGCCGCTCGGCCAGCCGATCGTCTACGAGCTCGCCGACCGGTTCCGGCTGGAGAAGACCGATCCGAACGCCGCACGCTCCACGGTCAAGAAGCCGATCATCTTCTACATCGACCGGGCGGCGCCGGAGCCGATCCGCACGGCCCTGAAGGAGGGCGTTTCCTGGTGGGCGAAGGCGTTCGACGCGGCCGGCTATGTCGATGCGTTCCGGGTCGAGATCCTGCCCGAGGGCGTGGACCCGCTCGACGTGCGCTACAATGTCGTCAACTGGGTGAACCGGGCGACGCGCGGCTGGTCCTACGGCCAGGCGATCACCGATCCGCGCACCGGCGAGATCATCAAGGGGACGGTGCTGCTCGGCTCGCTGCGCGTGCGGCAGGACATGATGATCTACCAGGCTTTGGTGGGCGCCGCCCGCACCGGAACCGGCGGCCCGAACGACCCGGTGCAGGTCGCGCTCGCGCGCATCCGCCAGCTCGGCGCGCACGAGGTCGGCCACGCGCTCGGCTTCGCCCATAATTTCGCGGCGAGCACGCAGGGCCGCTATTCGGTCATGGATTATCCGGCGCCGCGCATCGGCCTCGCCAACGGCGCGCCGGACTTGTCCGACGCTTATGGAATCGGCGTCGGCCGCTGGGACGATTTCCTCGTCGACTGGCTCTACGGCGCCGAGACCGACTCGCAGGGGCAGGCGAAGATGGGGACGGCGCTGACACAGGGCCTGCGCTTCGTCGCCGACGACGATGCGCGGCCGGCCGATTCAGCCCATCCCTTTGGTAGTCTCTGGGATGACGGCGCCGATCCGGCCGCCGAGCTCGAGCGGATGATGACGGTGCGCGCGGCGGCGGTCGCCCGCTTCGGCCCGGAGGCGCTGCCGGCGGGCGCGCCGCTCGCCGATTTGCGCCGCGCTTTCGTGCCGATCTGGCTGCTCCACCGCTATCAGGTCGAGGCGGCGGCGAAGCTGCTCGGCGGCGTCGATTTCGCTTATTCGCTGCGCGGCGGCGGCCGCGACGATATGCGGCCGGTGCCGCCGGCCGCGCAACGGCATGCGCTGGAAGCTTTGCTCGCCACGCTCACGCCCGCCACCCTGACCGTGCCGCCCGCTTTGGTGCCGCGCCTCTCGGCCGGCTGGTCGGGCGATCCGGACCGGCAGGCGCAGATCGAGATCTTCCCCACCGCCGGCGGCCCCGTCTTCGATCCGCTGGCGGCGACGGAGCTGGGCGCGACGGCGACGCTCACGGACCTGCTTGCGCCCGAGCGGCTCAACCGTCTCGAAATCCAGAACCAGGCCGACCCACAATCGCCCGGCGCAGGCGAGGTGATCGACCGGCTGCTCGCGCAGGTGCTCGCCTTCCAAAGCCTCGGTCCCGCCGAGGCCGCCGTCCAGCGCCGGATCGCGACGACCAGCATCCTCGCCCTCGCGCGTCTACAGCGCGATCCTGCCCTGTCGCCGACGCTGGCCCTCGCTTTGTCGGACCGGCTCAGCCGCCTCGGCACCCAGCTCGCCCACAGCCTTGGCACGACCACACAGGCGGATTGGAGCCGCGGCCTCGGCAAATTGCTCGGCGACCGCGAAGCGCTCGACAAAGCCGTCGCCGACCAGCGCCGCCTGCCGCGCATCCCACCTGGTATGCCGATCGGCGAGGGCGGCGAGGACTGGCCGGGCCTGTAACCCCTTATCCCAGAGACGGCGTGGCGAGTTTCGCCGCCTCCGCGCGCAACACGTCGATCGTGTCCGCGAGGTGGCGGTGGATAAGCGCGCGTTCGGCGTCGCTGTAGCGCGCATCGAGTTGGTTCATCGCGGCGCTTAGTGACGCGAATATCCGGCCGGTCATCTCAATCAGCTCCTCCGACCGGCGGGCATGGACGAGCACCGAACGCCGGTCGGCGGGGTTGGGCGTGCGTTCGGCGAAACCCGCCCGCTCCAGCCGGTCGACGATGCCCGTGATCGCGCCGGTGGTGAGCCCCGTCGCCTCCGCCAGCTGCCGCGGCGTCGTGATGCCCAGCGCGCAGAGGATGCCGGCGCATTTCCGCTCCGCAGCGGTCATGCCCATCCGCCGCGCCACCATCTCGTGGAAGGCGACGACGGCCGTCGCCAGGTCGCGGTGCAGGCGGTTGGAATCCGCCGCGGTCGGCTGTTCAGTTTTCGTCATTGCATTTGTCTTAGCACTAAGATATTCATGTCTTAGCTAATCTAGACGGAGGGAGAGGCGGGTGCAACGGTCATTCGGACGGCGGATCGCACCGGCGCTCACCCTCATGCTGCTGGCGCCGCTCATGGCGGAGCTGCTTCCCGGCGCGACGCGGTTCAGCTCGATCTTCGTCTTTCCGATCGAGATGGTCGTCTGGGGCGGCGGCGCGGTGATGATCCGCGCCCTCGTCCGCCGACGCGGCCTCGGCTGGTGGAGCCTCGCCTTGCTTGGCCTCGCGCTGGCGCTCGCGGAGGAATGTCTGATCCAGCAAACCTCGCTTGCCCCTTTGGTCATCCGGCTCAAGGGCGAAACCTGGGCGCGCGCCTTCGGGGTCAACTACGTCTATCTGGTCTGGGCGCTCGCTTACGAGACGATCTGGGTCACCCTGCTGCCGGTCCTTCTGGCGGAGATGCTGTTTCCCGCCCGCCGCGGCGAAACCTGGCTGAGCCGGGTCGGCGCCGTCATCGTCGGCGTGCTGTTCGTGCTCGGCTGCGGCCTCGCCTGGTTCAGCTGGACCCACATCGCCCGCGTGCAGGCCTTCCACCTGTCGCTCTACACGCCGCCGCTGCCGGCGGTGACCGTGTCCGTCGCAGCCATTGGAGCCCTGATCTGGGCAGGCCTGAACCTGCGTCTGTCCGCACCCGCGGCGTCGACTCCGCCATCGCCATGGGTGATCGGGCTCGCCGGCGCCGTCTGGGCAACCCTTTGGTACGGGCTGTGCGTGCTCGCCTTCGGGATCGCGCCACACTTCCCTCCGGCGGCGGCGATCGGAGGCGCGGTGGCGGCCATGGCAGCCGTGGTCGTCCTGCTTCCCGGCTGGGCCGCGAGCGGCGCCTGGCGGCGGGCTCATGATTATGCGTTGATCCTGGGCGCCCTCAGCGGATCGATGGCGGTGAGCTTCGTCGGCTTCATCGGATCCGCCCCGCAGGACCTCTGGTTCAAAATGGTGAGCGACGCGGCCGCATTCCTCGCGCTCGTCTTGCTCGGCCGCCGCCTCGCCGGGCGGACCGACGCTCAGCTTGCGGTGTCTGCCGCCGCCGGCTGAGCTGCGGCTTCCTGTTCCAGCCACAGCCGGAACGCCTGCATCGCGCCGGTTTCCGCACGGGAGCGCAGGCGGGTGAGCCAATAAGTGCCGGCGTCGATCTCGATGTCGAACGGCCGCACCAGCCGTTCGCTGGCCAGCGCGCCCTGGAACAAGGCGGCGGGGAGGAGGGCGACGCCGGCGCCGGCCGTCGCGGCGAGTGCCATGGTGGGCGAGGAATCGAAGACTGGGCCGTGAATCGCGGGCGGCGGTACGCCTGCGGCGAGGAACCAGGTCGGCCATTCGTCGGGCCGGTAGGAACGGAGCAGGGTTTCGCGCAGCAGGTCGGCGGGTGCGGCGAGGCGGCGGGCGAGGGCCGGGGCGCAGAGCGGGCTCAGCGTCGCCTTCAGGATCGGGACCGCTTCCGTTCCGTGCCAGGCGCCGTCGCCGAAGCGGATCGCGCAGTCGAGCCCTTCGCCGGCGAGATCGACGCGGTTGTTGTTGGTGAAGAGGCGCAGGTCGATGCCGGGATGGGCGGCACGGAAGCGCTCCAGCCGCGGCAGCAGCCAGCCGGCGGCGAAGGTGCCGACGACGCCGACGCTCAGCACCTCCCGGTAGCGGCCGCCGGAGAAGAGGGCGAGGGTGCCGCCGATCCGGTCGAAGCTTTCGGTGAGGGTCGGTACGAGCGCCGCGCCCTCGTCGGTGAGGACGACGCCGCGCGGCAGCCGCCGGAACAGGGTGACGCCGAGCTTTTCCTCCAGCGCCCGGATCTGGTGGCTGATCGCCGCCTGGCTGACGCACAGCTCCAGCCCGGCCTTGGTGAAGCTCAGATGCCGCGCCGAGGCTTCGAAGGCACGCAGGGCGTTGAGCGGGAGGAGAGGGCGGCTACTCATCGAATTTTCTCATGGCTAACGCGACATAACATCGTTTGCGGCCGCCCCGCCAGTCCGCCACTTTGGCGCAAACGGAGGGCGAGACGATGGTTGCGAGACGCGAATTCCTGGTCGGAGCGGCGGCGTTCATGGGTGCGGCGGCGGTGGTCAAGGCCGCGCCTTCCCGGGCAAGGTCGCAGGCATTTTCTCTGGAGGAGCCGATCCGCGCCCTCGAGCACAGGAGCGGGGGGCGGCTCGGCATAGCGCTGCTCGACACCGGCAGCGGGAGCCGTTTCGCGTGGCGGGCCGACGAGCGCTTCCCGCTCTGCAGCACATTCAAATTTCTGTTGGCAGCCGACCTGCTGCACCGGGTGGATGCCGGCCAGGAACGGCTCGACCGGCGGCTTCCGATCCGGGCCGTCAGCCTCGGCAATTCGGACTTCACCAAGAGCCGCGTCGGGCGGGACGCAAGCATCCGAGAGCTATGCCAGGCGATCATCGAGATTAGCGACAACGAAGCGGCCAATCTCCTGCTGAGGCAGATCGGCGGCCCCGCCGGCCTCACCCGCTTCACCCGGACGATCGGCGATTCCGTGACCCGTCTCGATCGCTTCGAAACGATGATGAGCGACGCGACGCCGGGTGACAGGCGCGACACCAGCTCGCCCAATGCCATGGTGGCGAATTTCGAGCGGATCTTGTTGGGCGGAGTCCTTCGGCCCGCCTCGCGTGCCACGCTCACCGATTGGCTGGTCGGGGTCAGGACGGGCGAGACGCGCCTGAAGGCGGGTCTCCCGCTCGCCTGGCGGATCGGCCACAAGACCGGCACCGGCTCGCACGGCACCGCCAACGACGTCGCGATCGTCTGGCCCGGGCGGCGCCCGCCCTTCATCCTGGCGACCTATTTGACGCGGTCCACGCTCGGCGATGAGGGCCGGAATGCGGTGCTCGCCGACGTCGCCCGCGCCGTCGCGGCCGCGGTCAGTCCTGCAGCCTGAGCGCCACTTCGTTCATGAAGCGGGCGTCGTCGCCTTTGGCGAGCCAGGGGGTCTCGGCCGCGATGGCGCCGAGCAAATCGGCGAGCCTGTCCGTCTCCGCCTTGGCGTAATTGCCGAGGACGTGGCCGGTGACCCTGTCCTTGTGGCCGGGGTGACCGATGCCGATGCGGACGCGGCGGAAGGCGTTGCCGAGATGCACCTCGACCGAGCGCAGGCCGTTATGGCCGGCGGTGCCGCCGCCGACCTTCACCTTCACCTTGAATGGGGCGAGGTCGAGCTCATCGTGGAAGATCGTGACGTCGCTTATGTCCTTCTTGAAGAAGTCCATGGCGGCGCGGACCGAGCGGCCGCTGTCGTTCATGAAGGTGTCGGGCTTCAGCAGCAGGATGCGCTCGCCGCTGATCCTTCCCTGCTGCGCCCAGCCCTGGAAGGCCTTCTTCGGCGGGTCGAAATTGTGGACTTCGGCGATGGCGTCCACCGCCATGAAGCCGACATTGTGCCGGTGCATCGCGTGGCGCGGGCCGGGATTGCCGAGGCCGACCCAGATCTGCACGGGCTCCCACTCCCCCCAATCTTCCTGGTCGGCGGCGTCGAGCGGCTGGCCCGGCACTTCGACGGCGCGCGCGCCGAAGAAGCCGCCGAGCCAGCGCAGGAACGACATCAGCCTTCCGGCGTCTCTTCGCCTTCGTCCTCGCCGACCAGCGGCACCTCGGCCGGGGCCGCGGCCTCCGCAGCGGCATCCTCCGCGTCCATCTTGAGGCCGGACGGCGGCACGATGGTGGCGATGGTGAAGTCGCGGTCGGTGATCGCGCTTTCGACGCCCTTCGGCAGAGCGACGGCCGAGAAGTGGAGCGAATCCCCGATGTCGAGGCCCGACAGATCGATCTCGATCTCGTCCGGAATCTCGGCCGCGTCGCAGACCAGCTCCAGCTCGTGACGGACGGCGTTGAGCACGCCGCCACGCTTCAGGCCGCGCGACGTCTCTTCGCCGACGAAGCGGATCGGAACCGCCACATGCACCTTGCTGTGCTCGGAGATGCGCAGGAAATCGACATGCAGCGGCCGGTCGGTGACCGGGTGGAACTGGACGTCCTTGGGCAGGGTGCGGGCCTGGCCGCCGGGATGATCGATCATCACGACCGAGTTCATGAAATGGCCGGTCGAGAGCATCTTCATCAGCGCCTTTTCCTCGACGTGGATGGCGAGGGGCTCTTCTCTATTGCCGTAGACGACGGCGGGGACGCGGCCTTCGCGACGCATGGCACGGGAGGCTCCCTTGCCTGCCCGATCGCGCGTCTCGGCCGACAGCGTAAGCTGTTCGCTCATGTGCATGTCTCCAGAAACTGTTGGTTGGACGAATGCCCGCGCTCACGCCTCCAGGGATGACCATGAGCGGGGGAGCGGCGCCTGTAGCGGAGGCGCCTCGTTTTCGCAACCTTTTGCCGGATTGATCCGGGCACCGAAAAGGAGGAAGCTCCCCCCTGCCGCATCTCGCGGCCAAAGATGGGGGATTGCCATGGAATATATGTTCTTGCCGCTGAAGCGGTATGCCGAATTCTCCGGCCGCTCGCGCCGGATGGAATATTGGTTGTGGACCCTGTTCCTGTTCCTGCTCTGGATGGCGTTTCTGGTGGTGATCGTGGCGGTCGCCGGCGCGGCGCTGATGGGTGGCGGCACCAATCCCGTCGCCTCGATCATGGCCATGGGCGGCGGTATCCTGATCATCGCGGCGCTTGCCTTCCTGGTGTGGCTGGCCTTCCTGATACCGACGCTCGCCGTCGGCGTTCGCCGGCTGCACGACACCGAGCGGAGCGGCTGGTGGTTGGGCGGGCTCATCCTCCTCGACATCGTGAATGCGATTGTGCGGAGTTCGATGGGGGGCGCGGTCGCGATGATCACCAGCCTTGCCCTTGTGGTTCTCGCCATCACGTTGCTCGTCTTCTACTGCCTCGACGGGACCAAGGGGCCGAACAAATACGGGCCGGATCCGAAAGGCGGCGTCAACGCCGAGGTCTTCGCCTGATCTGAAAGCCGGGGGCGGGCTGTTGCGGCCCGCCCTCGCCTCCGCTAGGCACCCGCCCCGTGCCCCCGTGGCGGAATTGGTAGACGCGCTCGACTCAAAATCGAGTTCCGCAAGGAGTGCCGGTTCGACTCCGGCCGGGGGCACCATTCCACTGGAAAAATCGCCGGGATCGGTCGAAGCGCTGACGTGAGGGAGGCCGGTTCTTGATCGTTCACAAATTCGGCGGAAGCAGCCTCGCCGACGCCGCGGGGTTCGAGCGGGTCGGCGACATCGTCCTCGGCGCGGGCGGCCCGAAGGCGGTGGTCGTCTCGGCCATGCACGGAGTCACCAACGCGCTGGTGGCGATCGTCGAGGCGGCCGCGGCCCGCGACGAAGCCTATCGCGAGCGCCTGCGGGCGCTGCGCCTCCGCCACCGGGAAGCGGCGGAAACCTTGTTCGGGCCGGGCGGGGCAGCGCCGATCGTCCGCGCGATCGAGGGCGATTTCGGCGACCTGGAGGATGTGCTCCGCGCCGCCTGGATCCTGAGGGACGCAAGCCCGGGCACGTTCGACATGGTGACGGGCTATGGCGAGATCTGGTCGGCCCGTTTGTTCGCCGCCTTGCTGCAGGCCCGAGGGGCGGCGGCCGACTGGCTCAATGCCCGCGACGTGCTGGTGGTGCAGCCGACCGGAGCGGTGCCGGAAGTGGACTGGGCGGAGACGCGGCGGCGGCTGGGCATCTGGGAAGAAACGCATGCGCCGCGCCCCGACCCGCTCGTCATCACCGGCTTCGTCGCGGAAACGGCGGACGGCGTGCCGGCGACTTTGGGGCGCAACGGCAGCGACTATTCCGCCTCGATCTTCGGCGCTTTGCTCGAAGCCGAGGAGATCCACATCTGGAGCGACGTCGACGGCGTGATGAGCGCGGATCCCCGCTTCGTTCCCGACGCGGTTTTGCTCGACTCCATCTCCTATCACGAGGCGAGCGAGCTCGCTTATTTCGGCGCCAAAATCCTGCATCCGGCGACCATGGGGCCGGCGGTGGAACGCTCGATTCCCGTTCGCATCCGCAACACCTTCGATCCCGAGGGCCCCGGCACGCGCATCCACGTCTCCGGCTCGCGGCAGATGGTGAAGGGCCTCTCCACGGTCGAGGCGGTCGCGCTCGTCAACGTCGAGGGGACCGGCCTAGCCGCCGTTCCGGACATGACCGACCGCCTGTTCACCGCTCTGCGCGAGGCGGGGATCATCACGTTGATGGTCTCGCAGGGCAGCTCGCAGCATTCAATCTGCATCGTCGTGCCGCAGGCCGACGCCGCGCGCACCAAGGCGGTACTCGAACGCTGCTTCTACGCCGAGCGGCATCAGGGGCAGATCCAGACGATCGAGGTCGACGGCAATTGCACCCTGCTCGCCCTCGTCGGCGACGGCATGGCCGGGCTTCCCGGCGTCGCCGCCCGCTTCTTCGGCGCGCTCGGCCGCGCCGGCGTCAACATCCGCGCCATCGCCCAAGGCTCGTCCGAGCGGAACATCTCGGTCGTGGTCGAGCGGCCGGACAGCGTCCGCGCGCTCCGCGCCGCCCATTCCGGCCTCTATTTGTCGCCCCAGAGCCTCTCCATCGGCGTGATCGGCACCGGCACGGTCGGCAGCACCCTGCTCGACCAGCTGCAGGCCCGCGTCGACCCGCTCCGCGAAGAACTCGGCATGGACCTGCGCGTCCGCGCCATCGCCACCTCCCGCAAGATGCATCTCGCCGACCGCAGGGTCGATCTCGGCGCCTGGCGTGAGACTTTGGCGGAAGGGCAGGATTTCGATCTCGACGCCTTCCTCGCCCACGTCCAGACGGACTCGCTGCCGCATGCTTTGATCATCGACTGCACGGCGAGCGACGACCTTGCCCGCCGCTATGTCGAGTGGCTCGACCGCGGCATCCATGTCGTCACGCCGAACAAGAAGGCGGGATCGGCGGACTATGCCTTTTACGAGGCGCTGCGCCAGGCCAGCCGCAAGGGCAGCGCGCACTTCCTCTACGAAACCACGGTCGGCGCCGGCCTGCCGATCCTGCAGACGCTGCGGGACCTCATCCAGACCGGGGACCAGGTGGCGCGGATCGAAGGCGTGCTCTCCGGCACCCTCTCCTATCTGTTCAACAGCTTCGACGGCAGCCGCCGCTTTTCCGAGGTCGTCGCCGAGGCGCGCCAGAAGGGCTTCACCGAGCCCGATCCGCGGGACGACCTTTCCGGGCTCGACGTCGCCCGCAAGGTCGTGATCCTCGCCCGCGAAATGGGGCTGCGCACCGAGCTCGCCGACATCGACCTGCAGGGCCTTATCCCGCCGGGGCTGGAGGAGGGCAGCGTCGACGACTTCCTCGAGCGGCTGCGCGACCATGACGAGGCGATCGCGACCCTGTTCGAGGAGGCGAAGGGCCGCGGCGAGCATCTGCGCTTCGTCGGCTCGATCGACAGCAGCGGCAAGGCGACGGTGCGGCTCGAATCCCTGCCCGGCTCCCACGCCCTCTCGCGGCTGCGCTCGACCGACAATCTCGTCCAGTTCGCGACCGAGCGCTACACGCCCAATCCGCTGATCGTGCAGGGCCCCGGCGCCGGACCGGAGGTGACGGCCGGCGGCATCTTCTCCGACATTCTGCGGCTCGGCGCCTATCTCGCTGGCGCGTAGCGCTTTCGCCATCGCGAGCGTGCCCGCGGCGCCACGGTCGCGATGCCAAACAGCGGATTTTCACGAACGCCGATGATTCGGCGTCCGGAGCCTGATAACGCGGTGATGCGACAGGCGGCTGAGGAGCGAGGATGAGGAGGTTGCGGGCAGACGAGCCGGTCCGGGAGGTGCCGCCGCCGGCGGTGCCCCCCGAGCCGCAGCCAGCGGAGATCGCCGACGGCAGCGCCCACCGGCGGGAGCGGCTGCTCGCGGCGCTCACCCTGATCATGGGCACCGGCCTCGTCCTAGCCGTGCCCTTCGCGCTGCGCGCCGGCGCCGAATTCTTCATGCCGGTGACCGCGGCTTTCGTCATCGCCATCGCTTTGGTGCCGATGCTGGAATGGCTGGAGCGGCGCCGCCTGCCCTCCACCCTTTCGGCCCTGATCTGCGTTTTGCTCCTCCTCGGCGTCGCCAATATCGCCATCGCTTCTATCGTGCTGCCGGCGAGCGATTGGGTGCGGCTGATCCCCGAGCGGATCGGGCGGATCCGGGCGACGCTCGCGCCCCTCATGCACGCTTACTCGCAGCTCCAGCGCTTCTTCGACGACATCACGCGGCAGTTCAGCACCGTCCGCCACGCCCCACGCACCGTTGCGGTGGAGTCGCCGAACTCGGTGCTCGACGTGCTCGCCACCGCGGCGCCGCTCGCCATCCTCCAGATGTTCTTCGTCGTCCTCGTCGTCTTCTTCTTCCTCGCCGGCTGGACGCGGATGCGCAAGCACACGATCACAGCCCGGACGAGCTTCGACGGCGCGATGACGACGGCGCGGGCGATCCAGCAGATGGTCGACGCGACTTCGACCTATCTCGGCACGATCACTTTGGTGAACATCACGCTCGGTCTGGTCACCGCCGGTGTGCTGTGGCTGCTCGGCATGCCGACGCCGATGATGTGGGGCGGCATCGTCACGGTGCTCAACTATATCCCCTATCTCGGGCCGATCACCTCGGCTCTGCTGCTCGCGGTGGGGGGGCTGATGACCTTCAACCATCCCTGGTACGCATTCCTGCCGGCGGCCTGCTTCATCGGCCTTCACCTTACCGAATCGAACCTGATCACCCCCTCGATCGTGGGGCGGCGGCTGACCATCAATCCACTGCTGATCCTGGTCGCCCTGAGCTTCTGGGCCTGGGTCTGGGGCACCCCCGGGGCGCTGCTCGCCGTGCCCCTGCTCATCATCATCCGCACCGTGCTCGACGCCGCCGGGCGGCCGGACATTGCCGGTTTCCTGTTCGAGGAAGGCACCCTCAGCGGCAAGCCGCCGGAGGAAGGCGGCGGCTGACCGGCGCTGGCCGATTCAGGGTCGGAGGCTTGCTTGACAGGCCCCGGACCAGCGCCTAGTTCGCCCGCCTCACGCGGGTGTAGCTCAGTTGGTTAGAGCGCCGGCCTGTCACGCCGGAGGTCGCGGGTTCAAGTCCCGTCACTCGCGCCATCTTCCCCTTGCGCGGCCCTTCATGCTGTATTAGGCAAACAACACACCTCTTCGGGAGGAGTGCCGAATGTTCGCTTTGCGCCTGCTGCCGCTCGCCCTGCTCTGCGCGAGCGCCGCTGCTTCCGCCGCTCCGGTCGACCGCTCCCTGTTCGTCCCGCTCGACCATAGCCGCCCGGCCGCGGGATCGGCACGCCTCGACTACGAGCTCGCCGCGCCGTTCGACCCGCACAAGCCGACCGTGATCGTCGTCGCCGACGGCCAGCAATTCTACGTCCGCAAGGGCGCGATGCCGGCGCTCCAGCAAAGCCTGTTCGGCTCGGGCGTGAATGTCGTCGGCCTGGTCACGCGCGGCACCACGCCCGCTTTCGTCGCCGCCAGCCTCGGCGGGGACGGTAAGTCGGACTGGCAGCGCGCGTGGCGGATCTTCAATGCCGACCAGTGGATCGCCGACATTGACGCGCTTCGGCGCGCTCTGGTCGGCAACGGCAAGGTGATGCTCTACGGCCGCTCCGGCGGCGCCTATCTCGTCCACCAATATCTCGCCGTCCACGGCGATCACGTCTCGCGCGCTTTCACGCAGTCGCCGGTCAATCCCGAGATCGTGCGCGATCTCCGCATCGGCCTCGACCGCTTCTGGAAGACGCTTGGCGCCGGCAGCCCCGAGCTCCAGCCGATGCTCGCCGACCTGCTGAAGCGGCGGCCCGAGGAGCGGACCCGCATTCTGATCACCGTCCAGCGCCAGCATTTCTTCGTGCCGGCCGAGCGGCTGAAGGAGGAGAGGGCGAAGCTGATCCGCGCCCTCGCGTCGAACGACGAGGCCGCCTACGCGCAGGCGCGCAAGGACTATCAGGTCGACGACGTCATGGCCCTGCTCGCGTCGAACGATTCGATCCCGCAGACCGTACGTGTCCTCGAGCTGATCGGGCCGTCGGGGGCCTTCGATGCGCCGGAGGCCGGCGTTTCGCCGCTGATCGAACCGCAGCGCAGCTTCGCCGCGCCGCTCATCGCGCTCGAGAAAGCGGGCCGGATCCCGCCGCCGCATTTCGATCTCGCGGCGTTGCACCGCGTGCCGACGGAGGTGTTCGTGCTGGCCGCCCGCGAGGACGAGGCGGTCGATTATCGCACCACCATCGCGCTCGCTTATTCCTATCCCAACCACCAGCTCTTCATCGCCGACGACAACCACACCTTCGCCCGCATCTCGGGCGCGGGCGAGGACGGCAAGTGATCCGCGCCTTCTTCGCCGGCGGCCTCGGCTCACCGGCGCTCGCGGCGGCAATCAGGGCGGCGGCGCCTTATCGCTGGAGCGAATAGCCTCCCGCCATTCCCCGGTTTCCATCCAGCGCAACAGCGGCTTCAGCGGCAGGATCCAGACGAGTCCGGCCGCGATGAAGAAGGGGCCGCGCAACAGCCAGGTGCGCGGCAGATGATCGGCGATGCTCACCATGAGCCATGCCCACGCGGCGATCAGCAGCAGGATCAGGAAGATCCCGGCGGGCTTGCGCCAGCTCGGCTTGGCCGGCCTCACCGGCACGATATCCACTCCTTCGGCGTCGCGATCGCGTCGAGCTTCATGTCCCAGGGATCGGCCGGAATGGCTTCTTCCAGGATCTGCGGCTCCCAGGCGAGGCCGATCGTGACGATCGTGCCGCCCTCGCGCAGATGGGCCAGCGCGCGGTCGTAATGGCCCTTGCCGTGACCGATGCGGGTGCCCCGCCGGTCGGCGGCGACGAGGGGAACCAGCACCAGGTCCGGCGGCAGGGCCTCGGCCGAGGCGGCGGGCTGGAGCACGCCCCAGGGGCTCGGTTCAGCCGCCGGCGCCTCCCGGAACATCATCCGCGCGTCGCGGTCGAGGAACCAGGGCAAAACGGCGCGCTGGCTGGCGCCGAGCCGCTCGACGATCGGATAGGGGCTGATCTCGTCCTTGAGGGGATGATAGGCCGCCACGATCTTCGCCCCCATGAGATGGGGGAGGACAATCTCGGCCAGATCGCGCTCCAGCGTATCGCGCAGCTCCGGCGCGAGCGCGCGCGCATAATCGCGCCGCTGGGCGAGCGCCTCGGCGCGCAGGGCCTCTTTCGAGGGGGAGGGTGACGGGACCGCCATGGCCGTTTGCCGGAATATCCTCTGACGCCAGAACGTCAGGTGGGGACCATATGTGCGGAGCCAGGGCCCCGCCAGGGACAGCCCCCGAGGATGTCTTATCGCCTCAGGGATGTTCGCTAGAGCTCGTACCGGGCAGTACCCGTCAGAACCTTATCTAGGCGCTCGCGGCCCCGGTCTCAAGCCTTTGCGCCAGCCGCTCCATCCGTTCGGCGAGCCGCGCGAGCGCATCGGCGACACGGGGATCGGTCTCCGGGTCGGGCGGCACCGGGTTGCCGGCGCGATGCTCCTTCACCTCGTCGGCGAGGAGCAGGCAGGCGAAAAGGAGCTGGCGCACCTCGCTGAGGCTGCCGAGCGCCTGCGTCGCCTGCTGCGCCTTGCGGTCGACGATCTCGGCGACGGAGCGGAGATGCTCCTCCTCGCCGTCGCGGCAGGCGACGGAATAGCGGCGGGCGGCGATTTCGACGTCGATCGTCGCCATCAGCCGGGCTCCCCGGAAGCAAGCAGGCGGTCGATCTGCATGATCGCGCTCTCGACGCGGGACCTCAGCACCTGATGCGCCTGTTCGAGGGCGGCGGCGCGGCCGTCGTCGGGCGCCGGCGCCGCGGGGCGCGCGGCAGCCGCCTCGATCCGAGCCAGTGCCCGGTCGACCCTGCCGATCAGCTCAATGACCCTGTCGTCCCCCATGGCCGCTGCATAGCATGGCTTCCCTGTCAGGGAAACGGCGCGCCGTGTGGCGGCTTCCGCGCCAGGCCTGCCGGTTGACGCACGCGCCTCCGCCGATAAAGGGAGCGGCGGGCGCTCCGCCCGCCTCGCCGCTTCCAGGGAGCTTATGGCCGTCGAACCGCGACTGCTCGCCAACGCCATCCGCGCCCTCGCCATGGACGCGGTGCAGGCGGCCAATTCCGGCCATCCCGGCATGCCGATGGGCATGGCCGACGTGGCCACCGTCCTGTTCACCGAATATCTGAAATACGATCCGGCCGACCCGGCCTGGCACGACCGCGACCGCTTCGTGCTCTCCGCGGGGCATGGATCGATGCTGATCTACGCGCTGCTTCATCTCACCGGCTACGCGCATCCGACGATGGACGAGATCAGCCGGTTTCGGCAGCTCGGCAGCCCCTGCGCAGGCCATCCCGAGAATTTCATGCTCGCGGGCGTGGAGGCGACCACCGGGCCGCTCGGCCAGGGCTTCGGCATGGCGGTCGCCGAGCGGCATTTGAACGCCGCCTTCGGCGACGACCTGGTCGACCACCGCACCTGGGTGATCGCCGGCGACGGCGATCTCATGGAGGGGATCAACCACGAGGCGACGGGGCTCGCCGGCCATCTGAAGCTCGGGCGGCTGATCGTCTTCTGGGACAACAACAAGATCACCATCGACGGATCGACCGACCTGTCCCGCTCCGAGGACGTGCTCGGCCGCTACCGGGCCGCCGAATGGCACGCCGTCTCCTGCGACGGGCACGATTTCGCCGACATCCGCCGCGCGATCGACGAAGCGCTCGCCGATGACCGGCCCTCGCTGATCGATTGCCGCACGATCATCGGCTGGGGCGCGCCCAACAAGCAGGGCACCTCGGCGACGCACGGGGCGGCGCTGGGGGCGGACGAAGTCGCCGCCGCGCGCAAGCAGCTGGTCTGGGACAGCGCGCCGTTCGAAATCCCGGAGCCGATCCTCTCCGCCTGGCGCGAGGCCGGACGGCGGAGCGGCAAGGCGCATGAGGACTGGCGCGCCCGCCTCGCCGCCAGCCCGGAGCGGAACGAGTTTGTGCGGCGGATGGAAGGCCGTCTGCCGGACCTTGGGGGGCTGGACGCGTATCTGGAAGGGCTGATTGCCAACCCGCAGAAGATCGCGACGCGCAAGGCGTCGGAGCTGGCGCTGGAGGCGATCAACCCGGCGCTGCCGGACACGTTGGGTGGCTCGGCTGATCTCACTGGATCGAACAATACGAAGACGAAGGGGCAGGGACCTCTAACCAAAGAGGATTATTCCGGCCGCTACATTTATTACGGAATCCGTGAGTTCGGAATGGCTTGCGCCATGAATGGAATGGCGCTGCACGGCGGCGTCATTCCCTATGGAGGAACCTTTCTGGTTTTCTCCGACTATTGCCGGCCGGCCATCCGTCTCGCCGCCCTGCAGCGGATCCGGGTGGTCTTCGTGATGACCCACGATTCGATCGGCCTCGGCGAGGACGGGCCGACCCACCAGCCGGTCGAGCACCTGACCAGCCTCAGGTTGATCCCCAATCTCGCCGTCTACCGGCCGGCGGATGCGGTCGAAACCGCCGAATGCTGGGTGCTGTCTCTGGAGCGGAGCGAAGGTCCCTCGCTGCTCGCGCTCACCCGCCAGAATTTGCCGCAGCTGCGTTTGGAGGGGAGCGAGGAGAATCTCTGCGCCCGCGGCGCCTATCGGCTGCGCGCCGCCACGGCCGAGCGCCGGGTCGTGCTGATCGCCACCGGCTCCGAAGTGCAGGTGGCGCTCGCCGTCGCCGATGCGCTGGAAGGGCAGGGGATCGGCGCCGATATCATCTCGATGCCCTGCTGGGGCCTGTTCGACGCGCAGGACGACTCCTACCGCGCAGGCCTGCTGCCGCGCGATGCGCTCAAGGTGTCGATCGAGGCGGGCACCACGCTCGGTTGGGAGCGTTATGTCGGGCCGGACGGGCTCAGCATCGGTCTCGACCGGTTCGGCGCGTCCGCCCCGGCGGAGGATCTATTCAGGCGCTTCGGCTTCACCGCCGAGGCGATCGTGCCGCAGGTCCTTGCGGCGCTGCAATCGCGAGGAGAGAAGTGACATGGCGACCAGGGTTGCGATCAACGGGTTCGGGCGGATCGGGCGCCTGGTGGCGCGGGCGCTGCTCCAGCGGCAGGATAGCGGGCTCGAGCTGGTCTCGATCAACGATCTCGCCGACGCCAAGTCCAACGCCCTTTTGTTCAAGCGCGACTCCGTCCACGGCGCCTATCCGGGCGAGGTGCACGCCGACGGCAACGATCTGATCATCGACGGCAGGCGCATCCACGTCACCGCCGAGCGCGATCCGGCCAAGCTTCCGCACGCGGCGAACGGCATCGAGCTGGCGCTCGAATGCACCGGCTTCTTCACCGACCGCGACAAGGCCTCGGCGCATCTGACGGCCGGCGCGAAGAAGGTTCTGATCTCGGCCCCGGCCAAGGGCGCCGACCTCACCGTGGTCTATGGCGTCAACGACGACAAGCTGCGGCCGGAGCACACGATCGTCTCCAACGCCTCGTGCACGACCAACTGCCTCGCGCCGATCGCCAAGGTGCTGAACGATACGATCGGCATCGAACGCGGACTGATGACGACGATCCATTCCTATACCAATGATCAGAAGATCCTCGATCAGATCCACAAGGACATGCGTCGCGCCCGCGCCGCCGCCATGTCGATGATCCCGACCACCACCGGCGCCGCCCGCGCCGTCGGCGAGGTGCTGCCGGAGCTGAAGGGCAAGCTGGACGGCTCCGCGATCCGGGTCCCGACCCCGAATGTCAGCCTGGTCGATCTCACCTTCACCCCGAAGCGCGACACCAGCCTCGAAGAGGTGAACGGGGCGCTCAAGGCGGCCTCCGAGAGCGGACCGCTCAAGGGCATCCTCCAATATAGCGACGAGGAGCTGGTCTCGATCGACTATAACCACAATCCGGCAAGCTCGACCGTCGACAGCCTCGAAACGGCCGTGCTCGAAGGGAAACTGGTTCGCGTCCTTTCCTGGTACGACAATGAATGGGGCTTCTCGAACCGCATGGTCGACACCGCCGGCGCAATGGCGAGGCTGATCTGACAGAGCCATACCGCGTTCGCTCGTCCCGAGCGAAGTCGAGGGGCGCTGGCACGGACTCAGAGCATACGCCCCTCGACTACGCTCGGGACGAGCGGAGATGGGAGCTGATTGCATGACCTCCTTCCGAACCTTGGACGATCTCGGCGATGTTCGCGGTAAGCGTGCGCTGGTCCGTGTCGACCTGAACGTGCCGATGCAGGATGGGGCGGTGAGCGACGACACCCGCCTCCGCGCCACGCTCCCGACGGTCACCGAGCTCGCCGACCGCGGCGCGATCGTCCTCCTGCTCGCCCATTTCGGGCGGCCGAAGGGCGAGCGGCGGGACGACATGTCGCTCCGCCAGGTGGCCGGCGTCTATGAACGCGTGCTCGGCCGGCCGGTGACGTTCATCGACGACTGCCAGGGCGCCGACGCCGCCGAGGCCGTTGCGAAGCTCCACGCCGGCGACGTCGCCATCCTCGAAAATACCCGCTTCCACAAAGGCGAGGAGAAAAACGACCCCGACCTCGCCCGCGCGATGGCGGCGCTCGGTGATTTCTACGTCCATGACGCCTTCTCCGCCGCACACCGCGCCCACAGCTCGACCGAAGGCCTCGCCCACCTGCTCCCGGCCTATGCCGGCCGGGCGATGGAGGCGGAGCTGAAGGCGCTCGAAAAGGCGCTCGGCAATCCCGAGCGGCCGGTCGCGGCGGTGGTCGGCGGGGCCAAGGTCTCGACCAAGCTCGAAGTGTTGCGCCATCTCGTCGCCAAGGTCGATCATCTCATCATCGGCGGCGGCATGGCCAACACCTTCCTAGCCGCGCGGGGCGTCGACGTCGGCAAGTCGCTCTGCGAGCACGACCTCACGGACATTGCGCTCGAAATCCTCGATGCGGCGGCGCGGGCGAATTGCACCGTCCATCTTCCCTACGACGTGGTGGTGGCGAAGGAATTCGCGCCCAATCCGCCGTCGCTGCGCACCTGCAACGTCCACGAGGTCGCGCCCGACGAGATGATCCTCGATATCGGCCCGGCCGCCACCGAGGCGCTGGCCGACGTGCTCAAGACCTGCCGCACCCTCGTCTGGAACGGCCCGCTCGGCGCCTTCGAAACGTCGCCGTTCGACGCCGCCACCGTGGCGCTGGCCAAGACGGCGGCGGCGCTGACGCAGGAAGGCTCGCTCGTCTCGGTGGCCGGCGGCGGCGACACGGTGGCGGCGCTCAACCATGCCGGCGTCGCCGACGATTTCAGCTTCGTCTCGACCGCGGGCGGCGCCTTTCTCGAATGGATGGAGGGCAAGGAGCTGCCGGGCGTGAAGGCACTCGAGAAGGCATGATCCGCCTCCGCGACATCGATCATGTGGTCTTCCGCGTGGTCGATCTCGCGAAGGTCGCCGCCTTCTGGTGCGATGTGCTCGGCGCCACGTTCGAGAAGCACCAGGAGGAGATCGGCCTCTACCAGCTGCGCGTCGGCACGGCGTTGGTCGATCTCGTGCCGGTGGACGGCAAGCTCGGCCGCATGGGCGGCGCGGCGCCCGGCAGGGAAGGCCGCAATGTCGACCATGTCTGCTTCCGCGTCGACGGCTGGGACGAGGCGGCGGTCCTCGCCCACCTCGCCGGCCACGGCATCGAGGGGGAAGTGGTCCAGCGCTACGGGGCCGAGGGCGATGGGCCGTCCATCTACGTCCACGATCCCGAGGGCAACATGATCGAGCTGAAGGGGCCGCCGTCCGCCGGCTGAGCCTCAGCGCGGGAGCGCGGAGACCTTGTGCCAGACCTGCTTCTTGCAGAGCAGGCCGTGCAGCCGGCAGCCGTCGATCTCGAGCGTGTCGGGGCCGAGCAGCATCAGATTGCCGTCGGCGGTCGTGCCGAGATCGGGAACGAAGACCTCGCCCTCCCAGGCGCCGGGGCCGGAGGGCCGCACCTCGTGGAAAATCTCGGTGCCGACCAGATGCTCGGTGCCGCCCGCCCGCGCGGCGTCCTGCGCTTGCGGGGAGGCCCAGACGACGCGGCCGCACAGCCCGCCGCCGCAATGCGACGTCCGCACGACGACGCTCTTCGCCGGGTTCAGCCACATGCCGACCACCGGATCGGATGCATGGCCGGAATGAGACGCTGCGGCGAGCGCCGCGAGAACGAAGGGGATCATGGACGCTCCTCTGCGAATTTGGCGCGCCTCTAAACGCCTCCGCTTTGCGGGCGGATGAATGTCAAATTGTTCATGCAGCCAGGCGGAACAGGCTCCGTTCGCTCTCCACGATCTCCTTGAGGAAGCGCACCACCGCCTTCACCCGCGCGAGGCCGGCGAGGTCCTGGTGCACGATCAGCCAGAGGCTGCGGGTGAGGATCACCTCGTCGGGCAGCACCCGCACCAGCCCCGGCTCCTCACGGGCGAGAAAAGCGGGGAGGATGCAGAGGCCGGCGCCGGCAAGGGTGGCGCGGAGCTGGGCGACGAGGTTGCTGCTCTCGATCGAGGCCGAGCCCTGCGGCGCCACCTGGTGGAGGAAATCGAGCTCGGGGAAATGGAGCAGGTCGCCGATGTACGAGACGAAGCGGTGATGTGTCAGGTCAGCGAGGGCGTGAATCTCCGGTGCCTGCGCCAGGTATAAGGGCGCCGCGTACAGGGCGAGATCGTAGTCGGTAAGGCGCGAGACGTTGAGTCGCCCCGCCGGCGGGCGGCTCGGCGAGATCGCCACGTCCGCGTCGCGACGGGCGAGGCTGAACACGGCCGGCGCCGCCACCAGCTGGATCATCAGCTGCGGATGGCGGGTCTTCAGCGCGGCGATGCGCGGGGCGAGGAAGTAGCTGCCGAAGCCTTCGGGCGCGCCGATCCGGATCGTGCCCTCGACCGAGGCGGCGCTGCCGCCGATCGCCTCCCGCGCCCGCAGCGCCATCCGCTCCATCTCCTCGGCGAGCGGGAGCAGCCCCTCGCCCGCCTCGGTGAGGCTGTAGCCGGCCGGGCGGCGGTCGAAGAGCTTGGCCTTCAGCGCATGCTCCAGCGCCGCGATCCGGCGGGAGAGGGTGGAATGGTCGAGGCCGAGCCGCGCCGCCGCCGCCGTCAGCCGCCCGGTGCGCGCGACGGCGAGGAAGCTGCGAAGGTCGTTCCAGTCGAACTCGGCCATATGCGAATTTCCGCACAGCGGTTTCGGGGCAATTCGGATGGAATTGCACCCACCCTTATGAGAGAGAAGGTCATCCCCTTACAAGAGGCATGACCATGACGTACGAGGCGCAGCAGGCCGCGTTCGACGCCGATGTTGAAAATGCGGACTCCTCTACGGCTGCGGATTTCCGCACGCCGGCCGATCCCGAAGCCGGCTGGGCGCGCCGGAACCCGGAGCGGGCGATGGTCTTTCTCTTCGTCACCCCCCGCGAGTGCGGCGCGGTCGAGGAGCTGATGGCGCTCTGACGGCCCGGGGCCTAAGAGGCGCCCATGTCGGACGACACCAAAGTCTTCAAATTGCCCGAGACGCTCCCCAGCCCGAGCGAGCTGGCGGATGCCTGGGCGCGCGTCATCGCCAATGCGGTGCGGCTCGCCGGCACCTCCGCCGAGCGGGCGGCGGACCCGCACGTCCCCCACGCCTTCGATCCCGCGGCGCCGGCGCGGGCGTTCGGCGAATTCGCCGGCCATCTCTTCTCCCATCCCGCCGAGCTCTTCCGCGCCCAGCAAAAGGCGGCGGGGGACTGGATGCGGCTTTGGGGCCATGCCGCCGCCCGCGCGATCGGCATGGAGCCCGAGCCGCTCGTCGAGCCGGCGCGGGGCGACCGCCGCTTCAAGGATCCCGCCTGGTCGCAGGAGCCGGTTTTCGATTATCTCAAGCAGGCATATCTGCTCACGGCGCAACGTGCCCAGGAACTGGTCGAAGGGGCGGAGGGGCTGGACGAGGGCACCCGCACCCGCGTCGACTTCTTCACCCAGCAGCTGCTGAACGCCCTTTCGCCCGCCAATTACGCCTTCACCAATCCCGAGGCGATCCGCCGCGCGATCGAGACCGGCTCGATCAGCCTCCTTTCCGGCCTCTCCAAC
Organism: Allosphingosinicella sp.; assembly: GCA_036269695.1. Classification (GTDB taxonomy): domain Bacteria; phylum Pseudomonadota; class Alphaproteobacteria; order Sphingomonadales; family Sphingomonadaceae; genus Allosphingosinicella. The sequence goes on along the minus strand of DATBDY010000003.1, from coordinate 21,462 downwards.
CTCCTCGCCGATGCGGCGGAGGGGGAAGGGCTGGTCCGCCGCCGCGTCAGCGAGGATTTCGAGCTTGGGGTGACGCTTGCCGCCACGCCGGGCGCGGTGATCTACCGCAACGAGATGATGGAGCTGATCCAGTACGCGCCGACGACGAAGGAGGTCTGGAAGCGGCCGCTCCTCTACGTGCCGCCGCTGGTGAACAAATATTATCTGCTCGACCTCCAGCCGAAATCCTCCCTGATCCGATGGCTGGTGGAACAGGGGCACAGCGTCTTCGTCATCTCCTGGGTCAATCCGGGGCCGGAGCTCGCCGACAAGGGCATCGCCGATTACATCAAGCAGGGCCCGGTCGAGGCGCTCGACGCCATCGAGCAGGCGACGGGCGAGCGGCAGGTCGACCTGTTCGGCTTCTGCATGGGCGGCACCCTTGTTGCGATGACGCTCGCTTATTTGGCGGCGAAGGGGCAGGGGGACCGCGTCGGCTCCGCCACGACCATCGGCGCCCTGCTCGATTTCTCGACGCTCGGCACCTGGGCGGCCTTCACCGAGCCCGAGCAACTGCGCGCGATGGAGCGGCACCTGCTCCACAAGGGCTTCATGGCCGCGCAGGATTTGCAGGCTCTGTTCTCGGCGGTACGCGCCAACGATCTCATCTGGTCGTCGGTGGTGAACCATTATCTGATGGACCGCGAGGCGCCGCCGTCCGACATCCTCTACTGGTTCGCCGACGGCGCCCACATTCCGCGCGATTTCCTGCTCCAATGGGCGCAGGACGTGCTGCGCGACGACAAGCTGAAGGAGCCGGGCGGCATTGTCCTGGACGGCACTCCGCTCGATCTCGGCGCGGTGAAGAACCCGGTGCTCGCAGTAAGCCTCAAGGACGACCATGTCTCCGCCTGGGAAGCGACCTACGACGGCGCGCGGCTGCTCGGCGGGCCGGTCGCCTTCCTGCTCGGCGGCTCCGGCCACAATGCGGGCATCATCAACCCGCCCAGCGCCAACAAGCACGGCTATTGGATCAACGACGACCTGCCGGAGAGCGCCGAAGCCTGGATGGCGGGCGCGCAGAAGCGCGAGGGCAGCTGGTGGCCGCATTGGCATGAGTGGCTGACGCAAGGCGGCGCGGCGGAGAAGGTCCCGGCCCGGGAACCGGGCGCCGGCGAGCTCAAGGTGCTGGAGCCGGCGCCGGGCTCCTACGTTCGGGACAGGCACTGATCCCGCGGCCCCGCGCCGCCGAAGCGTGCTTAAGCATTAAGTCTCGTGGTCCTGCAGCGCGGCTCGGTTTCCGAGAAGCTAATCCTAGCTTATGGTCACGAACGATGACCGGAGAGGCTCCTGAACAGCTCGTCTGGCAAGCGATCCAGTCGGGAGCTTATGAAGAGGCGGTTCGCTTGCTGCGTCCCCTGGTGGAACGCAATTCGGAATACGCGCTGCTGACGCTCGGTTGGGTTTACGAAACGGGGGCGACGGGTGCTCCCGACAAAGAGGCCGGCCGCTTATATTACGAGCACGCAGCCGCCCTAGGCAGCGCTTCGGCTTATCATAGCCTTGGGCGCGTTCTCCTGGACCAAGGCAATGAACCGCAGGCGCGGGCAGCGTTCGAACGCGGCATTCAGCTCAATGACGACGAATGCAAATCGGCATTGGCGCAATTGAACGACAGCGCCGAGGAGCAGCTTGCCGACCAGGCCATCAAAAAAGGGGACTATGAAGAGGCGCTTTGCCTGCTGCGGCCTTTGGCGGAGCGCAACTCGGCAAACGCGCTCCTCGCTCTCGGCTGGATTTGCGAAACAGGGGCCATCGGCGCGCCCGACAAGGACGCTGCACGCTCCTATTACGAGCGCGCAGCCGTCGAAGGCGGCGGCTCCGCTTATCATGAGCTCGGGCGGCTCCTCTCTGGCCAAGGTCAAGCATCCGAGGCGCGGGTCGCGTTCCAAGCTGGCGCTGAATGCGGCGACATCCCCTGCATGGCAAGGCTGGGCAGGATGATGGTAGAGGGGCGCGGCGGTCCCGAGGACATCGCAGCAGGCTCCGCATGGCTCGGAAAAGCGGCGGCGCAAGGCCATGTATTCGCGCGAAGAATTCTGCTCGGCATCGAGTTGAGCAACGCGCGATCGATCTTCCGGAAATTGTTTGTGAGAATGAAGATCCTGTCCTTTGCGACAAGAGCGGCGAGAGAGTTCATCAAAGGCCGTGACTCAAACAAGCTGCGCTGGTGAAGGCAGGCCCCTAGGAGGCGCCAATGAGCGAGTTCGTGGAGCGGATGCCGGCGATCTTCTTCGGCCATGGCAGCCCGATGAACGCGCTCGGTGGGCCTTATGCGGAGGAATGGGCGGCGCTCGGGCGCGCTTTGCCCCGGCCGAAGGCGATCCTCTGCGTCTCGGCCCATTGGTATGTCGACGGCACCGCCGTCACGGCGATGGAGCGGCCGCGGACGATCCACGATTTCTACGGCTTTCCGCGCGAGCTCTACCATGTCTCCTATCCCGCGCCGGGCGATCCGTGGCTGGCGGCGCGCACCGCCGATTTGCTGGCGCCGCTGGATGTGCGGGCGGATCATGACTGGGGCCTCGATCACGGCACCTGGTCGGTGCTCGTCCACCTGTTCCCGGACGCCGACATCCCCGTCGTGCAGCTCGCCATCGATCGGACGCAGCCGCCGGCTTTCCACTACGAAATCGGCCGCAAGCTGGCGGCGCTGCGCGACGAAGGCGTGCTCGTCTGCGGCTCGGGGGACGTCGTCCACAATTTGCGGCTGATGGACTGGTCCGGTGGAGAAGCATTCCCCTGGGCAGCGACCTTCAACGAGCGGGTGAAGACCCTGCTTGCCGACCGCGACGATGCCGCTCTGGTCGATTATCCGGCACTGGGGGAGGAGGCGATGCTCTCCATCCCCACGCCCGACCATTATCTCCCCCTGCTCTACGTCCTCGGCACGCGCGGCGCGGACGAGCCGGTGCGCTTCTTCAGCGATCGGCTCGACCTTGGCTCGATCTCGATGCTCGGCATAATCTTCGGCACGGTGCCGGAGACGCCCTCCCCAATGGAGGAGAATGCGCCGCCGGAACCGGGGATTATTTGAGCGGCTTCCTAAAGCGGAAGACGAACTGGTCGGTCTTGCCGCGGATGCCGGTCTCGATCACGCGCTGACTATGGTCGTCGGCCGGATGGCGCAGGATGTCGCTGCGCGCCTCCAGCCGGAACCCGGCCTTCTCGACCTCGCGCTTCACCGTTTCGCTTTCGATCCGGTGGAGCGTCGAGGTGACGCTCGCGCCTTTCCCCGGGCCGGCTTCATGATCGACGATGAAATAGGTGCCGCCGCGCTTCAGCGCGTTGAAGGCGGCCGCATTGTACGTCTGGGCCGCGTCGCTGTCGCCGATCTTCTGGTTCTTGAAGTCGTGATAGTTGAGCGTCGTCCACACCACGTCCAGCGGCTCCGGCACGGGAATGGTCGCGGGCTGTGCGGCGGTGATGACGACGTTCGGCCGCGCCTTGGCCAGCGCCTGCACGGCTTCGGAGGGGCGGCTGGTGATTGCGTAGAGCTTGCCCTTCGGCCCGACCACCGCGCTCAGGATGTTGGTGAAATAGCCGCCGCCGGGCGCCAGCTCCGCCACTTTGTCGCCGGGCTTCACACGCGCGAACTCCACCACTTCCGCCGGCTTGCGGTCGGCGTCGCGCGCCTTGTCGGCGTCCGGCCGGCTCGGATCGGCGAGAATCGCCGCGAAATCCATTTTCGGCGCGGCGACGGCGACACAGGCGCACATTGCAACAGCGGCCACCGCCGCGAAACGCATCTTCGAACCAGTCCCAACCATGAGATCATCCCTCCCTTTTGAACTATCCCGTCAGGTGCAGACGCCGTGGAAGGCGAGCTCCATCACGGTTCCCGACTCGACCGGCAGCGGCCCCTCCGGCTTTGGATAATCCTTCTGCTCGATCAGTGCCCCGGCCGGGTTGTATTTACGGCCGCCGAGCGCGGTGATGCTCTTCGCGGCGCAATCGATGCGGAGCAGATAGGCGATGTCGCCGGCGCCCGACGCGCCGGGATTGGTGAGCCGGAACCAGGCCTGCCGCCACGACGGGCCGTTGGCGATGCTAGAGGCATCGACGGCGATCGCCTGCCCGGTCGAGGCGGTGCCGAGATTGACCCAGAGTGCCTGCCGTCCGGAAGCCTCCGGCGTCGCCGAAGGCGCGCCGGGGACGAGGCCGGGCGTGGCGGCCGGGGGCGGTGCGGGCGTTGCCGGCCGGACGGGGGCCGGAGACGCGATCCGGGTCGCGACGCCGCAGGCGTCGAGCGCGCGGCCCGTTTTCACGCCCACCTCCGGGTCCCTGACCAGCCCGGCGACATAGAGGAAGTCGCGTGGGCTTAGCGCGCCCGGATTGCGTCCGCCCACGGCCAGCTGTGCGGACAGGTCGCCGAGCTGGCGAAGCTGCCAGACGCCGAGACCCTTGGTCAGCTGCCGCTCGACGCATTGGGACTGCTGCTCGTTGAGCCCATAGCGCGCGAGCTGCGGCCCGATCAGCCTCTGCTTCGGCTTCCAGTAATCGGCGGCATAGCCGGCGCAGCCGCCGAGCAGAAAAAGCGCCAGAAGACCCGGGACCACACGCACGTTCGTTTTCTCCCCTTAAGCGGCCCCCGCATAAGCGAGGCGGAGCCCGGGGTGAAGAGGCAGGACGCGCCGGCAGGCACTGCGCGCGTAAACCAAGAGTGCTAACCCGCCTTCAATCGCGATGGGCGATATTGGATGCATGGGGGAGACGCGGACCAGAGGCTGGCGGATCGTGGCGGCGGGCTTGCTCGCGCTCGCGGCGCCGGTGCTGCAGGGCAATGTCGGCCGCCTGAGCGATCTCGATGCGCGCCTGCTCGCCGCCCACAATCGCGAACGGACCGCGGCCGGCCTGCCGCCGCTCCAATGGGACGAGAGCCTCGCTGCCGAGGCCGCGCCCTGGGCGGCGCGTCTCGCCCGGCTCGACACGCTCGACCATGCCGAGGATGCGGATCCCGGCGATCCCGAAGGCGAGAATCTCTGGCTCGGCACGCGCGGCCATTATTCGCCCGAGGACATGGTCGGGCTGTGGATCGCGGAGAAGAAGGATTTCCGGCCCGGCATCTTCCCCGACAACAGCCGCACCGGCGACCTCGAGGATGTCGGCCATTATACCCAGCTGATGTGGCGTTCGACCGGCCGGGTCGGCTGCGCGCTCGCCGACGGCGTGCGGGACGAGATCCTCGTCTGCCGCTATCGCGAGGCCGGTAACGTGGAGGGCGAACGGCCCTTTTGAGACCGTGCCTGCCGCGGATCGCCATCCGCGCGAACCCGTCCGTCCGCCGTGCCTGTCGACCGCCTCCACCCGCCGCAGCTTTCACTCAATTTTAACCAACCGGGCCGATAGCCACCGGGTTCGTCCGAGAGCGTGGGGAGTTTCGATATGCGTTTGGCCGCGTCCATCGAGAGAGGGAGTGCCTATGACCGGCGCCAATATGTGCGGCGCCCGGTCCATATCGGCGCCGGGCTCGGCGCGAACGATCGGCCGGCGTCGAGCGTCATGCTCGTCGACCTTTCGACCCATGGCTGCGGCATCGAGGCGACCTGCCATCTCGAGCCGGGCGCGCGCGTCTGGCTGAAGCTGCCGGGCCTCGAAAGCTGGCCGGCCCGCATCGCCTGGGTCGAGGAAGGCCGGGGCGGACTCGAATTCGATCGGCCGCTGCACGACGCCGTCGTCGAACGCTACGCCCGCATGGGCGGCAGAGCGGGCTAGGCAGAAGGCGGCCCGCCGCCGGTGCGGTCCGCGATTCAGGCGAGCGCGAGCAAGGCCGGACCACAGCGGGATACCTGCCAGCCGTCCCCTCGGTGCCGCCTCACGAGGCAGCGCACCGCCCACAGCAGGCGATTATGACCGGCAGGCAGCAGGCCCTCCGCAACCATCTCCAACGGTCACGCAAGTCATTCATCCAAAAACGAAAATCGGAGCCGCCGGAGACGGCGGTCAACCGCCTGTCTGCGGCTTTTATGTCACACCTCCAGACGGTCTCCCGCTTTTTTGTTCTCGGCATGAAACCAAGGGCTGCGGCGCTCGTTTGCGGCCTCATCTGGGACGAGGGGCCTCACCGTTGGTTGACCATAAGCTGAGGCAATTCGGCAACAGATGTGGGGATAAGCGTGCTTGCGCGGAAACTCCGCTTACCGTATTGAGTTCAAGGTCGTTCCCGTTGGGACGCAAAAGAAAGGGGAAGATTATGCGGAAGCTCGCCATCGCTATGGCGCTTTCATCCACCTTGCTCGCGACTCCAGCCTTTGCGCGCAATGGCGCCTGGTATGTTGGCGGCGAATTCGGTGCGATGATCGTCGAAGACACTCATGTCCAAGTGAACGGTGTCGCTGACAGACTCATCCTCAGCCATCATTATGGCTATGACGGCGATATCAACGTCGGCTACGATCTCGGCATGTTCCGCCTCGAAGCGGAAGCCAGCTACAAGCACGCCAACTTCGACAACGTCATCAACACCATCCGGCTGCCCCTCCAGGGCGGCAACTTCCCGGGCCAGAGCCGGGCCGGCGGCAATGCGAGCTCGCTGAGCTTCATGCTGAACGGCATGCTCGACTTCGGCGACGACAACGGCATTTCGGGCTTCCTCGGCGGCGGTGTCGGTATCGCCCGCGTCGAGTATAAGAACCTCCGTGTCTTCTCGAATGCCGCGCCGGCCTTCTCCGACGATTCGGATTCGCGCTTCGCGTGGCAGGTCTTCGCCGGCGTCCGCCAGGCGGTGACGGACAATATCGATATTACCGTCAAATATCGTTTCTTTAACGTTCCGAACGTTCGGATGACGGCGTTCAACGGCCAGGATGCGCGGTCGAAGTTCCGCACGCACAGCCTGCTCGGCGGCATCACCTTCAACTTCGGCGCTCCGCCGCCGCCTCCGCCTCCGCCGCCGCCGCCTCCGCCGCCGCCTCCCCCGCCGCCTCCGCCTCCGCCGCCTCCGCCGCCGCCGCCTCCCGCGCCGGTGCCGATCGGGCCGTTCATGGTGTTCTTCGACTGGGATAAGTCGGACATCACCCCGCAGGCGGCTGCGATCCTCGACAATGCGGCTGCTCAATATCAGCAGACGGGTCAGGCGCAGGTCCAGATCGCGGGTCACACCGACCGGTCGGGTTCGGACCAGTACAATATGGGCCTGGGCCAGCGTCGTGCCGATGCGGTGAAGGCCTATCTGGCTGGACACGGCGTGCCCGACGGCGTGATGACGACCCAGTCGTTCGGCGAGAGCCGGCCGCTGGTCGAAACCGCCGACGGTGTCCGCGAGCCGCAGAACCGGCGCGTGGAAATCACCTACGGACCTGGCGCCGGCCAGTAAGCCGCGCGCTTCCGGCCACGGCGGTTTCCGCCGCGGCAGGACAGGTGAAAAGGGGGAGTCGGCCTTCGGGCCGGCTCCTCTTTTTTTGGGCCTCCGGCCGAGCGGCGGCCGGAGGAATGGTCTTGTCGCCGCGCCTCCGCCGGGTCTAATCGGCCCCCGCCTCACATTTCGGGAACTTCAATGCAGATTGCGATGATCGGCACCGGCTATGTCGGCCTGGTGTCCGGAGCCTGTTTTTCGGATTTCGGCCACGACGTGATCTGCGTCGACAAGGACGAATCCAAGATCGATGCCCTGCACCGCGGCATCATGCCGATCTTCGAGCCGGGGCTCGACCGGCTGGTGGACCGCAACGTCCGCGGCGGCCGCCTCTCCTTCACGACCGATCTCGCGGCCGCGGTCGCCGAGGCCGATGCGGTGTTCATCGCCGTCGGCACGCCTTCCCGTCGCGGCGACGGCCATGCCGACCTGTCCTACGTGCTTGGCGCGGCCGAGGAGATTGCCCACGCGCTGAAAAAGCCCGCGGCGGTCGTCACCAAATCGACCGTCCCGGTTGGCACCGGCGACGAAGTCGAGCGGATCCTCCGCGAGACCGCCCCGGGGGCGAAGGCGTGGGTAGTCTCCAATCCCGAATTCCTGCGGGAAGGCGCCGCCATCGAGGATTTCAAGCGGCCGGACCGGATCGTCCTCGGGATCGACGACGAGGAAGCGGCCGAAATCATGCGCGAGATCTACCGGCCGCTCTACCTCAACAAGGCGCCGCTCCTCTTCACCAGCCGCCGCACGGCCGAGCTGATCAAATATGCGGCCAACGCCTTCCTCGCGACCAAGATCACCTTCATCAACGAGATCGCCGACGTCTGCGAGGCGGTGGGAGCCGAAGTCCAGGACGTCGCCCGCGGCATCGGCCTCGACAACAGGATCGGATCCAAGTTCCTCCACGCCGGCCCCGGCTATGGCGGCTCCTGCTTCCCCAAGGACACGCTCGCCTTGCTGAAGACGGCGGAGGATTATGAGGCGCCGCTGCGCATCGTCGAGGCGGTGGTGAAGGTGAACGAGGCCCGCAAGCGGGCGATGGGCCGCAAGGTGATTCAGGCGCTCGGCGGCGATGCGCGGGGCCGCACCGTGGCGTTGCTCGGCCTCACCTTCAAACCGAACACCGACGACATGCGCGACGCCCCTTCGATCAGCATCGTCCAGGCGCTCCAGGATGCCGGCGCGAAGGTACGCGGCTACGATCCGGAAGGCGTCGAGCAGGCCCGGCCGCTGTTGCCGGACGTCGAATTCTGCGACAGCCCCTACAAAGCCGCCGAGGGCGCCGATGCCGTGGTGCTGGTCACCGAATGGGACGTGCTGCGCGCACTCGATCTCTCGCGCCTCGCCGGCGCGATGGCGCAGCCGGTGTTCGTCGATCTCCGCAACGTCTATCCCCCCGAGGACGTGGAGGAAGCGGGGCTGCGCTGGCACGGCATCGGCCGTGCGCCGCGCGCTTCCGCCTAGACAGGCTCGCCGGCCGCGCGGGCACGCTCGACCTTGCTGCCTTCGAGCGCCGCGAGGTGGCGCGAGCCGAGCCAGAGGCCGAGCAGCGTGAAGGGCGGCACGACGTAAAGCGAGAAGATGCCCGCGGCGAGGCTGTGGGTCACGTCCGCCATCTTGCCGGCGGCATAGGGGCCGAGGGCGAGGCCGACCATCGTCGTGCCGAGGACGAAGGTGGCACCCGCGGTTGCCCGCATCCGCGGCAGCACCAGATCCTGCAGCGTCGCCACCGACGCGCCGACCCATAAGGAGCTGAACAGCTGGGCGATCGGGCTGGCGACGTAGAAGGTTGCAAGGTCGTGGGTGGTGAACATCACCGCCACGGCCGGCACCGGCAGAACCACCGAGGCCATGCAGACGAACAGCCGGCCGCGCGGATCGCGTCGGCGCCACCGGTCCGCAACGATGCCGCCGACGATCACGCCGGTCGCCGCCGCAACGGCAGCCGACCAGCCGACGATCAGCGACACCTCCTCGAGTGCAGTGGCACCGCGCAGGATGCGCGCGGGATCGCCGGGCGTCGCATAAAAGGTTCTGAGCGCATAAGGCGGTGTCCAGACAGCCACCGCATAGGTGATGAAGGCGATGCTGCCGATGGCGGCGGTCAGCATGACCACGTTCGGGCAGCCCCAGATCAGCCGGAAGGCGGGAAGGTCGCGCCGGCGCAGCGACTGAATCCAGGAAAAGACGGCATAGGCGCCGAGCCCGTAGGCGATCCATTGCGCCACGTCCGCGCGGGTGCCGGTGAGATGGATGAGCGCCGCGGCCGCGGCCGCAATGATCCCGAGCACGGCGAGATTGGCGGTGAGGTCGCCGCGACGGGCGGCGGTCACCAGGGTGAGCGGCGGCAGGATCGCGGCAAGCTCACCGCCGAAATCGCGCCAGGCCCCCGGCTGGGCGATCGGCTGGAGAAGCCCGTCGGAGGCGCCGCGGCGCGGCTCACGCAGGGTCAGCACCCAGAGGGCGAGCAGCAGGCCGGGGAGGCCCACGGCGAGGAAGGCGGCCTGCCAGCCGGCGAGACCGAGCGGGGCGTCCACCGCGTGCGGCCAGGCCGCTTTCCAGCGGCTGCTGACGAGGCCGCCGACCGGCAGGCTCAAAGCCGCGCCGACGTATAGGCCGCTCGAATAGATGGAGAGCGCCGTCGCCCGTCGTGCAGCGGGGAAATGGTCGGAGATCATCGAGTAGGCGGCGGGCGAGGCGCTCGCCTCGCCGATGCCGACCCCGATCCGCGCCGCCGCCAGCGCGCCGAACGAGCCGGCGAAGGCGGACAGAACGGTCATGCCCGACCACAGGCCGAGGCCGAGCGCGATCAGCCGGCCGCGATACCAGCTGTCCGCCAGCCGCCCGAGCGGGATCCCGAACAAGGCGTAGAAGACGGCGAAGGCGGTGCCGTAGAGGAAGCCGATCTGCGCATCGTCGAGGTGGAGATCGGCCTTGATGTCCTGCGCCAGGATCGAGACGATCTGGCGGTCGACGAAGTTGACGACGTAGACGAGCGTCAGGACGAGCAAGACGTACCAGCCGTAACGGCCGGCGCCAGCCCGCGGAGTGTCAATGCTCTCCCCCGCCATCCGCCCCTCGTTGTGCTCTCCGGCCCATCTGGCTAGCAGAGGCGCGCGCTTTGGCAACAGGAACCGTGAAGCCGATGACGTCCGTGCTCTTCGTCTGCCTCGGCAACATCTGCCGCTCGCCGCTGGCGGAGGCGGCGTTCCGGGCCGAGGCGGGGCGGCTCGGGCTCGACGTCCACATCGACTCCGCCGGCACCGGCGACTGGCACAGCGGCGAACCGCCGGACCGCCGCGCCGTCGCCGCGGCGAAGCGCAACGGCATCGACATTGCGCATCTGCGCGCCCGGCAGGTGCGGCCTGAGGACTTCGAACGGTTCGATCATATCGTCGCCCTCGACCGGGAGAATCTGCGCGATCTGCAGCGCCTGCAGCCGCTCGGCAGCAAGGCCCGGCTCTCGCTGCTGCTCGACCACGTCGAGGGGCGGGAAGGGCAGGCGGTCGCCGACCCCCATTACGGCCGCGACGAGCATTTCGACGCCGCCTGGTCCGACGTGACGGAAGGCGCGCGGGCGCTGGCGAAAAAGATCGCGGCCGAAGCCGGATGAGCGCCTTCTCCCGCCGCGTCGCCACAATTACCGGCGTGGCCGAGGAACGGCTGGAGCGGCTGGCGGGCGGCGACCTTTCCGAAATCCTGCTGGTGCGGCGGCCCGACGGGCGCCTGTCGGTCGCGAAAGGCGGCGCCGCGGTGGCCACGGAGGCGGCGATGCTGCGCGCGCTTGCCGGCGCGGGTGTGCCGGCGCCGACGGTGGAGGGCGAGCATGAAAGCGTGTTGCTCCTCGATTTCATTCCGAACGACCGCGTCTTCAGCGCCGCCGCCTGGGCCTCGATCGGCGCGGCTTTGCGCCGGCTCCACGACCGGCATGGCGAAAGCTACGGATGGCCGGTCGATTATCGCATCGGCACGGTCGAGCTCGACAACCGCCAGCACAGCGACTGGCCGGCTTTCTGGGGCGAGCAGAGGCTTGTCGCGACCGCCAGCCTGCTCGACCGGCCCTGGCGGGAGCGGGTCGAGCAATTGGCGGCACGCCTTGCCGATCTCCTGCCCGCCGCCCCCGCTCCCTCCTTTCTCCACGGCGATCTCTGGGGCGGCAACATTCTCGTCTTGGAAGGCCAGCTTGTGGCCCTGATCGATCCCGCCTGCTATTCCGGCCATGCCGAGGTGGATCTGGCGATGCTCCACCTGTTCGATACGCCGCCCGCCTCCTTCTGGGAGGCCTATGGCGCGCCGGAGCCGGGCTGGCCCGAACGCCGGATCCTCTACCAGCTCTTTCCGGCCCTGCTGCACCTGCGCCTGTTCGGCGGCAGCTATGCGGGGATGGTCGACCGCCTGCTCAGCGCCGCCGGGGCTTGACATCGACGGCTGTTTCGGTATTTTCCTAAATACCGAAACAGAGGGACTGTTCATGCTCGCCACCATCCTTGCCGTCGCGCTCGCGGCCTCCACTCCCGTCGAGACGGCGGTGGAAGCGCCGGGGCCGCAGGGTCCCCTCAAGGGCACGATGCTCGCGCCGGCTGGCACGCCGCGGGCGACGATCCTGATCATTCCGGGCTCCGGCCCGACCGACCGCGACGGCAACAGCCCAATGGGCGTGAAGGCCGCGCCCTATAAATTGCTCGCCGAGGGCCTCGCCGCGCGCGGCATCGCCACCGTCCGGATTGACAAGCGCGGCATGTTCGCCAGCGCTGGCGCCATCCCCGACGTCTATCGGGTTACAATTCCGGACTATGCCGCCGACGTCCACCAGTGGGCGAAGGCGATCCGCGCCCGCACCGGCGCCCGCTGCCTATGGGTGCTCGGCCATAGCGAAGGTGCGCTCGTGGCGCTCGCCGCCGCGCAGGATGCCGCCGATCTTTGCGGAATCATCCTGGTGTCAGGCGGGGGACGCCCGCTCGGCGAGGTCATCCGTGAGCAGCTCCGCTCCAATCCCGCCAACGCACCGGTCCTGCCGCAGGCCCTGCCGGCGCTCGACGCGCTCGAAGCCGGCAAGAAGGTGGACACGACGAACATGAATCCCGCGCTGCTGCCGCTGTTCTCCCCGCGGGTGCAGGATTTCCTCATCAGCGTCTTCTCCTACGATCCCGCCGTCCTGATCGCGAAGCTGCGTCTGCCGGTGCTGATCGTGCAGGGCGAGCGCGATATCCAGGTCAGCGTCGCCGACGCGAAGCGCCTGGCAGGCGCCGATCCCGCCGCCAAGCTGGTGCTGCTGCCGAAAGCCAATCACGTGCTGAAGGCGGTCGCCTCGGACGATCGCGACGCCAATATAGCCACTTATTCCGATCCGTCCCTGCCGCTGGCGCCGGGGGTCGTCGATGCGATCGCCGGCTTCGTGACCGCGCCGTCCAGGAAATGAACAGCGTGTTCGAAGCGCTGGCGCACCCGATCCGGCGGGAGATCCTGGAGATGCTGAAGAGCGGCTCAAAGAGCGCCGGCGAGCTCGCCGATGCCTTCCACGTCGCGAAGCCGACCATGTCCGGCCATTTCGCCAAATTGAAGGAAGCCGGCCTGATCCAGGCCGACCAGCGCGGCACGACCATCCTCTACAGCCTCAATCTGTCGACGCTGGAGGAGGTGCTGCTCGGGTTCATGGGCCGGATCGGCGCCGATCGGAACGGAAAGGAAGAGGGGAAATGAGCCGCAAGTCTCTGGCGATCGTGTCGCTCATCATGGTGCTCGTGCTGCTCGCGGTCGGGCTGGCCGTAGGCAACAGGCTTCCCGCCGACCTGCGGTTGCCGATCCATTGGGGAATTAGCGGCCAGCCTGATCGCTTCTCCGGCAAATGGCCCGCTCTGCTCAGCCCCGTGGTGATGACGATCGTGATCTCGCTGTTTTTCTGGTTCCTGCCTGCGATCGAGCCCCGCACCAGGAACCTCAGTCGCAGCACGGGCCTCTATCTCTGGACCTGGGCCACTTTGCTGCTGGTGTGCGCCGCTGTCGAGCTGACCGTGGTCTCGGTCGCGCTACACTGGAATTTGAGGGTCGAACATATCATAATCGGCTCGGTCGGGCTGACATTTGTTCTCATTGGCAACCAGCTCGGCAAATCCCGCAGCATGTACATGGTTGGAATCCGGACGCCTTGGACGCTCTCGAGCGAAGAGGTCTGGATCAAGACGCATCGGCTGGGCGGCAAGGTGATGGTGCTGGGCGGATTGCTGATGATCGCCTGTTCCTTCCTCCCGCTTCCTTCAGGCTTGCTGGTGGGGATATCCCTTGCCGTGATCGCGGCCCTGGTCGGCGTGCCGGTCGTCTATTCCTACCTGCTGTGGCGGCGGGAGAAGGCCCACGGAAAGGCCTATTCGAGCGAATAGCGTTCGAGGATCGTGTAGACCGCGCCCTCCGGCGTCAGCCGGCTTTCGTAGAGGCAGAAATCCTCGACGCGGAAAGGCGGGCTGGCGAGGCTGCCCGCCGCTTCCAGGAAAGCTCCCACCGGCCGGGTGCCGCGGGGCAGGCGGGCGAGGGTGATGTGCGGCGCGAAGGCGCGGCGGTCCGGCGCGATGCCGACGCGGGCGATCGCCTGGTCGACCTTGTTGTGCAGCGTGCGCAGCGGCTCCTGCGGGGCGACCCCCGCCCAGAGCGTCGCCGGCTCGCCGCGCCGGTCGAAGCTGCCGACCCCGGCCAGGGCGATCTCGAAGCCCGGATGGTGGACCCCGCCCAAGGCCGCGTGCACGTCCTGCGCCTGGTGCCGGTCCACCTCGCCGATGAAGCGGAGGGTGAGGTGGAGCTGGTCCTCGCTCTGCCAGCGGGCGCCGCCGACGCCGCCCATCGCCGCGAGCAGCCGCGTTCGCACGGGTCCGGGCGGCCGAATGGCGACGAACAGCCGGTGCATGGTGCCGTGCCCTTACCGGACCTGCGGTGGCCGCGCACCCGCTTTTCCTTGAATGTTCTCCCGTTCGGCCCGATATTGGCGGTGTGCGGCAGACCTTTCCGCCGCGAAGGAGAGAGTTCACATGGCTAACGGATTTGACCCCCGCCTGGGCGCGCAGCCGTCGCCGGCGACGACGATCGGCCGCGACAGCTTCGCCGTCGACGCGGGGCTGCGGTCCTACATGCTGTCGGTCTACAATTACATGGCGTCCGGCGTGCTGCTGACGGGCATCGTCGCGATGCTGTTCGCCCGCAGCGGCGCAGTCTTGTCGATGTTCGATCCGGCGACCGGCCACATGAACGGCCTCGGCTGGCTCGTGATGCTGTCGCCGCTGGCGATTGTCATGATCATGAGCTTCGGCATCAACCGGATCTCGACCGGCGCCGCGCAGGCGCTCTACTGGGTTTACGCGGCGGTCATGGGCCTGTCGCTGTCGACCATCTTCCTCGTCTATACCGGCTCGTCCATCGCGGTGACCTTCTTCGCGACGGCGGCCTCCTTTCTCAGCCTCAGCCTCTGGGGCTATACGACGAAGCGGGATTTGTCGGGCTTCGGCACCTTCCTGGTGATGGGCGTTTTCGGTCTGATCGTCGCGATGCTGATCAACGCAATCTGGCCGTCGGGCCCGATGACGCTGGCGATCAGCGCCATCGGCGTGCTCCTCTTCGCCGGCCTCACCGCCTACGACACGCAGAAGATCAAGAGCATGTACTTCTACGTCGGCGGCACCGAGTTCGCCGCCAAGTCGGCGATCATGGGCGCGCTGAAGCTCTATCTCGACTTCATCAACCTGTTCCTCTTCCTGCTTCGGTTCATGGGCGACCGCCGCTAAGCGGAACCGAACGGCTCAAAACGGGAAGGCCCGGCGGAAACGCCGGGCCTTTCTGTTTTGGCGCCGTGCGGGGGCCATGCTATTCCGGCAGCCGAGAGGGGACGGCCATGGACCTTCATCTGCTGTGGGCGACGTTGCTCGGGGGCGTTCTCGGATCGCTTGCCGACTGGCTGTTCGCGGGCGTGCTCTTCCATCATCGCTACCAGGTCTATCCCGAGGTCTGGCGCGCCGGGAACGAGCGGATGCGGATCGTCGGCGCGCAGATTCTCGCCTTCGTCACCGCCGCCGCCTTCGTCGCCCTCGCCGTGAAGGTGCACCAGACCGACATGAGGGGCGCGCTCAAGCTGGCGGCAATGGTCTGGCTGATCGGACCGCTGCCTTTGCTCGTCGCCAACGCCTTCTTCATCAAGATCGACCATTTGGTGACCGCCAGCCATGCCGCCGGCTGGCTCGCCAAATTGCTGCTGATCGGAGCCGCGACCGCCTGGCTGATCCGCTAACGCGGCCACCGGGCCGGGAACCCGGCGCAACGGCCGCGTCAGCAGGCCGGGTAAGTCAGCCGATTGCCTGTGACGACGGCGCCGGGCGTCATCCTCGCCTCTTCGATCCGGCCGGCTTCCATGATGTGCAGCACGGCCTTCCCGTCGAGCAGCAGATAATCGGCGATGATGCGGCGGTGGCAGCGCCACCAGACCGCCTCCGAGCACATGATCGCGGAAGGCGCCTCGCGGGCAAGAGCCAGCAGCCGATCGAGCCCCGCGGCGAAGTCCTCGCCCAGCGCGTAGTCGGCATAATTGTGGAAGCTCCGGTTCCGCCAGCAGGCGTTCACTTCGGGCCGCACCGCCGATTGCCCGGAGCGGCGGCCGCCGAGCTCCGGGATGATCGTGTAGCGGACCTGGCGCTTGGGCAGCGCCTCCGACAGCACCTCGATATTGTATTGCGGGTTGGCGCGGGAGCGGGGGAAGCGGCGCACATCGACAATCTGCCGCACGCCCGCGGAGGCGAGCAAAGCGGTGAACTCATCGAACGGCCGGTTCGAATGGCCGATCGTGTAGACGGGGGGATCGTCCATGTCTCTCCAACCCGTCAGGCGACCGCCGGCTCCTCGAACGGATCACGCACCACCCATTCGCCGCGCCGGCGCTGGACGAACAGATAATAGGCCGCGGACAGGAGGATTTGCGCCGCTGTGGCGATCAGGCCGGGGCGCCCCGTCTCCAGGTCGGACCAGCTTGTCCAGAAGACGTAGAGGATCGCCGCGACGGTGACGAGTGGCGCGAGCGGAAAGAGCGGCATGCGATACGGGGCGTGCGCGGTCGCACCCGACCGGCGGCCGACGATCGCGGCCAGCGCGATGCCGAGGTAGATCACGGCGAGGCCGGCGCCGCTCAGCACCAGCAGAATTTCCAGCCGGATGAAGCAGGCCGCGACGCCGATTCCGCCGACCAGCAACGTGGCGATCCAGGGCGAATGGAAGCGCGGGTGGATGGCGATCATCCACGCATCGGCGCGCCGGCCCCAGACGCCGTCGCGGCCGGTGCTGTAGAAGAACCGGGAAATGGCGAGGATGTTGGCGATCGCCGCGTTGATGATGGCGATCGCGACGCCGAGCGCGACGCAATCCGAGAGCAGGGCTCCGCCGCGCACCGCGACGAAGAGATCGAGCGGGTCGCGCGCGGCGAACAGCGTCCGCAGATCCGGCGCGCCGACCAGCACCGCGGCAAGCGGCACGATCTCCACGGCGAGCGTGATGACCAGCGAGAGCAGGACGACGCGGGCGATGCCCTTTTCCGGCGCATGCATTTCCTCGCTGAAATAGACGGCGCCGCCATAGCCGTTCAGCGCGAACAGGGCGACCGTCGCCGCGAGGCCGACGGCGCTTGCCGACACCGGACCGCTCGCGCTGATTGGGTGGAGAAGCAGGGGTGCCAGCCCTCGCGCCGGCTCCGCGACGCCGAGCGCGAAGAGGATGAGCAGGGCCGCCAGCTCGACCGCGAGGAAGACTCCCGTCACCCAGGCGTTGAGCCGGATGTGGAGAATGCTGACCAGGGTGCAGGCGACCACCGTCGCCACCGCCACGGGAACGGGCGGCAGGCCCGGCAGGATCGTCGCCAGCACATTGCTGAGGCCGAGGCCGACGACGGCGGGGAAGATGAGGCTGTTGACCGCGTTGACGCCGAGGATGATGAAGCCGGCGAGCGGCCCAAGGGTGCGCGCCACCATCACATATTCGCCGCCCGCGACCGGCCAGGCGGACGAGAGCTCCGCATAGACATAGGCGGTAGCGACGCAGACGATGCCGGCGATCAGCATCGCCCACAAGACGCCGGTGCCGGCCGCCTGCAGCAGGTCCGGAACGGTGATGAACATGGAGGCCGCGGGCGTGATCGCCGACAGGGTCAGGAACAGGATACCGAGGACGCCGAGCGAGCGCGGGAGCGGGCGCGGCGCCGTCGGCGGCAGCTGGTCGGCCGGATGCATGGCGCAGGGGTAACATGCGGGACGGGCCGCGCAATGTCCGGACGTCCGCCACCACGTCTCTCATTGTCGCGACGAGGGAGCCGAGCGGCAGCGCCTTATTCGCCCGTCCGTCGTGCGAGCCAGATCGTCGCCTCCCCGCACCCGGGATCGCGGACGCGGTGGTCGATCATTTCGAAGCCATTCTCCGCCAAGAGTTGGCGATACTCCTCGGGCGAGAGGCTGCCGTGGTAGAGCGGCTCGCCTTGCCAGCTCCCAAGAGACTCCCCTTCCTCCGGACCGCTGGTGAACATCAGCGCCGCGCCCGGCCGGGAATGGGCGGCGAAACGGGCGAACATCGGGCGCTGGTGGTCGGGGTGAAGGTGGAAAAAGCTGTGCCAGGCGAGCAGGCCGTCGAACGCGCGGCCGAGATCGAGCGCGCGCATGTCCTCGACAATCCAGCGATGCTCCGGGAAGCGCTCGCGGCAGAGGGCGATCAGCGAGGGTGACGAGTCGATTCCGGTGATGCGGGCGCCGCGGCCGATCAGATATGCGGCGATCGGCTCGGCCATGCCGCAGCCGATATCGAGCACCTCCGGCGTCTCGGGCAACAGGCCGAGGAAGCGGTCGAGCCACGGCTTCTCGAATGGCTCGCGATCGCCGCCGCGATTCCCCCGCTGCCGGTCCCAGGCGGCGGCATTCTCCTCGTAGAGGCCGATGATTCGCTCGTGCATCCATCCTCGCGGGCGGCCGTTCTTCTTCCGCGAGGAGGAGAGATGCCAGACTTCGCCGCCCTGCGCGAGGACATGGTCGAGCGACAGATCGCCCGCCGCGGCATACAGAACCGCCGCATCCTCGACGCCTTCCGAACGGTGCCGCGCGAGGCGTTCGTGCCGGAGAAGGTCCGCGACTTCGCCTATGAGGACGGGCCGCTGCCGATCGAGGCGGAGCAGACCATCTCCCAGCCTTATATCGTCGCCTTCATGATCGACGCCGCCGGCCTCGCGCCGGGCGACAAGGTGCTCGAGATCGGCGCCGGCTCCGGCTACGCGGCGGCGGTGATGAGTCGCATCGCCGAGGAGGTGGTGGCGATCGAGCGGCAGCCGGACCTGGTCCGGATTGCCCGCGAGCGGTTGAAACGGCTCGGCTATTCGAACGTCCGCATCGTCGAGGGCGACGGCAGCATTGGCCTTCCGGACGAGGCGCCGTTCGAGGCGATCCTCGCCGCCGCGGCCGGCCGCCATGTGCCGGACGCGCTCAAGGCCCAGCTTTCACCGCGCGGCGGCGTGCTCGTCATGCCGCTCGGCGAGCCCGACACGATCCAGAAGCTGGTCAAGGTCACCCGCAAGGGCCCCGACGATTATGAGGAGGAGGATATGGGACCGGTCCGTTTCGTTCCCCTGATCGGCCGCGAAGGCTGGCGTGGGCGCGACGAGGCGCCGCCGCCGCTCCCCGAGCTGATCCGCGCCGCCGCCGAGCCGCTGCCGGAGCCCGAGGACGCGGCCTTCGCGGAGGCGTTCGACCGCTTCGCCGATGCCCGCGTGGTGCTGCTCGGCGAGGCGAGCCACGGCACCTCCGAATTCTACCGCGCCCGCGCCGCCATCACCCGTCGGCTGATCGAAAAGCACGGCTTCAATATCGTCGCGGTCGAGGCGGACTGGCCGGACGCGGCGAGCATCGACCGCTACGTCCGCCATCGGCCGAAGCGGGAAGGGGAGGAAGCGAGCTTCCAGCGTTTCCCGACCTGGATGTGGCGCAACACCGACGTGGACGCCTTCATCCGCTGGCTGCGGCGCCACAATCAGCATCGGCCCTATGCCGAGATGGCCGGCTTCTACGGCCTCGACCTCTACAATCTCGGCAGCTCGATGCGCGCGGTCATCGACTATCTGGACGGCGTCGATCCGGAGGCGGCGAAGGTGGCGCGGCGGCGCTACGGCTGTCTCGAGCCCTGGAGCGAGGATCCCGCCGCCTACGGCCGAATGGCGGTCACCGAAGGCTATGGCCGCTGCGAGGTCGGCGTGATCGAGATGCTGAAGGATTTGATGGCGCGGAGGATGGAATGTGCCCGTCCCGAATGCGATGAGTGGCTCGACGCCGCCGCCAATGCCCGCCTCGTCCGCAATGCCGAGGAATATTATCGGGTCATGTATTACGGCTCGGCGGAGAGCTGGAATTTGCGCGACACGCACATGTTCGAGACGCTCTGCCAGATCCTCGACGCCAAGGGGCCGCGGGCGAAGGCATTGGTCTGGGCGCACAACAGCCATATTGGCAATGCCGCCCACACCGAGATGGGCAAGGCGCGCGAGGAGCTGAACATCGGCCAGTTGGTGAAGGAGAAATTTGGCGAGCAGGCGCGGCTGATCGGCTTCGGCACGCATACGGGCACCGTGGCCGCCGCCGACGATTGGGACGAGCCGATGAGGATCAAGAATGTCCGTCCGTCCATGCCCGACAGCTATGAGCGGGTGAGCCACGATGCCGGCGTGCTGCGCTTCCTCCTCGACCTGCGCCACGGTGCGCTCGACGATATGCTGGAAGAGGCGCTGCTGGAGCCCCGGCTGGAACGCTTCATAGGCGTCATCTACCGGCCGGAGACCGAGCGCTGGAGCCATTATGCCGAGGCCGTCCTCCCCAACCAGTTCGACGCCTGGGTCTGGTTCGACGAGACACGGGCCGTGACCCCGCTGGACGACGCGCCGGAGGAGGAGGAGGCGCGGGGGACGGAGGAGACCTATCCGTTCGGCCTGTAAGAGGCCGAACGGCGCGATTGCCCTGCTTTTCGCGCAAAGCGGCCCGTTACTTGTGCGACTCCGCGGGAATGCTAAGCTGCGGAACACGGCAGCGGGGCCGTCTGGAGGAGGGGCAATATGTCGGACGCAGCGCTTCGGAATGGGGTCTATTGTCGGGATTGCGCGGCCGTGATTTCGGCAACCGCGCCGACATGTCCGCACTGCGGAGGGCGGCAGATGGCTGCGGTCGGGCTGGGCGCGGTCACCCCAAGCGGAAGAAGCCGGATCGCGGCGGCCCTGTTCGCCCTTTTTCTGGGCGGCTTCGGCGTTCACAAATTCTACTTGGGCCGCACAGGTCAGGGGATCGTCTACCTCCTCTTCTGCTGGACACTCCTCCCCGCCATCATCGCTTTCATCGAGGGCATCGTTTACCTGGTCATGAGCGACGAGGAATTCGCCGCGAAATACGGCTGACCGGGGGAGATGCTGGCGCACGATCCCAAACGCCTGCGCGACATCATGGCGGACGCCGCGCCGCCCGAGCTGGAGCTCGCCTTCCGGCCCATGTTCGGCGGCATCATGGCCTATGCGGAGGGAAAGCCGTTCGCGAGCCTATCCGACATGGGCCTGGCGCTGAAGGCGAAGGGGCCGCTCATGGCCGAGTTCCTGACCGAGGAGGGCGCGCGGCCGCTCCGCTATCGGCCGGAAGACCCGCCGAGCAAATCCTATGTGATGGTCCCCGACGACATGCTCGACGATCGCGACGCGCTGCACGACTGGATCGCCCGCGCCGCGGCGGTGCTCTGAGCGGAGGCGGGCGAAAGGCTCTGGCGGCGCCGGGGAGGCTTTGCTAACAGCCCGCCACGCCCTAGATGGGGCGACCGGCCCCGCACCCGTAGCTCAGCTGGATAGAGCGTTGCCCTCCGAAGGCAAAGGCCACAGGTTCGAATCCTGTCGGGTGCGCCAGCCATTCCAATGACTTAGTGCCTATTCTGGTCTCTCCGATTTGACCGCAATTAGTGGCGCAATTCCCGCCGCTTGGGGGTCGTCGCCGTGCCGGTTCGTGGCCAAGAGACTCATTGGCCACGACAAAGGGGCTCAAATCCGGGCCGGT
>DATBDY010000058.1:0-9449 GCA_036269695.1 Allosphingosinicella sp. | reverse complement strand
CACGCCCGGCGAGCGGTGCATCTGGCTGACGATCACGCGCTCGGTGCCGTTGACGATGAACGTGCCGTTCTTCGTCATCAGCGGCATGTCGCCCATGTAGACGTCCTGCTCCTTGATATCGAGGACGGAGCGGGTCTCCGTATCGGGATCGACCTCGAACACGATCAGGCGCAGCGTCACGCGCATCGGCGCCGCATAGGTCATGCCGCGCTGGCGGCACTCGTCGACGTCGTACTTGGGCTCTTCGAGCTCGTAATGGACGAAGTCGAGTTCGGCGGTGCCGGCGAAGTCGCGGATCGGGAAGACCGAGCGGAGCGTCTTCTCCAGGCCGGAGACGTAGCCGTCCTGCGGGCGCGAGCGGAGGAACTGCTCGTAGCTCTCGCGCTGGACCTCGATTAGGTTCGGCATTTCCGAGACTTCGTGGATGTTGCCGAAGATTTTGCGGATGCGCTTGGAGGCCGTGGAGCGGGTGTCGGCCTGGGGAGCGATGGTCGCCATGTGTGTTTTTGCCTCGCCTAGGGGCTGGTCAGCCCAAAAAAGTCGTTCAGGCGCGTCGAGAGACGCAAAAAGCCGCGAGTCTCCCGTTCGGAAACCGCAGCTTCAGCGTCCTGAAAACCCCGCCCGATCAATGCGTTGAACGCGCTGCGCGACGGCGCGTCCTGTTCCGATGCGAATGGGGTGTGGCAGCTATTTAGGGATGGGGTGGCGGGAGGTCAAGGCCGGCGCGGCTTTCCCTCTCGACATCTACAGCACCTGATAATAATTATCATCTCACGGAGGGAGACAACCATGCCCAGCAGCGTCAACCTCGGCGACCACCTCGAAACCTTCATCACCGAAGCGGTCCGGAACGGCCGCTACGGCTCGCGCAGCGAGGTCCTGCGCGAGGGGGTCCGCCTCGTGCAGGAACGCGAGAAGCGCCTCGAACAGCTCGATCGAATGCTGGCCGAGGGACTCGATTCCCTCGACAGGGGCGACGGGATTGCGCTTGAAGACGCCTTCGAGGCGGTTCGAGCCGAGCTCCGGTCACAGGAGGTCCGCAGGAATCGGGTTGCGTGAAAATCGTCCTTTCGCCCGAGGCCGTTGGCGACCTCCGCACGATCGCGCGCTGGATTGCGGCGGATAACCCGCAACGGGCTGAAAGCTTCGTCAACGAGCTCGAACGTGCCTGCGGCTCGCTGTCGCGGCGACCCTCGCGATTTCCTGTGGCCTTGAACCTCCACGGCGAGCCGATCCGCAAGCGCGTCCATCGCGATTACCTGATCTTCTACAGGGTCAAGGCGAAGCAGGTGGAGATCGTGCGGATCCTCCATGGCGCGCGTGACTGGGCCGCCTTGCTGCCGGGCGATCCATAGCGTCCTGCCCGCTCAGCCCCCGTTCAGCCGCGTCGTGGCACTGAGCTTCGCTCAACCGATCAGAGGAAAGCCATAATGAAAAAGATCCTCCTCGCTCTCGCCGCCGCAGCGACGCTCGCGGCGCCTGCGGCCGCTTCCCCGCGCCTCCACGGCGAGGCGCAGCTGACGAAGATTCTGGAGGGCCGCACGGCCGGCAAGCCGGTCGACTGCATCGACCTCAGCCGCGTCTACTCCAGCCAGATCGTCGACGGCACGGCGATCGTCTACGATTCCGGCAACACGCTCTACGTCAACCGCCCGCGCGGCGGCGCCGAGTCGCTCGGCAATTGGGACGTCATGGTGACGAAGCCGTTCGGCCACGAGCTGTGCCGGCCCGACGTCGTCCAGCTACTCGACAGCGGGTCGCATTTCTACAAGGGCAGCGTCTTCCTCGGCGATTTCGTCCCCTACACCCGAGACCGCTCCGCCCGCTAACGCATCCCCCCGGGGCACTAATGCACCCCGGGGAGCGTGAGGCTTACTGACTTTGCGGCTGCTGCGGTGTCGCGGCGCCCTGGCGCTGCTGCATGCGGGCACGCATCGCCTCGCGGGCCGCGGCGCGTTCCTCGGGGGTGACAATGCCGTCGTGATTGGCGTCCATGCGGTCGAAGCGGGCGAGCCCCGAGGCCGTCATCTCCTCGAGCGTCACCTTCCCGTCATGGTTGGTATCGGCGCGCGCCATCATCCGGGCGCCGTTCCCGCCCAATTCGTTCTCGGTGAGAACGCCGTCATGATTGGCATCCATCTCCTTGAAGCGCGATTGGATCTCCTGCTGCATCTCGGCGCGGGTGACCGGGGTTTCGGCACGCGGGCCGGGCGCACCGGCGGGCGGCTGGGCGGAAACGGGAAAAGCGGCGAGAGCGGCCAGCGCCGCGCCGGCGAGAAAAAGCTTGTTCATCTATGAGGCTCCGAAAACACGGGCACGGCGAATGTGCCCTCCCCGTCCGCGCCCCTGCCGCACCGCCCCTGTATGGCCGTTGAACGAAGTGAGCGCGGCGGGCGCCGTCAGGTCTCGCCGGCCGGGCGGGCGGCCGGTCGAGGAAGCGTGAATGGCCTCGACAGGCCGTGATAGAGCCGCTCCCGGCAGACCAGGCCGCTCGCGGCGTCGGCCAGCAAAGCGGTGGCGAAGAGCGGAAGGATCATGCCGCGATTGGCGGTGGTCTCCGAGAGGATGATCACGGCGGTGAGCGGCGCGCGCACGACGCCGACGAAATAGGCGGCCATGCCGAGCAGCACGATCGCGCCGGCCGGATCGTGCGGGAAGAGCGGCGTCAGCAGATTGCCGAAGCCCGCTCCGACGGACAGCGAGGGCGCGAAAATCCCTCCCGGGACGCCGCTCAGCGTCGTGGCCGCCGCGGCGATGAACTTGGCGGGCCCGAACCAGAGCGGCTGGCCGTGATTCTCGATCAGCTGGCGGGTCGCCCCATAGCCGGTCCCCCAGGTGGCGCCGTGGGTGACGATGCCGGTGACCGCGATCGCGAGGCCGCAGCACGCGGCGAAGACGACCGGCCGCGCCCGCAGCCGCTTCACGAACGGCCCCGTCGGGGTGGCGAGGGCGAGGACCAGCCGCGCGAACAGTCCGCCGATAACGCCGCCCAGAATGCCCGCGACGGGCGCGGCGATCAGCACCGCCCTCAGGTTGAGCGACTCCCGGAGCGCCCCGAAATAGACATAGTCGCCGGCGATGCCGAGGCTGGCGAGGCCGGAGATCATCACGGCGCCCATCACCAGGATCGCGACCTTCTGCTCGTAAGCCGCCGCGAGCTCCTCGATGGCGAAGGCGACGCCGGCCAGCGGCGTGTTGAAAGCCGCCGCCACGCCGGCCGCGCCGCCGGCGATCACGACCCCGGCGGTGATCGGCACGCGAAACAGGCGATGGATCCAGACCATGACGGCGGCGCTGGTCTGCACCGTCGGTCCCTCGCGTCCCGCCGCGCCACCGACGGCGAGAACCGCCACCGTCATCGCCAACTTCGCGGCCGCGGTCCGGATCGAGACGAGCGGCCCGATCTCCGGCGCCCCCGGCGACCGGCTCGCCGCGATGATCTGGGGAATGCCGGATCCCGAAGCCGCGGGGAAGAAGCGGCGGGTGACCCACACGATTGCCGCGAACACCGCCGGCGTCAGCGCCAACGGCAGCCAGGGCCAGGCCGCGGAAAGGCGCAGGAAGAGATGCTGCGCCTTGTCGCCGGCCGCGGCGAAGCCGATCGCGGCGAGGCTCAGCAGCACGGCGCCGATCACCGAGGCGGCGCGGCGCCGCAGCACTGCCAGCGGCGCGTGCAGCCGCTTGCGCCCGCTCCGCCGCCACAGGATCGAAATTCTGCGGAGGGCCCGTTCGACGAGCCTCGTGAATGCTTCGCGCCTGTCCTGGATCACGGCTCCCCTTATGAGGGCCGCGCAGGGAAAACCAGCTTGTGACGCGAACGGACGAGGAGAGTCCGGCGCGCGCCGGCTTCAGAGCACTCCGCCGGTATTCCTGAGCGCGCTGTCGAGATCGCGCAAGTCGCGGCCGCGCGTCTCCTTGCCGTAGACGATGAGGAGAAGGAGGCCGAGCGCGGTCGGCACCGCAATGATCTCCGCGCTGACCCCGAGCGGCGGGATGAAGGCAAGGATGGCGAGGAACTGCGCGGCGACGCCGCCGACCTTGCTGCAGGCCGCGACCCAGCCGGTCGCCCGCCCGCGTACCCGCATCGGAAAGCTCTCCGCCGTATAGGGCAGGATCATGGCGATGACGCCATTGGTGCCGACGATCATCAAAGCCACGGGCAGGACCGGGCTGCCATGGCCGCGAAGCTCGAGGCCGAGAATGCCGAACAGGCCGGCGATGGTGATCGCCACGAAGGCGACAACCGCCCATTTCGTGCTCCAGCGGCTGTAGAGCCATGCGGCGGCGAACACCGTCGGGAAAGCGATCAGCGAGCTTTCGGCGAGCAGCTTGCTCGACACCGCCATCGAATAGCCCTTGGCGACGAGGTCGGTCGGCAGCCACAGCAGCAGCCCGAAATTGATCAGGCCCCAGGAAATGGCGGCAATGCTCAGTGCTGCCAGCTTGCCGACCAGCCCGCGGCCGGTGAGCGGCTGGGGGGCCACGCCTTTCGCCGCCGGCTCCGGCTTCGTCTTGCGGACCTTCGAGCCGAAGCGCCGCATCACCGCTCGCGCTTCCTCGTCGCGTCCGCGCCCGATCAGGAACTTCGCGGATTCCGGGATAAGGCCACCGAGCAGGACCAGGGTGAGGCCGGTCGGCAGGTTGAGCAGCCACAGGATCCGCCAGCCATAAACGGGCTGGAGCAGGGCCGACAAGCCGCTCGCCGCGAAATAGCCGCCCACCGCGCCGAGGCCGCCGACGAGGACGAGGCTCCAGCCGCGATGCCGGCTCGGCATCATCTCGGCGAGCAGGGCGTAGGTGACGGGAAGCATGCCGCCCGCCGCCGCGCCCATCATGAAGCACATGCCGATATTCCAGTAGAGCGAGGGCATGGCGCCGCAGATCGAGGTGCCGACGAACATCACCGCCGACAGCAGGATCGAGGCCTTGCGGCCGTAAATGTCGGCGATCACGCCCCAGATGATCGATCCGGCCACTGTCCCCATCAGAGCGAAGAACGGCACCAGTGAGGCGGTCTGCTTGGCGACCCCATATTCCTTGACCATGCCGGGGATGGTGAAGCCGAGCGTCGCCGGCTTCATCACGTCGATGATCAGCGCCACCACCAGCACCGACATCAGCCCCCAATGCGCCCGGCTGAGGTGGGCGTCTTCCGGGGCGGCGATCTCCACCTCACGCGCCGCCGCCACCTGCTTCGAGATGTTCTTCGGCAGCAGCCCGTAGGCGGCGATGAACACGCCGCCGATGATCGCGCCCATGCCGGCAAGCATGTCGTTGCCCATCGGCATGCCGGCGAGCATGAAGCCGTTGTTGCGGCCCATCAGGAACATCGGCAGGTGGAGCAGCACGCCGAGAGTGACCGCCGCCGTGCCGAGGATGAAGGCCCACAGGCCG
Organism: Allosphingosinicella sp.; assembly: GCA_036269695.1. Taxonomy (GTDB): domain Bacteria; phylum Pseudomonadota; class Alphaproteobacteria; order Sphingomonadales; family Sphingomonadaceae; genus Allosphingosinicella. The sequence continues at coordinate 4,055 of DATBDY010000058.1, read as the reverse complement.
CGCCGATCGGAAAGCGTGCTGATCATCGGCGTTCAGGGCGGCCCGTTGCTTGCATTATGTTAACGATAACAACCTAGGTGGCCGGGCTGGAGCAACGGGGAAATCGCGCCCTCGCGCCAGCCCATGTCGCTTTTTCCAGCCGACACCACTTTTCGTGGCCGACGCGCTACATTGTAGCGATGTGCCTACACTTTCTATGTCAGAATCGGGTCGACACGCCTGCGTAGAGCTGCACGTCCGGGGTGTTCCGGTTGAGGCCGAAATTGGCGCCGGCGTCGAACTGGAGATTCTTGCGCGCCAGCCAGGTGGCCATGACGTCCGCCGAATATTGCTGGACCGTGCCTTGGGGATCGAAGTTCTGCGCGCCCCATATCTCCACCGCCAAATTCACCTTGCCGACCGACTTGCCGATGTTGACGATGTTCTGGAGGTTGAGGTGCCGGCCGGAATTGTCGGCATCTTCGAGCAAATCCGCTTCCGGGCTGAAGTTCAATGTGAACCCCTGCGGCAGGTTGATGTTGACCGGCACGGCCAACCCGCCCTCGACCTTGCCGTTGCCGAGGCCGCTCCGCGCGGTCGGCAGCTTGACGAAGGGAATGATTGCGATCTGGGTGCTCGCCGAGGCGCCGGTCAGCCTCTGCTTGTAGCGGACGAAGAGGTCGCCGACGCCGCCGATCCGGTCGGTCGTGCCGCCGGTGCGCGTCCGCACCTCCTCATAAGGCGTGATACTGAACTGGAGATCGGCGCTGTCGGTCAGCCCGAATTTCAGCACCGGGTTGGTGTAGAGGATCGTGTCGGTGCGCGTGCCGCCGGCGATCATGCGGGTCCAGTTGAGGATATCCGTCTCGAGCTGGACCGCGCCCGCCGGTACGGTGCAGGCGCCGTTGCCCTTGCCGGGCCGGTCGGTGCAGATCGGCGGCGCGTCGGCCGGCGCGGCGCTCTGCGCCCAGGCCGGCGCCGCACACAGGCCGAGAAGGGCCGCAAGGCCGATGCGTTTCATCGCGTCCATCCTCATCCGATCCATCAGCGAAGCAGGCGCTTCCCCCGTTCGCGCATGTCGCATGGAGGACCGGCTCAGGCAATCGGAACGCGGCGAGCGTCAGCGCGGCAGGCGGGCGCGAATGCGCGAATAATTTCGGCAGAGCTGGCGGAAATCCTCGTCCTTGCGCCGGGGCGCGTCGTCCGGAGTCGGACGCACGCCCTCCTGATCCGGCGCGGCCGGCTTTTCTGACATTCCACGGCTCCCTCAAGGCTGACGGAGGAAAGGCCGGGCGGCCCCTGCCCGACGCTTTCGGCAATTCGCACTTGCCAAGTCAGCGTTATCCGCTGATTTCGTTAAACATTCGTGTCCGGGAGCCGCATCCCCGGGGTTAAGCTTAGCGGCGCTGGCTTGCCGTAGCGTCACGCGTCGCACGGAATTCCGAATCGGGGCTCCAGTTCGGCCATTCGCGCGAATTGGCCAGCCGGAAACCGACCGCGTAGAGCATCGACAAATCCTGGGCCATGCCGCGTAAATCCCAGTCCGCGCTCCATTCGTCGGCGGGCTGGTGGTAGCGGCTCGCCGTGTAAGCCTTGGCGAGCGCCTCGCCCCTTTCGGTGCCGCCGTTCACCAGATCGTTTCCGGATTCGAACGAGATGGCGGGAACGCCGCGCTTGGCGAAGGAAAAATGGTCGGAGCGGTAGAAGCCGCCAGCCTCCGGATGCGGCTCGGGCATGAACGAGCGGCCGCGGCGGCGCCCTTCGGCGATCAAATCGTCGAGCAGGCCGAGCTTGGCGGCGCCCGAAATGCTGAAATTGCGCGCCGCACCGTAGACGCCGAGCGCGTCCATGTTGATCACGCCCGCCGTCTTCGCCAGCGGGTAGAGCGGGTTGGCCGCATAATATTCGGAGCCGAGCAGCCCCTTCTCCTCGGCCGTGACGGCGAGGAAGACCACCGAACGCTCCGGCCGCGGCCCCTGCGCGAAGGCGCGGGCGAGCTCGAGCAGGGAGGAGATGCCGGTCGCGTTGTCGACGGCGCCATTATAGATGCGGTCGCCGCGCGCGTCCGGCGCGCCGACACCGAGATGGTCCCAATGGGCCGAATAGATCACGGTCTCGTCGGGATGGGTGCGGCCCGGCAGCCGCCCGACCACATTGTGCGAGGTGATGACTTTCGAATCGACGCCGTAATCGGCGCTGAGCGTCGCCTTGAGCGGCACCGGCCGGAAGTCGCGTTGCTGGGCGGCCTTCTTCATCGCTTCGAAGTCGAGGCCGGAGGCGCGGAACAGCGCGACCGCATTGTCGCGCTGGATCCAGGCCTCGAACGGCGTGTGCGCCGCGCGCGGATCCTGGCGGACGATGTCGAACTGGGCGTTGGTGTTCGAATTCTTGACCGTCGCCCAACCGTAGGAGGCAGGCTCGCGCTCGTGGATGACGATGACGCCCGCCGCGCCCTGCCGCGCGCCCTCCTCATATTTGTAGGTCCAGCGGCCGTAATAGGTCATCGCCTTGCCGCCGAAATCGCCCTGCCCCGTCTCGAAATCGGGATCGTTGACGAGCACGACCATGATCTTGCCGTGGAGGTCGACGCCCTTGAAATCGTCCCAGTTCCGCTCCGGCGCCTTGACCCCGTAGCCGACGAAGACGAGCGGCGCGTTGGCGATGGCGACGTGCTTCTGGCCGGTGAGCGCGGCGCGAACGGCGATCTCATCGCCCTGGCGGAGCGGCTCGCGCCGGCCGTTCACGTCGAGGCTGATCTGCGGAATCCCCTCGATCGCGGCGCGGAGCAGGGGCACGTTCTGCGTCCAGCCGCGCCGGCCGTTGACGATCGAGCCGCCCGGCTGCAGCCCCGCCGCCTGCATCTGCGAGACGATATAGGCGACCGTCTTCGTCTCACCCGCCGTCGCCGGCCCGCGGCCCTCGAACGCGTCGGAGGCCAGCACCTTCACGTGCTGGGACAGCCGCGCCGGATCGAAGGTCGGCGCCCCCGCCGCCAGCGCGGCGGCGGGAAGCAGGGCGAGAGCGGCGAGCAGGGCGAGAGGCTTCATCAGGGACTCCGGACGGGAAAAGGCTGATCCCTCCGGCCCTTAAGCGGATGGAGGCGGCGAAGGAAGGAGGCACAGCAATCCCGCCGTGCGGCGACCAGCGCCGCCCGTCTCCTGCGGGAATTACCGCTCCCGGCCAGCCGTGTCAGTGCGGCGCGGCTGGTGCTGCCGGCGCCGGCTGCTGCATCTTCGCCATCGCGGCGGCGCGCTCTTCGGCGGTGAGGGTGCCGTCATGGTTCGTATCGGCGGCGTCGAAGGCGGCCATCTGACGGGCGGTGATCTCGTCGAGCGTGATCTTCCCGTCATGATTGGTGTCCATGCGCTGCATCATCGCCGTCGCACGCTGCGCATCGCCACCGCCCGCGGTCAGCTCGTCCTGGGTCAGCGCGCCATCGTGATTGGCGTCCATCGCTTTGAAGCGATCCTGGATCATCTGCTGCATCTGGGCGCGAGTCATCGAGGCGGGCGCGGGCTGCGGGGCGGCGGGCGCCTGGGCGAAAGCGGCAGTGGCGGTCAGGGCGGCGACGGCCGCGCCGAAAAGGGCGATTCTGGTCATGAGAGGCTCCGGAACGGGGGACTGGCTCCTTGCGGAGCCGTTCCTTTATTCCTGTTCAACGGGATTAGCGAGCCCGCCCCAGCCAGCGGTCGAACCAGGCGACGGTGCGGCGGCGCACGTCGATCCTGTTCTCCGGCCCGCGGATGCCGTGGCCTTCGCCGGGATAGATGACGAGGCTGGTCGGCACGTTCATCTCCCGTAGCGCGTGCCAATATTCGACCGACTGGGTCGGCGGCACCTCGATGTCGCGCTCGCCGACATAGATGAAGGTCGGCGTTTTCGCCTGGTGGATGAAGCGGATCGGCGACACCCGCCAATAGGCGTCGAAATCGTCATAGACCGACTTGCCGAAGAACGGGATCATCCACTGGTCGATGCCGTTGGTGCCGTAATAGCTGATCCAGTCGGAGAGGCCGGCGCCGGAGACGATCGCCTTGAAGCGGTTGGTCTGGGTGTTCGCCCACATCGCCATGAAG
>DATBDY010000046.1:0-39765 GCA_036269695.1 Allosphingosinicella sp. | reverse complement strand
ATGTTCGGTGCAGGGCTCTAATACTCGTCCAAATACCACTTTGGGGGACCCAATGAAGGCGACGATCGAACGGGCGACGCTCCTCAAGAGCCTGGGGCACGTCCAGTCCGTGGTGGAGCGCAGGAACACGATCCCGATCCTGTCCAACGTCCTCGTCGAGGCGAGCGAGGGCGGCGGGCTGCGGCTGATGGCGACCGATCTCGACCTCCAGATCAACGAGACGGTCGAGGCCAATGTGACCCAGGCGGGCGCGACGACGGTTTCGGCCCATACTTTGTTCGACATCGCCCGCAAGCTTCCCGAGGGCAGCCAGGTCGAGATCGCCGCCAGCGACGGCAAGATGCAGATCCTCGCCGGCCGCGCCCGCTTCAATCTCTCCACCCTGCCCCGCGACGATTTCCCGGTGATCGCCGAGGGCGATTTGCCGACGCGCTTCGAGCTGCCGGCGGCGACTTTGCGCCAGATCATCGACAAGACGCGCTTCGCCATCTCGACCGAGGAGACGCGCTACTATCTGAACGGCATCTTCCTGCACGTCTCCGACGAGGCGCAGCCGGTGCTGAAGGCCGCCGCCACCGACGGCCACCGCCTCGCCCGCGTCACCGTGCCGCGCCCGGCCGGCGCCGAGGGCATGCCGGACGTGATCATCCCGCGGAAGTGCGTCGCCGAGCTGCGCAAGCTGCTCGACGAGGTGGACGGCACCGTCCAGGTGTCGCTGTCCGAGACCAAGATCCGCTTCGGCCTCGGCAATGCGATCCTGACCTCGAAGCTGATCGACGGCACGTTCCCCGATTACAGCCGGGTGATCCCGACCGCGAACGACAAGCTGCTCAGGATCGACCCGCGCAGCTTCGAGGAGGGCGTCGACCGCGTCTCGACCATCGCCAGCGAGAAGACCCGCGCGGTGAAGATGTCGCTCGACCGCGACAAGGTCACTTTGTCGGTGACCAGCCCCGAGAACGGCACCGCCGCCGAGGAAGTGCCGGGCGACTATAATGCGGACGGTCTCGAGATCGGCTTCAATGCCCGCTATTTGCTCGACATCCTGGGCCAGGTCGAAGGCGACACGATCGAGATGCACCTCGCCGACGCCGCCGCCCCCACCCTGCTGCGCGAGAACGACAAGGCGCCCGCGCTCTACGTGCTGATGCCGATGCGGGTATGATCTTCGCGCCGAAATGATAGTTCGGCGCGGATGACCGCGCTCGTTCGCCTCTCCCTCACCGATTTCCGGTCCTATGCCGACGCCGTGATGGCGCCGGGGCCGGGGCTCGTCATCCTCACCGGCGAGAACGGGGCGGGGAAGACGAACGTGCTGGAGGCGGTGTCGCTGCTCTCGCCCGGGCGGGGGTTGCGGGGCGCCGCGCTGGCGGAGATGGCGAGGAAGGGCGGCAGCGGGGGATTCGCGGTGGCGGCCAAGCTTAGCCCCTCCTCTTCAGGGGAGGGGTTGGGGTGGGGCAGTGACGGATCCGATGCCACCGAGCGGGTCTCGCCCGACTCCCCCTCCCCCAACCCCTCCCCTGAAGGGGAGGGGCTTGTCGACATCGGCACCGGCACCTCGCCCACCGCGCCCGAGCGGCGGCAGGTGCGGATCAATGGGGCTTCGGCTTCGGCCAATTCGCTGGCGGAATGGCTGTCGGTGCTGTGGCTGACCCCCGCCATGGACCGGCTGTTCGTCGAAGGCGCGGGCGGGCGGCGGCGGTTTCTCGACCGGCTGGTGCTGGCGCTGGTCCCCGGCCATGCCGTCCATGCTGCCCGCTACGAAGCGGCGATGCGGGCGCGCAACAAGCTGCTCGGCGAACCGGGGCCACGCGACGATTCCTGGCTGACGGCGCTGGAGGCGCGGATGGCGGAGCACGGTGTCGCCATCGTCGAGGCGCGGCGGCGGACCGTCGATGCGCTGCGGGACAAGCTGGCGGAAGCGCCGGAGGGGCCCTTCGCCCGCGCCGGGCTCGCGCTGGAGGGCGGTGAGGAGGATCTCGCCGCCGCGCTCGCGGCCGGGCGGACGCGCGATGCCGCGGCCGGGCGCACGCTCGCCGGCCCGCACCGGACCGATCTGATGGTGACGCATCTGACCAAGGACCAACCCGCTTCACTCTCCTCGACGGGCGAGCAGAAGGCTTTGCTCCTCTCCATCGTCCTCGCCCATGCCGATCTCGTCGCCGAGCGGGCGGGCCGCCGGCCGATCCTGCTGCTCGACGAGGTGGCCGCCCATCTCGACCCGCGCCGGCGGGCGGCCTTGTTCGAGCGGTTGGAGGCGGGCGGCGGACAGGTCTGGATGACGGGCACCGAGCCGTCGCTGTTCGAGGCCGCGCGTGGCGACAAGTGGCACGTCGCCGATGGCCGCCTCTCGCGCGCCTGATCGCTGGCTCGACTTTGCTGCTGCAGCTCGTACCAAGATAACATCAAGTTACTTTCCACTTTTCCCGCTCTCATCAGGGACAGCAGCAGCTACTCACCTGCTGCTGCTCTGTAACTTTATTACACTCTTGCAACCAAATAACTGTTCATGTATTTAATGTTGCAGCGCACCATCCGGCGCGCTGCGGCTCCCCGCTCTTGGGAGTCTAGAGGCAAGCTAAGATGAAGTCGTTCGACCTGTGGCTCGTCGGCTTCGGGCTGCGATGCGGCGCGCTCCTCGTTGGGGAGATCGCCTGCTTCGCGTTCGTCGTGCCGACCCTGTTCAACCTGCACAGCGACCTCGCCGACACCGGCGCGGCCCTGCTCGCCATCGTCGCGCTCGCGGGAGGCTATCTCCTCACCGCGTCGCTCGGCCGCGAGTTCAATCTCATCTTCCGGAGTGGGGACCATGAATAAATATTATCTGCGCTTTTCGCCGCTTCTGCTCGTGCCTTTGATCGTGCTCGTGCCGATGACCTCGTGCACCCGGGTCGAGCCCGGCCATGTCGGCATCAAGGTCAACAATTTCGGCAGCTCCGCTGGTGTGTCGGACCGGGCGCTGGGCGTCGGCTGGTACTTCACGCCGGTCGGCACCAACATCTACGAATATCCGATCTACACCTCGACCTATGCCTGGACGGCGAGCACGACCGAGCAGAACGCGAACAACGAATCGTTCAACTTCCAGGACAGGAACGGCCTCAACCTCTCCGCCGACGTATCGGTCGCCTATCGCGTCGATCCGGTGCGGGCGCCGGTTCTGTTCCAGAAATACCGGACGGACATGGGCGGGATCGTCGACGGGCCGCTGCGCAATGCCGTCCGCAGCGCGCTCGTCGAGGAAGCGGCGAAGCTCGGCGTCGAGGAGATTTACGGGCCGAAGAAGGGCGAGCTCATCAATGCCGTGTGGCGCGACGTCTCCCGATATTTCGACCCGTTCGGGCTTCACGTCGAGCAGCTCTACTGGGCCTCGAACATCCGCGTGCCCGACCAGGTGCTCTCGCAGATCAACACCAAGATCGCGAACGAGCAGGCGGCGCTCGCCGCACAGGCCAACGTCGCCACGGTCCGCGCCAATGCCGACGCGGCGATCGCCGAGGCGGAAGGCAAGGCCAAGGCCTCGCAGATCGAAGGCAACGCGCTCCGCGCCAACCCCGAGATCCTGCGCCAGCGCGCGATCGAGAAGTGGAACGGGCAGCTGCCGACCTATCTGGGCGGCGGCAGCGGGCAGATGCCCTTCATCGTCCAGCAGAAATAGGCGCCGTTCGCCGCGCTGCCGCACTCCCTCTCCCCGGTGGGGAGAGGGCTGGGGTGAGGGGGCTCGGCCGCTGAATTTCCACTCGGACGCCGAACGCCCCCACCCAACCCTCCCCCCCACGGGGGAGGGCTTTGGTTTCGAGGCTGTCTTCGACTCCGATTGGCCCCGCAGGTCGGTTTCGGCTAGCGCAGTTGCGATGCCGAGCCGCCCGCTCTTTGCCAGCCGCTTCTACGAGGGCGCGCTCGACGATCCGGCCTTCGTGGCGGAGCTGGAGGAAGCCTGCCGCGCCCTCGCCGAGGAAGACCAGGCCGGCCGCCGCTGGTCGCGCGAGCACCATTATCGCCGCTACACCTCCTATGCCTCGCTCAACGACCTGCCCGCACGCGATCCGCGCTTCGCCGAGCTGGTCCGGCGCCTCAATCGCCATGTCGCCAAATTCGCCGAAGAATGCGCCTTCGATCTCGGCGGCCGCCGCCTCCGGCTCGACAGCCTGTGGGTCAACGTGCTGAAGCCGGGCGGCGTCCATTCGGCGCACATTCACCCGCACTCCATCGTCTCCGGCACCGTCTACGTCGCGATCCCGACCGGATCGGGCGCGCTCAAGCTCGAAGACCCCCGCCTGCCGATGATGATGGCCGCCCCGCCGCGCCGCCCGGACGCGCCCGAGGACCTCAGGACCTTCGTCTATGCCGAGCCGAAGCCCGGCACCCTCTACCTCTGGGAAAGCTGGCTCCGCCACGAAGTGGTGCCCGGCACCGGCCGCGGCGAGCGGATCAGCATCAGCTTCAACTATCGTTAGGCCGGATCAACATCGCGAAGAGATCGAGCCAGCGGCGCTGCTCATCCGTGTCCGGAACCTCAACGTTGCGCGCCTCCGCAATCGTCGCGAACGCCTCGTCAGCCGCCAAGCCGCCACGAACCAGCGCCGCGCCGGCAATAAGGGCGGAGCGGCCGATGGCCGCCCGGCAGTGGATCGCCACACTCTTCCCCGCCTCACCGAGGGCGAAGATAAATTCCGCGACCTCCCGCGCCTCCTCGGTGTCGGACGGGATGCCCCGATCGGGAATCGGGTAGGCATGAAAGTTGATTGCCTGCGCCGCGCATAGAATTTCTTCCGCTTCCAGGCCGAGGTCGGCGATTTCCTCGCGCACCAGCAGGCTGAAAACGTGATCGACGCCGTCCGCCCGCCATGCGGCGATCTCGTCCTCAAGCCAATCGCCCGAGCGCGGCCGTGCCATGATGCCCAGACGGCCTCCGGCGGGGTGGCGAATCCATGCGATTGAGGAACGCATCATCTCATGTTGCACCGCCGAAAAAAGCGGCCCGAATCCGGCCATTTTCCTTGGGTTTCCGCCCCTCAATCGCTATATCCTGTCCATGGCAACATCCCCCAGTGAAAACAGCTACGGCGCGGATTCCATCAAGGTGCTGAAGGGCCTCGACGCGGTCCGCAAACGGCCCGGTATGTATATCGGCGACACCGACGACGGGTCGGGCCTCCACCACATGGTGTTCGAGGTCTCGGACAATGCGATCGACGAGGCGCTTGCCGGTCATTGCGACCTCATCCGCATCGTCCTCAACCCCGACGGCTCCGTTTCCGTCGAGGACAATGGGCGCGGCATTCCCACCGGCATCCACGCCGAGGAAGGCGTCTCGGCGGCCGAGGTCATCATGACCCAGCTCCACGCCGGCGGAAAATTCGAGAACACCTCCGAGGACAATGCCTACAAGGTGTCGGGCGGCCTCCACGGCGTCGGCGTCTCGGTGGTGAACGCGCTCAGCGAATGGCTGGAGCTCACCATCTGGCGCGACGGCGAGGAGCATTGGATGCGCTTCCGCCACGGCGATGCCGAGGCGCCGCTGAAAATCGTCGGCCCGGCGCCGGACGGGAAGAAGGGCACCAAGGTCACCTTCCTGCCCTCGCCCGAGACGTTCAAGATCACCGAGTTCGACTGGGACAAGCTCGAGCACCGCTTCCGCGAGCTGGCCTTCCTCAATTCCGGCGTGCGCCTCATCCTGACCGATGCGCGGCACGAGGAAGAGAAGCAGATCGAGCTCTATTATGAGGGCGGCATCGCCGCGTTCGTCCGTTACCTCGACCGCGCCAAGACCGCGCTCATCCCGGATCCGATCTCGGTCACCGGCCAGCGCGACGATGTCGGCATCGAGGTCGCGCTCGAATGGAACGATTCCTATTACGAGCAGACCCTCTGCTTCACCAACAACATCCCGCAGCGCGACGGCGGCACGCATCTCGCCGCCTTCCGCGCCGCTTTGACCCGCACGCTCAATGCCTATGCCGACAAGAGCGGCATGATGAAGCGCGAGAAGGTCAGCCTCACCGGCGACGACATGCGCGAGGGGCTGACGGCGATCGTTTCGGTGAAATTGCCCGACCCCAAGTTCGGCTCGCAGACCAAGGACAAATTGGTCTCCTCCGAGGTGCGCCAGCCGCTAGAAAGTTTGATGGCCGACAAGCTGGCGGAATGGCTGGAGGAGAATCCCGCCCACGCCCGCACGATCATCCAGAAGATTATCGACGCCGCCGCCGCCCGCGAAGCGGCCCGCAAGGCGCGCGAGGCGAGCCGCAAGTCGGTGCTCGGCATCGCGTCGCTGCCCGGCAAGCTCGCCGATTGCCAGGAGCGCGATCCTTCGAAGTGCGAATTGTTCCTGGTCGAGGGCGACAGCGCCGGCGGCTCCGCCAAGCAGGGCCGCAACCGCGAGGTGCAGGCGATCCTGCCCTTGAAGGGCAAGATCCTCAACGTCGAGCGCGCCCGCTTCGACCGGATGCTGTCCTCAAAGGAGGTCGGGACGCTGATCCAGGCGCTCGGCACCGGCATCGGCCGCGACGACTTCAACGCCGACAAGCTCCGCTATCACAAGATCGTGATCATGACGGACGCCGACGTCGACGGCGCCCATATCCGCACCCTTTTGCTCACCTTCTTCTACCGGCAGATGCCGGAGCTGATCGATCGCGGCCACCTCTTTATCGCCCAGCCGCCGCTCTACAAGGTCGCGAAGGGCCGTTCCGAAGTCTACCTCAAGGACGATGCCAAGCTCGACGATTACCTGGTCGACGCCGGCATCGGCCTGATGGTGCTGGAGTCGGCGGAAGGGCCGCGTTCGGGCGAGGACCTGCGCCAGCTCGCCGAGCATGCCCGCCGGATGCGCAGCCTGATGCGCTACGTGCCCAAGCGCTACGATCCGGCGATCATCGAGGCGCTGGCGCTCGCCGGCGCGCTCGATCCGAATTTGCGCGAGCCGGGCCGGGCCCAGGCGATCGCCCGCGCCGCCGCCTGGCTGCAGGCGGGCGACTCGGAATCGACCTGGAATGGCGAGCTCGGCGCCGACGGCGACTACATCCTCCGCCGCCTGTGGCGCGGGGTCACCGACCATCATGTCGTCGATCACAAGTTCGTCGCCTCGGCCGAAGCACGCAAGCTGCACGGCCTCGCCGCCGAGCAGGCCCCGGCCTATGCGACCCAGTCGCGGCTGGTGGCGCTGAAGGCCTCCGCGGCCGCGGAACCGGAACCGGCGGACGATGGCGACGAGCCGAACAGCCATGTCGAAGGCGTGCCGCGCGCCGAGCGCGCGCCGGATCCGAAGGGCGTGCTCGTCCGCCGGCCGACCGAGCTGCTGGAGGCGATCCTCGCCGCCGGCCGCAAGGGCCTCGCGATCCAGCGCTACAAGGGCCTCGGCGAGATGAACGCCGAGCAGCTCTGGGAGACGACCCTCGACCCCGAGAACCGCTCCTTGCTCAGGGTCGAAGTCGCCCAGGCCGACGTGGCGGACGAGATCTTCACCCGCCTCATGGGCGACGTCGTCGAGCCCCGCCGCGACTTCATCCAGGAAAACGCGCTCAACGTCGCCAATCTGGACGTCTGAGCGCGATCAGCCGACCAGAGCGCGAACCCTCACTCTGACGGCTTCCAGCTCGTCCGGACTTGCTTGGTCCTTCTTGCGGGCGCCACGCGCGCGCCAGTCGAGCGACTTGACCTGGTCGGCCAGCGCCACGCCGGCGGTTCCGATCGCGACTTCGAAGCGATAGCCTTTCGGCTTCGTCGTCAGCGGAACGCAAAGGAGCAGGCTGGTCGCGCCGTTGTAGCGCGAGGGCGAAAGAACGAGCGCCGGCCGATGCCCCTTCTGCTCATGCCCTGCCTGCGGATCGAAGCGGAGCCAGATGACGTCTCCGGCCTCTGGAACCCAGCCTTTGCTCACCAGAGCTCGCGTCCCGCAGGCGCTCCGAAATCCACCTCCGGGTGAAGATGGTCCGCTTGCAGGCTTTCCAGCAGCCAGTCGAGCGTCACCGGCCGCGGCCGCGCAGGCTCGATGACGATGCGGCCGTTTTCTTCATGCACCTCGACGGGATCGTCGGGCTTCAATCCGGCCGCCTCCAGCGTCGCGGCTGGAATCCGAACCGCCGCGCTGTTCCCCCATTTGCGGATATGCTGATTCATCGAACGGCTCCGTAGCTACATCGTAGATACGGCCCACGAGCCACCATATCAAGAAGCCGCCATGCTAGTGCAGCGTCACTATTGCAGCGCGACAGCTTAGAGACGCCCAACGTCAGCGGCCGCGGGGCATGGCCGCCGCCGAGGTGAGCATTGCTCAGCTGGGTCCGGCAAATGCAAGTTTCCCGGTCGGCCGCCTGAGTGGCGGCCGGACCGGATGTGTGGCCCTTGCTCGTTGCGTCAGACGACGGGGTTGGTCGCCGCCGGCTTGGCATCGTCGTCGCTTGACTGATCCGACGGGGCCGATGAGGCCGACCAGCGCTCCGCCAGGCATTGGGCAAGCGCCGTCATCGCGCGGCGGCTGCCGGCGAGCGGCAGCGTATCGACGCTACGGCCGTCCTGGTTGATGCGCATGCCCTCGGCGCTGGTGAAGGCGCTGAGGAAGTTCTTCGCGCCGTCGCCGCCCGGCTGGACGGTGAACAGCAGGCCGGGGCCGTCGCTGTCGATATTCTGCCGCGCGGTCGCTTCGACCGGCATCGCGGTCGGCGAGCCGACGAAATCGAGGCTCAGCCGGTACGACTGGCCGTCGTGCAGCGCACCCCATCCCTTGTTCTGGAGCAGGAAGGCCAGCTTCGGCTGACCCGCGAAACCCCAGATGGTCAGCATCGTCCCTTGCGGGGACACCGCTTCGACCATGCAGCCATTGGGCATCTGCGCCATCGCCCAATCGCCATCTTGTTCGCCCTGTCCCATCGCCGCCGCGCTCGGCGCGGCGATGAGGAGGGCAGCCATTATACGCCGGAACATGCCTGGGCTCCTTTCGGCCCCACCCGCATCAGTTCCTGTTGGAGCGCAGAACCGCCGGACGTGACTTTGGTTGCTGCCGTGCGCCGAACGGTTCGGCGCGCTTCGGACTATGTCCCGGAACCGTGCAGGCGCGCCTGTTCCCCGGCGAAGCCGGGATCCCAGTTCTGAGTCAGTCGCTGGACCCCGGCTTTCGCCGGGGATCAAGTGGGCTGATGGGCTCGGCTTAACTGACGGCCGGCGGCTTACTGATGCCCGCCGTGGCCGCTGTTCTGGCTGCCGGTGCGGCTGTTCTCGTTCCGGTTGTCGCGCTGCTTCTTGTCGCCGCCTTTGTCCTCGTGCTGCCACTGGTCGAAATCGCCCTTTTTCTTGTGATCGGTCATCGCCGGCTCCTTTCGCGAGGGCTCAACGAGGCGCGGCGCGGGATCGTTGCCGGCGGACCGGCAGCGGAACGTTCCGGCCCCGGCCCCGTTTTCGCGCGGCAAATTGTAGGAGTCTCAACATGGGTAAAGCCCTGATCCTCTGGATGCTCGGCGTGCCGGGCGTGGTCGTCATCCTGCTGCTGGTGACGCACGTCATCTGACGCGCTGACACACCGTCAGGCGGCGCGGGCGCCGATCGCTTTCTGCCGCCGCCGCTGAACCGAGGAGCCGATCCCCAGCGCCTCGCGATATTTGGCGACCGTCCGCCGGGCGATGTCGAAGCCCTTGCCGCGGAGCAGCTCGACCAGCTGATCGTCCGACAGGATCGCGTTCGGATCCTCGACCGCGATCAATGCGCGGATCTGGCTCTTCACCGCCTCCGCGGACACCGCATCGCCGCCGTCGGCGCTCTGGATGCCGCTGGTGAAGAAATATTTGAGCTCGAAGAGGCCGCGGTCGCAGGCGACATATTTGTTCGAGGTGACGCGGCTGACGGTCGATTCGTGCATGCCGATCGCCTCCGCCACCTGGCGAAGGGTAAGCGGCCTCAGGTGCGAGACGCCGTGGCGGAAGAAGCCGTCCTGCTGCTTCACGATCTCCGTCGACACCTTCACGATCGTCCGCGCCCTCTGATCGAGCGCCTTCAGCAGCCAGTTGGCGCTGGCCAGGCATTCGGAAAGCCAGGCCTTGGACTGCTTGTCCTGGGGACCCGTCGACAGCTCCGTATAATAGGTGCGGTTGACGAGCAGGCGCGGCAGGGTCGCCCCGTTGAGCTCGATCGCCCAGCCCTGGCCGCGGCGGGCGACGAAGACGTCCGGGATGGCGGCCTCGATCCGCTCGCCCTGGGCGAAGCGGCAGCCGGGCTTGGGATCGTAGGCGCGCAGCTCGCGGATCATGTCCGCGAGGTCCTCGTCGTCGACGCCGCAGATCCGCTTGAGCGCGCCGAGATTGCCGCGCGCGAGATAGTCGAGATTGTCGATCAGCCGCGCCATGGCGGGATCGTAGCGATCCGCCTCCTTCGCCTGGAGGGCGAGGCATTCGGCGAGCGAGCGAGCGCCGACGCCGGCGGGGTCGAAGGTCTGGATCACGCCGAGCACCCGCTCGACATCGCAAAGCGGGGCGCCGAGCCGATGGGCGGTCTCCAGCAGCGCGCCGGAGAAATAGCCGGTCTCCTCGATCTGCTCGATGATCTGGGTGGCGATGACGAGATCGTCGCCCGACAGGCGCTCGCCGGCCTGGGCGAGCAGATGCTCGTGGAGCGAGATTCCGTCAGCGGCGAAGCGGTCGAAATCCGGACCCTCGTCGTCGAACCCACCGCCGCTGCCGAGTCCCTCCATGCCGAGCCCGCCGTCGAGGCCGCGATCGGCGGCGCTGTCCTGGTGCAAATTCTCGTCGTTGAAATCCATGTCGAGCGGCGCATCGCTGGTCGCGTCGCCCGTGCGGACGAGCTGGTCGACCTCGGGCGCTTCGGGGCCGTCCTCACCTTCGAAGGGGATCGCGTCGGCACCGGCCGCCTCGGGGGACTCCGGCTCCGGCGCCTCACCGGCTGCGCTTTCGAGCAGGGGATTGCGCTCGATCTCCTCGGCGATGAAGCCCTCGATCTCGAGGTTGGACAAAGCCAGCAGCCGGATCGCCTGCTGGAGCTGCGGCGTCATCACCAGCGACTGCGTCTGCCGGATGTCGAGGCGCGGCCCCAGCGACATGTTTACAGCTCGAAGCTTTCGCCCAGATAGAGCCGCCGCACGTTGGGATCGGCGACCAGCGCCTCCGGGCTGCCGGCGAACAGCACCTGGCCGTCGTAGATGATGCAGGCGCGGTCGACGATGTCGAGCGTCTCGCGGACATTGTGATCGGTGATGAGCACGCCGATGTCGCGCTTCTTGAGCTCACGCACGAGATCGCGGATGTCGGAGATCGAGATCGGATCGATGCCGGCGAACGGCTCGTCGAGCAGCATGATCGAGGGATCGGCGGCCAGCGCCCGGGCGATCTCGCAGCGGCGCCGCTCGCCGCCCGACAGGGCCATGGCCGGCGCGTCGCGCAAATGGGTGATGTGGAACTCGCCGAGCAGCTGCTCGAGCCTTTCCTGCCGCGCCCGCTTGTTCGGCTCCGCGACCTCCAGCACCGCCATGATGTTCTGCGCGACGGTCATGCCGCGGAAGATCGACGTCTCCTGCGGCAGATAGCCGAGGCCGAGAATGGCGCGGCGGTACATGGGCAGACCGGTAATGTCCTGCCCGTCGAGCAGGATGCGGCCCTTGTCGGGCTTCACCAGACCCATCACCGAATAGAAGCAGGTCGTCTTGCCGGCACCGTTGGGGCCGAGCAGGCCGACCACCTCGCCACGGTCGATGTGGATCGAGACGTCCTTCAGCACCGTCTTGCGATCGTAGGACTTGGCGATCGAGACGACCGACAGCCCATGCGACAGCTCCGCCGCGTCGGGCGGATCGTTCGGCCGCTGAAGGAGGGTGGCGTCGTTCAAGTCCTGCTCCGGTCTTCCCGGCCATGCTTAAGCCAGCCGGACGGCCGCCTCAACTGGCAAGCTTCGTGCATGAAAGTGAAAAGAGCGTGAGCGCCGCCGAAATACGGCGAAACGTTCAGCTCTTGGTTCCGCTCTGCCGGGGAACGGTGAAGCTGCCCGATACCCGGCCGCTCTGGCCCGAGCTGGTCGGCGCCGAGGCGTCCATCACCACCCGGCCGCTGTCGAGGTCGTAGACGAGACGGCCGCCTTTGATCGTCCCGTCGCAGCGCGTCAGCACGACGTTGCCGACCATGGTGATCAGCTTCCGGTTGAGGTCATAAATGCCATATTCGCCGCGCGCGGTTTCGGAGGGGCTGCGGACGACGACGCCGCCGGTCGCGTCGAGCCGCTCCACGTGGACGTCGGGATTGCGGACATAGGCCGCGGTCACCCGGGCGGCGGTCAGCGTCAGGTCGCCCTGCGTCGCGACGACATTGCCGGTCAGCACCGCCCGGTTCGCCTTGTCGTCGACGTCCATCCGGTTCGCCGTCCAGTCGACCGGCGCGTTGGTGTTGTGGCCCTTGAGCGCCGAGGGCTGGCCGGCGCTGCACGAGCGCGCCGGAGCCGCGGGCGCCGCCGCCGGCGCCGCACCGAGCGCCACCGTACCGGTGGCGATGAGAAGCAGAAAGCGCGTCACTTGACCCTCTTGAGACCGCCCTGATCGATATGCAAGTGCGGCCGTCCCGTCAGCGTCACGTGCTGGTCGGGCAGGCTCGCATTCATGTTGTCCGCGGTGAAATGGCCGAGCGGCATCGTCCCCTCGACGCCGCTGTGGCCGGCCATCGTATGCTTGTTGAGGTCGAGCGTGACGTCGCGAGTCTCGAGCTTGTAGCCGCCGGCGCCGACGACATGGATCGGCCCGTTCACGTCCATCGTCTGGTTGTCCATATGGTAGCGGCCGGTGTCGGCGGTCGCGGTTGCCGGCCCCTGTTTCAGCTGCATCTGCGCGCGCACGCCGGTGATGTCGACGATCGGCACCTGCGACGTCTTCTGGATCGCCTGGTTCGCGTCGA
Source organism: Allosphingosinicella sp. (assembly GCA_036269695.1). Classification (GTDB taxonomy): domain Bacteria; phylum Pseudomonadota; class Alphaproteobacteria; order Sphingomonadales; family Sphingomonadaceae; genus Allosphingosinicella. The sequence continues at coordinate 26,884 of DATBDY010000046.1, read as the reverse complement.
CGATGAACGGGCGGCCATTGTCGTCCACGCCCTGGTAGCGCGCGGTCTGGGTTTTCAGCCGCTCGCTGGCGGTGGCGACCTTCTTCTTGTCGAGCAGGAAGCTCACCTCCTTGTTGTGGCTGAGCGGCGACAGGAGGAGATAGGCGAGGAAGCCGAGCACGCCGACCGGCAGCACGATCTTGAGGAAGCGGACGAAGAAATCGTGAAAGCCGCCGGGCGCCGCCCAGCCGCGCTTCGCCGCCCGCTCGCGCCGTGCAAGCTCAGACATGGCTCCGCTCGGACAAGAGTTCAGACATGCGCGAAAATGTCGACCTCCGCCCAGCCGGCGAGATCGAGCAGGGCCCGGTGCGGGAGGAAATCGAAGCAGGCCTGCGCGAGGGCGACGCGTCCCTCCCGCTCCAGCCTTTCGTCCAGCTTCTCCTTGAGCTGGTGGAGGTAGCGCACGTCCGAGGCGGCATAATCCTTCTGGGCGTCGCTCAGCTCCGGCGCGCCCCAGTCGGAGGTCTGCTGCTGCTTGGAGATGTCGATGCCGAGCAGCTCCTTGATCAGCTCCTTGAGGCCGTGGCGATCGGTATAGGTGCGGACCAGCCGAGAGGCGGTCTTGGTGCAGTAGACGGGCTCGGCCATCACGCCGAGATAGGCGCGCATCGCCGCCAGGTCGAAGCGGGCGAAATGATAGAGCTTCAGCCGGTTCGGATCGGTGAGAATCGCCTTGAGGTTCGGCGCCTCGTAGCGGCTGCGCGGGCCGAAGCGGACGAGATGCTCGTCGCCGCTTCCATCGGAGATCTGGACGACGCAAAGGCGGTCGCGGCCGGGCTGCAGGCCCATCGCCTCGGTGTCGACGGCGACGGGACCCTCGGCGAGAACGCCCGCGGGCAGATCCTCTTCATGAAAATGAACGGTCATGGGCGCCGAGATAGGCGCAAGCGCGGTTCGCCTCAATGCCTTGCGGAAGTTGCTCGAAAGCCCCTCGCCGGAATAGCTTTTTTGCGCTATGCGAGTCGGCGGTGCGCCATCAACAGGGGCGCGAGGCCGTTTGCGCGATCAGCCCAGCGCGGTGGTTCTTCTGGAGATTGGGGCGCGGGAAAGTAAGTTACCACATGGGTTTTGACAGAGGACGCCGCGGGGAGCGCGGCGGGCGCGGCCGAGACAAGCGCGACGGTTTTGGCGATGATAATTTCTACGCAGGCGGTGACGACCGGGGCGGCTTCGGCGGCGGTGGTGGTCGGGCGCCCTATGGCGGCGGCGGAGGCGGCGGTTATGGAGACCGCGGCGGCTTCGGCGGCGGCGGCGGTGGCGGCGGCTATCGCGGTGGAGGCGGCGGCTTCGGCGGCGGCGGCGGCGGAGGTGGCTTCGGCGGCGGACGCGGTGGTGGCGGCGGCGGCATGCCCCCGCAGGTCGTCGGCGAAGGCAAGGGCGTCGTCAAATTCTTCAACGGGCAGAAGGGCTTCGGCTTCATCGTCCGCGACGATGGCGGTGAGGACGTGTTCGTTCACATCTCCGCGGTCGAGCAGGCGGGCCTCACCGGCCTCGCCGAGGGTCAGCCGCTCGCGTTCACGCTCGTCGATCGCGGCGGCCGCATCTCCGCGACCGACCTCAAGATCGAGGGCGATCCGCTTCCGGTTCCGGAGCGTGCGCCGCGTCCGGCCGGCGGCGGCTTCGGCGACCGCCCGGGTGGCGGCGGCGGCGGACCGCAGCGCCAGCTGACCGGCGAGAAGGCCTCCGGCACGGTCAAGTTCTTCAACGCGATGAAGGGCTTCGGCTTCATCAGCCGCGATGACGGCCAGCCCGATGCCTTCGTCCACATCTCCGCCGTCGAGCGCGCCGGCCTGCCGACGCTGAACGAGGGCGATCGTCTCGAGTTCGAGCTGGAGATCGACCGCCGCGGCAAGACCGCGGCCGTCAACCTGCAGCCGATTCAATAAGCCCGCTGCCACGGGGATGAAGGGCCCGGCCGCCGCAAGGCGCGCCGGGCTTTTCATTGCTTCCCGGCGAAGGCCGGGATCCAGCTTCACGCTCTGGCGCGCTGCTGAGGCCCGATTGGGTTCACGCGAAGACGCGAAGACGCAAAGATTCCGTGCCGCGTCGGCTTCTGCGAGTCCTCGCCAACGCTTCTGAAGGGCTACCCTTCGCGTCTTTGCGTCTTTGCGTGAACTAAATTGCGGCTTCGCCGTCCGCGAGGCGCCAGCGGAGAGTCTCGCCAGCGTGAAACGGCACCAATGACGTGTCGCCGGCTGGCAGCCGCTCCGGCACTTCGACCTCAGCTCTTTCCAGCGTGATCCTGCCTTCGTTCAGCGGCAGGCCGTAGAAGCGGGGGCCGTTCTCCGAGGCGAAGGCTTCGAAGCGGTCGAGCGCATCTTCTTCCTCGAAGACGGTCGCATAGCTTTCGAGGGCGAAGGGGGCGTTGAGGATGCCGGCGCAGCCGCAGGCGGCTTCCTTGCGCTCCACGGCATGCGGGGCGCTGTCGGTGCCGAGGAAGAATTGGGGCGAGCCGGACGTGGCGGCGCGGCGGACTGCCAGCCGGTGCGCCTCGCGCTTGGCGACGGGGAGGCAGTAGAAATGCGGGCGAATGCCGCCGGCGAAGAGGGCGTTGCGGTTGATGTGGAGGTGGTGCGGGGTGATTGTGGCGGCAACATTGGGGCCGCTCGCCAGCACGAAATCGGCCGCGTCGGCGGTGGTGATATGCTCGAACACCGTCTTGAGGCCCGGGAAATCGCGCGTCAGCGGCGCGAAGATGCGGTCAATGAAGGCCTTCTCCCGGTCGAAGATGTCGACATCGGAATCGGTCACCTCGCCATGGATCAGCAGCGGCATTCCGATCCGCTGCATCGCCTCGAACGCCGGATAGATGTTGCGGACGTCGGTGACGCCGAACGCCGAATTGGTGGTAGCGTTGGCGGGATAGAGCTTCGCCGCCACCCAGGCACCGCGCTCGAAGCCTTCCGCAATCTCCTGCGGATCAGCCTCGTCCGTGAGATAGCAGGTCATCAGCGGGGTGAAGTCCGCATCCGCAGGGACGGCGGCGAGGATCCGCTCGCGATAGGCTTCGGCCGCAGCGACATTCGTCACCGGCGGCACCAAATTAGGCATCACGATCGCCCGTGCGAACTGCCGCGCCGTCCACGGCGCCACCGCCTTCAGCATGTCGCCGTCGCGCAGGTGGACGTGCCAGTCGTCCGGCCGGCGGATCGTGAGGCGGGTCGGTTCGATCATGGTGGCCCTGGCTTGGGTTTGGCTGCCCGCGTCCCTATCAAGGGAGGATGGCCGCGACCACCCTCATCCACCGTGCCTTGCTCCGGCTCTCGGGCGAGGACGTGCGCGGCTTCCTCCAGGGGCTCGTCACCAACGACATGGCCCTGCTGGCGCCGGACCGGCCGCTCTGGACCGGGCTGCTGACGCCGCAGGGCAAAGCGCTGTTCGATTTCATCCTCTGGACCGATGACGACGACGTTCTGATCGACTGCGAGGCCGAGGCGGCGGCGGACCTGTCGCGGCGGCTCGGCTTCTACCGGCTGCGGCGGAAGATCGGGATCGAGAAAGAGGAAGGGCTTGCCGTCCACTGGTGCCGCTCGTCGGACGAGCCCCTTAGCTCCCCGGCGAAGGCCGGGGTCCAGTCTGAGTCCGAATCTGGACCCCGGCCTTCGCCGGGGAGCAAGGAAGTGCCGGATCCGCGTCTCGTCGAGCTTGGTCATCGCTGGCTCGCGCCCGCCGAGGAACCCGCCCAAGGCTGGCTCGCCCACCGCCTTTCGCTCGGCGTCACCGAAGGGCGCGCCGAGCTCGGCTCCGACAAAATTCTCTGGCTCGAATGCAATGCGGCGGAGCTTAACGGGGTAAGCTTCGGCAAGGGATGCTATGTCGGCCAGGAGAATACGGCGCGGATGAACTACCGCTCCAGGGTGAACCGCCGCCTCGTCGTGGTGCCCGCTAACGAGGCCGGCGAGCGCACCCGCATCGTGTATCCGGAGCTCGGTCTGGCCGTGGAGCATCGGCGGGTCGAAGATCTCGGCAACGCGCTGATTCCGGATTGGCTGGCGGCGGCGCTAGCTCGGGACGCTTCCGGCTGACCCAAATCAGCCGATCTCCGCGAACGCCCGGACCGGGAAGGTGCCCATGCCTTGCACCTTGGGCGGGGCGGCGGTGAGGCGGAAGCCGCTGGCGGGGAGCGCGCCGAGATTGGTCATGTGCTCGCAGATCGGGATTCCGGCGCGGAGCAGGATCGTGTGGACGGGGCGGGCGCGGGCGCGCGTGTCGTCGATATTGTGGCTGTCGATGCCGACCAGGGCGGCGCCGCGTTCGGCCAGCAGGCGCGCGGCGTCCTCGGTGAGGAAGGGGTGGTCGCTGAAATAGGCCTCGGTGCCCCAGTGGCGGTCCCAGCCGGTATGGACCAGCACCGCCTTGCCGCGCACATCGAGGCGCTCGAACAACTCTGGCCCGGCCGCCGGCCCGTCGCTGCGCACACAGAGGCCCTCCAGCCCGGCCAGCCGCTCGATGCCGACCACCGCCAGATCCTCCCCCTCCTCGAAGCGATGGAAGGGCACGTCGACATAGGTGCCGGTGTTCGCCACCATCTCGATCCGGCCGATCTGGAAGGTCGAGCCGTCGTCATAGTGCGCCGCCGACTGCTCGCGGCTCCAATAGTCGCAGATGTGCGGGCCTGGCAGGCCCTTATAGGTCGTCATCCCGGCCACGATCACATGGCTGAGGTCGATCAGCTTGGCCGCCATGCGCCTCCTCCCCTCCTGCCGCCTCGCGCGGCGGGGAGGGCATAGCGAGGTTGGAGGGCGCGCGGTAGCTCAGGCCCGCGCGCGGCGGTGGGCCTGGGTGCGGGCGAGGGCGGCGACCTGCTCACCCGACATCGGATGGCCGAAATGGAAACCTTGGCCATAGGCGCAGCCGAGCTCGCGGCAGAGCTTCGCCGCACTCTCGGTCTCGATCCCCTCGGCGACAACAGGCATGCCGAGCGTCGAGGCGAGGCCGACGATGGCGCGCACCATCTTCAGCGCCTCGGGATCGGTGTCGATCGAGCGGACGAAGCTGCGGTCGATCTTGATTTCGTCGAACGGCAGCATGCGGAGATGCTGGAGCGAGGAATAACCGGTGCCGAAATCGTCGAGGACGATGCCGATCCCCTGGTTCTTCAGCGATTCGATCGTCCTTTTGGCATTGTCCGGATCGACGATCAGCGCATTCTCGGTGATCTCGACGGCGAGCCGGCGCGGCGGGAAGCCGGTGCGGGCGAGGGTCGCGAGGATTTTCTCGGCGAGCCAGGCATCCTTGAGCTGGACGGGCGAGACGTTGAGGCCGAGCGTGAGCGTGTCGTCCCACGCCAGGGCTTCCGCACAGCCGCGGCGGAGGAGCTGGAGCATCAGCTCGGTGACCAGCCCCGCTTCCTCGGCGATCGAGATGAACTGGCTGGGCCCGATCTCCTCCCCGTCCCGCGGCCAGCGGGCGAGCAGCTCGAAGGCGGTGATGCGGCCGGTCTCCAGCGCCACCAGCGGCTGGTAGAAAGGCCGCAGCCGGTCGGCGGCGATGGCGGCGCGAAGCTCGGACTCGAGCGCGGACCGCCGCTTGATCTCGGCGTCCATCACCGGCTCGAACGAGCGATACTGGCCGCGGCCGCCTTCCTTGGCGCGATAGAGGGCGATGTCCGCCCGCCGCATCAGGGTCTCGCGGTCGTGCGCGTCGATCGGGAAGAGCGAGATGCCGACGCTGGCGCCGATATGGTGGACGAGGGCGGCATCCTCGAACGGCTCGCTCATTCCCTGGACGATGCGCCGCGCCATGCGCCGCGGCGCGTCATGGTCGGCGCCGAAGCGGCTGAGGATGGCGAACTCGTCGCCGCCGAGCCGGAAGGCGCGGGCATGCTGGCCGACCAGCTCGGCGAGCCGCTCCGCCACCTGCCGCAGCAAGGCGTCGCCGGAAGGGTGGCCGTGGACGTCGTTGACGCTCTTGAAATGGTCGAGGTCGACCATCAGCAAAGCGAGGCCGCCCTCCCCGCCCGGATCGGCGACCACCGCCTCCACCTGGTCCGCCAGAGCGCGCCGGTTCGGCAGGCCGGTGAGCGGGTCGTGGTAGGCAAGCTGGTGCGCATGCCGCTCCGCCTCGCGCGCTTTTTCGCGCTCGGTGAGCATCGCCAGGCGCGAGGAGAGCATCTCGACGAAGCCGCTATGGCTGGTCGTCAGCATGCGCAGCATCAGGATCGAGACGAAGACGAGATCGAGCCCAAGCCCGATGAGGAAGAGGTTGCCGGTGAGCAGCAGCCGCAAGGTTACGGGCGCGGCGCCGCACAGCAGCATCACCCGCCCCGCCGTCGGCATCGCCTGCAGGCTGTGCGCACAGATGACGGCGCTAATGAAGATGTAGAGGGCGATGCAGATCCGCTGCACCAGGTCCGCATGCTGGAACAGGAGCAGGCCCCAGCCGCCGAAGCCGATGCTGAAGACGACGCAGGAGATCATCACACCCCGGAACAGGCGCCCGATCGCCGCGACGTCGGGCTGGCTTTCGGGCCGGCTCAGCCAGCGCACCGCGCGGAACACGCCCGCGGCGGAGAGCGCGGCCGGCACCACATAGCTCACCCGCGCCGGCACCGAGCCGAAGGTCGCGAAGCCCAGGAACCAGGCGTTGACGATCATGACCAGATACATGGTCGGGACCTGACGGCGCAGCGTCCGGAACTGCTCCTGCAGCAGCGCCGTGCGGATCGCCGCGTCCTCGTCCGGCATCTCGCCGTCGGTCAAAGGGCCCATCGGGATTCCCACGCGGTGGGGTTTAACCAAGACTTCTTTCGAGGGGGTTACCCTCAAGTGGCTGGAGCGAATGGATAATAGCTCCGTCTCCCGGCGGGGAGAGGATTGGGGTGAGGGGGTTCGGCGGTCGAGAGTTCTCACAAACGCCGTGCCCCCTCACCCAACTGCGCCTAAGCGGCGGAGCCGCTAAGGCTTCGTATCCCTCTCCCCGCCGGGGCGAGGGTTTGCCTGGCGCCTCGCCATGATGCGCACGAGGGCGAAGATGCCGATCAGGGCCCAAACCACGTTGAGCGACGCCGAGGGGACGGCGCCGTGCCACCAGCCGTTGATCACGAAGCCGGCGGCGCCGACGACGTTCATGCCCTGGTACACCGCCGACTGGCCGGTCAGCCGCCCCATCGACAGCAGCAGATAAGCCGCGAGGATGAGCAGGGCACCGGCCCAGCCGACCGCCTCGATGGTGAAGGCGAGCGGCGTCAGGCGGCCAGCTTCCTCAGCACGTAGTGGAGGATGCCGCCGTGCCGGAAATATTCGAGCTCGTTCGCCGTATCGATCCGGACCCGGGCGGTGAAGGTCGACTTGCTGCCGTCATCATGCATCACCTTCACCTCGATCTCCTGCCGCGGCTGCAGATCGGCCACGCCGGTGATCGTGAAGGTCTCGGTCCCGTCGAACTGCGGCGGCGCCTCGACGAACTGCAGCGGCAGCACGCCCATGCCGACCAGGTTCGAGCGGTGGATGCGCTCATAGGTCTCGGCGATCACCGCCCGCACGCCGAGCAGGACGGTCCCCTTCGCCGCCCAGTCGCGCGACGAGCCGGTGCCATATTCCTTGCCGGCGATGACGACGAGCGGCACGCCCTCTTCCTTGTAGCGCATCGCCGCGTCGTAGATCGGCATCACCTCCCCGTCGGGCAGATGCTTCGTGACGCCGCCCTCGATCCCCGGCACCATCCGGTTCTTGATGCGGATGTTGGCGAAGGTGCCGCGCATCATCACCTCGTGATTGCCGCGCCGCGCGCCGTAGGAGTTGAAGTCCAGCCGGCTCACCTGATGCTCGTTGAGATATCGCCCGGCCGGACTGTCGACCTTGATCGCGCCGGCGGGCGAGATGTGATCGGTGGTGATCGAATCGCCGAAGATGGCGAGAGGCCGCGCGTGGGCGATGTCCTCGGGCGGCACCGGCTCCATCGTCATGCCGTCGAAATAAGGCGGGTTCTGGATGTAGGTGGAGCCCGGCGACCAGGCATAGGTCTCGCCGCCCGTCACCGGGATGCCGCGCCACTGGTCGTCGCCCTTGTAAACGTCGGCATAGCGGGCGCGGAACATGTCGCCGTGGACGTATTGGTCGATGAGGCTGCGCACCTCCTCGTTGGTAGGCCAGACGTCCTTGAGGAAGACCGGCTGCCCGTCCGAACCGGTGCCGAGCGGCTCCTCGATCATGTCGCCGACGACATTGCCCTTGATCGCGTAGGCGACGACGAGCGGCGGCGAGGCGAGATAATTGGCCCGCACGTCGGGCGACACCCGCCCCTCGAAATTGCGGTTGCCGGACAGCACGGAGGCCGCGACGAGGTCGTTCTTGTTGATCGCCTCGCTGATCGGCGCCGGCAGCGGGCCGGAATTGCCGATGCAGGTCGTGCAGCCATAGCCGGCGAGATTGAAGCCCAAAGCGTTCAGATGCTCCTGCAGCCCGGATTGGGTGAGATAATCGGTCACCACCTTGGAGCCCGGCGCCAGCGAGGTCTTCACCCAGGGCTTGCGGGTCAGCCCCTTCTCATGCGCCTTCTTGGCGACGAGGCCGGCGGCGACCAAAACGGCCGGGTTGGAAGTGTTGGTGCAGGAGGTGATCGCGGCGATGACGACGTCGCCATGGCCGAGGTCGGTCGTCCCCCGCGCCTCGGCGTCGAGCGCGTCGGAGGAGCCGACCGGGTCCTTCACCGGCACGCGCTTCTCCAGCTCGGCGAGCGTATGGCCATATTCCTTGCTGAAATTGGCGACGAACTCCTCGTCGACGCGGCTCAATGGCACCCGGTCCTGCGGCCTTTTCGGCCCGGCGAGCGAAGGCTCGACCGTCGACATGTCGAGCGCCAGCGTGTCGGTGAAGACCGGCTCGTGGGTCGAGCCCGCGTCCAGCCATAGGCCCTGCGCCTTGGCATAGGCCTCGGCGAGAGCGACATGCTCGTCCGGCCGGCCGGTCAGGCGCATGTAATCGAGCGTCTTGTGATCGATCGGGAAGAAGCCGCAGGTGGCGCCATATTCGGGCGCCATATTGGCGATGGTCGCGCGATCGGCGACCGAAAGCTCGGAAACGCCCGGCCCGTAAAATTCGACGAAGCGGCCGACCACGCCCTTCTGCCGCAGCATTTGGGTGACGGTGAGGACGAGATCGGTGGCGGTGATCCCCTCGGCGAGCGCGCCGGCGAGGTGGAAGCCGACCACTTCGGGGATCAGCATCGAGACCGGCTGGCCGAGCATCGCCGCCTCCGCCTCGATGCCGCCGACGCCCCAGCCGAGCACGCCGAGGCCGTTCACCATCGTCGTATGGCTGTCGGTGCCGACCAAGGTGTCCGGATAGGCGATTTCGCGCCCGTCCTCGCCCTTCGACGACCAAATAGCGCGGGCGATATATTCGAGGTTCACCTGATGGCAGATACCGGTGCCGGGCGGCACGACCTCGAAATTGCGGAACGCCTTCGAACCCCAGCGCAGGAACTGGTAGCGCTCCATGTTGCGGGCATATTCGTGCTCGACGTTGCGCTCGAAGGCGCGCGGCGTGCCGAACTCGTCGACCATGACGCTATGATCGATGACGAGGTGGACGGGGACGAGCGGGTTGATCTTCTCGGGCGAGCCGCCGAGCCTGGCGATGCCGTCGCGCATCGCGGCGAGGTCGACCACGGCGGGGACGCCGGTGAAATCCTGCATCAGCACGCGCGCCGGCCGATACTGGATCTCGCGCGCCGGGCCGGAGGGGTTCTTCTGCCAGTCGACCAGCGCCTGGATGTCCTCGCGGCTGACGGTCACATTATCCTCGAAGCGCAGCAAATTCTCGAGCAGCACCTTCATCGAGAAGGGCAGGCTGGAGACGTCGCCGAGCCGGGCGGCGGCCTTGTCGAGGGAATAATAGGAATAGGTCTTCGAACCGACGTTGAGATCGGTGCGGGTCTGGAGGCTGTCTCGGCCGACGGCGGTCATGGAATTTCCTCGTCTCGAATGGACATTCGAGCCGGGCGGGGAACGGCCCGGCGCGGTTGCGCGGGCTCTAGCAAGGTGGGGGGCGGGGGGGAAGGGTGGAGGGGGCGCAGGAGGGGGGCGGGTGTAGCGCGACACGACTTCCTGGAGTGTTTGACAGGAGTTTCTGGAGTACTCACGGCCCCATTTAGCAGCCATCGAAATGGTCGGAAACCGCCTTTTCTGGGCGCAAAAACATGTCGGGAAGGCGCGGCTGCGCCGGCTGGTGCGAGGAGCCTCACACGGGCTCAGTGCAGGCCGATCATCCAGCCAACGATGGTGAAGAAGAGACCGCGCGCGCTCGGTGGGCGGTCTTTGGCCCCACACCCATCCTCCGGCGGCGGGACGGGGCCTTGCCGGGCGAGCGCCATTCCAGCCGCCAAGGCATGATGTTCAACCTCGCGCGCGAAGTCGTAGAAGCGGCTGCCTACGAACTCCGCGCGCGGATCGATATGCCACCCGCTGAGCGGGACGTGCTTCCGGAAGAGGGAAGCAAGTTCCTTATCGGTCATCACGACTTGAGGGCCGCCACTGTCAGGCGAAAGCGCTCCACGTCCGCGCTGTTGTCAACCTGCGCCCCGCCCCGGGCATGCGGGTTGACCTTGGGAAAGTACCGCTCCTCGCATTGGCGGCTGTCCACGTAGAAGCTGTGCGTGATCTCCAGGCGGCGGCAGAACTGGCTGAAGGTCGGGATCACCTCGCGACCGTGTCCATTCTTCATCTGCTCAATGCCAGCGAGGGGGGCGAGCACGTGGTGGTACAGGTCTTCGAAGCGGTCGCGGAAGACGCCGAGCAAGTATGCGTGCGCGGCCGCAGCGAAGGCGACATGTGCGTCCTTCTGCTGTTCTTTCAGCTCCGCCAGCTCCTGGCGCGCTTGTTGGTGCTGGCCTTCGATTTTCGCGATAGCTCGCTCCAGCAGCGAAACCTCCTTCTTCCATGTCCGCATCGCGCTTTGCAGGGATGCGCTCCGTTCGGCTGCCACCGCGACATCCTCCGATGCCAAGTCGGCACCGGGGTCGGCCGCAAGAGCCGCCACCAGCGGATCGTCCAAGTCCTCGTTTTCGGTCGGCTTCGCGCCTTTGGCCTTTACCAGGCGCTCCTGGAGAGTCGTGCGGTTGGTCTCCAGGTCGGCGATGCGGCCGAGCGTCTGCTGCACCTGGACGCCGAAGGCCTCGTAGGAGGCGTTCAAGGCGACGAGGTTGGCAAGTTCAGGGTTCTTCTGGGTCTTCATGCGATCTTCCTTTTCGTTCGCGTTGTGCATGTCAGCTTGAGGCGCGCCGCATAGCTTCCTGATAGGAGAGGTTCGGAACCAGCCGGCGTAGCTCGACCGCCACTTGGTGCAGCGCGTGGAGATGGAGGTCCGTCTCGCTATGCTGCGGCTCGGCGAAGCTGGGCGCGGGGGGTGGCGTGCCCCTCCCGCTCAAGAATTCGTTCACGGCTCGCCAGACCAGATCACGAGCGCGATCGGAGCTGATGTTTGGGTGGCGCCGCTCCAGCGCAGCAGCCGCAGCGCTGGCGGCTCTCATCGGCTCCCCGACCGCAGCGAGGGAGGATCGGTTGCCGGGAAGCGGTCTCGGCGGCTCGGCAAAGCTGGCCGCGTTGCCAGCGCCGAGCGATGACTGGATGGAGGCCGCAATGAGGGACAGCGCGTCCAGATACGTTCCCGCGCGAGGATAATAATGGCTGAGCTCAGCCGCGCAGAGCGATAGGAGCCCGTTCAATCTGTTTTGGGGCGGCGCAGCGAAGCTTACGGCGGCAGCCGCTGTCCCGCTGCTGCGGCCCGCCACGTCCGCCAAGGCGGTGGTCACCTGTGAGAAGGCATCCACATAAGTGAGGCCGGGCGTGCGATGCTGCAGGTCGGCCGCGAGCACGCCGACCAGCTTGGACCCGGATCTCTCAAATTCCGCGAAGCTCGCCGTGATCTTCGGAGGGTAGCCGTGCCGCTCGATGTGCCGGACGGCCTGGGCGATGGAGTGCGTTCGGCCGGCGTCCCTCTCGTTTCTGGTGAAGACCAGAGCGCGCGCGGCGATAAGGTAAGGCTCGTCGGACATGACTAGGCCGCTTCACCCCAGCGGGCGCGAGACATGGTGTTCTGAACGCACGCCCTCGTCCGCGATGCGTCGGCCTCGACGATGCCAACGAGGCAGGCGAGCTTGTCGCGATCCACGTCGCGGTCCATTCCGGCTGGGCTGCATAGAAGGTAGGAAAGCGCGCGGAGAGCGCCTGCCGACCTGTACAACCACATTTCCGCATCCAACCGGTCCCGTCGGAAACCCTCGGGGGTGTCGGGGCCCACGCCTTCACGGTCGGGCGCCGGGTCGCCCGAAACGGCATACTCGATCCGCTCGGCCTCTGTCGCGAGCACATCGACCAGCCCGCTCAAATCATGCCGATCTATCGTCAGCCCCGCGTTCTTTGGGTCCGCGAGCAGCCCCTCCAGGCAGCGCAGAGCTGTTGCTAGGCGGTTGACAGGCGCCTCGATGTCAACTTGCGCGCGGGCGGGATCAGGCATGGCTTGGGTCCTTTCTAGGGCCGTCTGTGAAGGGAAATTCATGGGCCGCCGCTCGCCGAGTCGCTGAGGACGGCGCGGCATGGCGGCAGGTGACGAGGGTCTTCTTCGTCACAGGTTCAGCTGCCCCGAGAAGCCGGTGGCGGTGCTCAGATAGGTCGGGATGCCGGCGGTGGCGCTGGTGTCGCTCGAGGACCCGCCCAGCAGCTGCTCGATGTTGCTGAGCTTCTGGATCATCACCGCATTCTGGTCATTGTTCTCGTTGAGCGCGTCGTTCGTCGCCTTGGAGGCGTCCTCGGCCGCCTTGATCCGGTCCTGCTCGGCCTGGATGATCTGCTCGGCTGCGCTCTTCGCCTGGTCCTCGGCCGCGGCGAGCTCAGGGCCGGCGGTGCCGAACGCCTGCTTGGTCTTGTCGATCAGGTCGCGCTCGAACTGGGCGACCTTGTCGGCGGCGCCGTCGACGCCGTTCATCGCGTCGGAGATCGTGCCGGTGAGCTGGTCTTTGATCTTGGCGATCTGGTCGACCAGGCTACCCTGCGCGAGATCGCCGGTGTCGAGATCCGAGAGCAGGGTCTGCAGCGAGCCGACAGCCTGCTGCATCGTCTGCTGGTCGAGCGCGAGCCGCTGCTCGGCGTTGATCTTGTCGATCGCGACGACGTCGAAGCCATATTGCTTGGCGATCCGGAGGCGGTCGGCCGCCTGCGTCTCAAAATCGCGGAAGGTCTTGTTGATGCCGCTGCCCATGTCCTTGCAGGTCCTCCACCCCTTGGACGTCAACCGCCTCCTTCAGCGACTGCTGGAGGTCGGTGCTCGATGCGAGCGCTTTCTGCACGGCCGCGTCGAGCCCCTTGACGGCACCCTGCGCGATCGCCTGCTGGATGGCGAACTGCACGGCCGCCTGCTCGTCGCCACCGAAGCCGGTGGCGCCGCCGCCCGGCTTGGCGCTGCGGCCGAGGCCGAGCGGATCCACGCTCCATTTGCCGTCCGCCTCGCCGATCGAGATCTTGAACGACCCGGCGCTGCCGCCGAGTTGCTGCGCGATCTGCGCGATCGCCTGCTGGATCGAGCTGGCGGAGCCTGATGCGGCCGAGATCGAGGTGGCGTCGTTGCCGACCGTCTGCGAGGCGCCGGTGGTGGACGTGACGATCGCGCCGCCCGTCTTCGGCGCCGGCTTGAACAGGCCGCCGATGACGGAGCCCAGGATCGACCCCGCGACGGCGCCGATCGGGCCGGCGAAGCCGCCGAGCGACCCGCTGATGCTGTTCAGCAGAGGCGTGAGGAACGCCTTGCCCGCGGCCTCGCCCAGCGCGCCGCCGATCGCGCCGCCGGCGCTGCTGCCCTTGCCGCCGAACAGGTTGACGATGCCGGGGCCGATGAGGCTGCCGAGCGCCGCGCCACCGGCCATGTGGCCCAACGTCTTCTCGAAGTCGCCGCCGATATGGAACGTCTCGGCTATCTTTTTCTCGACGTCCTTGAGGCCGTGCTTGATCGGATCAACGAAAGCCTGAAGTCCTTGTGTGAACTGCGGGACCTGTTGCCCCTCTCGCGGCTTAGCGCTGAGGAGCGAGAGGATGTCGCCGAGCGGCCCCGCCTGCCGCAGCCCCGCCGTCGAGCCGGAGAGCACCGACATGACGCCGCCCAGCACGTTGCCGAGCTTGCCGCCGACCAGGTCGCCGATCGCGCGCGCCGCCTCGTCCCCGAAGGCGTGGCCGCCATCCCTCCCCGCCTTGACGATGACGGGCACCATGTTCTTGGCCAGCGGGTCCAAGACTTCACGCTGAAGGACGTCGGCATTCTGCTTGAAGAAATCGTTGACGCTGGCGCGCTGCTCGTCCTGGATCTGCGCGATCTGCTGCGAATAGGCATTGGCCGCATTGAACTCGTACTGGCCCGCCTGGGTCGCGCTGATCGCGCCCTTGCCGCCCGGGTTGAAGAAATTGTCGGCCGGGGCGAGCTGGCGGATCTGCTGGAGCGTGTGGAGGAAGTCGTTCGACGCGGCGAGCATCGGATCGAACTTCGTGATGATCTGCGACAGCTCTTCGTTGAGCTGGTTGATCGCCTGGGCCGCGACCTTCGCCGTGTCGGCCGCCTTGCCCCAGGCGACGTGGAAATGGTCGCCCTCGTCGAGCAGCTCCTTCACGGGCACGCCGGCGTCGCGGAAGGCGTCGCGGATCTTCGCCAGCGTCATGCCGGTGGTCTTGGCGATGTCGAGCGCCTGGCCGACCTCGTGATAGGAGGTGCCCGGCTTGGCCGCGAGCGGGCCGGTGCCGGCGAGATACTTCTGGTAGAGCCGCTGCTGGGTCGCGAAGGACCGCTGGCCACTAGTGACCGTGCCGCCGATCGATTTGATCAGCGCCTCGCCCTGGGCGAGCGTCATCACGCGGCCGATCTGGTTGGCGTGCTCCTTTGAGGCACGCGTCGCGTCCTCAATCGCCTTTTTCTGGGCGACGAAGGCCTGCTCGATCTTCTTTAGGTCGTCGGCATATTGCTGGCCGGTGATGTCGCCATGCTCATATTCGAGCCGCAGGCGCTGGAGCGACCGCTCGTGATCGTCGGTCGCCTTCGTCATGGGGTCCAGCCCCTCTTTCACGAAGCGCTGGTAGAGCGGAATCGACTTGTCGCGGATGTCCTTGTTCGACTGGTCGAGCGCGGCCTGCAGCTGGTCGATCTCGGCCCGCAGGCCGTAGACCGCATTTTGCGCCTCCGGCAGCCCGAGTGTGCCTAGCTCGCCGCGTTGCCCCGGCCCTTGAGACTGCTCATTCTGCGCCTGCAGCCGTTGCTCCGCCTCGGCGAGCATGCCCTTGGCGTTGTTTAGCCGGGCCTGGGCTTCGTTGCGCAGGGCGACCGCGGCGCGGAGTGATTGCTCCTCCGCCAGCTGTCCCGTCTCGAGCGATTTGCGCAGCGCCTGGTCTTGGGCGTTGATCGCCTTGACCAGCTGGTCGATCGACATCTTGTGTATGTCGGTCGCTGCGGCGGCCTTCTTCGACTCGTCGCCGCTCGAGAGGAGGCTTCCGATCAGCGAGCCCAGCACACTGACGCCAAGCATCACGGCGATGCCCCAAGGCCCGCTGAGGAACTTGCCCACCGCGCCAAGGCTGCCGCCCATCAGGACGGCCGCCTCGCCGACGCGGCCGGTTTCCATGGCGAACACGCGCGAGAGGGGAATGCCCGCATTGAGCGCGTCGCCGGTCGCCGTGACGACGTGCATCATCTCCAGCTGGGCGATGCGAGCGTTCCCGAAAGAATGGGCACCGTCGTCGACCGACTTGTTGACCAGGCGCTGCAGCCGCTCGAATTCGGCGCCGTTGCGGGCGGCGACCTGGAGGACCCTGGCGTAGGCATCCCCCGAGAGGGAGCCGGCGTCGAACTGCTGTTTCGCCGACGCGATAGCCGCTTTCAGCGCGGTCGTAGACCCCGTCGCGGGATGGCTGGCGGCGATGACCTGGTTGATTGCGGCCGCAAGTGCGGTCGGGCCGGCGGCCGCGCCCTTGGCCGCATCGCCGAAGCTGTTGACGGCGGCGACGCCCTCGGCCGACGCCTTCACCAACTCGGACGAGTCGCCGGTGATCCTGGCGCTTACGACATAGTCAGTCATGGACCGCCTCCGCTATTGTGTGGAGGAAGGTTGCGATGGCCGTTCCAGGCTTCGCGCGCGCAACAGCCGCATCAACCTCGGCGATGCGGCGCCTCCCCCTGGCCGCTAGATAGGAAGCCACGAAACTCCATGCGAAGTTGGGCTGCGCATCGACCAGCAGAGCAAGGCGATCGGCCGCGAAAGACACGGGCTCGCCGTCCGGGCCGAGAACCTCGTCCCAATCAAGGGAAACCCGTTTGATGAACGCGGCCGCGCCATCAGGCGCCCCCTCGCGCGCCGGCACAATCCGCACCTTCATGCGGATCTTATTGGTCTGCGCACAACCGTCCGGCCCCGGCTCCTGCCAGGAGACGTCGATCCATTCCGTCTCCTCTACGGCCGGGGGCACGTGGAACCTCCACTCCCCAACGCGGCGGCTCGCACCGGCAGGAGCAAATGCTCCCCGCCAAGGGTGACGATGCCGGCAGCGACGTTGTCGATCAGTTCCCTGCCGATGCCGGCGACGGTGAGGCGTCGGCAAGCCTCGGCGGCGGCCTCGCTCAATAGCTGGCACTCTCTCGGCAAAGGAAGCGGCGCCGGATCCACGCCGAGCCCTTCCCCACTATGGTTGACGAGCCAGCCGGCATAGTTGCGCGTGACGCCCAGGATCTCCGCCGTCTCGCCGATGCTGAAAGTTCCGGCACGCGCATGTGCGAGAACTCCGGCGCGGCGCGCCCGCGCGATCGATGCGGCGGCCCTGGGGACCGCGAGATGGCAGCCGGCGAAAGCGCCGATCATGGATCGGACGGCCGGCTCGCCTACGACCGCGCAGAAGCGGCGCCAGTTCTTTCCATCGGCCCGTCGGGGCAGGTAGGCGGATCTGCCGCCGAACGCCTCGCAGAAGAGCAAGGTCGCGCGCGGACCGATGTAACTCGCGATCTCACGCATTTGCGGCGTCCAGCTCGAATCGGGCTCGATCTCTGCTGGAATGGGGAAGTCGCTGAGTTTGAGCTGCGGAACCATGGCGCCCTTGTGCCCCGGTTCGGCAATGGAAAGTGCCGTGCGCCAGCGCACGGGCAGATGACGCTCAGGGGCTCGGCTCGAAGTCCATCCCTTCGTCCGTGTTGTGGACGAGGTGTGAGATGTAAGGCCGCGTGGTGCGCAACAGTCTCGCCGCTTCGCTGGCGGTGAGGCTACCGGAGCGCGCGGCTGCGATGATGGGCGCGCGGCGGGCACGGTTGACAGCCGCTCGCGCGGTGGGGATGGCGAGATATTCGCGCCGGTAGACAAAGCTGAGCTTCTGAGCGGCCTCATCCCCGATGAGGTCCCGAACGGTGCCGCTGCTTGGGTAAGCTTTCGCTTTCAACCAGTCGGCCGTGATATAGATGCGCATCCCGCCGAAGCGGTCGCAGAGCAGCAGCGTGGCATAGGCGCCGATGTGGTCGGCCATCTCCAGCATCTGCTGGGTCCAGCCCGCGCCGGTCTGGACGTTGCGTGGAATCGGGAGCGGCTCGTCGAAGATGTTCCCGCCGCACCGCGCGCAAGTCAGAACCAGCTCGCCCCCGGAGCTTTCCGCCGAGATGTGTTGATGCTGGCCCAACCCGCCCGTCGCCTCCCTCGGGGTAGGCTTGTCGCAAGCACGCGCGCGGCTGTTCAGTCACGACTGGTTGTGCCCAGCACGTCGAATATGGTGATCTGACGATCGTCCGCGCGACGTGCCGCCATTGCGCAGGAAGACCCGCTGCGCCCCTCGTCCGTCTGGTTGACGAGCTTCGAGGTATAGTCGCGACGCAGCCCGAGCGTTCTCGCCGCGTCGGCTACGGTGAGATTGCCGCTGCGCACCGCCGCGATGATGCCGCCGCGACGTGCCCGACTGAGCGCATAGCGAGCCGTGGGAATGGCGAGCGTATCGCGTCGGTATACCCAGCTCAGCGTTCGCGCCTTCGCTGCGCCGATTAGCGGCAGGAAAGGGTTCTTCTCAGGATCGGCAGGAATGTAGAATTCCCGCCCGCCGAAGTGGTCGCTGATCAGCAGCGTCTCGTACGCGCCGATATGCTCCGCCATCTCCCTCATCTGAGCGCTCCAGCCCGGCCCGGGCGCTGCGTCGCGCGGGATCGGTAGCTGGTCGCCAGAGGAGATAGGCCGAGCCGCCATGGATCTACTCTGGAGCCTCGCGCCCGTCGCGCAGATGCTGCGCCAAGGTGCGGATTGCCCGGTCCAGCTGCCCCATCGTGAAAGCGGACCGATCGCGCGCAAATTGCCCACCCGCCGCGACACCACGGGCGGCAAGCTTGGCGAGCAAGGCTCCAACGAGCCGGTCTTTGAGGATGTGGAGGCGAGCCGAAGCCGGCATCCTGCCCCGGACGTCCGGGTCCCAACCATGGCGTTTCCCCATGGCCTTGAGCGCCTCAATGAGAGGATAGCCATGCCGCTGATCGGCCCATTGCAGCCGATCCACGCCGAGCTGCCGTCTGGCGAAGCTTTCCAGCGCCCGTTCGGATGGATCTTCGATCGCGCGGAGCTGATAGAGGGAAATCCAGAGCGCCCGCGCCTTCCTTGCCAAGGGGTGCGATGCCTGCGCCCTTTCCGGCAGCACCGCAGAGCTGGGGACGCCCAGGCGCTCGAATTCGGCGAGAACCGCGCTCAGATCTCCGTTGCTACAGTCGCGGGCGCTGCGTTCGCCCGTCACCCTGTGAAGGAGGGCGCGGTAATCATCGTCTTCCAAGCCAAGCTGCTTTGCGGCGAAGTGGACCCTGCCGAGCAGGTAGCGGCGATGGCGGCCTATCGGGCCGGTGGTGCCGGCATTCTCGTGTGCGAGCCTAAGCACGGAAGCCTCCGTACAGCGCCGACCGCTCAGCCGAGCAGACACGCCGGAAATGCCGCAGGGAGCCCGTGGGCAGGCCGCCCAGACGCATCGCGGCGATTTCATAGGGTTTGGGGGCTGACGCGCCTGCGCCGCCTTCTACGGGCGATTTTCGGGCCTGCCCGCAGTCCGCCCACGTCAAGGCGGTCGTGCCGTCATTGGAGGCGGCCGGCTGGCCGCCTATTGGGGGCGGCTCCTGCTGCCAAAAGAGAAAGGCTCCTGCGAACCAGAGCGCCGTCGCGGCCGATGCCGCGCAGAACTCGGCGGCGACGGCCAGCAGGCCGCGCCCGCAGCTCAGCTCCTGCCACACGAGGCGGGCGGTTGTTCCCATTACAACCCTCCGATCTTGACGTTCCGCTGCTTGGCGGCGGCACGAAGGTGATCGACCGTGAGTGGCTGATTGGCGCCGAAGGCGGCCATCATCGCCACCTCAAGCGTTTGCGTTACCTCGCGGAGCGCGCCCGGAAGGCTTCCGATGCGACCGAGGAACGCGCGCTGGTCGGCGTGCTGCACGCCCCAGGCGTCGAGCAGAGCCTCCAGATCCCCTTCGAGCGGCAGCGCCTGGACATGCTTGATGGAGAAGCGGCTCGAAATCTGCGCAAGGGCGCTCTTGCGGGTGTCGAGCTGCCCGACCACCTTTTCGTTGCCGAGGAGCGCGATCCCCATCTTCGTCCGGTCGTGCCAGCCGCGGATTTCGTTGAGCGCCTTGTCGGTTAGCTCCTGCGCCTCGTCGATGATGAGGAGGCCATTCTTTCCCTGGACGTGCGCTCTGATCTGACGGGAAAGTTGTTGCGGACTTCCCTTCACGTCGCCAAGGCCGATCGCCGCCGCGACCTCGATTGCCATCGTCGCCACTCCGGCCGTGGACGGAGCCATGGTCGCGAGCCACACATTCGGATCGCGATCGGCCAAGCGCTGGGCGACCTTCGTCTTGCCGAGCCCCGGTGAGGTGACAATGAGGACGATCTTGCCGCTTTGCGCCCAGCGCAGGAGAGATGTGAGCCGGCGGGATGTCTCGGTCTCGAACCAATCCGGCGCTCGCGGCATGTCGGCGCCGATCTCGGCCTGAGCGGTGAGCCGGTCACGGTAGGCGAGCACCCCGGCGGCGATCTTGCCGTTGTCGCCGGCATATTGCGCGGAGGCGAAGCGGGAGAGTGTGCTGGACGCAACGCTCGTAAGCTTGGCGATCTCGGACCAGCTGAGCCCGGTTTCGTCCTTATGGTCGTTCAGCCACGCGCGCGCCTCGATTTCGGGCCGGCTGTTGTCAACGACGATTTCCATGTTATGTTCTCCTCGTTCGATGGTGATGAAGGCGGCGTTCCTCTGGTCGGGGGCGCCGCCTTCTTTCATTCGCCGGCCACGCGGAGCCGGTTCGCTCCGGCCGCGAAGGCGTCGATGAAACTCGGTGGGTCCGGCCGCTCGGCCGGCTGGTGAAGCGGCCTGAGCGCGGCGGCAGTGTGGCCGCGATGGCGCACCGGGCGAACCACAGACGCTGCCGGCAGCTCCGGCGGTACATGTTCCGGAAGTGTCGCCGCCAGCTGGTCGGCCGTAAGCAGATCGAGCGCCGCCGCCTGGGCCTTTGTCGCCTTGCGGAAGTCGGCTTCGAGCCGGGCGCGCCGCTTCGCCGCCTCGGCATCGAGGAAGCCCGTCGCCTCCCAAAGGTCCGCTTGGGCGACGAAGCGCCCGACCGCGTCATAAATGTGGACAGGTTGCGTGGCATCTTCAGGATCGAACCGCACGGTGACGCGGCTCCCCGCGATGCCGACCAGATCGTGCGACCAGTAAGTGTTGCCGAGAATCTTCACGGCGCCGCTCCTGCGGTCCGCACGGACCAGCTCCGCCGCGAACAGCGCCATCCGCACTTGCTCCGGGGCCGCTTTGCCGATCGGCGCCGTGGCGTAGGAGCGGGCAAAAACGTCGTCGAAACTCTCTTGGCCGGCTGCCGTTTCGGTCCGCCGGCCAGGGCGCGCGTTGTGCTCGGCCATTCCCGCGCTCCAGACGCGGATGAACGTCTCCCAGGGCACGGCCCGCTCGCCGTAATTGTCGGGCTTGTTGAGAGCGTTGTTGCCCGTATAGGCGCCCTCGAACGCCGGATGCTTCGCGATCGCATCGCAATGGTCGCGAAATCCTTGCTCAATCGGCTTTGAAGAGCCTCTGAACGGGAGCGCCCAATGCACCTGGATGCCTAGGGCCGTCAGCAGGCCGACCGGTTCCTCTTCCTTGATCTTGAACCGGAAGCGGGTCGGCGCGCCGCCCGTCAGCCACTTGGACGCGAAGGCGCGGCCATTATCGGAGAGCAGACCCTTGGGGATGCCGTAGCGAGCAAAGAGATCGGCGAAGCAAAGGCGCGCAGTAATCGTGTCCTCGCTTGCGGCGTGCCGCCAGACGAGAAACTTGCGGCTCATCACGTCCTGGATCGCCACCATGACCGGGCGGCCGACGCGGCCGTCCGGAAAGCGCACCATCACGTCGCACGTATGGCCGTCGATATTGACCAGCTCCATCGCGTGAAGATCGGCGACGGTGCGCTGCTGCGGGGGGAGACGGCGCCGAAGCGCATCGGCGCCGTCGCGCTTCAATGTGACGAGCTGCTCCGGCAGCTCCCGCTCGAATTTGCGCCATAGGGTGCGGCCGTGCGGAAGGGTCTTCCCGGCTGCGCTAGCGATCGCCGCCGCGCGGCGGACGCAGCTTTCCCAGCTTGGCTTCGACGGGCGCAGATAATCGGAGAGGAGCCATTGCCACAGGCCGGGGTCGACATCGGCTTCGACGCCGCCGCCCGCCCTGCGTGGTGCCAGGCGCGGCAGCCAATCGCTTTCCGGAGCGCCCTTGATTAGACCCAGCCATGTCCAGAGCGATGCCTGGGAAATACCCCAATTGGAGGCAACGGTGACGACCGCACTCGACTTCGAAAGCCCGGCCATGCTGAGCGCCACGGCATCCCGAACGATGCTGAGCCTCCGCTCCGCGTCTGCCTTCGTCTTGTCGCTCTGCGTGTCGTACCAGCTCCAGATCGGTGCGCGCATCGCAGCGTCATCGTTCGCCGCAGCAGTCGGCGCGCCGATCCTGTCGCCAAGCGCGCGCCGTGCCGGCTCGGGGAGCAGACTGACGTTGTACTCCGTCCCGCCGCCGGCAACGCCGCGATCGCGGGCGAGCGGGATGCCCTCGGCCGTTCGGCGACCCGCCCATCCCGCCGCGCTCGCTAGCTCATTCACCTTGCGCTTGGTTCGCGGGAGACCGGGAAGCGCGAGCCCCGCCAGCTCAGCGGCCGTGAACCAATCCTGAGCCACAGGCCCGGCCGTCATCAAACAAGCCCCCGGTCGCGCAGCGCTTGGACCATTTCCGCCGCGACGGATGGGGGCGCGTGCTTCGCGATGTGGATCGCAACGCCGCGCTTTTGCCGGAGCTTCATCCGGTCCCAACCACGCAGCACGCGCGCCTCGAAATCATCGGACGCGGGGCGGTTGCCCTTGCTGGTCGAAAGCTCGGCCGCGACGAACGCGGCGTCCATCGTCGGCAACTCAGGATCGGCGAGCATGGCATCTATGACGCGGCGCCGGCCCTCGGGCGTCGGCAGCTTGACGATGCGAAGAAGGTTGGTGAGACTCTCGGCGAGCGGGTGGCGGTTCATCTCGGCCAGCACGTCGCGCGGGAATGGCTCGACGAGTGCGCGATAGATGCTGAGGTACAGCGCGAAGGTTCTAAGGGAGCATCCGCACACCGCCGCCGTCCGCTGGCGCCAGTCCAATGCTTCCGCCGTTGCGAGGGAGCCTGCCGGATCGAATGCTTGTGCAATCGTTGCACTTGCATCCCAACGTGTCCGCGCCGCGCGCTGAGCGCGGCCCTCGCCCAGGCGGCCGGGATGGTCGATCTCCTCCTCCAGCTGCGCGCGGGCGGCGATGAACATCGCTCTCTCGATCGGCAGCGGTGCCCGATGATCGAGGTTCTCCGACAGCTCCAGGCGAAGGAGCGTTGCCTCGTCGCTGCTCGCGTCCGCCGCCTGAATCGCGTCAATGACCTGCCGGCCGATCCCTTCCACGCCGCGCAGGCGATGGAGGCCGGCGACGAGCGTCCACGGCCGCTCGGCGCGATTGCCGTTGCGGCGGACGTGAATAGGATCGTGCTGCCCCTCAGCCGCGATGCTGGCGCCGAGCCGCGCCGCATGATCGGGATGGAAAAAGCCGACGCGTTCGCCGACTGCGATCTCCGCAATTGGGAGCGAGAGGATGCTGCGGCCCGCGCTCATTGCGCCAGCTCCAGGCCATCGAGCTTCTGCCAAAAGCGGCCAATTGCGGAGCGGCTCGGCGTTCTCTGCGAGCCGACGCGTTGCACGAGCTGCTCCCGCGCCATGTCGAGCGTGAGAAAGCCGTGTTGGACGATGAGGAACCGCCGGACGTCGATGTCCGGCCAGAACGGCGGAAGGCCTCCCCTACCTTGCGCGGGGAGGCGGCGCTCGACGGCCGCGATCCGCCACGCTTCCTCAACTCCGTTCGCGGCGCCCGTGAGCAGCGGCATGGCCACTATTGCGCTGCCGCCATTTTCATCGCGTCGGCGATCGGCGTGCCGTCCGCGACGATCATGCCGTCTTTGAGCCCCAGCGCGACCGCGACCTTGTGAGCATCACCGCGGGAGCCCTTTAGCCGGCCTTCGAGAACGCCCCGGACAATCGAAACCGGCACATCTAGCTCGCGCCCAAGATCCGCCGCGCTCCTCCCGATGCGGGACAACCGCGCCTTGGCCTCTTCCAGAGAGAGTACACTTGACATACGATAGCCACCTTGAAGGTCAGAGATGTGCACTTTGGTGCATAATTCTGACTTTTGCAAGGGGACAGGTGTATTTTCGTGAGCATTGGGGCGCGCCTAAAGGAGGAGCGGCTAAGGTTGGGCCGGAATCAGACCGACTTCGCCGCCCTCGCGTCGGCTTCGAAGGGCGCTCAGATAAATTGGGAGAAGGACGTCTCGTCGCCGCCCGGAACCGCCCTGCGCGCTTTTGCCGAGGCTGGGGCGGACGTGCTCTACATCCTAACCGGCCGTCGTCAGTCTGCCCTGCTCAACCAATCGGAGCAGGCTTTCGCCGGTGGAATGATCCGCTCCATGGAAGATGCGCTGCGCAACCCGGAGGAGGAGGCGCGGAAGCACGGACTAAGCGTCGAGGTGGTGAAAGAATCTGCGCGCGAGACCCTGCAGCGTCTCGCCACAAATCCTGAGCTGCCGGATGAGGTGCGGCGTGATGCGGACGACCTGCTCAGGCGTTATCTGGACGACGCACAAGCGGCGAAGCGACGATCGGCAAGGTTCGCCGCGTTCGTCGAGGCGCGGCAACGGGCAGAGCGGGACCTGGAAGACACGTTCTCGGGCTTCGATCGCGTATTGCCCGGCGGCGTGCGCGACCAGCTCGTAGCACTTTCGCTTAACCACGGCATCAAACTCGATGATTTGATGCCGCTGCTGGCGGAGCTGGCGAAGCTCTTCCCGAGGCCCGGAATTCAATTAGGGGAGCCGGTTCGCTGACTCGCTCTAAAGGCGCGAGGTGCGGACGGCGATTCAAACTGAGACACTACCCGGCCAGAGCGCATCTTGACCGCGAGTCCCGGACGGGCGGATAATTCACAAGATGCGAAACTTGGCCCTTCCTCTCATGCTGTGCCTCGCCGCCTGCGGCCACTCTGCCGGCGAGGAGGCCGAAAAGCGGTATGCGATGGTCGAACGCAGCAACGGCACGCCCGACGAACGGTGCGACCAGGCGAACAAGACCGCCGCCGCCTATTTACGGGACGGAAACGAGGCGAAGTACCGCGAATGGCGGCTGCGCTCGCAGGTCCAGTGCGGACCGGCTGACGACCAGCTGTAGTGGTCGGTTGCCCGCAGGTCGGCGGCCGGCGGCGAAATTGGTCCCACCTAACTTGGGTCATCGCGGCGTATCGTACGCGCGAAAATCGGCAGAAAACCGCCACTTTTTCGGCGCTTCCGATGCCACGCCGCTTCGACGAACCTGAGAAATAGGCTTTCGCAGCGGTTCAATGGCCGCCCGGCCACCATGGGAATGTCTAAAACCGCAGTTTTCTGCCGTTTGCAAAGGTTCTGCAAGGCTGCTGCACGATCGCAGCTCGTCATCGCGCGCCCGGCCGTTGCGCACAAAAAATAGGTGTTTTTGGCTGTTCACTCTAGACACAGCGCGCCGGTCGCACGACGCTAAAGGTGAGAATAGAGTTTATTGAATTAGGGGATTATCACACGCCGCTTCGCGGCGGAAAGCCGCGGAAAACCGCCACTTCCTGCGGACTGCGCCTAACCCTGTCGCGGGCCTTGGCCATCCCGGTATGTCCCGTTATAGCCCCGAATATCCCGCCTCCTTCCACTCTAACCTGTCATGTCAACCCACAGCGGGAATGTCTGTTTACCGCCCATTGCGGACATTGCCATCCAGGCGCACACCGCTCGGTGGCCGAGCGCCTTGAGGCGGGCCGTTGGCCAGCTCAATCCGCGCTCGATGGAGGATGCTATGCCGAGAGAGGATCAGTTCATCCCTGAGTTGATCGTCGACGATGGGGCAGCAGCGCTCGATTTTTACGTTTCCGTCTTCGGAGCAACCGAAGTCCACCGGATGAAACAACCCGGCACGGACAAGCTCATCCATGGCGAATTGTCCCTGGACGGCCACAAGCTCTTCGTCTGCGACGAGTTTCGCGCGAGTGAAGGCGGGACCTGCAAATCGCCGCAGACGCTTCGCGGAACCGGAGTCCGCATCACCCTTCTGGTTGACGATGCCGACGCGGTTGTGGACCGAGCCGTAGCAGCCGGCGCACAGGTTCTTTTGCCAGTCCGGGACATGTTCTGGGGCGGCCGGTATGGCAAGATCGCCGATCCCTTCGGACACGAATGGGGGATAAACCAGCAGCTCCGGGAGCAGAGCCTCGAAGAGACAGAGGCTGCCGCGGAGGCATTTTTCCAGAAGGGGTGAGGCTGGATTTGCCGTCGGAATAGCTGAAACTGTCCACAGGCTCTCCGACAGTTCCGCTTGGGTATCAGGCGAAGGCGCGGGCGCCAAGGCGGCGGGCGTACGCCGGAGGCGAAGCCGGGCAAGGGTGTCGAAGAACCCGAAGGTCGCGGGTTCTGAACGCGTTTCGAATGCACATTCGAAGCGGGGCGGGAACGGCCCGGCGCGGTTGGCGCGGGCTCTGGCAAGGTGGGCGGCGGGGGGGAAGGGTGGAGGGGAGGGGTGTCTGCTCAAGGCCCATTGCGGACATTTGTAGCGCGGGCTCTAAGCTGCTTGTATGTGTCACTTCGTTACTCTCATTGCGCCCACCGAAGATGCCGATGCAGTTCGTGCGATTATGGACCGGCACAGTCGCGCGGCTGAACCCATTGACAATCCTTCCATCCGCAAGGTGCTTCGCGAGGGAGAGCGCCAATACCTAACCACTCGTGGACATTGTGACTGCGGCACTGTTCTTGCCCCCCGACACGACACGCCCGAAGCCCTTGAGGAGAAGCTTGCGAAAGAAGCGGCTCGCATGCGCCGCAAGGGCTGGTCAGAGGCCAAAATCGCCCGAGCAATCGAGGACCGGCGCAAGGCGGATGCACGGCCCAACGGCGGCGGCTCAGACAGCCTCGAACTCTGGAACGCCATCCTCTGTGATCTTAGCGACGAACTGAAGCTCCCCTACGCGGGCTTGTTCGTCAGGTTCTACTCGGGCGCGATTGCCACTGAGGCATTCAACGCCTCGCGCCGTGAGGTGGAAAAGAGCGTGCCTTGGCAGGATGCACTGGCCTCGTTGGAGCACGATGAGGTCACAATCTTCCGCTGACTATGTCCGCTTTCCATCTGTGGACGCCCCTGAAGGTGCAAGCGATTTGTGAGGGCGTGGTGCGTAGTCGGATGCTGCCATCTGTCCGGCCTTTGCGGCAGCTTTTGGCTGCGGGCCCGTATGGGAGTTCGCGGACCGGGGCCACATCA
>DATBDY010000045.1:0-85845 GCA_036269695.1 Allosphingosinicella sp. | reverse complement strand
GATCTTGATGACGCCGTCGCCCTGGCACGCCTCGCAGCGGCCGCCCTTGACGTTGAAGCTGAACCGGCCGGGCTTGTAGCCGCGCGCCTGCGCCTCGGGCAGGCCGGCGAACCAGTCGCGGATCTGGGTGAAGGCGCCGGTATAGGTGGCCGGGTTCGAGCGCGGCGTGCGGCCGATCGGCGACTGGTCGATGTCGATCACCTTGTCGAGATAATCGAGGCCGGTGAGCTTCTCGTGGCGGCCGGCCTGGATGCGGGCGCCGTTCAGATGGCGCGCGGCGGCGGCGTAGAGCGTGTCGATGGTGAAGCTCGACTTGCCCGAGCCGGAGACGCCGGTGATGCAGGTGAACGTGCCGAGCGGGATCGAGGCGGTGACGTTCTTGAGGTTGTTGGCGCGGGCGCCGTGGACGGTGAGCTTGCGGCCATTGCCCTTGCGGCGGGTGGCGGGCACGGGGACGGCGCGGCGGCCGGTGAGGTAATCGGCGGTGAGGCTGTTCTCGTTCGCCAGCACGTCGTCGAGCGTGCCCGCGGCGACCACCTCGCCGCCATGGACGCCGGCGCCGGGGCCCATGTCGATCACATAATCGGCGTGGCGGATCGCATCCTCGTCATGCTCGACCACCAAAACGGTGTTGCCGAGGTCGCGCAGGCGCTTCAGCGTCACCAGCAGCCGGTCGTTGTCGCGCTGGTGGAGGCCGATCGAGGGCTCGTCGAGCACGTAGAGCACGCCCGACAGGCCCGAGCCGATCTGGCTGGCGAGGCGGATGCGCTGGCTCTCGCCGCCCGAGAGCGTGCCCGAGGTGCGGTCGAGGTTGAGATAATCGAGGCCGACATTGTTGAGGAAGCCGAGCCGCTCGTTGATCTCCTTGAGGATGGCGCGGGCGATCTCGCGCTGGGTCGGCGTCAGCTTCTCCTCGAGCGTGGAGAACCAGGCGAGGGCATGGCGGACCGAGCGGCGGGTCGACATGGAAATGTCCTCACCGGCGATCTTCACCGCCAGAGGCTCGGGACGGAGGCGGGCGCCGTGGCAGGTCTCGCAGGGGGCGGAGCTCTGGTACTTGCTCAGCTCCTCGCGCATCCAGGCGCTCTCGGTCTGGAGCATGCGGCGGTTGAGATTGCCGATCACACCCTCGAACGGCTTCTTGACGTCATAGCTCTTGCGGCCGTCGACGAAGGTGAGGGTGACCGGCTTTCCCTGGGTGCCGTAGAGGATGATGCTCTGCACCTCCTCGGGAAGCTCGCGCCAGGGCGTCTCCAGGCTGAAGCCGAACTCGCGGGCGAGTGAGCCGAGCACCTGCATGTAGTAGGGCGAGGGCGGGTTGGACTTGGCCCAGGGGACGACCGCGCCCTTCTTGATGCTGAGCGCCTCGTTGGGGACGACCAGCTCCGGATCGAAGAGGAGCTTTTCGCCGAGCCCGTCGCAGGCCGGGCAGGCGCCCTGCGGCGCGTTGAAGCTGAACAGCCGCGGCTCGATCTCGGCAATGGTGAAGCCGGAGACGGGACAGGCGAATTTCTCGCTGAACACGATGCGGCCGGGAGGGGCGTTGTCCGAGAGCACGGCGCGCTCGTGCGCGGCCTCCAGCGCGGCGGCGACGCCGATATTCGCGGTGGAGGTTTCGCTGTCGGCGGCCTCGGCGGCGGCGGAGTTCGGCCCCTCGCCCAGATCGTCGAGCTCGGAGGGCACCATGAATGCCGCGTGGGCTTCACGCACGCTGGCTGAAGGCGCTTCGGTGGTTTCAGAGCGAGCGGAGGAGGGGTCCGCCGGGTCCAGATAGACCAGCCCCTCGGCCAGCTTCAGCGCCGTCTCCAGGCTGTCCGCCAGCCGCGTCTCGATCCCCTCGCGCACCACGAGCCGGTCCACCACCACCTCGATGTCGTGCTTGTATTTCTTGTCGAGCGCCGGGGCGTCCTCGATCGAATAATATTGCCCGTCGATCCGCACCCGGGTGAAGCCGGCCTTCTGCCACTCGGCCAGCTCCTTGCGATACTCACCCTTTCGCCCACGGACGACCGGGGCGAGCAGATAGAGGCGCGTGCCTTCGGGGATCAGCATCACCCGGTCGACCATCTGGCTGACCGTCTGGGCGCTGATCGGCAGGCCGGTGACGGGGCTGTAGGGCACGCCGACCCGCGCCCAGAGCAGGCGCATGTAATCGTAAATCTCGGTGACGGTGGCGACGGTCGAGCGCGGGTTGCGGCTGGTCGTCTTCTGCTCGATCGAGATGGCGGGGGAGAGGCCCTCGATATGATCGACGTCGGGCTTCTGCATCATCTCGAGGAACTGGCGCGCATAGGCGCTGAGCGATTCGACGTAGCGGCGCTGCCCCTCGGCATAGATGGTATCGAAGGCGAGCGAGGATTTGCCGGAGCCGCTGAGGCCGGTGATGACCGTCAAAGTCTCGCGGGGGATATCGACGTCGACCCCCTTCAAATTGTGCTCGCGCGCGCCGCGGACGGATAGGTGAGTCAGCATAGCCGTTCCAGATTTGTTCTCAAGTTAAAGGGGAGCGCGCCCAAGGTCAACGCGGCTCGATCCAGATGGGTGCCCTGGCCCTTCCGGGCAAGGGTAGATCTCCTCCCCGGAACCGGGAGGAAAGGGGCGCGGAACCGAAACCTCCGCTGAACGGTCGAGCCACGATGGGTTCAGCGGCGCCGTGCGACTGTGCGTCCAGGTTGAAGGAGGGATCGGGGAACGAATGAGGAGAGACGAGATGAGACGCGCCCGATCCGCTCTGCTGGCGGCAGCGCCCATGGCCATCGCGCTGGCGCTCGCCGGCTGCGGCCGTCATGAGGCCCAGACCAGCCAGAATGCCTATCCCGCGGCCACGCTGCCGCCCTTGCCGGCGTCCCTGCCCCTGTCGACCGCGCCCGTGACGGCGCCGATCATGCCGGCGCCCCCTGTCTCCGGCCTGCCGCGCGCGCGGTCGCTCGACTATGGCTACGTCCCGCCCGAAGACGATTACGCCTGGATCGACCGCGCCGACATGCTGTTCAACACGATCGGTGACGCGCCGCCCGATTACGGCTTCGATTATGACGGGGTCGAGCCGTGGGCGTGGGAGACGGCCGACGATTACGAGATCGTCGCCGAGCCGATCGATGACGGCTACCGCACCTATTATTACGAGCCGGGCGCCGATTGGCCCTTCCTCGTCAGCGATCCCAGCTACAGCTACGGCTATGGCGACGGGCGGCTGATTGCCGTCTATGCCGGCGGGCGATTGCTCGGCCGGGACGAGGCGGCGCGCCAGGCCGACGCGGCGGCGCGCTATTGGGCGCGGGGGCAGGCGCTGCGGCGCGCCGATCAGGCGGTGGACCGGCGTCCGGTTTCGGCCTTCCTGTGGGCGCAGCAGCAGCCGGTCGTCGAGCGCACGCGGCAGCGTTGGACGCAGGCGCGGGTGCAGGATCCGGCCTGGCAGCAATGGCGGGCGCGGCAGCCGAACGGGCCGGCGATGGCACGGCTTCAGGCGGAGCATCAGGTCCGCTCCGGCGCGGCGCAGCGCTTCGCGCAATGGCAGCGGGCGGGGCTGAACGGCCCGGCGCCGCGCCTCTATCCGGCCGGCGCGGTGCGCCGCTCGGCCGAGCCGATCATGCGCCCCGAGCGGCCGATGCCGTTCGCGGCTTCGCGGCCGCAGCGTCTGGCAAATGCGGCACGTGAGCCGGGCCTGCCTCATGTGCAGGCGGCGCCAGCCGCCGGCCGCCCTGCCATGTTCGCCCAGGCGCGGGCGCAACAGGCGGAACGCCGCGCGCAACGTCAGGCGGTTCCGTTCGCCAGCCGCGCCGCCTTCCGCAACGCAGTCCCAGCACGCGCGATGCCCGAACGCCCGGCCCATATGGCCCGCATGGCCGCAGCGACGGCCCGGCAGGAGCGGCCGGCGCCGCGCTTCGAGCGCCAAGCCGCGGCAGCGCCGATGCGGGCACGGCGGGAAGCGGTCTTCGCGCCGCGGCAGGTCCGCGCGGAGCCACGCATGGCAGCGATTCAGACGCGCCGCGAGGCGGCCTTCGTCCCGCGGCAGTTCCGCGAGCCGTCACGCGCGGCACCGGTGCAGGCGCGGCATGAGGAGGCGTTCGTCCAGCGTCAGGCGCAACAGCAGGCGCGGATGGCGCAGGTCCAAGCGCACGCCCAGGCGCGCGCCGAGCAGATGCAGGCCCGGCAACAGGCGCGGGTCGCATTCCACGCGGCGCCGCCGCCGCAGGCCCACGCCGCTCCCGCTCCCACGCCGCATGGCGGTGGCGGACCTCACGGCGGACCGCCCCCACAGGCGGCCGCGCGCGGTGGCGGTGGCGGCGGTGGCCACGAGCACGGCCACGGTCACTGATCGAACACCCTCTCCCGTCAAAGGGAGAGGGGCAGGGGTGTCAGGCCGCCTCGACGCACATGGCGATGCCCATTCCGCCGCCGATGCAGAGGGTGGCGAGGCCCTTCTTGGCGCCTCGCTTGTTCATCTCGTAGAGCAGGGTGGTCAGCACGCGCGCGCCGGAGGCGCCGATCGGGTGGCCGATGGCGATGGCGCCGCCGTTGACGTTGACCTTGTCCGGATCCCAGCCGAGCTCCTTGCCGACCGCCAGCGCCTGGGCGGCGAAGGCCTCGTTGGCCTCGATCAGGTCGAGGTCGCCGATCGACCAGCCGGCCTTCTCCAGCGCCCGCTGCGACGCCGGCACCGGGCCGATGCCCATGATCGACGGGTCGACCCCGGCCGATGCCCAGCTCGCCACCCGCGCCAGCACCTTCGCGCCACGGCGCTGTGCCTCTTCGGCGGACATCACGACCAGAGCCGCGGCGCCGTCGTTGAGCCCCGAGGCGTTGCCGGCGGTCACGGTGCCGTCCTTGCGGAAGGCGGGGCGGAGGCTCGCGAGCGCCGACTGCTCGACTCCGTCGCGGATGAATTCGTCCCGATCGACGATCGTGTCGCCCTTGCGGCCTTTCACCGTCACCGGTGCGATCTCGTCGGCGAAGCGGCCCTCGGTGCGGGCCTTCGAGGCCTTGTTCTGCGAGGCGGTGGCGAAGGCGTCCTGCGCGTCGCGGGTGATCTGGTAGCGC
This sequence comes from Allosphingosinicella sp., assembly GCA_036269695.1. Taxonomy (GTDB): domain Bacteria; phylum Pseudomonadota; class Alphaproteobacteria; order Sphingomonadales; family Sphingomonadaceae; genus Allosphingosinicella. Next base: position 80,805 of record DATBDY010000045.1, on the reverse strand, counting down.
TCGGCGAGGTTCTCGGCGGTGATGCCCATATGATAGGCGTTGAAGGCGTCGGTCAGCCCGTCCTTGATCATCGTGTCGATCAGCTCGAGCCCGCCCATCTTGGTGCCGGTACGCAGATTCTGGGCGTGGGCGGAGAGGCTCATGCTCTCTTGGCCGCCGGCGACGACGATGCGGGAATCGCCGGTCTGGATGGCCTGGCTGGCGAGGGCGACGGCGCGCAGGCCCGAGCCGCAGACCTGGTTGACGCCCCAGGCCGGCACTTCCTTCGGCACGCCCGCCGCCATCGAGGCCTGGCGGGCCGGGTTCTGGCCCTGCGCCGCGGTCAGCACCTGGCCGAGGATCACCTCGCTCACCTCGTCCGGAGAAACGCCCGCCTGCTCCAGCGCGGCAGTGATCGCGACGCGGCCGAGCTCATGGGCGGGAAGGCTGCCGAGGGCGCCGAGGAAGGAGCCGACGGGGGTGCGCTTGGCGGCGGTGATGACGACGTCGGTCATGGCGGGCGACTCCGGATCTGAGGGGGTTGGCCGCGCCCCTATCACTTTGCTGCAGTGCGGGAAAGCCAGCCGGCGAGCGGCCTCCAGAGCGTCGCCTCGGCATGGCTGCCGATGACCATGCCCACATGACCGGCGAGGATTTCCAGCCGCTCCCCCGCGCCTGCCGCCGAGGCAGCGGGCACGATCCGGTCGCTGGTCGAGACGATGTCGAGGACCGGGCAGGGCAGGGGGGCGGGGTCGATCGTTCGTTCGCCGACGCGCCATTCGCCCCGGCCCGGCGCATCGTCGCGGAAGAGCGTCTCGAACAGCTCCCGCGCCGCCGCGACCGGCAAAGGCGGCCCGTCATTTGCCCAATCTTCGAGGATGACGAAGCGGCGGGCCTCCTCGCTCTCCGGCATCGCCGCATAGGCTTCGAACTTGCGGACGGTCCGCGCCGGGTCGAGCGCCCAGAAGGCGCTCTGCAGCGCCTCCATCGGCAGCATTCCGAGCTGTTCCGCCGTCGGTTTCGATGAGGTCCACAAGGCCGCGAGCCGCGCCCGCGCCTCGTCGGGGAAACCGGAGAAATGCCAAGGCGCCGCGATGGCAGCGACGCCGCGCACTGGCCGCAGTGCCGCGGCGGCGAAGGCCATGGTGCCGCCGAGGCAGTAGCCCACCACGGCAGCATCCTCTCCGGCCGTTTCCAGCAATGGCAGGAGGATTTCGGTGACATGATCTCCGACCGAGAGCCCCGATCGGGCAGTCACGTCCCAGCCCCAGTCGACCAGCAGCGGCCGCAGCCCCTGCCGCGCCAGCCAGCGCAGCAGCGATTTGTCCTCGAGATCGAGGATCGACGGCGGGTTGATCAGCGACGGCACGAACACGGCCGCCGGTCCGCTGCCGCCATAGTCCCGCAGGCTCGCGCCGAGCCTCTCCGCCACCGCAGGCATCGGCGTCCGCGGCGGCGTCCGCTCCGCCTCCTGGTACTTGCGCAACCCCTCCAGCGCCCGCTTCATCCGCGCCGGCTCTGCTGCGGTTTCGCTGCGCAGCATGTCGAGGAACAGAGGGAGCGGCCGGGGCTTGTGTTGCGGTGCGGCAAGCTTTGGTGCTAGTGCGGAATCGGGCAACGCCGAGGAGTTCGCAATGGCCGCTTCCGAGTCTGACGACGACGTGGTCATCATCAAGAAATACGCGAACCGGCGGCTCTACGACACCGAAAGCTCATCCTACATCACCCTCGACCGGCTGGCCGAGATGGTCCGCCAGAAGCGCCAGTTCAAAGTCATCGATGCGCGCTCCGACGAGGACATCACCCGGCAGGTGCTGACCCAGATCATCATGGAAGAGGAATCGCACGGCTCGGAGATGCTCCCCATCAACTTCCTGCGCCAGCTGATCGGCATGTATGGCGGCAAGATGCAGTCGATGGTGCCGCACTATCTGGAGGCCTCGCTCGACGCCTTCCAGCACAATCAATCGCAGTTCCGCGACGCCCTCGCCGACGCTTTCTCGAACAATCCCTTCGCCGAAATGGCGCGCCGCAACATGGAATTGTTCCAAGGCGCCGCCGGCAGCGCGTCCAAGGCGGGCGGCGCGAAAGCGGAGAAGGCCGAGCCCTCCGAGCGCGACGCCGAGATCGCCCGCCTCAAGGCCCAGCTCGCCGACCTGCAGGCCAAGGTCGAAAAGCTGGTGCGCTGACCGCCTGCCCGAACGGATTGCGTAGGTTTAAGCAGTGGATGATTTCACCCTCAACCAGATCCTCTTCATCGTCGCCGGCGCTTTCCTGCTGGTCGGCATCGTCGCGGCGATCTTCGGCCATCGCCGCAACAAGCGCCGTGATGTCGACCGGCCGGGCGTGGTGCCGTGGCAGCTGATCGAGATCCTGTCCTTCTTCCTCGCGTTCGGCGCCGCCGTGCTGGCCGTGAGGCTCTGACCATCCTGTCGGACCCATTGCGGACATCCACGGCCTGCTGATACCCTCGCGTGAAGGGGGGAGCCGCATGCATATTCATCTGCCGAAGCCGCTTCACGGCTGGCGTGAATTCATCGGGGAAGTCGGCATCATCGTAATCGGCGTGCTGATCGCACTGGGCGCCGAGCAGCTCATCGAGGCCGTGCACTGGCGGGAGAAAGTTGCCGAAACCAAGGAGCAGCTGAATGGGGAGCTGCACGACGATGCGCGGAGCGCTTACACCTGGCTTGCGGTCCACCGCTGCCTGGAAGGCCAGCTGGACGCGGCCGAGGCGGCGGTCGGCAACGCACGCGAGACGGGCGAGATTCCTCCGCTTCCCGCTTACACGCCGCCGCTCGCCCTCTTCACGAGCGATGCCTGGCTCGATGCACGCTCGCTTCAGGTCGCCGACCATATCGGCCCGGAGGCAATGCGCGATTATGCTCGCCTTTATTTCTTCCCGCGTGAGCTCGAGCTCAACATCGTGCAGCTGCACCAGCTCGCCGCCGAGCTGCAGCCGCTGACCCATGGTCTCCACCACGTCTCTTCAGAGGAAGCCGGCGCCTATCAGCGTCTCATCGGCAAAATTCGGGAGCTTCAGGATCGTACCGCCTACGCCGAGACCTTGCTGTTGAAGCGTAGTCCGGCACCGGTGCGGCTTTCGGGCGCTGAGATGCAGGAGGCGGTCCTCGCGGCGCGGTCATGGGCGGGCGCTTGCGCGGGCCGCGTGGATTTGAACTGGCGACCCGCGCCAGGCGACTAGCATCCGCTTCAGCCGTCCTGTGGCGGGGCCCAGCCTAGCGAAGCTGCGGCGCCGGCTGCAGCTCGCGCTCCTCGCCGGTGCGGGGGCTGCGGATCGCGGGGTTGAGGCGGGCGATGCTGCAAAGTCCGGCGACCAGCGCTAGGCCCGCCGCGACCAGCGGCGCCGTCGGCCGGCCGCCTTCGCCGATCGACAGCAGGAAGGCGATGAGCGTGGCGCCGAGCGTCTGCCCGGTCAGTCGCGTCGTCGAGATCAGCCCGCCGGCCGAGGCTGCCCGCTCGCGGGGCGCCGAGCCGATGATCAGCCGCGCATTGGGCGACAGGAACAGGCCGAAGCCGGCGCCGCACAGCGACATCCGCCAGGCGACGTCGAAATAATTCGGATGCGCGGGCAGGAAGGAGAGGAGCAGCAGCGCCCCGACGGCGATCGCCATGCCGATGCCGCCGAGCAGGCCCGCCGGCACCCGGTCCGACAGCGCGCCGGCGGCAGGCGCCACGAACATCGTCGTCAGCGGCCATGGCGCGATGATCGCGCCGACCTCGCTCGGGTTGAAGCCGTAGCTGTGCTCCAGCCGGAACGGCATGGAGAGGATCAGGGTCATCGAGGCGATGAAGGCGGTGAGCGCGCCGAGCGTCGACAAAGCGAAGACGGGCCGGGCAAGTAGGTCGACGGGCATGATCGGCCGCTCCTCGCCTTTCTCGCGCCGCACGAAGAAGAAGCCGATCAGGATGCCGGTCGCGACGATCGCCGCCGACACCACCGGCGAATCCCCGTGCACCCCGCTCTCCAGGCCCGAGATGATGAGGCCGAAGGTCGCCGCGCAGAGGACGGCGCCGAGCACGTCGAAATCCTCCGAATGCTGCTCGGGCTCAGGCAGATGCCGGCCGAGCAGCAGCGAGAGGATGGCGAAGGGCACGGCCGAGGCGAACACCCACGGCCATCGCCCGAAGGCGAGGATGACGCCGCCCAGTGTCGGCGCCAAGGCCGCCGCGCTGGAGACGACGACGCTGTTGATACCGAGGCCGCGGCCGAGCTGGCGCGCGGGATAGATGGCGCGCACCAAAGCCGAAGACACGCTGAGCGCCGCTCCCGCCCCGAGCGCCTGCACCGCCCGCACGACCAGCAGGAAGGGCAGGCTCTTTGCGAAGAAGCAGAGCAGGCTGGCGATCGTGAAGACGATCTGGCCGAGCTGGTAGAGCCGTCGATGCCCGAGCCTGTCGCCCAGCGCCGAGAAGGGCAGCAGGGTCATCACCAGCACGAGCTGGTAGACGGTGACCACCAGCACCGCCGCGGAATTGTCGACATGAAGATCGCGCGCGATCGTCGGCAGCGCGACCGAGGGAATGGCGCCGTCGATGACGACCAAAGCCGTCCCGAACGAAACGGCGCCGATCGCCCAATAGCGGCGAGGGAGCGGAAGGCCTTCGTGCATCGGGCCTTCATTGCTCGACGCGCTTGTCGGTTCCCATTGCGATTGTTGTTCTCCGGCGAAAGCCGGAGTCCAGCCGCGCAGGCAGCAAGGCTAGGCTCCGGCTTTCGCCGGAGAACAGCGAATCCTACACCTCGACCTGCGTGATCGGAATGCCGTTCGCTTCCTGCCAGGCCATCGTCACGAACGGCCGGGCCCAATATTGGTCGAACCACAAGCCGAGCCACGGGTCGTCGCCGGCGAACAGGCGCCGCTCGCGGCTGAGGTCGACCTTTTTGCGCGTCTCGTCGAGGCTCAGGTGCGCCGCGGCGAGCGGTGCGACCTGGTGCCGTACGTCGGCGATCAAGGCCGCGAGGCGGTCGAGATAGGCCCGGTCGCGCTGCGGCACGCCGTGGCCCGGGATCAGCACCCTGAACGGAAGCGCGCGCAGCACCTGGAGGCTCCGCAGCCAGTCGGCAGGGTAGGAGCCGAAGCCGTATGGGATCGGCGCCACCACCATATCGCCGGTCGCCAGTACCTTCTGGCGCGGCAGCCAGGCAGCGAGATCGCCGTCGGTATTGGCACGGCCGGGATGAATGAGCTCGACCGGCCGCACCGGGTCGGCGAGCACGAGCCGGTCGGTGAAGGTCTCAGTCGGCGCCGCGACATAGAGGCCTTCGACGTTCCGATCGTAGTCGGCGAGCTCACGCATCGTCTGCGTGTAGCCCGTCTTCTTGAAAGTCGGGGTTTCCGGCTTGCTCACGAGGCTGGCCATGGCGGCCATGGTATCCTCGATGCCCTTGTGGAAGGCGGCGCTGTGTGCCGGGTCCGGTCCGTCCTTGGCATAGCGGGCCATAGAGGCGCCGAGCAGGTCCTGCTTGGTCTCGACCGTGGTGATGATCCTGAGGTTCGGCCAGCTTTCCTTCAGCCCCGGCAGGCCCATCGAATGATCGCCGTGCCAATGGCTGATCGCCACCGCCTTGACCGGTTTCGCGCTGACCGAGCGGATCAGGGCGGCGATGCCCCGCCCCGCGCCCGGCGAGTCGCCCGAATCGAGCAGCACCAGGCCGTCCTTCTGCTCGACCACGACGACATTGCCGATCGGCTGGAGATGGAAGGGCTTGGCCTGGCGGATCACCCAGATTCCGTCGGCGACCTTCTCGATGATTTCGGAATAGCCGTCGGCGGGCAGCGCATGGGGCGCCGGCGCGGGTGCAGCGCCGATCAGCAGCAGGCAGGCGAACGTGGCGCCTCGGAGCGAAACGGCCATGTCCGATCCTATCATGCGCCGCCGCCGAAGCGGCAGCTCGAATTCTGCAGACTGTCCGGCAGCGGCGACAAACGGCGGCTCAGGCGAGCTCGACGAAGCGGTCGAGCACGTGATCCGCGGTTTGCGCTTGGAGGCCGCCTGTAGCATTGCACTGGTCGGCGTTCGACGCGATCCCCTCAAACTAGGAACTGGATCTTGCCTGACACCAATGTCCTGATCCGCCCGCCTCGCCCGTCCGAGCCCGGGGAATTCTCGGCGTTGATGGCCCTATACGAGGAGGCGATTCCGGCGAGCGAACGGAAATCCAGGGCGCAAATCGCCTCGATGATGCGCGAGCCGGGCTACCGTTTCCTCGCCGCGTTCGTGGCCGAACGACTGGTCGGCTTCGCGATCGTTTATCGGTTTCGGGGAGAGCGTCTTTCCCTTCTGGAATATATGGCGGTCGATCCGGCGCATCGAAGCCAGGGCATCGGCGGGCAGCTCTTTCGGGCGGCCTTGGGCCTGTCCGACGCTGAAACGCCACTGCTCCTCGAGGTGGATTCGGATCGGGAACCCTCGGAAGATCATTCGCAAAGAGTGAAACGGAAGCGTTTTTACAACCGCCTCGGCTGCCGTGAGATAGCGGGCCTCAATTATATCCTGCCCATCGGCCAGCACCCGCCGGGGATGAACTTGCTGGTGCACGATCCACAATGCCATGACCTCGACCGTGCGACCGTCCTGCACTGGCTCACCCTGCTCTATGTCGAAGTGTATGGATGCTCGGCGTCCGATCCGAGAATTGCTGTCATGGCCGCCAGCTTGCCAGAAAAGATCGCGTTGATCTAAATTGGGCGCATGAGCGCCTCAGGTTTTTGGCACAGCGATGTCTGGATTGCCGTCGGGTCACTCGCTCAGATCGGCATCGTGTTAAGCGTGCCGACCTCGATATGGCTTGCTTACATCGGGGAGAAGCGCGCGCGAGAACTTGCACAGCAGGACGACCGGCGTGACAAGGAGCAGTTTCAGCGCGAGGAGCGGGACAAATTCTATGCCCAGCTCGACGCTACCTACCTGAAAATCCTGAATATGATTGTTGCCAACCCGAAGCTTGCGGATGCCGATCTGGCGCGGTCGCGCGAGGAGGAAATTCAGTACGACGCTTTTGCGTTCATCATGTGGAACTTCATCGAGTCGATTTACGACTTCTGCCTGGACGACTCCACATTGAAGGAAACCTGGCATTGCATCCTTGAGTGCGAGAGTGCCGCCCATTCCGCCTGGTTCGCTCGCGAGGAAAATCGCCGGAAGTTCAAAAAGAAGTTCTGCGACTATGTCGACAGCATCAGTCCGCCGAACCGAGCCGGTGTCGTCGGCGCCATCGCACACGCGAACAGTTGAACGACGCTCTTCGTCGTCTCCTCATGCGAGATCCACGAAGCTGTCGAGCACCCGCTTCCTCCCGGCATGCTCGAAGTCGATCTCCAGCTTATTGCCTTCGATTTCCGCCACCAGCCCGTAGCCGAACTTCGCGTGGAACACCCGCTGGCCCAGCGCGATATCGCCGCGGCCGGGGTTGCCGAGGCTGATCGCGCTGGCGCGGGCTTCGACGACGCGTTGGGGCGTCCGTTCGTAGCCGCCGGCGACGGCGCGGCGCCAGCCGGGGCCGCGCGTCTGGCCGCGGGCGACGTCGGCGAAAGGGTCGGCGCGTTCGGACCAATTGGCCCGCCACAGGCTCTCGCCGCCGGCCATCGAATTTTCCTGGCTGATGTGCGCCTGCGGAAGCTCAGCGACGAAGCGGGAGGGGATGGACGAGGTCCATTGGCCGTAGATGCGGCGGTTGGCGGCGTGGAAGATGAAGCAGCGCCGCCGCGCCCGGGTGATGGCGACGTAGGCGAGCCGCCGCTCCTCCTCCAGGCTGGCTTGGCCGCCCTCGTCGAGCGCGCGCTGCGAGGGGAAGACGCCTTCCTCCCAGCCGGCGAGGAAGATCGTGTCGAATTCGAGGCCTTTGGCGGCGTGGATGGTCATGATCGTAACCTTCTCCACCTCCTGCGTCTCGTCATTCTCCATCACGAGGCTGACATGCTCGAGGAACGCCCCGAGATTCTCATACTCCTCCATCGCGCGGGTGAGCTCGGCGAGGTTTTCGAGGCGGCCGGCGCTCTCGGCCGAGCGGTCGGCCTGCAGCATCGCGGTATAGCCGCTCTCGTCGAGCACCAGCCGCGCCAGCTCCGGATGCGGCAGCTCGGCGAGGCGCGCGCGCCAGCGGGCGAAGTCACCGACGAGATTCCCTAATGAACGCCGCGCCTGGCCGGTCAGCTCGTCGCTGTCGAGAATCTGCGCCGCCGCCTGCATCAGCGGCACGCCGCCGGCGCGGGCGAGCGCATGGATCTTCGCCACCGCTTTGTCGCCGAGACCGCGCTTGGGCGTGTTGACGATCCGCTCGAAGGCGAGGTCGTCGGCCGGCTGGGCGATGACGCGAAGGTAAGCGAGCGCGTCGCGGATCTCGGCGCGCTCGTAGAAGCGGAAGCCGCCGACGATCCGGTAGGGCAGGCCGATGGCGATGAACCGGTCCTCGAACTCGCGGGTCTGGAACTGGGCGCGCACGAGGATGGCGACCTGGCTGGCGCGCGTGCCCTTGCGCTCCAGCGTCTCGATCTCCTCGCCGACGCGGCGGGCTTCCTCCGGCCCGTCCCACACGCCGACGACATGGACCTTCTCGCCCTCGCCCCCGTCGGCGTCGCGGGCTTCGGTCCAGAGCGTCTTGCCGAGCCGGCCGCCATTATGGGCGATGAGGCCGGACGCGGCGGCGAGGATGTGCGGGGTCGAGCGGTAATTCTGCTCCAGCCGCACCACCTTGGCCCCGGGAAAGTCGCGGTCGAAGCGCAGGATGTTGGCGACCTCCGCCCCGCGCCAGGAATAGATGGACTGGTCGTCGTCGCCGACGCAGCAGATGTTCTTGCGCTCCTGGGCGAGCAGCCGCAGCCACAGATACTGGCTCTGGTTGGTGTCCTGATATTCGTCGACCAGGATATATTTGAAGCGCTGCTGATAATGCTCCAGCACGTCGCGGCGCGTGCGCAGGATGACAAGCATGTGGAGCAGAAGATCGCCGAAGTCGCAGGCGTTCAATGCCTTCAGCCGCTCCTGATAGCGGGTGTAGAGCTCGGCGCCCTTGCCGTTGGCGAAGGCCTCGCTCTCGCCGGCGTCGATCTGGTCGGGAGTCCAGCCGCGATTCTTCCAGCGGTCGATGAGGCCGCCGAGCAGCCGCGCCGGCCATCTCTTTTCGTCGAGATCGGCGGCGCTGATCAGCTGCTTCAGCAGCCGCAGCTGGTCGTCCGTGTCGAGGATGGTGAAATTGGACTGGAGGCCGACCAATTCGGCGTGGCGGCGCAGCATCTTCGCCGCCACCGAGTGAAAGGTCCCGAGCCACGGCATGCCTTCGACCGCCGGGCCGACGATGCGCCCGACCCGCTCGCGCATCTCGCGCGCCGCCTTGTTGGTGAAGGTGACGGCGAGGATCTCGGACGGCCAGGCGCGGCGGGTGGCGATGAGATGGGCAAGCCGCGCCGTCAGCGCCGCCGTCTTGCCGGTCCCGGCGCCGGCGAGCACCAGAACCGGCCCCTCCGTCGTCAGCACCGCCTCGCGCTGCGGCGGGTTGAGCCCCGCGAGATAGCGCGGTTCGGCGGCGAGGGCGGGGGCGTCTGTCACCATTGAACAGTTAGGGAACGCGCGGGGAGGGCACAATGCTCAAAGGCGGCGCAGCAGGGTGATCCGGGCCTTTCCATAGGTGCGCACCGCTTCCTCCTCGAAGCCCTCGGCCGCCGCGATCTCGGCGCGACCGGTTTCCACGCTGGCGAGGCCGCCGGGCGCGAGCGGCAGCCGCTCCAGCGCGGGCGCGGCGAGGCCGCTGCCATAGGGCGGGTCGAGGAAGGCGAGGTCCAGTGGGCCGGGAATGCGGGCATGCTCGGCGCCGCCGGCCATCACCTCGCCCTGCGCGCCGAGGGCGGCGATATTGGCGCGGATCGCCTCGACCGCGGCGCGATCCTTGTCGACGAACACGCAATGGGCCGCGCCCCGCGACAGCGCCTCCAGCCCAAGCGCGCCCGAGCCGGCGAAGACGTCCGCCACGCGCAATCCTTCGAAGCTGCCGAGCCGGCTGGCGAGCATCGAGAACAGGGCCTCCCGCGCGCGGTCGGAGGTCGGTCGGGTGGCGGGCCCGGGCGGCGCGACCAACTTCCGCCCGCGCCAGCGGCCGGAAATGATTCTCACTTTGATCCTCTCCGGAACGGGGAGGGTGACCGAGGGGAGCGCGGTGGAGGGGTCGAGGGACGGCGCCGGGCGGCCCCTCCACCACCAGCCTGCGGCTGGTCCCCCTCCCCGTTTCGGGGAGGAGCAAGGCGCAACGTCTTCCGGAACGCCACCAAATCGTGCTGGCGCACTTCCTCCACCGCGCCCGCCGGCAAATCCTCCAGCGCGAACGGTCCGTAGGCGGTGCGGATCAGCCGCGACACTTTGAGGCCGAGATGCTCCAGCACGCGCCGCACCTCGCGATTCTTGCCTTCAGTCAGCTTGAGCTCGATCCAGGCGTTGCGGCCGGTGCGGCGTTCGAGATTCGCGTCGATCGCGCCATAGCGGATGCCCTCGATCTCCACGCCCTGGATCAGCCGCTCCAGCCGCTCCTGGCTGACCTCGCCGAAGACGCGGGCGCGGTAGGTGCGCTCGACGCCGGTCGCCGGCAGCTCGAGCTGGCGCTTGAGCTCGCCGTCGGTGGTAAGGAGCAGCAGGCCCTCCGTGCTGAGGTCGAGACGGCCGACGGGCATCACCCGCGGCAGATCCCTCGGCAGCCGGTCATAGATGGTCAACCGCCCCTTCGGATCGCGCTCGGTCGTCAGCAGCCCGGCCGGCTTGTGGTAGCGGAACAGGCGGGCGGGGGCGGGCGCCTTGACCGGCTTGCCGTCGACGGTGACGCCGTGGAGCGAGGCGAGCAGGGTCGCCGGCGTCTCCACCTTGACGCCGCCGATCGCCACGCGGCCTTCGGCGATCATCCGCTCGACCTCGCGGCGCGAGGCGATGCCGGCGCGGGCGAGCAATTTGGCGATGCGTTGTTCATCCTTGGGCGGGCGGGGCGGGGGCAGGTCTTCCTCCTTGGCGGGCGAGTGGCCGGAATTTCGGGCCGGACGGCGCGAACGCCGGGCACTGCGGAACGTCTCGCTCGTTACGCCTCCAGAATTGGTATTCCGGAGGGCGAGAGCCATAGATGTTGTTCGGGAAGCGTGAAAGGGCGATCCACCGCATCGTCATCGTCGAGGACGAGCCGCTCGTCGCGTTCGACAACGAGCATATGCTCGGCGACGCCGGCTATGAGGTGGTCGCGACGACCGACAATCTCGCCGACGTGACGCGCCTGATCGCGGAGGAGAAGATCGACCTCATCCTCTCGGACATCAAGCTGCGCGGCGACGGCGACGGGCTCGACGTGGCGCGGGCGGCGGCGGCGAAGGGGGTGCCGGTGCTGTTCGTCTCCGGGAACTGCCCTGTCGACGCCCAGACGATCGGAATCGGCTGTCTCGCCAAGCCCTATTCGGAGCGCACGCTGAAGAGCACCCTGCGGGCGCTGGAGCGGAAGCTGAGGGGCGAACCGGTCAAGCGCCTGCCGCCGGGGCTGAGCCTATACGAAAGCGCATAATCGTCATTCCCGCGAAAGCGGGAATCCAGTCGGGCGCCGGAGCAGCGCCGAGGCTGCTCTGGATTCCCGCTTTCGCGGGAATGACGAGAAGTTAGGTGGAGAGCGCCCGTTCCACCTCGTCGTGGAAATGGCGGATGCCGGTCTCCAGCGTGCCGAGCGTCAATTGCTCCAGCACCCCCGCCTCTAGCCCCTGCTGGCCGAGCGCGGCGGCGCGATAGTCTTCGCCGCCGAACACGCCTTCGTCGAGCAGGGTCCAGCTCTTCGCCCAATGCGCCTCTTCCTCCGGGGTAGCGGGTGGCTCGGGGATCAGCATGAAATCCTCGACGAGGGTGCGGCCGGCGGCCTGCGGCATCAGCACCATCAAATTCACATAATCCGGGCTCATGATCAGGATCGTCGCCGGGAACAGCTGGTAGGCGAAGGTGACGACGGCCCGCAGCGCCGCCCAGTCGCGATGGTCGACGGTGGCGAGATGGTCGGTGCGGCCGACCGCCGAGCGCTGGTGGGCGCCGATCGTGTCGGCGGCGGTGATTCCGTCGGGGAAGAAGCGGGCGATGGTCGGCGCGTGGAGCCGCTGGACGTGGTAGGATTCGAGGAAGGCGTCCATGATCAGCTTCCAGTTCGCGCCCACGTCGTGGACGCGCCGCCGGTAAAGATGATGACCGGCGAGGCCGAAGGCGTCGAATTCGGGCGCGAGGCTGAGCGCGTCGGCGAAATCCGCGGCTTCGTCCCGCGCGAACCAGATCAGGCCGCCCGCTTCGACCGACGGCAGCTCGGCAAGATGGAAGTCCGCCTTGTCGAGGCCGGGGAAGGTGTCCGGCCGCGGCAGGCCGGCGAGGGCGCCGTCCAGCGCATAGGACCAGGCATGATAGGGGCAGGCCAGCCGCGGCGCGCACACCGGCTCGCCGCCCTCGACCAGCCGCGTGCCGCGATGGCGGCAGACATTGTAGAAGACGTGCGCCTGCCCCTGCTTGTCCCGCGCGAGGAGCAGCGACAGCCCGAACCCGTCATGCGCCACCGCCATGTTCGGCCGCGGCAGCAGGGCCGAGGGTGCGATCACCGTCGGCCGCCGGCGGAAGATCCGCGCCTGCTCCGCCTCGAACCGCGCGGGATCGGTATAGCAGGAGGCGGAAACGTGGGTGATGCCGTCGCCGTGCCCGCTCTCGCCCCGCGCGATCAGCCCGGCGAGCGCGAGCTGCCCTTCGGTCGGACGCTGGCGGGCCGGCATGTCCATGGGGCGGAAAGTGCGCCCGCCGCCGCATGAAGGCAAGCGGGCCGAAATGGCTTTGCCCGGCGCGGCGAGCCGCTAGAAGGGGGCGGATGGAGAGCGTTGGGGAACGGGATCGCCGCGTCGAACGGCGGAGCATTGCGGGCGTTGCCGCATCTTATCTGAAGCCGCGGCCGCTGGGCGCGTTTCTGCTCGGCATCTCCAGCGGCTTTCCGCTCACCCTCCTCCTCGCGACCATGTCCTATTGGCTGTCGAAGGTGGGGATCGACAAGAAGACGATCGGCTTCGCCTTCGCACTTGGGACGCCCTACACGCTCAAGTTCCTGTGGGCGCCGCTGATCGACGGCATCGCCATTCCCTTCCTCTCCCGCTGGGTCGGTCAGCGACGCGCCTGGCTGTGGACGGTCCAGGTCCTGCTCGCGGGCGCCGTCATCGAGCTCGGCGCCAGCGATCCCGCCCATCATATCGGACGCTTCGCCTTCTGGGGCGCCGCCACCGCCTTTCTCGCCGCGACGCAGGACATCATCATCGACGCCTATCGCATCGAGACCCTGCCCGACGAGGAGCTGGCGCAGGGCACCGCCACCAATCAGGTCGGCTACCGCACCGGCAATCTGTTCGCCGGCGCCGGTACGATCTTCCTCGCCTCGAACGAGGGCGCGGGGCTCGGCTGGGCCGCCGCTTACGGCTTCACCGCTGCCCTGGTTCTCCCCGGCGCCATCGCCTCGCTTTGGCTCGGGCCGGGGCGGCATACGGCCGTGCGTGACCGCCGATTCGGCCTCGCCACATTCCTTCATTTCCTTGAGCACAATGTCGTCGCACCTTTCGCCGATTTCCTGCGGCGGCCGGGTGCCTGGCTGATCCTGCTCTTTGTCCTCGCTTACATGCTCGGCACGGCGGTCGGGCAGAACATGCTGTCGCCGATGGTGGTCCACCAGGGCTTTACCGACACCGACTATATCGCGATCAACAAGCTGGTCGGTTTCTGGGCGCTGGTGATCGGCTCGCTGATAGCCGGCGCGATGATCGCGCGCTTCGGCATGTCGCGCCTGCTGTTCGGCGCAGGCATCATCATGATGATCGCCAATCTGATGTTCGCAGCCGTCGCGATGACCGGCCATTCGGTGATCATGCTGACCTTGGCCGTGGGCACCGAGAATCTCTTCGCGGCAATCACCCTCACCGTCTTCGCGACTTATCTGGCGGGCCTCTCCAACACCGCCTTCACCGCCACGCAATATGCGCTTCTCTCGAGCGTTGCGGCCGTCGCACGAACCTTCGCGACCACGCCCTCGGGCTATGTCGCGGCGGCCCTGGGCTGGCCGCGCTTCTACGTCTTCTGCGCCTTTCTCGGCCTCCCCGGCCTGTTCTTCCTCTGGATGATGCACCGGCGCGGTTTCGTCGTCGAGACGGTGCGGCAGCGGGGCGTCGAGGGCGCCGTCACGGAGGATGGGGAGGAATAGGCGATGCCCTTTCTCTTCCTCTCGATCCTCATCCAGATCGCCTGCGCCGTCCATTGCGTGCGCAACAACCGCAACGGGCTGTGGCTGATGGTGATCATCTTCCTGTCGCTGCCCGGCTGCTTCGCCTACGCCGTCTTCGAGATATTCCCGGCTTATGCCGGCCGGCGCGAGGTGCGGGCGCTGAAGAGCGCGGCGGCGCGCAAGCTCGATCCCGACCGCGAGATCCGGCGCGCCCGGGAAGCCGTGGAGGTCGCCGACACCGCCGCCAACCACAGCATCCTCGCCGACGCGCTCGCGGCGACGGGGGAGTGGAAGCAGGCGGCGGCCCATTATCGCGAGGCGCTCGACCGCGCGCCTGGCGGCGGCGACCGGGCGGCGAAGGTGAAGCTCGCACGGGCCGAGCTGGAGGCGGGCGATGACGCCACCGCGCTCGCCTTGCTCGAGGCGCTGCCGCCGTCGGGCTCCGATTCCGAGAACGACCGCGCCGCCTTGCTCCTCGCTCGCGCGCTGGAAGGCTGCGGCGAGACGGCGCGCGCGCTCGCCCTTTACGAGGAGCTCGCCAGCCGCATGGCCGGCTGCGAGGCGCAGTGCCGGCTCGCGGCGCTGCTCATCACGTCAGGCCGCCGTGCCGATGCAATCGAGCCGCTCACCGAGGTCGAGCGGCGGGTGAAGCGGCTCGATCGCTTCGAACGCGCCAAGGATCCCGCCATGTACGAGTGGGCGGCGCGCACGCTCGCGGAGCTGCGGGCGGGCTAACTTTCGTCATCCCGGACTTGATCCGGGATCCATCTTCCTTCGGGACATGAGAGGCAGAAAGGTGGATGCCGGATCAAGTCCGGCATGACGAAGGAATCAGTTCGGCGCCTGCCCGTTCCGCGCCAGCACGTCGCCGGCGAGGTAGAGGGAGCCCATCACCAGCACGATCGGCGGCTCGCCGGGGGCGGAATGGCGGGCGCTCCAGCCGAGCGCCTCGGCCACGCCCGCCGCGGGCATGGCAGCGAGGCCTACGCCGCGCGCGGTCGCGGCGAGCTCGACCGGCGCATGGTGGGCGTGGTCCGGCACCGGCACGCCGTGGACGGTCGCCGCGCGGTTGGAGAAGGCCTTCAAAATCCCCGCCGCATCCTTGTTCGCGAGGATCCCGCAGACGATGTGAAAGGGCTTTCCCGCCGGCACATGGGCGCGGAAGAAATCCGCGACGGCCCGGGCGGCGGCGGGATTGTGGGCGCCGTCGAGCCAGAGCTCCGATCCCCCCGGCAGCAGGTCGTGGAGCGGCCCGGGCCCGAGCCGCTGCAGCCGCGCGGGCCATTCCGCCCAGCCCATAGCCGCCTTGAGTGCCGGCTCGCCGACGCTGATGGCCCGCTGGTGGCGCAGCATGGCGATTGCGAGCGCCGCGTTCATCGCCTGGTGCAACCCCGGCAGGCGTGGCAGCGGCAGGTCGAGCCGGCCATTCTCGTCGCGATAATGGAGCTTGCCCTGGTGGACGGAGGCGTCCCAGGCGCCGCCGCGCGGCAGCCAGACCGCGCCCACGCGGGCGGCCGCTTCGCCGATGCGGTTGGCGAGCCGGTCCGGATAGTGCTGCGTGACGAGCGGCACGTCCCGCTTGGCAATGCCTGCCTTCTCGGCCGCGACGTCCTCGATCCGGTTGCCGAGGAATTGCTGATGGTCGAGCCCGAGCTGGGCGATGCCGCAGACGGCCGGAGCGGGGATGACGTTGGTCGCATCGAGCCGGCCGCCGAGCCCGACCTCGACGATGCAGGCATCGGCCGGCGTGCGGGCAAAGGCGAGGAAGGCGGCGGCGGTCGTCGCCTCGAAGAAGCTTGGGCCGATCCCCTCCGCCGCGTCCAGCGCCTCTTCGAGCAGATCGGCGAGCCGGTCATCGTCGATCAGCCGCCCGGCAATGCGGATGCGCTCGTTGAAGCGGACGAGATGCGGGCTGGTATAGGAATGGGCCTTGAGCCCCGCCGCCTCGATCGCCGCGCGCAGGAAGGCGCAGGTCGAGCCCTTGCCGTTGGTGCCGGCAACGTGGAGCACGGGCGGGAGGCGGCGCTCGGGATTGCCCAGCCGGTCGAGCAGCGCGGAGATGCGCTCCAGGCCGAGCGTGTCGGTGCCGGGCGAGAGCGTCGCCAGCCGGTCGAGCTGGCACTGCACGCGCGGATCGTCGGAGACGGCGCGGTCGGCCATTAAAAAAGGGGGAGTTGGGTCACGCCGCCTTCTTCTCCGGCACCAGATAGCCGATCAGCTCCGCCAGCGTCCGCCGCAGCTCCTTCCGGTGCACGACCATGTCGATCATGCCGTGGGCGAGCAGATATTCGGCGCGCTGGAAGCCTTCGGGCAATTTTTCACGGATCGTCGATTCGATCACCCGCGCGCCGGCGAAGGCGATCAGCGCCCCCGGCTCGGCGATCTGAACGTCGCCGAGCATCGCATAGGAAGCGGTGACGCCGCCCGTCGTCGGATCGGTGAGCACGACGATATAGGGAAGGCCCGCTTCCTTCAGCTCAGCGATGGCCACGGTGGTGCGCGGCATCTGCATCAGCGACAGGATGCCCTCCTGCATCCGCGCCCCGCCCGCCGCGGTGAAGATGATGTAGGGACAATGGTCGGCAATCGCCGCCCGCGCGCCGTCGACGAAGGCCGCGCCGACGGCCGTGCCCATCGAGCCGCCCATGAAGGCGAAATCCTGGACGCCGACCACCGCCTTGTGCCCCTCGATCGCGCCGCGGGCATTGATCAGGGCGTCGCTCTCGCCAGTTGCCGTGCGCGCCGCCTTCAGCCGCTCGGGATAGCGCTTCTGGTCGCGGAACTTCAGCGGGTCCTCGCGCACCTGTGGCGGCGGCAGGATCGTGTAGCCGGGATCGAGCAGCAGCTCGAAGCGCGGCCGCGGCCCCATCCGCCCGTGATGGTCGCAACGCGGGCAGACGAAGTCATTCTCCTCCCATTCCTTGGTGAACACCATCGCGTTGCACTGGCGGCATTTGTGCCAGAGATTCTCCGGCGTCTCGCGCTTGGGCAGGAACGGGATGGAGTTGCGGACTCGGTTCAGCCAGCTCATGCGGGCGGGTCTCCTTCGTTGGCGCGGATAGGCCGGGCGGCGCGGACTGTCCACAATCGCGGCGGTGCAGCGGCTGCAGCCGAGCAGGGTGATACTTGTGGTCCCCTCGCCGATTTTGCTAGGTTGCGGGGAGCGTGCGGAAGGGGAACCGCCGATGCTTCACTGGATTCTTCTCGGACTTTCGGCCCTGCTTGCGCCCGGCGCCGGCGAAGCCAAGCCTGCTGACGGCGCCCTGCTGTCGAGCGCGCCCTGCGTGTGGCATCCGCTCAGCTATGAGGATTACGTCTCGACGACGGTGCGGCATTACGAGAGCGAGGCGGCCGAGTCGGCGAAATTCGGAATCACGCCGCCGCCCGTAGCGGGCCTGCGCGCCATTCTCGTGAGCCGTGCGGACTATGAGGCGTCTTTCGCCCATCCCAGCGCGTGCCGCCGTATTCTTTACGGGTCCGACGGGCTGCGCGTCGTCGCCTATGTATGGGAGCCGGCGAACATCGCCCCCGGCGCGAAGCTGCCGGTCATCATCGCGCTGCACGGGGGCAGTCGCAACGCGGCGAAGTGGATGCCGGAAAGCGCTCGCGGAATGGCGGATCTCGTGTCCGCCGGATTCATCGTGATCGGAGTCCAGTATCGCGGCGTGGACGGCGGCGAGGGTCAGGAGGAATATGGCGGCGCCGATGTTCACGATGCGGTCAATGCCGTCGCTCTCGCGCGGGGCCTCCCGGAAGCCGACCCGCGCAACATCTTCATGATCGGCGCGTCGCGCGGCGGCATGGAACTCTTCCTGGCCTTGCGCGACGGGGCCGCCGTCAATGCGGCGGCATCGATCAGCGGCATGACCGACCCCGAACTCGAGGCCAAGCGCCATCCGGACTGGGAAGCGCAGAACTGGCGCCCCCTCATACCCGGTTACGATCGGGATCGCGCGGGTGCGCTGGCGCGTCGCTCAGCGGTGCGGGTCGCGAAGGAGGTCGATCTGCCGCCGATCCTCATCATGCACGGCACCGCCGACTTCCGCGTGGACCCCCGCAACGCCTTCGAGGTCGCGGAAGCGCTGCAGGCGCGGGGCCGCCCTTATGCACTGCACATGTTCGACGGCGACGTGCACGGCCTCACCTGGAACGGGCGTGAGCGTGACCGGCTCATGATCGACTGGTTCCGGCAGCATATAGTCCACTAACCGCGCGGGCTCCCGCGAAGGCGAACGGCGCCGCGAGGGCGTTGCTAAAGCGTCGCCTCGATTCGCGCTTTCCAGCGGAACCAGAGGCTGCCGCCCATCAGCGCGACCACGACCAAGAGGCCTGTGAGCCTCACTTCATAGTCGGCCTTGGACGCGCATCGGTGGATTCCGCAGTCGAGGCACGGATCCGCCGGACGGATTCGATAATATTATCGCGTGCAGGCATCGATCCAATTCGCGAACAGCCCTGGCGCCGCATGGAGAAAGCAGAACAGAAGCGCCGCGAGCAAGGCAGCGATGAGGAGCGCGTTGGCTGTCGCCGCCGTCCGGGTGGCAGGCCGAGTCCGTGCCGTCCCCAGCGCAAAGACGAGCAGCCAGAAGCAGGTGAGCACGATCGCATAGACGGTCTCGGCGCTCAGCAGCGCAAAATTGAATTCGCCCGAAAATGCCCAGAGCCGGTCTCCATTGGGAAAGCGACTGGCGAAGACAGTTAGCGCCCATTTTCCCAGTGCAAGAAAACCGATCGAGGCGAGCCAGGCGATGAGGCAGGTTCGAGCGGCGCCGAGGTCTCGGCGCCCGGCCGTCACAAGGTGGCTTCGATCGCTCGCGCCGCGACGTCGGGATCGGCCGCCTGGGTGATCGGCCGCCCCACCACCAGGATCGAGGCGCCGGCGTCGAGGGCCTTGCGGGGCGTCATCACCCGTTTCTGGTCGCCGTGCGCCCCGTCGGCGGGACGCACGCCGGGGACGACGAAGAAGCCGTCCGGCCAGAGCCTTTTCGCCGCCGTCACCTCGTTGCCCGAGCAGACCACGCCGTCGAGCCCCGCCTCGCGCGCGAGCGCGGTCAGCCGCTCGACCTGGGTGTGCGGGCTGCCGGAGATGCCGATGGCGCCGAGATCGTCCTCGTCGAGGCTGGTTAGCACCGTGACCGCCACCACCTTCGTCCCCTGAGGCGCCGCCGCCTTGGCGTCTTCCATCATCGCCCGGCCCCCGGCAGCGTGGACGGTGAGGATGGCGGGCTCGAGCGGCCGCAGCGCCTGGATCGCCTTGCCGACAGTGTTGGGGATGTCGTGGAATTTGAGGTCGAGGAAGATCGGCAGGCCGAGCTCGGCCATGTCGCGGACCCCGTGGCGACCGTTGGCGCAGAAGAATTCGAGGCCGAGCTTGATGCCGCCGACATGGGTGCGGACGCGCATCGCGATGGCCTTCGCGCGCTCGAAATCGGGCGTGTCGATGGCGACGAAGATCGGGCTCCTCATGGGGTCGGCCACGCCTTGCTGTCGGTCGCGACCCGCTCTTCGGCGGCGGGCGGCGTCGCAGTCCCCGGAGCCGGTGGGGCGACAGGCGCGGCGGGGACCGACACGATTGTCGCCGGCTCCATCCGCCGCTTCAGCGACCACAGGCGGGCATGGTGGACAAGGAGGGTGGGCAGGAAACCGATGCAGAAGAAGACGAAGAGCAGGACCGGCAGCTTCACGTCGGCTACCAGCCCACCCCAGAGCTTGAGCGGCACGGTGAACCAGTTCGCCTTCGCCCACAGGACGACGATCACCGTCAGCACCACCCAGAACAGGGTCTTGAGGAACTGCATACCCGCCTCCGAAGCCACGCCCTGCTTATGGCGCGGCGGCGGGCGGGGCAAGCGGCTGCGGGCGGGAAGGACGGCCGACCCACTCGCCACATCGCTCCCGCGGGCCTAGTTTGCCTCTCGAACGAGGAGATTCGCGATGGACGTGATGGACCGCACCGACTGGGCCGCGGCGGCGGCGACCGAGCTCGACGGAGTGGTGGCGCTGCGGCGGGAGATCCATGCCGATCCGGAGCTGGGGCTGGACTGCAGCCGCACCGCCGCGAAGATCAGGCAGGCGCTCGCCGGCCTGCCGCTCGAGCTGCGCGAGGGGCCGTCGACCAGCGGCATCGTCGCGATCCTGCGCGGCGGCGGCGACAATGGCCGCTCGGTGCTGCTGCGCGGCGACATGGATGCGCTTCCGATCCATGAGGAGACGGGGCTCGACTTCGCCTCGCGCAACACCGGCCTGATGCACGCCTGCGGCCACGATTCCCACACCGCGATGCTCGTCGGCGCCGCCCGCGCCCTCTGCGCGCGGCGCGACACGCTGCCGGGCACAATCGCCTTCATGTTCCAGCCGGGCGAGGAGGGCTTTCATGGCGCCCGCTTCATGCTCGACGACGGCCTGCTCGACGACGTGACCGGCGGCCGCCGGCCCGACGCGGCCTTCGCGCTCCACATCTGGCCGACGATGGAGCGCGGTACCGTCGCGGGGCGGACGGGGGCTTTGCTCGCCTCGGCCGACACGCTCCACGCCACCATTCGCGGCAAGGGCGGCCACGCCGCGATGCCGCACGACAATCTCGATCCGATCCCGGTCGCCTGCGAGATCGTGATGGCGCTGCAGGCACATATCGCCCGCACCGTTCCGGTCGCCGACCCGGCGGTGCTTTCGATCACCAAGATCGAAGCCGGCAGCGCGCACAATGTCATTCCGGACGAGGTCGTGCTGCTCGGCACTGTGCGCACCCTGTCGGAGGCGCGGCGGGCGTCGCTTCATGCCTCCTTCGTCCGCATCGTCGAGCATGTCGCGGCGGCGCACGGGATGAAGGGCGAGGCGCGGGTGGAGGAAGGTTTCCCGGTGACGGTCAACGATCCGCGTGCGACCGCGCTGGTGCGAGACTGCGCCGAGGCGCTCGGCACTCCGTGGTTCGAGGTGCCGCAGCCGGTGATGGGCTCGGAGGATTTCTCCTACGTCCTGCGCGAGATTCCGGGCGCCATGGCCTTCCTCGGCGTCGCCCCGGAAGGCACCGCGCCCGAAGCGCGCCGGCCGCTCCACAACGCCGCGATGGTGCTCGACGAGGAGGTGATGGCGAAGGGCGTCGCCCTCCACTGCCTCTTCGCCGAACGCTTCCTCGCCGGCGGCTTCGGCTGAGGGCGGCGGGGCCCCGGCAGCCGATTATTTCCTTCCTGAGCGGGCGCGGCGTCCGGTCTAACGATGTCTCTGCCGGCGCTTCGATCACCGTAACCCCCGATTGAGGGTTTGACAGGTCCGGCATGGCCCGTGCGACAAAGGTGCGGGGAGGACTATTCATGACAACCAGTTTGATGCTTCGCGTCGCCTCGGTGATTTCGTTCCTCTTCGCCGCCGCGCATTCGCTCGGCGGCCTCAGCAAATGGTCGCCGGTGCCCGACAATCCCGTGCTGAGGGCGATGACCACGACCCGCTTCCCCGTCATGGGGGTCAGCCGGTCCTATCTCGACCTCTATCTTGGACTTGGCTGGTCGATCAGCGTCTTCATGCTGCTGCAGGCGGTATTGCTATGGCAAATGGCGTCGCTCGCGCGGACCGATGCCGCCCCGGTGCGCCCGATGGTCGCCGCCTTCGCGCTCGCCGCTTTGGTCAACGGCGTGATCGCCTGGTTCCTGATCTTCGCGATCCCGGCCCTGTTTTCGGCGGCCTTGCTGGTCGCGCTGGTCGCCGCCTATCTGGCACGGCGCTGACGCGCCGGCGGTTGCGTCGGCTCTTCACCCCACCTCCCGCTCCAGCTCCTCGAACAACGGCTGCACCGTCGTCAGCCGCGGCTTCTCCTCCGCCAGAATCGCGCGGAAGATCTCGCGTTTCAGCCCCACCACCATGCCCGGCGGCAGGTACATCCCCTCGGGCAGCGCCGACACTATGATGTCGATCAGCCGGTCGGCGCCGTGGAGGCGGCCCCAGAGATAGTCGTTCTCCCGATAGGCGCGGCTGAAGAAGGCGCCGAAGCTGTTGAACTGGATGCCCTTCAGCGTTGCCTCGGCGCCGCCCTCGCGGATCGCGGTCGCGTCCTCGGGGGAGATGCGGTCGACCTTGACCGGGTCGAACTCGTCCAGCCCTTCGCCCTGCAGCAGGGGCAAGGTGGCGATGTCGTAGAAAGGGAAGCCGAGATAGGCGAGGATCAGGATGCGCCGCTCGGGCTTGGGGAATTCGGCGAGCACCTCGGTCAGCTTCTCGTCCGCCTCGTCGTCGATCCGCTTGAGGTCGAGCGAGTCGGCGAGCGCCTTCATCGCCGGGCCCGGCTCGGCTTCGGTCGCGGCGAAGGCGGGCGAGGGGCGGGCGAACGAGGCTGCGGCCTGGTAGCGGGCGAGGAAATCGTAGGCGACCTCGCGCGCGCGGCGGAGCGCCTGGCGCGGCGCGTCGTCCGGCTGCTCCATTTCGGAGAGGCGGCGGGTGAGGAAGCGCAGCCGCCGCACCCTGAAAGGCAGGTCGAAATTGCGGAGGAAGCGGATCATCTCCTCGCTCGCCCCCGCCGCGGTCGCCGCCGCTGGATCGGCGAGCCCCTGCGCCCGCACCGCCGTCCACACCGCCTGGCGGAAGCTCTCCCGCCGTGCGCGGCCGCCGCCGCCGGCGAGGCGGAGCAGCTCCTCGGCCATCTCCTCCACCACGGTCGACAGCTTGAGCTGGGCATAAGCGGGATAGGCGAAGCCGGCGCCGCGGGCGGCGACCGTCTGTGCCTTGGAGCGCCAGCCGGCGAGCCGGCTCCGGGTCGGCCGCAGCAGGAAGATGGTCGCGCCGAACGCCCGCTCGATCGCCGCCTCCACCTCCGGCCGCATCGCCTCGACGATCCGCGTCAGCCGCCGGATGCGCGAGGAGCGGCCCTCGATCGCCTCGAGATTGTCGCGGATCGGCTGCTCGCGCGGAATGTCGGAGAGGGCGCCGAAGATGGTGGCGAAGAAGCCCGGGGGCTCGCCCCGGCCCGAGTCGGTGAGGCGCACCGAGCGCTCGCCCGGCTTTGGGTCGACATAAACGAAGCGCCGGTCGACCTCGCGCCGCGCCGGCCGGTGGCGCAGCGCCTGGATGGCGGGACGGAACGGCGCGTTAGCGAGGACGGAGCCGTCGATCAGCACCGCGCCCTCGACGTCGCCGATCGCGACATGGCGGGGCAGCGCGCGGGCGAGGAAGGTCTCGCGGCCGGGCCAGTGCCGATGCTTCTTCTCCAGCACGGCGTCGAGCTCGCCGACCTGGAAGGGCGGGAAGGCGCCCGGGAAGCTCGCCGTCGCGCGTGCGGCGAAGACGAGATCGGCCTGTTCGGCGAGCTGGCACTGGACGCCCGCTTCCTTGCGGAAGGCGAGGGTGATGCGGTGCTCGCGCTCCATCGCTTCGGCCGGCGAATGGAGGCGCAGCCGCTCGGGATGGCCGCGGAAGTCGGTAACGGTCACGAACAGGTCGAGCGGCTGGTAGACGGGCAGGAGCGGCGGGCTTGCCGGGCCCGTTGCCATCGCGTCGAAGGCGCCGAGGATGAGCTCGGTGAAGCCGGCCCCGCTGAACGGCGGCGCGAACCAGCGGGCGCGGACGAAATTGGCGAGCTTGCGGCGCACCTCCTCGCGATGGCCGGCCTCGACCGTCTGCTCGACCGTATCGCCGCGCCGCGACATCGCCCAGGCGAAGGGGACGGCCGCGGCCGCCTTGGCGAAGCGCGAGACGGCGCTGACCTCGGGGTCGATCAGCTTGTCGACGTCGGCCACGTCCAGCCAGAGCTCGGTCAGCGGCTCGAGCGAGCGGCCGGTCGCGATCGCGTCGGCGAGGAAGATGGCGTTGATGCCGCCGGCGCTGGCGCCGGTGAGGATGTCGACGATGACGCGCAGCTCGAGCTGGCATTCGTCGGCCATCGCCTGGAGGAGGCGGCGGTAGACCGGCTCGCTTCCGCCTTCGCTGTGCGGCTCGCCGGCATGGAAGGCGCGGCTGGCGCGGGCGAGCCGCCATACCTCCTTGGTGATGCCGTGCATGTAGACGGCCAGGCTGATTCCGCCGTAGCAGATCAGCGCCAGCCGCAGTTCCTTCTCACGCATCGGCCGAGCGATGGCAGTCGCAGCAGGGACTGTCGAGACTGTTGATCCCCGGCGGAAGCCGGCGTCCAGATAAGCGCCGCTGCCGCTGGCCCCCGGCCGTCGCCCGGGAGCAGGGGCGGCAATTTGTTCCCAGAAGGTTAATTCGATTCGCCGCAGCAACGGTTCGAGTCGCCGCGACTCATGGGACTCATTCAGAATCGACCGTTACGCCCGCGATCAACGGAGGCTGAGGGGGTTCCCGCCATGATCGACAGGCTGCGCCGCAAGGGCATGAGCCGTATTGCCGCGCTTTCGCTCATCGGATTGATGAGCGCGGCGCCCGCGCAGGCGATCGACCTTGCCGCCAGCCCCAAGCTGCAGAGCCTCGAAAGCGCCGTTGCCCAAGCGTTCAACGACAGCGTCACGATGCCGCAGGCGCCGCAGCAGAGCTTCGAGACGGTCGGCCAGGGCGAGGCCAGCTATTACGGCAACGAGCTTGCCGGCAACCGCACCGCCAGCGGCGAGCGCTTCGATCCGCACGCCTTCACCTGCGCCCACCGCTCCTTGCCGCTCGGCACGCTGGTGCGGGTCACCAACCTTTCCAACGGCCGCTCGGTGCTGGTCCGCGTCAACGACCGCGGGCCCTTCATACACAGCCGCATCCTCGACATGTCGGTTGCCGCCGCGCGCGACATCGACATGGTCCGCACCGGCAAAGCGATGGTCCGTCTGGAAGTCGTCCGCAACGTCGCCTGACGCCGCCGCGATTTGATCCCCGGCGAAAGCCGGGGTCCAGTTACAGACTCAACTCTGGGCTCCGGCTTTCGCCGGAGAGCAGCATGAGCCGGCTCTCCATGCACTTTGTCGTTTCGTCGAAACGCGCTTTCCAAACAGGCGCTTGGAGCGTAAACGCGCGACACCTTCATTGGGGTGGGATTAGCCAAAATGATCAAGAAGATAGCTCTTTGCGGGGCGGCGGTTGCCGCGCTCGCCGCCGGCGCCGTTCCGGCCTTCTCCGCGCAGAATGCACACGCTGTTGCCGCTGCCACGGCCGGCAAGCCGACCTTCGGCACCTGGGGCTTCGACATTGCGGGCATGGACCGCAGCGTCAACCCGGGCGACAATTTCTACGATTACGCCAACGGTACCTGGTCGAAGAACACCCAGATCCCGGCCGACAAGCCGATCTGGGGCGGCTTCGTCGTGCTCGACGAGCTCAGCACCCAGCGCACCCGCGACGTGATCGAGACCGCCGCCAAAGCCAACGCGCCGGCTGGCAGCGTCGAACGCAAGGTCGGCGACTTCTACGCGAGCTTCATGGACGAGCCGGGGATCGAGGCAAAGGGCGTCACGCCGGTGAAGCCCTATCTCGACCAGATCGCGGCGATCCAGAACACCTCCGACCTCGCCAAGACCTTCGGCGCCCTCGGTCAGTATGGCATCGGCGCCCCGGTCGACATCGGCGTGCTCCCCGACCTCAAGGAGAACACCCATTATTCGGCTTATCTGAGCCAGGGCGGCCTCGGCCTTCCCGACCGCGATTACTATACCGATCTCACCAATCCGAAATTCGCGGAGGCGCGCGCCGCCTACAAGAATTACGTCGGGACGCTGTTCCGCCTCGCCGGCTATAGCGAGCCGGAAGCGCGCGCCCAGCGCATCCTCGATCTCGAGACCAAGATCGCGCAGACGCACTGGACCCGCATCCAGAACCGCCAGATCGACAAGATCTACAATCCGATGAGCCGCGCCGAGCTGGCGACGAAGCTGCCCGGCTTCGATTGGAACGCTTATCTCGAAGCGGCCGGCGTCGGCGGACAGCAGCGGTTCATCGTCGCCCAGCCGGACGCGCTCCAGGGCGCCGCCAAGCTCATCCAGTCCGAGCCGATCGACACGTGGAAGGATTATCTGACCCTCCGCACCCTGTCCGACGCGGCGCCTTTGTTGCCCAAGGCCTTCGTCGACGCGAACTTCGAGTTTTCGAAGGCGCTGTCGGGCACGCCGCAACTGCCGGACCGCTGGAAGCGCGGCGCGGGCCTGGTCGGCGGCGGCATGGGCGAAGCCATCGGCCAGCTCTACGTCGCCCGCTACTTCCCGCCCGCGGCCAAGGCAAAGGCGGACGAGCTGGTCCACAATCTCATTCGCGCGATGGACATGCACCTCGCCAATCTGACCTGGATGTCGCCCGAGACCAAGGCGAAGGCCCGCGAGAAGCTCGCCGCCTTCACGCCGAAGATCGGCTATCCGGACAAGTGGCGCGATTATTCCTCGCTGGAGATCCGTCCGGGCGACTTGATGGGCAATGCGGGGCGCGCCAGCCAGTTCGAATATCGGCGCAACATCTCCAAGCTCGGCCAGCCGATCGACCGCACCGAATGGGGCATGACGCCGCAGACGGTGAACGCCTACGCCAATCCGCTGATGAACGAAGTGGTGTTCCCGGCCGCGATCCTGCAGCCGCCCTTCTTCGATCCGAACGCGGACGATGCGGTCAATTACGGCGCCATCGGCGCGGTGATCGGCCACGAGCTCAGCCACCATTTCGACGACCAGGGCCGCAAGTTCGACAAGACCGGCAACCTCGCCGACTGGTGGAGCCCGGCCGACATCGCCGCCTTCAAGAAGCTGACCGACAAACTCGGCGCCCAATATTCGGCCTATGAGCCGATACCGGGCCAGCACGTGAAGGGCGAGCAGACGATGGGCGAGAACATCGCCGACATCGCCGGCCTCGCCATCGCCTACGACGCCTACCACATGTCGCTGCACGGGAAGCCGGCGCCGGTGATCGACGGCTATACCGGCGATCAGCGCTTCTTCCTCGGCTATGCCCAGGTTTGGCGGACGAAGACCCGCGACGCGCTGATGCAGCAGCTGCTGACCGTCGACGTTCATTCGCCGGGCCAGATACGGCCGTTGGTCGTCCGCAACTTCGACGCTTGGTACAAGGCGTTCAACGTTCGCGACGGAAAGCTCTATCTCCCCCCTGAACAGCGCATCAGGATTTGGTAAGGCCGTAAGGGAGCTGGGCCGGCGCGGGTGCGCCGGCCCAGTCCTGAATCGAGCCGGCGAGGAGTGGTTCGCTGAAACGTTTTAAGGTTGCCCCGGCATTCGTCGGGGCCTTTGTGATTCTGATCGTCCTGATCTGGGCCGGCACGCATATTTCCGTTCATCGCGCGGCGGTGCGCGCCCAGCCGCCCGTCGGCATTTCCGCCGCCGAGATCGCGACCATCCAGGACCGCCAGAATGCGCCGGACAGCGCCATCGATTATGCGCGGTTCGACCGGCGGCTGAAGGATCTGTCCGAGAAGCCGGACGTGGTCGGCCTCGCGGTCGGCATCGTCGAGAACGGGCAGATCCGCTTCCTCAAGGGCTATGGCGAGACCGTCGCCGGGAGCGGCGATCCCGTCACCGTCAACACAATCTTCCGCTGGGGCTCCGTCTCCAAGGGCGTCGCCGCGGACCTCGTCTCCTTGCTGGCGAGCGAGGGCAAGCTGTCGCTGGGTGACCCGGCCGGCAAATATGCGGCTTCGCTGAAGCTGCCGAACGGCAATGAGAATGTGGCGACGGTGGCCGACATCCTGTCGCACCGGCTCGGCCTGTTCAGCCATGCCAACGATCCGAAGCTGGAGGAAGGCGTCGATCCGCATCTCCTTCGGATGAGCCTCGCCCAGCTCCATCCCATCTGCCCGCCGGACACCTGCTGGGCCTATCAGAACGTCGCCTACGACGCCGCGTCGGAGATCGTCGAGCGTCTGACCGGCAAGCGTTACGAGGACGTCGTTCGCCAGCGCCTGTTCCTGCCGCTCGGCATGCGCACGGCGACGCTCAACCGCGATTCGCTGGTGAATTCGCCGAGCTGGGCACGGCCGCACCAGGGCGGCAAGCATTCGAAGCCGGTCGAGGTGACCGACATCTATTACCACGTCCCCGCCGCCGGCGGCGTCAACTCGACGATCAAGGACATGGCGATCTGGCTGCAGGCGAATATGGGCCTCGCGCCCTCGATCCTGCCGCAAAAGGTGCTCGATGCCGTGCAGCAGGCGCGGGTGAAGACTCCCGGCGAGACCGGCCGCATGCGCAAATTCCGCGAGCGCGTGCGCGAGACGAGCTATGGCCTCGGGTGGCGGATCTACGATTATGCCGGTCACCGCGTCATCGCCCATCGCGGCGGCCTCAAGGGCTATCGTTCGCTGATCATGTTCGATCCGGCGCTGAAGAGCGGCGTCGTCGCCTTGTGGAACTCGAACACCAACAGGCCGGGCGGCATCGAGTTCGAAGTGATGGACATGCTCTACCACCTGCCCCCGAAGGACTGGCTCGGCATCGAATCCGATGCGCCCGAACAGCCCGAGGCGGAGGGCTCGGGGGGCTGACGATTTCGCGCGGCTTTTTCTTTCGCCGCAGAGCTCTGTTCCTCGGTTTTTGCAATTCCCCAGCGCTGAACTGGCGTTATTGATGCAGTCTAGGGGAGGGGCTCCATGTTCGCGTCACAGCCTCCGGCGGTGGTTCAGCCGGGTTCGAACGACGATCAGTCCGACGTCATTGAAGTGGTAGGAAACCGCCCGGACCAGGTCCAGAAGATCGACCGGCGCAGCTACCAGGTGAAGGAGACGCCGCACGCGGCGCAGCAGGACACGCTCCAGCTGCTGCGTGGGCTCCCCGCCGTGACCATCTCGCCCGACGACGAGGTCATGCTGCTCGGCGCGGGCAATGTGACGATCATGGTGGACGGGCGGCCGCTCCACGTCCTCGACGTCGCCCAATATCTGCGCACCCTCCACGGCAGCGACATCGAACGGATCGAGATCATCACCAACCCGTCCGCCCAATATTCCGCGCTTGGAACGGGCGGGATCATCAACATCGTGCTGAAGAGGAAGCAGAAGAACGGAGTCTCCGGCACCGCCAGCGCAGAGGCGTCCAGCTTCGGGCGCGGCCAAGTGAACGGCACGGTCAAATCGAAGCAGGGCCGGTGGACCTTCGATCTCCAGGCGGAGGGCGACGACGGCCGCACCGATTACAACACCAACCACATTTTACGCACCATCGAGTCGGCCGGTGGCGGTACGCCGACCGTCAACACCGAGGATGAAAAGGAAACGGGCCGCGTCATCTTCGGCTACGTCAACGCCAAGATCGGCTACGATCTGGACCCGAAAACCAGCGTCTCGCTCCAGGGGTTCGGTGGCGCCTCGTATAATTGGACGACCGCCGATACCGATTTCCGGGGGCTGACGCCGGATTTCCAGTCCTTCTCCGAGCACCAGGCCGCGCGCAGCACCGTGTCCTTCGTCGGCGCCGACCTCGCGCTGGACCACAAGGGAGCGAAACAGGGCGAGACGCTGAAGGCCAGCCTGCACATCTTCGGCAATCCCGAAATCGCGCTGCGCAACAGGATGGACCTCGGCGACGGCGGCGCGTTGTCGAGTGACCGGCGCGACGGCTCCCTCTTCGCCGCGGCCCGCGCCGATTGGGAGCATCCGATCGGCAAGAAGGAGATCCTGTCGCTTGGGGCGCATTGGAACGTGCAGGACACGGACCGCCACTATACATTCACGGGCTCCGGCGATCCGTCGCTCGATTTCAGCACCATGGACTCCTATCGCGGCGTCGAGCGCACCGGCGCCGTTTATGCGACCTTCCAGCAGGCGATCGGGAGCTGGACAATCATGCCCGGCCTCCGGCTGGAGCAGAACAGCCGCCGCATCTCCAGCCCCGGCCGGCCGGACGTGCGGATCGACCGCACCGATCTGTTCCCCACCTTCCACGCGGAACACCATTTCGGCGCTGCGGTCGCTCTCACCCTGAGCTACAGCCGGCGCATCGACCGGCCGGGGCTGGACCAGCTGCGGCCCTATCGGGTCGTCACGGATCCTTTGTCGGTCTCCCAGGGCAATCCCGATCTTCGCGACCAGTCGACCGACGCCTACGAAGCCAATCTTCATTATCATCGCCGCAAGCTGGATGTCGGGCTGATCCTCTACGACCGCGAGACGCACGACCTGTGGAGCCAGGCCTATTCCGTGGATGCGGACGGTATCGAGGTCGGGACGACGGTCAATGCGGGTCGCAAGACGGATCGCGGCGCGGAGCTCGACGTCGGCACGCCGCTCCTGCGCCGGGTCAAGGTGACGACCAGCATCAATCTGTTCGACAGCCGCGTGCCGACCGACCCTGTGGCGGGCAGCGCCAGCGCCGAGACGGTGCGCTTCACCACCAATTCCACGCTCGAATGGGACGGGCCGGACCGGCACGGCCGCCCCGGCGATATCGCGCAGCTCCAGATCTACTACAACAGCCCGGAGCGATCGTTCGAGAGCCGCTCGGGCGCCTTTTTCCTGCCCACCTTCAGCTACACGCACAGCCTCACCCGTAAGCTGGCGGTCACGGCGACAGTGCAGGGATACGGTCCGCTGCACAACTATTACGACGTGCGGGCGCCCTTGCTCCAGCAACATACCGATTCCCGGCAGCGCCTGCCGGAGTTCAGGCTGAAGCTGGTGAAGAGCTTCGGCGGATCCTAGCTCCGGCCGCAGCGGCGGCTAGGCCCGCTCCAGCGCCGCCCACACCGGATAATGGTCCGACGCCTTGCGCGCCGTCGCGCTCTGGTGGACGCCGCATTCGGCGATGGCGAGGTCCGGCGTCACCATGATGCGGTCGAGCTGCACGACCGGCCGGCGGGTGTGGAAGGAGCGGCCGCAATTGGCGAAGCGCAGGTGAAGGGCGAAGTCGCGCAGGCAGCCGCCGTGGGTGCTCCATTCGTTGAGATCGCCCATCAGCACCGTCGGCATCGCCGCCTCGCGATTCTGGATGCAGCCGATGATGCGGTGCGCCTGCCGCCGCCGCCAGAGGCCCGACAGGTCGAGGTGCATGCCGACGACGCGCACGTCCTGCCCGCGCACCGTGAGGTCGGCGAGCACGGCACCGCGGGGTTCCAGCGAGGGGAGGTGGAGCATCTCCTTATGGGCGATCTCCACGTCCTTTTTCACCAGCAGGGCGTTGCCGTGCCAGCCGATGCTGCCGTCCCGCGCCTCGAACGGCACCGGCCTATAGTCGCTATGCTCCTCGATCAGGTGGAAGGGGATGGCGCTGCTGCGCGCGCCGAAGCGCCGGTCCGCCTCCTGCAGGGCGATGATATCGGCGTCGAGCTCGCAAAGAACATCGAGGGTGCGCTCCGGGCGGCGGCGGCGGTCGGTGCCGATCGCCTTGCGCATGTTATAGCTGGCGACGCGGATCACCGCGCCAAGTCCGCGGCCGCGGCGCGCCGGGCGATCGTCAGTGGCCCCGCCGGTCGGCGAGCTTGCCGAGCTGGTGGTCGAGCGCCCGCACCGCCTTCTTCGCCGCGCCGATCACCGCCCGGTCGACGTCGGTGCCCTGCTCGACGACGGCGATCGGCTGGATGCCGTTCACCCGCGCCTCCAGGCTGCAGCGCAAATCGCCATTGCCGCCCTTCGAGCCGTTGACGTCCGAGACATGCACCTCGACGTCGGTGATCCGGTCCTCGAAGCGGGCGAGGCGCTGGCGGATCTGCTCTTCGAGGCGGCTGTCGCGGTCATTGTCGCTGGGAATCTGGTTGTCGGCGCGAATCTGGATGAACACTCTACTCTCCGTCACTGCCCTTCTTGTGAATGCGAAGCGAGGGCTGCTGTTCCGTTTGGGCCCTGAAATTGCCGCTTGGCTGGCGCGGCCATCGCCGGGTAGCGTCCGCTCATGGCAAAGCCAAGGTCCCGTTACGTCTGCCAGGCCTGCGGCTCGGTTTCGAGCCGCTGGCAAGGCCAGTGCCCCGATTGCGAGGAGTGGAACACGCTCGTCGAGGATGCCGGCGCGGTGGTGACGCCGTTCTCGGCGCGCCACAATCTGCGCGGCGGCGGCAAGGCCATCGAGCTGGTCGGGCTCGACCGTGACGTGACGCTGCCCGAGCGGATGAGCACCGGCCTCAAGGAGTTCGACCGGGCGGTCGGCGGCGGGCTCGTCGCCGGCTCCGCGACCCTGATCGGCGGCGATCCCGGCATCGGCAAGTCGACTTTGCTGCTCCAGGCGGCGGCGCGGATCGCGGCGGCCGGGCGGGCGGTCGCCTATATTTCCGGCGAGGAGGCGACCGACCAGGTGCGCTTGCGCGCCCGCCGGCTGGGCCTCGGCGGGGCACCGGTGGGGCTCGCCGCGGCCACCTCGGTCCGCGACATCCTGACCACCCTCGGTGAAGGCGCGCCGCCCGCTTTGCTGGTGATCGATTCGATTCAGACCATGCATTCGGATCTGATCGAAGGCGCGCCGGGGACGGTGAGCCAGGTCCGCGCCTCGGCCGGCGAGCTGATCCGCTACGCCAAGGAAAGCGGCGCCGCGCTCGTCCTCGTCGGCCACGTCACCAAGGACGGCTCGATCGCCGGGCCGCGCGTGCTTGAGCATATGGTCGACACGGTGCTGAGCTTCGAAGGCGAGCGCAGCCATCAATACCGCATCCTGCGCGCCGCCAAGAACCGCTTCGGCGGCACCGACGAGATCGGCGTCTTCGCCATGGCCGAGGGGGGCTTGGAGGAGGTGGGCAATCCGAGTGCCCTCTTCCTCACCCATCGCGACGAGGCGGTGTCCGGCTCGGTCGTCTTCCCGGCGCTGGAAGGGACGCGGCCGGTGCTGGTCGAAATCCAGGCGCTGACCGTGCGCCTCGCCAGCGGCGCGACGCCGCGGCGGGCGGTGGTCGGCTGGGATTCGGGGCGGCTGGCGATGATCCTCGCCGTTCTGGAGGCGCGCTGCGGCCTCAGCTTCTCGACCTCGGAAGTCTATCTCAACATCGCCGGCGGCTATCGCGTTTCCGACCCCGCCGCCGACCTCGCCGTCGCCGCGGCTTTGGTCTCGGCGCTGTCGGAGCGCCCCGTCCCCGCCGACGCCGTCGCCTTCGGCGAAGTCTCGCTTTCGGGCGAGCTCCGTCCCGTTTCGCACGGCGCCCTTCGCCTCAAGGAATCCGGCAAGCTCGGCTTCGCTCGCGCGCTGGTGCCGGCCTCGCTGAAGGGTGAGAAAGGCGGCCTCGCTTTGTCCAGCTTCCGCACCCTGGGCGAGCTGGTCGACCATCTACTGGGGCGGTGAGGCGAACAGATTGCTCCCCGGCGAAGGCCGGGGTCCAGCTCCTCTGCCTGTGCCGCTGGGCCCGGCCTTCGCCGGGGAACAACGGGACCGAACGCCGCAACTGGACCGGAAACGAAATAATCCCGTATTTGCGGCGCCTTCTTTTTTTCGCCGGGATCATCTAGCCACAGGACAATGACCGCGCTCGACATCATCGTTCTGCTTCTCGTCGGCGGCGGCCTCGTCTTGGGCTGGCTGAAGGGATTCGTCGGCGAAGTGCTGAGCCTCGCCGCCTGGATCGTCGCCATCGTCTTCCTGCGCCTGCTCTTCACGCCGGCGACCAACGCGCTGACCGGCGTCGTCGGCACGCATGCCGGCGCGGCCGTGCTCGCCTTCGTGCTCGTCTTCGGCCTCGTCTTCCTTGCCGGCAAGCTCGTCGCGCGCCGGGTCGGCGGCGGCATCCGGCGGTCGGTGATCGGCCCCGTGGATCGCGTGCTCGGCGCCGGCTTCGGAGCCCTGAAGGGGCTCATCATCGCGACCCTGCTCTATCTCGCCACCAATCTCGTTTACGATACGATCTACGGCCGCGTCGCGCCCCGGCCGGACTGGATGGCCAATTCCCGGACCTATCCCCTGCTCTATGCCAGCGGCCGCGGCGTGCTGCACTTCGTGGCCTGGCGCCGCGGCGACCCGACGCCGGTGGAGGACCCCTCCCAGCGTCCGTCCAACGCGCCGGTGCGCAAGGGGGCCTAGGTATTCCTCCCCGTTCCGGGGAGGAGCTAGGTGGCACTCGCTGCCTTCCCCCCTTATAGCCATCTCATGGCGACCACCCTCTACAGCCGCGACATTCTCCGCCTCGCCGCGTCAATCCCGCACCATGGCCGGCTCGATCATCCGCAGGCGAGCGTGGAAAAGAGCTCGCCCGTCTGCGGCAGCCGGGTGGTGGTGGACGTCGCGGTGGACGGGGAGGGGCGGATCGTCGCCCTCGGCCAGGAGGTGAAGGCCTGCGCGCTCGGCCAGGCATCCGCCGCGCTGATGGGGGCGCACGCGCTTGGCCGGACCGGTGCCGATCTCGCCGAGGCGCGCAACGCGCTTGCCGCCTATCTCGCCGGAACCCGCGCCGATCCGGGCGCCTGGCCGGGGCTCGACGTGTTCGCCGAGGCCCGCCGCTTCTCCGCCCGCCATGCTTCAATCCTGCTCTCTTTCGACGCCGCCGCCGAAGCCGCGTCGCGGGCGCGAGGGGGCTGATGGGCACGGCCGCCGCGCAGGCGACGGCCTTCTTCCTGCGCGACGGGGCGATCATCCTCGGCGCGGCCATGGCCTTTGTCATGGTCTTTCGCCGGCTCGGCCTCGGCGCCGTGCTCGGCTACCTCCTCGCCGGCGCCCTGATCGGGCCGCAGGGTCTCGGCCTCATTACCGGCGCCGCCGAGATGGTCCACGTCGCCGACTTCGGCATCGTCCTGCTCCTGTTCCTGGTCGGGCTGGAGCTGCAGCCGGCGCGGCTGCTGCGGCTGCGCGGCGACATATTGGGCGTCGGCCTGCTCCAGGTGACGCTCGCCGGCCTCGCCATCACCGGCGTGATCTTCGTCGTCACCGGCTTCAGCCTCGCCGCCTCGCTCGCCCTCGGCCTGCCGCTCGCTCTGTCGTCGACCGCGCAGGTGCTGCCGAGCCTGCGCGCCGACGGCTCGATCAACACCCCATCCGGCGAGCGCGCCTTCTCGATCCTGCTCTTCCAGGATCTGTCGATCGTCCCGCTGATCACGATCATCGCCGCTTTGTCCCGCGCACCCGCCGACCCCAGCGTACCGCCCGGCTGGCTGCTCGCTCTCTACACCGTCGGCGCCATCGTCGGCCTGGTCCTCGTCGGTCGCTTCCTCATCAACCCGCTCTTCCGCCTCGTTGGCCGGATCAGCGAGCGCGAATTGTTCGTCGTCGCCGGCCTGTTCATCGTGTTCGCCGCCGCATCCTTGATGGAGGCGCTCCACCTCTCCGCCGCTCTCGGCGCCTTCGTGGCCGGGGTGATGCTCGCCGATTCCCCTTACCGGCACGAGCTGGAGGCGGACATCGATCCGTTCCGCTCGACCCTGCTCGGCCTGTTCTTCGTCGGCATCGGCATGATGCTCGACCTCCACGCCATCTGGGCCCGGCCGCTCTTCGTCATCGGCATGGCGCTGGCATTGGTGGCCGTGAAGGCCCTGGTCCTGTTCGGCATCGGCAAGGCGATGCGGATGGAGACGCGCCGCGCGCTGAAGCTCGGTCTGCTGCTGAGCCAGGGCGGCGAATTCGCCTTCGTCCTGTTCGCCGCGGCGCAAAACGCTTTGCTGGTCGCGCCGGCGGCGGCGAGCCTGTTCAGCGCCATCGTTACTTTGTCGATGGCGACGACGCCCTTCCTGATGATGGTCAACGACTGGATCGACCGCCGCGCCAGCCGGAGGGATGGGGCGGGCCTGGAGGGGCCGGAAGACTCGCCGCCCTCCAGCGCGATCGTCATCGGCTACGGCCGCTTCGGCCAGACCGTCGCGCAGATGCTGATGGCGAAGGGGATCACGCTCACCCTCATCGATTCCAAGCCGGCGCAGATCGAGCTGGTCGGCAGCTTCGGCCAGAAGGTCTATTATGGCGACGGCACCAGGCTCGACCTGCTCCGCCTCGCCGGCGCGGCCGAGGTCAAGGCTCTGCTCTTCTGCACCGATACAGCGATCCCGCGGCATCGGCTGGAGCCGGTCCTCGCCGCTTTCCCGCAGGCGGCGGTGTTCGTGCGCGCCTACGATCGCATCCATTTGATGGAGCTGGCGCCGCTCGACCTCAAATCCACGATCCGGGAGGTCTTCGAATCGGCGGTAACGATGGGCCGCGAAGCCCTCGCCTTGTTCTGCGTCGATGCGGAGGAGGTGGACCGGGTGGAACGGATCTATCGCGAGCGCGACCGCGAGCGCCTCGACAGCCAGACCGCGTCAGGCGACATCCACGCGATGAGCGACATCATCTTCGGACCGGACAATCCGCTCGCCGACCGCAAGGCGGAGGGGACGTAGGGCTCTTTCACCGAACCGTCGCCCCGGACTTGATCCGGGGGGTATAGGGAACCGGTGGGAATTGCACGTGGATGACCACAGTTTACGCCCCGGTGGGTACATCCTATCAATCGGCCTCAGGAGCTGCGGGCTTGGAATACCAAACGGAGGTTAGGAGCAGATTCGCACATCCAATGGCAATCCTGAGCCTCCTTTATCAACACCGGTGTGCTACTTTTCAAAGCCTTGAATTTTGATAGGCTCTTACGTCGCCTTAGTTGTGAGGGACTTTTGACTCCGAGGTCCCAGAAGATAGAAAACTTGTTTTCCCTTCGCTTTGCTCGCCGTTCAACTGTTTGCTTCCAGATATCCACCAAAGCAGTAACGGCCCCAGCCGTGGCCGCACCAGCGACTACGGGACCGGCCGTATCGAGACTATTCAGCCCCCTTCCGAGAGATGCACCAAACGCTGATCCTGCTGCCGCCACGGTAGTCAGAGAGCCGCCGAAGCGAGATATTGTCTGTCGGAATCGTAGGCCGGAATCAGATAAGCGCAACTGAGCAATCTCGTCTTTTAATTCTTCTAACGTGTCATCTAGCTCTCCGGGCACAACTCCGGCTACAAGTTTTCTTATTGCTCGGCGAAACCGGAAAAGCCGGTCATCGTGATCGCCGATGATCTTAGTAAATGTATCATGCGGCATGTCATCGATATAAGGCAGCTCCAGATTAAAGATAAATTCTGCAGCAGAGAGTTTCGAGGAGATAACAATGGAGTCTTGAACCTCTGCCGCTACATCTAAGCCCTCCGCCAGCAGAGGCTTCGGTATACCGATTAGCTCAGCAGGCGAGAGGAAAGCGCGGCCAGAGGCAAACTCGACTGCCGCTTCTTCAAGCAACCATTCCGCGAATACCTCAGGCATTATTCTAGATTTACCCAAGGCGTAAAGCCATTTACGTCCACGGATTCTAAATGGTTCGGACATAATTACAAGGAAGCCTGCGCCACCGTCAAAAACAAAATCGTCCTCTCCAGGGACGGTAAAAGATACCTTTTCTTGCGGCGACAATTCTCCAGTATATACATAATGGGCAGGTAGGCCCATCAACACCATCCTTCGGAAATATACGCGAAGCTCATCAATGTAGTCAAATGGCACTATAACAACTGGGTCTTGCATTTGCCTCGATGCGGCTAAATACTTGACGTAGTTGCCGCGCGCCCAAAAATCTAATGCTAGAGCCCTTGAGTCGGTGTGCGCAAGCCATTCGAGTAGCTGGCCATAGCTAGGAGGGTTATTCCCCTCGGTACCGGATGCTGGCGAAAGCGGTGTATAGTTGTGCGCTGCATCGGCCCAATTATCCATAATGGACTCTCCTCCGGTCGCAGTGGCAGGCCGTCGTATCATGCGCATTCGGCTCGCAGAAATTGGAAATTGGGTCTGCGGCGAAATGGTGCCGAGGCAGCTCCAACCTAGTAGGGGGGACCGGAGCCCCTGTGTCCTTCCACTCAGCTCCGCGCCGGGCTCTGCCGGAAGGAAGCGAGCGGCAGGGTAGCCGGGCTAATGTGTCCAGAGGTGAAGTGCCGCCCATGCTCCATAGAGGACGAAGCCGCACGCAGTGCCCACCAAAGCGAACCATGATGCGGTCGCTGATCTGGCGGCGCGACTTCGCGATGCAACCGCGCGGCACGAAGCGGACGGGGCCGGGGCGGAACAGCTTTGCCAATCAAAACCCGCGCTCGATTGGCTCGGGTGTCGCCAGCGCTATGGCTCGCTATCGGCGCAACGCTGCGCAGTTGATTGATGCTGTGGCAAAAGAAACGGCGGCCTTTGAGCAACGCAAATCACAGCTCTAGCCCGTCCGCTTTGTCTAAGCGGCCAGCGCCGCAACGGCTCGGGCTAGCTGCGGCGACAGCCGACACGATCCGTTCGGGCTGACTACGAAGTCCGCAGCGGCGAAAGTTCGGCTCTGGACGAACGCGAGAGTGGCGGCATCTACTCGGGGGCGCTCCGGCTCGATCAGGTCGAGGACGAAAGCCGGGTTTCCGCGCTTGCCGTTGTGCATGATCCCGAAGCTTGGATCATAGCCGTCGGCAATCGCCTGTATCTTCATTTCGGCGAGCTTCACCGCATAGCCGTAATTCAGCATCGCGTTGAGCGGGTGAGAGGCGTTCCGGTTCTCAGCCTTGACTCCCGTCGCCAGAGAGCTGCGCCCGCTGTAGCGATGCCAATCGTCGGGGACCGGCCGTCTCGCTACGCCCTTCCATGATAGCGGAAGGCCATGCCAAGCGGCGAAATAGGCGGACGCACATTCGCCCTCAATGGCGAACACCCCGTTCATGTCGCTGAACCGTTCACGGCCGAGCCGATCGATGCCGGCGCTCGCTTTAGCGATGGCTACTTCGCGGGCGCCAGAGGCGGGCACATAGTGTTCCAACGTTGCGATGGTTATTGCCAATTTCTGCCGGATAATATCGGCGGCGAATGCGAGCCGCTTGGTTTCGTCGGCACGGGTTTCATGCTGCCAGCGGAGCTTTTCACGATCCGGCGCATAGCCGGTGCCACTCGCCACGGTCGCGACCTCGCCGGTCCAGCTCACCCTCGCGAGGGCCACCCCTTGCTCTGCTAGCCAGCTAAGCACGTCGAAAGAGAGGGTGCCGCTCCCGTCAAGCAACAGGATGCGGGTTGGTAGCTCCAAATCACGGGGGAAGAACCGAAACCGGGCCTGCTCTTGCGGGTAATGAGTGAAGCCGTCCCGGATGACCAATGCGCCGTGCTCCACCCGAAGCGACACCCCATGTCCGCAAAGGATTAGTGGGTTGGGATTGCGTTCCCGCTTGCGGCGCGGTTTTGCCTGCCGCGCGGTATCCTCTAACCAGAAATCGCTTCGCTCCGTCCATTCATCGGGAGCGCTTGCGTCGAGGGCGGAGCATTGCGGTTGAGCCTCAATCTCGGCATGGGCGAATTGGGGATCGAGCAGCATGATTAGTGGTTCCTCGCGCGGCCAATTTCGAGGAAATTACATAGCACGAAACAAGCATTTTCCGCAGTGATTTCGGGTAATTAGGCGAGAATGATGGTTAATCGGAAAACGGCAGATGTAAGGCTAACCGCGTGGCGAGAAGGGTTCGAATTAGAGGAGGCTTTGGAGCTATTTTCGCCGCGCGTCGATCAATCCAAATTGGCCGAAAAGACCGCAGAGCAGCGCCAGCTTTTTGAAGCTCAAAAACAGAAATTCAGGCTTGCCGGGGCTCAGAATGTAATCTCGTTAATCGACACGATAGCGACTGGCATGTCCCTTTGGTCCGCAACCGTGGAAGCCCGCGAAAGCCGGGTGGACCAATTAATTGCGGCATTGGAACGGGGTGAATGGCTCGCCTTCGGATTTCCCGCTGATCGGCCGAAAGCGACGGAGCCGGAGCCCGTCCCGCAATTCCTAATCCAGAAGCAATTCGCCAAATGGCGAAAATCCGAATTCAGCGACGGCAATGCGCGATATTCCAAAGTCCGCATCATTCCAGGCGGTGCGGTCGCCAAACCTACGATTGGCCGACCCTCCAATCGGGAGCGGGTGTTGGAAATCGCGGCGGCGCTTGTGAAGTCCGGGCGTATCACGCCGGAAATGCCTTGGAAGTCGCAAGCCAGCGAAATCCGGAAAATTGGAAAAGGCCAATTCCCCGATAATTTTACGGAACACCGGCCCGATCAGCAGACGCTAATCCGCCATTTGAAAGCCTTTTGGAAATCTAATTAGACCGGCGGAATTCGCCCGACTTTTGATGTTTTGACGATTCGACTCCTGCCTCCCCGATGAGCTTCCATTGCGTGAGGAGGCGCGGCTGTCCGCCGCGTCGGGGAATAGAGCGGGCGGGAAGCATGGCGCGCCGGCGCGACTATAAGGCTGAGTATGAGCGGCGCTTGGCGCGGGCTGCGGCGAAGGGCCTCAGCCGGTCTCAAGCGCGCGGTCACGCCAGAGCCGGCGAAGCGCCGATCCGCACCCGCAAGCCGATCAAGGGTGAGGACCGGTTAGAGGCCGCGCTGAAGGCACTCCGCCGCACCGGCAAACAAGGCGACGCTGCGAAGGAAGCGGGTGTGTCGCCGGAGCGGTTGCGCCGGTTCCTTCGGGAGAATGCGCTTGCCGAGCGGCGCGGCCGCCGCTGGCAAATCACAGACCAACGATTGCGCCACATGCGGGTGCTCACGGCCGGTCAGTCGAAGATGCTGAGGATTAGCGGCTTCGATCAGGCCTCAGTGGTCGGTAGTCATCTCGCGGCCGTGCGGCGCTTTCTCGAAACCAATGACATTGCGGAACTGGAGCCGTTCAAGGGGCGCAGCGTCAAGGACGCAGCGGGCAAATCGCATCCTTTAGAAACCGACCCGAACAGTCTCTACCGCCTCGCCGCCGCCGGAGGCGAAGGATTCGAACAGGTCTACCGGCTCATTCAGTGACAGGAGTTGTGATGAGTAATCCCCTTGCGGCGGAGGCTCGCAAACAGGCGCGCCTCGAAAAGCTCGGCACCAATGAGCCGCGGTGCGGCACGTGCGGCGAAACAGATTGGCGATGCTTCGATCTCCATCATGTCGCCGATCATAAGCGCGATGAAGCGATGGTGATCATTTGCAGCAACTGCCACCGCAAGGTGACAGACGATCAAAAGGGCCATCCGCCGTTCGATGCAGCCGCCGAGCCGATGCTGGATTGTATCGGCCATTTCCTGCTCGGCTTAGCCGACCTGCTCCGGCTGATTGTTGAGAAGCTGACAGAATTTGGAACCGCCCTTATCGAGCGAGCGAAGTCCCCAGCTGGGGCGAGGCAGGCATGAACGCCGAAGCCCTGCCCGAAATATCCGACCGCTTGCCGATAGCGCTTCGCGCTTTCGCCGGCCCCCGCTTTGTGGAGCTGAAAGAGCCGCAAACATCGGCGCCCAAGCGGAAACGCTCAGAGGTGCCGGCCTCGCCATGGACGCTCGTTTTCGACACAGAGACGAGGACCGACGCGGGCCAGGCGCTGCGCTTCGGCACCTATCAGGTACGGCGGGCGGGAGAGTTGCACGGCAGCGGCATTTTCTATGAGCCCTCGACCGTCTCAGCCGCCGAGCTTGAAGTGCTCCGCTCCTACACGAAAACGGCTGAGTTGACGCTGCTAACTCGGGACGAATTTGCGGAGACGATCTTCTACGCCATCGGCTACGCCTGCCGGGCTACCATCGTCGGCTTCAATCTTCCGTTCGACATTTCGCGGATAGCTATACGCCATAGCTCCGCTCGCAATGAAATGCGCGGAGGCTTCAGCTTCGCGCTGTCTGAAAACCCATATCAACCGCATGTGCGAGTGAGGCACATTTCGCAGCGCTCCGCATTCATTCGGTTCGCGGGGCTTCCGAAGCAGCGGGACGCGCGTAGCCAAAGGCGGCGCGGCGATAAATCGCCCTTTCGGGCCGGTCATTTTGTCGATGTGAAGACGCTGGCGGGCTCCATCTTCGCCCGATCATTCTCGCTCGCGGGCCTAGCCAAACACCTAAGCGTTCCCAATCCCAAGCTCAAATTTGAGGAGTTTGAAGGGCCGATAACGAGCGCGATGGTCCGCTATGCGATGGGCGACGTGCAGACAACGTGGGAGTGCTATGCGGAGCTTGTCCACCGGTATGCCGCCTTCGGGATAACGAGCACTCCCCCCGAAAAGGTTTTCAGCGAAGCCAGCATCGGCAAGGGCAATTTCCGCGATATGGGCATCCGGCCGTGGCAGAAGATCCAGCCGGATTTCCCGCGACAGATCCTCGCCAACATCATGGGAAGCTATTTCGGCGGGCGCTCAGAGGTGCGAATCAGGCGCGAGCTGCGACACGTCAT
This sequence comes from Allosphingosinicella sp., assembly GCA_036269695.1. Lineage (GTDB taxonomy): Bacteria > Pseudomonadota > Alphaproteobacteria > Sphingomonadales > Sphingomonadaceae > Allosphingosinicella. Next base: position 38,612 of record DATBDY010000045.1, on the reverse strand, counting down.
GCTCTGCGATTTCCTGTCCATGTACCCAACCGTTTGCACCCTCATGGGCCTGTGGCGCTTCGTCATTGCAGAGGGGATGACGTGGCGAGATGCAACCGCCGAAACTCGCGAGTTGCTGGCGAGCATCGATGCAACTGACTTGAGGGAAAAGCCGGTGTGGCAGGGGCTGGCGGTGCTGGTCCGGGTGCTCCCCAATGCCGACATTTTCCCGATACGCGCCAGCTACAACGGGGAAGCGCAGCCGACGATTGGCCTCAATCCGCTCACGTCCGAGCAGCCGCTATGGTTCACGCTGGCAGATTGCATCGCCGCGAAGCTGCTCACGGGGAAGCCGGTGCAAGTAGTCGAAGCAATGGCCTTCGCGCCGGGGCCGGTTCAATCGGGGCTGCGGCCGATCAATATCAGCGGCAAAGCGGAATATGTGGTCGATCCTATTGAGGACGATTTTTACCGCAGGCTGATCGAGCTTCGGCAATCCGTCAAAGGCCGCCGCGACAATGCCAATTCAAATGAGCGGGAGGCGTTGGAGATAGAGCAGAACGCTATCAAAATTGCGGCCAATTCGACAAGCTATGGCGTTTTCGCCGAAATCAATGTCGCCGATCGGGCGGAGCCGATTTCCCTCACGGTGCACAGCGGGACCGACGATCCTTTCAGCTTCCAGTCCGAACGGGTTGAGGAGCCGGGGCCATTCTTTCACCCCTTGGTGGCGTCTTTGATTGCCGGAGCGGCGAGGCTGATGCTGGCGGTTACCGAGCGATTGGTGACGGACGCGGAATTGGGGTGGTCGTTTTGCGATACCGACAGCATGGCAATCGCCAAACCGGCCGCAATGTCCGAGGAGCAATTCCGCGACCGTGTGCGGGCAATTGTCGATTGGTTCGGGGCGCTAAACCCGTATTCTTTTTCAGGCTCAATTCTAAAAATCGAGGATGAGAATTTCCGAATTGGCGGGAGCGAATTTGCTCCACTCTATTGCTGGGCCATATCCGCAAAACGGTATTGCCTGTTCAATATCGACGAAACCGGCAAACCTGTAATTCGGAAGGCTTCCGCTCACGGGTTGGGCCATTTGCGAGCGCCTTACGGAAAAGACGATCCGGCTGCCGACATTCCGCCTCCCCAAGTGAACTTAGGGCCATTGAAGCTCGAGCTGTGGCACCATGATCTATGGTGGCAGATTGTGAGCGCCGCGCTGGCCGGCACCCCGGATCGGGTCGACCTAGGCTATCATCCTGCGCTGGATGCCCCCGCCGTCAGTCGCTACGCGGCGACCACCCCCGAGCTATTGCGATGGTTCAGGCACTACAATGCGGGACGGAGCTACCGGGAACAGGTGAAGCCGTTTGGCTTCCTCCTATCCTTCACCGCAAATCCGTGTGAGCCTGTGGAGCTGATCGGCGGCAAGAGGCGTGGCCGAAAGCCCGCCGTCCGGCTCCCGAAGCCGATAGCTCCATTTGACACCGACCATTCCAAGGCATCGGCCGCCGCCTTTGACCGCGAGACCGCCGAGCCGCTTTTACCGGCTGGCCTCAAATCCTATCGCCATGCACTGGCGCAATATCATCTTCGCTCTGAATCCAAATTCCTGAACGCGGATTTTGCTGATCGCGGCTCGACACGCCGCCGGCATGTTCTCGCTACCGGAATTCGGCATATCGGCAAGGAAGCGAACCGATGGGAGGAGCAGTTCTTTATCGGTTTAGACCGGAGCGCGACGCCCGATTACGGAAGTTCGACCTCCTCCCTTAATGGGTTGGCTACCGAGCTGAGGGAGACTGTCCAGACCCTTCGGCCGGCGACTGTCGCTGAAGCGCTGGGAATATCGCGGGCCAAATTGAGAAAGGCTTTGTCGGGAGAGAGCAGTGTCCTCGCCGCGCTCATCGGAAACTCGGCATTGGCCAGCTTATCTAAGACCGCAGCGATTCAACGCGCCGCCAAGGCAGCCGGTATTGCGGCCCTGTGCCGAGCGGTCGAAAAAAACGGCCTCAGGGGAGCCGCGCGCATACTCAGCCTCGACCCATCAAATCTAAGGCGCAGGCTCGCGGAGGCGAGGCCGGTTACGTACCGAGAGTCCTCTTGGGGAGGCTATTTGACGCCGCTCTGATCGCCGAATTCGCGCTCGACAAACTGAGTTATTGGAGCAAAGCACGAAACTTACGGCGGCAAAGGGTTTCGACCGCATTCCCCCGATCTATCTCCGGAACAGCGAGTAACCCCGTAAAGTCGTCATCTGTTAACACAATGGCCGCGCCTTGCTGTGCCCGAAACATGTCTCGACACCTCTCTAAGAGGCGTGCTTCGTCCTGTACGGCTCGACATGCGATAATTCCAAATCGACCCCGGCGCGGGTCGAAACGTCCAATCATCTGATCAATTTCCTGATTCTCCAAATCTTCCGTGTAGTTTTTGCACTCAACCATGATCTCACGCGCAAGCAGGAACGGGTCTTCGCGTATCTCACGAAAAAGTCCCTGACTCGCCGCATTCGCGTATGCAATATCGATTCTCTTTCTACCTTGATTGATTTCTAACTCTAGCGTTGGAGTAATGAGATTTGGATAGAAAATGTAGGTAATCAGACCGGCGACGATATGGTGGTACGCAGTAGCGCTTGGCCTGCCGGAAGGAATGTCCCGTAACACCTGTGTCACTTCAGCGTCGAAGGCTCGCCCTTCAAATGGCTCGCCATCGACCTCCAGCAACTTTCGCAGCCCGATGGAGCCGCGTCGGACCAGCGTCCCCTTGAAAGCATGATAGACTTGGGGGTTTTCAACGGAAAACCGCGCTAAATTTTCCTTTGTAAGGGGCATGTCTTTGTGGATATCATATTTGAATACCTCACGCTTTTCCCCTTTTTTCGTTTTTACGACTCTAACGAGATGACCGTTTATCTGTAGCTGCTCTTCCTTCACAAAATTAGTTACGAAGTGATTATAGTATTGCGATGCAAGTTGTTGCATCCCGCCGCGCCAGCGGACATACCGCTTCGGAACTAGCAGCACTCTCCGCCCTTCTACTACTGGCACACGATCAAACTGTGTGTTGTCCCACCTAGCCTCGCCGCGAGCCCATAGGCGGCCCGTTGGCAATATAGTGTCTATAGGGACACGGAGGTGTTCAAATTGCTGCTGTGTGTATTCGATCAGATGACGGCGGATGATGTTAGTGGTTATATCTGAAACCTTGTCCGCGCCAACGTTGTCTATGAACAAGGCGCAGTCGGTTAGGTCTTGTAGAAGCCCTGTCCGAGCAGCCGGGCTTGCCCTCAAGTTATCGAGAATTTGTTGCGCCTGTTTCGCACCGATCCCCCGCCCTCTCGGCTCGCCTTGTGAAACTCCTAGATGGGTTTCATTCGGCTCTTGGAGAGCAGCTAGTAGCGCTCCCCCTTTCCCTAAGTCGCCATCGATGATGGCCTGAAGAACGGCCCCAAAGAAATCGCGGATATCCTCCTGACACTCAGCCGCGAAGCGGTCCTTTGGGTCCACGAACCCCAGCGGGTCAATGTAGAGCGGGAAATCGAGCTCCATGTCGATATCGACGAAATCGAGCAGGGGTTGGCTAAGATTGATACCAAGCGCGGCAGATAAGAGCATGACGCTTCCTCCCGACGCCACTGTAACATGCGGCCTGTTGATTAAAAGGCGAGCGTTTGAGGGCGGGTGAGCAGGAAGAGTATCGAAGTCGTAGTTTGACGGTCCTGTAGCGCCGGGCGCTTCGCATGCCCTAAGAGCGCTGTCGCCCCAGCCGCTACGGCATTATGTCACCAGCCGAGCTTTAGGCGTCGCCTGTGGCATGAGCCGCTTCGCGGACAACCAAATCAGGTCGGGGGACGGGATTGCATATCAAAGCGGCTGTAGACGCGCCCACCGCCCGCTAGCGTTGCACGTAAACACACGTTAGGCTCGGCTGCCTTATGACAGGGGGGCTTCGTGGAATTATCGCGCATTCGTTTGATTCGTAATGATGTTTCGGTCTGGTTGATCTATGCCGGCACCGGGCGTCGGTTCTTTGAGCTATTCCGTGACACTCGCTCCGTTTTCCTGAGCCTGCCCGGCTTCGATGCGAACGATCGCGTTTTTGAGTCGGAAGAGTTGATCCGCCGGCATTTGCACATGTCGGACGCGATAGGACGCTACGTGCGGGGTGCGACGAATACGCCGCCCTCTCGCCGCCCCTCCGCTTACAACCCGTATCCGTATCAGACCGGGAGCACCGAAGCGAAATCGTTTGCCGCCGAGTTAGGCAACGTCATCCGCCTCTTCGTTGATGCGAAGGCCGGCGATTTGGTGATGTCGCCTCCGTACGGACACTTCGATCCGTTTCTAATCGGTGAGATAACGCACCCTTGGCGAAAGACAGACGATACGCCGATCGCGCTATTGCAGGGGGAAATCGTGCCCGCGAGGAAGGTGCGGTGGCTGAACACGGCCCTTGCACGCCGCGACTTTCCGGCTCGGGTTTCACGAAGGCTCCAGAATAAGCACGCGATCACAAAGCTTGACCCTGAATATTATGAAGAGATTTTTTCACGGGTTTATCCGAGCTACGTTTGGGGAGAGCACTCCAAGCTTGACGTGTTTGGTGACGACTATCGCGGTAAAGACCCGTTGCAACCATATGCTGCCGCCCGGTTAATTAAGTACGTGGTTGCCTCGGTATTCGCCTACAGTATCGGTGAAATCGAGTCATTCCAAGGGATGGACCTTCAACAGGCTATTGACCACTATTATGACGAAGCGCTTGTTGAGGAATTTGCCCAGAACTTTAACTCACCGGGTCGGTTTTCAATCATCGCTGCGCTTGGGTCGCTGTCCATTTTGGCCTCGGCCGGTCTAATGGTCGCAACTGCCGACCCCGCCCAAAATTTCGATCAGACGAAGCAAGAGGCGACTGATACTGTCAAAAATGCTATGGCCGGCGCTGGAAAGGCTCCGCGTGAAGCGGAATTGGACGATTATATCAATTCGATGAGGCCGACGAACTGGCGGGAGGTACAGCGCCAACTCGGGCGCCCTGCGACGAATGCGATGACCCTCAGCCTCAGTGAGCGCGTTCAGGTCGCTAACCACAGGGCACAACTTGATGCTCGGTAGGTTCGGAGCTTGGTGGCAATCAAAGTGCCCATGGTTGTTTGCGGACAAGATGCCTGTTTGGCTAACGATCGTGGCAAGTGTTGCGGCGGGAGTCGGTGTCTATTTCGTTTCCCCTGCTATTAATCGGCATTTCGAAGTGGACAAGGCAAGGAGCGAACATCTTAGTCACACGACGAATGATCTCAATGATCAGATAATCCAGCTATCCCAAAAGGTGCGTCGTCTCAATGATGCATTGGCTAACGATTCTAAGGATGCCCCGGTTCTCCGCCAAGATTGCCTAGATGCCGTTACTAAGCTTCAATGGATGCTGGTTGATCTTCGGGTCGTTCTCAAAACTGGGGCCGATCTTCAGGCTATTACGAAGCTATCACACGCGATCAATAGCGTGAAAGCCGCGCTAGACAACGCTGTCGATAGGCGGGCGGTGCCACAGCTTCTGCTGGCGATGCGACAGCTAGGCGAACAAACCCGCGACGTGCTGGATCGCCTGTACGTCGCCGCATCATTGAAATAGGCAGCGCAGCAACCGCCCTTTTCCGGGGGCAGGGCGACGCACCGGCCGGCAGCTCGCGCTGTGGTCAAACGCGACAATTCCACCCCTTATCACTATACCCCCCGGACTTGATCCGGGGCCCATGAACGCTGCCTCGGTAAGTTGCTGCTTCCGTGTTCATGGATGCCGGATCAAGTCCGGCGTGACGAGGAAGTCAGGCCGAGGCGCCTTCCTCCTGGAGCGCGGCGAGCACCATCCGCTCCCACATCGCCGGATCGCCCGCTTGGGCCATCGCGCGATCGGGTTCGCGCAGGGTGCGGAGGATGGCGCATGCATCGTCCCTGAAATCGCGCCAGATCGAGTCGACCTGGTCGCCCGCCGAGGGGTCGTCCCCTTCCGCGTTGATGCTGACGACGCGGCCGGCGATGACGCGCGCGATCCGCTCGACGATCGAGGTGTTGGAAACCGGCATTCGCGACTCCTCTCGTTTCGAGAGGATAACGGAGGAAAGCGCCTCCGGTTTCGCGGCGATCAGCCGGCCAGCGCCAGCCCCACCCGGCCCGGCTTCACCCAGCGCACGCGCGCTTCGGCGGGCGTCTTGCCGGGAAGCTCCAGCAGCAGCGTCTCGCCGATCTCCGGAGTCAGCGCCGTCTCGATGGTGACGCCGCCCTTGGAAACGTTGCCGACCGCGACCATCGCCCGCTTGCCGCGATAGAGGATGGCGGCGCGTTCGACGACGCCGCGGTGCCGCTCCGCGCGGCGCTGGGCGCCGGTGCGGCGTTCCCCCTTCGGAAGCTCTGGCGTCTGGGCGACGGGCGCCTCGCGGCGGCGCTCCTCGAGCGAGAGCGGGCGAGCGGGCGCCCCTTCTTCGCGGGCGCGGAGCGAGGATCGAAGGCTGTGCACGGCAAACCCCTCCTGTGACCGGAGCGGAATAGCCGCTGGAGCCTTACGAAAGCTTTAGCGCGTGCCATTCGTCATTGCGGACTTGATCCGCAACCCATGAACACGGCGTACGATAATCCGCAGAGAGGCCGTGTTCATGGATCCCGGATCAAGTCCGGGATGACGGAAAAACAGAGGCTCAGCCGCTCTCCTTGCCGGCGCCTGACTTCGACCGGCTGCCGCTCGACCGCGAGCTGCCCGACTTGGCCCGCGCGCCCTTGACCAGCGGGATCGCCGCCGCCGCCACCGCGCCGGCGAGCACCGCCGCACCGGCGGCGATGGCGGTCTTCGGATTGTCGCGGACGAGGTCGCGCAACCCACCGGCGAAGCTGCCGCTCTCCTCCTGCTCGTCGTGCGCCTGGGCATGGGGCATGGCGGAATTGGGAATGCTCGACATGGATTGGGACCTCCTGAAGATATCGGCAAAGCAACGATAGGGCGCCGCGCCGGTTCCGCCGGGAGTGGACCTGTGCCGCGAAGGCGTTAGAGAGGCGCGGTCAATCGATCCGAGAGCTGAAGAATGGCCGATACGCTTCCCGACCGCCTGTCCCTCGACCCCCGCAGCCCGTATTTCGAGGCCGAGCTCCTGCGCCGCGGCATCGGCATCCGCTTCAAGGGCCGCGAACGCCGCGACGTCGAGGAGTATTCCATCTCGGAAGGCTGGATCCGGGTGCAGGCGGGCAAGACCATGGACCGGCACGGACGGCCGCTCACGATCAAGCTGAAGGGCGAGGTGGAGCCTTATCTGCTCGATGCGCAGGAAGGCGAGGCGGAAGGCTCCGGCGAAGGCGAAAAGTAGCGCCGCTGCATGATCGTGCCGCCTGTCCCGCAGACAGCGCTTGGACGATCAGGCGCCGGCAGTGATTATTTTCGAGCGGCTCCGCTCCCTGCGTCAAATGGGTTGTTCGTGCGGCGTGGCGGCAGGATCTGGTAGAAGCGGACCGCTCGCTTGCACCCCGGAAGCGGAAAGCCGCCGATCCCGACCAGTTGGCTTCTACGTCCGCTTCCGACCCGTTGCGGACATAACCGCTTCTGCTAACCTAGGCGATTGGGGGATCAGTCGCATGCATTTCCACTTGCCGAAGCCGCTGCACGGGTGGCGTGCGTTCATCGGCGAAGTCGGAGTCATCACGATCGGCGTGCTGATTGCGCTGGGCCTGGAGCAAATCGTCCAGACGGTCCACGAACGCCGGGTTGCTCACGAGGCTAGGGACGCAATCGATCTGGAGATTGCTGGCGTTCTCGGCGATCTCCAAAAGCGCGCCGCAACGGAAGGATGCATCGCGCGGCGGCTTACTGAACTCGACCGGTTCGTCGCAGCGGCCACCGTGGGCCATGCACCGCCGCTGCTCTGGATTGCCCGGCCACAGGTCTGGACGATTGAGACTTCCGTCTGGAATTCTGCATCGCAAGCGGGCCGCACAGCATTGTTCGCGCCTCAGGACCAGAGCGACTATGCCGATCTTTACGCGTCGCTGGAGGTCATCGGTCAGATCGAAGGACGTGAACAGGAGCTATGGGCTCAGCTTCGGGCGCTGGAAGGCCAATCCACGATCTCGCCGGCAGCGACATTCGCCATCCGCTCCTTGATCTCGCAGGCGCGGAGCGCGGATTGGCGGATCCGCGCCGAATACGACCAAACGAAATTGGCTGCGGCTTCGCATCACATCAGGCCCGTCGAGGACACTCACTTCAAAGGCTCCGTCGCGATTTGCGTGCCGTCAAATACGCCGCGTGACCGTGCCTTGCAGATCATCGGGAGCCAATATGGTGAGCCGTGATTACGACGTCTGCTTTTCACCCAGTGCGGACATGCCACTGGTTCGTTCCCGAGCTAGGTATAGCCCATGAGCATGGGGTGGCCGAAGATCAAATAGCCAACGAGCCATTGCTTGACGTTGGCCGTTAGTTGGTGCTCGTCAGGCAAGGCTCCGGATGCGGGCCGCCAGGATAAGCGCCGCGCTACGCCCGCGAATAGGAAAATGGTGCCCAGGAGAGGACTCGAACCTCCACGCCCTTGCGAGCGCCAGCACCTGAAGCTGGTGCGTCTACCAATTCCGCCACCTGGGCACGATAGGGGGTAGGCGGGGCGAGTTAGGGGCGCTCGCCGCGCTTGTCAACGCGGGCGCGGAGAGGCATGGGGCGCCGCAGCTTCGAGGCAATTCCAAGGACGTTTTCATGGACCGCTTGGTCACCCTGTTCGGCGGCGGCGGCTTCCTCGGCCGCTATGTCGCCCAGGCCCTGTTCCGCACCGGCGCGCGCGTCCGCATCGCCCAGCGCGATCCCGGCGGCGCCTATTTCCTGCGCCCGCTCGCCCATGTCGGTCAATGGCAGTTCGTCGCCGCCGACATCCGCAATCCGGGCCAGGTGCGCGAAGCCGTCAAGGAAGCGGACGCGGTGGTGAACCTCGTCGGCCTGCTGCGCGGCCCCTTCCACGGCGTCCATGTCGACGGCGCCCGCAACGTCGCCGAGGCCGCGGCGGCCGAGGGCGCTTCCGCGCTCGTCCATATCTCCGCGATCGGCGCCGATCCCGACAGCCTCTCCGCCTACGGCCGGACCAAGGGCGAAGGCGAGCAGGCGGTGCGGGCCGCCTTTGCGGGCGCGACAATCCTGCGACCCTCGATCGTCTTCGGGCGCGAGGACAATTTCCTGAACCGCTTCGCCGGCCTCGCGCGGCTGCTGCCGGTGCTGCCGGCGGTGCGGCCGAAGGCGCGGATGCAGCCCGTCTACGCGCAGGACGTGGCCCGCGCCGTCACGGCGGCCGTGCTCGACCCGGGCACGCATGGCGGCCGCCTTTATGAGCTCGGCGGGCCGCAGGTGATGAATATGCACGAGCTGATGCAGTTCGTCTGCGAAGCGACGGAGCGGAACCGGCCGATCGTCGACATTCCGGATTTCGCCTCGAAGCTCGTCGCCCAGCTGACCGGCTGGCTGCCCGGCGCGCCGATCACCTACGACCAATGGCTGATGCTCGGCCATGACAGCGTCGTCTCGCCGGGTGCGAAGGGGCTGGAGGCGTTCGGCATTCCGAAGACGCCCTTGATCGCAGTCGCGGACGGCTGGCTGACCCAATATCGCCGCCACGGCCGCTTCGCCGCCAAATCTCCTTACTGACCTTCATTCCTCCCGCGCGGGCGGGGCACATACGGGAGCTTCATGGGTACGATCCTCACCATCATCCTGCTCGGCATCGTCGAGGGCGTGACCGAATTCCTTCCGGTTTCGTCGACCGGGCATCTGATCCTTGCCGGCGCGCTGCTCGGCTATGACGAGAACCACTGGAAGGTGTTCAACATCGTCATCCAGTTCGGCGCGATCCTCGCCATCATCGTGCTCTACTGGCGCACCTTCCTCACCGTGATCATGGGGCTTCTCCGTCGGGACGCGGAATCCTGGCGCTTCGCGCGCAACGTGCTCGTAGCCTTCCTACCCGCAGCAGTGATCGGCTTCCTGTTCCACAAGCAAGTGGAGGCGATGCTCGGCCAGCCGATCATCGTCGCCGTCGCCCTCATCGTCGGCGGTTTCGCGATCTTCGGGATCGAGAAGATGGCGCCTCCGGGCACGGAGCGCGGCGTCGCCGAGATCGGGCTCGGCAAGGCGGTCGCGATCGGCTGCTTCCAGTGCCTGGCGATGATCCCGGGCGTCAGCCGCTCGGGCGCGACCATCCTCGGCGCGCTGGCCTTGGGGGTGGAGCGGCGGACGGCGGCCGAGTTCAGCTTCTTCCTCGCCATCCCGACCATGCTCGGCGCCACCAGCCTCGAGCTGTTCAAGAACCGGCACGACCTCGGCGCCGTGGGCGCCCCCGGCATCGCGCTCGGCTTCGTCATCGCCTTCGTCGTGGCGCTGTTCGTGGTGCGCTGGTTCGTCGGCATCGTCTCCCGCCGCGGCTTCGGCCCGTTCGCCTGGTACCGGATCGTTGCCGGCGGCGCGGCGCTCGTGTGGCTGCTGGCGCGCTAAGCGCCTCGCATAAAAGGCTTATCGCTCTCGCGATTGCGGAGCGTGGTTGATCGAACGCCTCCAATGGTGGAAGATGGGCAACCGAGTCGCGCCGTTCCGCGTTTTCGGTTCGCGCAGGTTGCGTATCGAAGGAGGCCTGTCATGCGTCACCCCTTCCTAGCCGCGAGCGTTGCCGCTCTCGCCTTTCTCGCCGCTGCTCCCGCTTTCGCCCAGCCGCATCGCGCGGCGCCGCCCCCGCCACACGCCGCCGGCCCGCTGAGGCCGGAGTCGCCGGAGCAGATCGGGCGGCAGATCGACCAACTCACCGACGCCATCATGTCGGTCGACATCGGCCCGGTCGTGGACGCGATCGATCCGAGCGCCCGCGCCCGCGGCGCGCCGACCTCCCTCGGCAGCCTTGCCGACCGCCGCGACCCCTATGCCCGCGCGCGGATGCACCAGGATATCGCCGCGACCTCGGCGGGACTCGGCGTCGCCGTCCGCGAGGCGGCGGCCGCGGCGCCGATCCTGCTCCAGACGCTGGCGCAGGCGCGGCGGCAGATCCAGGCTGCGGCACGCGACGCGCGCGCCCGCGCGGCCTATGGCGACGCGCCTCCGGAGCCCGCCGGCCGGCCCTGAAGCCGGCGCCTATTTCCCGATAGGCTGAACAGCGGTGGACGCGGCGGCTCGGCCGTCGCTAAAGGACGCTGCCATGTGGCAGCTCTATCAATTTCCGCTCTGCCCCTTTTCCCGCAAGGTCCGGCTGACGCTCGCCGAGAAAGGAATCGCGCACGAACTGGTGCGCGAATCGCCCTGGGAGAAGCGGGACGAGTTCGCCGACCTCAATCCGGCCGGGAAGACGCCGGTTCTGGTCGAGGAATCGCGCGGCATCGTCCTCATCGATTCGAACGCGATCTGCGAATATTTCGAGGAGACGGTGGACCGCGCGCCGATGATCCCCGGCACCGCTCCGAACCGCGCCGAGGTGCGCCGGCTCGTCGCCTGGTTCGACGAGGGCCTCTATACCCAGGTCGTCGGGCCGTTGACGGAAGAAAGGATGCTGAAGCGGCTCGTCAACCGCGACGCCCCCGACACGCGCGTGCTGCGCGACGCGATGAGGACCGCCAACGCCCATCTCGATTATATCGACTATCTGCTCGACCATCGCCGCTGGCTCGCCGGCGCGGCCTTGAGCCTCGCCGATCTGACCGCCGCCGCCCATCTCTCGGTCGCCGACTATCTCGGCGGTCTCGACTGGCGCGGCCACAAGCAGACGGCGGATTGGTACATGGTGATGAAGTCTCGCCCGAGCTTCCGGCCGTTGCTGGCCGAGCGCATGGAGGTGATCGTCCCGCCGCCGCATTACGACAAGGTGGATTTCTAGGCCGGCCTTCCTGCCGGACCTTCACCAGTCGGCTTCTGTCCAGAACAGCTCTTCCACGGTCGCCTCGAGCGCTCGTGCGAGCTTGAGGGCGAGCAAGGTGGATGGGATGAACACGCAATTCTCCACCGTATTGATCGTCTTCCGGGAGACGAGGCAGAGGTCCGCAAGCTGAGCCTGGGTCATGCCAAGCTCCGTCCGCCGCTCCTTCAGCCGATTGACCAGCCGCTCATTCATCCTCGTCCGGCTCGCCCCGGTTAAGCCATGCGTAGCGGCAGCTGGCGACCACGAGCGCGCCGTTCACGAGGCCGTAGACAGCCAGTCCAGCGTTCAGTGGATACCAGATGCGCGCGACCATCATGCCGCAACCAAGGACGACCAGCGCGGCAATCCCCCATCTTGCAGCTTCTCCACTGATCGACCGATTCCATTCGTCGTTCAGGATCGCCTGGTCTTCCTCCGAAACCCAGCGAAGCGGCAAACCGAGCAGGAGCCAGACGAGCACGATGGAGACCGAGCCCCAGGCCAGGGTGCCGAACAACTGAGCGAATGCGTCGGCGTCGGACCTGAAGATGAACACGCCCTGCTGAACGATGATTATGGGAATGAACCACATCATCGTGCGGCGGCTTCGCTGGATGCTCTCTGCGTCCGGCTGGAAAAGCTTGGATCGGCCCGAATAGCTCATGCGACTCTCTTTCGTGGTAACCTACAGGTTACGTGTAACCTACGCGTTACCAGAGTCAAGCGGGGTCGCCGCGGCGGGGAGCGAGGCTGTGCATTGCAAGTCTCTGGCTCTCTTGAATTTCTTCTCGTCGCTGCCATCTCCGCTCCTGTTGGTTCAACGATCGAAAGGAGGTGGTCTGATGTCTCATTGTCATATGCCGAAAGCGGCTGATCGGGTGAGCGCGGCCTCCACGGGGGTTCGCGCCTGACGATTACGGCCGCGACCGGCTGACAATGGAAAGGCCGCTCCTTCGGGGGCGGCCTTTCGCTTTTTCGGCTCGGCGGCTTGACAGGCGCCGCCATCTTGCTGCCTGAAAAGGCACCTGCCGGAGGGGTCCCCATGAAGCTGCTGAGACTGTTCGCCTTTCTCCTCGCCGCCCTGATCGGTGTTAGCGCTAACGCCGCCTTCGCCCAGCCGCCGTCGCTGCATCGCGGCGTCAACGTGCTCGGCTACGATCCGATCTGGGCGGATCCTTCCCGCGCCCGCTTCAAGCAGGCCTATTTCAAGACCATCCACGACGGCGGCTTCGACTTCCTGCGCGTCAACCTGCAGGCCTTCCGGCACAGGAAGCCGTCGGGCGAGCTCGATCCGGCCTGGCTGAAGCGGCTCGATTGGGTGGTCGACAACGCCACCGCCGCCGGCCTCTCCGTCATCCTCGACGAGCATGATTTCGAGCCCTGCTCGAACGACGCCGCGATGTGCCGCATCGCGCTCGGCAATTTCTGGAAGCAGGTTGCGCCCCGCTATCGCAACGCCCCGCCGACCGTGCTGTTCGAGCTGCTCAACGAGCCGCACGCGCAGCTCGACGCCAACCATTGGAACGATTTGCTGGCGGACATGCTGGCGATCGTCCGCCGCAGCAATCCGAACCGGACGGTGGTGATCGGGCCGACGCAGTGGAACAGCCTCGACCAGCTGCCGACGCTGAAGCTGCCGGAAAACGACCGCAACATCCTCGTCACCTATCATTATTACGAGCCGTTCCACTTCACCCATCAGGGCGCCTCCTGGGCCCATTTGACCGACGTCCACGGCGTCACCTGGGGCAGCGAGGCGGACCGGGCGCGGCTGGCGGCGGACTTCGCGAAGGTCGCCGCCTGGTCGAAGCACACCGGCCGCCCGGTCCTGCTCGGCGAGTTCGGCGCCTACGACAAGAGCGGCACCCCGATCGAGCTGCGCGCCGCCTACACCAACGCCGTGGCGCGCGAGGCGGAGAAGGACGGCTTCCCCTGGTCCTATTGGCAGTTCGACAGCGACTTCATCGTCTTCGACGTGACGAAGGACCAATGGGCGAAGCCGATCCTCGACGCCCTCATCCCGCCCGGGCGCTGAGCGAAACGAGGCTCAACCCCGCGACCACACCCTTTCTGCTCCCCGGCGAAGGCCGGGGTCCAGTTGCCGAGTCAGATCTGGGCCCCGGCCTTCGTCGGGGAGCAAGTGGGGGAGGCCTCAGGCGACCACGCGGAGGCGCGCTTCGTAGCGGTTAGTGAGGCTGCGCAGGGCGGCCGCCCCATCGCCGCGATAGGAGGCGCCGTGCATCAGGGCCAGCGTCGTCGGCTCCAGCTCCGCGAGGCGGCGCAACGTGGGGCCCGTCTGGGGGCCGAGGCTGGTGGCGCCGAACATGTCCTCCGCGGCCATGGCGACGTCGACGATGTCCTGCTCCGTCACCGGGCCCTCGTCGCCGACATGGCTGAAGAGGTCGCCGCAGAACAGGGTGCGGGTGGTTTCCTCGAAGGCCGCCTGCGCCTCCCAGCCGTGGGGGACGTGCGGCGTCGGCAGGATGCGGATGCGTTTGCCGCCGAGATCGAGCACCTCATCCTCCGTCACTACGCGCGGCGGCCGGTCGGCGAGATCGTTGAGCGAAACGTCGCAGCCGAGGCGGTTGAAGACGATCTGCGCCTGCGGCGCGGCGGCGAGCCAGAGGTTCATCGCGCCGCATTCGTCGGACTCGACATGGCCGAAGCTGATCCAGCGCAGCTTTTCGACCGGCATCACCCGAGCCACCGCGGCGGAAACGAGCGGGAACATGCCGCGCGCGCCGCAATGATAGAGGAAAGGCTCGTCCGCCAGCACCAGGAACTGGTTGAAGGTGAAGCCGGCCGGCGGCGCCACTTGCGGCACGAAGGTGGAAAGACGGTAGATTCCATCCGAGATTTCGTCGATCCGGGTTTCCAATTCGGTCCTCCATCGATGGCCGCCCGCCTGCAACGCGACGGCGGACGGAGCATTGAGGATGCGACGAACGCGCCCGCCCGCGCAACCTGGAAACGGAGTTGAACGATGAAGCGACCGGCCGCCCTGCTCTCCCTCGCCGCCGCCACGCTGAGCCTCTGCGCCGCGGCCGCGGCACCGCCGGTGAAGCCGACGGATCCGCGCTCCTGGGCACCGATCAGCCCGGCGCGGATGTCGGCGATGGTGAAGGTGCTCGCCTCGGACCCGTTCGAGGGGCGCGGCCCCGGCACGCCGGGTGAGACGAAGACGATCGCCTGGCTGGCCGCGCAGTTCCGGCAGCTCGGCTTGGAGCCGGCGGGGCCGAATGGGAGCTGGTTCCAGACCGTGCCGCTGGTGCGGACGCAACTGGACAAGAGCGGCGCTGCCTCCTTCTCGGTTCACGGCCAGACGGTGCCGTTGCATTTCCCCGGCGACATCTATCTCGGCACCGTGCGCGAGACGGATCGGGCGCGGATCGAGAACGCGCCGGTCGTCTTCGTCGGCTACGGCGTCAACGCGCCCGAGCGGCACTGGGACGATTTCAAGGGCGTCGACCTGCACGGCAAGATCGCGCTGTTCCTCGTCAACGATCCCGATTTCGAAGCCGCGCCCGGCGAGCCGGCGGCGGGGAAGTTCGGCGGCCAGGCGATGACCTATTACGGCCGCTGGACCTACAAATATGAGGAAGCGGCGCGGCGCGGGGCGATCGGCGCGCTGATCGTCCACGAGACCGCCGGCGCCGGCTATGGCTGGAACACAGTGCAGGCGCCGGGCGGCGAGAGCTATAATATCGTCCTCGGGCCGCGCGACCCGCAGCCGGTGCTGGTCCAGGGCTGGATCCAGCGGCCGGTGGCGGAGGATCTGTTCCGCCGCGCCGGCCTCGATTTCGAGACGGTGAAAAAGCAGGCGCGCTCGCCCGATTTCCGGCCGATCGACCTCGGCGCCCGCTTCTCCGCCGATTTCGCCGTCTCCAGCCGCCGCGTCGAGAGCCACAATGTGCTGGCGAAGATCAGCGGCGCGAGGCGGCCGGACGAGACGATCCTGTTCGGCGCCCACTGGGATGCCTACGGAATCGGCGCGCCCGACGCGCGCGGCAAGCGCATCCGGCCCGGTGCCGCCGACGATGGGCTCGGCATCGCCGGCGTGCTGGAGATCGCCCGGGCTTTCAAAGAAGGCCCGCGACCGGACCGGACTTTGCTGTTCGGCATCTGGACGGCCGAGGAGCGCGGCCTGCTCGGCTCCGAATATTTCTCCGCGCATCCACTCTACCTGTCCGAGAAGATGGTCGCCGACATCACCCTCGACACGCTGGAGCCGCTCGGCCCGTCGCGCGACGTCATCCTGATCGGCCGCGGGCAGGACACGCTCGAGGACCGGATGGCGCGGCTGGCGGCGGCGCAGGGGCGGACCGTCACGCCCGATTCCCACCCGGAGCGCGGTCTGTTCTATCGTGCCGACCATTTCTCGGCGGCGAAGCGCGGCGTGCCGGTGCTGCTGCTGATGGCGCTTGGGGCCGGGCCGGACCTCGTGGAGGGAGGGCGAGCCGCAGGGGATCAGTGGGTCAGCGATTACACAGCCCATTGCTACCACCAGACCTGCGACGAGTGGCGGCCGGACTGGGATCTGCGCGGCGCCGCGCAGGATGTCGCGCTCGCTTATGCGATCGGGCGGGAGCTGGCCTTCAGCCGCGCGTGGCCGGATTGGAAGCCGGGTTCGGAATTCCGTCCGATCCGGGAGCGGTCGGCGGCGGCACGTCGCTGATCCAGCGGCCAGAATCGCGATATTCCGCCTTCACCTGCGAGACGGGGAGGCGCTCGTCGAGCGGCGGCGGAGTGGTCGCACGCCCGGGCATCTGTGCACCGGGGAGCATTGTCGCGAGCACCGGCAGGGTCGGCGCGACGCGGCCGACCGAAGCCGGGAGTCGCGTCGCGATCAGGACGGAAGGCGAAGGCTCGCGGCGGGCATAGGCCTGGCGGAAGGCGCCGGGCTCGCCCCATGCGCCGGGCAGGCGATAGAAGCTGTGGGCGCCGATCACCGCCACCTTGGCGAGCCGGAAGGCCCAGGCGGGGACGACCTGCTGGGTGTGATAATGGGTCGCTTCGCCGACGGGCGCGTACACCTCACCCGCCAGCGCTTCGGCGGCGATGCGGCGGGCGAGCGACCAGGCCGGGCCGGACGGCGCCACCGCCAGCGAGCCGTCGCAGGTGAAAGTGAACTGGCAGCCGCCGCCGACGCGCTGCGGCCCCTGATAGACGACGCCGCAGACGCTGCTCGGGAATGCGGGATGGCGGACCCGGTTCAGCACCACCTGCGCGACAGCGCGCTGGCCGTCGACCCCTTCGGAGCGCGCTTCGTAATAGACGGCCTGGGCGAGGCAATCGACCGAGCGGAGCTGGTCGACGGGGGCGGCGGCGCGGAAGACGACCGACGGCGCGCGCGGATTGTCGACGGAAGCGAGCGGGATGGAGGCGTTGATTGCGGCGGCGTCGGTCGGCGAGACATTCTGCAGCACCATCGGCGGCGGCGCGGGCGGTGCATCGGCGGGAGCCGGGGCGGGTGCTGCGGCGGATGTTGCGGCGAAGGCGGTCGCGGCGGGCGCATAAGCCGCGCTGGTGGGCACGCAGGAGGCGGCGGTCACGAGCAGGGCGAAGCCGGCACTCGCGCGCCCGAGGAGCGGAAGCCTGCTCTTTCGTCTCCTGCGCAGCTTGTGCCCTGCCACTCTCGCGTTCACCCTCGCGCCCGGGATGAGGAAGGGCGCAAGCGTGGCTTAGGCACAAAGCAGCGCGCACTTCTGCCCCCCGTTTTTCGCTGTCCCGGATCGGGACGGAAGGCGCGGGGCGGTTAAGTCGCGCGGGCGCCTAGATCGCGATCCAGAGCAGCAGGTAGATGGCGACGAGCAGGGACAGCATCGCGATGCCCACGGTGCGGTTGCGGCTCACCATCGCGACGATGACGAGCAGGCTCGGAACGCCGTCGACGAGGATGGCGAGCCCCGACGGCGTTATCCGCCGCACCCAGAGCGACAAGGCGAAGACCATGATGTTGCACAGCCAGATCCCGCCCAGCACCTGCCGCCGGTGCTCGAAATAATAGGCGTCGAAGTCCGGCCATTTGTCGGGATCCTCGGGGAACACCAGGGAGGCCGCCATGTAATAAAGGCCGGCGATGACGAGGCCGATGAGCAAGGCGGGATAGGCGACGGGGATCAGCGCCTGCGCGTTCCATGCCCCCATCCAGAAGGAGACGAGGTTCAGCATCACGAACAGGCCGAGCAAAGGGGTCAGCCAGCCGACCCGCACCCGCCGCCGCGCCTTCAGCGTCCGCACCGCTCCGCCGAGCACCTCCGCCAGCGACAGGCCGAGCAGCAGGCCGAACAGCGAGAAGACGAATTCGAAATGGGTCACCGGCGCCCCCTCCCGCAGGCAGCGTAGACGGGCGTTGGCCTGGTGCAAGCGGCTAAAGCAGGGGTTCTACCGCCGATCGTGTCTCCGCGCTCGGCACCACCGGCACGATCTCGAAGGTGACGCCGGCGCCGCGCCAGGCGAGCACCCATTGCTGGAGCAGCAGCGGATCGTCGCAGCGCATCAGCTGGAAGCAGCGGCTAAAATCCGCGGCGATCCAGGAATTGACGTAATCCAGCCCCTCCGGGAGCTGCCGCCCCTTCTCTTTCACCAGCCGATAGACGGGAACCATGTCGTTCCCCTCGAACCGCTCGATGACCATGAACAGCATCGCGTCCTCCCCCGCCGCCTTTCTTAGCAGGGCCGGACCGCTCCCGACGAGTCCGCGTCGGGCGGCCATGGATCGGATCGCGTGCCGGGAACGTTGAGGAGCCGTTCAGAGAGGAAATTCCCTTCATGCGTAAGGTGTTGGTGTGCGTATCGCTGGCGGCCCTGCTCGCCGGCGGGTGTAATCAATTGGGCGGCGGCGGGGGCGGGAGCCAGAACAGCGCCGCGCCGAGCCAGGAATTGGCGCAGATCGCGCCGCAGGATTTGCAGGCCGCGGCCACCGACCCGGACGTCCGCCGCTTTTACGAGGCGCGGGGCTGGAGCGCCGTCTGGACCAAGGATTTGGCGAAGGACCTCCGCGCCGCGCTGGCCGACGCGCCGCGCCAGGGGCTCAAGGCCGAGAGCTTCCTCGACGAAACCAAGGGCGGCACGCCAGCCGAGCGCGAGGTTGCGCTGACCAAGGCGGCGCTCGATTATGCCCATGCGCTGGCCTTCGGCGTCGTCGATCCGAAGAAGGTGTTCGATCCCTATACGGTGCCGCGGCCGAAATTCGACCTCACAGCCGGTCTCCAGCAGGCGGTGACGCAGGGCCATGTCGGCAACTGGCTGACGAGCCTCGCGCCGTCCGACCCGGAGTACAAGGCGCTCTCCGACGAATTCCTGCGCTACCGCCAGGCCTCCGCCGGCGCGCAGCCGCAGCCAATCCCGAGCGGCGACAAGATCGAGCCCGGCCACCGCGACCCGCGCGTCCCGGCCATCGCCGCGGCCCTGCGCCGCTACGGCTTCGCCCCCACCCAAGCCCCGGCGCCGCAGCCTGGGACCAAGCCCGTCGATCAGACCACCTACACCAAGCAAATGGCCTCCGAGGTGGCGCGGGTGCAGCTCGACTACGGCATCAAGCCCGACGGCATCATCGGCAACGACACGCTCGAGGCGCTGAACAACGGCGCCGTCGAGCGCGCCCGCATCCTCGCGGTCAATTTGGAGCGCCGCCGCTGGCTGGACCGCAGCCCGCCGCCGACGCGGATCGACGTCAACACCGCCGCCGCCGTCCTCACCTATTGGCGCGACGGACAGGCGGCGAACGTCCGCCGAGTCGTCGTCGGCCAGCCCGGTTGGGAAACGCCCGAGATCGGCGCCCGTATCTTCCGCCTCGTCGCCAATCCCGACTGGACCCTCCCGGACAAGATCGCGGACGAGGAAGTGCGGCCGAAGGGCGCGGCCTATATGGCCAAGCAGCACATCGCCGAGAAGAACGGCCGCCTCGTCCAGGAACCGGGGCCGGACAATGCGCTCGGCCTCGTCAAGTTCGACATGGACGATCCCTATGCCATCTACCTCCACGACACGCCGGCCAAGGCCCTGTTCGCCAGCCCCGACCGCCACGCCAGCCACGGCTGCACCCGGGTCGACGACGCGCTCGGCTTCGCCCGGATGCTCGCCGACGAGCAGGGCATCCGGAACCAGTTCGAGCAGGCGCTGGCGACGCAGAAGGAGACGAACGTCGCCCTGCCGAAGCCGATCCCGGTGCGCCTGATGTACCAGACCGCCTATCTGGAGAATGGCCGCGTCGTCTTCCGCCCCGACCCCTATGGCTGGGACGACAAGCTTGCGCAGGCGCTCGGCTTCAACACCCAGCTCCGCCACCGCGAGCTCAAGCACATCGAATCGCTGGCGCCCTGACCGTCACTCCCGCGAAAGCGGGAGTCACTGAAAAAAGCAGAAGCTGGATTCCCGCTTTCGCGGGAATGATGGCTGTGTTTAGGACACGGGTGGAGGTGCCCCATGAAACAGCTGCTGGTCCTGCCGCTTCTATTTGCGACTGCAGCGGCGCCCGCTCCGCAGCCTGTGGCGCCCGCGCCGCAATTCGCGCCGGCGGATGCGGCGTTCGTCGCTTATCCGCAGCCGGACCTGCTGTTTCAGCATGTCCAGCTCGTCGACGGAACCGGCGCGGCGCCCGGGCAGGACGTCTCCGTGCTGGTGCGGGGCGGGCGGATCGCGGCGATCGGCCCCAACCTCGCGGCGTCGGCGGGCGTCACGGTGATCGATGGACGCGGCAAGACCCTGCTGCCTGGCTTCGTCATGGTCCACGAGCACATGTTCTATCCCTCGCCCAAAGGTGGGGAATATGAGGAATATCCCTACAGCATGTCGCGCCTCTACCTCGCCGGCGGCACGACGACGATGCGCACCGGCGGCAGCCTCGCGCCCTATGGCGACATCAACACGGCCCGCGCGATCGCCGAGGGCCGGCAGCCGGGCCCGGACATCGACGCGACCGGCCCCTATCTCGAAGGGCCGCGCCTGCTCACCGCCAAGATGGTGCGGCTGAAGGACGCGGCGGACGCGACCCGGACCGTCGATTACTGGGCGGGCGCCGGCGCGACCTCGTTCAAGGCTTATAACTACATCACCCGCGCCGAGCTGAAGGCGGCGATCGATGCGGCGCACCGGCATGGGCTGAAGCTCACCGGCCATCTCTGCTCCGTGACCTACAATGAAGCCTCGGCGATGGGCATCGACAATCTCGAGCACAGCTTCGCCGTCGCCACCGATTTCGTGAAGGACAAGCGGCCCGACCAATGCCCGCCGCAGAGCCAGACGATCGCCTCGATCGCCGCGCTCGATCCGGACGGGCCGGAGATCGGCGCTCTGATGCGGACCCTGATCGCGCGGCACGTGGCCCTGACCTCGACGCTGACGGTGTTCGAGACCTTCACCGCGGGCCGTCCGGAAGCACCCGAAGCGGCGCGCGCGCTGCTGACGCCGCCGCTGCGCCAGTCCTACGAGACGCGCTGGACCGCCATCCAGCAGGCGCCGCAGGCGGCGATCTGGCGCGCTTTCCTGCCCAGGCTGATGCGGATGGAGCGGCGCTTCGTCGCGATGGGCGGCACGTTGCTCTCCGGCACCGACCCGACCGGATACGGCGGCGTCGTCCCCGGCTGGTCCGGCCGGCGTGAGGTGCAATTGCTGGTCGAGGAAGGCTTCTCCTTCCCCGACGCGCTGAAGATCGCGACGCTGAACGGCGCCCGCTATCTCGGTCGGGAGCGGGACGCGGGCTCGGTCGAGGTCGGCAAGCGCGCCGACCTGATCCTGGTCGACGGCGATCCGGTGCGGGATGCGTCGGCGCTCGATCGCATGCCGACCGTGTTCAAGGCCGGCATCGGCTACGACACGCAGAAGATCTTCGACGCAATGAAGGGCGCGATCGGCCTCTATTGAGGAACGTCACTCAGAATTGATCGGCGTGGGCGTGGGCGCAGACGGGGTCGAAGGGGCAGGCGTGGCACAGCGGCGTGCCGCGGCGGCAGAGGGTCTTGCCGTGCGCCCTCAGGCGCAGATAGGCCGCCATGAGCCATTCCCGATCGGGCTTTCCGGCCGTGGAAAGCAGGGTGACGCCCGCTTTGTAGGACGCCGCATAAGACGCCTGCTGCGGGAAGAAACCGAGCCGGACCAGCGAGCGCAGGCCGTTCGGATCGAGGCTCGGGCGGGCGTCGATCCCCGCGAAGAGCAGGATCTTGTCCGCACCGGGATCGCCGATCACCGGGAAGCGCTTCAGCAGCGCCCGCGCCTTGGCGACCGGGAGCGCGCGCAACGTCGCCGCGAGATCGCCGCCGCGTTCGAGGACGATCGCAGCGCTCTCCTGCCAGCGCTCGACCCGCACGAGCGGGCGCATGCCGCCGCGTTCGGCGATCGACAGCAGCAGCGCCGGATCGGCGGCGAGGATGGCGCCCGGCTCGTAACCAACCTTATGGCCGAACTCCGCGAACAAGGCCGCGCGCCGCTCGTCCGGAATCAGCGCGCCGATATTGTCCCACAGGACGAGCTGGAACGGATCGCTCGGCAGCGCCGGAAGGTCGCGATGAATGCGCAACCCCTCCACCACGCCGAGCAGGTCCAGCCCTTTTGCTGTCGGTGCCGCATTGATCGCGCTCTGGCCCTGCATGCCCACCCCCATTTCAGGTGGGTCAGCTTAGCCGTTTCGGGCGCCAGAATCACGCGCCCACCTGCGAAGCGCTAGCTCGTCTGGCGCTTCCGTGCGCTTTGGCGATCGGGTTCGTTGGCGGCCTTCTTCTCGCCCGTGATCGCCGCGCCCGAGCGGCCGTGGGCGCGCTCATGCTCCTCGAGCATCGGATTGCCGCGGTTGTTGCTGCTCTTGCCGCTGCCGTTGTTGCTGCGCATCGTCTCGTCTCCCGGTTTGCCGCACCAACGAAGCAGCGGCGCTTCCTTTCCCGCGCCCGGAGGGACGCTCGTCGACCGCTGGCGGCGCTTCGTCGGCGGGCTGTGCGCTTCGCAGACTCATTGCGGCCCCGTGTCGAATGCCGCGGGCGCCCGGTGCGGTGCAATCGTATCCCGAACTCAGCGGCGCGGGGGACGACCTTGTATCATCCCCGAGGAAAGCCCTCGCGTCGCACCTCGCAGTCGATTTGAAGGATATTCCCCATGTTCGTTCGTGTGCTTTCCACGCTCGGCGCCCTGGCCGCGACGGCCGTGACGCTCGCTTTCGCCACCCCCGCCTCCGCCCAGGAGGAGACGCGCACGGTCGTCGTCTCCTTTGCCGGTCTCGATCTCGCCAATCCCGCCGATGCGGCCCGGCTCGAGCAGCGCCTCCACGGCGCCGCGCGGCAGGTCTGCGGGCCGGACGAAGGCACCGATCTCCGCGCCCGCCGCGATATGGATATCTGCCAGAAGACTGCGCTCGTCCGCGCCCATGCGGAGGTGCAGATCGCGCTTCGCGGCGGCAGCGACACCCAGGTGGCGCTTACCACGAAATAAGTTCCCACCATTGCCGGACGTTGAGATCATCTTTGACGCGTTGCCTATGCGAAAAACCGGTACCCACTTTTTCGCGCAACGCTTCGCTTTCAGCGTCCGGCGAGCCCCTTCGCATTGTGGAGATAGAGGCGGCCGACCTTCTGCTCTTCGCCGTCGGCGAGCCGGGCATACCAGCGGCCGGTCTCGTCCCGCCTGAGCCCGCTCACGAAATCGCGCCGCACCATCGCCGAGCGATGCAGCCGCACGAAGCAGCCGGGATCCAGCTCCTCCTCCAGCTTGCCGATCGTGTGATTGATCAGCCAGCTCCTCTTGCCGACATGGAGCCGCATATAGTCGCGCTCGGCGGTGATCCGGTCGACGTCCGTCGCGGCCAGGCGCACGAGGCCGCGCGCCTCCGACACCCAGAATTCCTCCAGATGCTTCGACGACCGCCCGACCGGCATCGGCTCTTCCGCGCGCCGGGCGAGCCGGTCGTGCGCCCGTTCGATCGCGCGGGCGAGCCGGTCGGCGGCGACGGGCTTCATGACGTAATCGACCGCCTCGACGTCAAACGCCGCTACCGCGAACGTGTCGAAGGCGGTGACGAAGATCACCACCGGCGGCTTCGGCACGCGGGCGAGGGCGCGCGCGACGTCGATTCCGTCCATGCCCGGCATGGCGATGTCGAGCAGGATCGCGTCCGGCTCGGTCGCTTCGACCAGCCGCAACGCCGCCTGCCCCTCCAGCGCGGTGCCGGCAAGCGCCACGCCCTCCATGCGGGCAAGCAGCAGCTGCAGCCGCTCGATCGCGAGCGGCTCGTCGTCGACGACGAGGATGCGGATCGGCTCAGCCATCGCTCTCGAGCGGCATGGCGAGGGCGACCCGATAGCCGCCGCCGGGCAGCGGTCCGTGCTCGCATTCGCCTTCGGGCCCGAAGCGGGCGGCGAGCCGCTCGCAGACGTTGACGAGGCCGACGCCGGTACGCTCGCCCCCCTGCGGGGCCGGCGCCACAGGCCCGCGATCGTTCTCCACCGACAGCAGCAGCCGCGCATCCTCCTCGCGTGCCCGGATGGTCAGCGTCACCGGCTCCGCCGTTCGCGCGACGCTATGCTTGATCGCATTTTCGACGAGGGGCTGGAGGATGAGCGGGGGCACCTTCACGTTCCGGAGGTCGTGCGGAATGTCAGTGTGGACCTGGAGCCGGTTTGGGAAACGCACCTTCTCGATGTCGAGATAGAGAAGCTGGAACTCGATCTCCTGCGCGAGCGGGATGTCCTCGGTCGGGTCGATGGCGAGGCTGGTGCGGAAGAAGGTGGAAAGGTTGACGATCATCGATTCCGCTTCGTCCTCGCGCCGGCCCATCACCAGCGAGGAGAGCGAGTTCAAAGTGTTGAACAGGAAGTGCGGATTGACCTGATAGCGGAGCGCCCTGAGCTGCGCCGTCTGAGCCTCGCGCTTGGCCTTGGTTTCCCGGCGCTCGGCGGCCCGCAGCTGCCGGGCCGAGCTGACGGCAAGGTAGAAGCTCGCCCAGGCGGCGAAGAAGAAATACCAGGTGACCATGCCTTCCGCGAGCACCCGGGGCGCTTCGTGCATCAGCACGTCGCCCATCTTCGGCACCTGGACGATGATCGGCGGCTGGCCCTGACGCTCGATCCGGAGCTCGCCCGAGGGTGTTCGTTCGAGGAGGATGCCGTCGCCCTTTTCGGTGGCGGTCTGCGTCACCATTGGCTGGTAGATGTAGAAGGCCGCGTTGAAGGTGGCGAAAATCGCGGAGGCGGGTAGGCAGGCGAGGGCGGCGGCGAGGACCTGCACGCGCAGGCTTCTTTCCCGCGCCGCGCGATCGACGACGAGCCAGACGAGGAAGGTGAGGGCGATCCCGAACAGGCAGCCGAGCGCGTGCCGGCCAATGCCGGCGAAGGTGCCCATCGGATCGAGCAGACCGGTCCGGATCAGGATGGTCAGGAAATAGAAGAGCCAGAAGCCGCAGATCGAAGCGGCCGCGAGCGGCAGATCGGCGAAGCGCCGCCGCGCGATCTGGCTGTGGACGATTTCCATCACGCCTTCTTACCCGCTCCCGCTTTCGGGTCCCGCATCCTGCCCGTCGTTTGCAGAATTGTTGCGGCCGTTCGTCGAAAAGGATGCGGTCGGCACAGGTCCGGTTTCGCCGGCGCGCAATGCGATCAGGAACAAACCCATCAGCAGCCAGAGGAAACGCGAATCCTCGAACGAGCCGGACAGCCCCTGGTAGGCGAGGGCGCCGAGGAGCGCGAGGCCGGTGGCGACGCGAAACACCGCGGCATCGCCGTCGAGCCTGAGTGGCGCCGTGCGGCGGGCGATGAAGGCGAGGATGGCGAGGATGGCGGCGAGGCCGAAAATGCCCTCCTGGGCGGTCACGCTGAGGAACACATTATGGGCATCGCGAAGCACACCCAGCGGAGCGGCCGGCGGCTGGTACCAGACCAGGCAGGCGTCGAGCCCGACGCCGCGGCCGAACAGCGGATGATCGAGGAATGTGCGCCACGAGCCCATCCAGGTCATCACGCGCGGCCCCGGCGCGAACACGTGGCCGAACAGGTGAATGGCGAACGGCGCGGTCGCGTGGAACTGAAATGCGACGAGCGTCGCGAGGACGAACAGCACCGCCGAAGCGATTCCACCGGCGAGCGCCGTCCGTGCCAGCGCGGGCGCGGCGCCGCGCCACAGGATCCACCCCCAGAGACCGAGGCAGAGGCCGACACCGCCGAGGCCCGGCGAGACGGTGAAGAGCGTGCAACCGAGCAGCAGCGCCAGGCAGGCTCGGGCCCAGGGCCGCGAGATCATCTCCGTCCGCTCCGCCGCCAGCAACAGCATGATTCCGACGGAGAGATAGTTGCAAAGCAGGTTGGCGTTGAAGAAAGTGAGCTGGAATCGCGGATAATGGCCGGGAGGCAAGGAGCCGTTATAATAAAGCAGGCCCTGGAGCAGCGGGCTCGTGCGGTCGGTATAGAACAGGACGAAGGCGACGAGGCCGGTCAGCACGACCAAAGCCGTCGCCGCCAGCCACGCCGCGACCGCCCTGCGCAGGTCGGCGACACCATCGAGCAGCTGATAGGCGAGCACTGGAAGCGCCAGCAAATAGGTTTCGCCCGCGAGTTTCACGAGGCTGTGCCGCGGCTGTTCCGAGAAGATTGTCGAAAGCGCCATGGCCGCGAAATAGAAGAGCAACAGCCAGAAGAAGGGATGCCATCGCGGGCGAAGCGCGCCGGTCAGCCACGCGAGACCCGCCGCGCCCGCCGCCAGAAGGAAGAGGGCGTCCGTCGCCATTACCCCGAAATAATTGCCCGGCAGGAAATGCTGGACCGACGCGAGCCCCACCCGCGGAAAGCCGAGCGAGAAGATCAGCAGGAAGAGCAAAGCCCGCGCGACCCAAAAAGTCGCCGCGCCCGTCGAGCTCACTCTTTGCATTTTTCGCAGATCCTCCAGGTGCCGGCGAATCCGCCGCGGCGGGACTTCCGGCACCGATCAAGCCCGCATTCGCTTTTTCTGTGGAAAAGCCGCCGGACCGCAAGGAAGTCCCTGATTATCGGGGTCTTTGGGCCGCTGGCTGTGGCGATTGGGTGACAGTGCGGCACCTGCCTTGGCCGCTTCCCGTTTAACCCATTGCAGGTGCAGTCGTTCTCTGATTCATTCCTGAACGGGGGGCGGAGAACTGGTTAAGCGCTTTGTAAGTCATTGAGGCGCAATATCTCCGCTGGGGTTGAGAGTGGGAGTTGGGCAGATGGCGACGAATACCAAGCCGGCGGATGGAGCGCTGACGCTGGTTGAGATGAAGGAGTTCGCGAGCTTCTCGGCCGCGACCCAGCGCTATATTCGCCGGGCGCTCGACATCGGTCTCGGCCGCCGCGACGCGATGCGCCGCTGGTCCCGCGACGCCGGCGAGGCCGCCTCGATTCGGGCGCAGGAGCGCATCTACCGCCGCCTCGACCATATCCGCGCCAACGTGCCCGACGACAGCGGGCTCGACGAGATGGAGCCCCTGATGGGGCCGCTGATCACGATGACCGCGTTCGATCTCGGCCAAGACCGGCTTCCCGATTTCGCGGCCTATCGTTTCCTCTACGAGCGGCTGATCGGCGCCTCGGTGCGGCCGTGGCTGCCCGGCGCCTTCTGCGCCGCCGCCGCTCTGCCGCACCTCCACCCGGAGAAGCGCCGGGCCCTGTTGCAGTCGATCAGCGAGGCGGCGGCGACGGCGCCCGGCTGGTCGAACCGCGAGCCGGCTTTCTTCCCGGAATGGGTGGACAAGGTCGACGTCACGATCGCCGGCTGACGCGACATTTAATGTTCCCCGGCGAAAGCCGGGGCCCAGCGGCACCGGTTTTTGAACTGGACCCCGGCTTTCGCCGGGGAATAACGGCTTCAACCCGACAGATCCTCCAGCACCTCTTCGGCGAAGCGACTGAGCGTGTCGTCCCGCGCGCCCATGATGAGGATGCGGTCGCCGGGGCGGGCGAGCGCGGCGAGGCGGCGGCCGCTGTCGGCGCGATCGGGGATATGCTCCGCCTGCCGGCCGGCGGCGCGGACGCCGGCGATGATGGCATCGCTGCCGACGCTGCGATCGGCCGTACCGCCAAAATAGACCGGGTCGGAGAGGATCAGGACATCGTCCGCTCCCATGCCTTCCCCGAAGGTGGCGATGAGGGGATCCTTCATCAGCTTCAGCGGCCCGAAGCCGTGCGGCTGGAAGAAGATGAGCAGGCGGCCCTGAAGTCCGCTTTTTGCCGCACGCAACGTGGCGGCGATCTTGTCCGGATTGTGCCCGAAATCGTCGATCACCGCGACGCCATGCCGCTCCCCGACCAGTTCGAAACGCCGGCGCAACCCCTTGAAGTCGACGAGCGCTGCCACCGCATCGCCCAGCGAAATTCCGGCGGCCACCGCGGCGGCCAGCGCCGCCACGCCGTTGCGTGCGTTGTGCGCGCCCCAGAGGTTCACCGTGGCGTGGTGCGTTTCGCCGGTCTCGCGGTCGGTCACGTCGAAGTGCGTCGCACCGGCTTGCTCTTCGATACCGGGACTGGTGAGCCGCGCCTCGCGGCCGGCGAAGGAGAAGGCGACGAGGCGTTCCGGGGGGAGGCCGGCGGCGAGCTCGCGCGTCTCCGGATCGTCGAGATTGACGACCACCTTCTCCGCCTTGAGCGCGAAGTCGCGGAACAGGCCGCGCAGCTCCTCCAGGGTCTTGTGGTCGAGGCTGATATTGTTGAGCACCGCGACGATCGGCCGGTAGAGCGCGATCGAGCCGTCGCTTTCGTCCACCTCGCTGACGAACACGTCGCCGCGGCCGGCGAGCGCGCTGGCGAAGGGCGCGTCGGGCGTGACGAAATTCTTCATCACCGCGCCGTTCATGACGGTCGGGTCTCGGCCCGCCTGATGGAGGATCCAGGCGATCATGCCGGTCACCGTCGACTTGCCGCTGGTGCCGGCGACGCCGACCGACAGCTTGGCTTCATTGAACAGGCGGGCGAGCAGCTCGGCGCGCGTGATCCGCTCGACGCCGAGCCGGCGGGCGGCCTCGACGTCGGGCACCGTTTCTTCCACCGCAGCCGACGCCACGAGCACCTGCTCGGGGCTGGTCAGGCCGCTGCCGTCCTGCGGGAAGAGGGCGATGCCCTGCCGCTCGAGGAAGGCGAACTTGTCGCCGATCCGGCCCTGGTCGAGCGAGCGGTCGGAGCCGGCGACCTCCGCCCCCTGCGCGCGGACGATGCAGGCGAGGGGCAGCATGCCGCTGCCGCCGATGCCGCAGAAGAAATAGGATTTGGTGTCGGCCATGGCGCCGCCCTATTGGGAACAGGCAAGCTTTTCAAACGGCGGGAGCGGCATGCGGATTGCGATCGTGGCGCCGAGCACGCCCATCCTTGCCGAGACAGCAGAGCGGGTAACGGCAATCGCCGCCGAAGCCTGCCCGGGCGCCGAGCTTTTCTTCCACCCGCAATGCTTCTTCGCCCACAAGCATTTCGCGGGCGACGACAAGGCGCGTGCCGACGCGCTGGTGGAGGTGGCCAACGATCCCGCCTTCGACGCGGTCTGGTTCGCACGTGGCGGCTATGGCTCAAACCGGATCGCCGAAGCTGTGCTGGCGCGGCTCGGTCCGGCGGCGCGGGAGAAGAGCTGGCTCGGCTATAGCGACGCCGGCTTCCTGCTCGCCGGCCTCTATCGCGCCGGTTTCCCGCAGCTCGCCCATGGGCCGATGGCGAACGACATCCGCCGGGAAGGCGGCGAAGCGGCGGTGCGGCGCGCGCTTGCTTGGCTGACCGCGCGTTCACAGGAGGCGCTCGAACCCTGCCTCGGCAGCGCGCCGACGGTGGCGTTCAACGTCACCGTCTTCGGCCATCTGCTCGGCACGCCGCTGGAGCCGGATCTCGCCGGGCACGAATTGCTGCTCGAGGACGTCTCCGAGCATATGTACCGGACCGACCGGGCGATGTTCCACATCACCGGCCAGCCTGCATTGCGGCGCCTCGCCGGCATCCGCCTCGGCCGCTGCACCGACGTGCCGGAGAACGACCCCGATTTCGGCGAGACGGAAGAGGAGGTGTTCCGCTTCTGGTGCGAACGCGCGGGCATCCCCTATCTCGGCCGTGCCGACATCGGCCACGATGCGGACAACAAGGTGGTGCCGTTCGGAGCGCGTTGAGGCGCGACTCGGCACGCGCGGTCTCGCCGTTCGAGTGAAAACCGCGTCTTCCGGCGGCCGTCGCGCACCCGCCGGGACGCGGTTCCGGCCATTAATCCACATCATTATTCGCGCCAGACCGCCCGGAGGCTCAGTTCGGACGATTTCTCTCTCTTGCGCTCTTGCGCTCGCCGTGCGTTTCAGGCTTATCAGAGAGGCTCTACAGGGAGGGAATTATGGCTAAAGGAAGTTCAGGCGGCGCTCGTGGCGGTCTCGCGCGTCCGGTGACCCCGTCGGCGGATCTCGCCGCGATCACGGGCGCGAACCCGCTGCCGCGCAGCGAGGTGGTCAGCAAGATTTGGGACCACATCCGCAAGAACAATCTCCAGAACCCGCAGAACAAGCGGGAGATCCTGGCCGACGACAAGCTGAAGAAGGTTTTCGGCGGCAAGGACAAGGTGTCGATGTTCGAGATGAACAAGCACCTGTCGAACCACCTGAAATAGGCGGTCGCCGCCGGTTCCGCCGGCGCAAGGCTATAAAACGGTTCGGCCTCGCTCCTCCCTGGAGCGAGGCCGAATTGCTTTGGGCGCGAGGCTCAGCTCAGCGCACGGGCATCATGATGTGCGCATAGGGCGTGCCGGCAAACATCACATAGGGCTTGCTCGTGTCCGGACTGGGCCCGCCCGGATAGCCGGATGAGGCGGCCGCATTGCGGTCGAGGATCATGATGTGCGGCCCGGTGCGGACCCAGGAGGCGCCGCGCGCCGGCTTGGTCGCATAGGGATCGGTGTTGCTGGCGTCGGCGGCGCCGGTCAGCATGTAGGCGAGCCCCGGCTTGTCGGCCGGGGGTACCTTGTGGCCCATCCACGCTTGCGCCCAGAGCATGCCGTTGCTGTCGACGCACATCGGATCGTTGGCGGGCGTGTTCGGATCGTCCGGCATGCAGGTCCAGCCGTTGGTGCCGCGGCGGAGCGGGCGCATCCGTCCGGCGCCGTCGGTGGCGATCACCGTCGCATTGTGGCCAATGGAAGCGGGCGCGGCGGATGCCGCATTGGCGATGAGCTGCGCGTCGGTCATTTTGGGCGCGGCCTGGGCATTTTGCGCAACAAGGAAACTCATCGTGGCGGCGCCGGCGGCGGCCGCGACGAACGCAATTCGGGCAGTGCGGATCATGACGTTTCTCCCCCTGATGTTCGAGCGTGGAACGCGGCCAGCTTACGCCCGCGGAATGAGTCGCTCAATGCCGCGCCCGCTCAGCGGCAGGCGCGCCAGCCCCAGGCGCCGCGGCCGGCTTCGTCGAGGTGGAGATGGTCGTGGTGCGCCGCATTGTAATCGGGCGAGAGGACGGTCGCGAACAATCGGCAGCCGCCGTCGCGCACCTGGTGGAGGAAGCGGCCCTTCGCGCCTTTGTCGGTCCAGTCGGCGGCGACGCTGATCCGCCGCCCGTCCTCCAGCCGGAAGCCGGCGACGTCGAGCGCGTTGGCGCGGGCATGTTCGCTCCACGGCTCGCTCGCGCGGCCGTACATGCGGCGGCAATTGTAGCTGCCGAAATGGTCGATCTCGACGACCCGCTTGCCGAACCGGGCGAGGGCGGCGGGCTGGACGACATGCCATTCCCACAGAGCGAGCCCGGCGGCGAGGCGGCAGCTCATGCCGAGCCCGGCGGGATGGAAGGCGATATCGGCCGCGCCGTCGGGCAGGAGGCGGACGGCGTCGTCCATGCCGCATTCCTGGCCGTCGCGCTGCGGCGGCATCGGCGTGAAGCTGATGCCGCCGTCGGCCAGCAGCGTGCGGCAGGCGCTGCCGTGGGTGGCGGCGAGCTTGCGGCCGGTGAAGAGACCGACCGGCTGGCTGAGATTCAACGGGGTCCACGGCACGTCCTCGGGATGGTCGCGTCCATAGCCCCAGCCGAGCAAGGCGAGGAAGGCCAGCAGCGCGAGCACGACGAGCCGCCGGACCCAGCGGAAGAGGGGCGAGGCGCGGCGGCGCATCGGCTGGCTAGCGGCGCATCGCCGTCTCGAGCGGCTCGGACGTGACGGGATAGCCGATGCCCTCCGGGATGCAGAGCCAGCGCCGGCCCTCCCGCTCCTCGATCCACGGCGTGATCTGCTGAACCGAATGGCGTTCGGCGTCCGCTCGGGCTTCCTCGAACGAGCCGAAGCGTGCCAGCCGTTCGAGGTTGCGGCGGGTCGGGAAGATGGCGCGGGCGCGGCCGGCTTCGATCTCGGCAAGCACGTCGGCGGCGCTGGCCCAGAAGGTGCGCACCGCTTCGGCCTTATCCGCCGTTGCGTCGCCCATGCCCCGAGGCGCTTCGGCGAGATAGAAAAGCGCATCGAAGCGTCGCGTCTCGCGAAAGTTAGGGCACCAGCGGGCGAAGGGCGTCAGGGCGCCAAGCTCCAGCGACAGCCCAGCCTCGGCGAGCAGCTCCGCAAACGGGCGGCCTGCGCCAATGCCTGCCCGCAACGCCGCCGCTTGCTCCGCATCGGGGACGGGTGTGAGCGCCGGTGCGATGCCGGTCTCCTCGATCGTCTCCCGGATTGCGGCGACGCGAGCCGCGCGGTCGGGCACGTCCGGCGCCACCGCGGCCGCGGTCGCATGGTCATCCGGATCGATCCGGCCGCCGGGGAACACGAGGGCGCCGGCCGCGAAGGTC
This sequence comes from Allosphingosinicella sp., assembly GCA_036269695.1. GTDB lineage: Bacteria > Pseudomonadota > Alphaproteobacteria > Sphingomonadales > Sphingomonadaceae > Allosphingosinicella. The sequence goes on along the minus strand of DATBDY010000045.1, from coordinate 6,038 downwards.
ATGGTCGACGCCCGCTCCATCATCAAAATCTCTGGCGGCCGGGAACCCGCCGGCCGCATCAGGATCAAAGTGGCGGCGGGAATCGGCGGCGGGAGGTCTTCCGACATGGCGGCAGCGTTAGGCGTTCAACGGAAGGCGCGGAAGTGGACGCGTTGACCGCTTTCGTGCACGCCCCATGCTCGGCCGGCACATGATCTTACCCAACGAGCCCCAGACCGCGCGCGACGTCAGCGGCCATTATGACGAGCTCGACCGCGCCTATCGCGACATCTGGGGCGAGCACGTCCACCACGGCTATTGGCTGAGCGGCCGCGAGAGCCCCGCCGAAGCGGCCGAGGCGCTGGTGCGGCTCGTCGCCGAGCGGCTGGAGGTCGCGCCGGGGCAGGACCTCTGCGACATCGGCTGCGGCTATGGCGCGACCGCCGGTTGGCTGGCCGAGCACCGGCAGGCGAAGGTGACGGGCTTCACCATATCCGAAGCCCAGGCGGCGATCGCCCGAGCGCGGGCCGAGCGGGTGCCGGGCCTCACCATCTTCTGCCGCGACTGGCTCGCCAATGGGCTGCCCGACGCAGGCTTCGACCGCGCTTATGCGATCGAAAGCTCCGAGCACATGGTCGACAAGCCGCACTTCTTCGCGGAAGCCGCGCGGGTGCTGCGGCCGGGCGGACGTTTCGTCGTCTGCGCCTGGCTCGCGACGGAGCAGCCGACCGCGTGGGAGGTGCGCCACCTGCTCGAGCCGATCTGCCACGAGGGCCGGCTGCCGTCGATGGGCAGCCGCAGCGAATACGAAGCGATGGCGGCAGAGGCGGGCTTCACCCTGTGCCGCTACGACGACATCAGCCGCAACGTGCACCGCACCTGGGCGATCTGCCTGCGGCGCACCTTGGCGCGCCTATTCACCGACCGCGATCTGCGCCGGCTGGTCCTGAGCCAGACGACGCGCAACCGCCTGTTCCTTCTCAGCCTGCCGCGCCTGCTCTGGGCGTTGCGGAGCGGCGCGATGCGCTACGGCGTGTTCGTGTGGGAGAAGACCGGTTCACCTCCACTCGCGAAGGTGGTGAATTAGTGTATTAGCAGAGTAGCTCACTGCGTCGAGGGAGGGGGGCCGAAGCTATGGCAAAGGTGATGGAAGTCTCTGCGCTCCGGCTCAATGTGATGAGGGCTGGCTACTTCATATTGTTTGCCGGCGTCGGATCCTCGGAATTTCCGGGTCTTATCCACCATGACGGCTGGACTTTGTCGCACAGCATGCCTCCAGCTTGTTGGCGGCCCTGGCGCTTCTGGCAGCCCTCGGAATTCGATATCCGCTTCAGATGTTGCCTGTGCTTCTCTTCGAACTTGCATGGAAGGCAATCTGGCTCATCGCAATCGCGCTTCCGCGGTGGGTTGGCCACGACATCGACCCGGATACTCGGCAGATGGCAATAATTTGCCTGGCGGCGATGATCATATGTCCGCTTCTCATCCCCTGGCCGTACGTGTTCAGGAATTACGTGATGAAGCCGGGAGATCGATGGCGGTAATCGGCTAACTGCTCCCCGGCGAAGGCCGGGGCCCAGTTACGGCGCCTGATTCTGGACCCCGGCCTCCGCCCGGGAGCAAACAGGTACGCGGGGGGCCTAACGCACCCGGGTCCAGCGGCGAGCTTCGCAGATGAAGAGGATGCAGCCGGAGACCTTCAGCGACCCGTCCGGATTGAGCTCCAGATAGGATTTGTAGCTCTTGCCGCTCTCCGGGTCGTAGGCGCGGCCGCCTTTCCAGGAGCCGCCGGAGCCCGAGAAGCCCGTGAGGACCGGCATGCCAAGGATCGGCCGACTGCGGAGCTTGGGATCGGGATTGTGGATGTCCGTCTTCGGCGCGTTCGGGTCCTTGTTGACCACCTTTTCGATCGTGCCGCACAGATAACGGCCGCAAGGCGCGATTCGCACCAGCCCTTTGTGATCGTCGTTGAGCCAGAGGCCTTCGATCGAGGGCGCGGCCGAGGTGGCGGCGCTCGCGCCGAACAGCGGCAACAGGGCCAGGATGAACCGACGCATGCTTATCTCCTACACAGCAGCGCAACCGGGCTGGTGCGCGCAACGATTGATGGCCGGAACCGGCGGATTGGGGCGGCGTCCAGGCCCATGCTAAGAACCCTGCCGGAAGGAAGGCGATGATGGCCGATCTTGCGATACGCTCGCGCCAGGAAGAGCAGATGGACGCGGCGGATCTCGATCCCGCCGTCTACGAGCAGGTCATGCACGGCCTCGCCCGGGTCAACAGATTCACCTTCACCGCCCACCCGACCATCGCCTTCCTGAAGCGGGCGATCGGCTCGGCGAAAAGCTTCCGGCTGATGGACGTCGGCTTCGGCGACGGCGACATCCTGCGCGCCGTCGCCCGCTGGGCGCGCCGGCGCGGGATCGAGGCGGACCTGGTCGGCGTCGACCTCAACGAGAAGAGCCTGCGGGCGGCCAATGCCGCGACTCCGCCCGATCTGAAGATCGACTTCCGCATCGGCGACTATCTCGACCAGCCGGGGCCGTTCGATTTCATCATCAGCAGCCAGACCACCCACCACATGACCGACGAGCAGCTGCTCACCTTCATCCGCCACATGGAGAAGGAGACGCGGATGGGCTGGCTGATCTGCGACCTCCATCGCCACGGCTTCGCCCATTGGGGCTTCCCGATCCTCGCCCGCCTGCTGATGGTCCACCGCATCGTCCGCGAGGATGGGACCCTGTCGATCGCGCGCGCCTTCCGCCCGCACGACTGGCGGGAGATCCTCACCGAGGCCGGGGTCCCGCTCGACAAGGTGCGCATCGTCCGCCGCTTCGCCTTCCGGCTGTGCGTCGAGCGGGTGAAATAGCCAGGTCATTCCGGCCGGCGGCCGCAGATCACGAACAGGCCGCCCTCGCCGCCGAGCGAGTGCATCCAGGCGATCTGGGCCATCACCGTCTCCGGCGCCCATTCATCGTCGGCCGGGGCGAACAGATCCTCGGGCTCGTGGCCGATGAGCGTGCTTGGATAGGTCGAGACGTAATCGATGCCGTTCTCAGCGAACCATTTGCGAACTTCGGCGACGCTGTGGCTGTGCTCCTCCGGGTGCCGATACTGGTCGCGCAGCCACGCGTTGCGCCGGGCCGGCTCGGAATTGCGCTCGCGCAGCACCGGGTCGAAGGGGATCCAGCGGTAATTGGTCATCCGCGCCACCACCCGCCGCAGCCGCAGCGGAACGCGCGCATAAAGGTTGTAGAGGCCGATCACGACCATGCCGCCCGGCCGCACCGCCTTGGCGATGGTGCGGAAGGACGCGCGCGGGTCCGGCGTGTGGTGGAGGACGCCGGAGCTGTAGACGACGTCGAACGCCCCCTCGCGCAGCGGCAGGCGCGTGAGGTCGCATTCCACGAAGCGGACGCGGTCGACGCCCCAGCGGCGGGCGGCGGAGGCGCCGAGGCTCAGCGCGCCGCGCGAGAGGTCGCAGCCGATCACGGTGCGGTCGGCGCGGGCGAGGTAGAGGCTCATCTGGCCGGTGCCGCAGCCGATCTCGACGATCCGCGCGTCGCCCGGAATCGAGGCGTCGAGCAGCCGCGCGAAGGCGCTGCGCTCGGCCCGGGTGCGCAGCCAGGTGAGGCTGTCGTTCGGCGGATAGCCGGGGAAGGGCGCGGCGTCGTAAAATTGCCGCACGACTTCCGTCTGCCCTTCGACCGGCAGGCGAAGCTGCGGGATTCCGTCGGGCGCCGGCCAGGTCCTTCCGCAACCGATGCAGGCCAGGCCCGCGCCGAGATCGCCGGCGCAGGCGGGGCAGGCGAGGAGCGGCAGGATATCGTCGGCCGTATCGGCCTCGATGCGTTCGCCGCCTATCGCATCGGGAACGCGCGTCGCCACCTCTTGCAGACTAGAAGATCGAATAGATGAACGGCGCCAGCGCCTCGACGCCGGCGGCGAGCACCAGCAGGAAGCCGGTGACGCAAAGGAAGATGGCGAGCGGCATGATCAATTTCTTCTCCGAGCCGCCGCGCCACAGGCCGCGGGCGAGCTCGCCGGTCGAGCCGAAGGCGCTGCCGAGCACCACCAATTGACGCCGCAGCCGGCCTTTCTTGCGGATCATGCCATTTCCTCCGTCTGCGCGGCGGCCGCGGCCGTCCGCGCGCGCTTCCTGACGCGAATGTTGCCGACGACGAGCAGGTCGACGCCGCTGCGGCGGAAGGTCGAATAGCCTTCCTGCGCGGTGCAGACGATCGGCTCGCCGGCGAGGTTGAACGAGGTGTTGAGCAGGACCGGGATGCCGGTGCGGCGGCCATAGGCCGAAAGCAGGTCGTAGAGGCGCGGCGCGAAGTTCCGCTCGACCGTCTGCAGCCGGGCGGTGCCGTCGACATGGGTGATGGCGGCGAGCCGATCGCGCCATTCGGGCCGGACCGGGAAGACTCCGGACATGAAGCGGGCGAGGCGGCAGCCGCCCGGCGGCAGCTCGAAGAAGCGCTCCGCTTCCTCGGCCGGGACGATCGGCGCGAACGGGCGGAATTCCTCGCGATATTTGATGTCGCGGTTCAAGCGGTCGCGGGTCGCGGCATCGTGCGGCGCGGCGAGCAGGCTGCGATGGCCCAATGCGCGGGGGCCGAACTCGCAGCGCCCCTCCATCCAGCCGACAATGCGGCCGGAGGCGAGATCCTCGACCGTCTCCTCGATCAGGCGCTCATCCGCGACCGTCTCGACCGGGAAGCGGTCCTCTTCGGCGATCCGCGCCAGCGCATCCGCGTCGGGGACCGGGCCCCAGAAGGCATGGTCGGGAAAGTCGCGGTCCGGATTGCCGAAATGAATGCGGTCGGCAGAGAGCGCCGCGCCCAGGGCGCAGCCGGCATCGCCCGGCGCGGGCGGGACGAACAGCCGCTCGAAGCCGGATTCGCGGAGGATGCGGGCATTGGCGACGCCGTTCAGCGCGACTCCGCCGCCGAGGCAGAGGTCGGGCAGCCGGGTGCGCTCGTGGAGGTCGCGGGTGAGGTCGACGAGGATGTCCTCGAGCACCAGCTGGACGCTCGCCGCGCAGTCGGCGAAGCGCTTCCCTTCCGCGGTGGCGAGGTCGATCGGCTCGTAGCGGTTGCGGGGCGGCCCGAACAGCTGGACGAACTTGTCGGAGAAGGAGCGCCGCGCCGTGCTGTGGAACTCGAAATAATCCATGTCGAGGCGGAAGGCGCCGTCGGCGGTGCGCGGGATCAGCTTGCGGACGGCGTCGGCCCTATTGGGCTCGCCATAGGAGGCGAGGCCCATCACCTTATATTCGCCCTCGTTGACCGCGAAGCCGAGAAAAGCGGTGAAGGTCGAATAGAGCATGCCGAGCGAGTGCGGGAAGCGGATCTCCCGATCGAGCGCGATCGACGTGCCGGCGGGGCCGCGCGTCCCGCTCCCGACGGTGAGCGTCGCCCATTCGCCGACGCCGTCGGCGGTAAGGATCGCCGCGCGCTCGGTCGGCGCGGTCAGGAAGGCGGCGGCGGCGTGCGACTGGTGGTGCTCGGTGAACAGGATCTTTTTCCCGGGGACCCCCAGGCGGGAGCTGATCACGCCGCGCACCCAGGCCTTCTCGCCGAGCATGTTCTTCATCGCGTGCGGGAAGCTCCGCCAGGAGCGCGGGAAGGTGCGGAGCGCGGTGGTGAGGATGCGGTCGAACTTCAGCATCGGCCGCTCGTAGAAGACGATGGCGTCGAGATCGTCCGGATCGAGGCCCGCTTCGTCGAGGCAGAACTCGACCGCCCCGATCGGGAAGACGGCATCGTTCTTGCGCCGCGACAGGCGCTCCTCCTGCACCGCCGCGACCGGCAGGCCGTCGATCAGAAGGGCGGCGGCGGAATCGTGGTAGAAAGCGGACAGGCCGAGGATCTTCATCAATATTGCGCCTTCAGGTCCCGGCTCTTCGAAGCGACCATCGTCCATCCCTCCGGCTCGCGCTTCGCCGCCCGTTTCGCGCCCCAGGCGAAGAGCGGCAGCAGGATGAAATATTGGAGGGTGAGGATGACGGCCCCCATCATGCCGGCGAAGCCGACCGCGATCCGCAAATAGCC
>DATBDY010000029.1:0-19564 GCA_036269695.1 Allosphingosinicella sp. | reverse complement strand
GCGCCTTCCTGCGCCAACGCCTTGGTGAAGCCGTGGATGCCGGACTTGGCGGCGGCGTAATTGACCTGGCCGTATTGCCCCGCCTGGCCGTTGATCGAGCCGATATTGACGATCCTGCCGAACTTGCGCCCCTGCATCCCCTCGAACACCGCCTTCGCCATGTTGAAGCAGCCGCCGAGATTGACGTCGATCACGTCGTCCCACGCCTGCCGCGTCATCCGCTTCATGGTGCCGTCGCGGGTGATGCCGGCATTGTTGACGAGGATGTCGATCGGCCCGAGCTCCTCCTCGATCCGGCGGCAGCCCTCGATGCAGGCGTCGAAATCGCTGACGTCCCATTTGTAGGCTTTGATGCCGGTGCGCTCGGTGAACTGGCGCGCCTTCTCCTCATTGCCGGCATAATTGGCGGCGACCGTGACGCCGGCATCGCGCAGCGCGACGCTGATCGCTTCGCCGATGCCGCGGGTCCCGCCGGTGACGACTGCAACTCGTGCCATGGCTCCTCTCCTGCTTTATCGTTTCGGGCCGCTTAGGACCGGGAGACCCATCCTTCAAGCTCACGGCCAACAATGCTGCGCAGCATTTCGATCCCTGGCGGGCTGTCGTTGAGGCAGGGGAGATAGGCGAAGTCGGTCCCGCCGGCGGCGAGGAAGGTGGCGCGGCCGCGGATATCGAGCTCCTCCAGCGTTTCGACGCAGTCGGCGGCGAAGCCGGGGGCGAAGATCGCGACGCGGGCGATGCCGCGGCCGGGTAAGGCTGTGAGCGTCGTGTCGGTGGCCGGCTCCAGCCATTTCGCGCGGCCGAAGCGGGACTGGAAGGTGACGACCAACTCGCGGCCCATCGCCTCGCCGAGCAGCCGCGCGGTCTTGCGGCAGTGGCAATGATAGGGATCGCCGAGCTCCAGCGTCCGCTGCGGCATGCCGTGGAAGCTGGCGATCAGCGCCTGCGGCTCGAACGGGAGGTCGGCAAGCTCCTCCTCCAGCCGCGTCTTCAGCGCCGCGATATAGGCGGGGTCGTCATGATAGGGCGGCAGCGTCCGCACGGCCGGCTGCCAGCGCATGCGGCGCAAGTGGAAGAACGCCTCGTCGTTGGCGGTCGCCGTCGTCGCAGCGCAATATTGCGGATAGAGCGGCGCGATCAGGATGCGCTCGCAGCCCGCCGCCTTGAGCGCGTCGATCCGCTCGGAAATGGCCGGCCGGCCGTAGCGCATCGCATGGTCGACGATCACATTCTCGCCGAACGCACCGGCGAGCGCCCGCGCCTGGCGGGCGGTGATGGCGGCGAGCGGCGACCCTTCGTCGGTCCAGACCTGGCGATAGGCGTGCGCGGATTTCTTCGGCCGCGTCGTCAGGATCAGGCCGCGCAGGATCGGCTGCCAGACGAGCTGCGGGATCTCGACGACGCGCGGGTCGGAGAGGAATTCCTTGAGGTAGAGCCGCACCGCGCCGGGCTCCGGCGCGTTGGGCGTGCCGAGGTTGATCAGCAGCACGCCGATCTTCGGCGCGGGGATCGGGGGATGGTCCGGCGGCGCGCCGGGCGGCGGGGCCGGATCGGCGCTCACGCGGCCTTCGCCAGCTCCTCGCGGTAGCGCTCCCGCAGCAGCTTCTTGTCGATCTTGCCCGTGCCGAGCTTCGGCAGCGGCGCGTGATGGACCCAGATGTAAGCCGGGATCTTGTATTGGGCGATGCGGCCGTGGAGGAAGGCCCGCAACGCGTCCGCGTCGAGGCTGCGGTCGTCCTCGCTGTAGATCACCGCCGCCGGCACTTCGCCGAGCCGCTCGTCCGGCACGCCGAACACCGAGGCCTCGGAGACGGCGGGGTGGGAATAGATCGCCGCTTCCACGTCCTGGCAGCTGATATTCTCGCCGCCGCGGATGATGATGTCCTTCTTGCGGTCGACGATGAACAGATACTCCTCCTCGTCGAGATAGCCGACGTCGCCGGTGCGAAGGTATCCGTCGGCCGTGAAGGCGGTGGCGGTCGCTTCCGGGTCGCTCCAATAGCCATGGAAATTGGAAGCCGAGCGGATGCCGATCTCGCCCGTCTCGCCGGGCGGCAAATGGCGGTCGCCATCGCCGAGGATGGCCAGTTCGACGAACGGCCTGTGCGGACGGCCGGTCGACGCCGGCTTGTCCGCATAATTCTGCCAGAAATTGCCGCAGCCGGCGGCGTTGGTCTCGGTCAGGCCGTAGCCGAGCGCCGGACGGGCGGCGCGGAAGCTCTCCTGCAGGCGCTTCACATGCGCGACAGGGCGGGCCGCGCCGCCGGCGGCGATGTCGGTCAGCGAGGAGAGATCATATTTGTCGCGGTCCGGATGCTGCATCAGCTCCAGGCTCATCGTCGGCACGCCGACGAAATAGGTGATCTTCTCGTCCTGGATCAGCCGTAGCGCCTCGCCCGCGTCCCATTTCGCCATCAGCACCATCGTCCGGCCGATGACGAAGGAGTTGAGCAGCACCGGCACCTCGCCGGTGACGTGGAAGAGCGGGACGTTGACGAGGGTCCTTGGCTGATTGGTGGGCGCGTGGCCCTCGCTCTCCATGATGCCGCGCAGGACGAGCAGGCTCACCGCATAGGCATAGACGCCGGTCGTCACCGCGCGATGGGTCGAGAGCGCGCCCTTGGCGGCGCCGGTCGAGCCCGAGGTGAACAGGATCGTCGCATCGTCGTCCGGGCCGACCTCCGGCAGGGCGGCCTCGCCGCCGCGCGCCAGCAGCGGCGCCAGCGCCTCGTCGACCCTTTTCTCGATCGGCAGCTCGACATGGTCGATCGCAAGGCCGGTGTCGGCGAGATGCTTCGCCCGGGGCGCGTCGGCGATGACCAGCTTCGGCGTGGTCAGCGACAGGCCGTGGCGGAGCTCGTCCGCCTGCCACCAGCCGTTGACGAGGGTCGCGACCGCGCCGGCCTTCAGCACCGCCATATAGGCGACGATCCAGGCCGGGCAGTTGCGCATAGCGATGGCGACGCGGTCGCCCTTGGCGATGCCGAAGCCGCCGACCAGCGCCTTCGCGGCGCGGGTGGCCCGTTCGTTGAGCTGCGCGAAGGTCAGCCGCTCGCCGTCGGCGACGACGCCCTCGGTGGCGCCGTTCAGCATGCAGAAGAAATCGAACAGGGAGGGGAGGGTCGGCGGGAAATTGGCGACGATCGTCCGCCCCTCGGCGTCGCGGTCGAGCTGGACCGGGCCGCCGGGCCCTGTAACCTTCGCCAGCACCGCATCATATTCGCGATCCAGTGCACTCGGCATTCTCTACCCTTCCCGTTTCTCCAGCCTCACCCTAATAAGGCAACGCGCCGCAGGGGGAAGTCTTTGATCCACATGAGCATGACACCGACACTCCTCGCGACCGTCCACGCCTTTCGCTGGACCGATCTCCCGATCAGGCCGGAATTCTATATCTGGAAGCTGCCGATCCGCTGGTACTCGCTGGCCTACCTGGCGGGCATTCTGCTCGGCTGGTGGTATCTGCTGAAATTGGTCTCTCAGCCCGGCTCGCCGATGGCGCGGCGCCATGCCGACGACATGGTCTTCTACGCGACGCTCGGCATCATTCTCGGCGGACGGCTCGGCTACGTCCTCTTCTACAATCCCGGTTTCTATTTCGAGCATCCCGTGGACATCCTGAAGCTATGGGATGGCGGCATGTCGCTCCACGGCGGCGTTATTGGCACCAGCCTGGGCATCCTCTATCTCGCCCGGAAGAACGGCCTCTCCTGGCTGCGAATCCACGATTATGTCGCTTGCTGCGCGCCGTTCGGCCTGTGCTTCGGCCGGATCGCCAATTTCATCAACGGGGAGTTGTGGGGAAGCCCGACCAACCTGCCCTGGGCGGTGATCTTCCCGACGGGCGGCGACGTGCCGCGCCACCCGAGCCAGCTTTACGAGGCACTGCTGGAAGGCGTGCTGCTCTTCCTCGTCCTCTGGTATTTCTTCTGGAAGACGCGGGCGCGCTACGAGCCGGGCAAATTGGTGGGCATCTTCCTGCTCGGCTATGGGCTCTGCCGCTTCTTCGTCGAGTTCATCCGCGAGCCCGACCAGCAGCTGATCGACTTCGCCCAGAAGACCCACCTGCATATGGGCCAGTGGCTGTCGCTGCCGATGATCGTTGGCGGCGCCTGGCTGATCGCGACGGCGAAGAAGCGTCGCGAGCGGGTCGAGCCCGTCGCCGGGACGGAGAGTGTCGCCTGAGCGGGGGCCGCTCGCCGAGCGGCTCGCCCACTTGATCGAGACGTCCGGCCCGATCACCGTTGGCGACTACATGGCAATGGCAAACGCCCATTATTACGGCACGCGCGACCCGCTCGGCGCCGGCGGCGACTTCGTCACCGCGCCCGAGATCAGCCAGATGTTCGGCGAGCTGGTCGGCCTCTGCCTCGCCGATGGCTGGCAGCGTGCGGGGCGGCCGGAGGGTGCACTCTACGTCGAGCTGGGGCCCGGCCGCGGCACCCTCGCCGCTGACGCGGTGCGGGCCATGCGCAGCGCCGGCCTGTCGCCCGAGGTGCATTTCCTCGAGACCAGCCCAGTGCTCCGCGCTGTCCAGGCCGAGCGGGTGCGGCAAGCGCATTGGCACGAGGATCTCTCAACCATTCCCGACGGGCCCTGGCTCGTCGTCGCCAACGAGTTCTTCGACGCACTTCCGGCCCGGCAGCTCGTGAGGACCGAAAGTGGTTGGCGCGAGCGGCTGGTGCGCGTCGAGGGCGGCTGCTTCGTCCCTGCCGCGGGGCCGCCGGTGCCGGATGCCGCGCTTCCCGGGCACATTCGCGCCGCGCCGTCTGGGACGATCGTCGAAACCTCGCCGGTCTCGCTGGCCGTCGTCCGCCGGCTCGCCGGTCGCCTCGCGGCCGGCGGCGGTGTGGCGCTGATCATCGATTACAGCCACACGCGGACTGCCGCGGGCGAAACGCTGCAGGCGGTGCGCGGCCATGCTTATGCCGACCCGTGGCAGGAGCCGGGCGAGAGCGACCTTACGGTCCATGTCGACTTCGAAGCGCTCGCCGCCGCGGCCGCCGGGGCCGGCGTGCGGACGCTCGGGCCGGTGGAGCAGGGGCACTGGCTGACGGCGCTCGGCATCGACGCGCGCGCGGCTTCGCTCGCCCGCGGAGTGCCGCAGCGGGCGGAGGAGATCGAGGCGACGCGGCATCGGCTGGTCGCGCCCGAGCAGATGGGCAGCCTGTTCAAGGTGCTGGCGCTGGCGTCGCCCGGCTGGCCGGACCCGGCGGGCTTCGCATGATCGCCTATCGCGATGCTGCCGTCGCCGACGCGCCCGTGCTTGAGGACGTCTTCCGCCGCGCCTTCATCGAGACGTTCGGCCATCTCTACCGCGCGGAAGATCTCGACTTCTTCCTCGCCCGAATGGACGAAGCGGCTTGGCAGGACGAACTCCGCAATCCCTCCTATCGTATTCGCCTTGCCGAGGCGGACGGGGAGCCGGCCGGCTTCGCCAAGCTCGGTCCGCTCGGCCTCCCCGTCGGGCCCGAAGGGAAGGCGCTGGAGCTGAAGCAGCTCTACCTTCTGAGAGAATGGCACGGCTGCGGCATTGCGCGGGTGCTGATGGACTGGACGCTGGACCAGGCGCGGCGCCAGGGCGCGGGTGCGCTCTACCTCTCTGTCTGGACCGAGAATTTCCGCGCCCGCAATTTCTACGCGCGCTACGGCTTCACCTTCGTCGCGCCCTATGCGTTCATGGTCGGCGAGCAGGCGGACGAGGATGAGATCTGGATGCTCGACCTGAAGGAGCGGGAATGACGGTGGAAGTGCTTCGCGCCGCCGCGCTCGACGGCATATCACACGGCTTCCTGGGCCGGCGCGGCGGCGTCTCGGAGGGCGTGTGCGCCGGCCTCAACGTCGGCCTCGGCTCGGGCGACGACCGCGCCGCCATCGCCGAGAACCGGCGCCGGGCGATCGCGGCGGTGGCGCCGGGCGCGCTCCTGGTGACCGTCCATCAGATCCATTCTCCCGATGTCGTCTATGCGGGGCCGTGGCCGGACGACGGCCGCCCGCGCGCCGACGCGATGGTGACGGACCGGCCGGGCCTGGCGATCGGCATCCTCACCGCCGACTGCGCGCCGGTCCTCCTCGCCGATGCCGAAGCGGAGGTGATCGGCGCCGCCCATGCCGGCTGGAAGGGCGCGCTCGGCGGCGTCGTCGAGGCGACCGTGACGGCGATGGAGCGGCTGGGAGCGGACCGCGCCCGCATCGCCGCCGCAATCGGCCCCTGCATCGCCCGCAAATCCTACGAGGTGGACGAGGGCTTTTTCCGCCGCTTCGCCGAAGCCGATCCGGAGAACGAGCGCTTCTTCGCGGCCGGCGAGCGCGAGGGCCATCACCAATTCGACCTCGAAGGCTTCGTCCTCTCCCGCCTCGCCGCGGCCGGCCTCGGCCGCATCGAGGCGCTCGGCGAGGACACCTATACGCAGCCCGACCGCTTCTTCAGCTACCGCCGCGCCACCCACCGCGGCGAGCCCGATTACGGCCGGCAGGTCTCGCTGATCGCCTTACAATAGCCGCTCGGGGCTAGCCGCCCGCCGCCCGAATCGGCTAGAGGGCGCGCGGGCAACGGACCTCACCCCCCGGGGCCGCCCTCTCAGGGCGGCCGGTGGGCCTGTCTCCGCGTGGCAGGCTCGGTCTCCATGAAAATTCGCAACCCCGCGAAGGAGACAGAACATGCAGGAAGACGAATCCGATCTCAGCGGCGCCACGCCGCGCCGCCGGCCGAAGACGAGCGTGCTCGAGGTCGGCGGACGGCGCTTGAAGCCGTCCACCCTGATGATGGGCCACGGCTACGATCCGGCGCTTTCGGAAGGCTCGCTCAAGCCGCCCATCTTCCTCACCTCCACCTTCGTGTTCGAGAATGCGGCGGCCGGAAAACGCCATTTTGAGGGCGTCACCGGCAAGCGCCCGGGCGGCGCCGAGGGCCTCGTTTACTCACGCTTCAACGGCCCGAATCAGGAGATTCTCGAGGACCGCCTGTCGATCTGGGAGAATGCGGAGGAGGCCCTGACCTTCTCCTCGGGCATGTCGGCGATCGCCACGTTGCTGCTCACCTTCGTTCAGCCCGGCGACGTCATCGTCCATTCGGGACCACTCTACGCTGCCACAGAGACGCTGATCGCCCGCATCCTCGGCCGCTTCGGCGTCAAATGGCTCGATTTCCCGGCCGGCGTCACGCGCGAGGAGATCGACGAGGTGCTGGGCCGTGCCAAATCGATGGGCCAGGTCGCGCTCATCTATCTCGAAAGCCCGGCCAACCCGACCAATCAGCTGGTCGACGTCGAAGCCGTGGCCGCCTCCCGCGACGCTTTGTTCGGCGACCGCAAGCCGCCGATCGCGATCGACAACACCTTCCTCGGCCCGCTCTGGGCGAAGCCGCTCGACCACGGCGCCGATCTCTCCATCTACTCGCTGACCAAATATGCGGGCGGCCATTCGGACCTCGTGGCAGGCGCGGTCGTGGGGGCGGAGGCTTTGATCACGCCGATCCGGATGATGCGCAACACGATCGGCACGATCACCGATTCGAACACTGCCTGGATGCTGCTCAGGAGCCTCGAGACGCTGGAGCTGCGCATGTCGCGCGCCGGCGAGAATGCGGCCAAGGTGTGCCAATTCCTGCGCGATCATCCGAAGGTGGAGAGCGTCGGCTATCTCGGCTTTCTCAAGGACGGGCGGCAGGCGGACATCTACCGCCGCCACTGCACCGGCGCCGGCTCGACCTTCTCGCTGTACCTGAAGGGCGGCGAGAAGGAGGCCTTCGCCTTCCTCGACGCGCTCAAGATCGCGCATTTGGCGGTGAGCCTTGGCGGCACCGAGACGCTCGCGAGCGCCCCGGCGGCGATGACGCACCTGTCGGTCCCCGACGAACGCAAGCAGGCGCTCGGCATCACCGACAACCTCGTCCGCATCTCGATCGGCGTCGAGGACCCCGACGACCTCATCGCCGACTTCGACCAGGCGCTGGCGGCGGTGTAGGGAGCCGTGGGGGAGCGGAGCCTCACTGGAGGAGGTTCGCTCCCCTCCCTCACGTCATTTTTGTTCACGCGAAGACGCGAAGACGCGAAGGTCGTGTTGCTCCGGCGTCCGCTATTCCGTCATCCCCGCGAAAGCGGGGATCCAGCTTTCTTTCTGCTCCCCCTTGTTCCTGGATTCCCGCTTTCGCGGGAATGACGAGAGAGGCCCAAGCCTCATTGCAGCGAAGACCTTCGCGTCTTTGCGTCTTTGCGTGAACCGAATAGCGGCTTCTGCGCCCCGTCAGCGCCGGTCCCGCCAGTCCAGCACCTCCCAGCCCTCCGCCTGAGCCAGCCGCACGAGGCGCCGATGGGCATTGGCCGCCACGGGCTCATCCGCCAAGCGATGGCTGGGGGCGTCGGAGACGTGGTCGGAGTAGAAGCGGATGTGGACGGCCTCGCGCTCCAGGCCTTCGCGCTGGAGCCAGGCCTCGATCATGTCGCGCTTGGCGAGGCCGTAGCAATTGCGGCCGTCGATCCGCGCGGTGACGCGGCCTTCGAGGTCGAGCTCCGTGTCCGTGGCGATGACGTCGTCGAAGCCGAGGCGGCGGGCGATGGCGGCGGCGTAGAGGCGGTAGGAGGCGGTGGCGAGGACGAGGCGGCGACCAGCTTCCTTGTCGGCGGCGATGGCGCGGCGGGCGCCGGGGAGGATGTTGGTCGCCACCTGCCGCTCGGCGAAGCTCTCGACCACCGGCTCCAGCCGCTCGGGCGCGACTCCGCCGCCGACCAGCAGGCGATAGTTGATCTCCTTGAGCCGTCCGCGGTCGATCCGCTTCAGCGCATAAGCCAGCATCGAGAGCAGCACCGCCGGCAGGAACAGCAGCCGCCACGGAGCCAGCCGCAGCGCGGCATGGATCAGGAACGGCGTGTAGGTGGCGCGCCGCGTCACCGTCCGGTCCATGTCGTAAATGGCGAGCAAAGCCTTCATCGGAACCTGTCCAAGCACCGCGACTTCTAGCTGTCCAGCTTGCCCGATGAGGTGAATTGAAGCATGTCGCCTGCATGAGCTCCGTCGCGAGGTTCAGGGACGCCGTCGAGGACGGCCGGCGCGTGCTCCATTTCGAGGGGGATCTGACGCTGCCGCGGCTTGGCGTCTTGCCGACGCGGCTCGACCGGCTGAAGGGCCGCGGCTTCCTCCTCGATCTCTCCGGCGTCGAGCGGATGGACACGATCGGCGCCTGGCTGGTCCACCGCACCGCCCGCCAGCGCGGCGGCGAGATCGTCGGCGCGAACGACGACCAGCAGGTCCTGCTCCGCCAGGTCGCGGAGGCGGACCAGCCGGTCAAGGTCCATGCCGACCAGCTGCCGCCTTACGAACGGGTGCTCGGCCAGCTCGGCTCCGCGACCGTCACGGCCGGACGAACGATGTTCGGCCTGCTCGGCTTCTTCGGCGCCCTGCTGATCACTTTCTGGAAAGTGGCCGGCCATCCCCGCCGCTTCCGCGTCAATGCCGTCGTCCAGCGCTTCGAGGTCGTCGGCGTCCAGGCGCTCGGCATCGTCGGGCTGATGAGCCTGCTCGTCGGCATCGTCATTGCCGAGCAGGGCGCGGTCGAGCTGCAGCAGTTCGGCGCCCAGGTGTTCACGGTGAACCTGATCGCCCGCGCCTCGGTCAAGGAGCTGGGTGTGCTGATGACGGCGATCATGGTCGCCGGCCGCTCCGGCTCCTCCTTCGCCGCCGAGCTCGGATCGATGAAGCTCGCCGAGGAAGTGGCGGCGATGCGCACGATCGGAGTCTCGCCGATGGAGGCGCTGGTCCTGCCGCGGGTGCTGTCGACCGTGCTGCTGATGCCCCTGCTCGGTTTCTATGCAGCGCTCGCGGCGATTCTGGGCGGCGGCATCTTCTGCTGGCTGAGCCTCGAAATTCCGCCCATCACCTTCGTCCAGCGCATCCAGGAAATCGTGCCGCGGACCGACGTGTGGGAGTTGCTGATCAAGGCGCCGGTGTTCGGCCTGATCATCGGCATGGCCGGCTGCTTCCAGGGGATGCAGGTCGAATCCAATGCCGAGGAAGTGGGGCTGAGGACGACCACGGCGGTGGTCCAGGCGATCTTCCTCGTCATCGTCCTCGACGCCTTCTTCGCCGTCTTCTTCACCGAGATCGGCTGGCTGTGAGCACCGCGCCCGATCTTCGCCGCGACCATCGCGCGAACGGCACGCCCGAGGCGGAGCCGGAGATCGTCATCTCGATCCGCGGCCTCAGCAATTCGTTCGGCGACCAGGTGGTGCACGAGGATCTGAACCTCGACGTCCGCCGCGGCGAGATCCTCGGCGTGGTCGGCGGCTCGGGCACCGGCAAGTCGGTGCTGCTGCGCTCGATCATCGGCCTGCAGACGCCGGATTCGGGCGAGATCACCGTCTTCGGGCAACAGGTGATCGGCCGCCCGGATTCCGAGCTGCAGCCGATCCGCAAGCGCTGGGGCATCCTCTTCCAGGGTGCCGCGCTCTTCTCGACCCTCACTGTTGCCGAGAACGTCCAGGTGCCGCTGCGCGAATTCTACCCGCGCCTCAGCGAGAAACTGCTCGACGAGATCGCTTCCTACAAGATCGTGATGGTCGGCCTGCCCGCCGACACCGGCGCCAAATATCCGGCCGAGCTCTCCGGCGGCATGAAGAAGCGGGCCGGCATCGCCCGCGCCCTCGCTCTGGATCCCGAGCTTCTGTTCCTCGACGAGCCGACCGCCGGCCTCGATCCGATCGGCGCCGCCGCCTTCGACAATCTGATCCGCGACCTCTCGAAGCGGCTCGGCCTCACCGTCTTCCTGATCACCCACGATCTCGACACGCTCTACTCGATCTGCGACCGCGTGGCGGTGCTCGCCGACCACAAGGTGGTGGCGGTTGGAACGATTCCGGAATTATTGGCTTTGGACCACGAATGGATACAGGAATATTTTCGCGGACCGCGCGGCCGGGCGGCCGAGGAAGCGAACGAGGCCGCCGAGGACGAGGCGGCGGCGGAAATCGGTACGGGGGGCGCTGAGCGCTGATGGAGACGCGATCCAACCACATTCTCGTCGGCAGCGTGGTGATGGCCCTGCTCGCCGCCGTCGTCGTCTTCATCGTCTGGATCTCGCAGGCCGGCGGCAAGCAGGACAAGCTCTACGACATCTTCTTCAGCCAGGCCGTCGATGGCCTCGCCCCGGGCAGCGCCGTCACCTTCTCCGGAGTCCCCGTCGGCCAGGTCAAAGCGATCAGTCTCCAGCCGCAGACGCCGGAGCTGGTTCGAGTGCGCATCGCTGTCGGCCGCGATACGCCGGTCATCGTCGGCACCACCGCGTCGGTGAACGGCGTCGGCTTTACCGGTGTCTCGCAGATCCAGCTCGCGCCGCCCGAGCGCACGCGCCAGCAGCAGACGGGCCGCGCCGAGATCGCCTGTCCGGACGATCCCAGCCCGAAATGCCCCTATGGCGTGCCGGTCATCCCGACCAAGGCGGGCGGCCTCGCCGCCGTGCTCAACAGCGCGCCGGAGCTGCTCAACAAGGTGACGACGTTGACCGAGCGGCTCACCGACCTGCTCTCCGACAAGAACCAGAATTCGATCGCCGCCATCCTCCAGAACGTGAAGGTGATCAGCAAGAACCTCGCCGACCGCTCTGACGAGATCGCCGCGACCATGGCCGACGCCCGCGTCGCCATCCGTCAGGCCGGCGACGCGGCCGATCACTTCGCCAAGCTCGCGGACACGAGCAACGACATCCTCGCCCATGACGCCCGGCCGATGATCGCGGACCTGCGCAAGACCATCCAGTCCGCGCAGACCAGCATGAACAATCTCGACGCCGCCATCAGCGAGGCCAAGCCCGGCATTCACACCTTCTCGACGCGCACGCTGCCCGAGGCCGGCCAGCTGATCCACGATCTCCAGCAGACCAGCGAATCGCTGCGCAGCGTCAGCGAGCGGTTCGATCGAGAAGGCGTCCGCGGGATCATCGGCGGGCAGAAACTCCCCGATTACCGCGCGGGCAAGCAGAAGAGGTGACACGGATGAACCGCCCGACGCTCCTCCTGGTCCTCCTCGCTTCGCTGCCGCTCGCCGGCTGCTTCGGCGGGGCCAAGCCGCCGCCCGAATTGCTGACGCTGACCCCGGCCCAGACCCGCGCGCCGGGCGAGATCCGCTCGGCGCAGGAAGGCCATGTCATCACCGTCACGCCGCCGGGGACGCCGGACGAGATCGCGGTCAACCGCATCCCCGTCTACGTCGCGCCGACCCAGGTCCAGTATCTGACCGGGCCGGTCTGGGTCGGAAAGCCGAACGAATTGTTCCGCCAGTTGCTCTCCGAGACTCTGGCGGCGCGGACCGGCTGGACCGTGCTCGATCCCGCCGTCTACACCCAGGTGCAGGGGATGGTGCTCGGCGGCGAGTTGCAGCGCTTCGGCTACGACCCAGCCCGCGGCGAGGCGGTGGTGGTGTTCGACGCCAGCCTTGCCCGCCCCGGCGCGGCCGTCACCACCAACCGCTTCGAAGCCCGCGCCCCGGTCTCGGCGGCGGATGCGGCGACCGTCGCAGCGGCGCTCAACCAGGCGGCGAACCAGGTGGCGGGGCAAGTGGCGGACTGGGCGGGGCGGTAAGATCCGTTTTCGTCATCCCGGACTTGATCCGGAATCCATCTCGCGCCGGTGTGAAGGGAAGGTGGATGCCGGATCAGGCCCGGCATGACGGATTTGGCGCGAGCCAAACCTGCGCTACACAACCCCCCATGGCCCCCTTCGAATATCTGCTCCTCTTCGCCTCCGTGATCCTCGGCCTTGCCGTGTGCGAGCTGGCGATCGGGGTGAACCGGCTGCTCGGCGCCTGGGCACGGGTGAAGTGGGACTGGCTGACGCCGCTGGCAGGCCTGCTCGTCTTCCTCAAGCTCGTGACCCAATGGTGGAGCTGGCACGGCGCGGTGTCGCTCGCCGCGGGCATCACCTTCGAGATGTATCTCGCGGTATTGGTCGGCGCGGTCCTGCTGTTCATGCTGGCGGCCGCGGCCTTGCCGAACCCGGCCGGCGGCGAGGAGAGCGTCGACCTGCGCGCGCACTACGAGCGCGTGCGACGGCGCTTCTGGATCGTCTTCACGCTCCATTTCGCCGTCGGCGTCGGCACGAGCCTGTGGCTGCAGATGGCCATCCGCACTGGCGGCACCACGTCGTGGTTGGTCTGGCTGGTGTGGCTGATGGTGCCGGTGAGCCTCAGCCTCGCCATCTTCCGCAACCGGATCTGGCACAGCGTGGCGCTGGTCGCCTTGTGCCTCCTCTATCTCGTCCAGTTCTGGGGACATACGCTGCCGAGCTGAGCGCCTTCTCTCCTCCTCTTCAGGGGAGGGGATCAAGGGGAGGGGCTGTTTCCCCGCTCGGCGCCGCCGACATCCCCCACCCCAACCCCTCCCCTGAAGGAGAGGGGCTTTGTTACGCCAGGCTCTTGCTGGCCTGCTCGAAGACGTCTTTGGAGAGACCGGGCGTTCCCACGATCCGCTCCAGCTCGGCCTTCATCAGCGCCTGCCGCTCAGGGCCGAAGCGTTTCCAGCGGCCCAGCGCGGGGACCAGCCGCGCGGCGGTCTGCGGGTTCATCTTGTCGACGGCCAGGATCATGTCCGCCAGGAAGCGGTAGCCGCGGCCGGAGGCGTCGTGGAAGGCGCGCTGGTTCATCGCGAAGGCGCCGACCAGCGAACGCATCCGGTTGGGGTTGGCGAGGGTGAAATCGGGGTGCTTCGCCAGCCTCTCCACCGCCTCGGCCGTATCGTCGCGCGGCGACAGGGCCTGCACCATGAACCATTTGTCGAGCACCAGGGCATCGCTCTTGTAGCGCTCGTAGAAGGCGGCCAGCGCGCCCGGCCGCTCCGGCGCGTCAGTGCCGGCGAGCGCCGCCAGCGCCCCCTGCCGGTCGGTCATGTTGTCGGCCTCGTCATACTGGCGCTTCGCCAGCGCCGGCGCGTCCTCCGCCCCCGCGGCGAGCAGGTAGTTCAGCGCCACCGTCCGCAGCCGCCGCGCGCCCTTGGCGGCCGGCGAATATTCGTAGCGATTGGCGGCATTGCGGCCATAAGCGTCGCGCCAATCCGCCTCCAGCGCCCGCCCCAGCTCGCCCCGCAGCGCCTCGCGCGCCGCATGCACGGCTTCCGGATCGACGCTCTCGAGATGGTCGCCGATGAAGGCCTCGCTCGGCAGCACCACCGCCTCGGCGACGAAGGCCGGATCGAGCGCCTCGTCCGCGAGCGTCCCCCGCACCGCCTCCACCACCGCCTGATGCTCCGCCGCCCCGCCCCTTATCGCCGCGAGCAGGGTGTCGAGCATCAATTGCTGCATCGCCTCGTAGCGGGCGAAGGGATCGTCGTCCCGCGCCGAGAGGAAGGCGAGGTCGGCCGCGGTCCGGTTGGTCTCGAGGATCACCGGCGCCGAGAAGCCGCGGTTGATCGAGAGGACCGGCCGCTCGCCCGCCACATCGAAGCGCAGCTCCCGCGCCGCCTCGTCGAGCACGATCAGCTCCTCGGCGATCTTTCGGCCGCTCTCCGCCCCGAACAGGGCCAGCGACAAAGGAATCGGCTGCGGCTGCTTGACCGGCTGGCCGGGGGTGGGCGGCGCGTGCTGGGCGAGGCGCAGCACCCCGTCCGCCCCCATCTCCGCCTTCACCTTCGGCGTCCCCGCCTGGCCGTACCAAAGCCGGAAGTGCGACAGGTCCACCCCGCTCGCATCCTCCATCGCACGCACGAAATCCTCGCAGGTCACCGCCTGCCCGTCGTGCCGCTCGAAATAGAGGTCGGCCCCGGCGCGGAATTTCTCCGGGCCGAGGATGGTGCGCATCATCCGGATCAGCTCGGCGCCCTTGTTGTAGACGGTCGCCGTGTAGAAATTGGTGATCTCGATATAGCTTTCCGGCCGCACCGGATGGGCGAGCGGCCCCGCATCCTCGGGGAACTGGGCGGCGCGCAGATTGCGCACGTCCTCGATCCGCTTGACCGCCGCCGATCCCATGTCGGCCGAGAAATTCTGGTCGCGAAAGACGGTGAAGCCCTCCTTCAGCGAGAGCTGGAACCAGTCGCGGCAGGTCACCCGGTCGCCCGACCAATTGTGGAAATATTCGTGCGCGACGACGCCGGCGATCGCGTCGAAATCATTGTCCGTCGCCGTGTCCGGATCGGCGAGGATATAGCGCGAGTTGAAGATGTTGAGGCCCTTATTCTCCATCGCGCCGAAGTTGAAATCGGAGACGGCGACGATGTTGAACACGGCCAGGTCGTATTCCCGCCCGTAGACCTCCTCGTCCCATTTCATCGCTGCCTTGAGCGACGCCATGGCATGCTCGGTCTTCGGCAGGTCCGGCGCGCGCACCCAGATGCCGAGTTCGACCGTCCGGCCGGAGGCGGTGACGAAGCGGTCGCGATTGGCGGCGAGGTCGCCCGCCACCAAAGCGAAGAGGTAGGAGGGCTTGGGGAAGGGATCGTCCCACTCCGCCCAATGCCGGCCGCCCCCCAGCTCGCCGGCGCCGACCGGATCGCCGTTCGAGAGCAGGACGGGGTAGCGCGCCTTGTCGGCGATCATCCGCACCCGGTAGCGGCTGAGCACGTCCGGCCGGTCGGGGAAGGGGGTGATGCGGCGGAAGCCCTCGGCCTCGCACTGGGTGCAGAGGATGCCGCCCGATTCGTAGAGGCCCATCAGCTGCGTGTTGGCGGCGGGGGCGATCTCGACCAGCATCTCCAGCAAGGCCGAGTCGCCGGCGATCGGCACGATGATGCGGTCGTCCTCGGTGGTGGGTGTCACCGGTGCGCCGTCGAGGTGGGCTTCGACCAGCACCACGCCTTCGGCATCGAGAATCAGCGGCGCGTCATGGCTGCCGTTCCGCTCGACATGGAGCCGCGAGCGCACCCGCGTCTTCTCCGCCCCCAGCTCGAACTCCAGCTCGATCCGCGGCACCAGCCACTCGGGCGGACGATAATCCTCGCGGCGGATGGTGGGGGGCGGGGCGGTTGGAGCTGTGATGGCGTCGAGCATGGGGGCGATCTAGGCGCGGGGAGGGGCGGGTGCAATGAACTCGGGCGCCGCTCCACAGAACAGAACCACCGTTCGGCCTGAGCCTGTCGAAGGCTTTCCCTTCCCGTCATTGCGAGCGGAGCGAAGCAATCCAGAACTGAGCAAGCCACAGGCGCCGCACTGGATTGCCGCGTCGCTCCGCTCCTCGCAATGACGAGAAAGAAGCCCTTAGCGCTCGCTCCGACCGATCAACTTTAGGGCTCCGTCGAACGACTCCGCGATCTGTCGAACGCTTTCCGGGAGATCGATGTTGGTCTCGTCAAAGGCCACGATGGGGTAAGGCTCGCTCTCGCGAAGATCGAAGGCGACCGCCTCTCCGCCGCCGTTTCCCCCGATCACAAAAAGGCCTGGGAAGAATTCGCGGAAGGTACCTGCTTGTTCAATCTCGATGACTTCTTCCGCTGGAT
The DNA here is from genome assembly GCA_036269695.1 of Allosphingosinicella sp. GTDB lineage: Bacteria > Pseudomonadota > Alphaproteobacteria > Sphingomonadales > Sphingomonadaceae > Allosphingosinicella. The sequence goes on along the minus strand of DATBDY010000029.1, from coordinate 3,153 downwards.
AGAGGCAAAGCCACAGCGGCTGAACGGGCAGCGGACCTTCGCCGCCATTGCTGAAAGACAGAAGCGCAAAATAGCTTTCCGGGAGCGAAGCTGGAGCAATCGCTTTGAGCTGTGCGATTGCTGCCGCCGAAGCACACTCGACCCGATGCCATTCTCTTCCTTCGAACACCCGATCTCATCCGTTAGTGAACCGCTATGTAGGCGGCATAGCCGAGGCAGGCGCGGATGTCCTCGATGCTGAGATAGAGGGGAAGTCGGCGACGGCACTCAGGTGCTCGGCGGTTGCGAGTCTTCGATCCAGCCTTTCTTCAGCGACTTGATGGCTATGAGCGCGAGTAGCGCCGCGAGCAGGTAGAATCCGGTGCAGCCTACGGCCGCATCCCGCAGGGAATGGATGCCCTGGCTGGCCTTGAGCGCATCCGAGAGCCGCCCCATGAGCCAGGGACCCACACCAAGCCCAATCAGATTGTTGATCAACAGGAAGCTGGCCGACGCAGTCGCCCGCATCGGCTGCGGGACCAGGTGCTGCACGGCGGCGACGATTGGCCCGAGGTAGATGACGTTCAGCATGTTCCCGACGAGCAGCAGCGGCCAGGCGACCCACGCATTGGGGGCGAGATAGCCGGCACTCAGGACCGGCATGGTGATCACCCAGGCGATTGCCGGCAGCTTGACGTACCAGCCGCGATCCATCGTCCCGAGCCGGTCGGCGAACCAGCCACCCGCAATGATGCCGGAGCACCCGCCGATGATAATGTAGGAGGCGCGAAAGTTGGCGGTCGAGAGCAGATCCAGCCCGAAGCTGCGCATCAGGACGGACGGGGTCCAGAGCCCGAGCCCATAGCCGCAGAGCGAGCTCGACGAGGCGGCGAAGGCGAGCAGCCAGAATGAGGGCTTTCGGGCTAGCATCGGAAACACGCTGCTGACGGGGGCCCGGGACGGCGCCGGGGTGCTGCGCGGGAGGTCGCGAACGAGCATCCGCATGAGGGGAGCCAGGAGGATGCCGGCCAGCCCCGTCGCGATGAAGGCCGCCCGCCAATTCAGTGCGTGGGCGATGTAAGCCCCACCCAGAGTGCCCGCGGAAATTCCGATCGGGATTCCGAGGAAGAAGATCGCCAGCGCGCGGGCACGCTGCCCCGGCGGAAAATAATCGGCGATCAGGGCGTAAGACGGCGCCACACCCCCGGCTTCGCCGACGCCGACGCCCAGGCGGTACAGGAACAACTGCCAATATCCGTGCGCGGTCCCGCACAATGCGGTGAACCCGCTCCACAGGAGGAGCGATGCCGCGATCACGTTGCTGCGGCTCGTTCTGTCGGCAAGATAGGCGAGCGGGAGGCCCATCACCGCATAGAGCAAGGCGAAAGCCAGGCCTCCGATCGCCCCGAACTGCGTATCGCTGAGCTGGAGGTCCGCCTTGATCGGCGTTGCGAGTATCCCGGGGATCTCGCGGTCGAGATAGTTGAAGATGTACGCGATCAGCAGGACCGCCAGCACCAACGATGCGGAACGCCGCGGCTGCGCGTGTTCGCCAGTCACGCAATCCCCCCAATCAGCCGCTCGCACCCTTATTCTGGCGGCGGCCGCAGTCTAGCTCGACCTAGCCGACCGCGGCAATGGCGGAACGGGCGTCGGATCTCCCGCCACCTTGGCGCCCGCGCCTTCGCCTGATACCCAAGCGGAACTGTCGGAGAGCCTGTGGACAGTTTCAGCTATTTCATCGTCTTCTACAGCCTGATCCTCGGCCTTGCGCTCGCGGAGCTGCTCGGAGGGTTCGCGCTGATGGTCCGCGCGCACGCCCTCAGGAAGCTCGAGGCGCAGACCGCGCTCGTCGCCATCCTGACGCTGCTCTGCATCGTCACCGAATGGGTCGATTCCTGGCATTCGCTGAAGGCGGTCACGATCGACCTCTCCGGTCTATGGGCGCCTGTCCTGCTCGCAATCGCCTTCTATCTTGCCGCTTCGGTGGTCTTTCCGCACCGGGAGGCGGACCATGAACGGCTCGCCGATTATTATCAGGAGCGCCGGCCGTTCATCATCGGAATGCTGCTCGCCGCCTCGCTGCTCGACAATTTCACCTACCGGCACATCTTCATCGAGGAGTTCCAGCTCCGTCCCGCAATCTTCTGGCTCTGGGTGCTGCCGTACAATGCCGCGATCAATGGCGCGTTGGCCGCCTTGCTGTTCGTCGGCTCGCGGCGCGCGAACATCCTGTTGCTGGCGGCGCTCATCCTGTTGTTCACCGTCCCCTATTGGGACGGTGATTCCATAAGCCTCATGATCGGCCGTCATTTCGGTTACCGCTGATTGGGCCGGGCGAATGTCCGCTGCAGGGGAGGCGGACGTTCTCGCGGCCTTCGAGTGGGTGGAAAATGCGGAACGCCAACCTTCAGGGCGGGCTTTGTTCGCCTCGCATCTGGAGAGGCTCTGCAGCGTCGGAATGTCTTTCGCGCTGACCGCGCCGGGAAATTTGGCGATCATGTCCTCCCCGTGCAGGATCGCCGCCACCACGGCCTTCACCGCCTCCTCCTGCGGGTTCGGCTTCGCTGACGACGCCGAGGGCGAAGCGGCTAGAATGATCCCAGCCATCACAACCGCAGCTTTCATGGATCGACTCCCTGGATCGTGTGGCGCTCGGGCAGTCTACATGTCAGGCAAATGTCCGCAACGGGTGGGAAGCGGACGTTGTCTTTAGTCGATGTTGATGGAGACGTTTGCTCCAAACTCTCTTCGAGCATCTTCGAAAACGGCCGCCACTTTGGCGAGGAAATCGCCCATATCCGAGGACAGTTCGGAGGAGTGTGCCAGCTCGACCGTGAAAGGCGGCTCAAGCTGGTTTATCCCGCCGCTGAGGCTGTCATACAGCGCATCCAGGTTTCGCCCATGCCAACTCGGTGCGCCAAGTTGAGGAAGCAAGGCTGCGTAAAAGTCAGCAGGTGAGCGCCAGCCTGACGCATCGAGGTGTATGACCTTCATTCTCCGTTGGTGTCACTCCAAACGAACGTCCGCTAGGGGTGATGGGGTGGACGCCCCCCGACGGCATCGATGTGCCAAGGTGAGGTGTCAGACTTCACCTGAGGGAGGCGTCCATGGAGCAGATTACCACGATCGGATTGGATATCGCCAAGCATGTTTTCCACGCGCACGGGGCCG
>DATBDY010000042.1:0-91901 GCA_036269695.1 Allosphingosinicella sp. | reverse complement strand
CGCTTCAAATAGTCGCCGATCAACTGCAGCTTGGTGTTGCGTGACCGTGTGTAGACGAGGTCGTCGAGCAGTTGCGAGAAAGCGCGCATCGCAGGTCAAATGCGCGAACAGCCATGACGGTGCCGGAACGGCCCGCGCGATCCGTTACGGTTGACAGAATCGGCCTACTTCGTCAGGACGACGGCGATTGTAGGCGGCGCTCTGCGTTCCGCTTTCTTTTTTTCATCTGGGATCGATCCAATGGCAAAGCCGGCAACGGTCAAGATCAAGCTCGTCAGCAGCGCCGATACGGGCTTCTTCTATGTGACGAAGAAGAACCCGCGCACGCAGACCGAGAAGATGAGCATGCGCAAGTACGACCCCGTCGCGCGCAAGCACGTCGACTTCAAGGAAGCCAAGATCAAGTGACGAGGGCGGCTGCGGCCGCCATTCGTCATCCCGGACCGGATCCGGGATCCAGCGCTGAGCTGATGAAGGGCGCCTCCGCAGGGAAGGCGCCCTTTGCGCGTCAGAGATGCCGCGCGTTTGCCAATTTTAGCGCAAAAGCCTATAATGGCAGCATGGCGCAAATGAACATTTCGATCCCCGACAAGCTGAAGAGCTGGGCTGAATCCCGTGTCGCCGAAGGGCGCTACAGCAGCACCAGCGACTATGTCCGCGACCTCGTGCGGCGCGATCAGGAGCGGGAAGAGAAGCTTCACCGCCTCCAGACAGCGATCGACGAAGGGCTCGCGTCCGGTGTCGGCACCCGCACGATCGAAGACATCATTGCCGACCGCCGGAAGCGGGACGGCCGCGTCTGACACGCGTCGCGCTCAGCCGCCGCGCTGATGCCGATCTCGACGACATCCTCGACTACAGTATCGCCGCGCATGGAGCGGAAACGGCCGAAGCCTATCTGCGGGCTCTCGATGCGGTACTTGCTCGACTGGCGAACTATCCGGAGCTCGGTGCCCCATGCCTGGATCTCGGCAAGGGCATCCGCAGCGTCGCGGCCGGCGAGCACCGCATCTATTATCGCTACGATGGCAAGACGGTGCTCGTCGCCCGCGTCCTGCACAAGGCGATGGACGCGGAACGGCATCTGTAGCCGATATCGTTGGCAGCCGGCGGCTTTCGCGGCTCAGGCGGACTCGATCGGATAGTTGAGCGGCGTGTCGCGCAGGTTTCCGAGGCTTCGTGTGGGACCGAAAGGACTGTCCGGGTTCGCGTCGTAATCGACCTCGAAATGGGACTCGTCTTGGCGGCCGGCTGGTCCGGTGCGCCAGCCATCGGCGGCTAAACGAACGTCACTCACATTCGAGAGTTCGAAGGTTCTCCAATCAGGGAGATCACCACTGCTTTCGCCGTCGGTCTGGAAGACGCGCGCGATCTCTTTTCCGTTTTTGTGACCCAGGACCACCGGGGATATCTCGCGCGGAACCGACTTGTAGCGGCACAGGATCCGCGCTCGATTCTCGATCGCCCAGGCGAACAGATAATAGAGGCTCGGTTGGTTCTCGTTGCCGGGCGGCATGCTTTCCTTTTCGCGATCCTCGCTTGACGATGCACCGTCCGGCCGGGACGACGATGTTTCAAGCTCCGGCATCGCTTCCGGCTCCTTCCTCGGCGCCGCCAACAAAGCCCGCACCGCCTCCACGAACTTGATCACCGAGATGGGCTTGGAGACATAGCCCTCCGCACCCGCCTCGCGGATGCGCTCCTCGTCGCCTTTGGCGGCGTAGGCGGTGACGGCCATGATCGGGATCGGTCGTAGCTCCAGATCGCCCTTCATCTGCTCGATCAGCTCGAGGCCGGTGATGTGCGGCATCTGGATGTCCATGACGACGAGATCGGGCGCGAAGGCGCGGGCGCGCGCCACCGCCTCGCGGCCGTCGCGCACCGGCTCGGCGGCGTAGCCGTGCGCGCGAAGCAGGTCGCAAAACAGCTTCAGATTGAGCTCGTTGTCCTCGACAACCAGGATTTTTTGTCCCACCGGCGCAACCTAGGCGATGCGCATCGACGACACAAATCAAGCCGATCCCGAGACTTTGGCCCTGGCTGCACTTGGCTGGACGCTGGCCGACGAGGCGCGGGCGCAAAGGCTGTTGGCGCTGACCGGTCTCATCGCCGACGATCTGCGCGACCGGCTTGGCGAACCCGACCTGCTGGCGGCTGTCCTCCGCTTTCTCGAAGCTCACGAGCCGGATCTTCTCGCCTGTGCCGAAGCGCTCGGCGTACCACCCGCGGAACTGGTCGCGGCGCGGCGGAGGCTGGAGGCATGAGCCGGCCCCTCCTGATCACCGATTGCGACGAAGTCCTGCTCCACATGATCGGCCATTTCGCCGAATGGGTGGCGGAGGCGCACGATCTCGATTTCGACATCAGCGCGCCGGGCTTCCGCAATGCCCTGCTCAGCCGCGATGGCGTGCCGCTGTCCGAGGATCGCGTCTGGCCCTTGCTCGACCAGTTCTTCGACACGGAGATGCACCGGCAGAATCTCGTCCCCGGCGCTGCCGAGGCGCTGGCCGAGATCGCCCGCGTTGCCGATGTCGTCATCCTCACCAACATCGGCGACGAATATGAAGCGGGGCGGGTCGAGCAGCTGGAGCGGTTCGACATCCGCCACCGCGTCCTCTGCAACCGGGGCGGCAAGGGCCGGCCGGTGCTGGAGCTGATCGAGGAGATGCGCCCCAGCGCCACCGTCTTCGTCGACGATCTCGCCATCCACCACGAATCGGTGGCGAAGCATGCGCCGTCCGTCTGGCGGCTGCACATGATCGCCGAGCCGCGTCTCGCCGGGCGGACACCGCCCGCACCGGATGCGCATGCGCGGATCGACGCCTGGCCTGAGGCGATGGCATGGATCCTGGACCGCCTGCGGGCGGGACCTGCGGTTTGAACGAGATTGTCTTGCGCGTGGGCCTGACGCAGGGTCGCGCACCATAAAAAGGGAGGGATGGATGAGCAGGATCTGGCGTTCGGGATTGATTGCGGCACTGTTGCTGGGCGGCGCGGCGCGCGCGGCGCTGCCGACCGACGAGAAGGCGCACGAGGTTGCGCTCGATGCGTCGGTGAGCAGTGAAGACCAGATGGCGTGGCTGAAGACGCTCTCTTCCGAGCCCAACAACGTCGGCGCTCCCCATGATCGCGCCAATGCCGAGTTCATCCTCGCCCGCTTCAAGGAGTTCGGCTGGGATGCGCATATCGAGACCTTCCAGGTCCTCTATCCGACGCCGATCTCGACCACGATCGAGCTGGTGACGCCCGAGCATGTCCGCCTCGGCGGGCAGGAGCCGCCGGTGCCCGGCGACGCCACATCCTCTAGGACGGCGACCGCGCTGCCGCCCTACGTCGCCTATCAGGGCGACGGCGACGTCACCGCGCCCTTGGTCTACGTCAATTACGGCATGCCGACGGATTACGATGCGCTCGCGCGGCGCGGCATCGACGTCAAAGGCAAGATCGTCATCGCTCGCTACGGCTCCGGCTGGCGCGGGCTGAAGCCGAAGCTTGCGCAGGACCATGGCGCCGCCGGCTGCATCATCTATTCCGACCCGGCCGATGACGGCTACGGCGCCGGCGATCCTTACCCGCAAGGTCCGACACGTCCGCCGCACGGCGTCCAGCGCGGTTCCGTCCAGGAGCTGCCGACCCGGCCCGGCGATCCGCTGACTCCGGACGAAGGCGCCACCGCAAACGCGCATCGGCTGACCCGCGCCCAGGCCGAGACCATCCTCAAGATCCCGGTCCTGCCGATGTCCTATGCCGATGCGACGGTGTTGCTGTCGCATCTGGACGGACCGGTGGCGCCTGCAGGCTGGCGCGGCGCCTTGCCCTTCACCTATCATATCGGCGGGGCCGGCGCGGTGAAGGTGCACCTTGCCGTCAAATCGGACTGGTCGCTGAAGCCGATCTACGACGTGATCGCGATGATCCCCGGCAGCCGCTATCCCGACCAGTGGGTGATCCGCGGCAATCACCATGACGGCTGGGTGTTCGGCGCTGAGGACCCGCTGTCGGGCAATGTCGCGATGCTGTCGGAGGCCAAGGCGCTCGGCGCGCTGCGGCGTTCCGGCTGGCAGCCGCTCCGCACCATCGTCTATGCCAGCTGGGATGGCGAGGAGCCGGGCCTGCTCGGCTCGACCGAATGGGCCGAAGACCATGCCGCCGAGCTGAAGAAGAAGGGCGTCCTCTACATCAACACAGACGGCAACGGCCGCGGCGAGCTGGAGGTCGAGGGCGACCACAGCTTTCAGCATCTGGTCAACAGCGTCGCCGCCGACGTCCGCGATCCGGAGAGCGGCGCCACCGCGCTGCAGCGGATGCGCGCCAAGATCCTGTCCGCCGCTTATGATTCGAACACGTCGCTCGACAATCCGGGGCTCGCGGCCGCGCAGAGCGGCGCCGATCTGCCGATCGGGCCGCTCGGCTCGGGCTCCGACTATACCGCTTTCTATCACCATATCGGCCTGCCGGCGATGAACGTCGGCTATGGTGGTGAGAGCGAGAGCGCCGGCGTCTATCACTCGGTCTACGACAGCTACGACCATTTCACCCGCTTCGACGATCCGGGCCTGAAATATGGCGCGGCCTTGTCGAAGACGGTCGGGCGGCTGGTGCTGCGCGTCGCCGATGCCGATACGGTGCCGCAGCGCTTCGCCGACTTCGCCAACACGGTCGACCGCTATCTTCAGGAAGTGAAGAAGCTGGAGGAGGCGCGGCGGAACGGCGATCGCCTCCGCGACAAGATGGATCGCGAGGGCGACTTCCGCATCGCCATGGACCCGCTGAAGCCAGTCGGCCCGCCCGAGGCGGTGGTGCCGACGCCGCACGTCGAGCTGGCGGTGCTGGAGGATGCGGTCGACCGGCTGAAGGCGAGCGCCAACGCCTATGACGCGGCCTATGCCGACAAATCGTCCGGCCTGACGCCGGAGCGGCGCGATCGCCTCAACGCGATGCTGCGAGACATCGATCAGCTGCTGATCCTGCCGCAGGGCCTGCCCTTCCGGCCCTGGTACAAGAACCTGATCTCCGCGGCCGGGCGTTTCACCGGCTATGGCGCCAAGACGCTGCCGGGCGTGCGCGAGGCGATCGAGGAGCGGCGCTTCGCAGACGCCGCGGCCTATGCGCGCTTCACCGCCGCCGCGCTCAACGCGTACTCGGACAGGCTCGACGCGGCGCGGAGGCTGCTGGAGGAGAAATGATGGAGAAGACCGCCTTCATCACGGGGGCCACGGCCGGGATCGGTGCCGCCACCGCCCGCCGCTTCGCGCGCGAAGGGTGGCGGATCGTCGGCACCGGCCGGCGGCAGGACCGGCTCGACGCGCTGTCGGCGGAGCTTGGCGATTCCTTCCACCCGCTCGCGCTCGATATGACGGACCAAGCGGCGATCGAGGCCGCCGCCGATTCGCTGCCGGACGGGTTTCGCGACATCGACCTGCTGGTGAACAATGCCGGGCTCGCACCACCCCTTGAGCCGCTGCATGAAACCGCGCTCGGCCCGTCGCTGCAAGCGATCGAGACCAACATCACCGGCCTCGTGATCCTCACGCGCCGGCTCCTGCAGACCCTGATCGCGCGCAAGGGCGGCATCATCAACATGAGCTCGGTGGCGGCCACCTATCCGTATCGCGGCGGCGCCGTTTACGGCGGCACCAAAGCCTTCGTCCGTCAATTCTCGCTCGACCTGCGCTCGGACCTTCACGGCACCGGCGTTCGCGTCACCTCGATCGAGCCGGGCATGATCGAGACCGAGTTCACGCTCGTCCGCAACGGCTGGGACCGGGCCGCCTCCGACGCCCTCTATGCGAACATGGATCCGATGACCGCCGAGGACACGGCGGACTTGTTGTGGTGGGTTGCCACCCTGCCGCCCCACCTCAACATCAACGCGCTCGAAATCATGCCGGTCAACCAGAGCTTCGCCGGCTTCCAGGTGGCGCGGGGCTCATGACGCCCCGCCTTGACCCGGCGCACCGAGCGGTGCTTACGGCTGGGCCATGACCGACATCGCCTCCCGCCTCTCCGAGCTCGGCATCTCGCTTCCCGAGCCCGCCGCGCCGGTCGCGGCCTATGTGCCGGCCGTGCTTGCCGGCAATCTCCTCCACATTTCCGGCCAGGTCTCGTTCGAGAATGGGCAGCTGATCACCGGTCGGCTCGGCGAGGATCTCGATCTCGAAGCCGGCCAGCGCGCCGCCCGCGCCTGCGGACTGATGCTGATTGCGCAGATGAAGAAGGCTTTGGGCAGCCTCGACCGGGTCGAGCGGATCGTGAAGCTCGGCGCCTTCGTCAACAGCGCCGGCTCCTTCACCGACCAGCCGAAGGTCGCCAACGGCGCCTCCGAGCTGATGGAACAGGTGTTCGGAGAAGCCGGCCGCCACGCCCGCAGCGCCGTCGGGGTGCCGGTGCTTCCGCTCGGCGCGGCGGTGGAGATCGATGCCGTCGTCCAGGTCAAGGCGGGCTGAGCTCGAGCGTCTGGGCGCGCAGCCCTTCGCCCATCGCGGCCTGCACGGCCCGGGGCGGCCTGAGAACAGCCGCGCCGCGTTCCGGGCGGCCATCGAGGCGGGCTCCGGGATGGAGCTCGACGTGCAGGCGAGCCGCGACGGCGCGGCGATCGTCTTCCACGATTACGATCTCGACCGGCTGACGGCGACGCAGGGGCGGGTGGCCGATCTGGACGCACACGCGCTGACTGCGCTCCGCCTCTGCGGGATCTCGGAAACGATTCCGCTGCTGGCGGACGTGCTGGACCTGATCGGCGGGCGGGCGCCACTTTTGATCGAAGTGAAGTCGCCCAATCGCCACGTCGTGCCGCTCTGCCGCGCGGTGGCTGCCGCGCTCGGGGATTATCCGGGTCCGGTCGGCGTGATGTCGTTCAATCCGGAGGTCGGCGCGTGGTTCGCCCGGCACACGCCTGAGCGGCTGCGGGGCTTGGTCGTCACGGAGAGCGGCAAGAAGAATGTTCGCGGCAGGGTCGAGCGCCGCCTTTCGTTCTGGCGCGCGCAGGCGGATTTTCTCGCCTACGACATACGCGACCTGCCCTCCGCCTTCGCCGCCGGCAAGCGCGCGGCGGGCGTGCCGGTCTACACCTGGACGGTGCGGACCGCTGCCGACCGCGCCCGCGCCGCCGCGGAGGCGGACCAGATCATCTACGAGGACGTTCCCGGCGGATGAGCGAGATCGTCGCCCGGATCGCGCCGGGAATTGCCAGCTTCGCGGCGGAGGATTGGGACCGCTGCGCCGGCACCGGCAATCCCTTCCTTGCCCACGCCTTTCTGTCGGCTCTCGAGGAATCGGGCAGCGCGACCGGCCGCACGGGCTGGCAGCCGGTGCCGGTGGCGATCGACGAGGATGGACGTCCGGCGGCGGTGATGCCGGCTTATTTGAAGAGCCACAGCCAAGGCGAATATGTCTTCGATCATAGCTGGGCGGCGGCCTGGGAGCGGGCGGGCGGCGATTATTATCCCAAGCTGCAGATCGCCGTGCCGTTCACGCCCGTGCCCGGGCGGAGGCTGCTGACGCGGGACCCGAGCCTCGGTCCGGCGCTGATCGGCGCGGCCGAGGCGATCGTCCGGCAGCATGGGATGTCATCGGCCCACGCGACTTTCATCCATGAGGAGGAGGTGCGTTTGTTCGAGGCGGCGGGGTGGCTGATCCGCATCGACAGCCAGTTCCACTGGCACAATGAGGGCTATCGCAGCTTCGACGATTTCCTCGCCGCTTTGTCTTCCCGCAAGCGCAAGGCGATCCGCAAGGAACGGGCGGCGGCGCTGGAAGGGCTGACGGTTCAGCATCTGACCGGCCGCGACATCGAGGAGCGGCATTGGGACGACTTCTGGGCCTTTTACCAGGACACCGGCTCGCGCAAATGGGGCCGGCCCTATCTCACCCGCCGCTTCTTCTCGCTGCTCGGCGAGCGGATGGCGGACCGCATCCTGCTCGTCTTCGCGCTGCACGAGGGGAAGCCGATCGCCGGGGCGCTGAACTTGATCGGCGCCGACACGCTCTACGGCCGCTATTGGGGCACGGTGGCGGAGGTTCCGCACCTCCATTTCGAGATCTGCTATTATCAGGCGATCGAGGCCGCGATTGCGCGGGGGCTGGCGAAGGTGGAGGCGGGCGCGCAGGGCCAGCACAAATTGAGCCGCGGCTATCGGCCGGTGCCGACCTGGTCCGCGCATTTCATACCCGACCCCAATTTCCGCAGGGCGGTGGCGGACTATCTGGTCGCCGAGCGGCCGGCGGTGCTGAACGAGATCGACGCCCTTGATGAAATGGCGCCATTCCGGAAGGGGGGCTGATCTTCAGGCCGCGCGGCGGACGGTGGCTTCGACGAGCCAGGCGCGAGCCTGGCGCTGGGCTTCGGCGATCTCGCGGGCGGTCATTTCCTCGGCGATCTCGGCTCGGCATTCCTGGCCGCGGCGGCTGCCGTTGAGCGCCGCAAGGTTGAACCATTTGTGCGCTTCGACAAGGTCGACGTCGAGGCCGTGCGTGCCGGTCGAATAAGCGACGCCAAGCTCGTAGAGCGCGTCCGCGTCGCCCGCCGCGGCCTCGGCGAGGCGGCTTTCGATCAGGAACGTAGCCGACTTCAGACTGCTAGCCATCTGACATGCCCCCTTTGGTTTTGCGTGTCGGGGGCAGGTTTGCGACGGCGATACCAAACAAATGGTTAACGCCGTGAACACCATATTTCTTGGGTTCAGGCGGGCGGCGTCACCGGCAGATTGTCGATGAGCCGCGTGCGACCGATCTTCGCGGCCGCCAGCAGTCGTGCCGGCCGGTCGAGCAGCATGACCGGCTCCAGCGTCTCCGCATCGCGCAGCTCGACATAGTCGATCGGATCGAAGCCGGCCTTGGCGAGCTTCTCGCGTGCCGCATCCAGCGTCTCCGCAACCGGAGCGCCGCCGATGATCGCGCTCGCCGCCTCGCCCAGCGCGCGGGGCAGGGCGCGGGCGGCGCGCCGCTCCTCCTCGCTGAGGTAGAGGTTGCGCGACGACAAAGCGAGGCCGTCGGCGTCGCGCTGGGTCGGTACGCCGACGATGTCGATCCCCAGATCGAGATCGCGAACCATGCGGCGGATGATCGCGAGCTGCTGATAATCCTTCTCGCCGAACAGGGCGACGTCGGGCCGGACCTGGTTGAGGAGCTTGGCGACGACGGTGGCGACACCGTCGAAATGACCGGGCCGCGCCGCCCCGTCGAGATCGCCGCTGATTCCGGCGACGCTGACATTCGTCGCGAATCCCTGCGGATACATGGCTTCCACGTCCGGCGCCCAGAGGATGGCGCAGTCGCCCTCCTCCAGCATCCGCGCATCGGCGGCTTCGCGGCGGGGATAGGTGGAGAGGTCCTCGTTGACGCCGAACTGCTTCGGATTGACGAAGATCGAGGCGACGACGTGATCAGACCGCCGCTTTCCTTCCGTCACGAGCGCCATGTGGCCGGCGTGAAGGGCTCCCATCGTCGGCACGAAGGCGATGGTGCCGCCGCCGGCGCGCAGCTCGGCGACCGCCTGCCGCAGCGTTTCGATGTCACGGACAATTTGCACCGCTTTCCCGCCTTGGATAGAGGATGGCCGACGCCCTTGCGGGGAGGGGCGCGCAGAATCAAGTGACGGACATCAAGAGACCGAGGGACATGGCCGGGCCGCATTTCATCGTCTTCGCCAACGAAAAGGGCGGCACCGGAAAATCGACCACGGCGGTCCACGCCGCCGTCGCGCTCGCCCAGGGAGGGCGGCGGGTTGCGGCGGTCGACCTCGACACTCGGCAGCGCACGCTCGGCCGCTATCTCGACAATCGGGTCGCCACGATCAAGCGCATGGCCGTCGACCTGCCGATGCCGGTCTACGACACCTTCGACCCCGCCAAAGGCGAGGAGATCGATGCGGTGCTCGACCGGCTGGCCGAGAACGCCGATGTGGTCGTGGTCGACACGCCCGGCCGCGACGATCCCGACGCGCGCAAGGCGATGCTCCGCGCCGACACCCTGGTCACACCGATCAACGACAGCTTCGTCGATCTCGACCTGATCGGGCAGGTCGATGCCGAGACCTATCGGGTGAAACGGCCGAGCTTCTACGCGGAGCTGGTCTGGAACAGCCGCACCCAGCGGGCGAAGGCGCACGGGGCCAGCGTCGACTGGGTCGTGCTCCGCAACCGCATGCAGCATATCGAGGCGCGCAACATGAGGCGCGTCGGCGACGCGCTGAACGAGCTGTCGCGCCGCGTCGGCTTCCGCGTCATTCCGGGCCTCGGCGAGCGCGTCATCTACCGCGAGCTCTTCCCGAAAGGGCTGACCCTGCTCGACCTCCAGCAGCTCGGCGAGGTCGGCATCGCCCATATCGCCGCGCGGCAGGAGCTGCGGGAAATGATCGCCGGCTTCGCGCTTCCGAACGAGAACGGGACGGCGGTGCCGGCTCGCGCCGCCGCCCTCGCGGGCTGAGGCATGGGGCCGCTCGTCCTGCTGGCGGCGGGAGGCCTGATCTGGGCTTGGTGGTCCGGCCGGCTCAGGGGCCTCACCACCGACGACGTCGCCGCGGGACTCGTCTTCCTGCTCGGCCTGGACCTGCTGTTCCGGAGCGCACTGATCCCGGGGGCGGCCTTGATGGCCGGCTCGCTGCTCTGGGGCGCCTGGCGCCGCCGGCCGCCGGGCAGCGATCATATGCCGGTCGACGATGCGCGCCGGCTGCTCGGTGTCGGCCCCGATGCGAACCTCGCCGAGATCCGTGCCGCCCACCGCCGGCTGATCGCGCGCGTCCATCCCGACGCGGGCGGCTCGGCCGAGCTGGCGCGCCGCGTCAACCTCGCCCGCGACACACTGGTCGCGGAATTGAACTGCCGGACGCCTCGCGCGTCTTGAACCTCGTTCCGTTCACGACATTGGAGACGCCGATGAGCCACCGCTTCGATCCGACGATCTTGCGCGAATACGATATCAGAGGGGTCGTCGGGGAGACGTTTGGCGAGGCGGACGCGGAGGCGGTCGGCCGCAGCTTCGGCACCGTGCTGCGCCGGGCGGGCGGCAGCAGGATCGCACTCGGCCGCGACGGGCGGGTGAGCTCGCCGGCGCTCGAAGCGGCGATGCTCCGCGGCCTCACCGGAGCGGGCGTCGATGTGGTGCGGATCGGCCTCGGGCCGACGCCGATGCTCTATTTCGCCGAGGCCGAGCTTCCGGTCGACGGCGGCCTGATGATCACCGGCAGCCACAATCCGGGCAATTACAACGGCTTCAAGATGGTGCTGAACCATCGCCCCTTCTTCGGCGAGGCGATCCAGCAGCTCGGCCGCATGGCGGCGGAGGGCGATTGGGAGAAAGGCCAGGGAACGATCGCCGACGAAGAGGTGATGGAACGCTACGTCGATCGCCTCCTGCGCGATTTCGACGGCGGCGCCTTCCGCATCGGCTGGGACGCCGGCAACGGCTCGGCCGGGCCAGTGGTCGAGCGGCTGGTGAAGCGCCTGCCGGGCGAGCATCACACGCTCTACACCGAGGTCGACGGCCGCTTCCCCAACCACCACCCCGACCCCACCGTTGAGAAGAATCTCGAGGACCTGAAGCGGCTGGTGCGGGAGAAGAAGCTCGATTTCGGCATCGCCTTCGATGGCGATGCGGACCGGGTCGGCGCCGTCGACGGCGAAGGCCGCGTCGTTTGGGGCGACCAATTGCTCTCGATCCTCGCCGAGCCGGTGCTGGAGGCCTGCCCCGGCGCCACGGTCATCGCGGACGTCAAGGCCAGCCAGGCCTTCTTCGACCGCGTCGCCGAACTCGGCGGGAAGCCACTGATGTGGAAGACCGGCCACAGCCTGATCAAATCGAAGATGAAGGAGACCGGCGCGCCGCTCGCCGGCGAGATGAGCGGCCACATCTTCTTCGCCCATTTATGGTACGGCTTCGACGACGGCATCTATTCGGCGGTGCGGCTGATCGAGGCGGTGACGAAGCTCGGTGGCTCGCTGACGGCGCTGCGCTCGGCCATGCCGAAGATGGTCAACACGCCCGAAATCCGCTTCCAGGTCGACGAGAGTCGCAAGTTCGCGGTGGTCGACGAGGTGCTGGCGCGGCTGAAGTCGAACGGCGCCAACGTCAACGCCACGGACGGCGCCCGGGTCAACACGCCCGACGGCTGGTGGCTGCTGCGCGCCTCGAACACCCAGGACGTGCTCGTCGCCCGCGCCGAGGCGAAGGACGAGGCGGGCGTGGAGCGGCTCATGGCGCAGATCGACGAGCAGCTCGCTTTATCGGGCATCGAACGGGGTCCCGAGGTCTCCCACTGAATGCCCAAGCTCTACCCCGAGGCGCTGGCTTTCTGCATCCTCTGGAGCCTGCTCGCATTGTGGGGCTGGTCGATGCTCGGCCTGACGGCCGGCCTGCTCCTCTCGGTCGGCCTGTTCCTGATCATCATGCCGACCAGCGCGATCGTTCTCACCCGCACCAGCAATTTCGGCCTGGAGCGGGCGGTGCGGTGGGGGATTCTGCTGCTCGCGGCGCTCGCGACTTTTTCGGCAGTGGATCTCTCCCACTGATCTGCACGTCACCCCGGCGAAGGCCGGGGCGACGGTTGCGATCAATCGTCCTCGTCCTCGCGCCCCACCAGATTCAGCTCTCGTGCCTTGATCTGGTGGGTCATGCACCAGTGCATCAGCGCTTCCTCGCGGCCGTGGGTGATCCACACTTCGCGCGGCGCCAGTTCGGCGATCGTCTGGGTTAGCTCGTCCCAGTCGGCGTGGTCGGAGATGATCAGCGGCAGCTCGACGTTGCGCTGGCGGGCGCGCTGGCGGATGCGCATCCAGCCCGAGGCCATGGCGGTGATCGGCTCCGGGAGGCGACGCGACCAGCGGTCGTTGAGCGCGCCGGGCGGGGCGATGACGATCCGGCCGCGCAATTCGTCCTTTGGCGCGCCGGTGGCGGGACGGATATCGCCGAGATCGACTCCCTGCTCGCGATAGAGGTCGCAGAGCCGTTGGAGCGCGCCGTGGATGTATATCGGCTCCTCATAGCCGCGGCACCTCAGCTCCATCATCAGCCTTTGTGCCTTGCCGAGGGCGTAGGCGCCGACGAGGACGCACCGTTCCGGATTTTCGTGGAGGCGGCCGAGCAGGCGGTCGATCTCGGAGCCGGTCTCGGGATGGCGGAAAACGGGGAGACCGAAGGTCGCCTCGGTGACGAAGATATCGCAGGGCACCGGCTCGAAGGGAGGGCAGGTCGGGTCGGGCCGGCGCTTGTAGTCGCCGGAGACGACGACCCGCTCGCCCGCATGCTCGAGCACGATCTGGGCCGAGCCGAGAACGTGGCCGGCGGGGACGAACGTTACTTCCACGCCATCCAGGCGGATCACCTCTCCGTAGGTGACGGGCCGCGCCCCTTCCTGCGGCCCATAGCGGCATTCCATGATCGCCAACGTCTCGGGCGTCGCCCACACTTGGCCATGGCCGCCGCGGGCATGATCGCTATGGCCGTGGGTGACGAGCGCGCGCGCCTTCGGCGCCGACGGATCGACCCAGGCATCGGCCGGCTTTATGTAGATGCCTTCGGGAAAAGGCTCGATCCAGGAACCGAGACGGGCCATCGGGCACTATATGGCCGTGCGGTCCGCAGCCGCCAAGCGGCGGAGCGGGCGAGGACGCAGCAGCCAGGGAGAGAGAGCCATGGATTCGGGCGGTTGGAATTGGGCCATCATGGATATCCTGCTGCCGGCGATCCTCGTAATCGTCCTGCTCTGGGCCATCCTTCGCAATCGCGCCTCCCGCCGTTCCATGGACGAGACCGAGCGCGGCACCCGCGACGTCTATCGCGAGGAAGAAGAGGCCCGGCGCAGCGGGGATGATAGCCATGGCTAGCCGCGAATGACCGCAATAGCGCGCGGTGCTCCCCGGCGAAAGCCGGGGCCCAGTTGAGCGGTCCGGCTGGACCCCGGCCTTCGCCGGGGAACACGGAGTTGCCTGCAGCGATTGCCGATTGGTTCGCGGCCAAGGGATGGGCGCCCCGGCGCCATCAGCTGGAAATGCTCGCTGCCGCCCGGGCTGGGCGGAACGTGCTGCTGGTCGCGCCGACCGGGGCGGGCAAGACGTTAGCCGGCTTCCTGCCGTCCATCGTCGAGTTCATTGCGGCGCCGACCGAAGGCCTCCACACCCTCTATATCTCGCCGCTCAAGGCCCTCGCCGTCGACGTGCAGCGCAATTTGCTGAATCCGATCGGCGAGATGGACTTGCCGATCCGGGTCGAGACCCGCACCGGCGACACGCCCGCCGACCGCAAGGCGCGCCAGCGCGTGCGGCCGCCGCAGATTTTGCTGACAACGCCCGAATCGCTCAGCCTGCTGCTCAGCCATGAGGACAGTCCGCTGCTCTTCGCGGGGCTGAAGACCGTCGTCGTCGACGAGGTCCACGCCTTCGCCAGCGGCAAGCGCGGCGATCTTCTCTCCCTGTCCCTGGCGCGGCTCCAGCGGCTTGCGCCGGAGATGCGGCGGGTCGCTCTCTCGGCAACGGTCGCCGATCCCGAAGCCTATCGGGGCTGGCTCGCCCCGCATGGCGATGCTGAGCTGGTCGATCTCGTCACTGGCGATCCCGGCGCCGATCCGCAGGTTGCGATCATGCTGCCGGAGGACGAGCGCATCCCTTGGTCCGGCCATTCGGGCCGCTGGGCGGCGCAGAACGTGATCCGCGAGATCGAGCGGCACCGGATGACGCTCGTCTTCTGCAACACGCGTAGTTTGGCCGAATTGATCTTCCAGGACCTGTGGACGGTTAACGACGAGGGCCTGCCGATCGGCATCCACCACGGCTCGCTCTCGGTCGAGGCGCGGCGCAAGGTGGAGTCGGCGATGGCGGCCGGTCGGCTGCGCGGCCTCGTCTGCACCGCCAGCCTCGATCTTGGCGTGGACTGGGGCGACATCGATCTCGTCATCCAGATGGGCGCGCCCAAGGGCTCGTCGCGCCTCCTCCAGCGGATCGGCCGCGCCAACCACCGGCTCGACGAGCCGTCCAAGGCGATGATCGTCCCCGGCAACCGCTTCGAATATCTGGAGGCGCGCGCCGCGCTCGACGCGATCGAGCGGCACGAGCTCGATCCGGACCATTTCCGTCCCGGCGCCGTCGACGTGCTCGCCCAGCACATCATGGCCGCCGCTTGCGCCGCGCCGTTCCGGGAGGAGGACATGCTGGCGGAGGTGCGCTCCGCCGCGCCTTATGCCGGTCTCTCCGAAGAGCTGTTCCGACAGGTGCTCTCTTATATCGAGAGCGGCGGCTATTCGCTGCGCGCCTACGACCGCTTCCGCCGCCTCACCAATGAGGGGAGCGTCTGGCGCGTGTCCCACCCGCGTTTCATCCAGCAGCACCGAATGAATGCCGGCATCATCGTCGACGCGCCGCTGCTCGATGTCCGCTTCCGGCACGGGCGCAAATTGGGCACCGTCGAGGAAGGTTTCGCGGCGACCCTGGCGCCGGGCGACACCTTCTTCTTCGCCGGCCTGGTGCTTGAGGTCGAGAAGATCGATGGCACCGATCTGTTCGTTCGCGCCACCACGAAATCGGCGCGAATCCCGACCTACATGGGCACGCGCATGGCGATGACCACCAACCTCGCCGATCGCGTGCGCCAGTTCCTGTGGGATCGGGAGCAATGGCCGCGCTTTCCCGACGACGTGCGCGAGTGGCTGGAGGTGCAGGCCTATCGCTCCATGCTGCCGCGCCCGGACCAATTGCTCGTCGAGACCTTCCCGCACGAGCACCGCCACTACATGGTGATCTACAGCTTCGAGGGCTGGAACGCGCACCAATCGCTCGGCATGCTGATCACGCGGCGGATGGAGAGTGCCGGGCTGAAGCCGCTGGGTTTCGTCTCCAACGATTATGCGCTCGCCTGCTACGCGCTCGAGCCGATCGAGGACCCCGCCGCGCTCCTTTCGCCCGACCTGCTCGAGGACGAGTTCGTCGACTGGGTGCAGGGCTCGAACTTGCTGAAGCGCGCCTTCCGCGAGGTGGCGGTGATCGGCGGGCTCGTCGAACGGCACCATCCGGGCAAGCGCAAGTCGGGGCGGCAGGTCACCTTCTCGACCGACCTCATCTATGACGTGCTGCGGCGCTACGAGCCGGACCATTTGCTGCTCCGCGCCGCCTGGGAGGACGCCAAGGGCAAGCTCACCGAGGTCGGCCGCCTCGCTCGCCTGCTCGAGCGGGCGCAGGGGACGATGGTCCACATGAAGCTCGACCGCGTGTCGCCGATGGCGGTGCCGGTGCTGGTCATCGTCGGCCGCGAGGCCACGGCGACGGGGTTGGCGGACGATGCATTGTTGATCGAAGCGGAGAGCCTCGCCGAAATGGCGATGCGCGTTGACTAGGGCTTGATCGTCCGCGGCGCGAGCTGCTCGGGCGCATAGATGCGCTCCGCGTTGCCGCGCCGGCGGCCCCACAGGAAGAGCCCGAGAACGCCGCCGGCCGCCAAGGCAGCCTTGCCGAACCGCGGCCTGTGCGCTGACGGAGCCGCGGGTGCGGCATCTGTCCTGCTTGTGAGAGACCGAATCGGCTGCGGCGCGGGCGCTTTGTTCTTCTCCTCCTCCGCGTCTTGCGCCTTCTCCAGCTCTGAGTTCAGCTCGCCGCCCATCAGCAGGATATAGGCGCTGAGATAGAGCCAGGTGAGGAAGACGATCACGCCGCCGAGCGAGCCGTAGGTCGCGTTGTAGTTCCCGAAATGGGAGACGTAGAGGCCGAAGCCGAGGCTGGCGAGCAGCCACAGCAGGCTTGCGGCGGCGGAGCCGGGCGTGATCCAGCGCCACGGCGCGTCCGGCCGGTTCGGCGCATAGCGGTAGGCGAGGGCGAGGGCGACGCTGACAAGCGCAAGCGCGACGCCCCATAACAGGAATTGCGCGAGGACGTGGACCACCGGTGATGCGCCGGGAAGAAGCGATTCCACCGCAGCGGTGAGCGAGATCACCGTGACCGCCAGCAGCATCACCAGCAGGCCGCCCAAGGTCATCGCCAGCGACAGCAGCGTGGTGCGGATGAAGCTCCGTGTCTCCTTCACCTCGTAGGCGATGTTCAGTGCGGTCACGATCCCCGAGGCACCCTTGCTCGCGCCGTAGATGGCGAGGAGCAGGGCGACCGCGAGGCCAAACCCCTTGCTCGACTTCGGCGAGGCCGTGAGGCTCTTCAGCTGGTCCGCGATGAGCGAGGCGGCATCGCGCGGCAAGGTCGCGAACAGCTTGCCGATATGCTCGGCCACCGTCTGCGGGTCGGCCGCCAGCCCGTAGATCAGCACTGCCGAGGCCAGCAGCGGCACGAAGGCGAGGAAGCCGTAGAAGGCGACGCCGGCGGCGAGGAAGCCGACATTGTCGTCGCTTCCTTCCTTCCAGGTGCGGACGAGGACGTCGCGCCATTCGGAGGTCGCCGGCCAGCGGACAGGTTGGATTGCCATGCCGCCGCCAAACCGCAAGCGGCGGCGGCGGTTCCCCTGCATTGGAATTGGCACATGGTCGGCCGGAGGCGGGGCTTCCCCTCGCCGGAGCCCGCCGCTAGTCTCGCGCTGTCGGTGGGGGCCGAAGCGCGTGGAGTCTTTGCCGCCGAATGTCGTCCCTGCCTGAGCCGGACAACAGCGCAGACAACCTGGCCTTTCTCGCCGACGGCGGCGAGATGGGCGAGCGGATTCGCGCCTTGGATTGGTCCGCTTCGCCGCTCGGGCCGCCGGAGAATTGGCCGCAGGCGCTGAAGACGGGCGTCGAGATCCTGCTCAGCTCCAAACTCCCCATGTTCCTCGCCTGGGGTACGGAGCTGCGCTTCCTGTACAACGACGCCTATGTCGACGTGCTCGGCGGCAAGCATCCGGCGGCGCTCGGCCACGCTTTCGAGGATATCTGGGCGGAGATCTGGCGCGAGATCGGGCCGCTCGTCCGCCGCGCCCTCGCCGGCGAGGCCACCTATTGGGACAATCTGCCGCTGACCCTCACCCGCAAGGGTTATCCCGAACAGACCTGGTTCACCTTCTCCTACAGCCCGCTTCGCGGCGACGACGGACAGGTGGAGGGCATGTTCTGCGCCTGCGTCGAGACCACCGACACGGTGCTGGCGGAGCAGCGGCGGGCGGACGAGGCGGACCGGCTGCGCCGGCTGTTCGACAATGCGCCGGGCTTCATGGCCGTGCTTGGCGGGCCCGATCACGTCTTCGAGATGATGAACGCGGCCTATCTCCAGCTCGTCGGCCATCGCGACCTGCTCGGGCGGCCCGCGCGCGAAGCGCTGCCGGAGGTGGAGGGCCAGGGTCTCTTCGAGTTGCTCGACGAGGTCTATCGGACGGGCGAGGCCTATACCGGGCAATCGACGCGGATCGGCCTGCAGCGCGCACCGGGTGCTCCGGTCGAGGAACGGCTGGTCGATTTCGTCTTCCAGCCGATTGTCCGCGCAGGCGGGCAAGTGGGCGGCATCTTCGTCCAGGGCTATGACGTCACCGAGCGGCATCTCGCCGAAGAGGCGCTGCGCGAGAGCGAGGAGAGATTCCGCCTCATCGCCGATTCCGCGCCGGTGCCGATCTGGGTGACGCGGCTCGACCGCAAGCGCAGCTTCGTCAATCGCGCCTATGTCGAGTTCCTCGGCATCGATTACGAAGAGGCGGTCGACTTCGACTGGCGGACCGTGATCCACCCCGACGATGCGGCGCGGGTTCTCGCCGAATCCGTGGCGGGCGAGGCCTCCCTGAAGCCCTTCGAACTGGTCTCCCGCTATCGCAGCAACGACGGCTGGCGCTGGCTGCGGTCGATTTCTCAGCCCCGCCGGGGGCCGCAGGGGGAGCATAGCGGCTTCATTGGCGTCGCCCACGACATCACCGAGCTCAAGGAGGCCGAAGCGGCCCTGCGCCAGATGAACGAGACGCTGGAGCAGCGCGTCACGGAGCGCACGGCCGATCTCACCGCGGCGCTCAACCGGTTGCAGGCGGAGGTGGGCGAGAGGCTGCGCGCCGAGGAGGCGCTCCGCCAGGCCCAGAAGATGGAGGCGGTCGGGCAGCTCACCGGCGGCATCGCCCATGTTTCAACAATCTGCTGACGCCGGTCATGGGCGGCCTGGAGCTGATCGCGGCGAAGCTCGAGGATCCGCGGCTGAAGCGGATCGCCGAGACGGCGCTCGAATCGACGCGGCGCGGCGCCAAATTGACCGGGCAGCTGCTCGCTTTCTCCCGAATCCAGCGGATCAGCATGGCGCCGGTCGCGGTCAACGAGGTGATCGAGCGGATGCAGGCCCTGCTCGGCCACACGATCGGCCGGGCGGTCCGGATTGAAACCCGGCTCGACCCCCAGGCGGGCTACGGTCGGTGCGATGCCAACCAGCTCGAGAACGCGATCCTGAATCTCGCGATCAACGCGCGCGACGCCATGCCCGAGGGCGGCACGCTGACCATAGAGACCGCCCGCGACGCATTGGCGGCGGCCGCGGACCACGATTCCGGGGAATTCGTGCGGATCGAGGTGCGCGACACCGGCCAGGGGATGGCGCCCGACGTGCTCGCCCGCGCCACCGAGCCCTTCTTTTCGACCAAGCCGCTCGGCAAGGGGACCGGCCTTGGGCTCGCCCAAGTCTACGGCATCGTCCGGCAGTCCGGCGGGATGATGCGCATCGCGAGCGAGGTCGGCAAGGGCACGACCGTCGAGATCCTCCTCCCGGCCGCGACGCCGGCGTCGGACGAGATCGAAGCCGCGGGCGGCGGTGCGGGCTCCGCCTCGGCCGCTCCGAAGGCGCGGATACTCATCGTCGATGACGATTCCGACGTCCGCAGCTTCCTGGTCGAATCGCTTCAGGAATCGGGCCATGAGGTGCGGGCGGTGGAATCGGGCGAGGAAGCGGTCGCCGTGCTACGGCGATGGGAGCCGGACCTCGCCTTGGTCGACTATGCGATGCCCGGCATGAACGGCGCGGACACCGCCCGCTCCGTGCGCGAGATCGTCCTCGATTTGCCGATCGTCTTCGTCACCGGCTATGCCGAGAGCGAGCGTCTGGAGGCGGCGCTCGGCCCCGCCGTGCCGGTACTTCGCAAGCCGTTCACGATCGACGAACTGGACGCCGCGGTGGCGCAGAATCTGCGCGAAAAGGTCCCCTCGCCAATCTCTTGAAGGCCGCACGGCCGCTCCTAGATTCGTGACGCCGGAAGACCGGGTTGCGGTTTCCGGCCTGTACGAGCGAGGGGCTGCCGCTCGTCGCGGGGCCTCTCGATCCTGTTGCTCATTGGAGGACATTGATCATGAGAAGCTTCGATTTCACCCCCTATCGCCGGTCCACGATCGGCTTCGACCGCCTGTTCGAATTCCTCGAAAACACGAACCGCGAGCAGGCGGACAATTATCCGCCCTATGATATCGAGAAACTGAGCGACGATCGCTACCGGATCACGCTCGCCGTGGCTGGCTTCACCTCCGGCGACATCGACATCACCGCGCGGCAGAATCTGCTGACGATCACCGGTCGCAAGGCGGAGAATCGTGCGCGCGACGGCAGCTTCGTCCACATGGGTATCGCCACCCGCGCCTTCGAGCGCCGCTTCGAGCTCGCCGATTTCGTGCGGGTCGAGAATGCGGACATGCGCGATGGCCTGCTCTCGATAGAGCTGGTCCGGGAGATTCCCGACGCGATGAAGCCGCGCAAGATCGAGATCAACGGCAGCGCCGGCCGCATCATCGAGGGCGGGGCCGAGCCCCAGCCCGAGACGGAGAAGCAGCGCGAAGAGACGCATCAGGCGGCCTGATCCGGTCTCCACGCTTTGACGTTGCCGGCGCCCGCCTGGTGGCGCCGGCATTTTCTTTTCGGGCGCTTGAACCGGCATTCGCCGGGTTTATAGCGGGGGCATGGTTCGCTTTTCGTTCTGTGGCCACGATCTGATGGCGCTGCCGCAAGGGGCGCTGTTCTGGCCCGCGCGCCGGGCCCTGCTCGTCGCCGACCTGCACCTGGAAAAAGCGAGCTGGTTCGCACGGCTCGGGCAGATGCTGCCGCCCTACGACACGATCGCCACCCTCGCCGATCTGACTGCGCTCGCCGTCACGACCGGCGCGGCGGAAATCTGGTGCCTCGGCGACAGCTTCCACGACCGCTTCGGCTGCGACCGTCTCCCGGCGCGGGCGCGCGAGATGCTGGGTGCGCTCACCGGGTCGACGCGGTGGACATGGATTACCGGCAACCACGATCCGGGCTTTGCGGACCATTGCGGCGGCGAAGTCGTGGAGGAAGCCGAGGTCGATGGCCTCATTCTCCGCCACGAGGCCGATCCCGCGGAGACGCGGCCAGAGCTGTCCGGCCATTTCCATCCCAAGCTTCGGATCACCCATCGCGGCCGCCTCATCTCGCGCCGCTGCTTCGTCGCCACCGACCGTAAATTGATCCTGCCCGCCTTTGGCGCCCTCACCGGCGGACTGGATGCCGCCCATCCGGAGATCGTCCGCGCCGTCGGTGCGCCGGCCGAGGCTCTGGTCCCGGTCGCGGACCGCCTGCTGAGGTTCCCGATCGCCGCCTGAGCGGGCGCTTCATCGCGACTCCCACCACCCCTCCTCGCGAGGAGCCCACCACGAAGCGGCTTCGGCGATTCGCTTCGGGTAATCGGGCCGGCGGTCGACGACGAGCGGCAGTCCCGTCTGCTCGATCAGCGCCTCCAGCTCGCCGTCTTCGAGTTGCTCCGGCACGCGGCCGCGCGCGCGGCACGCAAGCCGCCACAGCTCCAGCTCCTGCCCCCAGAAATAGAGAGAGCCGGCGCCGATATGGTCGTGGATCCGGCGCGCCTCGTCCCATTTGCCCGGCTCGACGAACCGGGCCCAGATGTCCGCTTGCACGCTGTCGACCGGCGAATCGGGGCGCCAGCGAAGGGCATCGTCCCGCACCAGCTCGATTTTGGCGCGCGCCGCGTCGGGAAGCTGACCGAACACGTCCATCGCCTCGACCAATGCGAGGACGTCCGGGTCATGCTCGACCACCGTCACCCGCTCGACCGCCGGGTTGAGCGCGACGTTGGCCGCGCACCATCCCATGCCGAGGCCGAGGACGATCGTATGGCCATGGGCGGAGGCGATGCCGATCTCCTGGCTTTCGATCTCCATCGGCACGATCGACATCCAGGCGGCCCCGTGCTCCTCGAACGGGCCGATGAGGAGCGGGACTTTGGCCGCTCCATAGAGCCGCCCCCAATAGCCGCGCCCGACATGGACGAGCCTCACCCGCAGAGACCAGGGACCCCAGCTCCCTTCCCGGTAATCGGGAATCCACAGGGCCGTCTCAAAGCCCTCCGGCAACCGTCCGGGATCGCCGCTCTCAACCGCACCCACGCTTCTGCTCATCGGCTGAGATGTCGGATCGCAGCTTGAGCCTGCGAATCATCAGTGGACCAATATCTGGTGCCGCTCGGCCTCAAGCGCCGGCATATTTCGGCTTGGCGCGCGGCGTACCAAATCGATGCCGCCCATCCCTTCCGCCTTGGCGAGGCGCCAATGGGATGAGCGGCTGTCGTTGGAGGGCATCGGCGCGAAATCCCGATCGGCCGCGATCCTCGCGCGAAGGCGGCGTTCGATCTTGGCCGCGTCGAAACCGTAAACGGCAATGCCGCAGACGAGTTCACCGCCACCCTCATCGCGAAAGGCGTAGAGCACGCCCGTCGCGGTTGGGATGCGTGCTGCGACGATGCCCGCGTTTCGGGTAAGTCCTGGCGGCAGGCGGCCGCCGCGGGGCCGTCGAGAGGCGCGTCGCTGGGCCGAAGACACAGGCCGAATTGCTGCTCCGCCTCACCTTCGATCGATTGGGCCGCCGGCGTCGCGGCAGACAAGCCTGCCGTGAGAGCAAGGACGGCAACCGCAAAGCTCGCACTGTCGCCAATCGACACCAGGGTTCAGGCTCGCCAGAGATTGGGGAATTGCTTCCGCAGGTCCGCCAGCTTTGGCATGTCCCACATGCGGATATAGGGGTGGTCCGGGTGCTTGCGCAGGAAGCCCTGGTGATAATCCTCCGCCGGATAGAAGCCGCCGCTCTCGATCCTGGTCGCGATCCGCCGCGGGAAAGCGTGGGCGCCGTTGAGCTGGGCGATATAGGCCGAAGCCGCCTGCCTCTGCGCCCCATTCTGCGGGAAAATGGCGGAGCGGTAGCTGGTGCCCTGGTCCGGACCCTGGCGGTTGAGCTCGGTCGGATCGTGCTCGGCGAAGAAGATGCGGAGCAGCTGCCCATAGCTGATTTGCTTCGGATCGTAGGTGATCTTGACCGCCTCGGCATGGCCGGTCGTCTCGCTGCTGACCGTCTCGTAATTCGCGTCGCCCGCCTTGCCGCCGGCATAGCCGGAGACGGCCGAGCGGACGCCTTTCACGTGCTCGAACACACCCTCCATCCCCCAGAAGCAGCCGCCGGCGAAGACGGCGGTCTGGAGGCCGGCGCCGGCGGGGACGTCCACCTTCGGAGACGGGGGCGGCGCGGCCGCGGCCTGGGCACAGGCCGCGAGAGCGACGAGCGGGAGGAGGATCAATTTGTTCATGCGGGGACAAACCTCAAGGCAATGCCGTTCATGCAATAGCGCAAATGGGTCGGCGGCGGCCCGTCGTCGAAGACGTGGCCGAGATGGCCGCCGCAGCGGCGGCAGTGGACCTCGGTCCGCTCCTCCAGCATCTCGTGATCGGACTTGGTGCGGACGGCGTTGGGCAGAGGCTTCCAGAAGCTCGGCCAGCCGGTGCCGCTGTCGAACTTGGTTGCCGAGGAATAGAGGGCGAGGCCGCAGCCGGCGCAATGATAGATGCCCTTGCGATGCTCGTGGTCGAGCGGGCTCGATTCGGGCCGCTCGGTGACGGCGTGGCGGAGCGTCGCATATTGCGCCGGGCTCAGCCGCTTGCGCCATTCGGCGTCGCTGAGATTGACCTCGAACGTCTCAGCCGAAGCCGGCGACGAACCGCCGCCCCAGACGAAAGCGATTGCGCCGATCGTGCCGGCACTAGTGAGACCGAGGAAAGCACGCCGGTCGAACGTCATGGGTCACCTCTTGCGAGTCGCGCCGCGATCAGCCCCCTGACGGCATTGCCGATATAGAAATTGCCGGAGAGATCTTCCAGCCTCAACTCCGCTTCGCGCGCGCGGCCCTGCTCGATCAGGCTTTGGCGAAGCACGCCGGGGAGCAGGCCCCGCGACAGCGGCGGCGTGAGCAGAATGCCGTCCCGCTCGACGAACAGCGAGGTGAAGCTGCCCTCGGTGAGGAAGCCGTCGCGGTCGCGGAAGAGGATTTCGAACGTGCCGGCGGCGCGGCGGGCGTCATCGTAAAAGCTGCGGTCGCTGGTCTTGTGGCGGAGGCGGAAATCCTCCGAGGCGACCAGAAGGGGGGCAATAGCGACCGCCACCGGCTCCGCCGGCGTAGGCGGCAAAGGTCGCGTCTCGATCGCAACCGCGCCGGTGCGGGAAAGGCGCAGGCGGAGCTTGCGCGCGCCTCGGATCCCGAAGGTCGCCGCCTGCAGCTCATTGCGCGCATGGTGGCGGTCGAAGCGGAAGTCGAGCGCTTCGGCACTCGCCTTCATCCGGGCGAGATGGCGCTCCAGCTCGGCGAATCCCTCTGCCGGATCGAACCGCATCGTCTCGATCAGGTCGAAAGGCCGGCCGGTTTCCACGAACTCTCCCTTCGCCAGGCACTCGCGCCACTCGTCGGCCGGCACGCTGTCGGCGACGATGCCGGAGCCGAGGCCGAGCCGCGCCAAGTTGTCGCCGTTCCGCAGCACCAAAGTGCGGATCGCCACGTTGAACGCCGCTTCGCCGCCCGGCGCAAGCCGGCCGATCGCGCCCGTATAAGGACCCCGCGCCTCGCTTTCGAGCCCGGCGATGATCTCCATCGCGCGGATCTTGGGCGCGCCGGTGATCGAGCCGCAGGGGAAGAGCGTCTTCAGCACGTCGGCGGGGGCGAGGCCATCGGCAAGCTCGGACGTCACGGTAGAGGTCATCTGGAGCACCGTAGGGTACGTCTCGACCGCGAACAGCTCCGGCACCTCGACAGTGCCCGGTTTGGACACATGGGCGAGGTCGTTCCGCAGCAGGTCCACGATCATCAAATTCTCGGCGCGCTGCTTGGGATCGTCCCGCAGCGACGCTGGGTCGGCCGAGCTGGGTGCGGTGCCCTTCATGGGCCGTGCCGTCAGCCGGCCGTCCTGCAGCGTGAAGAAGAGCTCGGGCGAGAAGGAGAGCAGCCAGTGCGCGCCCGTGAAGACGATGCCGCCCCAGCCGGCCCGCGCCCGTGCGCGCAACGCCGCATAGATGGCGAGCGGATGACCGGCGGTGCGAACCTCGGCCCGAAAGGTGAAGTTCGTCTGATAGATGTCGCCGGCGAGAATATGCTCGCGGATGCGTTTCACGGTCTCCTCGTAGTCGTCGCGACAGACGAGCGGGCGCGGCCGGGCGGCCCAGGCGCCGGCGGGATTGGGCAGCAGATCCGCCGCATCGATCTCCTCGCTTCGCTCGAACAGGCCGAACCAGAGGAGCGGCGGATCGGCCGCGTCCGGTGCGCGGCGGAGGGGCGTCAGTTTCGGCTCGAGCGAATGGCCGGCTTCGTAGCCGATGAATCCGGCGGCATGGAACCGTGTGTCGCGGAGCCGCTCGATGCAGCGACCGACCTCTTCCGGATCGCGCGCTTCGATCACTCCCACCGGCCCGGCGAACAGCCGCGCCTTCGCGCCCGGCTCGCGGGCATCGTCCAGCAGCACGAACGGCGTTCCGCCTTGCCATAAGGGCGGCCGAAGGCCATTTCGCGGGTCAGGAGAGTGTGTCTTGGTCAGCAGCGTTTTCGACCTCTTCAAGATCGGCGTCGGGCCGTCGAGCTCGCACACCATGGGCCCGATGACCGCCGCCTGCCGCTTTGTCGAGACGCTGTCGGAGCGCGGGGTGCTAGAGCGGACCGCAAGAATCCAGGTCGATCTCTACGGCTCACTGGCTTTGACCGGCAAAGGCCATGCGACGGACCGGGCGATTCTGCTCGGCCTCTCGGGCGAGCGGCCGGACCGGATCGATCCCGATGAGGCCGAAAAGACGGTGACGGCGATCCGCGAAACCGGGCGGCTCCGCCTCGGCGGCCGGCACGAGATCGCCTTCGACGAGCCGCGCGACCTGCTTTTCCTCCAGCGCGAGCGGTTGCCGCACCATTCGAACGGCATGCGTTTCACCGGTTTCGACGCCGCCGGCGAGACGCTGGGAAGCGGCGTTTCTTATTCGATCGGCGGCGGCGCGGTGGTCGACGAAGCGGCGATCGTCCGCAACGCGCCGCCCGAGGGCGTCTGGGACATTCCCTACAATTTCCATTCGTCCGAAGAATTGCTCGCCATCGTCGACCGCGAAGGCCTCAGCATCGGGGAGATCGCCCGTGCCAACGAGCGCGCGCATCTGTCGGACGAGGAGATCGACCGGCGTCTCGGCGAGATCGCGGACGCCATGTCCGCCTGCATCGACCGCGGCATCGGCCAGGAGGGTATCCTTCCCGGCGGGCTGAAGGTGAAGCGTCGCGCCCCAGCCCTCTACCGGCTGCTGCTGGAGAAAGCCGAGCGCACGCTCTCCGACCCGCTGACCGTCCTCGACTGGGTCAACCTCTGGGCGCTGGCAGTGAACGAGGAGAATGCCGCCGGCGGCCGCGTCGTCACCGCGCCGACCAACGGCGCCGCCGGAATCGTTCCTGCGATCCTGCGCTACTATCAGCGCTTCACGCCGCGTGCTTCGGACGAAGGGGTGCGCATCTTCCTGCTCACCGCCGCCGCGGTCGGCTCCTTGTTCAAGGAGAATGCCTCCATCTCCGGCGCCGAGGTCGGCTGCCAAGGGGAGGTCGGCGTCGCCTGCTCGATGGCCGCCGCCGGGCTCACCGCCGCGCTCGGGGGGACGCCGTGGCAGGTCGAAAATGCCGCCGAGATCGGCATGGAGCACAATCTCGGCCTCACCTGCGATCCGGTCGGCGGTCTCGTCCAGGTGCCCTGCATCGAGCGCAACGCGGTCGGCGCGATCAAGGCGATCGAGGCGAGCCGGCTGGCGCTCGTCGGCGACGGCTCGCACCGCGTTTCGCTCGACCAGGTGATCGAGACGATGCGCAAGACCGGCCTCGACATGAACGAGCGGTACAAGGAGACGGCGCAGGGCGGCCTCGCGGTCAACGTCGTCGAATGCTGATCCCGGCTTTGCTGCTGGTTGCAGTGCTGGCCCTGCTCGGCTGGTTCGTCCGCAACGACCGCGCGGAATATGAGGCCTTCAAGACGCTGACGCGGACGGAGGACCGGCAGCGCGCCTTCCGCCGCTGGACGGCGAAGTCCTTCCTGCTCTTTTGGGGTGCGGCGCTGCTCGTTCTGGTGCTGATCGGGCGCGTTGGAACCCTGCTCCGGCTGCCGCCTGAATTTGCGCCCTTGCTGCCGCATCTGGGCGGTTTCGATGCCGGAGTGGTTCCGTTCGTGATCGGCGGGGTCATCGGCGGCGGAATTATCGGCGCGGTTGCGGCGACCCTGCTGAGCCGCCGCCGCGCGGCCAAGCCGAAGGTGCTCGGCGATATCGAGCCCCTGCTGCCGCGCAACCGAGACGAGCGGCGATGGACGGCGTTGCTCGGCGTCAACGCCGCCATCGGCGAGGAGCTGTTCTTCCGCCTGATGCTGCCCCTGCTGATCGCGCTGGCGACCGGCAGCGCCGTTGCCGCCTTCGTGGCGGCCGGCCTGATCTTCGGCCTCGTCCATTTCTACCAGGGCTGGGTCGGCATCCTCGCGACGACGCTCGTCGGCTTCTTCTTCGCGGCGCTCTATCTGGCGAGCGGGATGCTGTGGGTCGCGATCGTCCTGCACGCGGTCATGAACCTCAACAGCCTCTGGCTGCGGCCGCTGCTCGCGGAGCGTCAGTCGCGCAGCAGGTAGCGAAGGATCGCGTCGGCCGCGTCCTCGGCGCTCATTTTTGTGGTGTCGATGCGGATTTCCGGCTGCTCGGGCGCCTCATAGGGCGAGCCGATGCCGGTGAAATTCGGGATCCGGCCGTCGCGCGCCTTGCGGTAGAGGCCCTTCGGGTCGCGGCCCTCCGCCACGTCGAGCGGCGCGTCGACGAAGATTTCGACGAACTCGCCCTCCGGCAGCATCTCGCGCACCATCCGTCGCTCGGCGCGAAACGGGCTGATGAAGGCGGCGAGGACGATGAGGCCGGCGTCGAGCATCAGCCTGGCCGTCTCGCCGACGCGGCGGATGTTCTCGGCGCGGTCGGCGTCGGTGAAGCCGAGGTCGCGGTTGAGGCCGAGGCGGATATTGTCGCCGTCGAGCAGGAAGGAGTGGCGGCCGCGGGCGAGCAGTTTCTTCTCGACGAGATTGGCGATGGTCGATTTGCCGGCGCCGGACAGGCCGGTGAACCAGAGCAGGCGCGGCTTCTGGCCCTTCAACGCCGCGCGGGACTCGCGGGTCACCTCCAGCTCCTGGGCGTGGATGTTCTGCGAGCGGCGCAGGGCGTAGCGGATGAGGCCGGCGGCGACCGTGTCGTTGGTCACCCGGTCGACGAGGATGAAGCCGCCGAGCTCACGATTCTCCTCATAAGGCGCGAAGACGAGCGGGCGATCGGTCCAGAGATCGGCGACGCCGATGCCGTTCAGCGCGAGCGTGCGCGTCGCGACATGCTCCAGGCTGTTGACGTCGACCTCATATTTGGGCGGCTGGATGGTCGCGAGCGCGTGCTGGGTGCCGAGCTTCAGCGCATATTGGCGGCCGGGCAGCAGGTCTTCCTCCGCCATCCAGATGAGCGTCGCCTCGAACTGATCGGCGATCTCGGGGAGCGGTTCGGCCGCGATCATGTCCCCGCGCGAGCAGTCCACTTCGCGGTCGAAGGTCAGGGTGACGGACTGGCCGGCGGACGCCTTCCCGACATCGTCGAAGCCGACCAGGATCCGATCCACCTTCACCATGGTCGCAGCGGGGACGACCCGCACCTCGTCGCCGCGGCGGACAGAACCGGCGGCGATCAGGCCGGCGAAGCCGCGGAAATCCTGGTCTGGGCGGCTGACGGACTGGACCGGCAGGCGGAATGGCGCGGCCGTTTCGGCGCTCTCCTCGGGTTCCGCCGTCTCCAGCAATTCGAGCAGGGTCGGGCCCGAATACCAGGGCGTGCGTTCCGAATGCGTCGTTACATTGTCGCCGGCGAGGGCGGAGACGGGGATGGCGGTGAAGTCGGGCGTCACGTCGCGGAAATCGGCGACGAAGCGGTCGAACGCCGCCCGGTCGTAGCCGATCAGGTCCATCTTGTTGACGAGCAGGACAAGCTGGCGGACGCCGAGCAGCCGGCAAAGGAAGGCGTGGCGGCGAGTCTGGGTCAGCACGCCCTTGCGCGCGTCGAGCAGGACGAGGGCGAGGTCGGCGGTCGAGGCGCCGGTGACGAGGTTGCGCGTATATTGCTCGTGGCCGGGCGCGTCGGCGACGATGAACTTGCGTTTGTCGGTCGCGAAGAAGCGGTAGGCGACGTCGATCGTGATCCCCTGCTCGCGCTCCGCTTCGAGCCCGTCGACGAGGCGGGAGAGGTCGCCCTCGACCAAGGCCAGCTCGTCCTCGAAGGCGGAGCCGGTTTCGTAGAGCAGCCGCCCCAGCAGGCTCGATTTGCCGTCGTCGACCGAGCCGCAGGTGATGAAGCGGAGGAGGCTCTTTTCGGCCATCAGAAATAGCCCTCGCGCTTCTTGCGCTCCATCGAGGCGGCGCTGTCGCGGTCGATGAGGCGGCCCTGGCGCTCGGACATGCGGTCGCGGCGCATTTCCTCGATCAGCTCTGGGATCGTGGCCGCCTCGCTCTCGACGGCGCCGGAGAGGGGATAACAGCCGAGCGTGCGGAAGCGGACGGAGCGCTCGGTCAGCTCCTCCCCCGGGCGGAGCTTCAGCCGCTCGTCGTCCACCATCAGGATGGTGCCGTCACGCACGATCGTCGGGCGCGGGGCGGCGAAATAGAGTTCGGCGACCTCGATCCCCTCCGCCTCGACATAGGTCCACACGTCGAGCTCGGTCCAGTTGGAGAGCGGGAAGATACGGAAGCTTTCCCCCTTCGCCTTGCGGGCATTGTAGAGCCGCCAGAGCTCGGGCCGCTGCCGCTTCGGGTCCCAGCGATGGCCAGCCGAGCGGAAGGAGAAGATCCGCTCCTTCGCCCGCACCCTTTCCTCGTCGCGCCGGGCGCCGCCGAAGGCCGCGTCGAAACCGTGCAGGTCGAGCGCCTGCTTCAAGCCGTCCGTCTTCCACATTTGCGTATGGAGCGAGCCGTGGTCGATCGGGTTGATCCCCCGCGCCTCCGCCTCCAGATTGCGGTGGACGATCAGCTCCATCCCCGCTTCGGCCGCGGCGCGGTCGCGCAATTCGTACATCGCCCGGAACTTCCAGGTCGTGTCGACGTGGAGCAAAGGGAAGGGCGGCGGCGCGGGGTGGAAGGCCTTGCGGGCGAGGTGGAGCAGCACCGAGCTGTCCTTGCCGGCCGAATAGAGCATCACCGGCTTCTCGGTCTCCGCCACCCCTTCGCGCAGGATGTGGATCGCCTCGGCTTCCAGCCGCTGGAGATGGGAGAGGGCCATGGCCATGGCCGCTCTCTTAGCCGCGCCCGGGCCGGTTGCAACTTCGCGGCGACGCCGCCATGTCGCGGCCATGACCGAACCGCCGCTCAAGGCCGTCATCATCCCGGTGACGCCGCTCCAGCAGAATTGCTGCCTGATCTGGTGCACCAGGACGATGAAGGGCGCCTTCACCGATCCCGGCGGCGACCTCGACCGGCTCAAGGCGGCGGCGGAGCAGCAGAAGGTGACGGTCGAGAAAATCCTCCTCACCCACGGCCATATCGACCATTGCGGCTCGGCCAAGATCCTCGCCGACGAACTGGGGGTCAAGATCGAGGGGCCGCACGAGGCGGACCGCTTCTGGATCAGCCGGCTCGAGGATGACGGCCGCGCCTACGGCATCCGCGGCAAGACCTTCGAATCCGACCGCTGGCTGGTCAATGGCGACCAGGTCAATGTCGGGGAGCTGGTGCTCGACGTCTATCACTGTCCCGGCCACACGCCGGGCCATGTCGTCTTCCACCATCCGGCCTCGAAGCTTGCGATCGTCGGCGACGTGCTGTTCCGCGGCTCGATCGGGCGCACGGATTTCCCGATGGGCAACCATCAGGACCTGATCGACGCCATCACCAAGCGCCTGTGGCCGCTCGGCGCCGACACCACCTTCGTGCCCGGCCACGGCCCGGTCAGCACCTTCGGCGCCGAGCGCCGCTCCAACCCCTTCGTCGCCGATCAGGTGCTCGCGCGCGCCGCCATGTAGGTGATATGCGGCACCGGCCGCACCCGCTCCATCTGGTCCTGGTAGACGAGCAGGATCGCATAGCCGGAGACGACGACCATGATGGCGGCGGTCGTGATCATGCCGATCGAGCGCAGCCTGTTGCCGGGCGGCCGGTCCATGCCGAGCGCGTGGAGGATGCGGGCGACGATGAAAAGCGAGGCCAGCAGCCACAGCCAGAGCGGCTCCCCCCGTGCAAGCTCGATCAGCGCGAGCAGGATGAGAAAGAAAGGCGCCCACTCCACGAAATTGGCCTGCGCCCGCATCCGCGCGATCAGGGGCTCGGCCCCGCCGTCGCCGATCGACACCTTGTGCACCACCCGCATCCGGCTGACCCGCCCGCCGAGCCAGAGGTTGAGCAGGACGGAGGCCGCGGCCATGGTCAGCGTCATCGGCAGAATCATGGCAGTCGCTCCTCGCTTTGACGGCCCGTTCTACGCGGCCCGCAGGCGCTTGCAACAGCGGCCGAAATCGCTATAGCGGCGCGGCTCGAAGAGAGCGGGCACACCGGCCGCCATGGCCCGCGGCCGATCCGGCCGTTGACCATCGGCACCGCGCTCGCCACATCACGAACTCAACAGAACAGGTGCCACAATGGCGGTCCCCAAGAGAAAAACCACGCCCTCGCGGCGGAACATGCGCCGCAGCCATCACGCGCTGAAGCCGGTCAACTACCAGGAATGCCCGAATTGCGGCGAGCTTCATCTGCCGCACAATCTGTGCAACGCCTGCGGCCATTATAATGGACGTGAAATCCGCCCGATCGAGGCGTAAGAGCGGGCCGTCCTAAGGCTTCAGGAGACGTCAGGAGTGGGCAGCGGGCCACGGATCGCAATCGACGCGATGGGTGGCGATGTCGGTCCCGCCGTGATGATCGCGGGAGCGGCGCTCGCCTATCAGCGGCGCGACGACCTTTCCTTCCTCCTCTTCGGCGACGAAGCGGCGATCCGCACCGAGCTCAGCACGCATGACGCGCTGACGGGCGTGTGCGAGATCGTCCATTGCGAGGACGTGATCGCGGCCGAGGACAAGCCGAGCCAGGCGATCCGCCGCGCCAAGACGACCTCGATGGGCCAAGCCGTCGCGGCGGTGAAATCCGGCGACGCGCAGGCCATGGTGTCGGGCGGCAATACCGGTGCGCTGATGGCGATGTCGAAGCTGGCGTTGCGCACCATGCCGGGGATCGACCGGCCGGCGCTGGCCGCCCTCCTGCCGACGCTCGGCGAGAACGACTTCGTCATGCTCGATCTCGGCGCCAACACCGAGTGCGACGCACAGAATCTCGTCCAGTTCGCGGTGATGGGCGCCGCTTATGCCCGCGTCGTTCTCGATCTGCCGCGGCCGCGCGTTCAGCTGCTCAACATCGGCACCGAGGAATTGAAGGGCACGGACGAGCTCAAGGATGCTGCCGCAATCCTGCGCGAGGCCGAATATCTCGGCATGAGCTTCGAAGGCTTCATCGAAGGCGACAAGATTTCGCGCGGCAATGTCGACGTCGTCGTCACCGATGGCTTCTCCGGCAACATCGCGCTGAAGTCGCTCGAGGGGACGGCCCGCTTCGTCACCGACCTTCTCCGCCGCGCCTTCTCCAGCTCGCTCCGCTCCAAGATCGGCTTCCTGATCTCGCGGCCGGCGACCGAGCTGCTGCGCCACCACCTCGATCCGAACAACCATAACGGCGCGGTCTTCCTCGGCCTCAACGGGCTGGTCGTGAAGAGCCACGGTAGTGCCACCGAAAAGGGCGTCGCCAATGCGATCCGCGTCGCCGCGCGGATGGTGCGCGAGGAGCTCACCCGCAAGATCATCCAAGATCTCGACAACATCTCGGCGCATCGGGAAACGGTCGCCGCCAAATGAGCCGGCGTTCCGTCATCCTCGGCACGGGCTCGGCCCTGCCGCCCCGCCGCGTTACCAATCAGGAGCTGGCCGAGCGGGTCGAGACGACCCACGAATGGATCGTCGAACGGACGGGGATCGAAGCCCGCCATATCGCTGGGGACGGCGAGACCACCGCCACGCTGGCCACGGAAGCAGCGAAAAAGGCGCTCGCTGCGGCCGGCGTGTCGGCGGAGAAGGTGGGCCTGATCGTGCTCGCGACGGCGACTCCGGACCAGACCTTCCCGGCTTCGGCGACCCGGGTCCAGACCGCGCTTGGCATCAACGACTGCATCGCTTTCGACGTCGCCGCCGTCTGCACCGGCTTCCTGTATGCCCTCTCGGTCGCCGACAATATGCTGAAGGGCGGCATGGCCGATTATGCTTTGGTGATCGGCTCGGAGACGTTCAGCCGTATCCTCGACTGGGACGACCGGGCAACCTGCGTCCTGTTCGGTGACGGCGCCGGCGCGATCGTGCTCCACGCGCAGGAGGCGGACGACAAGGGCGTCCTTGCCACCCGCCTCCACGCCGACGGGCGGCACAACGACCTCCTCTATGTCGACGGCGGCGTCTCGACGACCGGCACGGTCGGCAAGCTGCGCATGAAGGGCAAGGAGGTGTTCCGCCACGCTGTCGTCAATCTCGCCGAGGTGCTGAACGAGGTGCTCGGCGCCTCCGGCCACAGGGCCGAGGAGGTCGACTGGGTGGTGCCGCACCAGGCGAACAAGCGGATCCTCGACGCGACCGCCAAGAAACTGGGCCTCGATCCGAATCGGGTGATCGTCACCGTCGACCAGCACGCCAACACGTCCGCCGCCTCGGTCCCGCTCGCGCTCGACGTCGCCGTGCGCGACGGCCGCATCAAGCCCGGCGATCTTATCGTGCTCGAGGCCATGGGCGGCGGATTCACCTGGGGCGCGGCTGTCGTCCGCTACTGAAACCATTCTGCCGCAAAGCCTATTTGCCAGCGCGGCGAAGCTGGACTATTGTTTCGTCTTACCTCGGGGGGAGGGAGCATCGAACATGGCGGACGCGGGTACGATCAGGCGCACCGACGCCGGGACTTTGACACGGGCGGATCTCGCCGACGTAGTGCACCGGGAAATCGGCCTGTCGCGGGCCGAATCGGCGGGGCTCGTCGAGCGCATTCTCCATCATATGTGCCACGCTCTCTCCGAAGGGCAGAACGTGAAGATTTCCGGCTTCGGAAGCTTCATCCTGCGCGACAAGGGCGAGCGGGTCGGCCGCAATCCCAAGACGGGCGTCGAGGTTCCGATCGCGCCGCGGCGGGTGCTCACCTTCCGCGCCAGCCAGATCATGCGCGAGCGGATCGCCCGGAAGGCCTGAGGCCTCCGTGGCCGAGCCCTCCGCCAAGAGCCAACAGGCCTTTCGCACCATCGGCGAGCTCGCCGCCGATCTCGGGGTGCCGCAGCACATCCTGCGCTATTGGGAGACGCGCTTTCCGCAGCTGAAGCCGCTGCAGCGCGCCGGGAACCGCCGTTATTATCGCCCGGCCGACGTCCAGCTCGCCCACCGTATCCATAAGTTGCTGAACCAGGACGGCTATACGATTCGCGGCGTCCAGCAATTGCTGGCGAATGGCGGCGGCGATCCGGTTGAAGCCGCGGAGACGCCCGCGACTCCGATCCCGATCCGCCAGGGCCCGGCTCTCCCGCTCGAGGAGCTGCGCACGATCCGCCGCATTCTCGCCGAGGCGCTGGAGGAAGGCGCCGCCTGACGGCCAGCATTCTCCGTCTTTCCATGATGTTGCGATAGGTCGCGTTGCGACATAAGGGCCTGTTCTCCCTGATGGAAAGGACAGAGCCGGGTGAGTTCCGCCGGACCCTCGGACATTTTGGTCGCCCACAAGCCGCGCCTCGCCGATCATAGCGCCGACTGGCGGATGCTGCTGCTCGCCGCGATGGCCCTGGTGGTCGGCACCGGCGGCGCCGTCTCCGCCTGGGTGCTGACGCGGCTGATCTATGTGGTGGTCAATCTCGCCTGGTACGGCCGCTTCTCGGCACTGCCTTCGCCGATCATGGACGCCGCCCACGGGCCCAAGGTCGTCCTCATTCCGGTGGTCGGCAGCCTCATCGTCGGGCTGATCGCCCGCTTCGGTTCGGACAAGATCCGCGGCCACGGCATTCCCGAGGCGATCGAGGCGATCCTCTACGGCGAGAGCCGGCTGTCGCCGAAAGTGGCGCTGCTGAAGCCGCTCTCCTCGGCCATCTCGATCGGCAGCGGCGGCCCGTTCGGTGCCGAAGGCCCGATCATCATGACGGGCGGCGCGATCGGCTCGCTGTTCGCCCAGCGCTTCCGGCTGACCGCGGCCGAGCGCAAGACCCTGCTCGTCGCAGGCGCGGCGGCGGGCATGACCGGCATCTTCGGAACGCCGGTGGCCGCGATCCTGCTCGCCGTCGAGGTGATGCTGTTCGAATGGAAGCCGCGCAGCTTCGTGCCCGTGGTGCTGGCGTCGCTGACGGCGCTTGCCTGGCGGCCCTTGCTGATCGGCAGTGGGCCGCTTTTTTCGATGGCCCCCACGCACGGCGTTGAAGCCGCGATGCTGGCGATCGCCGCCGGCCTCGGCCTCGTTGCGGGTCTTCTCGCGGTGTTCCTGTCCGCCTCGCTCTACCGCGTCGAGGACCTTTTCCACCGGCTGCCGGTCCATTGGATGTGGTGGCCCGCGATCGGCGCCGTGGTGGTGGGGCTCGGCGGCCTGATCGAGCCGCGCGTGCTGGGCGCCGGCTATAACAACATCCAGGATCTGCTCGACGGCTCCTTGCTGCTGAAGGCGGCGCTTCTCCTGCTGGTCGTGAAGGCGGTCGTCTGGCTCACCGCCTTGGGCTCCGGAACGTCGGGCGGCATCCTCGCGCCGTTGCTGATCATCGGCGGCGCACTCGGCGCCATTGCCGGATTCTGGCTGCCCGGCGGCCCGGGCGTCTGGGCCTTGCTCGGCATGGCGGGGGTGATGAGCGCGGCGATGCGCGCCCCGCTCACCGCCGCCATCTTCGCGGTCGAGCTGACCGGCCGGTTCGAGCTGCTGCCCGCGACCGCCGCCTCGGCCGCCGCGGCTTATGCGCTGGCGGTGCTGGTCCTGAAGCGCTCGATCCTGACCGAGAAGATCTCCCGCCGCGGGCGCCACATTCTCCAGGAATATACGGTCGATCCGCTCGCCCTCGCCCAGGCGGACGAGATCATGACGGAGAATCCGGTGACGCTGGCGGAGGACATGACGATCGCCGACGCCATCCGTTTCTTCGAAAAGGCGAAGCATCGTTCCTATCCGGTGGTCGATACGCGGGGACGCCCGGTGGGGCTCGCTTCCCGTGCCGACGCGCTGCGCTGGCGCAACAATGCCGACCTTCCCGCCGACGAGACGCTGCGCGAGCAGCTTTCGGACAGCTCTATGCCCGTCGTTTATCCGAACACCCCGGCTGTCGAGATCGCAAACCTGATGATCGCCGAAGATATCGGCCGGGTCTGCGTGGTCAGTCCGAAGGACGGCCGCGTCATCGGCATCATCGCCCGCCGCAACCTGCTGCAGGCGCGGGCAACCAAGGTGCGCGAGGAATGGGACCGAAGCAGGGCCTCGGCCGATGGGGGCGAGGCCGACGAGGCGACCGCCTCCTAACTGCCGTCTGGGCCGAGCTCGGGATCGAGATCGCGTGGGCGGATGAAGCGGACGATCGTCCCCTCACCCTGGGCTATGTCCCGCCAATGAGTTGTGGCAAATTCGATCTCCGCCAGCGTGCCGGTCGGGTATTTGATTTCCACTTCAGCCCGCAGCGGACCTTCGCGGCAGGCGAGGAACAGGGCCAGCTCCTCCAGCCCCGGATTATGGCCGACCAGAAGCAGGCGCGCGACGGAGTCCGGCGTCTCGTGGACCAGTTCTACCAATGTCGTGAGCGAAGCCAGATAGATGCGTCCGTCATAATCGGCATCGAGCGGACCGAAGGACAGGGCGACCTCCTCGATCGTCTCGACCACCCGCCGTGCCGGCGAGGCAAGGATTCGGTCGAACGAGAGGCCGAGGCTGCGCATCTCCCGTCCCACGGTGCGGGCGGCGCGGCGGCCGCGCGGGTTGAGCGGCCGGTCGTAGTCGCGTTTGACGGGATCGTCCCAACTGGACTTGGCGTGGCGCAGCAGGGTGAGGGTCTTCATTCCGCCTCGGAAGCGACGCTTGCGGGGCTCGCCTGATGCCTCAAACTCGTGACGGAGGAAAGGCGCACGCGCTCGATCGCTTGATCGAGCGGCAGCCGCCGCACCGCCACGCCGGGCGGGAAGGCGTCGAGCAGACGCGAGGGCGTGGCGGCAGAGAGGAGCACGAAGATGCCGCGATCGCCTTCGCGGCGGATCAGGCGTCCGAATGCCTGGGCGAGGCGGGCGCGGACGACGCGGTCGTCATAGGCCGTGCCTCCGCCCACGGCGCGGCGGGCGGCGTGAAGCACGGTCGGCCGCGGCCAGGGCACACCCTCCATCACGACGAGGCGGAGCGATTCGCCGGGCACGTCGACTCCGTCGCGGAGAGCATCCGTGCCGAGCAAAGAGGCCCGCGGATCGTCGCGAAAGATGTCGATCAAAGTGCCCGTGTCCATCGGGTCGACATGCTGGGCGAAGAGCGGCAAGCCGGCGCGGGCGAGCCGGTCGGCGATGCGGGCGTGGACGGCCTTTAGCCGCTGGATGGCGGTGAAGAGGCCGAGGGTGCCGCCGCCCGCCGCCTCGATCAGCCGGGCATAGGCGCCGGCGAGGCTGGCGAGATCGCCGCGCTTCAGATCGGTGACGATCAGCACTTCGCTCTGGGCCGCATAATCGAACGGGCTCGGCGCTTCGAAGCGGCGGGCGGCGCCGACATGGCAGGCGCCGGTCCGCGCCTCGGCCGCCGCCCAGTCGCCGGCGCCGCGCAGGGTCGCGGAGGTGACGAGGACGCTGTGCGCCGGCTTCAGCACCGCCTCGGCGAGCGGGCGGGTCGGATCGAGCCAGTGACGGCGGAGGCCGATATCATATTCGCGCCCGTCGACCCGCTCGACCGCGAGCCAGTCGACGAAATCGGGATCGCCCTGGCCGCCGATGCGCGAGACGAGCGCGATCCAGGCGGCGAGCGTGCGCGTCCGCCAGGCGAGGCCGCCGATCGCCCCCTCGATCCGCGCCCGCGCCGGCCCGTCGAGCCAGTCGGGCGCATCCTCCAGCACCGCCTCAAGCCGCCGCGCCAGCGCCATCAGCGGCCGCATCAGCAGCTCCAGCGCCTGCGCTGCGGGCGCCGCCGCCTCGACGATTGCCCCATCCAGCTCGGCCATCTCGGTCTCAAGGCCGTAGCCGGCATCCTGAGCCGTCGCCCGGGCATAGACGGCGGCACGCACCGCCGCGAGCAGCCCTTCGAGCGGCCCGAACGGCTGCCCTTCCGCGATTCGGGTCAGCCAGCCGTCGCCCGGCAGCAGCCCCGCCGCCTGCACCGCTTGGTCGAGCGCCGCCGCGCCCGCTTCGTCATAGGAGGCGACATCCATCAGCCGGGCGGCGAGGCCGCGCCGGCGGCCGCGGCTCTTGCCCTCTGGCCCCATGATCCAGCGGCGCAGCTCGATCGCCTCCTGCCCGGTCAGCGCGGCGGCGAAGGTCGAATCGGCGGCGTCGAACAGACGATGACCCTCGTCGAACACGATCCGGGTCGGCGGGTTGCCGCCGTCCCGTCCCCGCGCGGCATTGACCATCACCAGCGCATGATTGGCGATGACGATGTCGGCGTTCTCGCTCGCCCGCGCCGACCGCTCGATGAAGCATTTCCGGTAATGGGGGCACCCCGCATAGACGCATTCGCCGCGCCGGTCGGTGAGCGCGGTGGCGCCGGCGCGGCGGAAGAGGGTCGGCAGCCAGCCCGGCATGTCGCCGCCGATCATGTCGCCGTCCTTCGTATAGGCCGTCCAGCGCGCGACCAGCTGGGCAAGGATGGCGGCGCGGCCGGCGAAGCCGCCCTGCAGCGCGTCTTCGAGGTTCAGCAGGCAGAGATAATTTTCGCGGCCCTTGCGGACGACGATCCTGCGCTTCCGCTCCGCCGGATCGGGGAAGAGCCGGACGCCCTCGCGGTCGAGCTGGCGCTGCAGTGCCCTGGTGAAGGTGGAGACCCAGACGGCGCCGTCCGCCTGCTCCGCCCACAGCGAGGCAGGGGCGAGATAGCCCAATGTCTTGCCGATGCCGGTGCCTGCTTCGGCGAGCAGCAGGTTCGGCCGGTCTTCGGCCGGACGAGGGGCGAAAATCTCGGCGGCGGCGGCGGCATAATCGCGCTGACCGGTGCGCACCTCAGCCTGTGCACCCACGAGACCGCACAGACGCTTGACCGCTTCCTCGGGCGAGACCCGGATCGGACGCGGCTGCGGGCGCCCGCCGCTCTCCTCCCATTCCGGAAGCCGTGAGAAGAGCCATCGTTCGTCGCGCTCGGGGCGGCGGATACGCTCGACCACGGCCGGCGCCCAGGTCCAGCGCAGGCGCATCAAAGCCTGCGCCGAGGCCCAGGCGCCTTCGCGCTCCGGCCAGTCGGCGAGCAGGGTGGGAAGCATCGTCTCCGCCGCCTGCAGCAGGAACGCCGCCGCCGCGCCGTCGTCGGCTGGCGGCGCCAAGCCGAGCGCATCGGCGAGCCCCTTCGGCGTGGGCACCACATGGCGCGCCGGGTGCACGAAGGCGACCAGCTCGAGCAGGTCGAGGCCCGACAGCTCCGGATAGCCGAGCCGCTGCCCGACCAAAGGCGCATTGAGCATGATCGTCGGCGTCTCTGCGGCGCGCGCGATCGCCTCGCCCCGGCCGAGCGCCCGCACCTCCCCGTCCGGCGCCGCGAGCCAGATGCCACCATGGGTTGCGTAGAGCGCCGGATAGGGCAAAGAGGCCGCCATTCCCGAGCTTTGGATGGTCCGGAACGAAAGGGCAACAGTGAACGTCCCGCAGGAGCTTCGCGCCGCCGCCTTGGTGTCCAAGGCCTGGCCCTACGAGGAAGCGCGCAAGCTGCTGAAGCGCTATCCGGACGGGCCGCCGGCGGGCGAGATCGTGTTCGAGACCGGCTACGGCCCGAGCGGCCTCCCCCATCTCGGCACCTTCCAGGAAGTCGCCCGCACTTTGATGGTCCGCCACGCTTTGTCGGAGATGATCGACTGGCCGAGCCGCCTCATCGCCTTCTCGGACGATATGGACGGCATGCGCAAGGTGCCGCCCGGCGTGCCCAACCAGGACATGATGCACGAGCATCTCGATCAGCCTTTGAGCCGGGTGCCGGAC
The DNA here is from genome assembly GCA_036269695.1 of Allosphingosinicella sp. Lineage (GTDB taxonomy): Bacteria > Pseudomonadota > Alphaproteobacteria > Sphingomonadales > Sphingomonadaceae > Allosphingosinicella. Next base: position 51,530 of record DATBDY010000042.1, on the reverse strand, counting down.
CCCTATGGCTGCGGCCACGAATCCTACGCCGCGCACAACAACAATCTGCTGCGCCAATTCCTCGACCGGTTCGGCTTCGACTACGAGTTCCTAGCTTCGTCCGACTGCTACGGCTCCGGCCGGTTCGACGAGGCGCTCCGCCAAGTGCTGCGCCGCTTCGATGCGATCATGGAGGTGATGCTGCCGACCCTGCGCGAGGAACGGCGGCAGACCTATTCGCCGGTCCTCCCGATCAGCCCCGAGAGCGGCAAGGTGCTGCAGGTGCCGGTCGAGGTGGTCGACGCCGAGGCGGGTATCGTTCGCTATACCGATCCCGCCTCGCAGCAGGAGGTCGAGCAATCGATCCTCTCCGGCGGCGCCAAGCTGCAGTGGAAGGTCGACTGGGCGATGCGCTGGGTCGCGCTCGGCGTCGATTACGAGATGTCGGGCAAGGACCTGATCGATTCGGTTACGCAGAGCTCCAAGATCGCCCGCATCCTCGGCGCCCGCCCGCCGGAGGGCTTCAATTACGAGCTGTTCCTCGACGAGAACGGCGAGAAGATCTCGAAGACCCGGGGCAATGGCGTCACCATCGACGAATGGCTGACCTATGCGCCGGAGGAGAGCCTCGTCTTCTACCTCTATCGCGAGCCCAGGAAGGCGAAGCAGCTGAGCTTCGGCATCATCCCCAAGGCGGTGGACGAGTACGAGCAATTCCTCGCGGCTTACCCGAACCAGCCGATCGAGCAGAAGCTCGGCAATCCGGTCCACCACGTCCATGCCGGAAAGGTACCGCCGGCGCGGATGCCGCTCAGCTTTGCCTTGCTGCTCAACCTGGTCGGGGTGGCCTCGACCGATGACAAGCAGCTGATCTGGGGTTTCGTCCGCCGCTACGTGCCGGACGTGTCGCCGGAGACGCATCCGGAGCTGAATGCGCTGATCGACCATGCGCTCGCCTATTTCCGCGATTTCGTCGCCGGTTCGCTCCGCCGCCGCGCGCCGGACGAGACGGAGTCGGCGGCGCTGCGCGATCTCGACGCCCGCTTGGCTGCGCTTCCCGCCGACGCATCCGCCGAAGCGATCCAGACCGAGGTCTACGAAGTCGGCAAGGCACACCCGTTCGAAAATCTGCGCGACTGGTTCCGCGCCCTCTACGAGACCCTGCTCGGCACCAGCCAGGGTCCGCGCATGGGCAGCTTCATCGCCCTCTACGGCATCGACAACAGCCGCAAGCTGATCGCCGAGGCGCTGGGATCGACTTAATTTGCTTTCATCATGCCGGACTTGATCCGGCATCCACCTTCTCCTCGATGCGGCACAAGAAGGTGGACCCCGGGTCAAGTCCGGGGTGACGATGCGGTCATCGCGCCGGCGAGGCGAGCCTGGTCAGGACGGCCGCGGCGTCCGCCGGGCCATCGAGCCGCTCGGCTTCACTTCCGCGTTGATCCGCTCGGCCTCGGCGCGGTCGAGACCGCTTCGGACCAAAGCCTCCGTCAGCGCCTGGTCGGCCGGCACCGCCACGTCGGGCGCGATACCGCCGCCTTCCCAATCCTTGCCGGTATCGGGATCGAAGCTGCGGCCGACGGGGATGAAGACGCCGAACTTGTCGCCGATCGCCTCCTCGCCGCCATAATGGCCGGCGCCGGCGGTGGTCTCGCCGACGATCGTGGCGCGGTGGGTGTGCTTGAGCGCGAGCGTCATATGCTCGGCCGCCGAGGCGGTCGCGCCGGAGGTGAGGACGAAGACCTTCGCATTGAACAGCCGTTTCTCGGTCTTGCCGGGAAGGACGTAGTGCTCGCGGCGGACGACGCCCGCGGGCCCGGAAACGAGGCGCTCCATCTCGTGGTCGTCCGGCCCATGGCCGCTCCGGTCGACGGAGGCGCGCGTGTCCATCGTCACAAGGGTCGCCGGCTTCCCGAACAGATAGGGGAACATCGCGTTCATCTCGGCGAGGCCGCCGCCATGGTGGGTGCGGTTGTCGAAGATGATCACCTTCGCGTCGGCATGGTCGACCATGAACTGCCGCGCCGCCGCCACCGTCTCCGGGTCGCCGGGGAAGACGTTGAAGCGGATATAGGCGATGCCCGGCGCGAGCCAACGCGCCTCCTCGATCGGCTTCCAGGGGAACACCGGCCGCGGCGCCGCTGCCGAGTCGCCGGCGGCAACGACACGTCGCATCGGCCGCATCGGCGCGCCGGTGTGCACTCGCAGATGCGCGTCGGGGGAGACGGCGCGAAGATCGAGGGTCAGCCGCTCCGCCAGCGCGCGGCCGGAGGTGAAGCCGTCATAGGCGCCGCTCGCCGCGTTCGCGCGCAGCATTTCGGCATAACGATGGGCGACGTCGGGGAAGACGTAGGTGTCCTCGAGCTTCTGCGCGAGCTCGGTCGCGGTCTGCCGCGCCTCGTCTTTCGTGACCAGCACGTCTGCCGGACCGGTGGGGGCCGGCGTCGGCGCAGGGGCAGGCGTAGGTTGGCCGAAAGCAGCCGCCGTGGAAACGAGCAGGGCCGCGGTTGCGGCGATACGAAGCTTGAACATCCTTCCTCCCGGGCAAGCGAACATCCCGCGCGATTATGCGGCGCGGCGTACGCTTTTTGCGCGATTTTCGGCGGCCTTTCGTGCCAATAATCGGCGCGAAAGGGCAGCGGGGCGGCATGGGCAGGAAACTCGACCGGTTCGACATCGATTTGCTGAACCGCCTCCAGGCCGACACGCTCGCCACCGCCGAATCGCTGGCGCAGGTCGTGCCGCTCTCCCCGTCCGCGATCGCCCGGCGGGTCAGGGGCTTGCGCGAGGAGGGGCTGATCGCCGCCGACGTCGCCATCCTGTCGCCCGAGCTCACCGCCGACCGGCTGCGCGCGATCGTCCAGGTCCAGGCGCACGAACATGCCGAGGAGAAGGGCATCGCCGCCCTGCGCGCGGGGCTCGCGGGGGCACCCGAGGTCCAGTTCCTCGCTAATGTTGCGGGCGCCTTCGACCTTGTGGTGCTGGTCGTCACCCGCAACATGGCGGCGTTCAACGCCTTCACCGATTCCTATTTCGCCGCCGACCCGGCGGTGCGCCGCTACGAGACCAGCTTCATCAAGAGCGAGATCAAGAACCGTCCGCTTGTGGTGCTCGACGATGGCGACGCCGCCCGCTGAGCCTCAGGCCGCCTTCTTCGCCGCGATCCAGGCGTCGATCTTCTCTTCCAGCACCTTCATCGGCAGGGCGCCGGACATCAAAACCTGGGCGTGGAATTCGCGGACGTCGAATTTCGGGCCCAGCGCCTGCTCGGCCCTCGTGCGCAGGCGCCGGATGGTCAGCTGGCCGATCTTGTAGGCGAGCGCCTGGCCGGGGATGGCGATGTAGCGTTCCACCTCCGCGGTCGCGTCCGTCGGGCTCATCGCGCTGTTGTCGAGCATGTATTTGATCGACTGGTCGCGGGTCCAGCCCATCGAGTGGATGCCGGTGTCGACGACGAGCCGCATGGCGCGGAGGATCTCGTCGTTGAGGTGGCCGAAATTCTGATAGGGATCGGTGTAGAAGCCGAGCTCGTAGCCGAGGCTCTCCGAATAGAGCGCCCAGCCCTCGACATAGGCCGTGTTGCCGCCGAAGCGCTGGAACGGCGGCAGGCTCTTATTCTCCTGGGCAAGGCTGATCTGGAAATGGTGGCCCGGCCGCCCCTCGTGGAGGAACAGGGTCTCGTAGCCCCAGGTGTAGCGCGAGGGTAGGTCGTAGCTGTCGTAGTAGAACGTGCCGGGCCGTGTGCCGTCGGGTGTGCCCTGCTCGTAATCGCCGCCGGCGGAGGTCTTCTCGCGATAGGCGGGCGTCGGCCGGATCTCGAGCGGCGATTTCGGGATGATCGAGAAATCGCGCCCGACCACCTCGCCGACATGGCGGTCGATGGCGAGGAAGGCGTCCCGCATCGCCGCCGCCGAGGCGGGCTTGAAGCGCGGATCGGTGCGCAGGAAGTCGGCGAATTGCTGGAGACTGCCGTTGAATCCGACCTGCGCCTTCACCTTCTCCATTTCGCGGTGGATGCGGTCGACCTCGCTGAGGCCGAGCGCGTGGATCTGGACGGGTGTCATGTCGGTCGTTGTGTTGACCTCGACGAGGTAGCGGTAGAGCGCCGCCCCGCCCGGCATCTGGCCGAGGCCGACGCTGTCGCGGCATTTGGGCAGATATTCGTTCTGGATGAAGGCGCGCAGCCGGGCGTGGGCCGGGTTCAGCTTGTCGCGGATGAAGGCGGTATATTCCGCCCTGATCCGCGCCTGCTCGGCGGCGGGGATGGTGGCCGGCATTTTCGTCACCGGCTTGTAAAAGGTGGAGTCTTCGACCTTGCCGGCGACGAGCCCGTCGAGCTGGGCGACGACGTTGCGCATCACCAATTTGGGCTGGACGATCCCGTCCGCCATCCCCTGGCGCATGCGGCCGATCGCGCGGTCGAGATAGACGATGTAGCCGGCGAGCCGCTTCAGATTGTTGTCATAGTCGGCAACCGTCTTGAACGGCGCGGCGCCCTCGCCCGAGCTGATGTCCGGCATCGCCACCTGGAGGCCGGAAAAATGGTCGATCGGCCGTTCGACCTGCGCCTTCAGCAGGGGCTCCTCAAGACCCTTGAGATCGAGCTGCCGCTGCCATTTGAAGACGTCGTAGGAGATGCGCTCGTCGGGCGTCAGCCGGGCGCGGTCGATCGCGGCGAGCGTGGCAAGATCGCTCTGCGCCGCCTGCCGCTCCGCCGCGAAATAGGCATCGGTGATCGAGTCGCCGAACCGGTCCGCATAGCGCAGGTCGCCGCGGGAGAGGGCGTTGAGCGGGTTGCGACGGAGCGAGGCTTCGTCGCTGTCGCGGAACAGCTTCGCGAGTCGCTGGCTGTCGCTGAGGCGGGCAGCGGCTGGCGCCACATGATGCGGGGCGAGTGCGGCCGCAGCCGGGAAGGCCAGCGCCGAGGCCGCAGCCAGAAGCAATGTCAGGGATTTCATCGCGACCTCTCCAGGGGCAGGTGTCATTGTTTTTCTAGTATCCGCCGAACGGATCAATAGGGTCCGGCGGGCTTCACCCCGTGCGCCGCGTACCAGCCCCATGGCCGCTCGCGATACCATTTGGTGATGACATATTTGACGCCCGCGTGAACCGGCCGGCCGGTGTGGAGCGAATACATATTCGGCTCGCCATATTCGTCGAGATTGTTCCAGGCGAGGAGGTTTCCGGTGCGCGGCGTTACCTGGATTCCGGCCTTGGGGAAGGCGGTCTGGCCGCCCGCTTCCGGCTCGTTGAGGAAGATCATCGCCGTCCAGGTGCGCTGCCCGCCGGAGCGCTCCTGCTCGGGCCAGTAAGGCTCGCTCGCGTAGAAGAAGTCGTGATGCTCCTTGAACTGCTGGCCGACCGCGTAGCGCTGGCCCTGGATCGTCTCGCCCTGCTCGGGCGGGATGCCCATCAGGCCGTTGATCTTGCCCTCGACCACCCGGTTGATCCGATCGGTGATCCGCAAATTGCAGCTCTCGCTGGTGCGGAATTCGGGATCGGGGGTTTCGGCGAGCAGCCCGGACGGCTGGCGGTCCTTGTCGATCAGCGCGATCACCTGTTCGCACTCGGCGCGGCTGAGGAAATCGCGGACGACGAAGATGTCGAGCCCCGTGGCCGGGAGCTTCATCGCGTTCGGTGTGCGCAGCAGCCGATCGCGCACCCAGGCGCCGATCTGCATTCGATAGAAACCGGCGGGATCGCCGACCTGCGTGCTCACGGCGCCTCCTTGCGCATCATCACGAGAACAGGCTTTTCATGCTGTGGCGCCTTTGCGTTGACAAGCAAAAAGCCCGGAGCGCTTGCGGCGCCCCGGGCTCTGCTACTTCTTTGGAAAGCTGCCTAGCCTACCAGAAGAAGTCGTGGATCACGTCGAGCACTTCGCCGGTCTCCATGTCGACCAGCACGACGTCGTTATAATAGCGGACCCACTCGGCTCCCGGAGGGGCCTCCGGCAGGTCGTAATAGGCCGGATCGATCCAGTAATTCTGGTTGTAGAAGAGCGAATCGAGGGCGATGCCGATCTCGAGCGGCCGGTAATCATAGCCGCGATAGGGGGCGTAGTAGGGCCCGAGGTGGAAGACGCCGCGGTTGGCGTAGCGGTAGCGCTGCCAATCGTAGCGCTGATCGTTGCGCCAGCCCCGGTTCCAGCCGCCGCCGCGATTGCCACGCCACGCCTGCCGATTGCCCTGATACTGGCCGCGCTGCTGCGGCGCGTAATTGCGCTGGTAGTTGGCGCTGCCCTGTCCCTGGAAGCGGTTCTGTCCCTCGAAGCGGTTCTGGCCGTTCCAGCCGCCGCCGCCGCGGCCCTGCCACGCCTGGCGCTGCTGGGCCTGCGGCTGCACCTGGGCCGGCGCCTGCTGCTGGAAGTTGCGCTGGCCGCCCCAGCGCTGACCTTGGAAGCGTTGGCCCTGCGGTGCGGCCTGCTGCTGGGCGCCGCCCCGGCCGGCCCAGCCGCCCTGGGAGCGCTGGCCCTGCGGCGCGGCCTGCTGCTGCTGGCGCGGCTGCGCCTGCTGACGCTGCTCGCTCCTCTGCGACCTTTGCTCACCGGCATCGCGCCCTCTGCCATGCCAGTCCTTGTCCTGGGCGGCGAGCGGGGTTGCCGCCGTGGCCGCCATCAAAATCCCGATCAATGCGTTACGCATCACTGCTCTCCTCTGTACCGGCGCGGCTCGGCGCCGCCACGGATAGATGGCTTGTGCCGGAATGGCGATGAGCCGATGCTGAACTCGGCCGACAGCGTTTAGAAAGGATTCACCGCGACGTTTCGCGGGCAGTGAGGCGATGGACAGCGAGAGAGTGAGGATCGGCCGCGACGGCGGCATCGCCCATGTCGAGCTCGCGCGCGAGGACCGGCTCAACGCCATGGACCGGGCGATGTTCGACTCTCTTGGCGAGGCCTTCCGCAGCCTCGGCGCGGATTCCTCGGTGCGCGCCATCCTTCTCTCGGCGCGCGGACGGCATTTCAGCGCCGGCCTCGATCTCCATTACGCGCAGAGCCAGTTCCCGAAGACCGACGATCCCGGACGCGCGGCCGAGGCGCGGCTGCGCCATGTCCGGTGGCTGCAGGACTGCTTCACCGCCGCTGAAGAGGCGCGGGTGCCGGTGATTGCCGCGCTGCACGGCGGCTGCATCGGCGCCGGCGTCGACCTCGCCTGCTCCTGCGACATCCGGGTCGGCACCGCCGACACCTTCGTCCAGGTCGCCGAGGTCGATGTCGCCATCACCGCCGATCTCGGCACGCTGCAGCGTCTCACCCACCTCATCCCCGAGGGCGTGGTGCGCGAGCTTGCCTATACCGGCCGGCGCATGGACGCCGACGAAGCGCTCCGATTCGGTTTCCTCAACCGCATCGCGCCCGATCGTGAGGCGGCCATCGCCGCCGGGCTGGAGCTGGCACGGACCATCGCCGCCAAGTCGCCGCTTGCCGTCGCCGGGATCAAGGCGAGCCTCAACTACAGCCGCGGCCGCACGGTCGAGGAGGGGCTGCGGCATGTCGCCCTGTGGAATGCGGGCGCGCTGGTCAGCGCCGACCTCGACGCCGCGATCGAGGCGCGGCTGGACAAAGGCGTGCCGGATTTCGGCGATCTCCTGCCTTAGGTCCCTCTGGGAACGGGTTGAAAGAAAAGGCCGTCCCTGCTAACGGCGCCCGCAACGGCGCGGGAACCGTCTCGCGACGATACGAATTTTATGCTATTGGCACGCGCTTCACGGACCGGCCCCGGCGGCCGCCGCGCAAGCCCATTCGAACCGGAGTAGACGAGACTTTATGCAGATCATCGTTCGCGACAACAATGTCGACCAGGCGCTGCGGGCGCTTAAGAAGAAGCTCCAGCGCGAAGGCGTCTACCGCGAGATGAAGCTGCGCCGTCACTACGAGAAGCCGTCGGAGAAGCGCGCCCGCGAGCGCGCCGCGGCCATCCGCCGCGCCCGCAAGCTGGAGCGCAAGCGCGCCGAGCGCGACGGCGGCGGCGGCGCTCGCTGAACCTGCGACAAGCTTGCTTCCTTCGGGGGCGGCGATAATGAGCGGGCGCGGCCGGCTCATCGCCGCCCTTTCCATTTCCGGGAGCCTGCCATGTCCGTGACCGCCGTTCCGCTCCGCCCGATCGCGAAGGGCTCCGTGGCGAAGCTCTGGATCGGCCTGCTGGTGCTGGCTTTGCTCGCCGGCGCCTTCGCCTGGTGGGGCACGGCCGCGCAGCAATGGACGACCACCTCGTCCGGCCTCAAATATCAGGTCGTGAAGGAGGGCACCGGTCCGACCCCGACCGACGCGGACGTCGTTTTCGTCGAATATATCGGTCGGCTCCCGGACGGCACGGTCTTCGACAGCAACGTCGGCAAGCAGCCGGCCCCGTTCCCGGTCAAGCCCGGCGCGCTTATCCCCGGTTTCACCGAGGGTCTCCACGTCATGCGCAAGGACGGCGTCTACAGGCTGCGCATCCCCGCCAAGCTCGGCTATGGCGACCAGGCGAAGCCCGGCATTCCGGCCAATTCCAGGCTCGACTTCGACGTCCACGTGATTGGGATCCTGCCCGAAGAGACGGTGCGGGAGATGCTCATGCAGCAGCAATTGCAGCAGCAGATGCAGGGACAAGGGCAAGGCGCGGGACAGGCCACGCCGATCCAGTAAGGATCGGACGTCGGTCCGCGCGAGCTTACGGCTTCGCCGCTTCCTTCGGCCGCAGCGAGATGCCGGCCCGGCCGCCGCGCAGCGCGGTGAACCAGCTGATCGGGTTCAGCCAGGTCGACGAGCCGTCATAGGAGAAGGTGATGAATTCGGCGCGGCCGCCGATATTCTCCCACGGCACCGGCCCGCCGAGGCCCTGCTCCGCGAGCGCCACGCGGCTGTCGGCGCTGTTGTCGCGATTGTCGCCCATCAGGAACACATGGTCGGCGGGGACGGTGACCGTTGCGTAATTGTCCTCGGGCGACGGCCCTTCGTCGATCGTGTCGTAGTAGCGGCCGCTGGGCAGCGTCTCGCGATAGACCTGCAGGCGGCAATAGAGCTTGCCGTCAGGACCGGCGACGCGGTCCTGGCCGAAATTGTCGTTGCAGGGCAGGTTGGCGTCGATCGGGATCATGGTCTCCGGACGCCGCTCGCGCTTCACCGGTCTGCCGTTGAGGATGAGCTGCCCGTCCCGCACCGCGACGGTATCGCCGGGAAGGCCGATCACCCGCTTGATATAGTCTGAGGTCTCGCCCGGCGGGGTCAGGATCACGACGTCGCCGCGCTCCGGCATCCGGCCGAACAGGCGCCCGTGCATCGGCGGCAGGACATGGAAGCTGGGGCTCACCCAGGACCAGCCATAAGGATATTTGGTGACGACCAGCCGGTCGCCCTTGAGCAGCCCCGGCATCATCGATTCGGACGGGATGTAGAACGGTTTGGCGATGAAGGTGTGGAAGGCGAGCACGGCGAGGACGAGCCAGAAGATCGCCTTCAGCTCCGCCCACCAGTCGGTGCCCTGCTTCTTCTTCGCGGGCAGATCCGCTTCGGCAATCGTGGCGGCGGGAGCGGCGGGGTCGGTCGGCTGGTCGGTCATCGGCAATACGGGATCGCTGCTGCTCACCCTGGACTCCTGGAATGGGGGACGGCGGTGATGACGACGAAAGCCTGCGCGAAGGGATGATCGTCGGTCATCGTCAAATGGACCTGCGCGAAGTGGCCCTCCGGCGTCATCGCGTCAAGCCTCGCCTTGGCGCCGCCGGTCAGCTCGAGCGTCGGGGCGCCCGACGGCGCGTTGACCACGCCGATGTCGCGCATGAAGACGCCGCGCTTGAAGCCGGTGCCGACCGCCTTCGAGAAAGCCTCCTTGGCGGCGAACCTCTTCGCATAGGTGCCGGCGCGGGTGTGCGGCCGCCTTTCCGCCTTGGCGCGCTCGGTCTCGGTGAAGACGCGTCGCACGAAGCGCTCGCCGAACCGGTCGAGCGAGTTCTGGATCCGCTCGATATTGCAGAGATCCGAGCCGATGCCGAGGATCACCGGGAATTCCTCCCCGGAACGGGGAGGGGGACCGCACGAAGTGCGGTGGAGGGGCCGGTGCACGGTGCGGATCGGCCCCTCCACCAGCCTGCGGCTGGTCCCCCTCTCCGTTCCGGGGAGGAGCCAGCACGCCCCTTCATCTCGCCTCGTCCATCAGCGCCCGCATGCGCCGGACACTGGCCTCGAGCCCGGTGAAGATCGCTTCGCCGACCAGGAAATGGCCGATGTTGAGCTCGCGCACCTGCGGGATGGCGGCGATCGGCTGGACGTTGTCGAAGGTGAGGCCGTGGCCGGCATGGGGCTCGATGCCGTTCTTCGCGGCAAGCGCGGCTGCGTCGGCGATGCGGCGGAGCTCGGCGGCGCGCGCCTCGCCGTCCAGATGGGCATAGCGGCCGGTGTGGAACTCGACGACCGGCGCCCCGAGGCGGATGGCGGCTTCGACCTGGCGCGGATCGGGCTCGATGAACAGGCTGACCCGGATGCCGGCCTCGCTCAGCCGGGCGACGAACGGGTGGAGGTGATTGTCCTGGCCGGCGGCGTCGAGCCCGCCCTCCGTCGTCCGCTCCTCGCGCTTCTCGGGCACGATGCAGGCCGCGTGCGGCCGGTGGCGGAGCGCGATCTCCAGCATCTCCTCGGTTGCCGCCATTTCGAGATTGAGCGGGATCGAGAGGCGGGCCCGCAGCGCGGCAATGTCCTCGTCGCGGATGTGGCGGCGGTCTTCGCGCAGATGGGCGGTAATGCCGTCCGCGCCCGCCTCGGCCGCGAGCAAGGCCGCCTTCACCGGGTCCGGATGGTCGCCGCCGCGCGCATTCCGGATCGTCGCGACATGATCGATGTTGACGCCGAGGCGAAGAGGACCGGTCACGCCCCCTCGACTTCGCTCGGGACAGGCGCCTTCCGGCTCCCGGGTTTCTCGACGGGCACGGCCGCGAGCTCCGGCGGCAGCGCCTGCGGCTCGTAGACGGGCACGTCGACACGGATCAGCGGGAAGAAAGGCACGCCGAGGTCGACGAGACCATTGGAGCGGTCGACGAGCGCCGCTGCGGCGACGACGCTGCCCCCGGCCGCCTCCACCGCCTTGATCGCCTCGCGCGAGCTCAGGCCGGTGGTCACCACGTCCTCGACCAGCAACGCCTTCTGCCCCGGCTCGATGCGAAAGCCGCGGCGAAGCTCGAAAATGCCGGTCGGCCGTTCGAGGAACACGGCTTCCAGACCGAGCGACCGGCCCATTTCGTGGCCGATGATCACCCCGCCCATCGCCGGCGAGACGATGATCGAGATCTGCGCCTTCACCTCGAGCGGAAGCCGGTGAGCGAGCGCGGAGGCGAGGCGGGAGGCGCGGGCTGGATCCATCAGCACCCGCGCGCATTGCAAATAGCGCGGGCTGTGGAGGCCCGAGGAGAGGATGAAATGGCCTTCGAGCAAAGCGTCGGCGGCGCGGAACTCGGCGAGGATTTCGTTTTCGGTCATGTCGGCTCCACCCCGGCGGATGCGGCTCGGCGCCTGATAGGGCGGCTGGCAAGCCCCTTCAAGCGCCTGCCGAAAAAGGCGGAAAGGGGCGCTTGAGGACCCGGCACCTGCTGCCTATAAGGCCGGCCGATCCGTCGCTCCCGGCGTGCGGACTCGTCCCGCTCCGCCCGGAGGTCCCAAGGGGTTTCGATGAAGACGTTCGACAAGCTTTTCCTCCTCGCGGCGTCGCTCTTCCTGGCTCCGGCCGCCGCGCTTGCCCAGCAGGCCGCGCCGGCGGCGCCCGTCAGCGGCGCGCCGAGCGCCGCTGTGCCGCAGGGCCATGCCGCTCCGCCGAGCGATGCGATCAGCGCCAGGTCGCAAGCCGCGCCGGCCCAGCCGGAGCAGGCGAGCGGGCCGAACATGGGCTCCAGCAACGAGCCCTCGAACGCGCAGGTGGCGCAGAGCACGATGGCGAGCCGCGCCATGCCGACGCCGGGCATCGGCCAGCCCGACGGTCGCGCCCATCTCCAGCCCCAGTTCACCCCGATCGGCCATGAGGCGGCCTGGTTCCACGACTGGATCCTGATGCCGGTGATCAGCATCATCAGCGCCTTCGTCCTTGTCCTGCTGCTGGCGGCGGTCCTCCTCTTCCGCCGCGGCCGGCATCCGGTGCCGTCGCGCACCACCCACAATACCACGCTCGAGGTCGTCTGGACCCTGGTGCCGGTGCTGATCCTGGTCGCGATCGCGGTGCCGTCGATCCGGCTGCTCGCCCACCAATACGATCCGCCCAAGGCCGACCTCACCGTCAAGGTGACCGGCAACCAATGGTATTGGACCTATTCCTACCCGGACAATGGCGGCTTCGAGGTTGTCTCGAACATGCTCTCCGATGCCGACGCGAAGAAGCGCGGCGAGCCCCGCCTGCTCGCGGTCGACGAACGGATGGTGGTCCCTGCCGGCGCGGTCGTGAAGCTGATCGTGACCGCGTCCGATGTCATCCACAGCTTCGGCGTCCCCGCCTTCTGGGTGAAGATGGACGCCGTGCCCGGCCGGCTCAACGAGACCTGGTTCAAGGTCGACCGGCCCGGCCTCTATTACGGCCAATGCTACGAATTGTGCGGCGCCCGCCATGGCTTCATGCCGATCGCGGTCGAGGTGGTGACCCCCGCCCAATATGCCGCCTGGGTCGCCTCGAAGGGCGGCACCATGCCTGGCGCGAAGAAGCCGACCGGCCCCGACACCACCGCCGGTTCGCCGATCATCAACCCGCAGGCGGTTTCCGCCACGACCGCTCCGGGCGGCGGCACCTCCGCCACGCCCGCCCCGACCAATGTCTCTGCTGGAACGGCTGCACCGCCGGCGACCAACCAGAGCCAGGCCCAATCCAGCCGCGGAATTTGAGATGACAGACACCACTGCCAACAACCTTCATTTCGAGGCCCACGCGCACGATCCGCACCATGAAGCGGAGCATGTGCCGGGCTTCTTCACGCGCTGGTTCCTGTCGACCAACCACAAGGATATCGGCACGCTCTATCTGCTCTTCGCAATCATCGCGGGGATCATCGGCGGCACGCTTTCGGGCCTGATGCGGACCGAATTGATGTATCCCGGCATCCAGCATCTCCAGAATTGGGCGGGCACCGCCAATCCCGACCAGGCGCGGCATCTCTGGAACGTGCTGGTGACGGCGCACGGCCTCGTCATGGTCTTCTTCATGGTGATGCCGGCGATGATCGGCGGCTTCGGCAACTGGTTCGTGCCGCTGATGATCGGCGCCCCGGACATGGCCTTCCCGCGGATGAACAACATCAGCTTCTGGCTGCTCGTGCCGTCCTTCCTGCTGTTGCTCGGCTCGATGTTCGTCCCGGGCGGCACCGGCAACGGCGCCGGCACCGGCTGGACGCTCTACGCGCCGCTCTCGACCAGCGGCTCACCCGGGCCGGCCGTCGACATGGTGATCTTCTCGCTCCACCTTGCCGGCGCAAGCTCGATCCTCGGCGCGATCAACTTCATCACCACCATCTTCAACATGCGCGCGCCCGGCATGACGCTGCACAAGATGCCGCTGTTCGTCTGGTCGATCCTCGTGACGGTGTTCCTGCTGCTGCTGGCGCTGCCGGTCCTCGCCGGCGCGATCACGATGATGCTGACCGACCGCAATTTCGGAACGCATTTCTTCGACGCGCAGGGCGGCGGCGATCCCCTGCTCTACCAGCACCTCTTCTGGTTCTTCGGCCATCCCGAGGTGTACATCATGATCCTGCCGGGCTTCGGCATGGTCAGCCAGGTGATCGCCACCTTCAGCCGCAAGCCGGTCTTCGGCTATCTCGGCATGGCCTATGCGATGGTCGCGATCGGCGTGATCGGCTTCGTCGTCTGGGCGCACCACATGTTCACCGTCGGCCTCGACGTGAACACGAAGATGTACTTCACCGCCGCGACGATGGTGATCGCGGTGCCGACCGGCATCAAGATCTTCTCGTGGATCGCGACCATGTGGGGCGGCTCGCTGACCTTCGAGACGCCGATGCTGTGGGCGCTTGGCTTCATCTTCATGTTCACGGTCGGCGGCGTCACCGGCGTCGTGCTCGCCAACGGCGGCGTCGACACCAACTTCCAGGACACCTATTACGTCGTCGCCCATTTCCACTACGTGCTGTCGCTGGGCGCGGTCTTCTCGCTCTTCGCCGGCTTCTACTACTGGTTCCCGAAAATGTCGGGGCGGATGTACAACGAGCTGCTCGGGCAGATCCATTTCTGGGTGTTCTTCATCGGCGTGAACATCCTGTTCTTCCCGATGCACTTCCTTGGCATGAACGGCATGCAGCGCCGGGTTCCCGATTATGCGGACGCCTTCGCGGGCTGGAACTGGTGGGCCTCGGTTGGCTATTTCATCATGGCCAGCTCGATGGCGATCTTCTTCATCAACGTCCTCTGGTCGCTGTTCGCGGGCCGCAAGGCGCCGGACAATCCTTGGGGCGAAGGCGCGACGACGCTGGAATGGACCCTGTCGAGCCCGCCGCCCTTCCACCAATTCTCGACCCTGCCGAGGATCGACTGAGCCCTTCAATACCGGCCTTCGCCAAGCTCAGTCCCTACTCAGGATGAGCGGGTGAAGGTCCGGAACCGCTCATCCTGAGGAGCCGTTGAGCTTGGCGAAACGGCGTCTCGAAGGACGGAATGTTCAGGCCTATATGACGAGCGTGACCGTCACCACGCAGACTGCCGTTCCCGCCGATTGGCGCGATTTCCTCGCGTTGACCAAGCCGCGGGTGATGAGCCTCGTCGTCTTCACCGGACTCGCCGGCCTGCTGATCGCGCCGGCGCCGCTCAATCCGGTGCTGGGCTTCACCGCCATCCTGTGCATCGCGCTCGGCGCCGGCGCGGCGGCGGCGCTCAACATGTGGTACGAAGCCGATCTCGATGCGAAGATGAAGCGGACGGCCAAGCGGCCGCTCCCCGCCGGGCGGATGGACCGCCAGTCGGCCCTTCATTTCGGGGTCGGGTTGGCCTTCTTCTCCGTCATCCTGATGGAGCTCGCCACCAACCGCATGGCGGCCGCGATCCTCGCAATCTCCATCCTGTTCTACGTCCTCGTCTACACAATCTGGCTGAAGCGGCGGACGCCGCAGAACATCGTCATCGGCGGCGCCGCCGGCGCCTTCCCGCCGGTGATCGGCTGGGCGGCGGCAACTGGGCAGGTCGGCCTGCTGCCGGCCCTGCTCTTCGCGCTCATCTTCCTGTGGACGCCGCCCCATTTCTGGGCGCTGTCGCTGTTCGTCCGCTCCGATTACGAAGCGGCGGGCGTGCCGATGTTGCCCGTCGTCGCCGGGATCAAGACGACCCGTCGCCAGATCTTCCTCTACAGCCTGCCGATGGCGGCGGTGGCGGTCGCGCCCTGGCCGCTCGGCCTCGCCGGCGCTTTCTACGGTGCGCTCGCCTCGGCGCTTAGCCTCGTCTTTCTCGCCATGGCGCTCCAGGTCTGCCTGAGCCGCACCGCCGAGCCGGCGGCGATGAAGGCCGAGAAAAGGCTGTTCGCCTTCTCGATCCTGTACCTGTTCGCGATCTTCGGCGCCCTCGTCGCCGACCGTTTGGTCTTCGCATGAAGCCGGACCTGCCGCGCCCGGACGATGCCGAGATCCGCCGGCGGCAAAGGGGCCGCGCGATCGTGATGGCCGTGCTGCTCGTCCTGTTCGTGATCCTCGTCTACGCGATCACCATTGCGAAAATGAGCCTTTATCGATGAATCCGAACGTTCAGCCCGACCCAAGCCGCAACCGCCGCACGGCGGCGATCATGAGCGTCCTCGTGCTGGCGATGGTCGGCCTCGCCTTCGCCAGCGTCCCCCTCTACAGGGTCTTCTGCCAAGTGACCGGCTTCAACGGCACCACGCAGCGGGCCAACACGGCGCCGGGTCCGATCCCGGGCAAGCAGGTCTCGATCCGCTTCGACGCCAACGTGTCGCCGACCCTGCCGTGGCGATTTGAGCCAGAGAAGAACACGCAGATCGTCACCATCGGCGAGCGCGAGATGGCGGTCTTCGATGCGCAGAATCTCTCCGCCCGGACGATCACCGGCAGCGCCGCCTTCAACGTCAGCCCGCCCCAAGCCGGCAAATATTTCAAGAAGATCCAGTGCTTCTGCTTCACCCAGCAGACGCTGAAGCCGGGCGAGGTGGCGCGGATGCCGGTCATCTTCTTCGTCGATCCGAAGTTCCTGAAGGACCCGGACGCGAACGACATCAGCGAGATCACTCTGAGCTACACTTTCTACCCCTCCGACCAGGCGGGAAGCGGCTGAGCTTTCGAGCGATTACGATTGTTGCGAGGCGTGAGGACACGTCCTAGAGGAACGCCACGAGGGACGGCTGAGGCCGCCCGCAGGAAGGAACAGAGGGAGCCCGATGGCCGGCGCGAAGAACCACCCCTACCACCTCGTCAATCCGAGCCCCTGGCCGCTGATCGGCGCCTTCTCGGCCCTGTGCTTCTTCGGCGGGTTCGTGATGTGGCTGCACACGATCGCGGGCGGTGCGTGGGTGTTGGCGGTCGGCGTCGCCGGCATCCTGTTCACCATGTTCAGCTGGTGGAGCGACGTGATCCGCGAGGCGCATCACGGCGACCACACGCCGGTCGTCCAGCTCCACCTGCGCTACGGCATGATCCTGTTCATCGCCTCGGAGGTGATGTTCTTCGTCGCCTGGTTCTGGGCCTGGTTCGATTCCGCCCTCTTCCCCTCGGCGGTTGACGCGGTCGGCGGCGTCTGGCCGCCCAAGGGCATGGAGGTGCTGAACCCGTTCGGCTTCCCTCTCCTCAACACCCTGATCCTGCTCTGCTCGGGGACGACCGTCACTTGGGCGCACCACGCCTTGATCCACGGCGACCGCAAGGGGCTGATCAAGGGCCTGTGGTGCACGATCCTGCTCGGCATGCTGTTCACCAGCATCCAGGCCTATGAGTACAGCCACGCACCCTTCCACTTCAGCCAGAACGTCTACACCTCGGCCTTTTTCATGGCGACGGGCTTCCACGGCGCGCACGTCATCATCGGCACGATCTTCCTGATCGTCTGCCTGGTCCGGGCGTACAAAGGCGACTTCAAGCCGGAGCAGCATTTCGGCTTCGAGGCGGCGGCCTGGTACTGGCATTTCGTCGACGTGGTGTGGCTGTTCCTGTTCATCTGCGTCTACGTCTGGGGCGGCTGGGGCGCGCCTTACGCGGGGTGACCGAAACCGGTCCCCCGCCCCTCCTCGCCGCCCTCCGCGGCCTTTGCCCGCGCTGCGGATCGAAGACGTTGTTCCAGAGCCTGACCGGCTTCGCTCCGAAATGCCGGGCGTGTGGACTCGATTTCTCCACCTTCATCGTCGGCGACGGGCCGGCCGCCTTCCTGATCCTGATCATCGGCGCGCTGATCGTCGGCCTCGCTGTGACGGTGGACCTGAAGTTCAGCCCGCCCTGGTGGGTTCACGTCCTCCTCTGGCTGCCGCTGACCAGTGCGGCGGTGATCTTCTCGTTGCGCGCCGCCAAGGCTCTGCTGCTCGCTCTCGAATACCGGCACCGCGCCCGTGAGGGGCGGATCGCGGAGGGCGAGTGATGCGGCTGCCCGTCGTGCCGACCATCGTCGTCGCCGCCGCCGCCGCGATCATGGTCTGGCTCGGAATCTGGCAGATCCACCGCTATCATTACAAAAATGGCCTGGTCGTCCGCTACGAGCGCAACAGCCGGCTGCCGCCGGTCGCCTGGCCGGCCGTGCCGCCGGCGGATGACGGCCTCCTCTACCGCCATGCGACGGGCTTCTGCCTGCAGCCGGTCGGCTGGCGCGAGATCGTCGGGCGCAACTTCAAGGATGAGCCGGGCTGGAGCCATATCGCCTCCTGCCGCGTCGGCGCCGAAGGGCCCGGCATGGAGGTGGACGTGGGCTGGTCCACCGAGCCCCACCCGCCGCAATGGCGCGGCGGCCCGGTGACCGGCCTGATCGTGCCCGACCGGCTGCACAAGATCCGCCTGATGGCGGCCAATGCCGCGCCCGGCCTCGTTCCGACGAGGCCACCCTCGCCCGCCGACATGCCGAACAACAGCCTGTTCTACGCCCTCCAGTGGTTCTGCTTCGCGGCGATGGCCTTGATCATCTACCCGCTCGCGCTGAGGCGGCGGCAGCGCGACAAGGTTGCCCCGAACCGCCCGGCCTCCTAACTCGGGGCGATGCAACAGCTGACGCTCCTTCCCAATGGCCTCAGGGTCGCCACCCGAGTCATGCCCGGCGTGGAGACGGCGGCGGTCGGCCTGTTCGCCGAGGCGGGGTCGCGGCACGAGCCGGCGCGGCTCAACGGCATCGCCCATCTGTTCGAGCACATGGTGTTCAAGGGCGCCGGCGGTCGCTCGGCGCGCGAGATCAGCGAGGCGATCGAGGATGTCGGCGGCGACCTCAACGCCTGCACCGAGCGGGACGCAACCAATTTCACCGCCTCGGTCATGGCGGAGCACGTGCCGCTGGCGGTCGAATTGCTCGCCGACATGGTGCAGCGGCCCCGTTTCGATTCCGCCGAGCTGGCGCGCGAGAAGGACGTCGTGCTGCAGGAGCTGGGCGAGGCACGCGACACGCCGTCCGACATCGTCTACGACGAGCTCTGGTCCGCCGCGTTCGCCGACCAGCCGCTCGGCCGCCCGATCCTCGGCGACGAGCGCAGCATCGAGGCGATCGGCCTCGACGACCTCCACGCCTGGCGCCGCGACCATTATCGCGCCGGCGGCCTCACCCTCGTCGCGGCCGGCAAGGTGGACCACGAACGGCTGGTGGCGCTCGGCGAGGCGCATTTCGCGGACCTGCCCGGCGGCACGATCGGCACCGCCGAGCCGGGCCGCTTCACCGGCGGCACACGGGTCGGCCGCACGCCGAGCGAACAGGCGCATTTCACTTTGGGCTTCGCCGCGCCGGCCCAGCGCGATCCGGACTATTTCGCCGCGCGCCTGTTCGCCGATATCGTCGGCGGCGGCATGTCGTCGCGCCTGTTCCAGCAGGTGCGCGAGGACCGTGGCCTTGCTTATTCCGTCTACGCTTCGCTCCATCCTTATTCGGATGCGGGCGTGCTCTCCGTCTACGCGGCGACCGCGCGGCGGCAGTCGTCCGCCGCGGCGCAGCTGATCGAGGAGGTGCTCGCCGAGACGGCGGCGAGTGCCACGCCGCGAGAGCTGGAGCGCGTGCGCACCCAAGCCCGCGCCGGCCTGCTCATGGCGCTCGAAAGCCCGTGGGGGCAGGCCCATTATGTGGCGCGTCAGCTCGCCGTCTACGGGCGGCTGGTCGAGCCGGCGGAGGTGATCGAGGCGCTGCAGGCGGTGACGCTGGAGCAGGTCCGCACGGCCGGCGCGACGATGCTCGCCGGCCCCCGCGCCCGCGCCACCATCGGCTTCCCCGCCGTCCGCGCCGCATGATTCTCGCGACGCTCGTCGCCGAGCCCTGGCGCGATTACGGGCTCGTCGACAGCGGCGGCGGGCGCAAGCTGGAGCGCTACGGCCGCTACCGCTTCATCCGGCCCGAGCCGCAGGCGCTGTGGGGCCCCGCCTCGGCGGAGTGGGACGCCGACGGCGAGTTCATCCCCGGCTCGGACGAGGAAGGCGGCGGCCGCTGGGTCTTCCATCGCCCCGTTCCGCGGGAGGGATGGGAGCTCGGCTGGGAGGAAGTCCGCTTCCGCGCCCAGTGCACGCCCTTCCGCCACCTCGCCTTCTTCCCCGACATGGCGCCGCAATGGGCGTGGATGCGGGAGCGGCTTGGCGACGGAACCGAAGCCCTGAACCTGTTCGGCTATACCGGCGTCGGCACCCTCGCGCTGGCGGCGACCGGTGCCCGCCTCGTCCATGTCGATGCGTCGAAGAAATCGGTCGAGGCGGGGAAGGAGAATACGGCCCTCTCCGGCATGGACGACCGCCCCATCCGCTGGCTGGTCGACGATGCGGCGAAGTTCGTCGCCCGCGAGGTGCGGCGCGGCCGGCGCTACGACGGCATCATCCTCGATCCGCCCAAATATGGCCGCGGCCCGGACGGCGAGGTGTGGCGGCTGGAGGAGGGCCTGCCGGGGCTGATCGCCGACTGCCGCCGCCTGCTCGACGCGGAGAGACGCTTCCTCGTCCTCACCGTCTATGCGGTGCGGATGTCGGCGCTCGCGATCGGCGAATTGCTCAACCAGGCGCTGGGCGATCTCGGCGGCCGCGTCGAATGCGGCGACATGGCCGTCCGCGAGGAAACGCGCGGGCTGCTTCTGCCGACAGCGATTTTTGCGAGGTGGTCACGGGATTAATCGCGCGCGGCCCGGATCGCGGCGCCGGCCGCGAAGGGCGTGATGGCGACGAGGAAGAGCGAGGCGGCGGCAAGCAGCTTGATCGCGCCGGCCCCGGCGACGGGATCGCTCATCCCGGCGCCGAAGATCAGGACTGGGACCGCCAGCGGCAGCATCAGCAGCCCGCCGAGCGCGCCGGCGCCGCGCAGGCCGGCGGTGAGCGCGGCCGTCATCAAAGTAAGCGCGGCGAGACCCGGGGTGCCGGCGAGCAGGCCGAGTTCGAGGCGGACGAGCATCTCTTCGGGCAGCTTCATCAGGGCCGCCGCGGGCAAAGCGGCGAGCATCAGCGGCGGGCCGAAGCTCAGCCAGTGGCCGGCGAGCTTGGCGGCGGCGATGCTCTCCTCGCTCACCCCCCGCACGGCGAGCTGGTCCAGCACGCCGCTCGCCCGGTCCGGCTCGACCAGCCGTTCGACCGGCAGCAAAGCGGCGAGCAGGGCGGCGACCCAAAGGGCCCCGCCGCCGGTGCGGGCGAGCAGAGGCGCGTCGGGGCCGATCGCGAACGGGAAGAGGGTGGCGACCAGCAGGAAGAAGATGAGCGGCAGCAGCGCGCTGCCGCCGGTCGCGGCGAGGCGGAGCTCGCGGAGGATCAGGGCGCTCATCCCAGCGCCACCTCGCGGGCTCCGGGCAAAGCCAGCGGCAGGTGCGAGGCGGCGAGGATCGCGCCGCCGCCGGCGCGATGCGCAGCCATGGCCTCGTTCAGCCGCTCCAGCCCCTCGGAATCGAGGCCGTTGGTCGGCTCGTCGAGCAGCCATAAGCCGGCACCGGAAGAAATGACCCGAGCCAGCACCGCCCGCTTGCGCTGTCCGGTCGAAAGCATCCGCACCGGCACATCGGCGAGAGCGGAGAGTCCCATAGCCTTCACGCCCAGGGCAGGATCCGTACCGTCGATCCTGGCCCAGAAGGCGAGCGCGTGGCCGAGGCTCAGCTTCGGATCGAGCGCGAGGTTTTCATCAGCGAGCGCCGCCGCCGAACTGCGTTCCACAAGCCCCGCCGCCGCGCGAAGCAGGCCGCCGGCTAGCCGCAGCAGGCTCGATTTGCCTGCGCCGTTGGGACCGGTTGCCACGGCGGCCTCGCCCGGGTGAAGCGCAAGATCGAGCCCTTCGAACAGCAATCGCCCGCCGCGGATGCAGGCGACCTGCTCCAGCCTCAGCAGCGCGGGGGCATTCACCCCGCCTGATCCTCGATCGTGTGCATATCGTCGTCGGAGAAGCCGAAATGATGGCCCACCTCATGGACGATGACGTGCGTCACCAGCTCTTCCAGACTAACCCCGCTCTCCGCCCATTCGTCGAGCAGAGGGCGGCGGTAGAGGTGGATCATGGCGGGCAGCTCGCCCGAGAGCATTGATGACTGCTGGCCGATGGGCCTTCCGCTATAGAGGCCGGAAAGGTCGAACGGATCCTCGATGCCGAGCTCGTCCAGCACCGCATCCTCGGCGAAATCGTCGACCCGCAGGACGACGCCTTCGAGGTGGCGCCGGAACGGCTCCGGCATACGCGCGATCGCCGCCTCGGCGAGCCGCTCGATTGTGGCGGCATCGGGCGCATAGGTTTGACCGTCGTTCATCGTCGGGTGACATAGAGGCGAAGCAAGGGAGGAAACAATGTTGCTGAGCGATGTCGAGCGGGAGGAAGCGCTACGGGAGCTTACCCATTGGTCATGGGATCCGGAAACGAAGGCGATTCGCCGCTCCTTCCGGTTCCGCGACTTCTCCGAGGCGTTTGGCTTCATAGCCCGCGTCGCCCTCGCCGCCGAGAAGGCCGATCACCATCCCGATTGGTCGAACAGCTGGAATCGGGTGGACGTCGCGCTCAGCACGCACAGCGAGGGCGGCGTCACGTCAAAGGACGTCGAACTTGCCCGTCAGATGAACGACTTCGCCTCGCTTGCCCCGTCGCCCTCACCGCACTAGATGACCGGCCTTCCAGAGCATGCGGAGCGGTGGCCGAGTGGTCGAAGGCGCTCGCCTGGAAAGTGAGTATACGGCAAAACCGTATCGAGGGTTCGAATCCCTCCCGCTCCGCCACTATCCCTGCACGGGCGTGCTGTTCTCGTTGTTGGCGGCACGGCCCGCTGACGTCTCGCCCAAGAAGAAAACCGGGCCCTCCCTGTAGCTCTTCTCCTCGACCAGATCGGAGTTCAGCTGGAGGTTGAGCCTGCGCTTCAGGGCGGCGCGCTCGTCGTTCTGCCTGTAGACCGATCGTGCGAGGCAGACGAAGCCGGGGCCGAAATCGCCTTCCGCTTCCTTCGTTCGGATGGCGTCTTCGATCTCCCAAAGCGCCTCGTTCACCGCCTTGAGCTGCGCGAGCAACGGCCCGGTGGCTTCCGCCTCTATTGCGGGCGCGGCGATGTCACGCAGCAGGCGATATTCCCTCTCGACATTTGCCCGTTTCGCCGCATCAGCGATCCGCGCCCGCTTGATCTCGAGGATCGTCAATTTGTCGAGCAGCTCGCCCCAGGACACCGGCACGAGCGGACTGGAGGGGGAGGCGTTCACCTCGTGCCCTCCCGCCGCTGCCCAGCCGGCATCGCTTCGAGGTCCCGCGCGACCTGAGCGGCGACCGAGGCCCAGTCTCCGGACTTCGGCTGGGTGTACAGACGCATCGAGGGATACCAGTCGCTCCGCCCCGCAGCGGGCGACCAGCGCCAGTCGGGCTCGTGCTTGAGGAGCAGCCAGACGGGCTTGTTCATCGCGCCGGCGAGATGGGCGATCATCGTGTCGACGGTGATCACGAGGTCGACGCCGGCGACCAGCGACGCCGTCGCTTCCATGTCGAACGGGCAGCCGTCACGGTTGAGCACGGGGATGTCCGTGGGCGCCGAGACCAGGCTGATACAGGACCGTGTGCCGCAAAGAGGCCGCAGCAGGTCCGGCGGGATCGACCGCTCCGGATCCCATTCCCCCGCTTCGAAGCAGAGGCCGATCGTGCCGCTCGGAAGCACGGCCGGGGCGGCGTGCAGATAGGGCGGGCGGATGCGGGTGGGCGGCGTCCGCAGCGCGAAGGCGAGCTCCATGATCTCGATATCGCAGTCCGATTCCGGCAGGCGGTGCGCGGGATCGAACGGGACCAGCCGATCGACGCCTATGTCGGCGAGTAGGCAGACGAGACGCGGCTGGACCTCCAGCGTCACCGACGCCGCGCGCCGGCGGAGCAGGGGAAGGTAGCGCGCGAACTGGAGGGTGTCGCCGAGGCCGTGATAGCAGCGGACCAGCACGTGCCGGCCGTCGAAGGGCCGCCCGTCCCACACCCAGCGCAGATGACAGGGGAGATTATGATCGTCGCGCGTCGCCGGATCACGCTCGGCGAGGGCGCGTTCGCAGATCGACCAGGCGCGATCGTAATCGCCCTCCCGCATCGCGCGGGTCCAGTCGGTCTCTGGCAAGGACATGCCGCATCGAAGTGCGGCGCCTTTATTTTGTTCCGCGGGAGTGCCTTTCGGCCGTCAGCCGCGCGCGTCGAGGCGGCGGCCGAGACCGACGAACAGGTAGATGAGAGGCGGAACCAGCACGGCCGATAAGACCACCTTCGCGAGCATTTGGCCGAGCAGCAGCGTGCGGATCGGGAACACGTCATAGAAGGCGATCGATATAAACAGTAACGTGTCGACAATCTGAGACAGGACGCTGGCGACTCCCGCGCGTAGCCACAGCATGCGGCCGGTCTCCCGTCGGAGCCTACTGAAAATGGTGACGTTGAGCGTCTGGGAGGTGCCGTAGGCGATAATACCGGCGACCATGACACGAGGGCTTTGCCCGAGCACAAGCTGAAATCCTTTCAGCCTATCGGCGTCCATTCCTTGAGCAGCGGGTAGAGCGAGGACGAGGCTCAGAAGCAGGATCGACGCGATTAGGGGCACGAATCCAATTCTGACTAGGCGGTTGGCGACGTCTCGGCCGTGCAACTCGGCAACCGAGCTGGACAGAACGACAAGCAGCAGGAACGCGAGAATACCCGCTTCGACAGCCAAAGGGCCAAGCGCAATTTGTTTATTGGCGAGCATGCCGGCGATGCAGACCATGCCGCCGTAGAAGATGGAATAGACGAAGAGCGAGCGCGGAATGGCGGGCGCGGCGGCGGTTTCGGTCTGCATGATGGGTGCGTAACGGCTTTCCCGCCGCGCAAAAAGGGCTTTCCGTCGCCGCCTTTCCCGGCCATCAGACGCGCGTGACCGACATTCGACTGGACGTTCTCGCGATCGGCGATGCCGTGGTCGACGTGATCGCGACGGCAGACGACGATTTCCTGATCGAAGAGCGGCTGGTCAAAGGCTCGATGCAGGTGCTCGACGCCGCGGGCGCGACGCGGCTCTACGCCAAGATGAGCCAGACGCGCGAGACGAGCGGCGGCTCGGCGGCGAACACGATGGCGGGCGTAGCGGCGATGGGCGGCCGCGCCGCCTTCGTCGGCCAGGTGGCGAAGGACCAGCTCGGGGAGATTTTCACTCACGATATCCGGGCGCTCGGCGTCGAGTTCCTGACCCCGCCCATCTCCGGCGGCGAGCCGACCGGGCGCTGCCTGATCCTCGTCACACCCGACGCGCAGCGGACGATGAACACCTTTCGCGGCGCCGCCCATCAGCTCTCGGTCGCCGCGCTCGATGCGGAGCAGATCCGGGACGCGGCGATCCTCTACCTCGAAGCCTATCTGTGGCGCTCCGAGGGCCCGCGGGCGGCGATGATGGAGGCGATCCGGATTGCGCGGGAGGCGGGGCGGAAGGTCGCCTTCACCCTCTCCGACATTGCCTGCATCGCCCCGCACCGCGCCGAATTGATGGCGATGATCGACGGCGGGCTGATTGACATCCTCTTCGCGAACGAGGCGGAGATCCGCGAGCTGGCCGACCTTCGCGACCGCGATGCGGCCGTGGCGGCGATCCAGGACAAGGTGCCTCTCCTTGTCGTCACCTGCGGCGGCGATGGGGCGCTGGCGGTGGAGAACGGACGGCAGGCATCGGTGCCCATCGCCCGCATTGGCAAGGGGGTCGTCGATACGACCGGCGCCGGGGACCTGTTCGCCGCCGGCTTCCTCGTCGGTCAGACGCACGGCCGCTCGCTGGAGGAAAGCCTGCGCATCGGATCCATCGCCGCCGCGGAGGTGATCTCCCATTTCGGCGCCCGGCCGGAAGCCGACCTCAGGGAATTGATCGAAACGATATGAAGCGCCTCGCTGTTTATTGCGGCTCCAGCCCGGGCTCCGACCCTGCCTTCGCCGAGGTCGCGCAAGCGCTGGGGGAGGAGATGGCACGGCGCGGCATCGGCCTCGTCTATGGCGGTGGGCGGCTAGGCCTGATGGGCATCGTCGCCGACGCGGTGCTAGGCGGCGGGGGCGAGGCTTACGGCGTCATCCCGCAGGCGCTGATCGACCTCGAGGTCGTCCATAATGGCCTCACCGAAATCCACGTCGTCACGACGATGCACGAGCGCAAGGCGAAGATGACGGAGCTGACCGATGCCTTCGTCGCTTTGCCGGGCGGCATCGGCACGTTCGACGAATTGTTCGAGGCCTGGACGTGGAACGCGCTCGGCTATCACGCCAAGCCCTTCTGCCTGCTCAACGTCTCAGGCTTCTGGGACGGGCTGCTTTCCTTCCTCGACCATACGACCGCCAGCGGCTTCATGTCCCCGGCGCGGCGCGCGCAGCTGCTGGTGGCGGACGGGATCGGGGAGGCCATCGACACGCTGGACGCGGCGCTCGCTTCCGCCGAAAAGAAGATGGTCTGGTGAGGGCAAGAGGGGCGGGGGAATGACGGATCGATTGATGGGTGTTGCCGGGATCGCGGTGATCCTGGCGCTGGCGGTCCTGCTGTCGTCGAACCGCCGCGCCATCCGGCTGCGCGTCGTCGCCGCCGCCTTCGCGCTTCAGGCCGGCATCGCTGTGCTCGTCCTCTACACGAGCTGGGGCCAGGCGGGTATCCAGGGCCTGTCGGGCGGCGTCGCCAATTTGCTCGGCTATGCCAACCAGGGCACCGAATTCCTGTTCGGCCCGATGGACAAGAACCCGCTCGGCCACACCTTCGCGCTCGGCGCGCTGCCGGTGATCATCTTCTTCGCCTCGATCGTCGCCATCCTTTACTATCTCGGCATCATGCAGCGGATCGTGCGCTGGGTCGGCGGCGCGATCGGCTGGATCACCGGCATCGGCCGCGTCGAATCCTTGAGCGCGGCGGCGAACATCTTCGTCGGCCAGAGCGAATCGCCGCTCGTCGTGCGCCCCTATCTCGCGGCTTTGCCGCCCTCGCAGATCTTCACCGTGATGACGGTCGGGATGGCCGGCGTGGCGGGGACGATCCTGCTCGCCTACGCCCAGTTGCTCGGCCAGCAGGCCTTGCCCTCCCTGCTCGCGGCCGCCTTCATGTCGGCGCCGGGCGGCATCCTGATGGCCAAGATCATCATGCCGGACGCGCCGCCGAAGGACGAGCTGCCGCTCGAAGGCGCCGCGCCGGAAGAGCAGAAGATCGACGTCGCGGAGACCTTCGAGGAAGGGGAGAAGCCGGCCAACATCATCATGGCCGCCGCCCAGGGCGCGCAGACCGGCGTCCGCCTCGCCGTTGCCGTCGGCGCGATGGTGCTCGCCTTCGTCGCCCTCGTCGCGCTCGCCAACGGCCTGCTCGGCGGCATCGGCCATTGGTTCGGGATCGCCGATCTGAGCTTCCAGAAGATCGTCGGCACCATCTTTCGGCCGATCATGTTTCTGATCGGAATCCCGTGGAAGGAGTCGGGGACGGCCGGTGGCCTGTTCGGGACGAAGGTGGTGCTGAACGAGTTCGTCGCCTTCATCAATCTGGGGCAGATGCATGCCGGCCAGCTCAGTCCGCGTAGCGTCAAGATCGTCACCTTCGCGCTCTGCGGCTTCGCCAATTTCAGCTCGATTGCGATCCAGATGGCGGTGACCGGCAACCTCGCGCCCAATCAGCGGCCGGTGATCGCCCGGCTCGGCATCAAGGCTTTGATCGCCGGCTCGCTCGCCAATCTGATGAGCGCCGCGCTCGCCGGGCTGCTGCTGCCGGCCTAGAAAGCTCCAGAGTTGGCTTCGGCCGCCGGCGGGACTAGATCGGCCGCATGGACACTTTGACCAAAACGCCCGCCGTCGCCTCGGTTTCGCTGACGGCCTCCGACACCGACCCCGACGGCTTCGCGCGCGAGCTCGGCGAATCGTTCGAGCGCTACGGCTTCGCCATCGTCGCCGATCACGGCGTCCCAGCCGAGCTGATCGAGCGGGCCGAGGAGAAGGCGAAGGCCTTCTTCGCGCTGCCGGAGGAGGTGAAGCGGCGCTATCACATTTCCGGCGGCGGGGGCGCCCGCGGCTATACGCCGTTCGGGATCGAGACGGCGAAGGGCGCGACCGCCTACGATCTCAAGGAATTCTGGCATGTCGGCCGCGAGCTGCCCTCGGGCCATGCCTATGCGGAGCTGATGGCGGCGAACGTCTGGCCCGACGAGGTCCAGTCCTTCCACGACACCTTCCTCGAGCTGTTCGCCGCCTTCGACCGGACCGGCCTGCGAATCCTCAAGGCCATCGCCCGCCATCTCGGCCTCGCACCCGATTATTTCGAGGACACGGTGCGCGACGGGAACAGCGTGCTGCGCCTGCTCCATTATCCGCCGATCCCGGGCGACGGGCCGAACGTCCGCGCCGGCGCGCATGAGGATATCAACACGATCACCTTGCTGCTCGGTGCCGAGGAAGCCGGCCTCCAGCTGCTCGACCGCGACGGAAACTGGCTGCCGGTGACGCCGAAGCCGGGCGAGCTCGCCGTCAACATCGGCGACATGCTGCAGCGGCTCACCAACAATGTGCTGCGTTCGACCACCCACCGGGTGGTGAACCCGCCGCCCGAGCGGCGCGGCGTCTCGCGTTACTCGATGCCCTTCTTCCTGCACTTCCGGCCGGATTTCCTGATCGAGACGCTGCCGAGCTGCATCACACCGGAGCGGCCGAACCACTATCCCGTGCCGATCACCGCCCACGATTATCTCCTGCAGCGGCTGCGGGAGATCAAGCTGGTCTAACCGGCGGCGTCCTTCAGGTTCGCCGGGCCGAAGCCGTGGGGGAGGAGGGTGGAGATGCGGTCCAGCCGCGTCTCGCTGCCGTTGCCGTTGGCGGAGAGGATCTGGATGTCGCGGCCGGAGAGTTGGGCTGCTTCCAGGATCGATTGGCGGCAGCCGCCGCAGGAGGTCACCACCGATTCGCCGGCGAGCGCGCCGCTCTCGACATGGCCGCCGGTCACCGCGATTCGGGCGATCTTTTCCAGCCCGAACGCCTGCTGGGCCGCGGTCAGCGCTGCGAGCTCGGCGCACACGCCGAGGCGGTAGCAAGCATTCTCCATGTTGGCGCCGATCGCGACCGCCCCGTCGACGGACTCGATCGCGCAGCCGACGCTGAAGCCTGAATAAGGGGCATAGGCGCCGAGCGCCGCCTGCCGCGCCCGCTCGACGAGGGGATCGCGGCCGCTCACCGGAAGGGCGGCTCGTCGAAGCTGCGCAGCTTGCGCGAATGGAGCTGGGCGCCCTCGCGCTTGAGGATGCGGAGCGTCTCGATGCCGATCCGCAGATGCTGGCTGATCGCGCGCTCGTAAAAGGCATTGGCCTGGCCGGGCAGCTTGATCTCGCCGTGGATCGGCTTGTCGGAGACGCAGAGCAGGGTCCCGTAAGGGACACGGAAGCGGTACCCCTGGGCCGCCACCGTTGCCGATTCCATGTCCACCGCGACCGCCCGCGACTGGTTGAAGCGCAAAGCCGACAATGTGTAGCGCAGCTCCCAGTTGCGGTCGTCGGTGGTGACGACGGTGCCGGTGCGCAGCCGGCGCTTCAGCTCCTGCGGCGCTTCGCCCGTCACCTGCGCGGCGGCGTCGAACAGGGCTTGCTGCACCTCGGCGATGGCCGGGAGCGGGATTTCGGTCGGCAGCACATCGTCGAGGACATGGTCGTCGCGCAGATAAGCGTGGGCGAGCACGTAATCGCCGATCGTCTGGCTCGGGCGGAGGCCGCCGCAATGGCCGATCATCAGCCACGCTTCCGGCCGCAGCACGGCAAGATGGTCGCAGACCGTCTTCGCGTTGGAGGGGCCGACGCCGATATTGACGAGGGTGATGCCCCCCCCTTCGGGCGCGATCAGATGGTAGGCCGGCATCTGGTGCCGCCGCCAGCCGCCCTCCGCCACCTTCGCCTCCGCATCGGGCGTGTCCTTCGTCACGAACACGCCGCCCGCTGCCGAGAAGGCCTCGTAGGGGCTGTCCTCCCGCTGCAGCTCGGCGATGGCGAAGCGGACGAACTCGTCGACGTAGCGGACATAGTTCGTGAACAGGATGTAGCGCTGGGTGTGCTCGGTCGGCGTCCCGGAATAATGGCGCAGGCGGGCGAGGCTGAAATCCACGCGCGGGCCGTCGAACAAGGCGAGCGGACGCGATTCGCGGCCGGCGTGGAGCCAGGCGCCGTCGGCGATCTCGTCGCCGATATGGGCGAGCTCGGTAGTGGGGAACCAGCGGCCGAGATCGGCGGCGAGCGCGCCGTCGAGGCGCAGATCGTCGCTGCCGTCGAGCACATAGGGATAGGGGATCTCGCTCGCCGAGCGGCCGACCGAAATCTCCACGTTATAGTCCTGGACGAGAAGGCGGAGCTGCTCGGTGAGATATTTCCGGAAGAGCCGCGGCCGGGCGATGCTCGTCGCATAGCGGCCGGGCCGGTTCAGCCGGCCGTAGGCGCGGGTCGGGAATTCGCTCGGCTGGTCGTGGCGATAGTCGATGCGCAGCTCGGGATAGGCGAAGAGCCCGCGCGTCCGCGCCTCCGGATCCGGCCGCTCGCCGTCGTTGAGATAATGGGCAAGCGCGGTGCGAAGGCAGGAGACGGAGGCGTCGTAGATGTCGCAAAGCGCGTCGAGAAGGGCGGGAATATCCTCGGGACTGGTCATCCCGCCACCGCATAGCCAAAGGTGGGGCGCCCGCAAAGTGACCGAAAAGTCACGGCCCTCCGATTTCCGGTGGCGCGCCTGTGGATAACGTGCTGCGGCGCAAAATACAGCCTTGGTCGCCCGCAACGGCTCGGCTATCCCGACAGGGTAAGCCGATTCCGCACGGGGGGATCACCGGTACATCGAAGATCGCGGCGGTCGACACGCGACGCTGCCGGGCCCCGACATGGAAGTGCAACATTCGTCGTGCAAAGCGGCTCGGGACGCCATGCTAAGGGGTTGAGGGAAAATGAAAAAATACGTTCTTCTCAGTGCGGTCAGCGCACTTGCGATTCCGTCTGCGGCCTTCGCCCAGACGACCGGCCAGCAGCAGATGGACCAGCAGACGATCGTCGTGACGGGCACCCGCACGCAG
Source organism: Allosphingosinicella sp. (assembly GCA_036269695.1). GTDB lineage: Bacteria > Pseudomonadota > Alphaproteobacteria > Sphingomonadales > Sphingomonadaceae > Allosphingosinicella. The sequence goes on along the minus strand of DATBDY010000042.1, from coordinate 20,961 downwards.
GCGGTCGACGGCATCCAGGTTCCTCACACGACCAAGGCCAAGGAGGTGCTGACCAGCGAATTCATCCAGCACCAGACGCCGGGCCAGTCGATCGACGAGGTCATCAACATGCTGCCGGGCGTCAGCTTCCAGAATAACGACCCCTACGGCGTTTCGGGCGGCACGCTCACCATCCGCGGCTTCGACAATACCCGCATCTCGCAGACGTTCGACGGCCTGCCGCTCAACGACAGCGGCAATTACGCCCTCTTCTCGGGCGAGCAGCTCGATTCGGAGCTGATCAACCAGGTCAACGTCAATCTCGGCACGACCGATCTCGATTCGCCGACCGCCTCCGCCACCGGCAGCACGGTCAACTACACGTCGCGCAATCCCACCGACGATTTCCACGTCCGGCTGAAGGGTTCGGTCGGCTCCTACGATTTCTTCCGGATGTTCGGGCTGATCGACACCGGCACCTTCACCTCGATCGGCACCAAGGCCTGGCTTTCGGCCAGCCACGAGGAGAATGCCAATCCGTATCAGCGCACGAGCAAAACCGACCGCTATCAGTATAACGGCAAGATCTATCAGCCGCTCGGCAGCAACGGCGATTTCATCTGGTTCGGCTTCAACTGGGACCACAATATCAACGGCAACTTCTCGTCCGTGCCGTTGCGGACGGACCTGACGCAGTCATTGACCAATCAAGCGGTGCGCGTCGTCGGCTCTGGCTCGACCAACCGCTTTCCGCTCACCAGGGCCGAGCGGAATTACACGCTCGCCCCCTGCCAGGTCGCGCCGGCCCGTTCCGGCAAGGTTGATTCGCCCAACAGCTGCGGCACCGCGTTCGACTACAGCTTCAATCCGTCGGATAACGGCAATATCCGCATGAACTCGCGTTTCACGCTTGCCGACAATCTGTTCCTGACGATCGACGCCGGCTATCAATATGTGAAGGCGAACGGCGGCAGCAGCGCGGTCCGCGGCAATGAAGGCTTCGGCACCAGCAAGGGGACCGGCGGCAACACCGGCACGGCCACCGGCCTGATCGGCTTCGTCGGGGGTCAGCCCTTCTTCGGCGGCGTCGACCTCAACGGCGACGGCGACACGCTCGACGCCGTCGAAGTCTATTCGGCGAGCCAGACGCAGACCCACCGCCTCGATTTCGTCGCCGACCTCCTCTACAACATCACGCCGGACCAGACGATCCGCCTCACCTACAGCTATGATCGCGGCCGCCACCGGCAGACGGGAGAGGTCGGACCGCTCGGGCCCGACGGTCATGCCATCTACGTCTATCCGGTCGACCACCCGATGACGGATGCGGAGGGCAACCTCCTCGAGAAGCGCAACCGCCTCTCCTACGCCATCCTGCACCAGGTGTCGGGCGAATATCGGGGAAGCTTCCTCGACAACAAGCTGACCATCGACATCGGCGCCCGCGCGCCCTTCTTCACCCGCAACCTCAACAATTTCTGCGTGACCGAAGGGGCGAACACCGCCTTCGTCGACTGCTTCGGCGACCCGGCGATGCAGGCGAAGTTCCTCGCGGTGCACCCGGACGATACGCCCCCGATCCACCGCGAGCTCCATTACAGCAAGGTGCTGCCGCAGGCCGGCCTGACCTACGATTTCACCCGCGCCATCGGCCTCTTCGCCAATTATTCGCGCGGGCTGCAGGTGCCGAGCACCGACAGCCTCTATAATTATCTTGGCGAGCCGGCCGGATCGTCGGCGCCGGTGCCGGAATATACCGACAATTTCGATACCGGGCTCCGCTATCGCAGCAGCAAGGTCCAGGCCCAGCTGACCGGCTGGTATACGATCTTCACCAACCGCCTCGCCTCGGCGTTCGATCCGATCCAGAACATCACGGTGTTCCGTAACCTCGGCAAGGTGGACAAATACGGCATCGACGCGAACGCCGCCTATCAGGTGACGCCGAACCTCTCGCTGATGGCGTTCGGATCGTACCTGAAGTCCAAGATCCGCGACAATCTCCCGCAGGGCCCCTGTGCTGCGGCCGACGTCACCAACCATACCAACGGCTGCACCGCGCTTAATCAGAGCGTCTTCTTCCAGACCGCCGGCAAGCGCGAGGCGGGGGCTCCGACCTTCACGCTCGGCGGCCGCGTCCAGGGCGACTTCGGTCCGCTCGAGATCGGCATCCAGGCCAAGCGGACGGGCCCGCGTTACGTCAACGATCAGAACCTGCCGATCTCCCAGTGCTCCGGCACGATCCGCGGATTGTTCTGCACCGCGACGGCGTTCCAGATCTACGGCGCGAAGGCTCCGGCCTACACCGTGGTCGACCTCGACGCGCGCCTGTCGATGAAATGGGCGGGGTTGAACGACCGCACCTATCTGCAGGTCAACGTCACCAACCTGTTCGACAAGCTCTACGTTGCCGGCTTCGGCGGCAACACGTCGCAATTTGGTATCCCGTTCGCCTTCATCGGTGCGCCGCGGGCGATTTCGGGGACGCTCGTCGTCGGCTTCTGAGCCGGTCCCGCGATCCGGAAGCGCCGCCGCGGCCCGTGCCGCGGCGGCGTTTTCGCGTCAGCGGCGATGCTTGGACGGCGGCGGCGCGGCGGCGAAGGTCACGCTTGCGACCGGACAGCGCATGCCCTGCGCCAGGATCGCGCCGTAGCGGTCGAGCTGGTCGTTCGCCGAGACGATGAAGCCCAGCGTCAGCGCATCGCGAAGCCGCGGACAGCGGTTCGTCGTCCGCACATAATACCAGCGGCCGTTATAGCCCCTGACATAGAGCGAATCGTCGCTCGCCCCCTGCCAGTCGAGGACGCCCCGGCTGTGCACGAAGGGGATGACGGTTTCCCGGCCCGGAGGCGGCGGCGCGGCGGCCGCGGCGGCAAGCAAGGCTGGCAAGGCGAAGATCGGCATCGTTCATGCTCCCCAAATTCCGGGCAACGGCCCGGTCGCCCAACGCGGCCCCCGGGCGGCGGTTCAGCGCCGATGCGCCGCCCGCCGCGCGCGCCGCGCGAGCCAGCGGGGCCCGGCCAGCAAGCCGGAGAAGGCCGAAGCGCCCGGCGCGCCCGAGCGCAGCTTGCGGCGGATCTCGTGCAGCTTGAAGCCGAGGCCCTTCTTGAGCCTAAGATGCGACAGATGAATGGCGGCCGTACCGAGCACCATCTCGTCGAGCTCGCGGTCGCCGGCGCCGATCATCGCATCCAGCGCGACGCGGGCGAGATAGCGCAGCGCCCGATCGCCGCGCAGCTCCTCGATCAAAGGGGCGGGCAGCGGCAAAGCGAGCAGCGCGTGCGCCAGCAGCAGGGCCTGGCCGCCGCTGCGGCCGGCGCCGAGCGCGAGCGAGCGGCGGTAGAGGGTTTCGGCCGCGTCCGGCTCGCGGGCCGCGAAGGCGGCGATGTCGGCGAGCCACTTGAGGCGGGACCAGGCGTGGGTGGCGCCGTGGACGGCGAGATAGGCGAACAATTCCTCATCGTCGAGGGTTGGGAGCAGGATCCCCCTGGCGACTTCGACCTGCTGGCGGGGGGAGTGGATGTCGACTTCACCGAGCATTTTCTCGCTGTCGACGAAGGCGGTGTGGAGCTCGAGCAGGGTCGGGCCCTTGGCCCAGATGCTGTGCTTGGTCCGCGCGGCCCACGCGAGAATCTCGGCATGAGACGCATTTTTCCGGGGCTGGATGCAGCGATATCCGGCATCCTCGACGGCTTTTATCGCAATCTCGTAGCGGAGCGGATCGACGATCAGGTCGATGTCGATCGCTTTCTTGAGCGCGAGGGTGCCGTAGGCGAGGCGGTTGAGGGTGACGCCCTTCAGGAACAGGAAGTCGACGCCTGCCTGGCCGAGCAGCCGGTCGAGCCGCGCCGCCTCGGCGGCAAAGCGGAGATTGTCGCGCGCGATCGCACCCGCCTCGGCCGCGAGCGCGTCGGCGATCTCGGACGGCGGCGCGACGGCGGCGCGGCGGAGGCCGTCATGGACGAGTCCTTCGACGCGGTGGCGGCGGGCGGTGCGCAGCAGGGCGTGCCAGTTGCCGACGGCCGCCGCCGCCTCGCGCACCCCCGCCTCGCGCGCCGGCGCGGGCGGCCAGCGGCAGCAGGCGGCGGCGAGGGCGAATTCCGGCGGAAGGCGGGAGGCGAGGGCGGCGGTCACGGGAGCGGCGAGCCTATCCGATCGCATCCTTCCCGAACAAGCATTTGCCGAGCGGGCGCCGCCGGTCGTAATCGTCGGCCATGGCCGCCTTTCGCCTGCCGCGCCTCCACCGCCTCGGCGCCGCCGACTGGCGCCTGCTCGCCGAAGCGCTGCCGACGCTCGCCTGGGCGTCGCTCGCTATCTCCCTCCTGCCCTTCCGCCGGGTCGCCGCCGCGGCGTCGCTGCCGCGGCGGAACGTGCGGCCGCCGGATGCCGCGGCGGCGCGCAAGGTCGCCTGGGCGGTCAACGCCTGGGCGCGGCGGGTGCCGTGGCGGGCGGTCTGCTTCCAGCGCGGCCTCGCCGTCCATCGCATGCTGCGGCGGCGCGGCTACGAATCGGTCCTTCACTATGGGGTGGCGCAGCCGAAAGGCGCGGGGCTGAAGGCGCATGTCTGGGTCGCGCTCGGCGGCGAGCCGGTGATCGGAGGCGAGGAAGCGCCCGGATTTACCTGCCTCACCGTCTTCCCCGGCGGCTCCGACCCGGCCCGCCTTCCAACAGCCTGAGACGGGCTGCTTTTTCCTAGTGTCCCGCTCCAAAGGGCGGTAAGGCCGAGGGGGGGAAGCGGGAATCGTCGATGTCTAAATTCTTGAGAGCGCTGTCGTGCGCGCTCGCTTTCTCCGCGAGCGCCGCCGCTTTGTGCCAGACGCCCGCGCCTCCCGCCGCGTCTCCCACCGCGCCGCCGACGCTGCCGCCGCCCTCGACCAATCCGCTCGGCATCGACCTCGCCGCCGATCCGATCCTGCGGCTCGCCCGCTTCCAGGCCTCGCCCGAGCAGTTCCGGTCGCTCGTCGACGCTGCGGTCGAGCATCATCCCGGCACGCTGGAGGCGGAGGCCAATACCGCCGAAGCGCGCTCGGTCGTCAGCGAGGCGAACGAGCGGCGGCTGCCCTCGATCGACCTCAGCGTCTCGTCGAACCATTCGATCTCGCGCCGCTTCGGCGCGCTCACCGAAGACATTATCGAGCGCTCGCAGCCGCGCGACCGCACCGACGCCACCCTGACCGTCGCCCAGACCCTGTTCGACTTCGGCGCCGGCGCCGACCGGGTCGCGGCCGCGGGCGCGCGCCTTCGCGCCGCCGCGGCGAATGCGGAGGCCAATGCGGACCAGATCGCCCTCGACAGCATCGCCGCCTGGTACGACGTCTTCGCCTATCGCGCGCTGGTCGGGCTCAGCGAGGCGTTCGTGAAGAACCAGGAGGAGCTGCGCGCCGCCGTCGAGGAGCGAATCCGGCAGGGCGTCTCGGCGCCGGGCGACACGGCACGCGTCGATTCCTATCTCGCCTCCGCCCAGACGCGGCTGGCGGAGTTCCGCCGCCAGCGCGCCAATGCCGAGGCGCGCTTCACCGAATTGATGGGCGAGCCGCCGCCCGCCCAGCTCGAGCGGGCGCCGGTGGCGACGCTGCCGGCGATGACCAAGGACGCCGCGGCGCTGGCGGCGATGAGCGCACCGCAGCCGCGCGCGGCCCAGGCGCTCGCCGACGCGACGCGGCGCGAGGCGAAGGCGTCGCGCGCCGACCGCCTGCCGCAGATCGGCGCATCGGTCGACGCCAATCGCTACGGCGTGATCGAGAACAACACCGATTACGACATTCGCGGCCGCTTGACGCTCCGCCAGCATTTGTTCGGCGGCACCGAGGGCAGGCTCGCCCAAGCGGAGGCGCGGGCGCGGTCGGCTGACGCCCATGCGACGCGCATCCGCGACGAAGCGGCGCGCGACGCCTCGATCGCCTGGTCGGACGTGCAGGCGCTCGACGAGCAGCTGCGCGCCACCGAGGCAAGCTATATCGCCAGCCGCCGCTCGCGGGACGTGCTCGTCGAGCGCTTCGTCAACGAACGCGGCAATCTGTTCGACGTGGTCGCCGCCGAAGATTCCTATTTCGAGACCGCGACCGCCTATATACGGGCGCTGAGCGAGTTCGACGCGGCGCGTTACGTTCTGCTCTCCCGCACCGGCGGCCTGCTGCCGGCGCTCGGCATCAAACCGACGGACGTGGGAGGGCGGATTGACTAGCGACACGATGATCAGGGTGCCGCAGCGGCGCTTCGCGCCGTGGCTGATGGAGCCGATGCGGCGCAACCGCGGCGTCTATACGCGGGTCGCGCTGGCCGCGGTGATGATCAACGTCTTCGGGCTGATGACGTCGCTGTTCACGATGACGGTTTACGACCGCGTGGTGCCGAACAATGCGACCTCCTCGCTGGTAGCGCTCTCCATCGGCCTCGCCGTCATCGTGATCTTCGATTTCATGCTGAAGCTGCTGCGCGCCTATTTCGTCGATGTCGCAGGGGCGTCGATCGACCGGGAAATCGGCGAGAGCGTGTTCGACCGGCTGCTGACCCTGCGACTGGAGCTGCGCAAGGGCTCGACCGGCGCCCTCACCAGCCTGATGCGTGAGCTGGAAGCAGTGCGCGACTTCTTCGCCTCGGCGACGATGACCGCGCTCGTCGACCTGCCGTTCATCTTCCTCACCCTGTTCGTGGTGGCGCTGATCGGCGGCTGGGTCGTGCTGGTGCCGTTGACCGCCATTCCGATCGTGATCGGGGTCGGCATGCTGACGCAGCCGGCGATGAACCGCCTGTCCGCGCGCGCGATGGGCGAGGGGATGCAGAAGCAGTCGGTGCTGGTCGAGACGATTGGCGGCCTCGAGACGGTCAAGGCGACCGGCGCCGGGCGCCTGCTCGCCCGGCGCTGGGCGCGCGCGGTCGAGCAGCACAGCGCCAGCACGCTGCGCCAGCGGCTCATCTCCAGCATCGGCATCACCACCGCCACGTCGGCGGGCACCATCTCCTATGCGGGCGTGGTCGTCGTCGGTGTTGGCCTCATCGCCAAGCAGGAGCTGACGATGGGCGGCCTCATCGCCTGCTCGATTCTCGCCGGCCGGGCGGTGGCGCCGCTCGCCCAGATCTCGCAGCTGCTGACGCGGATGACATCGACCCGCACCGCTTACCGCCAGCTCAACGAGATGATGAACCAGCCTGCGGAAGGCCCTTCGGGCGAAGGGCTGAAGCCGCGGGGCTTCAAGGGCGCAATCGAGTTTCGCGGCGTCGGCTTCCGCTATCCGGGCGCCCCGGAGAAGACGCTCGACGGCATCAGCTTCGCGATCGAGCCCGGCGAGCATGTCGCCCTGCTCGGGCCGGTCGGCTCGGGCAAGTCGACCATCCTCCGCCTCGTCCTCGGCCTCTACCCGCCCGAGGAAGGCGTGGTGATGGTCGACGGCACCGACATCCGCCAGCTCGACCCAGCGGAGCTGCGTCGCCATGTGGGCGCGGCGCTGCAGGAAAGCGTCCTTCTGACTGGCTCGATCCGCGAGAATATCGCGCTCGGCCGCGAGGAGGTGGACGATGAGGAATTGCTCCGTGCTGCGTCGCTCTCCGGCACGCACGGCTTCATCGGACAGATCGCCAACGGCTACGATCTCCGCCTCGCCGACCGCGGCGAGGGGCTGTCGGGCGGCCAGCGCCAGTCGATCGCGCTCGCCCGCGCGCTCGCCGCCAGGCCGCCGATCGTCGTCTTCGACGAGCCGACCAGCGCGATGGATACGCAGAGCGAGACCGCGCTGATCCAGCGCCTCCAGGAGGAGCTTGCCGACCGCACCCTGCTGCTCGTCACCCATCGCCCGCCCTTGCTGCAGCTCGTCTCGCGGCTCCTCATCGTCGAGCGGGGACGGGTGGTCGCGGACGGGCCGCGCGACGAAGTGCTGAAGCGGCTGACCCGCCCGAAAGCCGCCTGATCCGATGAACGACGCCACCCATATCGAGGATCTCGCCGGGCGCATCCGGCCGGCCGCCGCCTCCAATATCCTGCTGTGGGCGGTGGGCATCTTCTTCGTCATCTTCTTCGCCTGGGCGTCGCTGACCAAGCTCGACCGCACGGTGAAGGGGCAGGGACGGGTGATCGCCAGCTCGCACCTGCAGGTGATCTCGAATCTCGACGGCGGCGTGGTCGAGGCGATCATGGTGCAGACCGGCCAGCAGGTCCGCCGCGGCCAGGAGCTGATCCGGCTCGACCGCACCCAGAGCGGCTCCGAGCTCGGCAGCGGCCAAGCCTCGGTCAACGCGCTGTCGGCCAAGGTCGCGCGCCTCCAGGCCGAGGTGCAGGGACGCGAGCCCTCCTACCCGCCGGCGACCGATTCCGAGGTCGCGAACCAGATCCACATCGAGCAGGCGCTCCATGCGGCGCGGACGCAGGAGCTGGCGAGCCTCACCGAGCAGGGCACGGCCCGCGTCGTCCAGGCGAACCGGGCGGTGCAGGAGGCGGAGGCGGCGCTGCAATCGAAGGAGACCGCGCGCGACGCCAAGCAGGACGAGCTCAGGATCATCCGCCCGCTCGTCGAGAAAGGCATCGAGCCGCGCCTGTCCCTGGTCCAGACCGAGAGCGATTATGCGGTGGCGGCGAGCGATGCCGCGGCCGCGTCGGCGGCGCTCGCCCGCGCCCGCGCCGCGGTCGGCGAGGCCCAGGCCCAGCTCAGCCGCGAGCGGCAGGACTGGCGCTCGCAGGCGGCGACCGACCTCGCCACCGCCCAGGCCGAACGCGCCGCGCGCGGCAACACCCTCCCGGCGCTCGCCGAGAAGGTCGCCCGGACATTGGTGCGCGCCCCGCTCGACGGACGCGTCAACCGGGTGCTGGTGACGACGGTGGGCAGCGCCATCGCGCCGGGCGCGCCGATGATCGAGATCGCCCCGACCGAGGAGGCGCTGCTGATCGAGACGATGGTAAAGCCCAAGGACATCGCCTTCGTCCGCATCGGCCAGCGCGCGCGGGTCAACATTTCCGCTTACGATTCGTCGGTCTACGGCTCGCTCCACGGCAGCGTCGTCGCCATCTCGCCCGACGCCACCACCAACGAGAAGACCGGCCAGGCATTCTACCTCGTCCAGATCCGCACCGACAGCAATGCGCTGAAGGACCGCAACGGCAAGCCGCTGCCGATCGGCACCGGCATGGTCGCCGACGTCAGCCTGCTCGGCGACAAGCGCTCGATCCTCGCCTACATCCTGACCCCGCTGACCCGAATCACCGAGAATGCGGGCCGCGAATGAGCTTCGCCTTCCCGTCGGCCGAGGCGCTCGGCGTCGGCTTCCGTCCCGCCACCGATGCGGACCTGCCCTTCCTCTCCCGCCTCTATGCCTCGACGCGCTGGGAGGAGCTGGCGCAGACCGGCTGGCCGGACGAGGCCAAGGCCCGCTTCCTGCTCGACCAGTTCGAGCTGCAGCGCGTCCACTATGCCAGGCACCGGCCGAATGCGGAGCGGATGGTGATCGAGCGCGCGGGCGCGCCGGCCGGGCGGCTCTATATCGACGAGACGGCCGAGCGGCTCCACATCGTCGATATCGCCTTGCTGCCGGACAGTTGCGGCGCGGGCATCGGCAGCGCGATCCTCGGCGATCTGCTGCGGCTGGCGGAAGCGAGCGGCCGAATCGTCTCGATCTTCGTCGAAAAGTACAATCCCGCGCTCAGCCTCTACCGCCGGCTCGGATTCGTCCCCGTGCGGGAGGAGGGCGCCTACGATTTCATGGAATGCGGTCCCGGGACCAGCTTCGATCGGGACTGAAAAGGACAGGCATTTCAGTCAGTTGCGACCGATACCCGGCAGCCGCCGGGGCCGATTTGAACCGCCGCCGGAATGTAAGTTGCCACGGCCGGCTTTTCCTGCGATGAAACCGGCAAGGGGGGCATGCCATGGCCGAACCGTTTCTTTCCGAGATCCGGATTTTCTCGTTCAATTTCGCTCCTCAAGGGTGGGCGCTGTGCAACGGGCAGCTCCTGCCGATCAACCAGAATCAGCCGCTCTTCGCGCTGCTCGGCACCACCTATGGCGGCGACGGGCGGGTGAACTTCGCGCTTCCGGACCTGCGGGGGCGGCTTCCCATCCATGAGGGCAGCGGTCACACGCTCGGCGAGAGGGGCGGCGAGGAATCGCATACGATTACGCAGTCCGAGATGACGCAGCACGTCCATGTCGCCAACGCGACCAACCAGCCGCACGACACGGTCAACGAGAATTACCAGCCGCTCCCCACCGGCGGCCTCCTCGCGGTGGTCAACGGCATGTACGGCAACCCGACCAACCCGACGACGCTTCTTCCGACGACGATCACCAATGTCGGCGGCAGCCAGGCGCACGAGAATCGGCAGCCGTTTCTCGTGCTGAACTTCGGTATCGCCCTCCAGGGCATCTTCCCGTCACAGACTTGAGGAGGCGGATCCATGGCACAGCCCTATATCGGCGAGATTCGCATGTTCGCGGGCAATTTCGCGCCCGCCGGATGGATGTTCTGCAGCGGTCAGCAGCTCCCCATCTCCGAATATGAGACGCTCTTCAATCTGATCGGCACCACCTATGGAGGCGACGGGCAATCGACCTTCGACCTGCCCAACCTGCAGAGCCGGGTCCCCGTCCACATGGGCACGAACTACATATTGGCGGAAACCGGAGGCGTCGAAACGGTCACGCTCTCGACCAACCAGATCCCGATCCACAGCCACCCGATGCTCGCTTCGACCGACGTCGGCGCCGCCGCGCAGCCGCAGAACAACGTCGTCGCGCAGAATGCCTCGGTCAAGCTCTACCGCGCGCAGGCGCCGAGCGTGGCGTTGAACGCGCAGGCGGTGACCGCGGTCGGCGGCAGCCAGCCGCACGAAAACCTCCAGCCATACCTCTGCGTCAACTTCATCATCTCGCTGTTCGGGATTTTCCCGTCGCCAACGTAAGGAGTTAGAAAATGGATCCCTTCGTTGCCGAGATCCGTATCTTCCCGTTCAATTTCGCGCCGAAAGGCTGGGCCTTTTGTGACGGCCAGATTCTGCCGCTGAGCCAGAACACCGCGCTCTTCTCGCTGCTCGGCACGACCTATGGCGGCGACGGCAAGTCGAACTTCGCCTTGCCGGACCTGCAGGGCTCCGCGCCGCTCCATCCCGGCCAGGGGCAGGGCCTCTCGCTCTATGATCTGGGCCAAATAGGCGGAAGCGACACCGTGACCCTGCTGCAGAGCGAGATTCCGGTCCACACCCACACCATGATGGGGGACATCCTGCCCGGCCAGCTCGACGCGCCCGCTTCAGACCGGGCGCTGGCCCGCGGCACCGGCGGCTTCCCTTATTCCACGACCTTTGCGGCCAACCAGGTCGTCAACTTCAACCTCAGTGCCCTGGCCCCGGCCGGCGGCAGCCTGCCGCACAACAATATGATGCCCTATCTGACGCTGAACTATTGCATCGCGCTGCAAGGGGTCTTCCCGCCGCGCACCTGACGCGGCGTGCCGGCCGCGGCGGCGTTCGTGCCGCCGCGCGACATTAAATCGGCGGAACGCGGCAAATGATGCTGGCCGCTTGCCGCCTCATGTGTCATCACCGAAAATCGGGAGCAGGAGCGCGCCGGGATCGGCGTGCGGCCTTGCCGATGTTGGGGATTTAGAAAATGACTGGCACCTTCACGCGCTCGGCGAGCCTGTTCAACGATCAGAATGGCGACGGCTCGGCCTATCCCGGCGCAACCTTGCTCACCCATATCCTGAACTTCGGGCCCTCGTCGGCCGGATTCGTTTCGGAGCCCGGCGGCGGCACCCTCTCCGCGGGCGGCCTTGCTCCCGATTCGGTCCTCCAGACGACCGGCCTCGCCGCCGACGCCCCCGGCATGAGCCTCGCCAATCCGTTCGCCGCCGACCTTCCCGGCATCGTCCCGGCGAATCCGATTGTCGACGCCCCTTCCACCGGAATCGTCCTGAACACCGGCTCGCAGACGATCAACCTCGTTCCCGACAATGGCGCGTCGGGCGTCATAATGACGATCGGCACCCCCGCATCGAGCCTCGCCACCGCCGGCTTCGACGCGGCTGCGTTCGGCGCCGCGGGCGTCGATCTTGGCAAGCTCCAGAACGGCCTCGGCGAGATTTACATGGAGTCACAGGCCCAGGTCGTCAGCCTGACCGGCGCGGCGCTCACCGCGGCGCTGGACAATTTCCACAGCGTCAACAGCGCCGCCGAGATTTCCGGCGGCATGATAGCGATCGACGCGGTCGCGACGAACGGCAACGGCGCCGCCTTGCTCGCCCAGCTCGAGGCCTTGGGCCTCCAGTCCGGCGCGTCCTACGGAGCGATGGCCGGCGGCTTCATTCCGCTCGCCGCGTTGGGCAGCGTGTCGGATGCCAGCCTGCTCGCCTTCGCGCGGCCGGTCTACGCCGTGACCGAGTCGGCCGGCGCCGGCTCGGTGGTCAGCCAGGACGTCCAGGCGGTGCACGCCGACACGGTCCAGACCGTCAACGGCCTGACCGGCGCCGGCGTCACCATCGGCATCCTCTCCGACAGCTTCAACACGAGCACCTCGACGACCGACCATTATGCCAACGACGTCACCAGCGGCGATCTGCCCGCCGGCATCACCATCGTGAAAGACGATCCCGTCGCGGCGACCGATGAAGGCCGCGGCATGGCGCAGGTCGCCTACGATATCGCGCCCGGCGCCAATTTCGATTTCTATACCGGCAATGTCAGCATGGCCGATTTCGCGAACGGAATCGTCGCCCTCTCCACCCTGGGCGCGAAGATCATTGTCGACGATCTGCGCTATTTCGCCGAGCCGATGTTCCAGGACGGCATTCTCGCCCAGGCGGAGGAGACCGCTTATGCGAACGGCGCGATGACCTTCTCGTCGGCCGGCAATTACGGCGCCCTCTCCTATGACAGCGTGTTCCGCGATTCCGGCCAGACGATCACCGTCGGCGCCGTCACCTACGAGCTGCACGATTTCGATCCGGGCGTGGGCGTGGACACGATGCAGGCGGTCAGACAGGTTGGAGCCGTCAACTACATCCTGCAGTGGGACCAGCCCTTCTTCTCATTGGGCGGTGCCGGCGCGAGCAGCGACCTTGCCTTGTTCTTCTTCGATCACAACACCCATGCCTTTCTCGGATCGGTCGATTCCACCCACGTCGGCGGCGATCCGCTCGAGATTGCGGGCCTGAACAGCGGCTCCAGCCTCGCAAGCCTGGATATCGCCATAGGCGTGAGGCAGGGGACGCCGCTCCCCAACGAGATCAAATATGCAATGATCGGCGGCAGTTCGGTCATCGACGAATTCGCGACCGACAGCGCGACGATGTTCGGCCACGCCAATTCCGAGCACACGATCGCGGTCGGCGCGGCGGACTGGTTCAACACCCCGGCCTTCGGCCAGACGCCGCCGCTCGGCGAATGGTTCACCTCGAAGGGCGGCCAGGCAATCCTGTTCGACGATGCCGGCAACCGGCTCGCGACGCCCGAGCTGCGCGAGGGCGTCGCCTTCACCGCGGCCGACGGCGGCAACACGACCTTCTTCGGCTCCGACGTCGCCGGCGACGCCGACACGTCCCCCAATTTCTACGGCACGTCAGCGGCGGCGCCGAACGCCGCGGCGGTGGCGGCGCTGATCATGCAGGGCCATCCGAACGAGAGCCGCACCGAAATCGCCAACGCGATGAAGGGCAGCGGGATCGACATCGGCAACCTCGCCGACAACGTCAACAGCCACACCCCCGACGTCGTCACGGGCGCCGGGCCCGATGCCTTTACCGGCACCGGACTCATCCAGGCGGACAATGCGCTGAACTCGGTGACCGCGAGCCGCTCCACGAGCATCTCCAACGACCAGAATGGCGACGGGCACGCCAATCCGGGCGACACGCTCGTCACCCACATCGACATCCTCAACGGGACGGCGTCGGACATCACCAGCGTCGCGGTCACCGATCCGTCGAACGGCTCGACAATCATCGCCGGCTCGGTGCTCGTCTCTCATGACGACGTCTTTTCGCTCGTCGGCAACACGCCGATCAGCTTCACCGCGGCGCAGGGCCTGCTGAGCAACGATTTCAACGGCGACGGCGTCAACCTGGGCAACAATACCGGTTTGACCGTGACGTCCGTCACCGAGAGCGACGGCCACGGTAGCGTCACGTTCAACGCCGACGGCAGCTTCACCTTCACGCCGACGACCGGCTATACCGGCGACGCGACCTTCACCTACACGGTGACCGACGCCGCCGGCACCGTCGGCACCGCCCACGCCACTTTGCATATCGTCGGCGAGGTCTGGTACGTCGACCCCGGCGCGAGCGCGGCCGGCGCCGACGGCTCCTTCCTCCATCCCTTCACCGACCTGACGCACGTCAACGCCGCCGGCGGCGTCGGCGACGCGGACGGGGCGAACGACTCGATCGTCGTCCACGGCTCCGTGACCGGCAGCCTTCCGCTCGAGGCGGGTCAGACCGTTTACGGCGACGGCAGCTCGTTCATGGTCAACGGCCACCAGGTGACGAACAGCGTCGGCACGACGACGATCGCCAATTCGAGCGGCGCCGTCATCACCCTGTCGACCGACAACACGGTCGATGGCGTCACCGTCAACGCCAACGGCGCGGGCGTCGTCGGCATGCAGGACGGCGGCGGCAGCGTCAGCTCGACGACGAGCTCGGCGGGCCTCAACCTGGTCCATGACAGCTTCACGGGCGCCGGCGAGGCGCTGGAAGTCACCCATGGCGGCAAGATCACCGGCACGATCGATTCGCTGACCAGCAGCGGTTCGAGCGGCGCCGGCGTCCGTCTCGCCGGCACGGCCGGCAGCGGCACGGGCCTTCTCTCCGGCAGCCTGACCATCTCCGCCGGCGCCGTCTCCGGCTCCGCGGGCACCGGCTTCCAGATCGGCAACGGCACCGCGAGCAGCGGCGGCACGATCACGGTCGACGACAAGGGCACGATCGACAAGTCGAGCGCGGGCACTGCGATCGACGTCAACAATCACAGCACCAACACCGTCCAGTTCGAGGGCAATATCGGCGCCGCCCATAATGCGGGCGCGATCAATGTGTCGGGCAACACCGGCGACACGGTCAACTTCAGCGGAGCCACGGTCAGCGTCAGCACCGGCGTGTCCAATGCCGTCAACCTCACCGGCAACGCGGGCGCCGCGATCAACTTCACCGGCGGCGGCCTCGCGATCGGCACGACCAGCGGCACCGGCCTTACCTTCACCGGCGGCGGACAGCTGACGATTACCGGCAGCGGCAACAGCATCGCCACCACGACCGGCCAGATCGCCACTCTGCAAAGCGGTGCCGTCGGCGCGAGCGGCATCACCTTCGCGAGCATGGGCGCGAGCGGCACCGTCGCCAATCACGGCGTTTACGTGCACGGCCTGACGGGCGGCACGTTCAGCGGCGGGACGGTGACCGTCACGGGCACCAGCGGCACCGGCAACGATGCCACGGCGAGCGACGGCATCCATATCGACGGCGCTTCCACCGCCACCTTCAGCTTCGGCACCACGACCATCGGCGATACGACCCACAGCGTCGCCGGCGACGGCATCGACATCAGCGGCCCGACCACCGGCGCCGTCACCGTCGCCAGCGCGACCATCAACAATGTCGGCGGCGACGGCATGGTCATCACCAATGCCGGCCATGCGGTCACCGTCAGCGGCGGCGCGATCGGCGGCACCAACGACCCGGCCGGCATCGACCTCCATGTCGTCGGCGGCACCGGCGCCGTCACCATGGCGGCCGCGCTCACCAAGACGACCGCAGGGCATGTCGTCGACATCACCGGTCACGGCACCGGCGCGATCGGCATTTCCGGCAACATCTCCGCAACGGGCGGCGTCGACAACGGCATCTCCATCACCTCCGGCACGTCCGGCACCACCACCTTCTCCGGCACCGTCACCGAGACGGTCGGCGGCGGCGCCGCGGTCAACATCGGCAGCAATAGCGGCGGCTCGGTGGTCTTCAGCGGCACCAGCCAGAGCTTGACGACGACCAGCACCAACGCGTTCAACATGGTCAACAATAGCGGCGGGTCGGTGACGTTCAGCGCCGGTACCCATAGTTTCACGGCGACGAGCGGCACGGCGCTCAACTTCACCAACACCGGCACCACCGGGGCGGCCCTTTCCTTCACCGGCGGCAGCCTCGCCGTCAGCACGACGAGCGGCACCGGCATCAACGCCGTCGACAGCAACGCGGCTGCGGCGACGTCGCCGATCGGCTCGCTCACCATCTCCGGCGCCACCAATACCGTGAGCAGCACCGGCGGCGGCACCGGCGTCAATATCGACGGGGTCGCCGAGACGGTCACGCTGAAGAGCGTCAACTTCGCCGGCGGCTCGAACACCGCCATCTTCCTGCAGAATGCCGGCAATGGCGGCTTCACCGTCACCGGCACCGGGACGACGGCGGCGTCCGGCGGCACGATCAACCATGCCGCCGGCGGCGCCAACCAGTCGCACACCGCCGGCGACGGCATCTATCTCAACAATGTCGGCAATATCAGCCTGTCCAACCTGACCTTGGAAGGCGCGTTCAGCAATTATGGCATCCACGGCAACAACGTCACCAACTTCAACCTCGACCATAGCAGCCTCACCGGGATTTATGGCGACAGCACCGCGCTCGGCACCGCCGACGAGGAAAGCGCGGTCGCCTTCGACAACCTGCTCGGCACCGCGACGATCACCAATTCGACGCTCGGCGGCACCAGCGAATCCGACGATTTGCGCGTCACCAACACCAGCGGCACGCTGACCCGCCTCACCGCCGACACCGACACCTTCGGCACGATCAGCATCAACGGCAACCATGCGGTCAATTTGTCGGTCACCAATACCGCCACCGCCAATTTCACGGTGACCAATTCGACCGTCACCAATTATATCGGCTCCGGCATCAACGTGACCGCCAACGCCGACTCGACGTCGGACGTCGTCATCCGCAGCAACAATGTCAGCAACTCCAACGTCAATGCGTCGGCGGGCGCGAACGGCATCAAGATCGCCGGCGACACGGCCGGCCACACCACCCATGTCACCTACGACGTCTCGCATAATACGATCATGGGGTCCGTCGGCGACGCCATCCTGGTCGCGAAGGGGAACGGCAAGGGCATCTGGAGCGGCACGATCAACGCCAACACGATCGGCAATGCCGGCGTGGCGAAATCCGGATCGTCCGAAGGCTCGGGCATTTTCACCGAGAGCAACGGCACCGGCAGCAATACCGTCCTGATCTCGAACAACCAGATCCACCAGACCAACCAGACCGGCATTTCCGTCTGGGCGAACGACAGCCAGCACGGCGTCAACGGCGCCACGCCGGGCGTCTTCAACGCCAGCGTGTTCGGCAATACGACCGATACGCCGGCCAGCTTTCAATTCGCGGGCCTGGACGTCGAAGCCGGCGCGGCGAGCGGCGACGACAACATCATCAACATCGTGGTCGGATCGGCGACCGATGCCACCAAGAAGAACGATTTCTCGGCCGGCGATCCAACCAACAACACCGACGTCATCTTCAGCCAGGAATTCAATGCGCTCGTCCACCTGTCGCAGAACGGGTCCGCAGCCACCGGCAGCAGCACGGCATCCATTGCCCAGGTTATCCACGACGACAATCTGAATTCGGCCAACACGCTGGTGGCCGTCGCCGCCAATACCGCCGCCGACGTCAGCATCGTTTCCACCCTGCCGACGCTGCCGGCGGTGGTCGCCGCCGTCCTGGTGCCGCACGCCCCCTTGCCCGACACCATCGTCGGCGAGAAGCCGGTGGACGACCCCGTCGTCACCGTCACCGGGCCGGACGGCACGCAGACGCCGCCGGCGGACACGCCCGCGCCGAGCGAGACGCCGCCGCCGCCCATCGACGCGCACACGCCTTCGACGCCGGTCGCCGATGTCGGAATCCTGACCCAGGCCGAGCTCAGCGTCATGGTCGACGCGGCGATCGCCCGCTGGGCGGCCGCCGGCGCCACGCCCGAGCAGATCGCCGCAATGAAGGCGACGACCGTCTCGATCAGCAGCATTGCCGGCCTCGACGTCGGCGATTCGACGCCCGGCCATATCGCCATCGACGCCGACGGCGCCGGCTATGGCTGGTTCCTCGACGCGACTCCGAACGCGGACGGCGAATTCCACGGCAGCGGCACCGATCTCGCCGCCAATGCCGGCGGCCCGGCCGACGGCCACCTCGACCTGCTCACCGTGCTGATGCACGAGCTCGGCCACCAGGTCGGCCTGCTCGACGATTACAAGACCGCCGATTCCGCCGACATCATGTACGGCTACGTCAATCCGGGCGAGCGGCGCCTGCCCTCCTCCGCCGACGTGGCGCATGCCACCGGCACGCCCGTCGACCATGAGAGCTTCGCCTTGTCGCCGGTCGATGCTGGGACGATCCCGGCCGGGCAGGGCGCCGAGGTCAGTTTCCAGTCGACGGTGGACCCTTATGGACCCGGCCTCGTGCCGACCTATACCAATACATCGCACATCACCTATACCGGAAACGCCATCGGGATCGACAGCAACACCGAAACCCTGTCCCCGACCAGCACCCCCGCGCTCGCCTCGCTGACGCTCGGCGACACCGTCTATAACGATGCCAACGCCAACGGCACCTACGATGCCGGCGAAGGCGTTTCGGGCGTCGCCCTCACCCTGTTCGCGAAGGGCACAGCATCCACAAACTATACCGGCGCCCAGGACGTGGACGTCGACGGCGACGGCTTCGTCGACAAGTTCGTCTCCACGATCACGAGCGGCGTCAACGGCGGCTACGATTTTACCGGCCTCGGCGAGGGCAAGTATATCGTCCAGGTCGACGCCAGCAACTTCCTCGCCGGCCATGCGCTGGCCGGCCTGACGGTGCTCCCGACCGCCGCCAATTCCGACAACAATGTCGACAACGACAACAATGCCCACCAGGTCTCCGGGGGCGGCATCGTCTCGAACCCGATCACGCTCAATTTCGACCAGGAGGGGCCAGGCTTCAACGGGACGGCGGGCGACAACACCAACAACACGCTCGACCTCGGCTTCGTCGCCAATCTGCCGCCGACCGCCAATCCCGACTTCGTGACCGTCGACGAGGATAGCGGCGCGAATGACCTCACGACACAGCTGCTCTCGATTGACACCGACCCCGACAATGACGCGCTGACCATCACCAGCGCGACGGCCGCGTCTCACGGCACGGTGACGGTCACCAGCGGGACGCTCACCTACACGCCGGGCGCCGATTACAACGGCAGCGACAGCTTCAGCTACACGATCAACGACGGCCACGGCCACACGGCCACCTCGACGGCGACGGTCACCGTCAATGCGGTCAACGATCCGGTGACCACCGGCGCGCCCGCCACCCTGACCGTGGACGAGGATGTGTCTGCCCCGGTTCCGAGCCTGTCGATCAGCGACGTCGACGCGACGCTCGCGCCGAGCGGCGTCTATGAGGTGACGTTGTCGGCGCTGCAGGGCACGCTGACGCTGACGACGACCACCGGCCTCACCTTCACCGGCGGCAGCGACGGCACGGCGGATGCGAGCATGACGTTCCACGGCACGCTCGCCGACATCAATGCCGCGCTGGCAACGGCCAGGTATGTAGGCAACGCCAATTACAATGGATCGGACACGATCCACTTCACGGCGACCGACCAGTTCGGCGCCACCGTCGCCACCGGCTCGGGCGCGGCGACCAGCAGCAGCAGCGACATCGCGATCACGGTCAATTCGGTGAACGATGTGCCGGCGACGGCGGACCACACCGTCACCGCGACCGAAGACACGGCCTATGTCTTCCAGGCTTCGGACTTCCCCTTCTCGGATCCGAACGACAGCCCCGCCAATGCACTGGCGGCGGTCAAGATCGTCTCCGTGCCCGGAGCGGGGATGCTGACCGACAACGGCGTCGCGGTCGGCGCTGGCGACTCGGTTTCGGTTGCCGACATTACCGCCGGCAAGCTCGTCTTCACCCCCGCCGCCGACGCCAACGGCAGCGCCTATGCGAGCTTCCAGTTCGAAGTGCAGGACGACGGCGGCACCGCGAGCAACGGCCACGACACCTCGTCCGCCGCGACGATGACCATCGACGTCACCGCGGTGAACGACGCGCCGGTTGCGACCGACGACGGCTACAGCACGAACGAGGACAATCCGCTTTCGGTCAACGCCGCCAGCGGCGTGCTCGCCAACGACACCGACATCGACACGGCGCACACGTCGCTGACCGCGAGCCTCGTCGCCGGGCCGAGCCATGCCTCTTCCTTCACGCTCCACGCGGACGGCAGCTTCGACTATACGCCCGCCGCCAATTTCAACGGCACCGACACCTTCACCTACAAGGTCAATGACGGCTCGCTCGACGGCAACATCGCGACGGTGACCATCACCGTCGATCCGATCAACGATGGGCCGGTCCTTTCGACCTCCTCGCCGGTCACGGAGACCGAGCAGACGGCGGTCACGCTCAACAGCGGACTGACGGTCAGCGACGTCGATCTCGACGCGCTGAACGGTGGCAATGGCGATTATGCCGGCGCCACGTTCATCATCAACCGCGCCACGCCGAATGCCGAGGACACGTTCGCCTTCAACCTGACCGGCGCGAGCTTTACCGTCAGCGGAAACAATCTGCAGGTGGGCGGCCAGACTTTCGCGACGCTGACGCAGGCCGGCGGCGTCTTCGACATCAGCTTCACCAGCACGGGCACGATCGCGACAACGGCTCTGGTCAACGAGGTGCTGCAGCACCTCCAATATACCAATACGTCCGACACGCCGCCGGCGTCGGTAACCTTGCTCTACGGCTTCGACGACGGGGCTCCGGGGCATGGCCAGGGCACCGTCGTGGGCTCGAACAATTTGACCGCCCACTCGGTGACCGTGAACATCACGGCCGTGAACGACGCGCCGGTCAACCATGTACCCGCCGGACAGACGAGCGACGAAGACACGTCGATCACCTTCAGCAGCGGCGGCGGCAATGCGATCACCGTCTCCGACGTGG
>DATBDY010000033.1:0-14712 GCA_036269695.1 Allosphingosinicella sp. | reverse complement strand
GATGCTCTGGAACGAGCCCAACAACAAATCGCATTGGGACCCGGAGCTCGACCCCGAATGGTCGCTTTACGCCGACACCGTGAAAGCGGCCTCGAAGGCGGTGACGGCGGTCAATCCCGAGGTCAAAAAGGTGCTCGGCGGCATCTCGCCGATCGACCCCCATTTCATCCGCCGGCTCGACGGCCAGGGCGTCCTCGACCATGTCGACGTGATCGCCGTCCACGGCTTTCCGCTCGACTGGAATTTGTGGCCGATCGACGAATGGCCGGACCGGATCGCCGAGATCGAGGCGGTGGCGCCGAACCACGAAGTCTGGGCGACCGAGGTCGGCGTCGGCAGCTTCGGCGCCGAGGAGGTGCAGGTGTTCGGGGTCGACAGGACCGCCGAATTGCTGGTCGGCCGGGTGCCGCGAATCTTCTGGTACAGCCTGTTCGACCTGCCCAGGAGCTGGGGCGCGACGACCCGCCACCGCGAGGCGGAGGGATCGAGCTATTACCGCCATTTCTACATGGGGCTGATCCGCGAGGACGGCACGCCCAAGGCCGCGCTCGAGCATTTCGCCCGCCACACGCCCGATATGGGCATCATGCAATGGTTCCATTATCGGGACCCGCGGCTTGACGAGGCCGCCAAATGGCTTAAGCGGCTCGGCGTGACCCATCTCAGGACGGGTCTCAGCTGGGCCGACCGCTTTCGGGAGGACGCGCTCGGCTGGTTCGACCGGCAGATGGAAACATTGCAGGATTTTAACATCACGGTTACATTCTGCTTCACGCCCGAGCATTTAGGGCTTGCGCCTCACCATACGAGCGCGCCAATAGACCCCAACCAATTTGCGGATTTTTGTGCTGAGATGATCGAACGTTACGCGCCCGCGCGGCGACAGGCGGCAGTAGCCTGATGAGCCTCCACGATCCCAAGGCGATCAACATCGCCATCGTCGGCGTGGGCAACTGCGCCTCCTCGCTCGTCCAGGGCATCGCCCATTACCAGAATGGCGGTGCCAACGAGCAGATCGGTCTCATGCATTGGGACCTCGGCGGCTATCGCCCGCGCGATATCAAGGTCGTCGCGGCGTGGGACGTCGACCGGCGCAAGGTCGGCAAGGACGTTTCCGAGGCGATCTTCGAGAAGCCGAATTGCACGGCCATCTTCTGCGACCACGTCAAACCCAGCGGCGCGGTGGTCGAAATGGGCCGGATCCTCGACGGCTATTCGGACCATATGGCGGAGTGGCCGGACCACCGCACCTTCCTGCTCGCCGACCTGCCCGAGCCTTCGAAGGACGACGTCGTCCGCCGGCTCAAGGAGACCGAGACCGACGTGCTCCTCAACTATCTGCCGGTTGGTAGCCAGGAAGCGACGGAATTCTACGCCGAATGCGCGCTCGATGCGGGAGTCGCCCTGGTCAACAACATGCCGGTGTTCATCGCCAGCGATGAGAAATGGGCGAAGCGCTTCGAGGATGCCGGCGTGCCGATCATCGGCGACGATATCAAGGCACAGCTCGGCGCGACCATCGTCCACCGCGTGCTGACCGACCTGTTCCACAAGCGCGGCGTCAAGCTCGACCGGACCTACCAGCTCAACACCGGCGGCAATACCGATTTCCTCAACATGGCGAACCGCACCCGGCTGAAATCGAAGAAGATTTCGAAGACCGAGGCGGTCCAGTCGGTCGCCGAGCACCGGCTCGACGACGAGAACATCCATGTCGGTCCGTCCGACTATGTCGCGTGGCAGAACGACAACAAGGTCTGCTTCCTGCGCATGGAAGGCCAGCTGTTCGGCGGCGTGCCGATGAACATCGAGCTGCGCCTGTCGGTCGAGGACAGCCCGAACAGCGCCGGCGTTGCCATCGACATGATCCGCTGCGCCAAGCTGGCCAAGGACCGGGGCATTTCCGGGCCGGTCTATCCGGCGGCCGCTTACTTCTGCAAGCACCCGCCCCGGCAGATCACCGACGACGAGGCCTACGAGCAACTCGAAGCCTTCATCCGCGGCTGAGTTGGTTCGTCACACCCGCTGAATTGCTCCCCGGCGAAAGCCGGGGCCCAGTTACACACTTAGATCTGGACCCCGGCTTTCGCCGGGGAACGGATCTTCACAACAGCCAGCAAGTCTCCTCGGGCGAGATGTCGAGCGCCGGTATCGTCTGAAGCACGCTCCAAGGCGTGGTTGTCGTGTCGTATTCCACCAGCGTGTACTCGCGCCCACAGGTTCGCCAGCTCATTCAGGGCGCTCGGTTCGGCGGTTCGTCCCACGGCGTCTCGGCCAGGTGTCGAAGTGCGGCAACCGCTGCTGCCCGGTCCGGATATTCTCCGATCCAGTCGCAGTGGATATGGTCCTCGATTACGAACATGGAGGTCTTTCAATCGCTTTCAGCAGGCCGCGATATCCGACTTGGCGTCGTCCTGCGGCCTTCGCTTAGCCGCTGTGGTACAGATGCGATCTAAGCCGCGCCGCCGTACTTGCCGTCGAGGTAGACGAGCGGCGCCACCTCGTCCCGCACAACCACCTCCTCGACCTGGCCGATGAAGATCGAATGCGTGCCGAACCGGTGGTGGTCGATCCGCCGGCAGAGCAGGGACGCCTGCGCGTCGACGAGACGGGGCGGGCGCTCGCAGTCGACCGTCCATCCTTCCGAGAAGCGCAGCGCCTGATGCCTGCGGTCGGCGAACATGCGCGCCATTTCCTCCTGGTCGCGGTGCAGCACGTTGACCCGGAAGTGCGACACGTCCTCCATCGAGCCGTGCATCGTGGACGTCCGGTTGATGCACACCAGCAGGCTCGGCGGATCCACGGAGATCGACGACATGGCGGTGGCGGTGATGCCCATCGGCGTGCCGCCGACGCAGATGGTGATGACGTTCACGGTCGAGGCGACGCGTCGCATCGCCTGCCGGAAATCCTGCACCAGATCCTGGTCCGCCTCGATCATCGCCCTTCCCTGACGCGTCGGGCGCCGGGAAACAAGCGGTTAGCGGCGCGAGAAGCCCGCCAGGACCTCCGTCGCCCAGCGCGCGGCGACGAGAGCCGTTGAATCGGAGACGTCCAGACCCGGATCGAATTCGGTGAGGTCGACGAGGCTCACCCGCGGCTCCGCGCCGAGCCGGCGCGCCGCGGCGAAGAACATCTCGGCGTCCATGCCGCCGGGCCGGGCACCCGGGGCGCCGGGGCATTGGGCGCGGTCGATCACGTCGATGTCGAAGTCGACGATCAGCGCTTCGCGATGGGCGAGGCGGGCGAGCACGTCGTCGAGCACCTTGTCGATGCCGTGGGTCCGGCAGTCGGCGAGGGTGAAGATGCCGATCCCGGCCGCCTGCGCGTCGCGGTGCATCTTGGCGGTGTTCGCCCAGGGCGCGAGGCCGATCTGGCAGATGTTCCAGCCGGGCAGCCCATCCTCGAGCAGGCAGCGCACCGGATTGCCGTTCATCGGCCCCTGGTCGGTCTCGCGCATGTCGAAATGCGCATCGAGCGTGATCAGGCCGACGCTCTCCAGCGGCACGCCAAGCCCGTGGGCGGCGGGCCGGGTGATCGCATTGTTGCCGCCCAGCAGCAGCGTGAGGCGGTGGCGCTTGGTGGCCGCCACGACGGCCGAGTGGATCGGCTCGAAGGCCTCCGCCGGCGAGACGCCGGTGACCGGCAGGTCGCCGAGTTCGTGCACCGGCACGCCGAGATCCTGGCCTGTGTCGATATTGTAGGTGCTGGTGCGCGCGAGCGCGCGCCGCACCGCGCCCGGGGCGAGATCGCAGCGGCCCGGCGTCACCGAGCCCGCTTCCAGCGGCGCGCCGAGCAGCGCCACTTCGCCTTCCCCACCGAGCAGATCGGCGACCGACTTCCAGCTCATCCTTTGCCTTATACCGCCGGAGTCTTAAGAAGCGACCCATGTGGGACCGGCTGCTGACCAACTGCAACGTCGCCACCATGGACCGGGCTGTGCCGGGTGCCTTCGGCGTGATCGAGGACGGCGCGATCGGCATCCAGGACGGGCGAATCGTCCGCGTGGGGCGGAGGATCGATCTCGCCGGCTATCGCGCCGCGCGAGTCGAGCCGCTGGGCGGCGCCTGGGTGACGCCGGGGCTGATCGACTGCCACACCCACCTGGTCTTCGGCGGCAACCGCGCCGGCGAGTTCGAGCAGAGGCTGCACGGCGCGACTTATGAGCAGATCGCGCAGGCCGGCGGCGGGATCGTCTCGACGGTGAAGGCGACGCGGCTCGCCTCGCGCGAGGAATTGATCGAGCAGGCGCGGCCACGGCTGCGGGCGCTGATGGCGGGCGGCGCCACCTCGGTCGAGATCAAGTCCGGCTACGGCCTCGACACGCCGACCGAGGTGAAGATGCTGGAAGCGGCCAAGGCGCTGGGCGCGAGCGAGGCCGTGCGGGTGGTGCCCACTCTTCTCGCCCTCCACGCTTTGCCCCCCGAGCATCGCGACGATCGCGAGACCTATGTCGACATGGTTCTCGACGAGATGATCCCCACGATCGCCCATGCCGGCCTCGCGCGGGCGGTCGACGGCTTTTGCGAGGGGATCGGCTTCACGCCGGAGGAGATCGGGCGGCTGTTCGAGGCGGCCGAGGCGCACGGCCTCAGGGTGAAGCTCCATGCCGAGCAGCTCAGCAATCTCGGCGGCGCGGCGCTGGCGGCGGAGTTCAACGCGCTCTCGGCGGATCATCTGGAATATGCCGACGAGCGCGCCGTGGAGGCGATGGCGCAGGCAGGAATGGTCGCCGTCCTGCTCCCCGGCGCATTCTACGCGCTGCGCGAGACGCGAAAGCCTCCGGTCGAGCTGCTGCGGAGCTACGGCGTGCCGATGGCGGTGGCGACGGACTGTAACCCCGGCACCTCCCCGGTCCTCTCGCCCACCCTGATGATGAGCATGGCGTGCACCCTCTTTGGCCTGACGCCGGAGGAGGCGCTCGCGGGGATGACGGTCAACGCTGCCAAGGCGCTCGGCCTGGAGCGGGAGATCGGCACCGTCTCCACCGGCAAGGCGGCCGACCTCTGCGTCTGGCGGGTAAGCCGGCCGGCCGAGCTTGCCTATTGGGTCGGCCTGCCTGGCCCCGAGCGGCGGATCGTGGCTGGTGAGGATGCGGACGTTTGATTCCCATATCCCGTTCGGGCTGAGCTTGTCGAAGCCCTGTCCTTTTCCTACCGCCTGAAAGGAAGGAAAGCCCTTCGACAAGCTCAGGGCGAACGGAGGTTCTTGGGTCATGCTCTCACGACGCGACAACAGCCGTTCGATCCGCGCCCGCACCGGGCCCGACAAGGTGGCGAAGAGCTGGCTGACCGAGGCCGCTGTCCGGATGCTCCAGAACAATCTCGACGCCCGCGTCGCCGAGGCGCCGGAGGAGCTGGTTGTCTATGGCGGCATCGGCCGCGCCGCGCGCGACTGGGAGAGCTATGACAGGATCGTCGAGACGCTGGAGCGGCTCGAGAACGATGAGACCCTGCTCGTCCAATCCGGCAAGCCGGTCGGCGTCTTCCGCACCCATCCCGACGCCCCGCGCGTGCTCATCGCCAATTCGAACCTGGTGCCGAAATGGGCGACGTGGGAGCATTTCCACGAATTGGATCGCAAGGGGCTGATGATGTACGGCCAGATGACGGCCGGCTCGTGGATCTACATCGGCACGCAGGGCATCGTCCAGGGCACGTACGAGACCTTCGTGGAGATGGGCCGCCAGCATTATGGCGGCGATTTGAAGGGCCGCTGGATCCTGACCGCGGGGCTCGGCGGCATGGGCGGCGCCCAGCCGCTCGCGGCGGTGATGGCCGGCGCCCATTGCCTCGCCATCGAATGCCAGGAAAGCCGGATCGAGAAGAGGCTCGAGACGCGCTATCTCGACCGGCGCGCCGCCAGCCTCGACGAGGCGTTGGAGATCATCCGCACCGCCGGGGAGCCGATTTCCGTCGGCCTGCTCGGCAATGCCGCCGAGATCCTGCCCGAAATGGTCCGCCGCGGCATCCGGCCCGACGCGCTGACCGACCAGACCTCGGCGCACGATCCGGTCAACGGCTACCTGCCGATCGGCTGGACGGTGGCCGAATGGATGGAGCGGCGCGAGCGCGACCCCAAGGCGGTGGAGGATGCCGCCCGCGCCTCGATGGCGGTTCATGTCGAGGCGATGCTCGCCTTCCGCGCGATGGGCGTTCCGACCTTCGACTATGGCAACAACATCCGCCAGGTCGCCTATGACGAGGGCGTCACCCACGCCTTCGAGTTTCCGGGATTTGTGCCCGCTTACGTGCGGCCGCTGTTCTGCCGCGGCATCGGGCCGTTCCGCTGGGCGGCGCTCTCCGGCGATCCCGAGGACATCTACCGCACCGACGCCAAGGTTAAGGAGCTGATCCCCGACGATCCGCATCTCCACCGCTGGCTCGACATGGCGCGCGAGCGGATCGCGTTCCAGGGCCTGCCGGCACGGATCTGCTGGGTCGGGCTCGGCCAGCGCCACCGGCTCGGCCTCGCCTTCAACGAGATGGTGGCGCGCGGCGAATTGAAGGCGCCGGTCGTGATCGGCCGCGACCATCTCGACAGCGGCTCGGTCGCCAGCCCCAATCGGGAGACCGAGGCGATGAATGACGGATCCGACGCCGTCTCCGATTGGCCTTTGCTCAACGCTTTGCTCAACACCGCCTCGGGCGCCACCTGGGTGTCGCTTCACCATGGCGGGGGCGTCGGCATGGGCTATTCGCAGCATGCCGGCATGGTGATCGTCGCCGACGGAACGGCAGCGGCGGCGCGGCGGCTCGCACGGGTGCTGTGGAACGACCCGGCAAGCGGTGTCATGCGCCATGCCGATGCGGGCTATGAAGACGCCATCGCCTGCGCCCGCGAGCAGGGCCTCGACCTGCCGATGGTGCGCGGCTGAGGCCTGTCGGCAGCCGCCTTGCCCTTTCCCGTCATTCCCGCGAAAGCGGGAATCCAGAGCGGGGCCTCCAGCTCCGTGATGCAGACGAGGCAGCACTGGATTCCCGCTTGCGCGGGAATGACGGGTGAAGATGGATAGGGTCGCTCTCAATCCCGGCGCGGTGACGCTCGCGGAACTCCGCGACATCTGGAACGGTGTGCCGGTCGCGCTTGTGGATCCGGCCTGGGGGGACATCGCCGAGGCTGCCCAGAATGTCGGCCGCATCCTCGCCGGCGGCCGCACGGTCTACGGCGTCAACACCGGCTTCGGCCTCCTCGCCCAGACGCGGATCGCGTCGGACCGGCTGGAGGACCTGCAGCGCAACCTCATCCTCTCGCACGCCTGCGGCCTGGGCGAACCACTGCCGCCGCATATCGTCCGGCTGATCCTGGCACTGAAGGCGATCGGTCTCGGCCGCGGCCATTCGGGCGTGCGGCCGCTGATCGTGGAACGGCTGCTGGCTTTCTTTGACGCCGATGCGTTGCCCATCATTCCTTCCCAAGGCTCGGTCGGCGCCTCCGGCGATCTCGCGCCCCTCGCCCACCTCGCCGCCCCTCTGATCGGCGAGGGCGCGATGCTGCTGGCCGGCGAAAGACTTCCCGCCGCCGAGGCGCTGGCAAGGCTCGGACTGGAGCCGCTCGTGCTCGGCCCCAAGGAAGGCCTCGCGCTGATCAACGGCACGCAGGTCTCCACCGCCATTGCGCTCGACGTTCTGTTCACCGCCGAGCGCGTCTTCGCCGCAGCCATCCTCGCCGGCGCCATGTCGGTCGACGCGCTCAAGGGCACCGACGCTGCCTTCGATCCGCGCATCCACGCGGCGCGCGGCCAGCCGGGGCAGATCGCCGCGGCGGCGGCGCTCAGGGACCTGCTAGCCGACAGCGAGATCCGCCATTCGCACGACGATTGCCCGAAGGTGCAGGACCCCTACAGCTTCCGCTGCCAGCCGCAGGTGATGGGCGCCTGCCTCGATCTGCTCGCGCAGGCGGCGCGGACGCTGGAGATCGAGGCCAATGCCGCGACCGACAATCCGCTGCTGTTCGGCGAGGAGGCTTTGTCCGGCGGCAATTTCCATGCCGAGCCGGTCGCCTTCGCGGCCGACATGCTGGCGATCGCGCTCTGCGAGATCGGCTCGATCTCGGAGCGCCGCACGGCGGTGCTGGTCGATCCGAAGATGAGCGGCCTGCCGCCCTTCCTGGTGCGCGACAGCGGCGTCAATTCCGGCTTCATGATCGCCCAGGTGACCGCCGCCGCCTTGGTGTCGGAGAATAAGAGCCTCGCTTTTCCGGCGAGCGTCGACACGATCCCGACCTCTGCCGGCCAGGAGGATCACGTCTCGATGGCCACCCACGCGGCGACCAAGGCGCGGCGGATCGCCGGCAATGCGGCGGGCGTGGTCGGCATCGAGCTGCTGGCGGGGGCGCAAGGACTCGATTTCCACGCACCGCTCCCCTCGTCACCGGCCATCGAAACGGCGCGCGCTCATATTCGCGCAGCGGTGCCGCATCTCGCATCGGACCGCTATCTGGCGGACGAGCTCGGCTGGGCGAAGGAGGCGGTGCTGGCGGGGGCGCTGACGGGGGAGCTGGAAGCGCGGTTCTTCGCCCGATGACGGCCGTCCTGCCCGCGGGCACGAACCAGACCCGCCTCTGGGATCTGACGCCGCGCCAGCGGCTGGCGCGGATCGCGGCGCGGCAGGGGATCGACTTCGCCGAAGGCCCGGGCGCCGCCGCCCTCGTCGCCAATCTCGATTTCGTCTTTGATCCGGCTTGGCTCGCCTTCGTGGCGGAGCGGCCGGACCATGTGGTCACGCTCGGCGACGTTCCGGTGCTCGCCAACGTCGGCGACCTCGACACCCGCCTGCGCATGATGCTGGCGATGAAGGAGCGCCGGCCGCTCGACGATTCGTGCAGGCTGACGCTGATCGCCTGGGAGGAGAGCGGCGGCGTCGAGAACAACGAGCTGCGCAAGCGCGAGCGGCCGTTCATGGGCCGCCTGACGCCGGAAACCGTGCCGGCGCTGGAGCGGGCGAGCTATTTCGGCGCCTACAAAGGCGTCACCGATCTGCTCACCAAATATCTCTGGCCCGAATGGGCGCTGGTGCTGACCCGCTGGGCGGCCCGGATCGGCGTGACGCCGAACCAGGTGACCCTGATCGGCGCGCTCTTTTGCGTGCTGGCGACCTGGTTGTTCTGGCGCGGCTGGTATTGGCCGGGGCTCGCCGCCGGGCTCGTCTTCATGGTCCTCGACACGGTCGACGGGAAGCTCGCCCGCTGCACGATCACCGCGTCCAAATGGGGCGAGGCGTTCGATCACGGCATCGATCTCGTCCACCCGCCCTTCTGGTGGTGGGCCTGGGCCGTGGGCCTCATTCCCTATGGCCGGCCTCTTGCACCGCCCGTCTTCTGGTGGACACTGGCCATCATCATCGGCGGCTATGTGGTGCAGCGGCTGATCGAGGGCGCGTTCATCGCCCTCTTCCGCATCCACATCCACGTCTGGCGCCGCTTCGACAGCTGGTTCCGGCTGATCACCGCCCGGCGCAATCCGAACATGGTGATCCTGCTCGCCTTCCTGATCGTCCGGCGGCCCGACTGGGGAATCGTCGCCGTCTCGATCTGGACCTTGCTGTCGCTGCTCGTCCATGTCGTTCAGCTTGTCCAGGCCCTGATCGCGCGGTCGCAGGGGCGGCCTGTCGTCTCCTGGCTGTCGTGAGGAGGACAGAGTGAACGAAACGATCCGTCGCTTCGGCTACCCGGCCACGTTGATTGCCGAATATGCGCACTGGGTGGTGCTGCTGCGGCCGGCCCAGCCGACGCTCGGCAGCCTCATCCTCGCCGCCAAGGAAGAGGCGACCGCTTTTTCGGATCTGGATGCAGCCGCGTTCGCCGAGCTGCAGCTTGCCATTCGGGATATCGAGCGCGTGTTGGCTGAGGCAGTCGGCTACCTCAGGATCAACTATTTGATGCTGATGATGGTGGACCCTCACGTCCACTTCCACGTCATCCCCCGCTACGAAGGTGAGCGGAGCGCCTGCGGCGTCACCGTCGCGGATAGGGGCTGGCCGAAGGTTCCGGCGCTGGGTGAGGCGGTGGCGCTCGACGAAACGCAGGTCGATGCGCTGAGCGCCTGGCTCAGGAGCCTCTGGCCCAGCGGGCGGTAAGCGCTTCTGCTTTGTCGACGTCTTCGGGGAAGTCGACCTCCTGCCATTCCTCACCGCGGATCGAGACGGTGCGCACGTCGGCGCCGGCCTGCGCCAGCGCATCGATCGCGCGCAGATACCAGCGACGCGTGCCCTCGGAAGAGCGCATCATTCGCTCCACCTGATCGACGAACAGGCGCGGCCCCTCGCCTCGAAAGGCGAGAAGGCCGATGGATTCCGCATTGTATTGGCCGGGATCGAGCGCCTTGCCGATGCGGACCAACCGGTCGCCGTCGCGCAGCACCTTCATATCGTCAGCATCGTAATCCGCCTTCTCGTCGACGGTGATGGCGATCGGCCCCGTCTCCGCGTCCAGCACCCGCTTGAGCAGAGGCTGCGAGACGAGCGTATCGCCGTTGAGCAGGAGCAGGTCGCGGTCGAACTCGGCGCGCGCCATCCACACGGAGCCGAGATTGTCGGCGACATGGTAGAAGGGGTTGAACAGGGTCCGCACGCCGCCCCGCCGCGCCGCCACTTCGTCGACCAGATGATCGCGAAAGCCGGTGACGACGACGATCTCCGCGATCCCGCCCGCCTGCAGGACATCGAGCTGCCAGTCGAGCAAGGTCTTCCCGCTGAGCGCGATCAGGCATTTGGGCCGGTCCGCAGTCAGCGGCAGCAGGCGCGAGCCTTTGCCGGCGCTCAGGATCACGGCTTTGTCGATCGTCATGGCTCCGGCGGTTGTGGGGAAGGGTTGCGGCGCGCTAGGCGCTTAGGAAGTGCACGGCCGCGGAGCAAGGCGCGCGTGATGGGCGAATGGACGGCGATCCTGCTGGCGGGCGAACGGCCGGGCGAAAGCGGCTTCGCGCGCAGCCGGGGAGTCGCCGCCAAGGCGCTGATCCCGGTCGCCGGCGAGCCGATGATCGCGCGGGTGGCGCGGACTTTGCTCGCCGCACCCTCGGTGGGCCGCATCCTGGTGCTGACGCAGGCACCGGAGCGGCTTCGGTCCGAGGCGCCTCCATGGCTGGGCGAGGAACCGCGCATCCGCTGGACGGCCTCGGGCGACACAATCGCGGCCAGCATCCGCGCCGCGGCCGGCAGCGCCGACGCGCCGTGGCCGCTCCTCGTCACCACGGCCGATCATGCCCTGCTAACGCCGGACATCGTGGAGCGCTTCCTCGCAGATAGCGGCGGTGCGGACGTCGCCTTCGCCATGGTCGAGCGGCAGACGGTCGAGGCGGCATGGCCGGAGACGAAGCGCACCTGGCTGAAGGCGCGCGGCGGCCAGTATAGCGGCGCCAACCTGTTCGCGCTGGCGAATGCGCGGGCCGTCGCGGCCCTAGACCTCTGGACCGGGATCGAGCGCGACCGCAAGAAAGCGTGGCGCCTGCTCGCTTTCCTCGGCCCCTCAATCCTGACCGGCGCCCTCACCCGAACGCTGACCCTGCAGGGCGCCGCGACCCGGATCGGCCGCAAGCTCGGGCTCAGCGCGAAGGCCGTGGTCCTGCCCTATGCGGAAGCGGCGATCGACGTCGACAAGCCCGCGGACCTCGCCCTCGTGGAGCGCATCCTGGCTGAACTTCAGCCGGGATAAGCGATGCTGATGGTGCTCACCGGCGGCATCATCGCCCACATGATCCGGGACGTAATGATGGAGATCAGGAAGTAGATGATGATCATCGCGACGACCGCGGCGATCGTATAGACCGCCGACTTGTCCTCCGGCACCTTCATCAGCACCGGCACGCCGAGATAGAGAAGGTAGAAGCCGTAGAGGGCGGCAAGCAAGACCAGAATTCCGAGCAGCGGGATGATCATGAGAACGCCGGCGACCCACGCCGCCGTCCACGAATAAGCGGCGAGCTTGAAAGCCTTCACCCGGTCCTTCGTCCCGCCGAAGCTGGGCGCCAGAGCCTCGAGAATGAGCGCGAAGATATAGACGCCGACCAGCGTCAGCACATAGCTGAGGACTGCCTGGCCGATGATATAGCTCGCGGAAAAGTGGAAGAAGCCGTTCCCCATCAGGAATAGGCCGATCGCCGAGCAGATTGCCGGGATCGCGGCGAGGATCACGACATAATTGCGGTAGATGTCGGCGATGGTGGTCGGTTCGGCGTCGATCACCGGCCATTCGAGCTTGGGCTTGGTGAGGATGTTCCGGACGCGGTCGACAATCGAGCGGCTGGTTCCGTCGGTGGGATTGGTGGCCATGGTCGGTCCTCCCCTGTTTCGGATGGGGAATGAAGCACGGCTGGGTACGAATCACAACCCGGCTTGGCGCCGGGCCACGCAACGAGATGCGCCTCAGCCGCGGCCGGGCGCCTGCGGCTCCTCGCCATGATAGGGATCGGTCGCCTGCGGCTGGGTCGGAACCACGTTGCGCGGCAGTGGCGCGTCAGCATCGGCGGCGTCGAGCAGCATCGCCGCCATCACCACCGCCGCCTGGCGCATGTCATCGATCCGCAGATGATCGAACGTGTCGAGGTCGGTGTGGTGGACGCGGCTTTCGTAATCGAGCGGGTCCTGGATGAACTGGAAGGCGGGAAGGCCGAGCCGGA
Organism: Allosphingosinicella sp.; assembly: GCA_036269695.1. Lineage (GTDB taxonomy): Bacteria > Pseudomonadota > Alphaproteobacteria > Sphingomonadales > Sphingomonadaceae > Allosphingosinicella. Next base: position 2,099 of record DATBDY010000033.1, on the reverse strand, counting down.
CCATGAAGACATGGTCGGTCGATCCGGTCGGCCGCGCGACGACATTGTCCGCGCCGAGGCTGGCGAACGGCGCCAGCCATTGGTGGAAGATCGGCGCGACCGCGAAATTGCCCTCGGTGTAGATGCCGCGGATCTTCCCCGAGCCGTTGTCGAGGTTGAAATAAGCGGCGAGGTCGTTGAAGCCCGGCTGCGGCGCGATCGGGAAGGTCTCGCCGCCATAATAAGGGCCGTAGCGGGTCGACAGCGCGTTCTGCGGCCGCCGGGCGAGATGCGAGTCGACATAGGCATAGGAGCCGAGCAGCCCCTCCTCCTCGCCCGCCCAGAGCGCGAAGCGAATCGTCCGCTTGGGCCGGACGTGCAGGCTGGCGAGGATCCGCGCGGCTTCCATCACCACCGCGCTGCCGGCGCCATTGTCGGCGGCCCCGTCGCCCGCCACCCAGGAATCGAGGTGGGCGCCGGCCATCACATAGCCGGCCTTGGGATCAGTGCCCGGGATGTCGGCGATGACGTTGTACGCGTTGGAATCGCTGTCGTCATAATGGACGCGATTGTCGATCTCGACGCTCACCTCGCCGTCCTTCGCCAGGCGGGCGAGGCGGCGATAATCCTCGGCGCCCAGCTCCACCGCCGGCACCTTCGGCGTCTGGCCGGGCCGGAAGCCCGAGCCTTCGCCATGGACGATGCGGCCGTCGCTGCGCGACATGGTGGCGCGCGCCACTGCCCCCTCCTCGGCGAGGAAGGCGTCGAGCTTGGCGGCGAATGCCGCCCGGTCGCCGAGACGCGCAAGCGCCGCGGGATCGAATTCGGGCTGGCGATAGGTATCCAGCTTCGCGATGTCGGCGTCGGTCAGCCGGACGAAGGGGGGCGTCACGTCGTCGCGCGGCGCGGTCGCCGCCGAGGTGAGCACGATCTTCCCCTTCAGCTTGCCGCGCCAGCGGGCGAAATCGGCTTCGGTGCGGATCGGGGCGACGATAATCGGTGCCGTCACCGGGCCGTCGGTCGGCGGCGACCAGGCGATCGGGATTGCGCGAAGCTCGAGCGGGCGCGGCGCGACCATGCGGACATGGCTGCTCTCGATCCACCAGCCGCGGCCGAACTCGAATCCTTCCTTGTGGACGTTCTGCAGCCCCCATTCCGAGAACTTGCCCGCGGTCCAGGCCTCGGCCTTGCGCATCGCCGGCGAGTTGGTCATCCGCCCGCCGATCCGGTCCGACAGATATTCGATCGTCTGGGAAATCTGGCCGTGGTTGAAGCCTTCGTCGGCGATCCGGTTCAGCATCTGCGGATCGACCGGGGCATAAGCGGGCGGCGATGCCGCGGGGGCGGCGGTGGCCGCCAGCACGAGTGCGAGCAATGATGTGGCGAGCAAAGGACGCATTCTATCCCCCCAGTTTTCGAGCTGATCGCTTCTGCGTGGGATGAAGCCGAAAACCAGACGGAAGCCAAGAGGCTGACAACAAAAAGCCCGCCAGAGGCGGGCTGCGGGAGTAGGATGTGCCGCACCTTCGGTGCGGCGGCCCCAGCTGAACGAGGTCCCAATCCGGGCATCCCCACCACAAACGAAAGAGCCCCGCACGAGGCGGGGCTGTTTCGCTGGTTGCGGGAGTAGGATTTGAACCTACGACCTTCAGGTTATGAGCCTGACGAGCTACCGGGCTGCTCCATCCCGCGCCACCGACTCGTCCCTCCGGGGAGGGATGACAATGTGAATGGGTTCAGGGACCCCATCAAAGTAGTACTTTGATGGGAACCCTCAGCTTGTCCGCTCGCCATGAAGCCTGGCGACGACCTACTCTTCCATCGCTTAGGCGATAGTACCATCGGCGCTGTCAGGTTTCACGGCCGAGTTCGGTATGGGATCGGGTGGGTCACTGACGCTATGGCCACCAAGCTGCAAAGCGAGCGGGCAAGCTGTTTCTAGAAATCGTGCACATTATCTGCTGCGACAGCGGCAATTTGCCAAAGCTGTCGTTGATGGTGGGATTCATCAAGCGCGAACAGAGCAATTAGGACCGGTTAGCTCCACGGATTACTCCGCTTCCACATCCGGCCTATCAACGTGGTGGTCTTCCACGGCTCGATGATAACTTATCTTGAGG
>DATBDY010000026.1:0-2521 GCA_036269695.1 Allosphingosinicella sp. | reverse complement strand
GCCCGATCTTAGGACCAATGCGGACGTAGACCGGCTTCTTCGCGACGGGGAGCTTCAGCCGCGCCGAGCGGGTCTCGAGTTGCGCGGATCGCGTGCTGCGAGCCATAGTTGGATTTCTCGGTTATGCTCTAGTGTCCCGTGAGTGTCCCGGCTACAGTCGGGGATGGTGAGGGATAGAATAGGACGTTAAATATCGAGAAATCTAGTGAATCTGCGGATCAGGCTCGATAATAGCGGACAGCTCGGGATAACCCCAAGAGTTGCTGGTCTGCCCTTTCACGGCGGCAACACCGGTTCGAATCCGGTTGGGGACGCCAGAAACATGCGCCGCGCCGGCACCCGATTGCGGCGCTGGCTCCCACGCGGATAAACGGATGCCTGCCGCTGGGCACAGCCCCTCGACACGGGTAGTCTGTGCTTGTCCTTTGCCGTGTAGGCAAACCTGCAGCCTCGACCGGAGGAGCCCCCATGTCCGACAACACCTTGTCGCCGCGCATCGAGCAGTTCGCGCCGGAGTTGGAGCATATCGTCTCGGCCTCGGAGCGGATCGAATATCTCGCCGACGGCTATGGCGGCGCGCAAGGCCCGGCCGAGGGGCCGCTATGGTGGAAGGAAGGCGGCTATCTCCTGTTCAGCGATATCCACAACAACCGGCGCATGAAGTACCAGCCCGGCGCCGGCGTCTCGCTGTTCCAGGAACCGACCAACCGCGCCAACGGCCTGACCCGCGATCTGCAGGGGCGGCTCATCGCCTGCGAGCATGACAGCCGCCGTGTGACACGTCAGGAGCTCGACGGCAGCATCACCGTCATCGCCAACAGCTTTCAGGGGCGCCGGCTGAACCGGCCGAACGATGTCGTCGTCAAATCCGACGGCTGCATCTATTTCACCGATCCATGGACCAGCCCCGCCGCCCCGGAGCAGTGGGATCTGACCTTCTCCGGCGTCTATCGGGTGACGCCCGATCTCGGCACGCTGAGCCTGCTGATCGACGATTTCGTACTGCCGAACGGGCTTTCCTTCTCGCCCGACGAGAGCGTCCTTTACATCAACGACACGCGCCGCGGCCACATCCGCGCCTTCGACTTGCTGCCGAGCGGCATGCTCGCCAAGCACACCGACCGGATTTTTGCTGATCTGCGCGGCCCCGAGCCGGGCGTGCCGGACGGTATGAAGGTTGATGTCCAAGGGAACGTCTATTGCGGCGGAGCCGGCGGCATCTGGATGATGGAGAAGACCGGCAGGAAGCTCGGCCGGATCATGCACGGCGCGCCGGCGACCACCAATCTCGCTTTTGGCGGCGACGACTGGAAGACGATCTACTTCACCAGCCGCAACCACCTGGGCTCGGTGAAGGTAAAGGTGCCCGGGGTGCCGGTGCCGGTCGCCGCGACATAAGGCGCGGTTGGCTGGTGACAAGATTCCGAGCGCGCTGAGGGATTTGCACCTCCAGAAAGACGCGTGAGCGGGCTCTTCAGATCGAAAGGATGCCGCTGGATGCTGATCGTCGATGGCCAGATTCATCTCTGGGAAAAGGGCACGCCCTCGCCGCAACATCGTCAGGAGCCGTTCTCCGCGGAACAAGCGATCGCCGCGATGGACGAAGCTGGCGTCGACCGGGCATTGGTCCACCCGGTGCTGTGGGATCCCGACTCGAACGAATTGGCCATCGAAGCGGTGCGGAACTACCCCGACCGCTTCGCCATCATGGGATGGTTCTATCTCGACGACCCGAAAGGCCCCGACCTCGTCGCGCATTGGAAGGAGCGCCCGGGTATGCTCGGCCTGCGCTTCTATTTCAACGAGCGGCACAAGCGCGAGTGGATGACCGACGGCACGCTCGACTGGCTATGGCCTGCCGCCGAGCGGGCCGGCGTCCCGGTGGCGCTCGCCGCCGCATTGTTCCTGCCGACGGTCGGCCGGATCGCCGAGCGTCACCCCGGGCTCAAGCTGATCGTCGATCACATGGCCGTGCCGCCGGCGAGCCGCGGCGACGCGGCCTATCGCTTCCAGCCCGAGCTGCGGGCGCTGGCCAGATACCCCAACATCGCGGTCAAGGCGACCGGTCAGCCCGGCTACGCGGAAGACGCCTACCCGTTTCGCAGCTTCCATGAGCACCTGCACCGCTGCTTCGACGCGTTCGGCCCCGACCGGATGTTCTGGGGCACCGACATCACCCGGATGCCGTGTTCCTGGCGGCAATGCGTGACCGTGTTTACCGAGGAACTGCCCTGGCTCAAGGGCCGCGATCTCGAGCTCGTCATGGGCGAAGCCCTATGCAACTGGGTCGGCTGGCCGCTTTCCGCAGGGAGCAAAAGCTGAGATAGCCCTCCTGGACACGAACCGGCCGCCACAGCCAAACTCGCGTGCCATAAGAGGAGCGCCCCCATGACGATTATCGATTCCCAGGTTCACGTCTATGAGGCGAACACGCCGAAGCGACCCTGGCACAACGTGCCGAACTGGCCCGCTCACGTCACCGGCGACGAGATGGTGGCGGCGATGGACAAAGTCGGCGTCG
>DATBDY010000025.1:0-1736 GCA_036269695.1 Allosphingosinicella sp. | reverse complement strand
CCGGCGAAGCCGGGGTGCTGATCCTGCCCTTGCCGACCAACGACGCCCTACCGATGGGCATGGTTGCGGGGCCGCCCCGGGAGGCTCCCCGGCTCGACACCTTCGTCCGAGTGATCGGCGGAGCGCGGGGCGCGATCGAGCCGCGTCACGTGACAGCAATCCGTTTGATCCTGCTCAGGCGCTCAGCAGGACGTGGCCTGATCTTCGGCGATCTCGGCATCATCCGCGGGCCCGATCCCGGTCCTGAGGTCTATCGGTCGATCGTCGACGGCTTCGGGCAATACACTCGCGCAGACTGGGATGGGAAAATAGGCTCAAATGAATACCTGCAACGCGCACGCGTTGGGGAGGAACAGCAGGTGCAGGAGCTGCTTCCACCTGCGCTGAGGTTGGATCGCTACGGCGGGCTGCTGGAGGGTCCCGCTTTTGATGCTACCGGGTTCTTTCGCACGGAGCGACGGGATGATCGTTGGTGGCTCGTCACACCCGACGGCCACGGCTTTTTCTCGCTCGGCATCGACGTCGTTAGCCCGGATGTCGGCGCGACTTTTGTTGAGGGACGGGAATCCATGTTCGCCGAGCTTCCCGGCTCGGGAAGTCCGCTGGCCGCGCATTATGGCTACGCGGATAAACGCGGTAGCCTGCCCGCAGAGCGGGGCCGCCGCTTCGGCCACGGGCGGAGTTTCGACTTCTACGCCGCTAATCTGCAGCTAAAATACGGGCCGGACTATTTGGCCCTCTGGCGCGATATGGCGCTCAAGCGGCTGCGGGCCTGGGGCTTCAACACGATAGGCAATTGGAGCGAGCCGGGATTGCTGGCCCGTCGCGAACTGGCTTATGTCCTGCCAATTCACATATACGGAAATTACGCCAGAGTAAGCGGCGGGTGGGACAAGGTGCCGGATCCGTTCGATCCGGCGTTCGCCGAGGCCGTCGACGGCATTGTATCGAACGCGGCGTCGACCTACCAAGGCGACCCCTGGCTCATCGGGTACTTCGTCGACAATGAGCTGGCCTGGGGTGTCGGCAACGCCCCGGACCCGCGGCTCCGCTACGTACTCGCGGCGGAGACGCTTCGGCTCGGGACGGCGAGCCCGGCCAAGCGCGCGTTTATCGCCCAGCTCAGCGAAAAATACCGGGAGGTTGAAAATCTCGCGGCGAAGTGGGGCATCACCACCGGTTCCTGGACCGGGCTGGGCGAGATGAACCTGACCCTATCCGCGGCGAGCCTGGCGAGACCAGCAGTCATCCAGGATCTGCAGGCGTTCAACAGACTTTTCGCCGAGACCTATTTTCGGGTTGTCGCCGAGGCCATCCGGCGCCACGACCCGCATCATCTTTACCTGGGCAGCCGCTTCCAGACGCGCACGCCGGAAGCGGTGGCTGCGTGCGCAAAATACTGTGACGTGGTGAGCTTCAACATCTATCGCGAAGAGCTCGGCGGCGCGGAGTGGACACGATTTCATGCTTTGCGAAAACCCGCATTGATCGGCGAGTTTCAGTTCGACTCGACCGACACCGGATTATTCTGGCCGGGGCTGTTCGATGTCGCCGCCGAGGAGCGGCGCGGCCCTGCCTATGCCGCCTACCTGCGCTCAGCGGCGGCAAATCCCGACATCGTCGGCTGCCACTGGTTTCAATACGTCGACGAGCCCCTGACCGGCCGTCTGCTCGACGGCGAGAACGGCAATATGGGGTTTGTTACGGTGACCGACACCCCGTATGCTGACTTAGTC
>DATBDY010000012.1:0-93397 GCA_036269695.1 Allosphingosinicella sp. | reverse complement strand
CCACGCGTTACGCACCCGTGCGCCACTAGACCCGAAGGTCTCGTTCGACTTGCATGTGTTAGGCATGCCGCCAGCGTTCGTTCTGAGCCAGAATCAAACTCTCAAGTTGATGTACGACAACCACTCCGGGGAAAACCGAAGCGGAAGCCGGCATCTCTGGGAGCCGTTCCTGCACTTCACATATACTGTGGATATGTAACGAGACATTTGGAACGGCTTGAATTTACCGATCCACGACACCCAGAGGTTGTCGCCGACCGGGGCCGCCGCCCACATGTCCCTTCATCTAAACCGACAATGTCAAAGAGCCGACGCGTCTTCTCACCCCTTTGTATCGGGGCAACCGGGTTACCGATTAAGAAGACGCAAACGGGGTCGGGCAAGCCGTGCCCCGCCGGTGAAGGCGCCATATATGGGCGGCTTATCCGCCCGTCAATGGCTTTTTTCAGCGATTTTTCGCGGCTTCGGCAGCCGGCGAACCGGTGCCGCGCCCGCGGAAGGCGCCGAAACGGACCCGGCCGGAAGGCCGCACCCGATGGAGCCAAGATAGGCAGCCGCAGCCGCCCTTCAAGGCCCCGAAGACTCGTTTTTCAAAGAGAACCAACGGTTTAGCTGACCCGGTAGGGCGCCATCCCGTCGGCGAGGGCTCATCTAGAAAGGTCGGACCGGCCTTTCAACCCCCTTTATGACGGAATCTTTGCAGGAAGGTCCTAAGCATCGGGTTAACCCTCATGCGCTAAGCCCGGCGCCGGCATGAATGCGTCAGAGAGGATCGAAGCGGCGGAGGAGGCCGGCCTCACCCACCGGGTGCGGGGGGCCGTGTTGTGGCGCTCGGGCAGCCAGATCGCCGCGCAGCTCGTGACATGGGCGGCGACCTTCATCGTCATCCGCCTGCTCAACCCCGCCGATTACGGCCTGTTCGCGATGACGCAGGTCGTCCTGATGTTCCTCAACCTGATGAACGGCTACGGCTTCGCCAACGCGCTCGTGCGAAGCGACAAGGTGACGCCGCTCGAAATCCGGCAGATGTTCGGGCTGCTCATCCTGCTGAACGGCGGGCTCGCGCTGGGGCAGATCCTGCTGGCGCCGCTCGCCGCGGCCTATTTCCGCCAGCCGATGGTGGAGACCCTGCTCCAGGTCCAGGCGCTGCTCTATGCGGCAACCCCATTCATCGCCCTGCCCCAGGCCCTGCTGAGCCGCCGGATCGACTTCCGGGCCCAGGCGCTCGCGTCGCTCGTCGCCGCCCTGCTCAGCGCCGCGACGGCGCTCGGCTGCGCCGCCGCCGGCTGGGGGGTCTGGACGCTGGTGGCCGCACCGCTCGTCTTTTTCTGGGCCAACGGCATCGGCCTCACCGCCGTCGCGCGCTCGCTCGTATGGCCGAGCTTCCGCTTCAAGGGCGCGGGCCACCATATCCGCTATGGCGGGGCGATGGTGGCGATCCAGTGCTTCTGGTTCGTGCAGAGCCAGGCGGACGTGTTCATCGCCGGCCGTCTGGTGGCGCCGCACGAGCTCGGCCTCTACACGATCTCACTGTTCCTGACCCAGATCCTCGCCGGCAAGTTCATCCCGCCGATCAACGAAGTGTCCTTCGCCGCCTATGCGCGAATCCAGGACCGGCAGGACGCCGTCGTGGCCGCATTCCTGAAGACGGTGCGGCTCGTCATGCTGATCGCGCTGCCTTTCTATTTCGGGCTCGCGATCACGGCGGAGCCGGTGGTGCTGACGGTGCTCGGCGGGAAATATGTCGGAACGGTGCCTTTGGTGCGCACCCTCGCGCTGGCGATGCCCTTCCTCGCCCTCCAGATCCTGTTCGCGCCCGCGACCAACGCGCTCGGCCGCCCGCGCGCGGCGTTGCGCGTCGCCGTCGCCGGAGCCGCGATCATGCCCGTCGCCTTCCTGATCGGCAGCCGATTCGGAACGATCGGCCTCGCCCGCGCCTGGCTGTTCGGCTTTCCGATCCTCACGGCTGCGACGGTCGCCATGTCGCTGCCGGTGATCGGCGCAAAGCCGGCGGGGCTCGTTCGCGCCATCGCTCCGGGGCTGCTGGCCAGCGCTGCGATGGCCGCTGCCGTTGCGGGCCTAGACGTCCTGCTGCCGGCGATGCCTGTCCAGGCAAGACTCGCGATTCTCACCGGAACGGGTGCGGCATTCTATGCGGGGCTTCTCTTCGTGTTTGCGCGGCCGCTGACGGAGGAAATCATCGGTCTTGCGCTCGGGAGACGCGCGGCGCCGGCCCAAGCTGCGGCCTAGGCAGACTTCAAGGCCGACCAAGGATCGGCTAAAGCAGGCAAAGGGAGAACGACATGACCATCCCGGGCCGCCCGCGAGCATTAAGCTTCGCCAAGATTACGATCCTGGTCTCGCTGGCAATCATTCCCGCTTCGCTTTTCGTACCGGAGCCGGGCGCCGCTCAGGTCGCGCTCATCCTCTGCTGGACGGGCTTCTGCATCGCCGCCGTGCTGGCGGACCGGATGCTTATCTGGGCGTTGCTCAACTTGGGCCCGCTGGCGGTGATCAGCGTGTCTTACTGGCTGGCCTTAGGGATGTCGGAAGACCCGTTCGGCGAGCGCTACGCACTGCCGGAAGCTCTCCTTGTGGCCAGCTTCATCACGGGTGGTACCGGAGTCTTCAGCATCGTCAGAACGGCGACCCGCGCCAAAGGCTGGCAGCCCCGCGTCTAAAGAAGCTGTCGGTCGCCGCTCAGGCGCTCTGAATGTAGCTGCGCATCGCCTCCGCCTCGTCCTCGATGCGGTGGATGCGATAGGCGACCAGATCGCCGATCGAGACGATGCCGGTGAGACGTCCGTTCTCGACGACCGGCAAATGACGGATTCGCCGCTTCGTCATCTGCGACAAGGCGACCAAAGCCGGCATGGTGGGCTCGGCGGTGATGGCGGGCGCGGTCATCACCTTGCGCACCGGCCAGTCGAGGATCTCCGCGCCGTCGCTGTGGAGGCGATAGAGGACGTCGCGCTCCGAGAAGATGCCGGCGACCGCACCGCCGTCGGTGACCGGCACCGCGCCGATTCGCCGCCCGGCCAGCAGGGCGACCGCCTCGCGCACGGTCGCGTCGGCGGAAATGCTGACGACCTCGTGCCCCTTCTTCTCGAGAATGATGGCGATGGTCATGGGGCCGGCTCCCTTTTTTGCCCGACTCAGCTTGAATGATCCCATGGCGGCGGCCCAAATGGAAGCCATGCCCCGCCCCGACCCCATCCCCGTCCGGCGCGATCCGCGCCAGCTCGAACGCCAGCACCGCGCCTGGCTCCGCTACAGGAAGACGATGCGCTGGATGGCGCTCGCCGCATTGCTGGCGGTGGTCGCGGCTTTGGCCTACCTGAAATTGACCGGCACACCGATGCCGCTCCACCTGGTGATCGCGACCAGCCTCGGCGTCGGGCTGACGGTGCTGCTCGGCACCGCTTTGATGGGCCTCGTCTTTCTCAGCGACAGCGGCGGCCACGACGAGGCCGCTTCCGGCCGGGGAGACAATTTGTGACGCAGGAAAGAGGCGAACCGATCCTGCGGGTGGTGCCGCGGCCGGGCGACATCAACGCCAATGGCCACATCTTCGGCGGCTGGGTGCTGAGCCAGATGGACATTGCCGCCGGCATCGTCGCCTCCCGCGAGGCGCAGGGCCCGGTCGCGACGGTGGCGATCCAGGCGATGGAGTTCATCGCGCCGATCCTCCTCCAGGACCTCGTCTCGGTCTATGCGCGGGTCGAGCGGATCGGCCGCACCTCGATCGCGATTCGAATCGAGGTGATCGCCAGCCGCGATCGCGGCACGCGCCAGGAGAAGGTCACCGAAGGCCTCTTCACCTTCGTCGCCCTCGACGAGAATCACCGCCCGAGGCCGGTCAAGCCGGCCTAGACGCCGTCACTGGGTGGTATAGCCGCCCTGGTACCAGGGCCTGCCCGGGTCCCAGCACCATTCGACGGTCTTGTCCTGGAAGGTGCAATAGACGCGGATCGAAATCCCCCCATGCCCCTGCCAGCAGGTCGCCGAGACCTGCCCTCCGGCCTGGTGGAACGCGCCCGCCGACCACGACATGCCGTCCCAGCACCGCTCGCTGACCTTGTAACCGTCGGTGGAATAGACACGAATATGGACGGTGCCTCCACTGTCGAGCCAGCTGACTGAAGCGGTACCGATTGGAAATGAAGGATTGTCTGCCAAGATGCCCCCCTATCGATTGCGCCGACTCGCCGTGCAATTTGCAGGCGATTTGCGAGGGTCGGTCTTTCCGTCGCCCGTTGCAAGCAAATGCTTCGGCGTCGTGGGCCGTCACTAGGCGGCGCTAGCCGCCACCATCGCTTTGATCGGCGGCGGAGTCGCGCGGCGGCCGTGCCTCAATCGTGTAAACAAGCCGGGCGGTTCCGTTCGCAGGAACATGCGCGCGCCAGAGAGGGGCACCGTTTTTCCTGGCGAGCGCGTGGCTCGGCTTCGCCAGCCTGGAATCCTCCTCGTCGAGATCGAGCCTCAGCTCGAGGTCGATCGGAGCGGCCTTGGCATTCGAAACGACGACCTGATGGCGAACCGGGCGATCGTCTTCGTCTTTGCCGGGTGACTTAGGACGGGGCAGCACCTCGTGCACGATCGAGACATCCGGGCTTTCTCCGACGTCGATCTCCAGCTCTTGGCCGACCGGCGTGTCATCGATCGGCGCCTCGCCCACGAGCATCGGTTTTCCCTCGGCCGGCTCGAACACCGCCACGCTTCCAGAGGGAAGCGGCCGCCCAAGCCCCATCCCTGTGACATTCTTCGATCTCAACAGAATCGAGGCGTGGATCGGCTCGTCGTCGTCGACGTCAACGTCGTCAGCGGTCACCGACGCGGCATAAAGGTGCTGAAACCGGACATGCTCAAGATGAAATAGCGCCACCTGCTTCTGGGCATTGGCCGCGACGGTGACGGGGAGGGGGATTCGGTAAAGCTTGAGGTCGCCCAGAGCTTCCAGCTGAGCGGTCACCGGGGCAACGGATTCGAGGTTGGCGCGGCGCATCCGGGCGCCGGTCAGCGAAATCTCATCTGCAGTTATAGAGACGATTGGCGGCGCGGGCTGTGGCGGTACTTGATACGGCACATCGCTCGTCGTGCCGGCGGGCCAGCAATGAAGGCTGATTTCCGGTGAGGCCGGACTGGCGCCGCGATCCCCTTCGTCCTCCTCCCGATTTGGCCGCCCCGCGACCACCTGGGTGCTCGCATCGGGGAAGCTTTCGTCATTGGCGTTGGCGATCGTGAGCCAGGCGAAGAGATCGAGGGTGCGACCGTCGGGAGCGACCGTTGCCACGTAATCGGCGCGCCAGTCGAACTGGCCGGCGAGATAGGAAAGCTGCACCGTCGCTGTCACCGGCGCATCCGAGCGAGTGGTGATGGCAAGCGTCGGCTTGGCCGAAAGGCCGGGAGGGGTTTCGCCGTAGACCAGGGTTTCGGGAAGTCCGGTGCAGCGCAGCGCCTCGAACCCCTCGCGCGTCTGAAGCACGATGCCATCCGGCCCCGAGCGGATGATCGCCTCCGTTTCGCTCACCTTGCCGGTGGCCCGGTCGGTGCGCCGGATATGCACCTGCCGCCCCAGCGAGGCGTCGACCAATGCGCCGGCGGAGAGCAACCGGGCATCGTGATTCTTCTCGGTCACCTCGCGCGGCAGGCCGCGGACGATCGCGCTGACGGGAAGAATGTTGCCGGCGACGCCTTCGAAGCGAATGACGCTCTCGCCGGCGGGCAGGTGGATCGTCCGCGTCTCCGTGATGAGCGCGTAGCCGTCCAGCCAGCGTAGCTCTATCGGGCCCACGGTCGTGCTGCGATAGACGGTGACCGAGACCGCCTCGGGCGCAGGCGACGTGACGACCTGTTGAGCGGCGGCTGACGCCGTCCAGGCCAGTCCCAGGAGCAAGGCGGCGGCCCGCATGCTCACCGTCAGTAACGTGTGTCGAAGACCGCGGTCACCACCGTCTTGCCGTTCGCCGGCACCGTCACATGATAAAGCCGCTCGTCGCTCGACCGCTGCACGCCGGGAATGGTTTCGCTGACGACACGCGTATCATGCCAAGCCGAGCGATCGATCCCCGCCTGGACGAGATCGACCGTTACGGGATTCGGCCGGGCATTCGTGAGGGTATAGGACATGGTCGTGCGCGAATAGACCGGGTTCGTCTGAGACTCGACGGTATAGGTGCCGCCCCGGGAGTCGATCACCCGATAGCGAGAGGTCCGCTCCCATTCCTCGCTCGTGATCGTCTCGCGCTTCTCGACGTTCGCCTTGACCTGCACGTCGAAAGCGTCGCCGGTGCGGATCGCCAGCTCGGAGCCCATTGGCGTATGGCCGATCGCGCTCTCGCCGATGAATTGCGGCGCGGCGCGCGAATCCTTGATGTAGACCCGCATCGTCCCGGCGGGAAGCTGGTCGCCAACCCCGCCGCTCTGGCTGTTCGTGAATTTGATGACGGTCGAGGCGCTGGCCGGGTTGTCCTGGTTCTGCAGCCAGTCGACGCGATACTCGTAGCCTTTGCTGGCTTGCGCGCCGCGGACGTCGAGGAAGCTCACCTGCTTGGTCTGGGCGGCCGCGATGGTCGTACGTTCGCGCAACGGATAGAGATAATAGTCGCCGAGCCGCTCCCGCTTGCCGCTCTCCGTGCCGACGCTGCGGGGTGGTGGCGGCGGCCGCCGGTACGGGCCTTCATTGCCATTTCCGTTATTTTCCTGATTGGGCCCGCCCGCCACCATCAAGACCTGCGCATTGTCGTAGCTCGTGCCGCTGTTGTTCGAGAGCGTGATCCAGCCCTGCACGTCGATCCGCCCCGCCGCCTCGTCGAACAGGGCGACATAGTCCGCCTTCCAGCCCAACCCCGGCGTCAGGTAGGTGAGCCGCGCCGGCCGCCTCCCCGCCCGCGAGCTCTCCACGGTGACCGACAGGGTTGGCCGCGCGCGCAGGTTCGGCGGCACCTGGTCGAAGATGACGCGGACGGGCAGGCCGTCATCGCGAAGCACCTCGATACGGCTGCCGATCTGGAGGACCACGCCGCCGTTCGTCGCCAGGATCCTGGCCTGCTCCCGCGTCTCCGCGCCCGTCGCGGGATTGACGCGGACGATCGTTACGATCTTGCCGACGGCCTTCTCCATCAGCTTGCCGGGCGAAAGCAGGTCATAGTCGAAATTCTGTTCGACGATCCCGGTGTCGGGCGCGGCGAACGAGACCGTCTCCGCGCGGATCTGCGCCGAGACGTCCGGGAATTCGAGACGGGTGCGGCCGGCGGGGATGTCGAGCTGCCGCGTATCCTGCACCAAAGCAAGATTGTCGTTGTAGATCGTCACCGCGACATCGCCTTGGGCGCTCGGGGCGGCGGGGGAGATCGCCGGCCCCTGCGCCGCGGCCGGCATCGCGAGGCAGGCTGACAGGAGCAGCAGGCGGCGCATCAAATTCCCCCCCTTGTTTTCGTTTTCGGGGAGTATGCTGTTACATTGTCACCTGCACGTCAATCGCCTCAGCCGCAAAGAAAAGCCGATTACGTATTTGACAAACCCATCGTAATTGGGTAGGACAGACGGCAAGGAGCAAGCCGATGTCCGTCCTCTCTCAGCCCCGCTTTCATGACGAAGCCAAGGCCTTCGAATATCTCGAAGGCCTGCTTTGGGCGAATGGCACCGTTTGCCCGCATTGCGGCGTTGTCGGCGGTCGCGTGTATGATCTGGCGGGCGTGCGCGGCAAGCCGAGCAAGAAAAGCCCGGAAGGCGCGATCCGCTACGGCCTGAAGAAGTGTGGCGAGTGCCGCAAGCAGTTCACTGCCAAGGTCGGCACGGTGTTCGAGGATGCGAAGCTGCCGCTCCACATCATGCTTCAGGCCGTGCATCTGATGATGTCCAGCAAGAAGGGTATCAGCTCCCACCAGCTCAGCCGCATCCTCGAAATCCAGTATAATTCGGCGTGGTTTCTCTCGCATCGCATCCGCGAGGCGATGCGGTCTGGCGACCTCGCTCCGTTCGGCAGCGACGGCGGGATTGTCGAGGTTGATGAGACCTTCATCGGCCGCCTGAAGGGTGCGCCGGTCAAGCGCGCGTTCCATCACAAGATGAAGGTGCTGGCGCTTGTCGACCGCGACAGTGGCCGCGCCCGCACCATGGTTATCGACAATGTGAACGCGGAAACCCTTATGCCGATCGTCCTCGACAACGTTGCCCGCGAAGCGCGGATCATGACGGACGAACATAGCGGCTATCGCACCCTCAAGGACCATTTCGCTGGCCACGGCACGACCTCCCACGGTCGCGGGGAATACGTGAACCTTGAGGATCGCACGATCCACAGCAACACCGTGGAAGGCTATTTCAGCGTCTTCAAACGGGGCATGAAGGGCGTTTACCAGCATTGCGGCGAGCAGCACCTGCACCGCTATCTGGCGGAATATGAGTTCCGCTATAATCACCGCATCGCCAACGGCTTTGACGACGGCCAGCGGTCCCAAGAGGCGCTGAAGGGGATCGTTGGGAAGCGCCTCACCTACGTTTCAGCTAACGAGCGCAGCGCCTGAGACGGCGCCGACAGGGGCGTATCACCGCAGCCGGTGGCGGACCAAGCCGCATCGGAAAGAGACTGCTTTACGCGGACTCACCGGCGGCCTAGAATCTGCGCCGGAGGCGCAAAGATTGGCAGAAGGGACACCCGACCGGGATTTTGCCGTCTATATGGAGGGCCATGATGGACATCGTGGCAACGTGCTAGCGCACGCTTGGATTGCCAAGGTTGGAAATCTCTTGGCCGTGTTCTCCCGTATGGAGCGGCAATTTCTGGCCAGCGGGAAACGGAAGACGGACTTTGAGGTGACGGACACGCAGAAGCGGAATCCGACCATCATAAGTCTTAGACCGGTCCCGACAGCGCCAGCCTATGATCCGTTACCGGCGTTCCGTTGGTCTATCGCGCAACTCGAACGGGTAGCCCACGGCGGCGACGTTGACCCCCGCATAGACGCTGAGACCGCGGACATGATCGCGGGCCTTGCCCGTCCTCCAAAGGAGGACGCTTACAAGCGGTTCTGGATAAATGGGGCCGCTGATCCCGTCGTGTTTAATGAGGACTTTGGCGCTAGCGCTCGCTCCGTTGCGGCTCGTCGCCGGGCCGAAAGCGTCGAGCCTGAGTGGTTTTCCGGCGTGTCTCAGGGCGCTGTGACAGGAGAATTGAAGGCACTGGATGACCTGCAAGGCGACAGGCGTTTTGTCGTGGTCCCGTCCCTGGGTCCGGAGCAAATCGAATGCCACTTCCCGGAGCACATGCGCGATAAGATCGGCGCCTACGCTTTCAAAGCGGTGCGGGTCACGGGGCTACTGACCTATTCCTCTGGAAGCCCCTTCCCGATGAAGGTGGACATGCACGACATCGAAAGGATCGCGGAGCCGGCGAAGCACCTATTCGACCTGGAGGGCTTGTTCGCGGGGTATGCGAAACCCGAGGTTGACTATACCACGTGGCTGAATGGCTGACGCTCTACCGAAATACTATTGGGACTCGTGCATGTTCTACGAGCACCTAAACCGGGAACCGGTGACGGCGACAAAGCGGCGTGCCGTGCGCGAGCTTCTTGCCGAAAACAAGGCGAAGAAGAACATAATCACCACGTCCGTTATTACCGATTTGGAAGTGCTGCCGGAGAAACTTGCGCCCGAGCACGCCGATAAGGAGGCAGCATATCGCGGGCAATTTGATGGTGTTCACATGGTCAGTGTGGAAATCAGTTCAAACGTCCTGATGCTCGCTCGGGAGATTCGGGGACGTTACTACCGGCCACCGCCCGAGGGAGGCGGCTATGCCAAGATGATGGACTTGGGAGACGCCATCCATCTCGCCACTGCCGCGCTCTTAGGTGTCGATGCCTTTCACACGCGCGACGATACCGACGAAAAGACCAAGATCCCCCTCGTCTCGTTGTATGAGTGGGCGGGGGAGGATCGTCTCTGCGGCCGATACGACCTGAAGATAGTGTCGCCAGAGTCGGATCAAGGAGAGTTAGATGACATCCCCTAAATCCCAACTCGACAAGTTCAAGGAAGCCGCGCGCGAGCTAGAGTGCGACGACGACGAAGCCCGCTTTGACGAGCGCGTCCGGAAGCTGGTGAAGCATAAGCCGGTGCCGGAGAAGCCGGAGTGAGCGTCCCTCGCGACGAATATGGCCGCGAGACAGACGAGTATGGGCACATCAAGGACCCCGCAGAGCGGTATCAGCAGTTTATGCTGATGCTGCACGACATCCTCGCCACCGGCGGAGACTACGGATACTCCCCAGCCGCTTGCGAGCGGCTAGCGGAAGCGCGCCTGATGTTCATGGATGAGTTTGAGAAGCGCCACCCGGGCTACGGCAAAGGCCGCGCGGTTTGGCGTTAGGTTTGTAAACTACGTAATCGCCAAAGAAAAAGGCGGCCGCCCGTGGGCAGCCGCCTCTTCTTATTCCGTTGTCGAACCCTCAGGCCGCGGGCGCGATCTCCGCCTCGCCTTCGTCGGTGCGGGGGCGGCGGGTCCGGCGGCGCGGCGTCTTCGGCGCGGCGTCGCCTTCGACCACCGAGATGGCCGGGGGCAGGACGTCGAGCGCGATCCGCTCGCTCTCGGGCTCGGCCGGCGCGGCACCATTGCCTTCGCGGCGCGGACGCTCGTCACGATGGTCCTCGCGCGGGCGGCGCTCCTGGCGGAACTCGCCGTTGCGCTCGCTGCGGAAATCGCGGCGCGGACGGTCGGGACGGTCGCCCCGATCCCGGTCGCCGCCTCTGTCCCGGTCTCCCCGATCGCCGCGGGCTTCGCGGTCACCGCGATCCCGGTCGCCGCGTCCGTCGCGATCGCCGCGGAACGGGCGCTCCTCGCGCTCCTCCGCCGCTTCGCGCTCGTCGCCGTCCTCGCCCTCGCCCTCGGCGGCATTCACCGCCTCGTCCTGATCCTCTTCCTCGTCGGAATAATAATCGTCGCGTTGGCGGCGCTGCTCCTCGAAGCGGGCGCGGTTCTCGTTGAGCACGCGGTAATAATGCTCCGCGAACTGGAGGAAGTATTCGGACTGGACGCGGTCGCCCTGCAGCTGCGCGTCGCGGGCGAGCGACTTGTATTTTTCCAGCAGCTGGGCGGCGTTGCCGCGCGAGCGATTGTCCTGGCGATTACCGGGGTTCGGGCCCTGGTTCGGCGAGCGGGGACCGCCGCCGCGACCGCGCCTGCGGCCGCCCTGACGATTGTTGATCAAATGTAAGTCCTCGTCTTCGTGGTCCTATATCAGCCACTCTGTCGACCGGGCCCCTCCCGGCCGCAATTCCTGCACGACCCCAAGGGCAGGCGGCCGCACGCTGCGGCCTCCGCCACCTCACGCTGCGACAGTCCGAAGACGTCTAAGCAATCGGGGGTCGGCGACGGGTGGCCTCACGCCTTCTGCGCTGTGAGTGACCCCCGTCCCTGGCCCCCTATGTAGCTATGGCCGCACCGATTTCCAAGCGGAAAGATGGTGACCTGGATCAATGGCTCAGGACGAGACAGCGCAGGTGCCCGGCCAGGTCGCGCCGGCCGGAGACGCGGAGGCCCGCCGCTTCGAACATTGCCGACACTTGCTCCCCTTGTCCGAGGCCGATCTCGACGCAGGCGAGGCCGTCGCCGAGCAGCTGCGGGATGGCCTCGGCGAGGCGGCGATATTCGGCCAAGCCCTGTTCGGCCGCGAACAGAGCTTCCTCGGGCTCCCATTCGACAACGTCTGGCATCAGCGTCGCTTGTTCGTCCACGTAAGGCGGGTTGCAGAGGATGAGGTCGAAAGGTCCTTCTATGCCTTCGGCCCAGTCGCCGCATTGGAATAGGGCGCGATCGGCGAGGCCGAGCCGCTCCGCGTTGCGGCGGGCATAGGCAAGCGCCGCCTCCGAAATGTCGATGCCGAGACCCCGCGCCTGTGGCCATTGATCGAGCGCGGCGAGCAGCAGGGTGCCGGGGCCGGTGCCGAGATCGAGCACGGTTCGGGGCCCCTTTTCCGCGAAATGGGAGACCGCCGCCTCGATCAGCGTCTCGGTGTCGGGACGCGGGATGAGCGCGCCCTGCCCAATCTCGAGGTCGATCGTCCAGAAGCCCCGCCGGCCGATGATGTAGGCGACCGGTTCGCTCCGTTCCCGGCGCGCGACCATCGCTTCGAACGAAGCCGGTGCCTCGTCGTCGAGACGGGACAGGATCAGCTCCTCGCGCGAGGTACCGAGCGCATGAGCCATCAGCAGCTCGGCATCGAAACGCGGCGTCGCCCCGACCATTCGGAGCCGCTCGGCGGCCTTTGTCAGCGCCTCACGCGCCTTCATCGAGATGGGCCAGACGTTCCGCCTCGTCCTCGGCGATGAGGGCGTCGAGGAGCTCGTCTATATGGCCCTCCAGGATCTCGGGCAGCCGGTGAAGGGTGAGGTTGATGCGGTGGTCGGTCACCCGCCCCTGCGGGTAATTGTAGGTGCGGATGCGTTCGGAGCGGTCGCCGGAGCCGACCATCGACTTGCGCGCGCCGGCCCGTTCGGAGGCAAGCCGCTCGCGCTCCAGCTCGTAGAGGCGGGTGCGCAGCACCTTCAGCGCCTTCGCCTTGTTCTTGTGCTGCGACTTCTCGTCCTGCTGGATGACGACGAGGCCGGTCGGGAGGTGGGTGATCCGCACCGCGCTGTCGGTCGTGTTGACCGACTGCCCGCCCGGGCCGGACGAGCGATAGACGTCGATGCGGAGGTCCTTCTCGTCGATGTGGATGTCGACATCCTCCGGCTCGGGCAGCACCGCCACGGTCGCCGCCGACGTGTGGATGCGCCCGCCGCTCTCCGTCACCGGCACGCGCTGGACGCGGTGGACGCCGCTCTCGAACTTCAGCCGCGCGAACACGCCGGGTCCGGTGACCGACGCTACCACCTCCTTATAGCCGCCGAGCTCCGCCGGGCTCGCCGAGATCAGTTCGACCCGCCAGCCCTTCGACTCCGCATAGCGCTGGTACATGCGGAAGAGGTCGCCGGCGAACAAAGCCGCCTCGTCGCCGCCGGTGCCAGCTCGGATTTCGAGCATGGCCGGCCTGTCGTCGGCCGCATCGCGCGGCAGCAACCGTAAGGCCAGCGCCCGCTCCACCTCCGGCAATCTGCGTTCGAGCTGGCCGATCTCGTCCGCGGCCATCTCCCGCATCTCGGGATCGGTGAGCATCTGCCGCAACTGATCCAGCTCCGACCGGATGTGCCGCACTTCGGCCGCCGCGACCGCGACCGGCTCGATCTCGGCATAATCCTTCGACAGCTTCACGAACGAATCCGCCGCCATGTCCGGCGAAGCCATCGCGCTCTGCAATTCGTCCCGCCGCGCCTCGATCGCGGCGATGCGCTCGTCGGAGATGCGGGTCATCGCGCCCGGAGGGCCTCCGCCAGCGCACCGAAAGCGACATTGCGCTGCTCGCCGCTCGCCAGATCCTTGACCGCCGCCTCGCCGCGCGCGAGCTCGTCGTCGCCGACGATGATCGCATGGCGGGCGCCGCTCGCATCGGCCTTCTGCATCCGCCGCTTCATGTTGCCGCGATAAGCCATCTCGCACGCAATCCCCGCGCGGCGCAGATCGGCGGCTATCCGCGTCGCCGCTTCCTCGGCCGCTGCGCCGAGCGGAATCAGGGCCGCGTCGATCCGGGGCGCCGCTGGCGGTTCGAGCAGCATCGACAGCCGCTCGATCCCCGCCGCCCAGCCGACCGCCGGCGTGGGAGGGCCGCCCAGGCTTTCGATCAGCCCGTCATAGCGCCCGCCCGCGATCACCGCGCTCTGGGCGCCGAGATCCTCGGTGACGAACTCGAAGGCGGTATGGCGATAATAATCGAGGCCGCGCACCAGCCGCGGGTCGCGCGCCCAGCGGACTCCGGCGGCGTCCAGCCCGTCGGTGACCTTCGCGAAATAATCGGCGGCTTCGGCGGTCAGGAAATCGTCCACCACCGGCGCGGCGTCGACGATCGGCCAGTCCTGATGCTCCTTGCTGTCGAGGATACGCAGCGGGTTCTTCTCCAACCGCTCCCGGCTCTCCGCCGAGAGCGCCTCGCGGTGCGCGCGGAAATGCTCGACGAGCGCCGCCCGCCAGGCCTCGCGCGTCTCGGGATCGCCGAGCGTGTTGAGCTTCAGCGTGACCCGGCCGCCAATGCCGAGCTCGGCGAGCAGCTGGTCGCCCATCGCGATGATCTCGACGTCCGCCTGCGGCTCGCCCGCACCGATGATCTCGGCGTCGAGCTGGTGGAACTGCCGGTACCGCCCCTTTTGCGGCCGCTCGTAGCGGAAAGCCGGGCCGTGCGTCGCGATCTTCACCGGCGCATGTTGCTGCCAGCCTTCGGAGAGATAGGCGCGGCAGATGCCGGCGGTGAATTCAGGCCGCAAGGTCAGGCTCTCGCCGCCGCGATCCTCGAAACTGTACATTTCCTTGGAGACAATGTCGGTCGTCTCGCCGATCGAGCGCGCGAACACCGAAGTCGCCTCGAACACCGGCATCTCCACCCGGCGGAAGCCGTAAAGGCGGCGCACGCGGTCGAACGTCTGCACCACAATCTGGAAGCGGTCGGCGGCCTCGCCCCAGATATCCTGGGTGCCTCGGATCTTCTGGGGCCCTTTGCTCATCGGCGCGCCCTTAGCATGGTTTCGGAGTGGGGAAAGGCGGCTCAGGCTCAGCCGGCGGAGAGGAACGCCCCCCTGTCGCGCTCCGCGTCCTCGTTGGTGAAGATATGCTCGCCGATATGGCCGACATACCACGACAGGGCGTGATCGACGTAGACCTTGACGCCGGCCTCCCGCAATTCCTCGAAAAAGGAGGCGTCCTCGCCCATCCGCGTGGTCGTGCCGGGGAGGAGCTTGCGGTCGAACGGGTTCCAGTCAGCCCAGCCGACGCCTTTTTCGACATGCTCCTTGACCTGGTGGAGGATCGCCATGTCCATCAGGCACAGGCCGAGGCCGACATGCACGACCTCCTCGACCACGCCCGTTCGCGCCAGCTCCTCCGTCGTCCAGACATGCTCGCGCTCCCCTGCCTCGTTGACACGCACAGCCACCGGGCCCGCGGGTTCGCGGCGTCGCGAATAGTTGCAGCCGACGACCGGAAGCCGGTGCGAAAGCAGGCGGATCAGCGACTGAGCCGGAAAGATATGATCCGCATCGAGCCAGAGGAGATAGTGCGCCTGCCATTCGATCGCGCGCTTGAGAAGCAGGTTGCGGCTGACCGGAAGGTCGGACGAGGTGACCGAGAAGATCTCGATCTCCGGCCGCATCGCGCCGGCGGCCGACAGGGTTTTGATGACCATGCGACTGAGGCTGACCGTGAACTCGCCCTTTGTGTCGCCATAGCGGGGGATGCAGATCGCGATCTTCATTCCCGTTCTGGTGCACGAAAGCGCCGCTCAAGCAAAGCACCGGCCGTCTGGACAGGGGCCGGGCCGTTGCGCCATGGCGCCGTCACCACCCGTCCTTCGGAGACTCGGCCGCCATGCGTTCCGCCATGCTCGCTTTCTTTCTTCTCGCCTCCACCGCCGCTTCCGCCCAACTCCCCGCCAATTTCACCAAGGCGACTCCCGCGCCGCGGATCGACCACATCCCGCCAGCCCGCGACGTTCGCTATCCCGGCACGATCCAGCTGACGGTCGACGCGACCGACACGCAGCGCCGCATCTTTCGCATCCACGAGCATGTCCCCGTCGCCAGGGCCGGCGACCTCGTCCTGCTCTATCCCAAATGGCTGCCGGGCAACCATTCGCCGAGCGGCCAGATCAACAAGGTGGCCGGCTTCGTCGTCACCGCCAATGGCCAGCGCCTGGCCTGGAAGCGCGACCCGCTCGACGTCTACGGCTTCCACATCGACGTCCCCGCCGGCGTCAGCGCGATCGATGTCGACTTCCAGTACGTCTCGCCCACCGGTGAGAATCAGGGCCGGGTCGTGATGACGCCGGACCTGGCGAGCATCGAATGGATCGCGAATTCGCTCTACCCGGCCGGCTATTATGTCCGCGACATCCCGATCCAGGCGACGCTCAAGGTGCCGGACGGCTGGCAGGTGGCGACGGCGCTGCGCCCAGAAAGCGGCGGCGGCACCTCGACCATTACCTATCCGGTGACGACCTACGAGATCCTGATGGACTCGCCCGCCATCGCCGGCGCGCATTACCGCAAGATCCCGCTCAGCCCCGACGTCACTTTGGACGTCATCGCCGACACCGAGGCCGAGCTGAAGGCGAGCGACGAGCTGATGGCGCTCCACCGCAATCTCGTCGACCAGGCGGTGAAGAATTTCGGCGCCCAGCATTACGACCACTACGATTTCCTGCTGACCATCTCCGACACGCTCGGCGGCGAAGGCCTGGAGCACCACCGCAGCTCCGAAGACGGGGTGAAACCCGGCTATTTCACCGAGTGGAAGAAGGCGCAGAGCGACCGCAATCTGCTGCCGCACGAATATACCCACAGCTGGAACGGCAAGTATCGCCGCGGCAAGGATCTGTGGACGCCCGATTACCGGACGCCGATGGAGGACAGCCTCCTCTGGGTCTATGAAGGCCAGACGCAATTCTGGGGTTATGTGCTCGACGCCCGCTCCGGCCTGATGTCGAAGCAGGAGACGCTCGACGCAATCGCCGCGATCGCCGCCACCTACGACGCGACGCCCGGCCGGCAATGGCGCCCCCTGATCGACACGACCAACGACCCGATCATCGCCCAGCGCGCGGCGCAGCCCTGGCGCAGCTGGCAGCGCTCCGAGGATTATTACAATGAGGGCCTGCTGATCTGGATCGACGTCGACCGCATCATCCGCGAGCAGTCCGGCGGCAAGCGCTCGATCAACGACTTCGCCAGGGCCTTCTTCGGCGTCAACGACCGCGATTATGGCGAGCTCACCTACACGTTCGACGATATCGTCGCGACGCTGAACCGTGTGCAGCCCTATGACTGGCGCGGTTATCTCTCGCGCCGGCTCAACGCCTACACCGAGCACGCACCGCTCGAGGGAATCGAGCAGGGCGGCTATCATCTCGTCTACACCGACACGCCGACCGACTGGTTCAAGGCGGGCGAGATGAAGCGCAAGACGGTCGATCTCACTTACTCGGGCGGCTTCGCCGTCTCAATGCGCGACGGCAAGGTCAGCAGCGTGATCTGGGACAGCCCGGCCTTCAATGCCGGCCTCACCATCGGCTCGCAGATCGTCGGCATCAACGGCCGCACCTTCGACGCCGACCGGCTCCGCGCGGCGGTGAAGGCGGCGAAGGACAGCCGCGAGCCGGTCCACCTGCTGATCCAGGCCGGCGACACGATCCGGCCGGTCGATCTCGACTGGCACGGCGGCCTGCGCTACCCCCGCCTCGAGCAGACCGGGGGCGGCCACGGCACGCTCGACGCCCTGCTGACGCCGCTCCCCTGAGCGGATGACCGTCCGGCGCGGGCTCTGCGGCCTTGCCGCGCTGTCGATGACATCGTGCGCATCGGCCGCGACGCCCGCCATCGTCGTCGACCAGTTCGGCTACCTGCCCGATCAGCCGAAGATGGCGGTGCTGCGCGAGCCCGTCGTCGGCTTCGATGCCGGCCAGCATTACGCGCCGGGCAAGACGATCGAGCTGGTCGATGTCGCCACCGGCAAGGATGTCCTGACCGGCCCCCCCGTGATCTGGAACAAGCGCGCGGTCGATCCCTCCTCCGGCGATCGCGCCTGGTGGTTCGACTTCAGCGCAGTCACGCGCACCGGCCGTTACCAGGTGGTCGACCCGGCGAATCATGTCCGCTCGGCGCCTTTCTCGATCGGCAACCATGTTTATCGGCCAGTGCTGGTGCAGGCGGTGCGGATGCTCTTCTATCAGCGCGCCGGCTTCCCCAAGGACGCCCGCTATGCGGGTTCCAAATGGGCGGACGGCCCCAGCCACCAGGGCCCGCTCCAGGACCGCCATGCCCGGCTCTACAGCGCGCCCGGCGACGCCTCGACCGAGCGGGACCTGCATGGCGGCTGGTTCGATGCCGGCGACTTCAACCGCTACACCTCCTGGGCAGCGCAGAACGTCGTCGAGCTGCTCAACGCCTATCGCGAACGGCCGGCCATCTGGACCGACGATTATAACATCCCCGAATCGGGGGACGGAATTCCCGACCTGCTGAATGAGGTAGATTGGGAGCTGGACTGGCTCGAACGGATGCAGCTCCCGGACGGCTCCTTGCTGTTCGAGACGGCGTCCGACACCGGCAGCCCGCCCTCTTCGGCGAAAGGGCAGAGCCTCTACGGCCCGCCCAACAGCCACGCCACCAGTGCCGGCGCCGCAGCCTTTGGGGTGGCCGCCTTGGCCTATCGTACAGTCCCGGCATGGCGCGGGCGCGCCGCGGGTCTGGCCGAACGGGCCGAACGAGCGTGGACCTGGGTCTCGGTCCACCCGCGCCTGACGTTCACCGACAAGAGCGCCGACAACGGCAAGGTGCGGCTCGCCGCCGACGCGATCGAGACCGATGATGCCGGCCGTGCCGCGACCATGCTCGCCGCCGCCGTCTATCTGTTCGAGCTCACCGGCAAGCCGACCTATCGCGATTATGTCGACGGGCACCTCGCCGATGCCGGCGAGAGGCAATATTTCGCGACCGAGGCGCTCGTCCACTATGCGATGCTGCCGGGCAGGACGCCGTCCTCCTTCGCCGCAATCTTGCGCGCCTTGTTGGAGCAGCTTGGTGCGCAGCTCGCGCCGCAGACGCTCGCCTCGAACGACCCTTATCACGCCTTCATCCCGGGCTATTGGTGGGGCAGCAACCGGCTCAAGGCGACTACGGGCCTGCTGTTCGGCGACCTCGCGATGTTCGATGTGCCTGACCTGCCCTCGTCCGAGTTCGCGGCGATGGCGTCCGGCTACGTCCACTATCTCCACGGCGTAAACCCGCTCGGGAAGGTCTATCTCTCGAACATGGGCGCGTTCGGCGCGACCGATTCCGTGGATTCCTTCTTCCACAGCTGGTTCGCCGAGGGCACGCGCTGGGAAAGCGTCAGCCGCTCGCCGGCCGGTCCGCCGCCCGGCTATCTCGTCGGCGGCCCTGACCAGACCTACAGCTGGGACCCGCGCTGCCCGCATATCAATCCGAAATGCGGCCCGGCCATGCCTTCGCCGCCCGCCGGCCAGCCGCCGCAGAAGAGCTACAAGGATTTCGCCACCGCCTGGCCGCTCGACAGCTGGCAGGTGACCGAGCCGGACCTGCTCTACCAGACCGCTTACATCCACCTGCTGTCCAGGTTCGTGCGATAGCCGGCTTCATCTCGACGGGCACCGCGCTCTGCGCTAACCCGCACCGCAACAAGAGGGGGACAGGGCTGGCTCGAGCGTTCGGCCGCACCGCTCCTGACAAAGAGGAGGATGGAGGATGCACCTTGCTGCCCTGATCGCCGCGACCAGCCTCGGCGCGCTCGCGATGGCCGCCATCGCCGCGCCGGCGCCCTACAGCCCGGCGGCGACCGCCACCGCCAATACCGGCGCGGCCCTGCGCAAGATCCGCGAGCTCAACCCACGGGTCAATGCGGTGATCGCCATCGATCCGACCGCGCTCGACCAGGCGCGCGAACTGGACCGGAAGGGGCGGCACGGGCCCCTCTTCGGCATGCCGATCCTGATCAAGGACAATATCGAGAGCATAGGGCCGCTGCCGACGACGGCGGGCAGCCTCGCCCTGATCCACAACGTCACCAACCGCGATGCGCCGCTCGTCGCGCGACTGCGCCAGGCGGGGGCGGTCATCGTCGGCAAGACCAACCTCTCGGAATGGGCGAACATCCGCTCCAACAATTCGATCTCCGGCTGGAGCGCGGTCGGCGGCCAGACCCGCAATCCCTTCGCGCTCAACCGCAACCCGTGCGGCTCGTCGAGCGGCAGCGGCGCGGCGGTGGCGGCTGGCATGGTGCCTGCGGCGATCGGCACCGAGACGGACGGCTCGATCACCTGCCCCGCGGCGATCAACGGCATCGTCGGGTTCAAGCCGACCGTCGGCATGGTCAGCCGCAGCCGGATCGTGCCGATCAGCCACAGCCAGGACACGGCCGGGCCGATGGCGCGGACGGTGCGCGACGCCGCCCTCGTCCTCTCCGCGATCACCGGCAGCGATCCCGCCGATCCGGCGACCGCCGAGGCCGACCGGCACCGCGCGGATTTCGCCGCCCAGCTCTCCGCCGACTCCCTGCGCGGCAAGCGGATCGGCGTGATGCGCTTCGCCGCCGGCTTCGGCACCGATGACGTCTTCGAGCGCGCGCTGCAGGTGCTGCGCAACCAGGGCGCGATCCTCGTCGAGATCACCAAGTTCGAAGGCCGCGACCAGATCGGCAAGAATGAAAATACGGTCCTGCTGACCGAGCTGAAGGCCGACATGGCGACCTACCTCGCCACCACGCCGGCGGCGGTCCAGTCGCGCACGCTCGCCGACCTCATCGCCTTCAACAAGGCGCATGCGGCGACAGAGCTCGCCTTGTTCGGCCAGGAGACGTTCGAGAACGCCGAAAAGACCAAAGGCCTGGACGATCCCGATTACCGCAAGGCGCGCGAGACCTCGTTCCGCATGGCGGGACCGGAGGGGATCGATCGGCTGCTGCGCGAGAACAATGTCGTTGCCCTGGTCGGCCCGACCATGCCGCCGGCCTGGCCGATCGACGCAGTAAACGGCGACCAGATTTCAGGCGGCGGCGCCGGCGGTCTCGCCGCGGTGGCCGGCTATCCGCACCTCACCGTGCCGATGGGGCTGGTGAAGGGGCTGCCGGTCGGCCTCAGCTTCATCGGGCCGCAATGGTCGGACGGGATGATCCTGTCGCTCGGCTATGCCTATGAGCAGGCGTCGCACATGCGCGCCGAGCCGCAACTCTATCCTTCGATCGAGGACAGCCCGGAGATTGCCCCGCACCTGCGGCCGGCGCGGTAGAGTTCGAGCTAGGCGCCGTTCATCGCGGCCGTCGCGTCGTCGACGGCCTGGTCGAGCGCGCTAATGTCCGCATCGTTCGGCTGCGCGTGCTGCGCCTTGTTCAGGGCGGCCTGCACCTTGCCGAGGATCGTGTTGCCGGGGTCGTCGGCGGTGAACGCGTTGGATGCGGAAACCACATCCGCCTGTCGCGTCGTCAGCGACTCCCGATAGTCGGAATAGGCCGGGTTATCGAGCAGGTCTTCGAGCGCCTGTTCCAGGTCGTTCGCCTTTGCCAGCACGTCGTTGTTGCTCGCCATGTTCCCCTCCTATGCGAAAGCCGCTCCGATTCCGGCGACCAGCTTCATCGCCCGCGTGATCCGATCCAGGTTGATGGCCGCGATCCGGCGCCGCTGGGCGGGGGTGAAGTGGCCGAGAAGGGCCTCCCGCAGCCCCTTCTGCGCCGCCTGCGTTTCCTGGAGCGCCGCCACCACGATCTGTTTCTTGTCCGCAAGCTGCGCTTCCTGGTCTTCGGCCTCGAAGATTTCGGCCGCGAGCGCGCGCCGTTCGGCGAAGCTCATCCGGTAGCGATGCGCGAGATAGGCATCGTACAGCGCCTGCTTGTTGAGGTGCGCGGAGCCGGCGATGGAACCGCCCGCCCGCGTCGCCACGTCCTGCACCAGCGCGTCGAGCGCCTGGTCCATGACGACGCCATGGTCCCGAACCTCGGCACGAACCTGCCCGACCTGCTGCGCCTCATGCTGCAGCTCGGCGATGAATTGAGCCGCGGCGATGACGCTTTTCGCCTGCGGGCTGTCGAGCAGTCCGGACGCGGTCGGGGCATCGTCTTTGGCGATCAGATTGACCAGCGACGAGACCGCGTCGAGCTTCTGCGCGGCCTGGCTCAGCTCGCCGGAAATGTCCGGATCCTTCTCGCCGACGATCTTCGCCAGCGCGCGGCCGTAATCGGCCACCGCCGCGATCATGATCACGCGCGCCTTGAGCACCGTCTCCGGTGGCGGACCGAAGTTCAACGTATCGAGCATGTAGCCCGGATCCGCGACGGGACCGGCGGGACAGAGGGAGGCGCCGCCGCCTCTCGGATTGCTCGGCTTGGGCTTCTGGATGGTAAGGCGCCGCGACGGCAGGCAGGACGGGTCGCGCGCGACAAAGGCCGCCGCCGCCGCCCGCCGCCGCGCATCCGCGTCTTCGAAATAAGCCGAAGATTGGGCGACGCTCGCCGATGCGCTGTCGGAGAGGCTCTTGGCCAGCTCCAGCCTGACGGCATTCTCGCCGCAGCCCTGGGCCACGAGCAGCACGGGCGCCACCACCAGCAGCCGAATTCGTTTGCGCATCGACTTCCCCCTCAAGCGAGCGACTCGGTGCAAGAGTAAATGCTAGGAACTCAGAGAGGTCAATGTGGAAGATCGGCGCCTTCTTTTGCAACTGCTCCTTTTTAGAACGCCGGAAGGCCGCAAGATCATCGGTGGGAATAGTTTCTATGCGGCCCGAAAACCGCTGCGATTTCGGATGGGATTCAGCCCCCCACCAGCCTCAGCCCGGCGATGCAGGCGACGAGGCCGAAGATCAGCAGCAGCCGCGCCGGGCCGAGCGGCTCGCCGAACCAGGCGATCCCGACCAGCACCGTGCCGAGCGCGCCGATGCCGCCCCAGATGGCGTACGCCGTGCCCATCGGGATGCTGCGCGATGCGATCTGGAGCAGGCCCATCGATAACGTTACCGAAACGAGGAACCCCAGCGTCCAGGGGATGTTTCGGAAGTCGTCCACGAAGCGGAGACAGGTGGTGAAGCCAATCTCGAACAATCCACCGAGCACCAGCAGCGCCCATGCCATCGCCGCTCTCCCCTTCCAGCGCCGGTCCGAATTAGCGCGCCCGGGCCGCGGGAGCTAGACGTGGCGGCAAAGACACTCGGCATCGGCAACAGGATCGCGCCGCCGCATTTCATTGTGTTTATCGTCCTGCTGATCGTCGGAGACGCCGCCGGGGTGTGGCTGCTCGGCCTACGCCATGGGCTGATGGCGGGCTTCGACGTCGCCGCCGGCGTCTTCCTGCTGTCGCTGATTCCGGTCTTCTTCAGGAGCGATCCGCCCTCGATGCGCAGCCAGGTGGAGCGCAACGACGCCAATCGTGTCCTTCTGCTCGGCGTCACCGGCGCGGTCGTGGCGGTGATCCTGGTGACCGTGGCGGCGGAGCTGATCGATCAGAAGGCGGCGGAAGGCGGCTGGACCAAGGCCTTGGTGATCGCGACGCTCGTCCTCGCCTGGCTGTTCAGCAACACCGTCTACGCGCTGCACTACGCGCATATGTATTACCGGCGCGACAAGGGCGGCAAGGACCGGGGCGGCATCGATTTCCCGGGGACGCCGGAGCCCGACTATAGCGACTTCATCTATTTCGCGTTCACGCTCGGGATGACGTTCCAGACCTCCGACAGCAACATCACCAGCGGCGGGATGCGGAGCGTGGTGGTATTCCACTGCTTCGCCGGCTTCGTCTACAATATCGGCGTGCTCGCCTTCACCATCAACGTGCTCGGCGGCTCGCATTAGGTCCAAACCCTAAATCGCCGCCTCGACGTCCGCCACGTGCGCCTTCGAGCGGGCGGCGACCAGGCACGCTCCCACGATCATCGCCGCGCCGAGCAGGGTGAGCGGCCGCACCGGCTCCTGGAAGAAGATCAGACCGAACAGCGCCGCCCAGACGAAGGACGTATATTCGACCGGCGCCAGATGCTGCGCCTCGGCCCGCGCATAGGCCCAGGAGAGCAGCATCAGCGAAGCGAAGGCGAGCGCCGCGGCGGCGGCGATCGCGGGCAGGTGGCGCGGGGCGGGAATCTCAGCGAACCAGGGCGCTGCGGCGAGGAAACCGAGGCTCATCAGCGCGCTCATGAAGAAGGCGATCTCGACCGGGCCGGCGAGCTGGGCCTGCTTGCGCATCAGGATGATGTTGAAGGCGTAGAGCGAGGCCGAGACGAGGATCGAGATCGAGCCGAGCATCGCCTCGTGGCCGAGATGCGCCTCCGCTTGGCCGGAGAGGATGGTGGCGACGCCGGCGAGGCCCAGCGCGGACGCGAAGATCGCCCGGCGCTGGATCTGCTCGTGGAGGAGCAACGCGGCGAGATAAAGGGCGATGAGCGGCGCGATGAAGGAGAGCGCCACGCCCTGCGCCAGCGGCACGCGGGCAAGGCCCCAGAAGAAGGTGATCGCCATGAACACCGAGAGGATGCCGCGGACGAGGTGGACGCGCATCGCCGGCCAGGCGGGCCATTTCATCCTCCGCAGCACGAACACCGCGCCGCCGAACAAACCGCCGGCCAGCGTCCGCCACAGCAGGGCGTTGTAGGCGCCGATCGAGAGGGACAGGCCCTTCATCACCGCGTCCATCGCCGAGAACAGGGCGATACCGGCGACCGCGACCGAGAAAGGCACCAGAGGCGAGGCGGGCGGACGCGGAGCCATGCCGCGCCTTAGCCAAGCCTAATGGAGCGTCATAGTATCGCCGCTCATCTGTACCGAGCTGATGCGGCCGAGATAGGTCTGGCCGAGCAGCGACACGTCCAGGCCCTCGACGACGGCGGCGCGGACGCCGCGCACCTCCTTGCCGCCGACCTCGACCCGGTCGAGCGTCACCGATTCGCCCCGAACCGGCCCCGAGGCGCCGGTGCCGATCACGGTGAACTCGTTCGGCGAGAAAGGGACGCCGATCCTTTGCGCGTCCGCCATGGTCAGCGCCACGGTGCTCGCGCCGGTATCGACAACGAGCCGGACCGGCTGTCCGTTGACGTTGCCGTCCGCATAGAAATGGCCATTCGGCGCCCGCTCCAGCTTCGTCTCCACCGCCATCGGCGGGCCGGGATCGTCGGATGCAGCCACCGTGACGGTTTTGGCGAAGGCCGGTGAGGGCGTGGCCGGCGCCGCGCGATGGCTCGCCGGCAGCATCAGCCCGATCGCCGCGCCGAGCGCGATCACGAAGAGGAAAGACTTCTCCATTCCGCCCAAATCTAGGCCGGGAGTGGTGAAGGAAGGGTAATCCGGCGGTTCAGGCCGCCGGCTGCATCGTTGAACGATATTGCGGCCAGGCCTCGGCGATGACGCGCAGCGACGAACGCAGGAACAGGTACGCGATCGCGATGGCGACGACGATGTCCGGCCAGGCCGAGGCGCTCAGCGACACCAGACCCGCGGCCGCGAGCACGCCGAGATTGGCGATCGTGTCGTTGCGCGCGCACTCGAAGGTGCTGGAGAGGTTCACGTCGTGGGTCCGGTAGGGCCACAGCAGAGCGAGGCAGGAGAGGTTCGCGACCAGGGCCATGCCGCCGACGGTCAGCATGATGCTCGACACCGGCACCACGCCCCAGATCAGCTTCACCACGATCTCGCCGAGCACGCCGACACCCAGGAACAGGATGAAGCTGCCCTTGATCAGGGCTGCGCCGGCCCGCCAGCGCAGGCTGCGGCCGAGCGCATAGAGGCTGATCCCGAACACCATCGCGTCGCCGAGCATGTCGACCGAATCCGCCATCAGGGCCGCCGATCGGGCAAACAGGCCGGCGCCGAACTCGACCAAGAACATCATCGCGTTCAGCATCAGCACGATGACAAGGACGCGCCTTATGTCCTTATGATGGGCGAGGTGCTCGAGCTCATGACCTTTGTCGTGGCAGCAATCGTGGCTCATTCGGCGGCCTCCGGAACCGCGGCGTCCGCCGCCTCGATCTCCGCCGCCTTGGCTTCGACCAGGCGGACGATGTGGTCGACCATCTCCTCGTCGCGGACATGATGGTCGGTGACGCCCGACAGATAGACCATGTGCTTGCCGTTGCCGCCGCCGGTGATCCCGATGTCGGTCTCGCGCGCCTCGCCGGGGCCGTTGACGACGCAGCCGAGCACCGACAGCGACATCGGCGTGCGGATATGGGCGAGCCGTTCCTCCAGCGTCTGGACGGTGCGGATCACGTCGAAACCCTGGCGTGCGCAGGAGGGACAGGAGACCACCCGCACGCCCCGGTTGCGAATGCCGAGGCTCTTGAGGATCTCGTAGCCGGCGCGCACCTCTTCCTCGGGCTCGGCCGAGAGCGAGACGCGGATCGTGTCGCCGATCCCGAACCAGAGCAGGGAGCCGATGCCGATCGCGCTCTTGACCGTGCCGCCGCGCAGCCCGCCGGCTTCCGTGATGCCGAGATGGAGCGGGCAGTCGACCGCCTCGGCGAGCTGCTGATAGGCGGCGACGGCGAGGAAGACGTCGCTGGCCTTCACCGCCACCTTATACTCGCGGAAATCATGCTCCTCGAGGATCCGGATATGGTCGAGCGCGCTCTCGACCAAAGCCTCGGGACAGGGCTCGCCATATTTTTCGAGCAGATCCCTTTCGAGGCTGCCGGCATTGACCCCGATCCGGATCGAGCAGCCGTTGGCCTTGGCGGCATTGACCACCTCGCGCACCCGTTCGGCCGAGCCGATATTGCCCGGGTTGATGCGCAGGCAGGCGGCGCCGGCATCGGCGGCTTCCAGCGCGCGCTTGTAGTGGAAATGGATGTCGGCGACGATCGGCACGCGCGCGGCGCGGACGATCTCGCGCAGCGCCTTGGTCGACTGCTCGTCGGGGCAAGAGACGCGGACGATGTCCGCCCCCGCTTCCTCGCAGCGGCGGATCTGGTCGATCGTCGCCTTCGCGTCGGCGGTCAGGGTGTTGGTCATGGTCTGGACGGTGATCGGCGCGTCGCCGCCGACCGGCACGTTGCCGACCATGATCTGACGAGATTTGCGGCGCGTGATGTCGCGCCAGGGACGAACCGACATGCCCTCCTCTATAGTGCCTAAAGCGCTGCCGCGAAAGGAGAAGCAGTGAGGAAGAGGTGCAGGCATAATCCCTCTCCCGTGGGGGAGAGGGAGTTAGTCCACGTGCGGGTTGATTGCGGGGGGGTCGCTGGCGGGGAAGCTTTCGTCGGAGGCCTGGTCGACCTGGTTCCAGTCCTTCGGCGGGTCGCGCATCGCGTCGGGGCCGGCGGAGCGGGCGGCGCCGGAATGGCCGACCGCGCCGTGGCCGCCGCTGCCGGCGAGCGCCGCGCGGCCCGGCGTGCCGCCGCTGCGCCAGAAGCGGGTGGCGAGATAGCCGAGGCCGCCCGCGACCGCGGCGCCGACCCCGGTCAGGATCGCGATCTTGCGGTTCATGTCACGCCTCCTCGGTCAGCGTCGCGGTCTTGGCCGGGGGCAGGCCCTCGCTCTCGGCCTGATTCTGCAGCTCGGCCTTGCGCGCCGCCATCTGCTCGCCGAGCGCCTCCAGGTCGACGTCGGTCTTGCGCGCCTGGCTGAAGATGTTGCCCTGCTGCTTCTCCTCCTCGCGGATATGGTGCTCGATCTCTTCCTGGAGCACCTTCACCTTGGCGTCGTAGAATTGATCGCCCGGCTCGCCGGCCTCGATGTCGTTGACGAGCACCTTGGCGCCGTCATGCTCGACCATCGCCTCGTCGAGATCGTCGTCGTCGATCTTGCCGCGCAGCGCCGGATAGAAAATCTCCTCCTCGATCATGCAGTGGATCTTGAGCTCGGTGCAGATCTGCCGCGCCAATTTCTCCTTCGCGCCGTCGCCGCTCGCCTTCTCGAATTTCTCGAACAAGGCCTCCACCTCGCGATGATCCTGAGTGAGCAGCTTGATCGCGTCCTGCTTCGTTTCGGCCATGTCGAATCTCCCTCGTTTGGCCTCTGGAACATTCGGCGCTAGGGACCGGTTCCTTGCGGCCATGAACGACACCGAAACCCTTTCGCCCGTCCTCCCGAACGAGACCGAGGAAGCCACCAGGCGGCTGCTTCAGAAGGCGACGGAGCGCGACCTTCGGCTGGCGACGG
This sequence comes from Allosphingosinicella sp., assembly GCA_036269695.1. Classification (GTDB taxonomy): domain Bacteria; phylum Pseudomonadota; class Alphaproteobacteria; order Sphingomonadales; family Sphingomonadaceae; genus Allosphingosinicella. The sequence goes on along the minus strand of DATBDY010000012.1, from coordinate 65,670 downwards.
CGGAGAGCTGCACCGGCGGCATGCTGGCCTCCCTGCTCACCGACGTGCAGGGCGTCTCCCATGCCTTCGAGCGGGGCTTCGTGACCTATACGAACGAAGCCAAGAACGAGATGCTGGGGGTGCCGCTGGCGCTGATCGAGGAAAAGAGTGCGGTGTCGAAGGAGGTGGCGATCGCCATGGCCGAAGGCGCCCTCGCCCGCTCCCGGGCGAATATCGCGCTCGCCATCACCGGCTTCGCCGATGCAGGCGACGAACCGGGCTTGGTCCATTTCGGCTGCGCGCGCGATGGGCGCGCGACGGCGCACCGCGAGGAGCATTTCGGCCCCGGCGGCCGCGGTGCTACGAGGATCAAGTGCATGAAGGTCGCGGTCGAGATGATGACGGAGATGCTCTGAGATGAGCCGGAAGGCGCCCTTCGCCGCGATCCACCGCCACGGCTTCGTCCGCGTCGCGGCGGCGAGCCCGACCGGCTCGTCGGGGGACGTCACCTTCAACGTCGACCAGGCCGTCGCCCTCGCCCGCCAGGCGGACGAGCGGAGCTGCGACCTCGTCATCTTCCCCGAGCTCAACATCTCCTCCTACGCGGTCGACGATCTCCATCTGCAGGAGGCGTTCCTCGATGCGGTCGAGGCGGGCGTGGCACGGTTCCGCGAGGAGACGGCGAAGCTCGGCCCCATTTTCGTCGTCGGCGCGCCGCTGCGGCGCAACGGCCGCCTCTATAATTGCGCCCTCATCGTCTCGCGCGGCCGCATCCTCGGCGTCGTGCCGAAGAGCTTCCTACCCAATTACCGCGAATATTATGAGAAACGCTGGTTCGTTTCCGGCATCGGCCTCGACGGGCTCGAGATCGCCGTCGCCGGCGCGATCGTGCCGTTCGGAGGCGATTTGATCTTCGCCGCCGAGGATCTCGACGACTTCATCTTCCACGTCGAGATTTGCGAGGATTATTGGGCGCCGCAGCCGCCATCGACCCGCGGCGCGCTCGCCGGCGCCCTCATCCTCTGTAACCTCTCCGCCTCGAACATCACCATCGGCAAGGCGGATGAGCGCAAATTGCTCTGCGCCTCGCAGTCGACCCGCTGCTGCGCGGCCTATGCCTATGCCGCCTCCGGGCCGGGCGAGAGCACGACCGACCTCGCCTGGGACGGGCAGAGCGCGATCTACGAGATCGGCGAGCTGCTGGCCGAATCCTCCCGCTTCGACATGGCGCCGGAGCTGTGCGTCGCCGACGTCGACGTCCAGCGGCTCCGCCTCGAGCGGATGCGGATGCCGACCTTCAACGACAATGCCGTCGCCGCCGGCCATCCGGAAAAGAGCGTCCGCCGCATCCATTTCCGACACGAGCCGGTGATGAAGGACGTCGGCTTCGAGCGCCGCCTGCGCCGCTTCCCCTACGTCCCCAACCGGGTCGAGCAGCTCGACCAGGATTGCTACGAGGCGTTCAACATCCAGGTCCAGGGCCTCGTCAAGCGCTTCATGACGACGAGCGGCACGCACCTCGTCATCGGCGTCTCGGGCGGTCTCGATTCGACCCATGCCCTGATCGTCGCCGCCAAGATGTGCGATTTCCTCAAGCTGCCGCGCTCGACCATCCTCGGCTTCACCATGCCCGGCTTCGCCACCGGCGACATGACCAAGTCCAATGCCTGGGCCTTGATGAAGGCCCTCGGGGTGGTCGGCGAGGAGATCGACATCCGCCCGGCGGCGATGCAGATGCTGAAGGACATGGCTCACCCCTTCGCCAAGGGCGAGCCGGTCTACGACGTCACCTTCGAGAACGTGCAGGCGGGCCTCAGGACCGATTATCTCTTCCGCCTCGCCAACCAGCGGCACGGCTTCGTCGTCGGCACCGGCGACCTCTCCGAGATCGCGCTCGGCTGGTCGACCTACGGGGTCGGCGACCAGATGAGCCATTACGCCGTCAATGCCGGCGTCCCGAAGACCCTTATCCAATATCTGATCCGCTGGGCGGTGAAGACCGGCCAGTTCGACGCCGAGACCGACCGCGTGCTCGACGCGATCCTCGCGACGAAGATCTCACCCGAGCTGGTGCCGGCGGACGAGCACGGCCAGATGCAGTCGACCGAGGACAAGATCGGGCCCTATGAGCTGCACGATTTCTTCCTGTTCCACATATTGCGTTCGGGCCAGCCGCCCTCGAAGGTGGCCTTCCTCGCCTGGCAGGCCTGGAAGGATGCGTCAGCGGGCCAGTGGCCGGTCGGCTACCCGGACGCGGCGAAGCGCGGCTACGATCTGCCGACCATCCGCAAATGGCTGGAGGTCTTCCTCTACCGCTTCTTCCAGATCAGCCAGTTCAAGCGGACCTGCATCCCCAATTCGCCGAAGGTCTCCGCCGGCGGCAGCCTCAGCCCGCGCGGCGACTGGCGGGCGCCCGCGGACGGCACCGCCAAGCCCTGGCTCGACGAGCTGGAGTCCGCCTTCGACTGAGAGGCGGAACGACCCGGTACCGAAACGATCCGCCTGTAAGCTGATCTTGATCAAGGGCAATCTGTTACACTGCGGGAACTTCCCCGCGTCACGGCACGTTATGCCGGAAGTACTTCAAACCCGAGGGAATTCCGTTGATTAAGCTTTCCACCGCCTCTCCTCTGGGGCAGAGCCAGGCCGCGCCCCAGACCGACGACCAAACCCTGATCTGCTTCTCCCACCTGCGGTGGAACTTCGTCTTTCAGCGGCCCCAGCATTTGATGAGCCGGTTCGCCGAATCCCGCCGCGTGATTTTCTGGGAAGAGCCCGAAGCGGCGCTTCCGGAATGCGAGCCGGCGCTCGGCGTGCGCACCTGCGCGGAGACCGGAGTCGTCGTCGTGACCCCGTCGCTCCCGGAAGGGCTGAGCGAGGAGGAGCGGGACCAGGTGCTGAAGGGCCTGCTCGACGCCTTCCTCGCCGGCGAGCAGGGGCCGTTCGTGCGCTGGTATTACACGCCGATGATGCTGCCTTTCTCACGGCACGTGCCGTCGGCCTGCACCGTCTACGATTGCATGGACGAACTTGCGAACTTCCGCTTCGCGCCGCCGCAATTGCTGGCGCTGGAGCGCGAGCTGCTGGCGGCGTCCGACGTCGTCTTCACCGGCGGCTACAGCCTCTATGAGGCGAAGAAGGACCGCCACCCGAACATCCACCCCTTCCCGTCGAGCGTCGACCGCAACCATTTCGCCCAGGCCCGGGCGATGGACGCGGTGCCGGACGACCAGGGCATGCTGCCCAGGCCGCGCTTCGGCTTCTACGGCGTCGTCGACGAGCGCATGGACCTCGACATGCTCGCCGCGGTGGCGGACGCCCACCCGGAATGGTCGATCGTCATCGTCGGCCCGGTCGTGAAGATCGATCCCGTCGACCTGCCGCAGCGCGCCAACATCCATTATCTCGGCGGCAAGACGTACGACGAGCTCCCCGTCTATCTCGGCGGCTGGGACGTCGCCCTGATGCCCTTCGCGATCAACGATTCGACGAAGTTCATCTCGCCGACCAAGACCCCGGAATATCTGGCGGGCGGACGCCCGGTCGTGTCGACCCCGATCACCGACGTCATCCGCCATTACAGCGACCTCGAGGCGGTGTTCATCGCCGACGGCGCCGACGCCTTCGTCAAGGCCTGCGAGCAGGCGCTGGCGCTGACCAAAGGCGACGACGAGTGGCTGAAGGAGGTCGACCTCAAGCTGTCCCATCTCAGCTGGGACATCACCTATGCCCGCATGGCCGGGCTGGTGCGCGAGGCGATCAAGGTGCCCTCTGCCGGGCCCAACATCGTCAAGGCGGCGACCAAGAAGGCCTACGATTATCTCGTCGTCGGCGCCGGTTTCGCCGGCTCGGTCATCGCCGAGCGGCTGGCGAGCCAGCTGAATGCGCATGTGCTCGTCATAGACAAGCGCCCGCACGTCGCCGGCAACGCCTATGACCATCTCGACGAGGCGGGCGTGCTGATCCACCAATATGGGCCGCACATCTTCCACACCAATTCGGACGATGTTTTCGCCTATCTCTCCCAGTTCACCGCCTGGCGGCCCTACGAGCACAAGGTACTCGCGCAGGTGCGCGGCCAACAGGTGCCGATCCCGATCAACCGGACGACGCTGAACAAGCTGTTCGGCCTCGATCTCAAGACCGATGAGGAGGCCGCCGCCTATCTCGCCTCGCGCGCCGAGCCGGTGGCGGACATCAAGACCTCCGAGGACGTCGTCATCAACGCGGTCGGCCGCGAGCTCTACGAGCTGTTCTTCCAGGGCTATACACGCAAGCAATGGGGCATCGACCCGAGCGGCCTCGACAAGGCGGTGACCGCGCGCATCCCGACGCGGACCAACACCGACGACCGCTATTTCGGCGACAAGCACCAGGCGATGCCGCGCGACGGCTACACCGCGATGTTCAACCGGATGCTCGACCATCCGAACATCGATGTGCTGCTCTCGACCGACTATCAGGACGTGGTGGATGAGATCGATGCGGGCCACATCGTCTTCACCGGCCCCGTCGACGAATATTTCGGCTTCCGCTTCGGCAAGCTGCCCTACCGGAGCCTGCGCTTCGAGCACAGGATCCTCGACGAGTGGCAGCACCAGCCGGTCGCAGTCGTCAATTATCCCGACCCGCAGGTGCCCTACACCCGCATCACCGAATACAAGCATCTGACCGGGCAGGTGCATCCGAAGACGAGCATCACCTACGAATATCCGTCGGCGGAGGGCGATCCCTATTACCCGATCCCGCGCGAGGAGAACCAGGCGCTCTACAAGAAGTATGAGGCCCTGGCGGACGCGACTCCGAACGTCACCTTCGTCGGCCGCCTGGCAACCTATCGTTACTACAATATGGACCAGGTCGTCGGCCAGGCGCTCGCCACCTTCCGGCGGCTGAAGGCGCGGATCGAGGCGGAAGCCGCACTCAAGCCGGGCATCTGGACGGAGGCTGCGGAGTAACAAAAGCTCCTCCCCGGAACGGGGAGGGGGACCGCCGGAACGGCGGTGGAGGGGCCGGCACCGCTGGCCCCTTTCACTTTGCCGGAATGTGCACCGCCGTCTCAGCCCCTCCACCAGCCTGCGGCTGGTCCCCCTCCCCGTTCCGGGGAGGATTTGAGGAGGTCACCAGCGACCACCCCTTGGGCAGATAATCCAGCGACATGTAATAATAGAAGCCGCACTTGCCGCTCCGGTCCCAGGCGGCGCCCTTCATGATGCCGAATGCGACGTCGCCGCTGAACACCGGACCACCGCTGTCGCCGCCGCCGCAATCGCCGCCGCGCACCGTCACCCAGTCGGGCGCACAGGGGCCACCGCACAGGGTTCCCGGCGGCGCATAATCGGTCAGCTCGACCTCGCCGCAACTATAGCCGGTGTGCTCGCCGCGGTGGCAGACGAAATCGCCGGCGCGCGTGCTCGCCCGCGCCCGCTGCCCCGCCGGCACCCGTGCCAGTGCCTTCTTCGTATCGGCATAGAACAGCGCGTCCTTGGTCGGCGCTTCGTTCACCTGGACGTCCTGGAAGCTCCAGCCCCATTGGCCGACGAACGGCAGCTCGGTCGTGGTTCCATCGGGCTCGGCATAGGTCAGCACGTCCGGGCAATGGGCGGCGGTGACGATGCCGTTGCGGGTGCCGTCGGTGACGACGAAGCCGACGGTACAGTAGGAACGACGGCCGGTCACCGTATCGTTACCGACGACCCGCGCCCCGCCCTCGACCGTCGTATTCGCCTCCGTCCGCTCCACCGTCTCGATGCGGGTGGGGACGCCAGCGATGTCGGAAATCTGCGATGCTGTGGCTGCGAAATCGCTCGCGTCCTTGTCGCCGTCGCTCATCATCACGACCAACTCGCCCGTGCGGGGGTCGGCGCCCATCCCGCGCGCCTGCGGAAAGGCCGAGCGGATCGCATCGCCATGCTTGTCGATCGCCTTGACGATCTTCTGCCGCGTCGCGGGCGCGCCGGTGCGGAAGACGATCGGCACGGCCATGCCGCCGGCCTGCACGACCTCGTCCGGCACCGGCTTGGAGCCGGTCAGGAGCACCACGATCCGGTAATCCGGCGCATCCTCGATCGAGATGCCGGCGAGGCGTTTCGCAAAACGCGCCGCCAGACGGTCCGTCTCGGCCACCGTCTCGTCTTGCGCACGCAGCCGCCGGACCGCCTCGTCCGGCGCAACATTGTGCTGCCGCGCATATTCCGCCGCATCCTGGGTCAGCGCCTCGTCGGCCGACTGCACGAAAGGCTGCGAAGGTTGGGCCGCCGCGGCTGTGGCGGCGAAAGCGATGAGCAATGGGGCGAAGAATCGAAAAGGGAGGCTGGACACAGCCCCCCCTTTATACAAGCTCAGCTTGCAGGATGCTGAAAAGAAAGCCTCCCCTTCGCGAAAAGGGGAGGCTTCTTGGCTCAGGCGGCCGCCCGGTGTTCCGTTTCGGGCCGGAGGACGAGAGCGCCCTCGCCCTCGTCCACGTGCACGATCTGGCCGTCGACGATCTCGCCGCGCAGGATTGCGTCGGCGAGTGGGTCCTGCAGATATTTCTGCACCGCCCGCTTCAGCGGCCGCGCGCCGTAGACCGGATCGTAGCCCACCCGCCCCAGCCAGGCGCGGGCGGCGTCGGTCAGGTCGAGCCGGATCTTCCGGTCGGCGAGCAACTTGTCCAGCCGCGCGACCTGGATGTCGACGATCGGGCCCATATGCTCGGCCGCCAGCCGGTGGAAGAGGATGATCTCGTCCAGCCGGTTGAGGAATTCGGGCCGGAAATGGCCGCGCACCACCTCCATCACCTGCGGCTCGACCTTCTCGACATCCTCGTCATCGGTCAGGCTCGATAGGTACTGGCTGCCAAGGTTCGAGGTCAGGATGATGATCGTGTTGGTGAAGTCGACCGTCCGCCCCTGACCATCGGTCAGGCGGCCATCGTCGAGCACCTGGAGGAGGATGTTGAACACGTCGCCGTGCGCCTTCTCCACCTCGTCGAACAGGATGACTTGATAGGGCCGCCGCCGCACCGCCTCGGTCAGCACGCCGCCTTCCTCATAGCCGACATAGCCGGGAGGGGCGCCGATCAGCCGGGCGACGCTGTGCTTCTCCATGAACTCCGACATGTCGATCCGCACCATCGCGGTGGGGTCGTCGAACAGGAATTCGGCGAGCGCCTTGGTCAGCTCGGTCTTGCCGACGCCGGTCGGGCCGAGGAACAGGAACGAGCCCATCGGCCGGTTGGGGTCCTGGAGGCCCGCCCGGGCGCGACGGATCGCGCGGGAGACCGCCTCCACCGCCTGCTTCTGGCCGATGACGCGCTTCCCGAGCTGCTGCTCCATCTGGAGCAATTTCTCGCGCTCGCCCTCGAGCATCCGGTCGACCGGAATGCCGGTCCAGCGCGAGACGACCCCGGCAATGTCCTCGCTCGTCACTTCCTCGCGCAGCATCGCGCTCTGGCTGACCGCCTGCGCCTCGGCGAGCTGCTTCTCCAGCTGCGGGAGGCGCCCGTAGGCGATCTCGCCGGCCTTGGCGAGGTCGCCGGCGCGCTGCGCCTGCTCCAGCTCCAGCCGCGTCGCGTCGAGCTGCTCCTTCAATTTGCCCTCGGCCTGGATCTTCTCCTTCTCGGCCTGCCAGCGCTGGGTCAGCTCGGCCGACTGCTGCTCGAGATTGGCGAGCTCGGTCTCCAGATGGCCGAGCCGCTCCTTCGAAGCCCTGTCGGTCTCCTTCTTCAGCGCCTCCCGCTCGATCTTGAGCTGGATGATGCGCCGGTCGAGGTTCTCGATCTCCTCCGGCTTCGATTCCACCTCCATGCGCAAGCGCGAGGCGGCCTCGTCCATCAGGTCGATCGCCTTGTCCGGCAGGAAACGGTCCGTGATGTAGCGGTTGGAGAGGGTGGCCGCGGCGACGAGGGCGCCGTCGGTGATCCGCACCCCATGGTGCAGCTCGTATTTCTCCTTGAGCCCGCGCAGGATCGAGATCGTGTCCTCGACCGTCGGCTCGCCGATGAAGACCGGCTGGAAGCGCCGCTGCAGCGCCGGGTCCTTCTCGACATGCTTACGATATTCGTCGAGCGTGGTCGCGCCGATGCAGTGCAGCTCGCCGCGGGCGAGCGCCGGCTTCAGCAGATTGGAGGCGTCCATCGCGCCTTCCGATTTGCCGGCGCCGATGAGCGTGTGCATCTCGTCGATGAACAGGATGACGTCGCCTTCGGCCTGCTTGACCTCGTCGAGCACGCCCTTGAGCCTTTCCTCGAACTCGCCGCGATATTTGGCGCCGGCGATCAGCGAGCCCATGTCGAGCGCCATCAGCCGCCGGTCGCGCAAACTGTCGGGCACGTCGCCATTGGCGATGCGTAGCGCCAGACCCTCGACGATCGCCGTCTTGCCGACGCCGGGGTCGCCGATCAGCACCGGGTTGTTCTTCGTGCGGCGAGCGAGGATCTGCACGGTGCGCCGGATCTCCTCGTCGCGGCCGATCACCGGATCGAGCTTTCCGTCGCGCGCGGCCTCGGTGAGGTCGCGGGCGAACTTCTTGAGCGCGTCGTAGCGGTCCTCGGCCGACTGGGTGTCGGCGGTGCGGCCGCCGCGCAGCTGGTTGATGGTCGCGTTCAGCGCTTCCGCCTTCACGCCCGCATCGGCGAGCGCCTTGCCGGCATCCGTATTCTTCGCGAGGACGAGCGCGAGCAGCAGCCGCTCGACCGTGACATAGGAATCGCCTGCTTTCTGGGCGATCTGCTCGGCGGAATCGAGCACGCGCAGGCTCTCGGCGTCGAGGCCGGGCGTCGCATTGGCGCCGCCGCCGGTGACGGCGGGAATCTTCGCCAGCGCCTCGTCGGTCTCGCGCCGCGCCGCCTCGGCGCTGCCGCCGGCACGGGCGATCAGGCCCGACGCCATGCCCTGCTCGTCCTCGAGCAGGGCCTTCAGCAGGTGCACGGGCGCGATCCGCTGATGGTTCATGCGGAGGGCCACCGTCTGCGCCACCTGCAGGAAGCCGCGGGCACGGTCGGTGAATTTTTCCAGGTTCATCTCAGCCCCTTTCAATCTCTTGGTGCCGATATGGTGTTGCTATTCTGCAACACAAGGGGTTTCCCGTGTCCGCGGCCGGACTTGATCGCAGTCAATAAATTCAAAACCTTGAGCCGCTGTTGCGCGGCCCGATGTCATCGTTATGGTGCGCGCCAATCCAGACTCACAGGAGGGGATATCATGCGTTCGGTCGCTCTCGCATCTTTTTTGCTCGCCGGCCTCAGCCTCGGCACCGTCGCGATCGCCGCGCCGCCGGCCAATCTGCCGCCGCCGGCTCCTGTTTCCGAGCTCGTGCAGGATGTGAACATTCCCTACCAGCAATTCACTCTCCCCAATGGCCTGCGCGTGGTCGTCCATGAGGACCACAAGGCGCCGGTGGTGGCGGTGTCGGTCTGGTATCATGTCGGCTCGAAGGACGAGCCGCCGGGGAAGACCGGCTTCGCCCACCTGTTCGAGCATCTGATGTTCGGCGGCTCCGAGCATAGCGACCAGAGCTGGTTCACGCCGATGCAGCAGATCGGCGCCACCGACATGAACGGGACGACCTGGTTCGACCGCACCAATTATTTCGAGACCGTCCCGCGCGGCGCGCTGGAGACGGCGCTGTTCCTCGAATCCGACCGAATGGGCCATTTGCTGGGCGCGGTCACCCAGCAGAAGCTCGACGTCCAGCGCGGCGTCGTTCAGAACGAGAAGAGGCAGGACGACAACGAGCCTTACGGACTCGTCGAATATTCCGAGCTCAACGCGCTCTTCCCGGAGGGCCATCCCTACCATCATTCGACCATCGGCTCGATGAGCGACCTCGACGCCGCCAGCCTGGAGACGGTGAAGGACTGGTTCCGCTCGCATTACGGGCCGAATAATGCGGTGCTGGTGCTGGCCGGCGACATCGACCTGCCGACGGCGCATCGCCTCGTCGAAAAATATTTCGGCGACATCCCGCGTGGGCCGCAATCGACGCCGGCCGCGGCCAGCGTGCCGACGCTGCCGGCGCCGAAAAGCGAGGAGATGCACGATCAGGTCGCGACCACCCGGCTCTACCGTGAGTGGGTGGTGCCGGGGCTGACCAATGCCGATTATCCCGCCCTGCAGATGGGCGCCTCGATCCTCGGCGGCCTCTCGAGCTCCCGGCTCGACAACGCCCTGGTGCGTGGCGACAAGACCGCGGTGTCGGTCAGCGCCGGCGTCGAGCCATTTGAGCGGATCAGCATGTTCACCGTCACCGTCGACGTAAAGCCCGGGGTCGACCCGAACCAGGTCGCCACCCGGCTCGACGCGATCATCGCCGATTTCATCAGGAACGGGCCCACCGCCGACGAGGTGCAGCGCGCCAAGACGCGCACGGTCTCCGGCCGCATCAAGGGCCTGGAGCAAGTCGGCGGCTTCGGCGGCAAGGCCGTCGCGCTCGCCGAGGGCGCGGTCTATGCCGGCGATCCCGGCTTCTACAAGGTGCAGCTGCAGCGCGTCGCCGCGCTGACGCCGGAGCAGGTCCGCGCCGTGGACAGCCACTGGCTGTCGCGGCCGGTCTATTCGCTGCGGGTCTCGCCGGGGCCGCGCGGCGCCTATGAGGAATCGAAGTCGGTCCCCCATGGCGGCATCCACGCGCCGAACTATTTCCGGGCGCCAGCGGCGGGCGAGCATCCGCTCGCGCCGCTTCCGGACCGGATGGGCGCTCCGGCCGTCGCGCCCGCGCAGCCGCAGGCGTCCGGTGGCGGCGGCGTCGATCGCTCGCACCTGCCGCCGGTCGGCCAGATCGCCGACCTCAGATTCCCGGCCGTCGAGCACGCCCATCTGTCGAACGGCATCGAGGTGATCTTCGCCCACCGCGCGGCCGTGCCGGTAGTCGACGTCGCGGTCAGCTTCGATGCCGGCAATGCCGCCGATCCGAAGGACAAGCTCGGGACGCAATCCTTGATGCTGGCCCTGCTCGACGAGGGCACCGATCGCTATTCCAGCGTCCAGATCGCCGAGGAAGAGGAAAGGCTCGGCGCCTCGATCAGCCCCACTGCCGGCATGGACCGCACTAACGTCACCCTGAGCGCGCTCAGGCCGAACCTCGCCGCCTCGGTCGACTTGCTCGCCGACATCGTCCGCCGCCCGGCCTTCGCGCCGGCGGAGGTCGAGCGCCTGCGCGGGCAGCAGCTCGCCCGCATCCAGCAGGAGATGGCCCAGCCGCAGGGGCTTGCGCTGCGTACGCTGCCGCCGATGCTCTACGGCAAGGCGCATCCTTACGGCGTGCCCTTCACCGGCACGGGCGATCCGGCAGTGGTGGCGCACGTCAGCCGCGACGAAATCGCCGCTTTCCACGACGCCTGGATGCGGCCCTCCAAGGCGAAGATCTTCGTCGTCGGCGACACCACGCTCGCCGAGATCATGCCGATGCTCGAGCGCAATTTCGGCGACTGGCGCGATGCCGGCCCGGCGCCCGCCAAGGATTTCAGCGCGCCGATTCCGGCGAATCCGCCCCACATCGTGCTGATCGACCGGCCCAATTCGCCGCAATCGCTGATCATCGCCGGCGAAGTGCTGGACCAGAACGGCCGCGACGATCTCGTCCCGCTGCTCGAAGCCAATGACGTGCTCGGCGGCAGCTTCCTCTCGCGCCTCAACATGGATCTGCGCGAGACCAAGCATTGGGCCTATGGCTCCTTCAGCTTCGTGCAGCATGTCGTCGGCCGCGTCCCGCTCCTCGTCTTCGCGCCGGTCCAGTCCGATCAGACCGGCCCGTCCATCGCCTCGGTGATCGGCGACATGCACGCCTTCCTCACCGACAAGGGCGTCACGCCCGAGGAATTGCAGCGCACGATCAACGGCAGCATCCGCGAGCTGCCGGGCAGCTTCGAGACGAGCGGCGAAGTGCTCGGCGGCATGGAGCAGAATGAGGAATTCGGACGGCCGGACAATTATTACGAGACGCTCGCCAGCCGTTACCGGGGGCTGACCGCGGCCGATCTCGACACGGTCGCGCGCCACACCATCGATCCGAACAAGCTGGTCTGGGTCGTCGTCGGCGACGCCTCGAAGGTGAAGCCGCAGCTCGACAAGCTCGGCATTCCGGTGGAGTCCGTCGCCGCCGCCCACTAAGATACCCGAAAACGGGGAGGGATGGGATGAGATGGATGGCGCTTCTGGCGGCGGCTTTTGCCGTCGCCGCCGGGCCGGCCTGCGCGCAGAATGTCGATGAGCGGCCGGCGGTCGCACGGCAGGGCACCGCCGGCTGGGACTATGAAAAGCGCGTTGCGGACATCCCGATGCGCGACGGGGTCAAGCTCCATACGGTCATCCTGGTGCCCAAGGGCGCCCATGATGCGCCCATCCTGCTCACCCGCACGCCCTACAATGCCGAGGAGCTGACCGGCCACGCCGCCAGCGGCCACCTCGCCGCGATCCTCGACGGCTACGACAATGCCGACGACGTGATCGTGCAGGGCGGCTATATCCGCGTCGTCCAGGACGTGCGCGGCAAATACGGGTCGGGCGGCATTACCATGATGAACCCGCCGCTCGCCGGCACCGCGCTCAATCCCACCAAGACCGACGATTCCACCGACACCTACGATACGATCGACTGGCTGGTGAAGCATCTGCCGGAGTCGAACCGCCGCGTTGGCGTGCTCGGGATCTCCTACGACGGCTTCCTGTCGCTGATGCCTTTGATCAACCCGCATCCGGCGCTGAAGGTCGCGGTGCCGATGAACCCCATGGTCGACGGCTGGATGGGCGACGACTGGTTCCACAACGGCGCCTTCCGCCAGATGAACATGGATTATATCTGGGAGCAGGAAGCGACCCGCGACAACAGCGACAAATATTGGTCGAACCATTACGACCTGTACGACGATTATATGGACGCGGTGTCGGCCGGCGCGATGGGAAAGCGCCACGGGCTCGACCAGATCGGCTTCTGGCGCAAGATCGTCGCCCACCCGGCCTATGATTCCTTCTGGCAGGCGCAGGCGATGGACAAGATCCTCGGCGAACGCCCGCTGACCGTGCCGACGATGCTCGTCGCCTCGCTCTGGGACCAGGAGGATATTTACGGCCCCCTCGCCGTCTATCGGGCGCTCAAGCCGAAGGATAAAGCCGGCCAGGTCTATCTCTCGCTCGGCCCTTGGTTCCACGGCCAGGAGATCGAGGAAGGCAGCCATATCGGCGCGATCAAATGGGACCAGGACAGTTCCAAATGGTGGCGGATGCACGTGCTGGCGCCATTCCTCGCCCACTATCTGAAGGACGCGCCGATGGACGTGGCGCCGGTGACGGTGTTCCGGACCGGCGCCAACGAATGGCAGCGCCTGCAGAGCTGGCCGGTCGCGCCCGCCGACACGAAGCTTTATCTGAAGCCCGGCGGGGCTGTCGGCTTCGAGGCGGCCGCAGGTCCGGCGCGGACGGCGGACTATGTGTCCGATCCCGCCCATCCGGTCACCTTCGTACCGCGGCCGATCCGCGCGATCGGTTATGAGGACGATCACTGGACCGCCTGGCTGACGACCGATCAGCGCAACGCCGCCGCCCGGCCGGACGTGCTGACCTTCGTGTCGGAGGTGCTGACCCAGCCGGTCACCATCGCCGGCCAGCCGATGGTCCATCTCAATGCGTCGACCAGCGGCACCGACAGCGACTGGGTGGTGAAGCTGATCGACGTCTATCCGGACCAGGTGGCGATCGACCACGCGCTCGGCGGCTATCAGTTCCCCGTGACGATGGACATCTTCCGCGGCCGCTATCGGGAATCGCTCAGCGATCCGAAACCGCTGAGGCCGAACGTCCCGCTCGGCTACAGCTTCGCCCTGCCCAACGCGGACCACGTGTTCCTGCCGGGCCACCGGATCATGGTGCAGGTCCAGTCGAGCTGGTTCCCGCTCTACGACCGCAACCCGCAGACCTTCGTCCCCAACATCTTCTTCGCCAAGCCGGCCGACTATGTCGCCGCGACGCAGAAGGTGACGGTGGCGGGGCCGGACGAAAGCTACATCGCGCTGCCGGTCGTTCACTGAGCTCTTCCGGCGGAGCCGGAACTCTCACCACCGCCCGATTCGGTTCACGCGAAGACGCGAAGACGCGAAGACGAAAAAAGGACGAGTGCGGCTTCGCCGCGAGCGCACTGGAAACGCGGAACCCTTTGCGTCTTCGCGTCTTTGCGTGAACCAATAATCAGCGCCAGACGCGGGTGACGTGGCCCATTTTGCGCCCCGGCCGGGCCTCCGCCTTGCCGTAGAGGTGGAGGTGGGCCGCGGGCTCGCTGAGGATGTCCTGCCAGCGATCGGACTCGTCGCCGATCAAATTCACCATCTCCACCCGTGAGCCGGCGAGCCCAGTGTCGCCGAGCGGCAGGCCGCAAATGGCGCGCACATGATTCTCGAACTGCGACGTCACGGCGCCCTCGATCGTCCAGTGGCCGCTATTGTGCACGCGCGGCGCCATTTCGTTGAACAAGGGCCCGTCGGCCGTGGCAAAGAATTCCAGCGCCAGCACGCCGACATAGTCGAGCGCGTCGGCGGCCCGTCTGGCGAGCGCCTCGGCTTCCGCCTGGACCGGCCGCGCCGCCTCCCCCGCCGGGACGGTGGAACGGTCGAGCATGCCCTCCCGGTGGCGGTTCTCCGGCACGGGCCACGTGACGATGCTCCCGTCCTCCCCCCGGCAGAGCAGGATCGAGAATTCCGCCTCGAAATGCACGAAGGCCTCGAGGATTGACGGCGCGCCGCGAACGGCGTCCCAGGCTTCGGCCGCGCCGGACGCGTCGGCGATCCGCGCCTGGCCCTTGCCGTCATAGCCGAAGCGCCGCGTCTTCAGCACCGCCGGCGTGCCGATCTCCGCCAGCGCCGCCTCCAGCCCCGCCAGATCGTCGACCGCCGCGAAGGCCGGCGGACGTCCGCCAAGCTCGCGAATGAAATTCTTCTCGACGAGCCGGTCCTGCGCGGTCTCCAGCGCGCGGCGTGGCGGGAAGAGCGGTGCCTCGGCGGCGAGCGCGGCGAGCGGCCCGGCGGCGATATTCTCGAACTCGTAGGTGGCGACGTCGACGCTGCCGCCGAAGCGCGCCAGCGCCGCCTCGTCGTCCCACGCGCCACGGGTGAAAAAGGCGGAGACTTCCGCCGCCGGCGGCGCCTCGTCGGGCGCGTAGATATGGCATTTGTAGCCGAGCTGGGCCGCCGCCATCGCCAGCATCCGGCCGAGCTGCCCGCCGCCGACAATGCCGATGGTGGAGCCCGGCGGAACGGGAGTCATTCGGGCGCTTCGGCGACCGCGTCGGTCTGCTGCCGCCGCCAGCCCTCCAGACGCTCGGCCAGCGCGGGATCGTTGATCGCGAGGATCGAGGCGGCGAGCAGGCCGGCATTCTTCGCGCCCGCCGGGCCGATCGCCAGCGTCCCCACCGGCACGCCGCCCGGCATCTGCGCGATCGAGAGGAGGCTGTCCAAGCCGGACAGGGCCTTGCTCTCCACCGGCACGCCGAGCACCGGCAGCCGAGTCATCGAGGCGGTCATGCCGGGCAGGTGGGCCGCGCCGCCGGCACCGGCGACGATTACCTTCAGCCCACGCCCGGCGGCACCGCGCGCATAATCGTAGAGCCGCTCGGGCGTACGGTGGGCGGAGACGATCTTCGTCTCGTACGGCACGCCGAGCGCGTCGAGCGCGTCGGCGGCATGCCGCATCGTCTCCCAGTCCGACTGGCTTCCCATGATGATCCCGACGTCGGCCATAAACATCCCGAAAGAGCGGCGGAGCGGCAGGTCTTAACGGCGGCCTCCGAGGCAGGCAACCGCCCGCGCGCCCGCTTTGGCGAGATGTTAACCGGGGCCGGCTAGAGAGGCGGCATGTCGAAGCATGCCTCCGATTTCACCGCCGCCGCGCCGGTCTCGAGCGCCGACGAAAACGCGCTGCTGCGCGCCTCGCTCGCCGAAGCGCGGGCGCGGATCGATGCGCTGGAAGCCGCCGCCGAGAAGGATCCGCTGACCGGCCTCGCCAGCGGCGGCCGCTTCGAGCGCGAACTGGAGCGGGCGACGAGCAATGCCGAGCGCCACGGCACCCCCGCCGCCCTGGTCTATGTCGACCTGCGCGGGCTCAAGACGATCAACGCCAATCACGGCCGCCTCGCCGGAGACGCCGCGCTCATCCATGTCGCGGATACCCTGTCCGGCCTCATCCGCTCGGGCGACGTCCTCGCCCGTATCGGCGGCGACCTCTTCGCTTTGATCCTCGACCATCTCGACCATGACAGCGCGATCGACACCGCCGAGCGCCTCGCCCGCTGCATCGCCGCCGAGCCAGTCGATCTCGGCGCGTCTCAGGTACCGGTGGAAGCCGCGGTGGCGGTCACCGCTATCCTTGCTGGCGACAGCGTGCGCGAGGTGATGCTCCGCGCGTCGCGCAATTTGGCCTTCGCGCGGGAAGAGGCCTGAGCCTTTGTTGTTTCCCGGCGAAAGCCGGGATCCAGCTACAGCGCTGCTCACCTTTCCGACTGGACCCCGGCTTTCGCTGGGGATCAACAAGCGCGAGAGCTACCGCTCGCTCAGATAATAGCGATCTGTCGCCTGCAGGTCCTCGTCCAACTCGTAGACGATCGGCTGACCGGTCGGAATCTCCAGCCCGGTAATCTCGTCGTCCGGAATGTGCGACAGATGCTTCACCAACGCCCGCAGCGAATTGCCGTGGGCGGAGATCAGCACCCTCTGCCCCTCGCGCAAAGCCGGGGCGATGCGGCTCTCCCAATAAGGCAGCACACGCGCGATCGTGTCCTTGAGGCTCTCCGTCCTCGGCACGTCCACCCCTGCATAACGGCGGTCGCCGCTAAGATCGAAGCGGCTGCCGGGCTCCAGCGGCGGCGGCGGCACGTCGAAGGAGCGGCGCCAGATCTTGACCTGCTCCTCGCCCACCTGCGCCGCCATCTCGGCCTTGTTGAGCCCGGTGAGGCCGCCATAATGGCGCTCGTTCAGCCGCCAATGTTTCTCGACCGGCAGCCACAGCCGCCCCATCGCCTCCAGCGCGATGTTCAGCGTCTTGATCGCGCGGGTCTGGACGCTGGTGAAGCAGAGGTCGAAGTCGAGCGCCTTCGCCGCCATCAGCTCGCCGGCGAGATGTGCCTCCTCCGCGCCCTTCTCGGTGATGTCGACGTCCCACCAGCCGGTGAAGCGGTTCTCGAGATTCCAGGCCGACTGGCCGTGGCGGATGAGGACGAGGGTCGGCATGCGGTCTCCAACGCTTTTGCGGCTCCTTAGCGCCGGAGCGGCGCAAGGCAACTTGCCCACGCGGCGGCCGGCGATAAGGAGGCGCGGGAAAGGAGACAGGCATGGCCATCGTCCGCGAGAACATCGTCCATGAGGGCCCCGGCGGCACGTTCGAGAGCGGACTCGCCTATGACGATGCGGCGGAGCAGCCGCGCCCGGGCGTGCTCGTCCTGCCCAACGTCCTCGGCCGCAAGGAATTCGACGACCGCAAGGCGGAAGCGCTGGCGGGGCTCGGCTATGTCGGCCTCGCGGTCGACCTGTTCGGGCAGGGGAAAAGGCCAAGTCCGGACAACCGCACCGAATATATGGACTTTCTGAACGCGGATCGGCCGCTGCTGCGCGACCGGCTCCATGCCGCGCTCGCTCTGCTCAAGGCGGCGCCGCAGGTGGATTCGGCGCGGACGGCGGCGATCGGCTTCTGCTTCGGCGGCAAATGCGCGCTCGACCTCGCCCGCAGCGGCGCCGATCTGCTCGGCGTGGTCAGCTTCCACGGCGTCTACGATCAGCCCTCTTATGATAACGTGACGCCGATCCGGGCCAAGGTACTCGTCCTCCACGGCTGGCGCGACCCGATCGCGCCGCCGGACGCGACGGTGGCGCTGGGCGAGGAGCTCAGCCGCGGCGGCGCCGACTGGCAGATCCACATGTACGGCGAAGCCGGCCACGGCTTCGCCGACCCCGCCGCCAACGCGCCGGAGCGGGGTGTCGTCTACGAGCCGAAAGCGGATCGCCGCTCCTGGCGGGCGATGGAGGATTTCCTCGCGGAGATTTTCGGCGCTTAAAGCCCCTCCCCCTCCAGGGGAGGGGATGGGGGAGGGGCTGTCGGGGAAATCAGTAAGGCGCGTGGGGGGCTCACCCGACTCCTCCACCCCTTGCCCCTCCCCTGGAGGGGAGGGGTTAGATCAACGCCCCTTCTTCCGCTTCTCCAGCTCCGGCAGGATCGCGTGAACGGCGGAGAGGCAATCGCGGGCCAGAAGGCGGCAGCGGTCGGGGGACCAGCCGAAACGCTCGTCCGAAAGGTCCTCATTGTCCTTGAACGGCATTTCGAGCGTCATCGAGACGGCGCCGAACCGCTCGGCGAGCTGCGCCGTCGACATCGACATGTTCGCCTGTCCGGGCGCCGAAATCTCATAGCCCTTCCGGGTCTGGAAATCGGGCGAGATGCGGACCAGCTCCTCGGCGAAGCGGTCGAACAGCTTCTGCTGCCCCTCGTTCCAGCTCGGGATGCCCTCGAAGCCGGCGAGGAAATTGGCGGCGATGGCTTCGTCGCCGTGCACATCCATCGCAAAATCGACGCCGGTCCTGTCCATTTCATTGCGGACGCACAGCACTTCCGGGCTCTTTTCCGGGCTTGGATCGTGCCACTCGCGGTTGAGGTTGGTGCCGACGGCATTGGTCCGCAGATGGCCGCGCCGCGAGCCGTCCGGATTCATGTTCGGGACGACGTGGAAGGTGGCGCGGCGGCGCAGCACCCGCGAGACCGGGTCGCTGTCGTCGAGCAATCGCTCGAGCGCGCCCTCCATCCACCATTCGGCCATCGTCTCGCCGGGATGCTGGCGGGCGTAGAGCCACACCTGGAGCGGCCCCTCGCCGATCTCGAGGCAATCCATCTCCTGCCTGTCGAGGCTCTGGCCGAGCGAGCGATAGGTCACCGCCGGATGCGCCGCCGCCATGGCGACGAGGTCGTGGTGCATCTCCATCGTGTACGGCGCGAAATAGGCGAACCAGACGCTGTCCGACGGCGGCGTCGCGCGGATGGTGAGGATTCCACCTTGGTAGGACGTGTCGACCCGCTCCCATTCCTCGCGGTCCGCCGACATGCAGGCGCGGTAATTCTCCCAGCCGTGCGGATAGGCCGAGCCGGCGCAGTTGAGCAGGCGCAGCTCCAGCGGCCGGCCGCCGGCGCCGGTCACCCGGAAATAGAACCATTGATAGAAGTCGGACTGGTGGTCCTTGCGGATGTTGAGATCGACGCGGTCGCCTTCGACGGCGGCCAGCTCGATGTTGCCGCCGTCATGGGGGCACGTCACGGAGAGGGTCATCGGGCGGTGATAGTGCGGCCCGATTCTCCGGGGAAGTCCTGAAACAGAAGCGCGGCGAGCTTTTCGACCGCAGGCACCGGCTGCGCATCCGGGGCGCCCGGCCGCGCGGTCGTCGTCGCCCGCCCTTCCCAGAAGACGGTGCCATCGGAGCGGCGCTTGATCCGCACTTCGAGGAGGGTCCCGACCAAAGGCCGCGCACCGCCGCCAACGGGGAAGGCGACTCCGCCGCCGACGCCGCCATGCCAGCCGTACGAGCCGCCGCCGATGCCGATCGTCACCGGCGGCCGCCGCACGTCGGCGAGGCTGCGCTGCTGGACGTTGACGATCGCCACCTGCTCGGAGCTGCCGACCCCGTTCACCACCGTCCAGCCGAGCTGGCTGAGGTGCCGGGCGACGATATCGGCATAGGCGCGGAATTCAGGACCGTTGGCGTCGGCCGCCGTCACCGGTTCGATGGCGATCGGCCCTCGGGCGATCGGGTCGCCGAGGTGGAACCGCGTCGCCTCGGTTCCGGTGCGCGGGCCTTCGCCCGTCGTGGTCGCACAGCCCGCGAGCGCGGCCGCCATCATCAGGGCGACGGCGCGAAGAAAAAGAGCTTTCATTGCGGAACCTCGTTGGTAACGGCCGATTGTACGGCGTGTGTAACGATTCCGGAGCCGTTTGGCTTCACGTCTGATTGGGGACTCTGTGAATGAACGAACAAGGCTCCCGGCCGGCGGTGCTGGTGACCGGCGGCGCGGGCTATATCGGCAGCCATGCGGTGCTCGCTTTGCTCGATTCGGGCTGGCGCGTGGCGGTGATCGACAACCTCTCGACCGGCTTCGAATGGGCGGTTCCGAAGGAGGCGATTTTCGTCACAGGCGACATCGCCGACCAGGATCTGGTGGCGCGGCTGATCGCAGAGCACGGCATCAGCGCGATCATCCACTTCGCCGGGTCGATCGTGGTGCCGGAATCGGTCGAGAAGCCGCTTAGCTACTACGAAAACAATACGGTGAAGAGCCGCTCGTTGATCGAGAGCGCGGTGAAGGGCGGGGTGAAGCACTTCATCTTCTCCTCGACCGCGGCGACCTACGGCATTCCCGAGCGGGTGCCGATCACCGAGGAGGCGCGCACCCAGCCGATCAATCCCTATGGCTGGTCGAAGCTGATGACCGAGCGGATGCTGATCGACACCGCCGCTGCGCACCCGCTGAATTTCTGCGCTTTGCGTTACTTCAACGTCGCCGGCGCCGACCCGAAGGGCCGCTCCGGCCAGTCGACCGCGGGCGCCACCCATTTGATCAAGGTCGCGGTCGAGGCGGCGGTGGGCAAGCGCGGCCATGTCTCCGTCTACGGCACCGATTACGAGACACCCGACGGCACCGGCGTGCGCGACTATATTCACGTCAGCGATCTCGCTGCCGCCCATGTCGACGCGCTGGAGAAATTGATCGCAGAGCCGGAGCAGAGCTACATCATGAACTGCGGCTACGGCCGCGGCTTCTCGGTGCTCGAAGTGCTCGATGCTGTGGATCGGGTGACGAACATGAGGATCGAACGTCGGATGGAGACCCGCCGCCCCGGCGACCCCGACGCACTCGTCGCCGACAACCACAAGATCCTGGCCACCCTCCCCTGGCGGCCGAAGCTCGACGATCTGGATACGATCGTCGCCCATGCGCTGGCATGGGAGCGCAAGCTGGTGGAGCGCAGATAAGATCCTCCCCTCGATTTCGAGGGGAGGGGGACCAGCCGCAGGCTGGTGGAGGGGCCGGCTCGGTGCCAATGCCCCTCCACCGCACTTCCTGCGGTCCCCCTCCCCTACAAAAGCAGGGGGAGGATCTATACATTCCCTTGACGGAATATAACTGAAGGCGCATGAAGTGCGCATGTTCGCCGCCCTGCCCGCCCTCGCCGACCCGACCCGCTTCCAGATCGTCGAGATGCTCGGCCAGGGCGAGCGCTCGGCGGGCGAGATCGAGCGGGCGCTGACGATCAGCCAGCCCAATGCCTCCAAGCATCTCCGCGTCCTGCGCGAAGCGGGCCTCGTCCGCATGCGCAAGGACCGCCAGCGCCGCCTCTATCGGATCGACCCGGCGCCGCTCGCCGAGCTCGACGCCTGGCTCGCACGCTATCGCCATTTCTGGAGCGACCGTCTCGACGCGCTCCAGCGCCATCTCGACCAGGAGAGCTGACATGGACATCGCCGCCGCCTTCCATCCGCTGCCTGTCGGGGGTGAGCTGGTCCTGACCCGCCGCTATCGTCAGCCGGTCGAGAAGGTGTGGACGGCGCTGTCGACCCCCGAGCGGCTCGCGGAATGGATGGGCGTCGAGTGGCTCGGCGACGGCACGCTGGGCGAGGGCGCGGCCTTCGACTATCGCTTCCGCAACAGCGACATGGAGAGCCGCGGCCGCGTGCTGCGCTTCGAGCCGCCGCGCCTCCTCGAACATACGTGGTTCGACAATTTCCCGCCCGGATCGACTGTGCGCTGGGCGCTGGAGCCGGACGGCGAGGGTTGCCTCCTCACCCTCACCCATGTCTTCCGCGCCCCCGATGATGGGCCGCGCACCGCCGCCGGCTGGACCTCCATCCTCGATTCGCTCGCCGCCAGCCTCGGTGAGAAGACGGAGGGACAGAGCGGCATGGAGGCTTGGCGCACGCGGCGCGACCGCTACGCCGCCTCCTTCCCGCCCGAAGCCAATCGCGACGCGCGGCTGGCCGAGGAGAACGGGTCGCCCACCCTCCGGTTCGAGCGGCTGCTCAAGAAGCCGGTCGACGCAGTCTGGGCCGCCCTCACAGAGCCGGAGCAGATCGCCCGCTGGCTGACCAAAGCCGAGGTCGAGCCGCGCGTCGGCGGCCGCTTCCATCTCGATTTCCACGACGGCGCGAGCATCGTCGACGGTCGGATCCTCCGCTACGAACCGCCGCGCCTGCTCGAAACTTCATGGCCCGAGAAGAACGCCAATGGCGATTCCCTCCTCCGCTTCGAGCTTTTCCCGACGGAGCAGGGCACGAAGCTGGTCCTCACCCATCGGCTCGACGCAGGCGGCGACCTCGCCGACTTCGCGTCCGGATGGCACTGGCACCTCGACGCGCTCGACAAGGCCTTGGAGGGCGAAACGGTTCCGTTCGACGAGCAGCGCTGGCGGCTGCTGCGCAAGGTCTACCAGATGACGCTGCCGGCGCGTGAGGTGGCGGCCGATGCTTGACTTGGGGGCGCTCCCTTACTAGGTGGGCGCCTCGCTTTTCCGGCACAACTTAAACTCAAATCAGGCAGGCGTTCCAGGCCATGAAGATCCGCAACTCGCTCAAATCCCTCAAGTCGCGCCATCGCGACTGCCGCGTGATCCGCCGCCGGGGCCGCACCTACGTCATCAACAAGACCAACCGCCGCTTCAAGGCGCGCCAGGGCTGACGCTCGTTCGCGGCCGCCAGTCCGATGGCGGATCGTAAGTCTCTCGTCATTGCGAGGAGCGAAGCGAAGCGGCAATCCAGCAGCAGACTGGATTGCTTCGCTGCGCTCGCAATGACGGCATGAGCGCGGCTCAGGCCGTCATCTTCGACGTCGGCAACGTCCTCTACGGCTGGGACCCCGAAGCCTTCCTCGCGCGGCAGATTCCCGAGGATTCGGCGCGGCTGCGGTTCATCGAGGATGTCGATCTCTGGAACTGGCACGAGGCGCTCGACGGCGGCCGCGCGTTCGACGAAGCCGCCGCCGAGCTCAGCGAGAAATTCCCCGATTACGCTCATTTGATCGCCGCTTGGGGCGCGCGGTTCGGCGAGACGATCACCGATCCCGTTCCCGGCGTCCAAGAGATCGTGCGCGAACTGGACGAGCGCGGCGTGCCGCTGTTCGCCATCACCAATTTCTCGGCCGATTTCTGGCGCCCCTTCCGCGCCAAGGAGGAGGCCTTTTTCTCCCGCTTCCGCGACATCGTCGTCTCGGGCGAGGAGAAACTGCTGAAGCCGGACCCCGCCCTCTATTTCCGCGCGCTCGACCGCTTCGGCCTCAGGCCCGCCGAGGCCCTGTTCGTCGACGACCGGCTGATCAACGTCGAGGGCGCCGAGGCGGTGGGGATGAAGGCGCATCTCTTCACCGACGCCGCCGGATTGCGCGAGCGGCTGGGGGCCGAAGGGCTCCTCTGAACTTTCGCGCGGCTCAGGCTTTGTTTCGGCCATGAGACAAAGATGGCCCGCCCGCCTCTGGCTCGTCCGCCACGGCCAGAGCGCCGGCAATGTCGCCCGCGACGCCGCCACCGCCGCCGGCCAGGCAACGATCGACCTCAAGGTCCGCGACGTCGACGTGCCGCTCAGTCCACTCGGCGAACGCCAGGCGCAGGCGCTCGGCCGCTGGTTCGCCGCGCTGCCGGAAACGGAGAAGCCCGAGATCGTCCTCTCCTCCCCTTATGTCCGCGCCCGTCAGACGGCGAAGGCGATCTGTGAGGCCGGCGGCGTGGTCGGCGACGCGCGGCCGCCGATCGTCGATGAGCGCCTGCGCGAGCGCGAGTTCGGCATCTTCGACCGCCTCACCACCGCCGGCATCCAGGAAAAATATCCGGAGCTGGCCGAGCAAAGGACCCTGCTCGGCAAATTCTATCACCGCCCGCCCGGCGGCGAGAGCTGGGCCGACGTCATCCTCCGTCTGCGCGGCGCGCTCGACACGATCAGCCTCCACCATGCCGATCGGCGGGTGGTCATCGTCTGCCATCAGGTGGTGGTGCTCTGCATCCGTTACATCCTCGAGGAGATGGACGAGGCGCAGATCCTCGCGATCGACAAGGAAGGGGATGTCGTCAATTGCGGCATCTGCGAATATGAATTCGAGCCGGACGGCGACGACAAGCTCTGCGCGCCGCACCTCGTCCGATACAATTTCGCGGCGCCACTGGTCGAGGACAAGGCCCCGGTCACCGCCGAGCCCGATGCGATGGTGGCGGCGAGATGAGCGAGGTCGAGACGCTCGACCGCGACCTGCTGCTCCGATCCTTCCCGCTGCCCGAGGTGCCGGAGGACAGCGACAAGGAGGAGCGCGGCCGTCTGCTCGTCGTCGCCGGCAGCCGCGAGCTGGCGGGCGCGGCCCTGCTGGCGGGCGTCGGCGGCCTCCGCGCCGGCGCCGGCAAGCTCCAGATCGCCACCGCCGAAAGCATCGCTGTTCAGGTCGCTATTGCCGTGCCCGAAGCGCGGGTGGTCGGTTTCGCGGAGACGGCGGAAGGCTGCCTCGCCCCCTCTGGCATCGAGCGGCTGCTGAAACTGGCAGAAGGCGTCGAGACTTTGATGATCGGATGCGGTCTCCAGCACGGCCCGCCGCTCGATCAGCTGCTGGACGCCCTGTTCGCGAGCGAGCTCGATGTGCCGCTCGTCCTCGACGCGGCGGTGCTCGGCTCGCTGGCCCCGCGGGCGGAGGCGGTGCGGGCTTGGCGCGGGGGTGCGATCGTTCTCCCTCATTCCCGCGAAATGGCCCGGCTGCTCGATTGCGAGACGAAAGAGGTGAAGGCGGACCCGCTCGCCGCCGCCCGCCGCGCCGCCGCGCATTTTCACGTCGCCGCCCTGGTCAAAGGTCCGATCAGCTACATCGCCGAACCGGACGGCCGCGCCTTCCGCTTCGAAGGCGGCGGCGTCGGCCTCGCGACATCCGGCTCCGGCGACGTGCTCGCCGGCATCGTCGGCGGCCTCTCCGCCCGCGGCGCCGACCCGCTCACCGCCGTTCTTTGGGGCGTCTACCTCCACGGCGAAGCCGGCCGGCTGCTCTCGAAGGACGTCGGCCGCGTCGGCTTCCTCGCCCGCGAGCTGCTCGACCGGGTGCCGGGCTTGCTGGAGTCGTAAGGCCCGCACGCTGCTCCCTGGCGAAGGCCGGGGTCCAGCGGCACCGGCGCAGCAACTGGACCCCGGCTTTCGCCGGGGAGCAAGGCGTGCTTAGTCCCCGTGCCCCCTGCCGCGCTCCGCCCGATACCGCTCCAGCTCGTCGCCGATCAGGCGCACCGAGTGGATGACGTTGGTCGAGCCCGGCGTCCCGAACGGCACGCCGGCGATGATGACGATGCGGTCGCCGCCTTTGGCGATGCGGTGGCGCAGCGCCATGCGCTTGGCCTTGGCGACCATCTCCTCGAAGCTGGAGACGTCGCGCGTCCGCACGGCGTGCGCGCCCCACAGGATGCCGAGCTTGCGCGCCGTCTTCAGCGACGGCGTCAGCACCAGCAACGGCACGGCCGGCCGCTCGCGCGAGATGCGGCGCGCGGTCGAGCCGGAGGTGGTGAAGCAGACGATCGCCGCCGCGCGGATGGTCTCGACCATCGTCGCCGCTGCCTGGGCGATCGCGTCGGCGGTGGTGTGCTCGGGCAGGGTCTCGGTGAAATGGACGCGGCGGCCGTGGCTCGGGTCCGCCTCGACGCTGGTGGCGATGCGGTTCATCATCGCCACCGCCTCGCAGGGGAAATCGCCGGAGGCACTCTCGGCCGACAGCATCACCGCATCCGCGCCGTCATAGACGGCGGTGGCGACGTCCGAGACTTCGGCGCGAGTCGGCGTCGGCGCGGTGATCATCGATTCGAGCATCTGGGTCGCGACCACGACCGGCCGGCCCATCCGCCGCGCCGCCTCGACGATCCGCTTCTGGAGCGGCGGGACCTCCTCGGGCGGCAGCTCGACGCCGAGATCGCCACGCGCGACCATCACCGCGTCGGCCAGCTCGAGGATTCCCTCCAGCCGGTCGACCGCCGCCGGCTTCTCGATCTTGGCGAGCAGGGACGCCCGCCCGGCGATCAGCCGCCGCGCCTCGGCCACGTCCTCCGGCCGCTGGACGAAGGACAGCGCGATCCAGTCGACGCCCTGGTCGAGCGCGAAGACGAGGTCCGTCCGGTCCTTGTCGGTGAGCGCGGCGAGCGGCAGCACCACGTCGGGCACGTTGAGGCCCTTGTTGTTCGAGATGCGCCCGCCGACCTCGACAATCGCCTCGATGCGGTCGGCCGAGGCCTTCACCACGCGCAGCACCAGCTTGCCGTCGTCGACCAGCAGCCGCGTCCCCTTTTCGACGGCGCTGAAAATCTCCTTGTGCGGCAGCCCGACCCGTTCGGAATTGCCCGGCGCCTTGTCGCGATCGAGGACGAACGGCCGGCCGTTCTCCAGCATCGCCGCGCCGCCCTCGAACTGCCCCACCCGCAGCTTCGGCCCCTGCAGGTCGGCGAGGATCGTGGTCGGCCGCTCCAGCTCCTTCTCCAGCGCCCGGATCGTCTCGATCCGGTGGCGATGGTCCTCATGGGTGCCGTGGCTCATGTTGACGCGGAAGGCATCGGCGCCCGCCTGGGCGAGCTGGCGGATCATGTCCTTGCTGTTGCTCGCCGGCCCCAGCGTGGCGAGGATGCGGACCTTGCGGGTGCGCGGCACGAAGATGCTGGGGGTGGTTTCGCTCGTCGCCATGAGGGCCGAATAGACGAGCGGGCGGTCAGTTCAACCCGCTTGAGCATCGCGCGGCCAATCCCTACAGCCCGCGCTCGGCTTTCAAATCAGGTGGAGAAAATGGCGGAAGGATCGATCGCGGCGGACGAACTCAGATTGCTCATCGAGCGGATCGAGCGGCTGGAGGAGGAAAAGAAGGCGATCGCCGACGACGTGAAGGACGTCTACGCCGAGGCCAAGGCGCGCGGCTACGACACCAAGACGATGCGCAAGATCGTCGCGCTGCGGAAGATGGAGACGAACGATCGCCAGGAGGCGGACGCGCTGCTGGAGACCTATCGCGCCGCCCTCGGCATGGACTGAATGCGGCGGCGCGGCTAGATCGGCCGCGATCCATCAACTTTCGGGGTGAGGCAGCGGCGATGGCCGGCCACAGCAAGTTCAAGAACATCATGTATCGCAAGGGCGCGCAGGACAAAAAGCGCTCCGCGATGTTCTCCAAGCTCGCGCGCGAGATCACGGTCGCGGCCAAGATGGGCCTGCCCGATCCGAATGCGAATCCGCGCCTGCGCGCCGCCGTCACCGCCGCCCGCGCGCAGTCCATGCCCAAGGACAATATCCAGCGGGCGATCGACAAGGCGATCGGCGGCGACGCTGAAAATTACGAGGAGCTGCGCTACGAGGGCTTCGGCCCGGGCGGCGTGGCGCTCATCGTCGAGGCGCTGACCGACAACCGCAACCGCACCGCGACCAACGTGCGCACCGCCTTCTCGAAGAATGGCGGCAATCTCGGCGCCTCGGGCTCGGTCAGCCACGGCTTCGAGCGGCTGGGCCTGATCGCCTATCCGGCTTCCGCCGGCTCTGCCGATGAAATGCTCGAAGCAGCGATCGAGGCGGGGGCCGAGGACGTCGAGTCGGACGAGGACGGGCACCAGATCTGGACCGCGCAGGAGGACCTCCACGGCGTCGCCCGCGCCCTCGAGGATGCGCTCGGCGAGCCGGAGAGCGTCAAGCTCGCCTGGCGGCCGACGACCTCGGTTGAGGTGAACGGCGACGATGCCGGCCAGCTGATCAAGCTGATCGACACGCTCGAGGAGGATGACGACGTCCAGACCGTCTGGGGCAATTACCAGGTCCCCGACGAGGTGATGGAGCGGCTGTAAATTCGCTTCCCGAAAGCACGCAGGCCGGACATTATGCGCCGGTGACCGCCGCCTCCCTCCCCTCACCCCTATGATCATCGTCGGCTTCGATCCCGGTCTCGGAACGACCGGCTGGGGCGCGATCCTGGCCGAGGGGAACCGGCTGCGGCATGTCGCGAACGGGCAGATCAGGACCGACGCCAAGGACGCGCTGCCGGCGCGGCTGGTCGAGCTTCATGCGCGGCTGGCGGCCGTGCTCCTGGAGCAGCGGCCGGATTCGGCCGCCGTCGAGGAAGTGTTCGTCAACGAGAATCCGCAATCGACGCTGAAGCTCGGCCAGGCGCGCGGGGTGGTGCTGCTCGCGGCGGCGCAGGCGGGGATCGGCGTCGGCGAATATGCGGCGCGGCTGGTGAAGAAGGCGATCGTCGGCACCGGCGCGGCGGAGAAGGCGCAGGTCCACGCCATGGTCCAGCGCCTGCTACCGGGCGTAAAGATCGCGGGCGCGGACGCCGCGGACGCGCTCGCCGTCGCCATCACCCACGCCCACCATCTCGCCAGCGCCAGCGCACTCGGGCGGAGCGCCGCATGATCGCCAAATTGCGCGGCCTGCTCGACGGCTTCGCGGCCGACCACGCGGTGATCGACGTGAATGGGGTCGGCTATCTCGTCTTCGCCTCCAGCCGCACGCTCTCGGCGCTCGGCGCGATCGGCTCCGAGGTCGTCGTCCACACCGAGATGAAGGTGAGCCAGGACGACATCCGCCTGATCGGCTTCGCCACCGCCGGCGAGCGCGACTGGTTCCGGTTGCTTACCTCGGTGCAGGGCGTCGGCACCCGCGTCGCGCTCGGCATCCTCTCGGCCCTCTCCGCCGACGAGCTGAGCACCGCCGTGGCCTCCGGCGACAACCGCATGATCGCCCGCGCCCAGGGCGTCGGCCCCAAGCTGGCCCAGCGCATCGTCAACGAGCTCAAGGACAAGGTCGGCGCCATCGCCCTCGGCCCGGCCGGCGCCGCCCCGCCTGCGCCCGGAAGCGCCAGCGCCGATGCCGTCTCCGCCCTCCTCAACCTCGGCTTCCGACCCGCCGAAGCGTCGGCAGCGGTCAGCAAGGCGGAGGCAGAGCTCGGCCCCGGCGCTTCGCTTGACGCTCTGGTGCGCACCGCGCTCAAAAAGGCGGCGCGATGACCCTCTCCGTCATTCCCGCGAAAGCGGGAATCCAGTCTGAGTCGGAGCCCGGCACCAAGGCTGTCTGGATTCCCGCCTTCGCGGGAATGACGGGGGCGCTAGGCTCGCCGAATGACCGACGAGCGCCTGACCACGCCGAACCGCCGGCCCGAGGATCTCGACGCGGCGCTGCGACCCAAAAGCCTCGACGAGTTCGTCGGGCAGAAGGCGACCGCTGAGTCACGTCTGCCGGATCAGGT
This sequence comes from Allosphingosinicella sp., assembly GCA_036269695.1. Taxonomy (GTDB): domain Bacteria; phylum Pseudomonadota; class Alphaproteobacteria; order Sphingomonadales; family Sphingomonadaceae; genus Allosphingosinicella. The sequence goes on along the minus strand of DATBDY010000012.1, from coordinate 36,484 downwards.
GATACGCAGGCCGGTCCCAATCCGTTCGAGGCCAAGCTTCTCCGCGACCCGTCGGGATGCCGTGTTGCTTATCGAGGTGCTGTAGAAGAGCGTGCGGTCCGCCAATTGCGGCAGGCTTGCCCATTTTGCCGTCACGGCGGCGCCCAAGCCACGGCCGCGATATGCCGGGAAGGTGACGATTCCCACCTCTGCGCCATGCGGTGCCAGGCGCGCCGCGAAGGCCGTCGTGGCGATCTCCTTACCCTCAAACGCCACGCACCAGGGCGGCCAGAAATCCTCCATCGTGGCGAAGCCGCTTTCTCTCAAGTGCGGGGGGAAACCGTCTCGATCCAACCGGTCGAGCAGCATGGAACCTTCTTCCGTGCCGCTGCAGATGAAAGCCGGACCGCTCAGAGACAAGCCGTCCTTGGGCAAGGCATAAACGATCGAAGTTTCGATCGACGTGACGTGCGTCTGCGTCGAAAGATAGCCGGCGAGCGTGCCCGCCACTGCGGCCTCCACGGCGGACGAGGGCGGCTGACGGCGCAGGAAGGACAACAGCTCGTCCACGACATCGCCGGGTACATCGTCCCGGACGAACGCCAAGAAACCCTCGCCGCATGCCGCGACATAGAGCCGCGGCCCGGCGGCGGGTATCGGCTCGTTCTCGAACAGGATCCGCCCCGATTTCGAAAGGACGAAACAGGTTTCGGCCTGAACGCGAAGGAGTTCCAGGCAGCTGTCGTGACCCAGCGTTAACCCCTTTTCCCAAGGACCGTACATCCGGAGAGCAGGCGTGGGCAACGCGCTTTTCGGCCGTGCCCTTCGCCAATTGTCGCGGCACCCTCTTGAATTCCCTTTCGCGGGAATGACGGGTGAGGCTAGGCTGGAGCCGTGACCGACGAGCGCCTGACCACGCCGAACCGCCGGCCCGAGGATCTCGACGCGGCGCTGCGGCCGAAGAGCCTCGACGAATTCGTCGGGCAGAAGGGCGCGCGCGAGAATCTGCGGGTGTTCATCGAGGCGGCGAAGGGCCGAGGCGATGCGCTCGACCATGTGCTCTTCTTCGGGCCGCCGGGGCTCGGCAAGACGACGCTTGCCCAGATCATCGCCCGCGAGCTCGGCGTCGGTTTTCGCGCCACCTCCGGGCCGGTGATCGCCAAATCGGGCGATCTCGCCGCCTTGCTCACCAATCTCGAGGATGGCGACGTCCTCTTCATCGACGAGATCCACCGGCTCAATCCGGCGGTCGAGGAGATCCTCTACCCGGCGATGGAGGACCGCGCGCTCGACCTGATGATCGGCGAGGGGCCGTCCGCCCGCTCGGTGCGGATCGACCTCCCCCGCTTCACCCTCGTCGGCGCGACGACGCGCCAGGGGCTGATCACGACACCGCTCCGCGACCGTTTTGGCATCCCCGTCCGGCTCAATTTCTACACGGTCGAGGAGCTGGAGCAGGTCGTTCGTCGCGCGGCACGCCTGCTCGGCCTCGCTTTGACCGACGATGGCGGCCACGAAATCGCCCGCCGCTCGCGCGGCACGCCGCGCATCGCCGGGCGGCTGTTGCGCCGGGTGCGCGACTTCGCCCAGTCGGCGGGGGCGGCGGAGGTCGACGCGAAGGCGGCGGACAGCGCCCTCACCCGCATGGAGGTCGACCAGCTCGGCCTCGACGCGATGGACCGGCGCTACCTCAACATGATCGCGGATATCTACAAAGGCGGCCCGGTCGGCGTGGAGACGCTCGCTGCCGGCCTGTCCGAGCCGCGCGACACGATCGAGGAAGTGATCGAGCCTTACCTCATCCAGCTCGGCCTCGTCGCCCGCACGGCGCGCGGCCGCTGCCTCAACGGCCGCGGCTGGACCCATCTCGGCCTGACGCCGCCGAAGGGCGCGCAGGAGGGGCTGTTCGACTCGAAATAGGGGGGAGAAGAATGAAGATCATCGGCTTTCTCGCGGCTGCCCTGCTCGGGGCGGCGGCGCCCATTGCGGCGCAGGAAGCGTCCCCGGCGCTTCCCGCGCCGCCCGATTATGCGGACCCGTCGGACTGGCTCTGCCTCCCGGGCCGCGACGATCCCTGCTCCAAGCCGCTGCCGACCGCCGAGCTTGGGCCGAACGGCTACGGCGCGACGACGCAGGTGAAGCCCGCCGCCAATCCGCCGATCGACTGCTTCTATGTCTATCCCACCGTCTCGCGCGATCCGGGCGACAATTCGGACCTCGTGCCAGGGCCGGAGGAGCAGGCCACCGCCTGGGTCCAGTTCGCCCGCTACGGCACAGTCTGCCGGACCTTCGCGCCCATGTATCGTCAGGCGACGCTCACGGCGCTGCGCAAGGCGATGGCCGGCGCGCCGATCGCGCGCAATTTCGAGCCGGCTTATGCCGACGTGGTCGCCGCCTGGCGCTACTATCTCGCCCATTACAATCAGGGGCGGCCGTTCGTGCTGATCGGCCACAGCCAGGGCTCGATCATGGTCGAGCGGCTGATCGCCGGGGAGGTCGAGAACGGCCCTGCCGCGTCGCGCATGCTCTCGGCGGTGATCGCCGGGTTCAACGTCGAGGTGCCGGAAGGCAAGCTGGTCGGCGGCACGTTCAAGAAGACACCGCTCTGCTCCCGCGTCGGCGAGACCGGCTGCGTCCTCGCCTGGACCTCGTTCCGCGCCAGCAGCCCGCCCCCCGAGCAGAGCCTGTTCGGCCGCGCCGCGACGCCGGGGATGACGGTCGGCTGCACCAACCTTGCCCGCCTCGGCACCGAGGGACCAGCCCCGCTCGACTCCTATTGGTATGCGGGCCCGTCGCTCAGCAACGCGGCGCAGATAAACTGGTCCTCCGAGGGGCCGCCGCCGGCGCCGTTCCTGCACACCCAGGGTCTCGCCTCCGGTGCCTGCGTCCATCGCGGCAATGTCGGCTATTTCGCGATCAGCGTGAGCGCCGACCCGAAGGACAAGCGCACCGACGAAATCCCGGGCGACGTCGTCGCGCTCGGGCAGCGCCTCCCCGGCTGGGGCATGCACCTCGCGGACATGAACCTGCCGATGGGCGACGTGATCCGGCTGATCGAGGCACAGCGGGACGCTTTTCTGCACCTCCGCCGCCGCTGACCGCGAATCTGAATCGGCTCGGCCGTTAACCCTTTCGCCCCCCGCCCCCCGCCGTTAGAGCCGGGGCGGTGAGCGGCGGGGAGGCAGTGCGTCCGGCAAGCGGGCAAATGCGTGGAAAGACGCATCTTTTTCCCGTGCGCGTCTATTTCGAGGACACCGACCTCACCGGCATCGTCTACCACGCTAATTATCTGCGCTTCATGGAGCGGGCCCGCTCCGACATGATCGCGCTCGCCGGCGCCGACCAGCGCGCCGCGCAGGAAGCGGGCGAGGGCGTCTATGTCGTCGCCGACCTCTCCATCCGTTACCGCGCGCCGGCGAAGCTGGACGACGAGCTGGTCGTGGTCACCAGGCTGAAGACGCTGCGCGCGGCGAGCCTCGTCATTCATCAGCGAGTCATGCGCCGCGGGGAAGTGCTGATTGACGCCACGGTTACCGCCGCCTTTGTCACCCCCGAGGGTCGGCCGCGGCGGCAACCACGCGCCTGGATGGAGAAATTTTCCGGGCTGCTAGAGGAAGGAGAGACGTGACTCATCTGGAATTGGCCGGCGGCAGCCTTTCGCCAATAACCCTGTTCCTCCAGGCCGACATCGTCGTCAAAGTGGTGATGGTCGGCCTCATCCTCGCCAGCCTCTGGACCTGGACGATCATCATCGGCCACGCGCTGCGCATCGGCCGCCTCTCGCGCGGCAATGCGAAGTTCGAGCGCGATTTCTGGAAATCCACCGACGTCGACGGCTTCTACGAGATGCGCGGCAAGGAGAAACTGCCGAGCGCGGCCGTGCTCGGCGCCGGCCTCGACGAATGGCGCCGCTCCACCGCCGCATCGCATGTCGACCGCGAGGGAACCCGCTCGCGCCTCGCCACCGCGATGAACGCGGCGGTGACGGCGGAGGTCGACACGCTCGCCGAGCGGCTGAATATCCTCGCCACGATCGGTTCGGTCGCCCCCTTCGTCGGCCTGTTCGGCACGGTCTGGGGGATCATGCGCAGCTTCGGCGACATTGCCGGGCAGAACAATACCAGCCTCGCCGTCGTCGCGCCCGGCATCGCCGAGGCCCTGTTCGCGACCGCGCTCGGCCTGTTCGCGGCCATCCCGGCGGTGATCGCCTACAATCGCATGAGCTTCGGCATCAACCGCATGGAAGGCCGCCTCCAGCGCTTCGCCGACGGCTTCCACGCCACCCTCAGTCGCGAGCTGGAGCGGGAAGGCTGATGGCGATGGGCCTGACTCCGGGCGGGGGCCGCCGCGGCCGCCGCGCGCCGATGGCGGAGATCAACGTCACGCCGATGGTCGATGTGATGCTGGTGCTGCTGATCATCTTCATGGTGACCGCGCCCCTGCTCGTCGCCGGGGTCAAGGTCGACCTGCCGAACAGCAAGGCGGGAACCATCGATCCGCAGCACAAGCCGGTGCAGATCTCGATGGACAAGGACGGCAAGATCTTCGTCGACGACCAACCAGTCGCCCCTGACGCGCTCGGCGCCCGGCTGTCCCAGATCGCCGCCTCCAGCCCCCTGGAGGGCGGCCCGCGCATCTTCCTGCGTGCCGACAAGAGACTCGATTACGGACGCGTGATGGCGGTGATGGGCGAGATCGACCGGGCCGGGCTGCGCAAGGTCGCCCTGATCAGCGTCGAGGCGCGGGACCAGAGCTGATGGACCGGGCGGAAAAGACCGGCCTCGGCATTTCGGCGGCGGGCCATCTCGCCCTGTTCGCGGCGCTGTCTCTTGGCCTCGCCGTCACCCGCCTGCCGCCCCCGCCCGCGCAACCGATCGAAGTGTCGTTCGAGAAGGATGTCGGCCTGACCAACGCGGCGCCGAACCCCTCGCCCGCGCCGCCGGCCCAGAGCCAGGCGCCGGAAGCCGGAGCGCCGGAGGAAGCCGCGCCGCCGCCGGTCGAAACGGCCAAGCCTCAGCCAACACCGGCGCCCCCGCCGGCCGAAACACCAAGGCCCGCTCCCCAAAAGGCCGAGAAGCCGCAGCCGGCCAAGGCTCAGCCTGCCAAACCCACGCCGGCAAAGCCTGCGGCGCATGCCGCGCCGACGCCCGCGCCCGCCAGGCCGGCTCCGGCGAAGGCGGCGCACGAACCGCGTGCCGGCACTGCGGTCGCAACCCGCGGCACCCTGCTCGGCCACGATTTCCTGAAGGGGATCGGCAGCGATCCGACGCCGTCCAAGTCGCAGCAGGCGCAGGCTGCGGTGACCGGCGCAGCGCGCGCCAGCATCGCCGCAGCAATCATGCGCCAGGTGAAGCCATGCGCCGACCGCATGGTGAACCCGGGACCCGGCGCCAACCGGATCCGCGTGACGATCGCGCTCAAGCTCAACCGCGACGGCTCGCTACGCGCCCGCCCGACTGTGGAGGACGCGGCCGGGGTCGACGACGAGAATCGTCGGTATGTCGAGCGGGTGAAGGACATGGCGGTCGCCACCTTCGTCGGCTGTTCGCCGCTGCACGATCTGCCGCCGGATCTGTATGATGTCCCGCAAGGATGGAGCGATTTCGCGCTCCGCTACAACCTGCCCTGATCGGATATGATTATGCGTAAGCTCTTCCTGTTCTTCGCCTGCCTTGCCGGTCCCGCTGCCGCCCAGCCACCGGCGGCTCCAGCGCCCGCCCAGCCGGCGGCCCAGGCTCCGGCCCAGCAAACACAGGGAGACCAGAACGGCCGCCTCGTCGTCGATGTCGTCGGCGGTATTTCGGCGCCGATGCCGATCGCCATCCCCGTCATGCCGACGCCGGCCTCCGCCAATACACCTGCCGGCGAGACTGGCGCGCTCGGCCGCGAGATCGCGCAGATCGTCGCCAACGACCTCAAGGGCTCCGGCCTGTTCGCGCCCACCGGCCCCTCCGGGCTTCCCGCCGTCGCCTTCCCGCAGGTCGCGACGCCCGATTTCTCGGTGTGGGGCGGCACTGGCGCCCAAGCCCTGATCCAGGGCTTCGTCCAGGCCAATGCCGACGGCAATCTCACCGTCGGCTGCTATCTCTACGACACGCTCGCCAAGACAGAGCTGAAGCGCGAGGGCTTCGTCGTCACCCCCGCTTTGTGGCGCCGCGCGGCGCATAAATGTGCGGACATGGTCTACACCCGCCTCACCGGCGAAGGCCCCTATTTCGACAGCCGCGTCGTCTACGTCTCGGAGACCGGTCCCAAGGCGAACCGGACCAAGCGGCTCGCCATCATGGACCAGGACGGCGCCAACCACCGCTTCCTCACCAACGGCCAGTCGATCGTCCTCACCCCCCGCTTCGCGCCCAACCACCAGACGATCGTCTACATGTCCTATGTCGGCGACCGGCCGCGCGCCTATGTCTACGACATCGGCTCGGGCCGGCAGCGGCTGCTGGTGAACGAGCCCTATATGACCTTCGCGCCGCGCTTCTCGCCGGACGGGCGCTGGGTGATCTTCTCGATGTCGGTCAACGGCAACACCGATATCTACCGCGTTCCCGCCTCGGGCGGCGCGCCGCACCGGCTGACCGAAGCCCCCGGCATCGACACCGGCGGCTCCTATTCGCCCGACGGCAGCCGCATCGTCTTCGAGAGCGACCGCGGCGGCTCGCAGCAGCTCTACGTGATGAACGCCGACGGCTCGAACCAGCACCGGATCAGCTTCGGCGGCGGCACCTATGCGACTCCGGTCTGGAGCCCGCGCGGCGATCTCATCGCCTTCACCCATATCGGCGGGGCCGCCTTCCGCATCGGCATCATGGGGCCCGACGGCGGCGGCGAGAAGATGCTGAGCAATGCCTGGCAGGACGAATCGCCGACCTGGTCGCCGAACGGCCGCGTCATCATGTTCTTCCGCACCGCCCAGGGCTCCGGCCGCACGGAGCTCTGGTCGGTCGACCTCACGGGCGTCAACGCGCGCCACATTCCGACGCCGCTGGACGGGTCCGACCCCGCCTGGTCGCCCCTCCTCCCCTGATCCCCCTTTGTTGTGTGAAGGAGCCTGTATGAAAACCACCAGCCTCAGCCTCATCGCCGCCTCTGCGGCGCTCGCGCTGACCGCCGGCTGCGCCAAGAAAGCGCCCAAGGAAATCCCGCCGCCGCCGATGCACGGCGGCGAGGCGACGCAAGGCAATGGCGAAGGCGCCGCCGGTCCCGGCACCGGCTCGGTCGGCCAGGCCAATCTCGGCGGCGCCCGCGCCGATTTCCTGCGCAATGTGGCTTCGGACCGGGTCTTCTTCGGCACAGACGAATATGCGCTCGACGCGCAGGACCGGCAGACGCTCGACGGCCAGGCTGCCTGGCTGATGGCCCATCCCTCGGTCAGCGTCACCATCGAGGGCCATTGCGACGAACGCGGCACCCGCGAGTACAATCTCGCCCTCGGCGACCGCCGCGCCAATGCGGTGAAGGATTATCTCCAGGCCAAGGGCATTCCGGCGGCGCGGATGACGACGATCAGCTACGGCAAGGAGCGGCCTGTCGCCTTGGGCTCCAACGAGGAAGCCTGGGCCCAGAACCGCCGCGCCGTCACGGTCGTGCCGCAGTAGAAATCCTCCCCGGAACGGGGAGGGGGACCGGCCAAAGGCTGGTGGAAGGGCCGGCACGGTGCCAATGCCCCTCCACCGCACTTCGTGCGGTCCCCCTCCCCCGGAAATCCGGGGGAGGAGCTTAAGCCGCCGTCGGCGTCTCGCCGCCGAGCGTCTCGTTCAGCAGCTTCGCCAGCCGCACGCCGCCGCGGACGATCTGGAGGCGGACGATTGGGATGAGCTTCTGCGTCATCGCCTCGTCCATCGCCACCGGGCCGGTCTGCTTGCCCTTGCAGGGATCGGGGAACATCAGATTGTAGACGTCCTCCCGGCTCAGCGCCCACGTCTGCCGCGTCCAGTCCTCGACCTTGCCCTGGCGCATCGCCGCGATCTGGTCGGGCGAATATTGGCCGAGAATGCCCACGGGGCCGCCCGGCGGCGAGGAAATGGCCCGTTCGGCGAGCAGGCCGTCCCAGATCTCGTGAAGATTGGTCTTGCCGCCGATCGCGCCGTAGCTGGCCGTGATCTGGTTGCCGCCGGCATCACCATGCTCGCCGACATGGAGCGGCTGGTGGAGATCGCCGAGGAAATGGGCGACGAACGCCAAAGCCATCAGCCGCTCGCGCATCGGCAGCTTCTTGTCGGCCAGGAGCTTCAAATTCCGGGCGATCTGCGCGGTGATGCAATTGCCGTCCTTGCAATTGGCCTTGATGTCGAACGGACGGCAGATGTCGAGATCCTGGTAGTGCCAGGAGAAGCTGTAGTTGAACCGCTCATGATAGGCGCGGATGCAGTCGGGCCAGACGGCGGCGTCCGCCAGCGTGCGGACCCGGCATTCCGGCGTGTCGAGCTCGCGCGAATGGGCGATGAGTTGGGCGATCTCACGCTTCGCCTGCGGATTGAGCTCGGCCCAGGCGATGGTGCCGACGCTCCGGTGGCCGTAATCCCACCAGGCGAGAGCGGGGCTGGGGAGAAGGAGGGCGAAGGCGAGGAAGACGAGGAGGCGCTTGATCATGCGATGCCTATAGCCTCATCCTCGTCATCGTAAATCGCGGCCTTGCAGCCCACCGCCGAAGCGACGCCGCGATACATTCCGGGGGTGTTGAACGAGAAGATCGTATCGCCCTTCGGCGTCACCACGATGACTCCGCCGCTGCCGCCGAGCGCGCCGACGTCGGCGATCACCGCGTCCGCCGCCTGCTGCGCGGTTTCGCCGAGCATCCGGATGCGGGCGCAGATTTCGTGGGCGACGGCGGCGCGGATGAAATATTCGCCCGCGCCCGTGGCCGACACCGCCGCGGCGCGATCGTCGGCATAGGTGCCGGCGCCGATCACCGGCGTGTCGCCGATCCGCGCCCATCTTTTGCCGGTGAGGCCGCCGGTCGAGGTGGCGGCGGCGACATGGCCCTGGCTGTCCACCGCGACGGCGCCGACCGTGCCGTATTTCAGCTCCGCGTCGAACACATGGTCGCTGTGCCGCATGATCTCGAGCTGGCGGCGACGCTCGTCGGTCGCGAACCATTCGGGGCCGACCTGCTCGAGATCCTGGTCGCGGGAGAATTGATCGGCGCCCTCGCGGCTGAGGAAGACGTGCGGGCTGCGCTCCATCACCGCCCGGGCGAGGCTCACCGGGTTCTTGGTCGCGCTCACCCCGGCCACGGCACCGGCGGCGCGGGTCCGCCCGTCCATGATCGCGGCATCCATCTCGTTTGTGCCCTGGAAGGTGAAGACCGAGCCGCGGCCGGCGTTGAAATGGGGATCGTCCTCCAGCATGCAGGCGGTCCGCTCCACCGCATCGAGCGCGCTGCCGCCGGCCGAGAGGATCGCCGACCCCGCCTCGAGCGCCCGGCAGAGGGAAACGCGGATCGCCCGGTCCTCCTCGGCGCTCAGCAATTCCCGCTCGATCACGCCGGCGCCGCCGTGGATCACGAGCTTCCAGTCAGCCATTTCGATGCTCCATTGCGCGGCAACGCACGAGCGCCGCAGCCGTCTCCCGCGGCGCCTTAGCCGCTCCGCCGCCGATCCGCCACGTCCCTCCCGATTCGATTCGCTTGCGAATGGCTCGGAATATAATTATGATATCATCATTACAGGGAGATTCGACATGGCAAGCTCACCCTATCCGACCAGTCATCTGACCGGCCTGCGCCTCTCGCAGGAGCGGCAGGCGGGAACCATCAACGGCTATCCGATGCTGCTCGTCCTGCTCCTCGCCATCCTCGGCTGGCCGGCGGGTGCGATCGTGATTGCCAAGGGCGCGCACGCCGTCGGCGGCATCTTGGAGGCGGCCGCCGTCTTTCTGTTCATGTTCACGATGGTCGGCTTCTACCTGCTCCAGCCGAACAATGCCGCCGCGATCCTGCTGTTCGGCGAGTATAAAGGGACGGACCGCACCACCGGCCTGCGCTGGCGCTGGCCGTGGATGGCGCGGAAGAGGATCTCGATCCGCGTCCACAACGTCACCTCGGAGAAATTGAAGGTGAACGACCTGCGCGGCAACCCGATCGAGATCGCGACCAACGTCGTCTGGCGCGTCACCGACACCGCGCAGGCCCTGTTCGACGTCGACGATTATACGCGTTTCCTCTTCGTCCAGATCGAGAGCGCGGTGCGGGCGATCGGCGCCAAATACCCCTATGACGATTTCGAGCATCAGGAGACGACGCTCCGCGGCCATGCCGACGAGGTCAACGGCGAGCTGCGCGACGAGCTTCAGGACCGCGTGAAGGTGGCCGGCATCACCATTGACGAATGCCGTCTCACCCACCTCGCTTATTCCCAGGAGATCGCTCAGGCGATGCTCCGCCGCCAGCAGGCCGAGGCGGTGATCGCCGCCCGTCAGAAGATCGTCATCGGCGCCGTCTCGATGGTCGAGAATGCGCTGCAATTGCTCTCGGAGAAGAATGTCGTCGAGCTGGACGACGAGCGCCGGGCGGCGATGGTCTCCAATTTGATGGTCGTCCTCTGCTCGGACCGCGATGCCCAGCCCGTGGTCAACGCCGGCACCCTCTATCAATAGGAGCGGCCGGTGCCCCCGCCGCCGAAGAAAGCCTTCCCGCTGCGCATCGAGCCATCCCTCTGGGACGCGCTCGAGCGCGTGGCGGCGGCGGACTTTCGCAGCGTTAATGCCGAGATCGAATGCCTGCTCCGCGAAGCCCTCCACCGCCGCGGCGTCCGCGTCGCCCCGCCCGAGAAACGCCCCCGCGGGCGGCCGAAAACGGAGGAGTGAGGCTCCCCCTCCTACCGCGGCGCGTCCTTGTCCGGCCCGTCGCCGATCATCGTCTCTCGCGCGGCGCGGAGCTCGCGGATGGCGGCGGCGGTGGCGGCGCCCCAGATCAGGTGGACGCCGATCATCAGGAAATTGCGGCGCGGCGGATGCTGCGTCGCGGGCTTCAAATTCCCGACCGCCGGGATCCAGCCCATATAGCTCGCCAGCCACACGGCCGCGCCATAAAGGGCGCCGGTCTTCTTCTTCGGGTCCGGGTTCATCGCCGCCAGCATCGCGCCGGTCGCCGCGCCGTAAGCGAAATGGGCGATTGCGGTGACGTCCTTCGCCGCTTCCCCGGGCAGCTTCACGCCGAGTTGCTTCGCCCCCGAATCGACGATCTCGCGCGGCGTCAGCGGGTAGCACTCCTTCGCCGGCAGGCGATTGTGGAGGCGCCGCATCGCCATCGTCATCGCCATCGTGCCGACGAAACCGGCAATGGCGCCGATGACGAGCCGGCTGCCGAGCTTCAGGTCTTCGGGCTGCTTTTTCAAAGACGAATCTCCGGTCGCGAAATCATCAGCCAGAAGATGGCGAGCACCGCTGTAAAGGCGGGAAAGCCGAATGCGAACCACCAGCGGAACAGGCGGTGATAGGCGTCGGGCAGCGGCATTCCCGCCTCCGCCGCCTGGCGCGCGAGGTCGCGCATCCGTTTCTGCATCCAGACCACCGGCAGCCAGAACGCGCCGGTGACGACGTAAAGGCCGAGCGAGACGACGATCCAGCCCTCGCTAAGCGAATAGCCGGCTGCACGCGCAAGCAATGCGCCGGTGATCGGCTGCGCCACCACCGCGCTGGCGGTGAAGAGATAATCGGCCATCACCACGATCCTGGCGACGCCTGCGATCACCCGCGCGTCGCTGCTGCGATGCGCCATCAGCATGAAGAAGGCGATGCCGGCGCCGGTGCCGAGCAGCACGGTCGCGCCGATCACGTGCAGCCATTTGAGCAGCAGATAGGCCGTCATCGTTCGTCCAGAATGGCGAGGCAGAGCAGGTTGAGCGCGAGCACGGGGAAGATCTTCACCAGCGCGCCGAGCGGATCGCGCCAGAGCGCCGGCAGCAGGATCGTGGCCGCGACCAGATAGAAGAGCGAGACGAGCAGCGCCGCCTGCAGCCCCCGCCGCGCGCTCGGCCGCCAGGCGATGGCGCAGCCGATGAGGATGTCGGCGAGCGCTCCGGCGATCACGCCCGGTGCGCTGAGGACGCCGGCCCCCGCGCGCTCCATGTCGGCCACGGCGATAGCGTAACCGGGGCCGAGCGATACCAGACCGGTGACGATCCAGAACAAGGCGAAGCCGCCGATCGCCACCGGCTTCAGCAGATACAGCCGCGCAAACCACCGCTCCTGCACCGAGGCTGGCTCGGCGGCGAAGGCGGCGGCGAGGCTTTGCGGTTCGATGCCGGTCGCCTCGCGCCAGGCACGGCCGTCGCCGAGGGCGCCGCGGACGATCTCGCGCCGGGCGGTGGTGCGGACCGGCGGCCGCCAGCCAAGCCACGCGACCAGATCGCCAAGCCGCCAGAAAAGGCCGAGCAGGAAGCCCGGAATAACCACCAGCCGCGCCGGCGGCCAACCGAGCCAGCGCCGATAGGCGGCGACCGCCTCATCGAAGCTCAGCCGCTCCGGCCCCGCCAGCTCCAGCGCCACACGTGAGGCGCCGCCGGGACGGAGCAGGCACGCCACCGTCTCCGCCACGTCGTCGAGCTGGACGATGTCGAGCGGCCCCGCCTCGGGCGTGCGCGGCAGCACCGGCAGAGCGGCGAGGCCGCGGAAGAGGGCGCTGCCGCCATAAGCCGGCCGCCCGACGACGACCGACGGCCGCAGGATCACCCAGTCGAGCCCGCTCGCCTCCAGCGCGACATCGCCTTCGGCCTTGGTCGCCGAGAAGTTGGAAAGGGCGCCGCGATCCACGCCCATCGCCGACATCTGGATCACGCGCCGCACGCCCGCTTGTTCGCAAGCACGCCAGAGCGCGAGCGGCGCATCGCGATGCACAAGCGTGGTGGAATCGCGGCCGCTGTCCTGCAGCACGCCCGCGCAGTTCACTACCGCATCGATGTTCGCCAGATGCGGCAGCCAATCCTCTTCCCGCGTTGCGTGCCTCAGATCGAGCCGCACCCAGCCATCGACCGGCAGCCGCCGCGCATCCGCCCCGCCGCTCCGGCCGACGCCAATCACCTCATGCCCCTCCCGCTTGAGGCGCGCGGCGACCGCCGATCCGATCAGCCCGCTCGCTCCGGTCAGCAGGACGCGCAAATTCGTCTCCTTCGCCGCCGCCCCTCAACCGGGCGCGAGCGGGGCCGTTACGCCGAAGGGCCATAGCCGAATTTGCGAGGGTGGGCGAAGGCGCCCGTCCGATCAGTCGGCCTGCTCGATGCGGCCGCCGCCGGTGATCGCCGACACGAGCCGCGGATGGCCGCGATAGACGATGCGGCCTTTGCCCTTCACGGCCGCGGTGAGCCTGTCGACCGGGCCGAGAGAGATGTCGCCATCGCCCTTGATGGCGGCGCTGGTATCGCCGGCCGCGATCGCGCGCGCGTCGATCCTGCCGCTGCCCTTCACCGCCGCCGCGAAGCCCTCGCGGCGCGGAAAGCCGGAGCCGACGTCGATCCGTCCGTTTCCGCCCACGGCCACCCCCTCGATGTCGGGCGTGTCGATCTCGACGACGAGGTGGTAGCCCATCGGACAGCGGTTCGGGCAGGTTTCGATGATCAGCCTGCCGCTTCCCTCCGCCTCCGATGACGGCCGGTCCGCCAGACGGATGCTGCTGATCCGCGCATTGCGCTGGAAGATGCGGACCTGCTGGACCGGCGCATAGCGCACCATCACGGCGCCGTTGCCGTGCAGCTCGATGGTGCGGAACGGCCCGACCGGCACGTTGGTCTGCGCGGCCGCGGGCGCGGCGACGAGAAGGCCGACGACGGCGGCCAAGATATAAGCGCGACGAGTCATGCCCTGCTTTTCTCTCCGGATCATTCGTAGCGCAAGGCGTGAACCGGGTTCGCGCGGGCGACGCGGAAGGCGTGGCCGGCCACCGTGGCGACGGCGATGGCGAGGGCGAGGCCGCCGGCGAGCAGGAACGGCGTCGGCCCGAGCGCGATCCGCGTGTCGAAGCCGTTCAGCCAGCCGCGCATCAGCCACCAGGCGACCGGCCAGGCGATGAGGTTCGCCACGATCACCGGCTTCGAAAATTGCCAGACGAGCAGCCGCACGATGTCGCGCACCCGCGCGCCGAGCACCTTGCGAATGCCGATCTCCTTCGTCCGCCGCTCCGCGGTGAAGGCGGCGAGCCCGAACAGGCCGAGGCAGCCGACGATCACCGACAGGATCGCGAAGGCGGCGAAGGTCTTCGCCCGCGCGTCCTCGGCCTTGTACAGGTCCTCGACGATGTCGTCGCTGAACTTGGCGGTGAACGGCACCTCGTTGGTGAAGCCTTTCCACACCCGCTCGACCCGCGCACGCACCGCCGCCGGATCGCCGTGGAAGCGCACTTCCATCAGCTGCGGGCCCGATTTCGCATCCGCGAACATGATCGGCTCGAGCGGCCGCTTGACCGAGCGGAAGCGGGCGTCGGCGACCACCCCGACGATTGTCGCCGGGACCATGCCGAATTTGTCCTCGACCAGCGCCGCGCGGACCGTCTTGCCGACGGCGTCGGCCGGGGATTTGAAGCCGAGCCTTTTCACGGCCAGCTGGTTGACGACGATGTTCACGCCGCGTGCGGCGAACGCCCGCTGCGTCGTGTCGTCAATCGGGAAGGGGAGCGTGAAGTCGTCGAGCGGCCGGTTGCGGTCGAACCAGCGGCCGGCGGCCAGCTTCAGCCCCATCGCGTCGAAAAAGCCTTCGTCGACCGGATAGATGCCGATCGTGATCGGGCTCGTTACGCCGGGCGGCACTACCCCCGTATTGTTGTTGTTTTCGTCGCTGGCGACGCCGATCCCGCTCAGGCCGACGGCATCGACCCCCGGCACCCGCCGCACCTGCTCGGCGATCGCCTCGTCCTTGTCGATCAGCTGGTAGCGGCTGAGCTCCTCGACCTGGAGGATATGGTCGCGTCGGTAGCCGGGATCGACAGTGCGCGCGAAGACGGTCTGCGCATAGATGATCGCGGTGCAGATGATCAGCCCGATCGACACGGCGAACTGGCCGACGACGAGTATGCTTCTGAGCCGCCCGGAGCCCGGCGTTTCGGCCGCCGACTTGTTCGCCTTCAGCACCTGCGCCGGCTGGAAGCGCGACAGGAAGAAGGCCGGATAGAGGCCGCCGAGGATGCCGACGATGCCGACCAGCAGCAGCACCGGCAGCGCAATCCCGCCCGCGCCGAAATAAGTGAGCTCGATGTCGGCATCGAGGAAGGCGGCGAACGGCCGGATCAGCAGCTCGGTCAGAGCGAGCGCGATCAGCATCGCGAGGATCGCGACGAGGACCGACTCACCCACGAACTGCGCGATCAGCTGGCGCCGGGTCGCGCCGAGCACCTTGCGCAGCGCCACCTCGCGCGCGCGCTGGGAGGCGCGAGCGGTGGCGAGGTTGGTGAAGTTCACCACGGCCATGCCGAGGATGAGGAGGGCGATCACGGCGAAGGTGACGATGGTCGTGCGGTCGTTGCCCGGCGCCATCGCACCGATCTGCGCCTGGCCGAGATGGATATCGGCGATGTTGACGAGATGCCAGTCCTGGTCGTCGCCGGGGTTGGTCCGCGCGCCGCCATTATTCTCGTCGGGGATGTTGCGCTTCTCCCAGGCAGGGAGCTGCGCCTCGATCGCCTTCGGATCGGTGCCGGGCCGCAGCCGCGCATAGACCCACCCGTTCTGGCAGCCCCAGCAGGTCAGCGCCTGCGGCTCCTTGGCCATGATGCTCGCATAGTCGATGCGGATCAGCGCGTTGATCCGCATGTGCGAGTTCTTCGGCAGGTCCTTCAAAATGCCGACGATCTTGAAATCGAACTTCTGGCCCTTGCTGATGACGGTGAGGCTGCGGCCGACGACGTCGTCGGTGCCGAAGCGCCTTTGCGCCTCCGACTGGGTCAGCAGCGCGTTACCGACGCGGCCGAGGCCGGAGCGGTCGCCCCGCAGCAGTGGCAGCTGGACGACGCTCAGGAAATCGTCGGTGACGAAGAGATAGTCCTTGGTGCTCGTCGCCTCGCCGTTCTGGAAGAAGACGGGGCCGTTGTTCCAGGCGTAGACCGCCCTGTCGACCTGCGGGAAATCCTTCTTCAGCGCCTCGCCCGCCGCATAGGGTGTCATCTGCAGCCGATCGTCGCGGCCGGTCTCGTGGCTGTGGTACCAGCTTTGGAACTGGTAGGTGTCCCGATAGTCCGGAATCCATTTGTCGTAGCTCATCTCGTAGCGGACGAAGAGCAGGATCAGCAGGCAGGCCGCCATGCCGATGGCAAGGCCGAAGATGTTGATGAAGGCATAGGTCCGGTTCTTGGCTAGCGCCCTCAGGCCGACGGTCAGATAATTGCGGAACATGGCCCGGCTCCCGTTCTCGAGACCTATTCGTAGCGTAGTGCGTGGATCGGGTTGGACCGGGCCACGCGAATGGCATGGCTCGCCACGGTCGCGACGGCGATGGCCAGAGCGAGCGCCGCCGCTGCCAGGAAAGGCGTCGGCCCGAGCGGAATCCGCTGGTCGAAGCCGTTCAGCCAGCCGCGCATCACCCACCAGGCCACCGGCCACGCGATGAGGTTCGCGATCAGCACGGGCCGGCTGAACTGCCACACGAGCAGCCGGACGATGTCGCGAGTGCGTGCGCCCAGCACCTTGCGGATGCCGATCTCCTTGGTCCGCCGCTCGGCCGTAAAGGAGGCGAGGCCGAACAGGCCGAGACAGCCGATGACGATGGCGAGCAAGGTGAAAGCGGCGAAGAGCTGCCCGCGCGCCGTGTCCTGCCGATATTGCTGGCGAACCAGATCGTCGGCGAAATCCGCCTTGAAGGGCACTTGCGGCACCATCCGGTGCCAGACCTGCTCGATCCGGTCCCGTATCTCGTTCGGCGCGACGCCGCGGAAGCGGATGGCGAGCTGCGAGAAGCCGTTCCTCTGCATCGTGTAGACGATCGGCTGGAGCGGCTCCCGCAACGTGCGGAAACGCGCATCGTCGACCACCCCAATGATGGTGACCGGAACCAGGCCGAATTGCGGCTGCGTGAGCTCGCCCTTCAGCTGGGCGCCGATCGCCGCCTGCGGGCTGCGAAAACCGAGGCGCCGCGCTGCCTCGCGCGTCACGACGATATTCGCGCCGCGTGCGGCAAAGGCCCGCTCGGCGGCCGGATCCATCGGAAAGGGCGTGGTCGCATCGTCGCGACCGTTGGCGTCGGAGAAATCGCGTCCCGCGAGCAATGTCATGCCCATCGCCCGGAAGAAGCCGGTGTCGACGCCATATTGGCCGAGATCGACGCCGCGGACGGTGCCGGCGGGATAGAAGCTGCTCATCGAGTTGCCGCCGGGCGCCACGGCGATCTGGGTCAAAGCGGCGGCTTCGACGCCCGGCAGCCGCCGGACCTGCTCCTCGATGCGGCGCGCCATGTCGTTGGTGACGCCCTTGAAGCCGAAATTGTCCACCTGGAGCAGCCCGTCGCGCCGGTAGCCCGCGTCCATCGTGCGGGCGTAGAGCGTCTGCGCGTAGATCACGCTCGTGCAGACGATCAGCGTGATCGAGACGGCGAACTGGGCCACGACGAGCGCGTTGCGCAGCCGGCCGGAGCCTTCGGAATCGGCCGCCGACCGGTTCGCCTTGAGGATTCGCGCCGGCTCGAAGCGGGAGAGATAGAGCGACGGGTAGAGGCCGCCGACGATTCCGACGATCAGCACGAGGAGAACCACCGGCAACAGCACGCCGCCGCTGCCGAAATAATCGAGCCGGATGTCCGCGCCGAGAAAGTCGTTGAAGCGCGGCAGCAGCAGCTCGACCATCGCCAGGGCGACGAACATCGCCAGCGTCGTCACCAGCACCGACTCGCCGACGAACTGGACCACGAGCTGTCGCCGGGTCGCGCCGAGCACCTTGCGCAGCGCCACCTCACGCGCCCGCTGCGAGGCGCGGGCGGTGGCGAGGTTGGTGAAGTTGACGCAGGCCATGCCAAGCACGAGCAGGGCGATCGCCGCGAAGGCCGCGAGCGAGCCCCGATCGTTGCCGGGTGTCACCGGCACCCTCTGCGCCTTGCCGAGATGGACGTCGCCGATGTTGACCAGCCGATAGTCCTGGAAGTCGGCCGCGTTTGACCGCTGGCCGCCTTCGGCCGTTTCGTCGGGAATGTTGCGCCGCTCCCAAGCCGGGATCTGGCGGTTGATCTCGTCGGCATCGGCCCCCGGCCGCAGCTTCACGTAATTCCAGCCCTGCTGCGAGCTCCATCGCGTGAGCTGGCCCGGCCGATCGGAAAATTGCTGTTCGAGATCGAACCGGGCGACGATGTCGGCGGAGAAGCTGCTGTTCTTCGGGAAATCCCTGAAGACGCCGGTGACGCGGTAATCGACGTTGCCCTGGTTATCGACGATGGTGAAGGTGCGGCCGACCGGATCGATGCCCGGGAAACGGCGCTTCGCCTCGCTCTCGCTCAGCACCGCCGAATGCGTGTCGCCAAGCGCGGTCCGCGGGTCGCTCCGCAGGAACGGCACCTGGAAGATGTCGAACAGATTGCCGTCGACCATGCGCAGGGTCGGGACCTGCGATGCCTGCCCGTTCTGGATGATGACCGGCGCGAATGAGCGGACGTAGACGACCTCCTCGACCTGCGGAAAGTCCTTCTTGAGCGCGCGCCCCGCGGCGATCGCGCTCATCTGCATGTTCATCTCCTCGCCGCCGCGTTCGGTCGGGCGATAATGGGTCTGCAGCTGGAAGGCGCGGTCCGCGCCTTTGAGCCAGCCGTCATAGCTCTCCTCGTAGCGGACGTAGAGGAGGATGAGCAGGCAGGCGGCCAGGCCGAGCGCGAGCCCGAAAATGTTGATGAAGGCGTAGCCCTTGCTCCGGGCGAGCGCCCTCAGGCCGACGGTGAGATAATTACGCAGCATCGTCCCCGCCTCACGCCGCCCGGCGGCGTTCGATCAGGATCTTGCCGTCGAGCATGCTGACGACGCGGCCGGCATAATCGGCGTGGGCCGGCGAGTGGGTGACCATGATGATCGTCGAGCCCTCGCGATTGAGCTGCTGGATCATCTTCATCACTTCGTCGCCATGCTGGGTGTCGAGGTTGCCGGTCGGCTCGTCCGCCAGGATCAGCTTGGGATTGCCGACCAAGGCGCGGGCGACGGCGACGCGCTGCTGCTGGCCGCCGGAGAGCTGGCTCGGCCGGTGCCGGGCGCGGTGGGCGATGCCGACCTTGTCCATCACCTCTTCGACCCGGCGGCGGCGCTCGGCGGGCGCGACGTCGTGGTAGAGCAGGGCGAGTTCGACATTCTCGCGCACCGACAGCTCGTCGACCAGATTGAAGCTCTGGAAGATGAAGCCGATATTCTGCTTGCGGACGTCGGCGAGCTTCGCCTCGGGCAGGCCCGCCACCTCCTTGCCGTCGAAGACGTAGGAGCCACTGGTCGGGCTATCGAGCATGCCGATCACGTTGAGCAGGGTCGACTTGCCGCAGCCCGACGGCCCCATCACCGCGACGAACTCGCCGTCCTCGATGTCGAGATCGATGTTGTCGAGCGCCGTCGTCTCGACGGTGTCGGTGCGGTAGACCCGCGACAATTCACGCATGGTCAGCATCAGCTTCAGCTCCTTCCGGATGTCTGCAGGTCGAGCCGTTCCTTGTCGGCGAACCCGGTATAGGGAGAGGTGATCACCTTCTCGCCGGGCTGGAGCCCGTCGAGCACCTCGACGAAATCGGCATTGCGGCGGCCGAGGCGGACGTTGCGCTTCACCGCGGTGCCGCCGTCGGGCGAGACGACGAACACCCAGGCGCCGCCGGTGTCGTTGTAGAAGCCGCCATTGGGGACGAGCACGGCCGGCGTCGGATCGCCGAGCGTGAGCTTCACCTGCAGCGTCTGGCCGCGCTGGATCTCGGTCGGCTCGGCGCCGACGAACCAGAGGTCGACCTCGAACGTGCCGTTGCGCACCTGCGGATAGATTTTCGCGACCTTGGCCCGGTAGGTGCGGCCGGCATAGTCGACGTTCGCCATCTGGCCCGGCTGGACCCGGCCGAGATAGAATTCGTCGACATCGGCGCTGAGCTTGTTGCGGCCGGCGCTGTCGATCTGGCCGAGCCGTTCGCCGCGGCTCAGCGACTGGCCAACCTGGATCGAGAAGGCGGTGAGCTGGCCGTCCACCGGCGCGCGGAGGTTGAGCGCGTCGAGGCTGCCCCTGGCGATGGAAAGGCTCTGGCTGAGCGAAGCGTTGGACGCGCGCAACTGGGCCAGCTGACTGCTCTGCAGCTGCTCGTCAGTCTGGCGGGCGTGGCGCAGCAGCTCGGCGCGTCGTTGGGCGGACAGATAATCGTCGCGGGCGTCGCGGAAGCTCTTGCCGGCGACGAAGCCTTTTTCCGCCAGCGGCCGCTGCATCTCGTAATCGCGCCGCGCCTTATCGGCGGTGAGCTGCGCCTCGATCACCGCGCGCTCGTCATTGGTGCGGGTCTGTGCCAGCGCCAGCTCGATATTGCGCATCGAGTTGATCTCTCGCGAGACGTCCGCCTGGCGGGCGAGCACGTTGAGCTGGAGATCGGAATTGGACAGGATGGCAAGCGGTTGGCCCTTGCGGACCATGGTGCCGTCCTCGACCAGGATCTTCTCGACCCGGCCGCCCTCGACCGCGTCGAGATAGACGGTGAGCAGCGGGGTGACGCGGGCGCGGAGCGGCAGGAAGTCGTCGAACCGGCCCTTCTGGACAGTCGAAACGGTGAGCCGGTCAGCGGGAATGGCCTCGCTGTTCGCGCGCGGCGAGAACCAGTAGAAGAGCGCGACCAGCAGCAGCACGGCCACGGCCGCCGCGCCAATCTTCGCTGCCTTGGGGAGACCCTTCCGCTCGACGACGCGGTCCATGGCGCCGCCGCTCTGCGGCCGCGCCGCCTGTTCGTTCGATTGCATCCTGATCACGCTCATCCCGCCCTCACCGAGCATGTTCAGCAATCATCGTGCCAGCGGCCGGCAGAGCGGCGGCGCGATACGGAGCCGGCAGAGCTGTCCGAAAACGGACAGAGCCTGTCCGGCGGCGGACAAGGCGGCTCACCACAGGCCGGCAGCCGCGGCGGGCGGCGCGGCGTGCGCAGCCTGGACCGGCTCAAGCGCGGCCATCGGCATGAGGGCGGCGGCGGCGAACCAGATGAGAGCGCCAAAGATGGATTCGATCCTGCGCATGGTCTTTCCTTCCAAAGAGACGAAACCCGTTGCCGCCTTCCCAGCAGGAGCCGTGCCATGACGGAAAAGCGCGGATTTCCGGCCTTTTTCTCCTCTCCGCGCCGCACCGCCCTGTCCGCCGCCGGACAGAGGCTGTCCGCTCGCGGACGTTCTGGCACGATAATTGTTTGTCGCCCCCCGCACGGGTTGTAGGAGCAGGAAGGTGGTGCGGGAGGGAAAGCCATTCGGCCGGGCCGTGGTCGTCGACGACGATCCCGACATTCTGCTGTCGGCGCGGCTGCTGCTGCGGGAGCTGTTCGACGAGGTCGCGACCTTCCAGTCGCCCGATGAGGCGCTGGCGGCGATCGACGGCAACGCGCCGGACGTCATCCTGCTCGACGCCAATTTCGGCCGCGGCGCGACCAATGCCGCCGAGGGCTTCCACTGGCTGGCCGAGATCCTGAAGAAGGACGCCCAGGCGGTGGTGGTGATGATCACCGCCCATGGCGGCGTCCAGATCGCGGTCGAGGCGATGAAGCGCGGCGCCACGGATTTCGTCTCAAAGCCGTGGTCGAACGAGCGGCTGCTCGCCACCGTGCGCACCGCCGCTGCTCTCCGCGCCTCGCGCCAGGCGGCCGCCGCCGAGCGACAGCGCGCCGTCGCCATCGCCGCGCCGGCCGCCGGCGGCGAGACGCCGTTGCTCGGGCACTCGGCGGCGATGCGGCGCGTCTACTCGCTGATCGAGCGCGCGGCGCCGACCGAGGCCAACGTGCTCATCCTCGGCGAGAACGGCACCGGCAAGGAGCTGGTCGCGCGTGAGATCCACCGCCGCTCGCGCCGCGCGGACGGCGTGCTCGTCGCCGTCGACCTCGGCGCGGTCGCGGAGACCCTCTTTGAATCCGAGCTGTTCGGCCATGTGAAGGGCGCCTTCACCGACGCGCGCGGGGACCGGATCGGGCGGATGCAGGCGGCGGACGGAGGCACTTTGTTCCTGGATGAGGTCGGCAATCTGCCGCTCCACCTCCAGCCCAAGCTGCTGACCGCGCTCGAGCAAAGACAGGTGGTGCCGGTCGGCGGCAACAAGCCGGTGCCGATCGACGTCCGCGTCGTCGCCGCCACCAATTTGCCGCCCGAACGGCTCGCCGACGAGGGGCGGTTCCGGCAGGACCTGCTCTTCAGACTCAACACCGTCGAGATCGAGCTGCCGCCGCTGCGCGCGCGACGTGAAGACATTCCGGTCCTCGTCGACCACTACATCGCACTCTATTCGAAGAAATACGGCAAGCCCGCGCGCGAGCTGCCCGCCTCCGTCATGGCGGCGCTCCAGGACTATGACTGGCCGGGCAATGTCCGCGCGCTGCGTCACGCCGCCGAGCGCGCCGTGATCCTGGCGGCGGACGGGACCTTCACAGTCGAGGATTTCTCGCTCGCCCGTACCGCGCCGCGGACCGCCGCGTCGCTCCCCGTGCCGGCCGGCAACGACCTCAACCTTGAACGGGCCGAGAAGCAGATGGTCGAGCAGGCGCTGAAGAAGCACCATTACAACATCTCGCTCGCCGCCCAGGAACTCGGCCTCACCCGCGCCTCGCTCTACCGGCGCATGGACAAGCATGGCCTTTAGAAGCCGTTTCATCCTTGGCCTCGCCCTGCGGGCCGCGGCCTTCCTCGTTGCCGCCTTCCTCTTCGTCCTCTCCCTCTCGACGCTTGGGCTCGGCGCCGCCCGCATCCTTGCCGGCCTCCTCTGCCTCGGCGCCCTGTTCGAGCTGTGGCGCCATGTCCGCCGCACGAACATGGAGGTGGCGCGCTTCGTCGAGGCGGTTCGGCTCGGCGACCTCTCGCAAAGCTTCAGCCATGGCCGGGAAGGGAGCGGCTTCGGCGAGATCGGCGCGGCGCTCGACGGGGCCATCCGCGCTCTCCGAGAAGAGCGGCACCGGCTTGGCGACGCCGGCCGCTTCTTCGAGGCGGTGCTCGACGATGCGCCGACACCCCTGCTCACCGTCGACGGCGAAGGACGGGTCGAGCTCGCCAACAAGGCGGCGCGGCGCCTGTTCGCCCGCCACCAGGGCGTCCGCACGGAGGATTTCCGCGATTATGGCGACGCCTTTGCCGAGGCGCTGGCGGCGGAGGCGGTCGGCGGACCGCGGCTGGTGCCGCTGACGATCGACGCCGTGCCGCAATCGGCGATGATGAGCGCCGCAGCCGTCCACCGGCTCGGCGGGATGGTGCGGGTGGTCGCGGTCCAGCCGATCCAGGGCGCCCTCAATGCGGTCGAGATCGCCGCCCAGAGCGACCTCATCCGCGTCCTCACCCACGAGATCATGAATTCGATGACCCCGGTCACCTCGCTCGCCCAGAGCGCCGCCGCGCTGATGGCCGAGGTGGACAAGGGGCAGGACCCGGTGGTCGCCGACGCCCGCGCCGCCGTCGAGACGCTGGCGCGCCGCGCGGATGGCGTCATGCATTTCGTCGAAAGCTACCGCCAGATCAGCCGCAAGCCGGAGGTCCGCCGCCGCGCCTTCGAGGCCCTCCCCTGGGCCCGCGAGCTGGAGGCGTTGTTCCATGCCGGCGACTGGTCAGCCGGAATCCCGTTACGGCTGGATGTTCAGCCCCAGAGCCTGATGCTGGACGCCGATCCGGACCTCCTCTGTCAGGTGCTGATCAACCTGCTGCGCAACGGCGCCGAGGCCGCGCGAGGCCACAGCCAGGCGCCGGAAGTGTATCTGAGCTTCAGCCGGGCCGCGGGGCATCGCGTCCGCATCGAGGTCGCCGACAACGGCCCCGGCGTGCCGGAGACCCTGCGGCAGGAGGTCTTCCTCCCCTTCTTCACCACCAAGGCCAAAGGCACCGGGGTCGGCCTCAGCCTCGCCCGCCAGGTCGTCCTCGCCCACGGCGGCTCCATCGCGCTCGCGGAGAGCGAAAGCGGCGGGGCGCTGTTCAGGATTCTGGTCTGAAGGCAATACGCCTCTATTATCGTCCGGAGAACTGCGGGTCGTAGATCGCACACTCAAGCGCAAGGGAGATTCCCGGGAATTGCGACCCCCTCAACAATTATAGACGCCGGCGGCGCAGCGGCGGGTCGTGCGGCGGGCTACTCCAGCCACGCTGACCGGCGTCAGAGGACGCCCCACTCTCGCGCTGGCGGGAGAGATGAAGCTGAACGAATCCGTGCCCGTGATCTCGTTTGCCGCCTGCGATCCAGCAAAGCCGACGATGGCGGCGATCAACGCGATGCCGACTTTCCTGGCGATGGTCATCGTGCTGCTCCTATCCGGTAATTTTCTGGCAGGTCGCTCGTATCCCTCAGCGTCTGGAGGTCTTCGGCCCGCATCCGCCTGGCGCCGGGCGGGGGCGTGAAGCTGAAGTCGCGCGCCGCGCCGCCGGCCCGCCAGTCGCGAACCTCCAGCGTGAATTGCGGAGCCTGGTCGACCCCCTTGCTGGTGATGACATAGCGGCAGGGATAAGGCGCCGCACCCTGGGCGATCCAGATCTGCCAGTCGGTGTCCTTGGCGCGGAAGGCGAGGTGATCGCACTCGACGCCGCCGATCACGCCGCTGCCGAGGTCCTTGACGTCGGTGACGCCGGTCATCAGCTCGTCGTAGACGCCCGATTGCAGCAGGTCGGCGCCCGGAAGCTGCCTGTGAAACTTGTCGCGCAGCTGGTCGATCAGCGTGTCGATCGTGCCGGGCGCCTCGGTCTGCATATAGGCGTTCTGGCCCTTGCCCAGGAACGAGACCGTCTTCCCGTCATAAACCATCTCCGTATCGGAGAAGCCGGACTTTCGGGTGGTGCGGATCTTGTCGGGTCGGCTGAGCTCGACGGTCCCGGAGGTCGCGATCTGGAGCTTCTGATGCTCGTTCGTCACCACCTCGAACACCGAATCGTAGCTCATCGAGATGACTTGCTGCGCCGCGAGATAGTCCGACATCGCCTTGAGCAGGGCTCGTGCATTCTTGTCGCTCTCGCCTTTTTCCCCCGTATTTTGCTCGGCCGCATTTTGCCCGCCTCCCGCCGGCGTACCCCCCTTGCCCGCCGAGCATGACGACAGGCCCGCGCCTAGGATCAGGGCCGATGCGGCAGCGGAAAGCAGGGCCGAAGGGAGCTTGTTCTTCATGGGAGAGGCCCTCTTTTCCAGGGCCGGAACACCGCGGAGCAGGATTGCGAAGGAGGGAGAGGCGGCGCCGGACCCGTTCGACCCACCGGTAGCGGCTCTCGCGGCCCGGACTATCGGGTGAAGTACCCAGCAAGGAAGGCACAATTCATTCCCGACGCTCCGGCTGAGCGGCTCGAGAACGGCGCCTAGGCCAATTCGGCCGCCAGCTCCTCCGGCGGCACCGCATCCGCAAGCGAGAGGCCGTCGAGGATCCGCGCCGTCTCGTCCCGCACCATCAGCATCACCCGGTGCAGGCGACATTCCTCGACGGTCACGCAATTTCGGCATTGCTCGTAGGCGAGGCGGCTGGCGCAGGGCAGCAGGGCGAGCGAGCCGCGGGTCAGGCGGACGATCTCGCCATAGCTGATCTCCTCCGGCGGCCGCGCCAGCCAATAGCCGCCCTCGCGGCCGCGGCGGCTCGCGACCAGGCCCTTGCGGATCATCTGGGAGAGCATGACGGTGAGGAATTTCGAGGGGATGTTCTGCGCCTCGGCGATCTCGGTGAGGCGCACCGGGCCTTCGCCGTAGCGGTCGGCGAGATGGAGCAGGGCCCGGATTGTATACCGCGTCCGTTGAGAAAGCATGGCCGATCCATGAACGCTCCGCCGCCGCTTGGCAACGGAGCGGCGGTTAGCTCAGGCGTTCGAGCCGGAGGCCTTACGCAGGAAATGGCCGCTCGAGACGCCGCGAAGCAAGGCGAGACGGTAGCGGGCCTGATTCTCGCTCCGATTCCAGTCGGTCTCGGGCGATTGCTCCGTCAGGCGGCGAAGCATGGCGGTGTCGAGCAGCCCCTCCGTCTCCGGCACGGCGCAGATGCGGGCGAGTTCTTCCTCGAGCTCACCGCGCGCGGCCGCCATGCCCTCGTGCCAATCGACCGCCTGCAAGCCCTTGCGGGTCTCGTTGGTGATGACGGGCGGCAGCCGATCGGCGAAGGCGTCGCGGGCGAGCCCGCGCGCGCGGCCGCCGGCGAGGTAAGCTTCGGTGGGGATGGAGAGGCAGAGCTCGACCAGTGCCCGGTCCGCGGTCGGGTCGCGCATGTCGATCCCCCAGCCGGCGAGATGGCCCTTGTGATAGGGGCCGCCGTCGACCCGGCCCATCACCCACAGCCGCGTCCCCACCGGGTCGCGGCGGGGGCGATAGTCGAAGTCGAGCCCGGCGGCGCGGGCAGATTCGCGCAACCGCTCGGCGCAGGCCGAGTCGATCGCGCTGTAATCGCCGATCTTCATGTGGCGGCCGCGCAGCCGGTTGATCCCCGTCCACAGCCAGGCGGGGAGGAAGGGGCCGAGCGCGTGCGACGCGGCGCTTTCGAGGGTGGTGCCGGTCCGCCGGAGCTGCAGCGCCAGCCTGGCCAGCCGCAGCAGCCGTCCTCGTGCGAGGAGTTCCGGCAGCAGCTCCAGCCCCGTATAGCTGAAGCTCATATTGCCCATCTGTCCGGTGAGTAGGACCGAGATCCGCCGGTCCCGCGCCGCATCGGAGATCGCATCGGCCCAGACCGCATTGCACAGGTTGAGCATCGGCCGCTCGTAGAGGAAGAAGTTGCGGTCGAGCCGGTCGAACGGCGAGCGATGGCCGCTGCGGATGAGGACGTGCTCGACATTGGGATAGAGCGCGGCGAGCGCGGCGGCGTGCGGCCCTTCGTCGCCGAAGCGCCCGCGGCCGAGCCGGCCGGAATAGCCTTCGCGCGGGACGGCGGTGAAAGCGGTGACCTTGCCCTCCGGTGCCAGCAGGCGCGCGGCGGTGGCGGTGACCGCGCTGCTGTCGAGGCCGCCGCTCAAATGGGTGGCGACGCGGCCTTCGGCGCCGCGCAGCCGCGCCGCTGTCGCCTTCTCGAGCCCGACGCGGACCGCTTCGGCATAGCCCTCGCCGCCGAGGCGCAGGGGCGCGGGTTTTGGATTCCAGTAGCGGTGGAACGAGGTGCCTTCGCGGGTGACGATGCCGAGATGGGCGGGTGGCACCCGCTCCACGTTCCGGAAGAAGGTCCGCGTCCCCTGCTCCGGCATCAGCGCGAGGAAGCGGGCCATTGCCTCCTCGTCGGGCGCGATCGGGACTTGGGCGAGCGCGTGCAGCCCTTTGGGCATGGAGGCGAAGGCGAAGACGCCGTTGCCGCGATGGAAGTGGAGCGGCCGTCCGCCGAGAAAATCGCGCGCGAGCACCAGCCGCCGCCGGGCGCCATCCCACCAGGCGAGTGCGAAATCGCCGTGCAGCCGCTCGATGCCCTCCTCGCCCCAGCGCTCCAGTACGCGCATGATCAGGGCGCTCTCGGCAAGCCCGCGCGCCTCCTCCGCGGCAACGCCGAGCGCGGCGCAGAGATCGTCGCGATTGTCGATCCGCGCGTCGGCGACGAGCAGGGATGAGCCGCCATGACCGACGGTCGGCCCGCGATCGAATTTATCTTCCGGCAGCAGCCGAAACAGCCGCCGCCCGATCGCCGCCTCGCCGCCGCTCCGGACGACCGGCTTGTCGGCGGGCGCGTAGATTTCCTGCGCCTTCAGCATGCGCTCGCAGGCAACGGCCGGATCGGCGGCGCCGTCCGTGGCCCAGAAGCCGGCAAGTGCGGTCATGGATTCAGTCGGCGAGCGGGCGGAGCTCGACCAGTCCGTCGCCCTCGAGATCCTTGAGCAGATCGAGGAGCTGGGCCTCGCAGACATCGGGCGCGACGTCGAACTCGCCGAGCAGGGCATCGCGCAGCTCGCTGAGCCGTTTCGGCGCCTCGATCATCGCCCAGATCCGCGTCGCGGTGGCGTTGAAGCCGTAGCAGGTGCCATTGTCGACGTGGAGCGCCACCAGCTCCCCATCCACCTCCGCCTCAATCAGCCCGGCACGCCGCGAAACCAGCATATTTTCGGCCACAGTCAGAATTCCTTTCACTTGCGAACGCTATCGCCGAGGCCGCCGCATTGCGCAAGGCGACAGCAGAGCCGGGAGCGTGCCTCGCTTGCATAAGCCGGTGCCGCGGCTACGCTGGAAAGGATGAGGCTGCGCGTTCCGCATGAGGTGACGATCGCGCGTCGGCGCGTTTCCCTCAACGGGCTCGCTTTCTGGGCCTTTGCGATCCTCAGCCTGTCGATCGAGTTGGCCGTCGCGCAGCGCCTGTCGCATGTCCTCGGGGCGACCATGTTCGTCACCACGGCGTTGACCCGGCCCGTCGAGATCGCGGTCTTCGCGGCGGCGCTGGTCAGCGGTCATCTCGTGCTGCTGTGGCTGGCCTATCTTCTCCTGGCTGCTCTCCATGGCCGCCGCGCGGGCAGCGCGCTGGTCGGCTTCAACTTCTTCTGCTTCGGCGCGACCGCCTACGGCCTCATTTTGACGCTACGCCTGCGCCTCTCGTCCTTTTTCGCCGACAAGGCAGATCTGGCGCTGCTTCGCGGCCTCGCCGCTGGATCGCTCCGCAACGGGCTCGGTTATGCCCGTACCGAGATCCTCTTCCTGCTCTCGCTCGTCGTCGGAGCGGCGCTCCTTTACCTGATCCTCCTGTCGGCCCTGAACTTTTCATCCGCTCCCGCGCGTCGGCGCGCCGCCCGAGGCGGCCTGCTCCGCCTCGCGATCGCCTTGGCCGTCGCGGTGCTGCTCTTCTTCTCGGCTGCTCGCGTTCCCAACGTCAGGGCAGCGCTGGAACGCTTCGCCGCCCCCTGGACCCTTTATCATCTGCTCGACCTCGCGACCGACTTCGACCGCGACGGCTACAGCGCCTTCACCGACCCGCCGGATACGGCGCTGTTCGACGGCAATGTGCACCCTTTCGCGCTCGACGTGCCGGACAACGGCATCGACGAAGACGGTCTTGCGGGCGACTTCCATTATATTCCGCGCCCGGACCCGTACCGAACGGTGCGATTCGGCCCGCACCGCAAGCATGTCGTGCTCGTGGTGCTCGAGAGCACCCGCGCGGATGCGGTCGGGAAAAAATGGGGCGGGCGAGTGGTTGCGCCCGTTCTCACCGAGCTCGCCAGGCGAGGCAGTTCCGCGCCCGAAGCCTACAGCAATATCGGTATCACCCGCGAATCGCTCAGATCGATCTTCGGAGGCGAGATCCCTCCTCTGACCAGGCGCGAATCGCTATTTCGGGACTTCAAGACAGCCGGCTACCGCATCGGTGTGCTCTCCATGCAATCGGAAGATTGGGGCGGGACCGCCGAAGACGTGGGCATGCGCGAAAGTGCCGACATCTTCGCCGATGCGAGGGTACTGATCGGATATGGAACGCCCGGCGACGCCCTGCTGCTCGCGCCGCCGAGCATGATCCTGCGCGCATTCGATCGCAGTTTCGGGACGTCCGGGAGCTGGTCCCGGCCGACCTTCCTTTATGTGAACATCCAGTCCGCCCATTTCCCCTATGACCCCCCCGAGGCGCGCAACTTCCTTCCCGGAACCGCGATTCCCTACGCCGAGATCGGCGCCTCCAACCGAGCCTGGGTGGCCCGCTCCTATTGGAATGCCGTCGCGAACGGGGATTGGTTGCTTGGCCAGCTCATCTCCCGGCTCAAGGCGCTCGGCGTCTATGATGATACGGTCGTGGCGGTGGTCGGCGATCACGGCGAAGAGCTGTTCGAGAACGGCCATGTCGGCCACGGGCTGGTGCTCGACCGCCTCTCGACGCAGGTGCCCTTCGTCCTCAGCACGCCGGGAATTCCCCTCCCGCGCCCCGTTGGGCTTGCCAGCCTGCGCCCGATCCTGCTCCGGGCTGCCGGCGCCGAGCTTCCACCTCTGGCGGGTTCGCCCCCTGTGCTCCAGTTGCTGCTGCAGCTCGACCGCCCGATGGGGATCGGGATGGTTGAAGCCGGCGGCCGCTGGACGACGTTCACGCCGCAGGGTGGCAGCGTCTGGTCGAGCGAAACCGGAGCGCGGCGCCGCTATGGGAGCCTGGCGGCGATGAACCCATTGCGGCGAAAGGTGAATATTGTGGCAAATCTTTGGGAGGCGGAGCGTTGGGAGCATTGGCTGAGGCGAGAGCGCACTCCGCGATAGCCGCGTCGCGAAACCTTCCAAGCGGTGCGTTGCCGGTCAGAAATAAGCAAATGCTGCTTCGCGTTTGACAGTCGCACCCAAAGCACGCAGAACGAACCGGCAAACAGACGAGGCAATGATGGTAAGCACTTCCGAAAAGGGGCAGGCGGAGGTTCCGCAGATCGGCCGTGTCCGGTGGACCCCCCCGGCCGTTCGCCGGCTCCGCGCCGGTGCTGCCGAACAGGGCGGCTCGACCGTGACAGACCTCGGCGTTGCCTATTCATAGGCGCGGCTGAAAACCTCATTCGTTATTGAAGATCGAACGCCGCGGCACTGCCGCGGCGTTCGTTTATGAAGGGCTGCCTGGGACCGCCTTCAGAGGTGGAAGTCGTTGGCGTTGATTTGGTGCCCACCGGGTGCGATTACCGTTAGCTGGAAGTCGGCAACGCCGTCGCCATTGATGTCCCCGGAGACGCTCCAGACACCACCGCCGGTGTCGGCGGCGACCAGTTCTCCCGCGTGGTTGGTGAAAACGCCGCCGTCGACGAAATGGAAGTGCTGCTGGCCGGCGGTGGTCGTATCCCCATCGATCGCAGACAGGTCGATAATATCGCCCAGGGTGAAGTTGATGAGCAAATCGTGGCTGGCCGGCGTCGACTCCGCCACGGAGTGATAGAGGAAAGTATCATCGCCGCCGCCGCCGGTGAGCCTGTCGGCGCCGAGCCCGCCGACGAGAATGTCATTATTCTGGCTGCCCGTGATGTCGTCGTCTCCAGCGCCGCCGAAGACTCGGAACGAGCCGTCCGCTTCGGCCGAGCCGTTGAAGGTCACCGTCTCGCCATTCCGCAAGTTGCCCGCATCGACCGTCATCTGCTGGCCGGCGGCGAGATTGCCGTCGTCCATCGTGATGTCATAGTGGTAATGGCTACCGAGCGCGCCGAAACGCGTATCGAAGGCCGACATCAGAGCTAGGCTTTGGATATTGTGGATCTGATTGGCGCCGAAGTGGACCGCATAGATGCCGGAATAATCACCGCGCAGCGCCAGCTGGTTGATACCGCCGCCGCCATCGACGAAGTCCAACGAGCCCCAGAGCAGACCGCCGCTGCTGGCGTCGTTGCCGAACAGAAAGACATCGTTCTTTGCGCCGCCGGTCAGGTGGTCCGTACCCATGCCGCCGTAGATGAAGAACGAGCCATCCTTCTCGGCTGAGCCGTTGAAGGTGAAGTCCTCGTCAGGCCCCAGGCGGTTGGCATCGATGGTCAGTTGCTGGCCGGCCGCGACGTTCTGATCCACGGTTGTGATGTTGTAGCTGTGGGGAGAGACGAGCGGACCGCTGAAGCGCCGGTCGGAGAACGACAGCAGCACCAGGGACTCGACGTTCACGACGCCTGCGCCAAGCGTGAGCGGCGTTGTCCAGTAGTCGCCCTGCAGCGCGATCTGGTCCGTGCCCACGCCGCCGTCGATCTGGTCGGCATTGGTAAAGTTGCCGTCGCCAACGAACAGGAAGACGTCGTTGCCCCCCAGACCGTCGACTGTGTAGGTGCCGCCCGGCGCGAATCGGAAGAAGTCGTTGCCCGACGTAGCAGCCGGATTGTTATGGGTCGCATCAGCGTCGATGATGCCGTCCGGCGCGAGGGTGATGCCGATCGTCTGCTGGGCCGACAGCGCGCCGCCGGACCCCGTATTGCCGTTGTCGTTGATGGTGACCGTCAGCGTATCGCTGCCGTGGTAATTGAGATCCCCCCGATAGGTGAGGCCGTTGAGGTACAAATTAAGGGCACCGATCGAGCCGGTGACCTGAAGGGTGCTGGTGCCGTCGCCGGTGTCAGTCTGATTGTACGGGAATGGAAGCTTCAGTGTGCCGTGAGCCACGGTGAGCGTCACCGTCTCCTGACTGCCGACCTCCCCATCGTCCGCAAGGGTGATAGCGTTGCCGCTCGCGCTACCGAAGACGAGGTTGGTGTCTTCCGTCCCAGACTGCCCCCCGGGCGCGCTCACCGTCGGCGCCTCATTAATCGCGGCGATGTGGACCGTCTGAGTCATGAAATTGACCCGGTCTCCGCCCGAGCCCGTATTGCCGCCATCGTGGAAGCTCAAAAGCGCTACGTGGTCCGCCGCACTGGGGCTGTGGCCGGGGATATCGTACTGGAAGGCGGCGGCGAGCGCGCTGGCCACTGCGGGCGTCACATTGGCGGTGAGGCCGGAGACCGTCAGGTTGAAGGTTCCAAGACCGAAGATCGTGCCAATCGGGTCGCCATTATAATCGAGAGTCGTGCCGACGACGGCAAAGCCATTATTCGGAATAAGGGTAATTTCACCGTCCGAGCCGCTCATGCCGAGCGTGAGTGAACCGCCGGCGAAATTGGCTGGTGCATCCGGATCGGTGATGGTGACGCCCTGCATTAGCGGCACCGCTGAACCCAGTTCCGTAAAGGTCACGGCCGCATCGGTCGGCGCGCTGATGACGGGCACGTCGTTGACTGCGGCGATGCTGATCGCCTTGTCGTCCGTATCGCTGAGGGCGCCACCGGAGCCGGTGCCGCCGCCGTCGCTGGTGACGATGTGGAGCGTATCAGAGCCGTTGTAGTTGGCCGCCGGCTGATAGCTGAGGGCCCCGGTGGCGAAGAGGCTGTTGATGTCCGATTGGGTACCCTGGAGTTGGAGCGTCGCCGTGCCCGTGCCGGAAATCGTCATTGCGGCGATCGTCGGCTGAAATCCCGCAGCGACGAGCAACGTGCCATGTGCGACGGACAAGGTCGTCGTGAACTGCGCCGTCGTCAGGCCCGAATCCGGATCATCGATCGAAATGCCGGTAACAATGGCCGCTGTATCTTCGGTGGCCGCGAGCGTGCCGCCCACATTATTGACCGGCGCATCATTCATCGCGTCGATGGCTATGGTGGTCGTGCCGCTGTTCTGCTGGCCGTCCGGGACGCCAGCCGTACCGTCGCTCACCGTCCAGGTGATCGTGCGGCCGGTGATGTTGCCGTAGTCGGTCGGATTGTCGCCACTGCTCGTATATTGGACGGCGGCCAGCACCGCGGCGTAATTTGCGAGCGTGTCGGAGCCGCTGAGCGTCAGCGTTTCGCTCGCCGCGTCATAGCTGGCGGTGATGTTCGTGCCCGCCAGAGCCCCAGCGGCGACGGAGAGCGCATCGTCCGCTGCGCTGCTCTCATTCGCGCTGAAGGTGCCGCCGGTGATCTGGACGATCGCGGACGTCAGATGGTCGCCGTCCGCGTCGGTAATCGTCGGGGCGCCGGCGAGCAGCGTGACGGCGGAGCCCTGCTCGGCCGCGTGGGTTGAGGTGCCGGTAAGGCCGGTCAACGCCGGGATATTGGGAACGGGCGCGGTCGCGGTTTGGAGATTTGTCAGCGCCTGGTCCGCCTGGATGAGGCCGGTGCCGGTCCAGGCATCGGCGCCGGCGCCGGTGGTCACGCCGAGCGTGTGGCTGTTGATGTTGTTGGCGAGATTGCCGATGTCGATGGCGCTGCCCTTCATGGCCGCGAGGATCTGGTCGCGCGTCGCGTGCGGGTCGGCCTGCATCAGCAGGGCTGCGATCGCCGCCGCATTGGGCGCGGCCGCCGACGTGCCGTAGAAATTCGGCAAGGTGTCGGCATCTCCGGCGACGTCGGAGCTGAAAAAGGTGGTATTGCCGCCGTCCGCCGCCGTGAAGGCGACGCCCGGGCGAACTTCGGGCGTGGCGAGCCGATTGCCGGCATTGTCGAACAGGATCTGCTGGCCGCCCTTGGAGGTGAAATATTCCCCGAGCGGCGGGGTCTGTCCGAAGGCCGGCGTGTTGTACCAGTCGGCTGCTCCGACCGCGATCGTGTGCTCGGAATTGGCGTGACCGTACAGAGTGGCGCTGGAGGTGGCGAACGTGTTGACCTGCGAGCTGCCGCCGATCATCGCGTATTTGATCTCATTCGGGAGCGGCGTCCCTTGTCGGACGCCGATCTTCACTGTGACCGTACCGCTACCGTTGAGGCCGGCAATCTCGATCGGGTCACCGCCGGGATGGGTCGAGTCGGCCTTCCCCAGATAGATCGAGCCGGAGAAGAGAAGCAAAGCGAGATCGCTGGTCGCGCCGGCGCCACCCAAGGAGAAGAAGGGCTGGTCCCACTGAAGGATATAGCTGACGCTGCCCGACTGGGTAACCGACTGTCCCGTACTGACCCCAGGACCAGGGTCGAAATCGTGCAGCTCGTAGGTAATTCCGTCAGTGGGATCGGTGAAGGTCTGGCCCGAATCCCGGAACGTGCTGTCATAGGCGCGATCAGCGTAATTGCCGGCCGACGAGAAGACCATCGCGCCATTCGCATAAGCAATGTCCTCGGCCTGCGCGATGATGCCGTCCTGGAACATCGGCTCGTCGAAATAGCGCACGTCGTCGACGATGATCTTGTCCCCGTGCTGAGCCATCGTGACGATGCCGTTGGCGAAGTCCGCCTGGCTGACGTCGGCGGTGTAGAATTCAAAGCTGGCCCCAGGCGCAATGTCGTAGGCCATCTGCGCCATGGCGCGGCCTTCGTCGGTGCCTCCGGCAAAATCCTTGATGATGTTGATGCCCGCCGGCAGATCGCCGCTGGCGACGTCGTTGGCATATTTGTCGGTCGATGTGCTCGTGTTGAAGCTATCGGAAAGAAGGCCGATGGTGATCCCGGCGCCAGTCAGGCCGTTGGTGGTCTGCAGAATGTCGGCGTGCATCGCCTGCACGTCTTGGCTGACAACGGAGCCGGCGCCAGCCGACTCGGTCATCGAATAGGCTGGACGTGCAAAGGCGAGCAGGCCGGCATGCGCGACGCTGCCTAGCGCATCGAGCGGAATGAGGCCGCCCGCAATCGCGCCGAAGGAGGCGCCCGATTGCAGTCCCAATGCCTCGAGCTGCGCGAGGAGCGCGGCGCCGTCGCCATTGGCCGCCACGGCATCGATCGCAATCATACCGCCGGAAATATGGACGGCGCCGTTGATGCTGTGGAAGGCATCCAGGACTGCGGTCCGGGCAGCGCCGACGAGGCTGGCGACCTGGAATTGCGATTCGCTGAAAATCTCGGCGAGGCCGTTTTGGAGCTTGTCCAGCGCGGCGTCCGCGACGTTGAGCCCGGCTGCCGCAGCGCTGGTGCCCGCAAGAGTCAAAGCGGGGGTACCGATCTCCACCGTAAAGCCCGGGCCCGGCGCGTTGGGAACGAGACTGGTGGTCTGCGGGACCGCGCTCGCGATCAGGGTGTCGGCGGAGACCGAAGCCGGGAGGGCGGGGGCGAGTGCGGCGGCCTGGAGGCTCACCGCGGCTGGGCCGATGGATACGGAGGTGCCCGCGCCGAGAGCGGCTCCGCTCGGATGCGAGCCCGGGTTCAGGATGAGACCGCCGGTCGAGATGGCGCCGCCATTCAGCAGATCAGGCGATCCGGTGCCGCCGATTTCGAACAAAGTACGACCGAAGGCGTGAACGCCCGACCAGTAGCGGATTGTCATTCCTTCCCCCCAACGCTCTCAACGCCGCGACCTCCCTGAGGCGCGTTCCTGCTCCGATTCACGGGTGACATAGGAATCGGGGGTGGCCAAGAAGAATTAAGCGATTTTAACCATTTACGTTCGCCCGTCGGAACAGGGACGTCGCCTCGTCGATGGAAGCGCGCGGGACTCTCACCCCTCCTTAAAGGTGGAAGTCGCTGGCCGTGATCGGGTGGTGGTCGGGGGTGTGGACGAGGATCTGGAGGTCGGCGACGCCGTCGCCGTTGGTGTCCGCCGAAATCGTCCAGTTATCGCTGCCGTTGTTGACGGCGATCAGCTCGCCGGCATGGTTGGTGAACACGCCGCCGTTGACGAAGGTGAAGTGCTGCTGGCCCGCTTGTGTCGTATCGGCATCGATCGCCGAGAGATCGATGAGATCGCCCAAAGTGAGGTCGGTGATCGTGTCGTGGCCGGTGGGCGTGGATTCAGCGACGCTGCGATAGAGGAAGGTGTCGTTGCCGGCGCCGCCGGTCAGCGTGTCGGCGCCGAGTGCGCCGACGAGAGTATCGCCGTTCTGGCTGCCAATGATGTGATCGTCGCCCGCGCCGCCGAACACCCGAAACGACCCGTCCACTTCGGCCGCGCCATTGAACGTCAGCGTCTCCGTCGCGCGCAGCAGCGATGCGTCCACCGTCATCCGCTGGCCGGAGGCGAGATTGCCGTCGTTCATCGTGATGTCGTAGCTGTAATGGTCGCCGAGCGCGCCGAAGCGGGTGTCGAAGGCCGACATCAGGGCCAGGCTCTGGATATTGTGGATCTGACCGGCGCCGAAAGTGATGGCGTTCGCGCCG
>DATBDY010000037.1:0-129687 GCA_036269695.1 Allosphingosinicella sp. | reverse complement strand
GGCGGGAGACGATGTCGGTCATGGCCGAGCCGTAAGCACCGCTCCGCCGCCGCGGTCAAGGCGCAGATGCCGCTGTCTTGGCCCGGCAAACCTTCCTCCCCTCTTCCTTGGATGGGAGAGGGGGTTTTCTAGCCCTCCCGCGCCACCTGGAAGCCGGCGAAGCTCTGGTTCACCGGCATGATCTCGAGCGCGTTGACGTTCACGTGCGGCGGCAGGGTGGCGACCCAGAACAGGGTCTCGGCGATATCCTCGCCGGTCATCGGATCGGAGCCGCGATAGAGGGCGTCCGACGCCGCCTTGTCGCCATGGGTGCGGATGGTGGTGAACTCGGTCTCGACCATCCCCGGCTCGATCGCGGCGACGCGGACTCCGGTGCCGTGCAGGTCGGAGCGCAGGCCGAGCGAGAATTGACGGACGAAGGCCTTGGTGCCGCCGTAAACCGCGCCGCCGCGATAGGGATAGGTCGCCGCGACCGAGCTCATGTTGATGATGCCGCCCCTGCGCGCGACCAGGATCGGTAGCAGCCGACGGGTGAGGATGACGAGGCCGGAAATATTGGTCTCGATCGCCTGCAGAGACGGCTCCGGATCGCTGTCCTGGAGCGGCTCGAGCGGCGGCGCGAGGCCGGCATTGTTGATCAGCAGGTCGATGTTGCGGAACCCTTCGGGCAGCGAATCGGCGGTGGCCTCGATCGCGGCCCGCTCGCGCATGTCGAGCTCGAGCGGAAGGAAGCCGTCGCCAAGCTCCGCCGCGAGGGCGTCGAGCCGCTCGCGCCGCCGCCCGGTGCCGATCACCTTCCAGCCCTCCCGCGCGAAGCGACGCGCGCAGGCGGCGCCGATCCCCGAAGTGGCGCCGGTGATGAAGGCGATCTTCTCCATCATTTTCCCTCCAGCAGCAGCCGCGCCGCATCGAGCCGCGCCGAATAGGCGTCGAGCGCGGCGGCGGTCAGGCGGGCATAGGCGGCGGCATCGGCGAAGCGCCGTTCCTCGATCGCCTCGCGGACACCCGGCAGCGTCTTGGCGCCATAGCCGGTGAAGCGGCCGGCCGCGGAGATGAGGTTCTTGTACCAGGGCCGGAAGGGCAGCCCCTGGGGCAGGATCAGAAGCTGGTCGATGTCGCGCAGCATCGCGTTGAGCCGGTCGCGCCGCTCGGGCGTCAGGCCGGACGACTTGTCCGCATAGGCCGCGTCATAGGCATTGGCGCTGACCTTGAGTCGGTCGACCGCGTCTTCGAGCCCGGCCAGCTCGACGTGAGGCGTCAATTGCTTCGCCTCGGGCGGCCCGACCGGCTTCAGCGGGTCCATGGCGATGCGGAAATCGCCCTCCCGCTCCATCTTCTCGCGGACGCGGTCGCCGTTGCGCCGTGCCTCCTCAAGCTTCTTCACCTCGCCGAGATAGCGGTCGACCGTGTTGGCGAAATCGGTGAATCGCTGCGGCACCGTGTCGGCGTCGGCGACGCGCAGCACCAGCCGCCCGACCGTCTTCGACAAAGCCGCGCCATATTTCAGGCCCGGATCGTCGAAGCGGGTGAAATGGTCGTAGCTGTCGTAGACCGAATGATAGACGCCGGCGCTCTCGTCCTCGCCGCCATAGCCGACGTTGAGCGCCGGCAGCCCCAGATGGTGGTAGAAAGCGGTGTAATCGGAGCCCGAGCCGAGCGGGCCGATCGGCACGTCGGCGCCGCTCTCCGCCGCGGCGAGGGCGGGATTGTCGAGCGGTGTATTATTGTCATAGCCGGCGCTCAGAATCTTGGCGCGCATTCGCTGCACGCCCGAGGCGCCGCTTTCGGGGTCGGTCACGTCGGCGGCGACCGTATTGACCAGATGCTGGAAGCTGTGGTCGCCTTCGACCTGGAGGTCGCCGCGGCCGTTGCCGTCGGTGTTGATGTAGAGGACGCCCTTGCGCTTCAGCTCGTCGGCATGCTCTTCGGCCCATTCGGTCGAGC
The DNA here is from genome assembly GCA_036269695.1 of Allosphingosinicella sp. GTDB lineage: Bacteria > Pseudomonadota > Alphaproteobacteria > Sphingomonadales > Sphingomonadaceae > Allosphingosinicella. The sequence goes on along the minus strand of DATBDY010000037.1, from coordinate 127,743 downwards.
CGAGCAGGCCCGGCTCCTCGCCGTCCCAGCTCGCATAGACGATGGTGCGGAGTGGCTGCCAGCCCTGGCGCCGGAGCGCGCCGAGCGCCTTGGCTTCGGACAGCATGGCGACGTTGCCCGAGAGCGGATCGCCGGCGCCGAACACCCAGCCGTCATGATGATTGCCGCGGATGACCCACTGGTCGGGATAGCGGCTGCCCGGAATCATCGCGATGACGTCATAGATCGGCTTCAACGACCAGTCGGACTTGACCGCGAGGTGCACCTTCACCGCCTCGCCGCCGCCGATATGGTAGGTGAAGGGAAGCGCGCCCCGCCAGCCCGGCGGCGCGACCGGTCCGTCGAGATGCGAGAGCAGGACCTGCGCGTCGGCATAGGCCATGGGCAGGACCGGGATCCTGAGGATGGTCTCGGCCTGCGCGCGGGTCAGGCGGTGCGCGCCGGCGGTCGCGCCGACATCGGGGGTCAGCGGATCGCCGGGCCGCGTCGGAAGCTCCTGCACCGAGCCGCGCTGGACGCCGTGCGGCGGCCGCGTCGGCCCCACCGGCCAGGGATCGCCGGCGCCGTAGCCGTCGTCGGCGGGATCGGAATAGATGATGCAGCCGGCGGCGCCATGGTCCTGCGCCAGCTTCGGCTTGAGGCCGCGCCAGCCGGCGCCGTAGCGGGCGATGACGATCTTGCCCTTGACGTCGATGCCGCGCCGCGCCAGCGCATCATAGTCGGTCGGCATGCCGTAATTGACGTAGACCAAAGGTGCGGTGACGTCGCCGTCGCCCTGATAGGCGACATAGGGCGGGAGCGCGGTCGCGGTGTTGCCGGAGGTGGCGTCGCCGGGGACCGGCGGCTCCTGGCCTCCCAGCACGACATGCTCCGGAGTCACCATCTCGACGACGGTCGAGATCGGCGTCGGATAGAGGACCTGGAAGCTCTCGATATGGGCGTCCCAGCCGAATTCCCTGAAGCGCGCGAGGATGAACTCGGCATTGGCGCGGTCGTGGGGCGCGCCGACATTGTTGGGCTCCGACGACAGCGTCTTCAGCCAGCCCATCTGGTCGGCGCTGCTCACGGACGCGTCGAGCGCCGCCTCATGCGCCTTCTGGTCGACGGGAAGCGCGGCGCGCGCCGCCCCTCCAAGCATCAATGCGGCGATCAGCCCCAGACGTCCCATCCTGCTCATTCATCCCTCCCATTGGCGTTCGGCGCGCGACCCTGCGTCAAGGCTCCGCGCAAGACAATCTCGTGCAAACCGCAGGTCCCTCTCGAAGCCGGCCGAGGATCCACTCGGTGGCCTCGGGCCAGCGATCGATGCGCGCATGCGCGTCGGGCGCGGCCGGCGTCCGTTCGGCGAGGCGCGGCTCGGCGATCATGTGCAGGCGCCAGACGGAAGGCGCATGCTTCGCAACCGATTCGTGATGGATGGCGAGATCGTCGACGAAAACGGCCGCGCTCGGCCGCATGTCCTCGATCAGCTCCAGCACCGGCCGCCCCTTGCCGCCGCGATTGCAGAGGACTCGGTGGCGGATGTCGAACCGTTCGAGCTGCTCGACCCGTCCCGCTTCATATTCGTCGCCGATATTGGTGAGGATGACGACGTCCGCCTCGCGCGCGATCTCGGCCAAAGCCTCGGCGGCCCCGGGGACGAGGTTCTGCCGGTGCATCTCGGTATCGAAGAATTGGTCGAGCAGGGGCCAGACGCGGTCCTCGGGCAGCGGCACGCCGTCGCGGCTGAGCAAGGCGTTGCGGAAGCCGGGGGCGCTGATGTCGAAGGAAAGGCCGTGCGCCTCGCCCACCCATTCGGCGAAATGGCCGATCATGTGGAGGAGCACCTCGTCGCAATCGGTGATGAGCAGGGGCCGGCTCATGGCTCCAGCCTCCGCCGCGCCTCGACCAAGGCGGCCGGCGGGACGCCGAGCGCTTCGGCACAGGCGACGAGGTCCGGCTCATAGGCTTCGAGGAAGCCGAGAAGCGCGGCGAGCAGGCCAGGCTCGCCCAGCCGACCGCGCAGCTCCTCCGGCGTGAGGCCGGTCAGCGCCAGCAGCCGCTGCGCGCGGGCTTCGTCGGCGAGCGTCCAGCCGAGCGCGGAGAGCGCCAACGCTTCCGGCTCGGGCGGGTTTGTGCGATCCTTGAGCATCTTCTAGGGATGGGCCGGTGGGACAAAAAATCCTGGTTGTCGAGGACAACGAGCTCAATCTGAAGCTGTTTTGCGATCTGCTTCGCGCGCACGGCTATGCGGCCGAGCCGGTGCGCGACGGCCGCGAGGCGGTCGAGCGCGCCCGCGCCTTCGCGCCGGACCTGGTGGTGATGGACATCCAGATGCCGCACATTACGGGGCTCGAGCTGATCGAGCAGATGAAGGCCGACGCGGAGCTGCGGGCCACACCGATCATGGCCGTCACCGCCTACGCCGCCAAAGGCGACGAGGAGCGCATCCGGGAAGCCGGCGCGGAAGGCTATGTCTCCAAGCCGATTTCGGTGATCCGCTTCGTCGAGGCGGTGCGGGCGCTCCTAGCCGCGCCGAGAAAGGAGCCGGAGCCCGTCCCAGAGACTGAAGCGGAAGAAAACACCGCTGCGCGCGAAGAAAGTCCGGAAGATGAACGGGAGGAACGGCAGGAGATGAAAGCTGCCCGGGACGTCGCGCTCACGCCTTACTATCTCTTTGCCTGGGCGATCGAGAACCGCGTTCAGATCCTCTGCCGATACAATGGCTATGAGCGCGAGACGTACCCGATCATTCTGGGCCATGCCGATGGGAACGAGATGGCGCTCGTCTGGCAGACAGGCGGCCAAACCAGCAAAGGTCCTTTACCGGGCTGGAAGCGCTTCGACCTCGCGAACGTGGAGTCCATTCGGCTCCGCAAGGGCGCGTGGCAGACGGGACCGCACGGTCAGCAGGAGAGAGCGCCGGTGCAGGTGGATTATGACGCCAACACGTCGAGCCCTTACGATCCGACGAAGACCTTGGGGAATTTGCGCGATATGCCGCTCGACTATCCTGTCGAGACGAGTTGAAACGTCACGGGCTCGGCCCGCCGTCTTCAGATCGTCACTCTATCGCTCACAGATGCCGTTCACATCCATCCCTTGTAAAGGACGCGCGCGACAAGCACCTCCTGCGATCATAACGATAGTAGATACGGTGCTCTCCGGCCGGCACGCTGCGCAGGCCTTCTCCAAGGTCGGAGCGCGGGGCGCCGAGCGTCGGAAAGGATGACAGCCTGACCAGCATGGCATCGATCGCCCGCAAATAGGCTTCTGCGACCTCGCGCCCATGTGCGTGGATGCTGTCGTCGAGGATGTGGTCGAGATCGGCGTCAGCCCGCCGGCTGAGCGCGACCGATATCAAGCCTGCCCGTCCCGCTCCCGTCGGTCGGCAATGATATCCTCAATCGCTCGCTTGCCGACGCCGGAACTCAAACCCTCCTCGATGGCACCCTGGAGCCGCCGGAGCTTCTCTTCCTGCTCCTGGTCGCGGCGCACGAGATCGCGCACATAGTCGCTGGTGCTGCTGTAACGCCCTTCCGTCACGCGCGACTCTGCCCAGCTCTTCAGCTTGTCGGGGATCGGATATTCATCTGCGCCATGCGCATGCCATAGGATTTTGCGCTAAATTTGGCAACGGCGGCGGCGGTAGCGCTGGTGCGGAAAACGGCGCACCCGACGCCGCTCCTGCCGGCGTCCGCGATCAGGTCGCTTATCCCCTTGCGCCAAGGACGTCTAGGGGTAGTATATGCCTTAGATGCGCTACCCTACGACTCACCGGTTTCTCAAGTGGTTCGGCCCGACGTTCCTCACCTTTTGCGGCGGGTGCCTGCTCATCATTGCAGCGTTTGCCCAAGCCTCTAAGCGCGCCGACAGATGGGCCGAGGCCGAGTTTGACTATTTGCGGCCAATCGTGACAACGCCGTCGTTCCTCGCGGTCGCAGCGCTCATAATCGCCGCCTACCTTGTCGCGACCTTTTGGACTGGTCGACCTGCGAAGCAGCGTTTCGGCGTAACCTTATGGGGAGCAGGGCTGGAGCACGTTCGCGTAGAGCCTTCGCATAGCGGGCCGCCCAAGAGTTGGCATTTCCCAATAAGCCCATCCCCACAGCCTAAGACCAAGACTGCCCCGGACACTAGTTGGTGGACCTCCCTTGGCGAAGCATTTAAGGATTTCGCCAAGCGGATCTATGGCGTTGATGACGATGGTCTAAGTGCGATGCTGAAAGCCGCACGGCAAGCCGAGGAAGCTAAGCAAGCGCGCGCAGGTGTCCCTAATATCGCCGCTCTCGTGGAAACACGCCGGACACTAATTGCGAAGGGACGCAACCTGGTGCACCGTTTCCGAACCTCGGTCAGCGCCGACTTTGAACGCTTCGCCAGCCACGACCGAGACTATCTCGACCTACAGCCCCATCTAGGGGACGATTATCAGGCATGGCGGGCAAGGAACGCTGGCACGATCTTCCAAGAACTGGGTGGAGACGGCGGAGACGACTATCGAGCCGCAATGCTGCTACGAGAGCTTGCCCGGCTAGAGAAGGAGTGGGGCCTTGCCTGACGATCCCAACGAACGCTTCGACCGCCTCTTGAAGGCGATGGTTTCCGGCCCCGCGCCTAGCGCGCGAAAGAAGCCATCAGGCAATCAAGCATCAGGTGGGGGACGTGACGCATGTTTCAGCGATACTCAAACTCCCCCAGATACTTCGGGAGATGCTTCGCGCTGACATGGATATGCGTGCCGTTGATCCCCCTCTTAGGCTGCGACCAGTAGCCCTCCAGCGCGTTCACGCCGCCGCCTTCCTTGGTCGCATACTGGCCCCGGTTGTGGTTCACCTTGATGTGCCGGTAGTCCTTCTGGTCTATGTCCTTGAAACCGCCCATTTTCGCCCGTGCAGATGATCGTGCCGGGAAGCACTTGGCACTGAATGAGGCCGTGCTGGCTTCCTTCGTGCGGGTGATAACCCGGCTGACCAGCTCGCCGCCGCGTTCCAGCATCCCGACAACGATCATCTTGTTGCCCATGTAGCCGTTGCCCATGCCGGAGACGGAGCCGCCGATGATCGTCTCGTCGATCTCGACCAGGTCGCCGGGGCCACCAAGTGGATCGTCGCTGTCGAGCGTGCCCATATATTCGCGGATTTGGTGGCACATGCGCCACGCCGTCTTGTAGGTGACGCCAAGGTCCCGCTGCACCTTCTTCGCCGCCACGCCGTTGCGGGTCGTGCAGAACATGAACATCACGAAAAACCAGTCGCGAAGCGGCGTGCGGGTGCGGTCGAACGGCGTGCCAGATGTCGGAAACACCTGATAGCCGCACCACTCGCAAGCGTAAGAGCGGCGAGCCTTCACCCGGTAGAACTTCGCGAGCCGTCCACACGATCCGCAATCGTGCTCAATGCCGAAGCGGGTCCGCATTAGGTGATCGAGGCAGATTTCCTCGGTCGGAAACTGCCCTTGGAACTGGCGAAGTGTCGGGGCTTTCGTGCTCATACCCATTGTATAGCACTGAGCATTCCTTGGCTCAAGGGGATAGTTGCCGATCAGGCCCGGGATGACGAATGGCGGCAGGTGCCGCCCTTCGTCACTTGATCTTGGCTTCCTTGAACTCGACGTGCTTGCGCGCGACGGGGTCGTATTTGCGGAAGGTCATCTTCTCGGTGATGTTCCGCGGATTCTTCTTCGTCACATAATAGAAGCCGGTATCGGCGGTGCTGACGAGCTTGATCTTGACGGTGGTCGGCTTGGCCATGACAGCCTCTTCTGAAATGTCGGTGGGCGAAAAATAAAAGCGGCGTCCCCGCCGCTCCCATATGCCGCCGCCTGTGCCCTGCAGCGGCGATTCTGTCAAGGTCGCGGGAAAAGCGGAAGCGCCATCGCGCCTTAACCATTCGGTAACCATGAAGGCGCATCGTCCCGCCATGAGGTGATCGGGGGCAGGGCAGATGCGGGCGGAACAGGATGCGATGATGCTAGTCAGGGCCGACCTGTGCGAACGGCTGGCCGCGATCCAGGCGCTTTCCAAGCGGATCTCCGCGCGCGCCTTTGCCGAGAATGTCGAGGGGCTACGCCGCGTCGCCGCCGCGTACGGGCTCACGCCGGTGGTGCGGCTCGCCGAGGCGCTCGAACATGCGGCGGCCGGCGATCCGGGCTGCCCGACCGCGCTCTACCTCGCCCGGCTGCAGGACGCGATCGGCTGCGAGCGGATGGACGAGGAGGTCAGCCAGGCGCTGATCGCATCCGTCTCTGTCCGTCTCGGCTGAGTGGAGCCGCTCCTCACCAGCTTCGTCGCCGCCGCGCTCGCCGAATGGGGCGCGAAGACCCAATTGCTCGTCGTTCTCCTCGCCGCGCGCTATCGCCGGCCACTGCCGATCCTGCTCGCCGTCGCGCTTGCCGCGATCGCCAACAGCCTGATTGCCGCTTATGCGGGATTCTTCATCCACGACCGGGTGCCGCTGAGGGCGCTGGCGCTGCTGACCGGCCTCGCCTTGCTGTTCGCGGGCGCCGAGGGGCTGTTCCCCGCCAAGCCGAAGCCGATGGCGGAGGGCTGGCGGACGGGCCCGTTCCTCACCGCCTTCGTCTGCTTCTTCCTGCTCGAATTCGGTGACCGCACGCAATTCATCACCGCGGCCATCGCGGCGCGCTTCGACACGATCGCGCTCGCCGCCGGGGGCGCCGCCGCGGGAATCCTGATCTCTTCCGTGCCCGCCGCCGTGCTCGGGCTTCGGCTCGAGAAGACAGTGCCGCTCCGCGCCATCCGCATCGCCGCCGCCATCCTCTTCCTGATCGCGGCCTTCCTCGTCGCGATCAACGCGCTTCGCCTCGTCTAGCGCGGCCGCCGCGTCGGCGCGTGGAAGTCCGGCTCCTTGTTCGCGACCCACGCGATGAACCTCGCCAGCTCCGGATGCGCGCGAAGCGCGTCCGCCGAGGCATAAACCCGCTCCAGTTCCTTGTTGTCGAGCGTGCGATGGATGGCGCGGTGACAGATCGGGTGGACCGGCACCGTCTCGCGGCCGCCGCGGCTCTTCGGCACCGGATGGTGCCACTCGACCCGCCGCCCCAGCGGCCGGCCGCAGAGGAAGCAGGGCGCCGCGTCCTCGCTCAAGCCGGCTCCGTCTCCAGCGCCGGATAGTCGACATAGCCCTCCGGCCCCTGGCTGTACCAAGTCGTCATTTCGTCCTTCGCCAGCTCCGCCCCGCTCAGCAGCCGCGCCGGCAGGTCCGGATTGGCGATGAACGGCCGACCGAAGCTGATCGCGTCCGCCCGCTCCCCGGCGAGGGCGGCTTCGGCCGTTTCGAGCGTGAAGTCGGAATTGAGCACAAGCGGCTGCGGGAAGACCTTGCGGATCGCGGGCGAGACCGGCGGCACGTCGGACTTGCCGAACGTGCCCTCCGGCCCCGGCTCGCGCAGCTCCAGGAAGGCGAGGCCGATCTCGGCCAGCGCCGCCGCGGCCGCCGTGAACAGGGTCTCCGGATCGCTGTCCTGACAGCCCTGCGTCTCGCTATTGGGCGAGAGGCGGACGGCGGTGCGCTCCGGCCCCACCATGTCGGCGATCGCCCGAATCGCCTCGACCAGCAGGCGGATGCGGTTCTCGACGGGGCCGCCATAATCGTCGTCGCGTTTATTGGTGCCGTCGCGCAGGAACTGGTCGATCAGATAGCCATTGGCGGCGTGGAGCTGGACGCCGTCGAAGCCCGCCGCGATCGCGAAAGCGGCGGCGCGGCCGTAATCGGCGAGCAGGCCCGGAATCTCATCGAGGCGCAGCGGCCGCGCCTCGGCATAAGGTTGCCGCCCCTCATAGGTGTGCGCTTTGTAGGGCGCCGTGGTCGCTGAGGCGGAGACGGGCGGTTCGCCGCCGAGGAAGCTCGGATGGACCACCCGGCCCATATGCCAGAGCTGGCAGAAGATGCGTCCGCCCGCCTCGTGCACCGCCTCGACCACCGGCTTCCAGCCCTCCATCTGCGCCTGCGTCCAGATGCCGGGCGCACAGGGCCAGCCGAGGCCTTGGCGGCTGATACCGGTCGCCTCGGTGATGATGAGGCCGGCCGAAGCGCGCTGGCGATAATAGTCGACCATCAGCCCGGTCGGCACATGCTCGCGCGTGGCGCGGCCGCGGGTCATCGGCGCCATGATTATGCGGTTGGGACAGAGAATTGCACCGAGCTGGATCGGATCGAAGAGCGAAGGCATGAAGCTTCCTTGACTAGAACAGGCAGCGGGCCCTAGCGGCTCGGCCTCTCCCATGCAGCAGCCAATTCCACCGCCCGCCGCGCCGCAAGGCCGCTATGCCTTTCCGGCCCTGATCGCCGGCAACCTCATCCTTGCGCTGGGGCCGTAGATGGTGCGGCTCGCCCACATCGCCCTCATCGTCCGCGACTATGACGAGGCGATCGCCTGGTTCACCGGCAAGCTCGGCTTCACATTGATCGCCGACGAGCATCAGCCGGAGCAGGACAAACGCTGGGTCCTCGTCGCGCCGCCGGGCGCCGGCGCGGGCGCGGCGACGTTGCTACTGGCCCGCGCGTCTTCGCCCGAGCAGGAGAGGTTCATCGGCAACCAGGCGGGCGGACGCGTCTTCCTGCTCCTGCGCACGGACGACTTCCGGCGCGACTATGAGGCGATGAAGGTCAGGGGCATCCGCTTCGTGCGCGAGCCGAAGGAGGAGGCCTACGGCACCGTGGCGGTGTTCGAAGATCTCTACGGCAACCTCTGAGACCTCATCCAGTTGGCCGACGGCCGCTGAGGACGGCGTCGGCGCCGCCATTCCGCCGCGAACGAAATCTGGGAATGCAAGCGCCGACTCGCCCTGCCGCAGCGTACGATCAGTAATGATACCGGCACTGCGCCACTTCCAGCGCCTGCGCTTCGCCTTTCCCGCTGATCCTGTAGACCAGCCGATGCTCCTGATTGATCCGTCGGGACCACCAGCCGGCGAGATTGCCGCCCAGCGGCTCGGGCTTGCCGATCCCGCGAAATGGATCGCGCATACACTCCTTGAGCAATGCGTTGAGCCGCTCCAGCTCGCGCCGGTCGTCGCCTTGCCATAAGAGATACTCATCCCAAGCCCGGGACGAGAAGGTGAATTTCACGGCTCGATCAAATCGCGCTCGATGCCCTTGCCGGCGTCCAGCTCTGCGATGCTTTCCAGCAGCCTTTTGGCATTGGCGGGCGAGCGCAGCAGATAAAGCGTCTCCTCGATCGAGGCCCACTCGCTCTCGGAAATCAGCACCGCACCTTCGCCGCGCTGCCGGGTGATCGCGATCGGCGCACGGTCGGCGACCGCCTGGTCGATCACCGACTTCAGATTCTCGCGCGCCTCGGAATAGCTGATTGCTTTCATGGCATACATATGGACAAAAGATTGTCCAACGTCAATGTGGCTTGTGCTCGTGGCTCGCGGATTCGACTCTCCCGGAAGAAGGGAACACAATGTGAACATTGTCCGAGTCGGAGGTCTGCCATGCGCCAGCCATTCTATCGCTACTTTCTCGCTTTCCGTCCAAACCGCGCCCAGTGTCGGTTGCTCGGGTCTCTCGCCGGCATTGCCGGTCAGAACGGAAAGCGGGTCGAGGAAGACTATCTTCACCTGACCTTGTGCGTGATCGCAGAGCTTGCCCGTCGAAACGAGTTCATGGCAGCGCGCGTGGCTTCGGCGCTCGCAGATCACCCGCTCACCTCCTGCCCGTTCTGGCTTGGTCCGCTGCGGGGCGGCGAAAACGGTGCGGCGGTGCACGCCATGAAGCGTCAGCGCGAAATCCAGGCTTTCTACAGAAAGCTCGTGGCTCTTCTCGCGGCCCGTGACATCCTGCCGCTTCACCGCAAATCAGGACTACGGCCGCATGTGACGCTCGGCTATGATCCTTGCGTGTTGGAGCCGCTCGTCCTGCCCTTCGAATGGACTCCCGACGAATTGCTGCTGATCGAAAGCGAGGTCGGCAGGGGCGTTCACAACGTGCTTGCCCGCTGGCCCCTGCTGCCGCCGCGCCAAGGCAGGCTTCCCTTCGAAGACCCACCCGAGCCAGGGCCGCTTCGCCTCGCCGCCTGACAGTCAGGACAGAGAAACACGGGATCGAAGAGCGAGGGCATGAAGCTTCCTTGACGGACGCGGGGCCGGAGCCTCTTGGGGTCCAAACTCAAGCCACCGCGAAGCGGCGGGCGCTTTTGGCCGGTGGCGGCGTCGCTCGTCGGGCGCGACGTCCCGCATCGCGCCTCTCCTCGCTCCGATCCAGCGGCCAAAATGCGCCCCGTCACGCCATTGCGGGGCTTGAGTTTGGACTCTAGAGGCGCGGCCTCTCCCATGCAGCAGCCAATTCCACCGCCCGCCGCGCCGCAAGGCCGCTACGCCTTTCCGGCCCTGATCGCCGGCAACCTCATCCTCGCTCTGGGGCCGTGGATGGTGCGGCTCGCCGATGTCGGGCCGGTCGCCGCGGGATTCTGGCGGATGGGGCTGGCCGTGCCCCTGCTCCTGCTGCTGGCGCGGCACCAGGCCGGGCCCAAGATCGCGCCGAACCGCCGCTATGTCGTCCTCCTCTCGATCGCCGGGCTGTTCTTCGCCGCCGATCTCGCCGCGTGGCATGTCGGCATCCGCATGACCAAGCTCGCCAACGCAAGCCTTTTCGGCAATTCGTCGAGCATCTTCCTCGTCGTCTACGGTTTCCTGCGCCTCAAGCGCTTGCCCCGGCGAGTCCAGTGGCTCGCCATCGCCGCCGCCGGGATCGGCGCCGCCCTTCTCCTCGGGTCGAGTTGGGAGCTCTCGCCCGAGCATTTCACCGGCGATCTCTTCGCCGCGCTCGCCGGGCTCTTCTACACCTTCTACCTGATCGTGGTGGACCGGACGCGAAAGACGATGCAGTCGATGCCGGTCCTCGCCATCGCCACCACGGCGGGTGCGCTGCCGCTGCTCCTCTTCGCGCTGCTGATCGGCGACCAGGTGGTGCCGCACGACTGGATCCCGCTCGTCCTGCTCGCGCTCGGCAGCCAGGTGATCGGCCAAGGGCTGGTGGTCTATGGAGTCGGTTATCTGTCGCCCGTTGTGGTCGGCGTCAGCCTACTCTCCCAGCCCCTCGCCAGCGCCTTGATCGGCCGCCTCGCTTATGGCGAGCGGATGAGCGGCGCCGACATTGCCGGCGCCGTGCTGATCGCCGCCTCGCTCATCCTCATCCGCCTGCCGGAGCGACGGGCACGGCCGCTTGCATCGAAAGCCGCGCAGGATCATTCTTAGCGCATGGCCACCGCCGCCCCAGCGCCGACGGAGATGACGCTCGACGAATTGCGCGCCGCGCTGGCGCCGCGCATCGCCCCGAACGCGGTGTTCGACGGCTGGAGCGACAAGGCGCTCGCCATGGCCGCCTCCGACCTGGGCGTTCCCGCGCCGCGCGCGCGGCTCTGCTTCCCCGGCGGCGCGCCCGAGATGATCGACGCCTGGTTCGATGCGACCGACCGCGCCACCGCCGCCGCTTTCCCGCTCGAACGAATCGAGGCGATGAAGATCCGCGACCGTATCCGCGAGCTCGTCCTGTTCCGGCTCGAGTTGGTCCAGCGGCAGAAGGAGGCGCTGCGCCGCGCCCTCGCCATCCTCGCCCAGCCGCAAAACCTCGCGGTCGCCGGCCGGCTCGGGTGGCGGGCCGCCGACCGGATGTGGCGGATCGCCGGCGACAAGGCGACCGACTTCAACCATTACAGCAAGCGCTTCATCCTGATGGGCGTCTACGGCTCGACGACCATGGTCTATCTCGACGACGAGAGCGAGGGGCTCGCAATCACCCGTGCCTTCCTCGACCGCCGCATCGACGACGTCATGCGGTTCGAGAAATTGAAGGCGAGCTGGCGCGGCAGCAGCCAGCGTCTTCCCTCGCTCAGCCGCTTCCTGGGGCGGCTGCGCTATCCGGCGGTGTAGACGATGGACGAAACGAGACCTGCGGAAAAACCGAGATGGCCGATCTGGCTTGGGCTGGTCGTGCTGCTCGGGAGCATCGTGACGGTGGCCTACGCTTTCTTCGCCACCTGGCACGGCTGAGACGGTGAGCGCCGGCGAGGTCCGCCCGATCGGGGAGATTGCGAGCTACCACGCCCATCTCTATTTCGACCCGGAGACGAGCCGCGACGACGCGCTCGCCATCCGCGCGGCGGTGGCGGAGCGCTTCCCAGTGCGTCTCGGCACGGTTTGGGACCGGCCGGTCGGCCCGCACAGCCGCGCCATGTACCAGATCGCCTTCGAGACGGAGCTGTTCGGCAGCCTCGTGCCCTGGCTGATGCTGAACAGCCGCGGCCTCTCGGTCCTGATCCACCCCAACACGACCAACCAGAAACGCGACCACCTGCTCGACGCCGTCTGGATCGGCCCGCCCCTCCCGCTCGACGGCGAGATGCTGCCGGAGGAGAGCGAGGCGGAGCTGGCGGGGCCGCCGAATACGAGCCCGACTCTGACGCCCTGACGTGAGGCTGCTTCCCTAGCCGTCATTCCCGCGAAGGCGGAAATCCCGCTTCGACAGGGCGACCGAATAAAAGAAGCGGGATCCCCGCTTTCGCGGGGATGACGTTAATGGTCCATCTGCTCGATCGTGGCGTTGAGCGGCGGTTCGCTCCGCATCGCGGCGGCGACCTGCTCGACCCGCTCCATCGCGCGCAGCAGATTGCCGCCGGCGAGCTTGGCGAGATCCTCGTCGCTCCAGCCGCGACGGGCGAGCTCGCGGAACAGGGCCGGATATTTGTCGACGCCCTCGAGGCCGGCCGGATGGGTGCCGTCGATTCCGTCGAAGTCCGAGCCGATGCCGACATGATCGACGCCGGCGATCTGGCGGATGTGGTCGATATGATCGGCAACCACCGAGAGAGGCACCGCCGGCTCCGGATGGGCGGCTTCCCACGCGTCGAGCGCCGCCTTCCGGCGCTCCGGCTGGCCCGGATAGAGCGCCTTCAGCCGCGCGTCCTCGCCCGCCCGGTCCGCCGCGCGCTGCCCATAAGCGTCGGAGAGGAAGCCGGGATAGAAATTGGCCATGACGACACCGCCATTCGCGGCGACCAGCTTCAGCACGTCGTCCGGCACGTCGCGGGGATGATCACGCAAGGCCCGCGCGCTCGAATGGGAGAAGATGACCGGCGCCTTCGTCTCGGCGAGCGCCTGGCGCATCGTCTCGGCCGACACGTGGCTGAGGTCCACCATCATCCCGAGCCGGTTCATCTCGTGGACGATCGCCTTGCCGAACGGCGTCAGGCCGTGGTGGACCGGATCATCGGTCGCGGAATCGGCGAAATCGTTGTTCGCGCTGTGGGAAAGCGTCATGTAGCGCGCGCCGAGATCGTAGAACATGCGTAGCGCGGCCGGCGAATTGCCGATCTGGTGCCCGCCTTCGACGCCGATCAGCGAGGCGATCTTCCCCTCCTTCTCGATGCGGCGGATGTCGGCGGCGGTCGAGGCCAGCTCCAGCTGCGCCGGATAGCGGCCGACCATGCGGCGAACGATGTCGATCTCCTCCAGCGTCGTCTGGATCGCCTCCGGCCCCTTCAGCGTGGTCGGGATCCACACCGACCAGAATTGCGCGCCGACATGGCCCTTCTTCAGGCGGACGAGATCGGTCTGGAGCGGATGCTCCAGCCGCGACGTGTCGGCATTGAGGTCCAGCGGCTTCCGCCAGAAATCGTATTTCTCGCGGATCTCCCAGGGAAGGTCGTTATGGCCGTCGATGATCGGCGTCTGGCTCAGCACCCGCTCGACCCGACGGTCGAGCGCGTCCCCCTGGGGATCGGCGGCGAAGACGGGCGCCGAGGCTAGAATTCCGGCCAGAGCGACGGACAGAGCTTTCTTCATGCGAACCCTCCCTCTCGCCGCTCAGACTAGCCGATCGGCCAGCCTTGCCAAGCCGCCGCGCCAACCCCTTGACTTCCCGCCCGTCCTGTCGAGGGTGGCCGGCAACGATATGGAGGGGATCCGATGCGCCTTTTTCTCGCGAGCCTGCTTGCCACCGCCGCCGCCACGATGACGGCCGCCTCCGCCCAGCCGCCGGCCGCTCCGGCCGCCGCCGACGATCCGTACATCTGGCTGGAAGATCCCTCCGGCCCGCGCGTGATGGACTGGGTCAACGCTCACAACGCCAAGGCGCAGGCGGTGCTCGAGGCCGATCCGCGCTACCAGGCCTATTACAATGAGGCGCTGGATATCGCCCAGGCGAAGGACCGCATTCCGTTCGGCCGCTTCCTGGGCGGGCAAATCTACAATTTCTGGCAGGATGCCGATCATGTCCGCGGCGTCCTCCGCCGCACCAGCCTCGCCGATTACCAGAGCGCGCAGCCGGCTTGGCAGACCGTGCTCGACCTCGACGCCCTCTCCGCGAGCGAAAAGGCGAACTGGGTCTACAAGGGCACCAATTGCATTCGGCCGGCCGAGCGCCGCTGCCTGATCGACCTCTCCGACGGCGGCGAGGATGCGGTGACGGTGCGCGAGTTCGACCTCCCCTCCGGCAAATTCGTCGAGGATGGCTTTGTCCTGCCCAAGGGCAAGCAGCGGATCGCCTGGGAGGACGAGAACACATTGCTCGTCAGCCGCGAATGGGCGCCCGGCGATCTCGGCCGCACCGGCTATCCGTTCATCGTCAAAAGGCTGAAGCGCGGCCAGCCCCTCTCCGCCGCGGTCGAAGTGTTCCGCGGCGGCGCCGACGACGGCGGCTACGGCGTCACCCCCTATGTGCTGCGCGACGCGGAGAACCGCACGCTTTCCGTCGTCGACCGGCCGCTCGATACGTTCCGCTCGGAAACCTACATCCTCGGGCCGAAGGGCGCGCAGCGCGTCGCCATTCCAGCCAAGGCGAACCTGTCCGACATGATCGCCGGACGGGTCATCATCCAGACGCGCGAGGACTGGACGCCGGCGGGCGGCCGCACGGCGTTCCCGGCCGGCTCCCTGCTGTCGGTCGACCTCGCCCAGCTCAAGGCCGATCCCGCCCATCCGAAGCCGACTTTGATCTACGCGGCCGGCCCGCGCGAGGCGATGGAAGGCGCGACCGCGTCGAAGGGCGTGCTGCTGGTCTCGATCCTCGACAATGTCCGCGGCCGCACCCTTTTGTTCACGCCCGGCCCGAACGGCACCTGGCACCGCGCGCAGCTGCCGCTGCCCGACAATTCCTCGGTCGGCGTGATCGACGCCAGCAACACCAGCGACCAGGCCTTCATCTCCGTCACCTCGTTCCTGACTCCGCCCTCGCTGTGGCTCGCCGACGCGGCCACTGGACAGGCGCACCAGATCAAGGCGCAGCCGCCCAAGTTCGACTCCTCGAACCTCGTCGCCGAGCAGCATGAGGCCGTCTCCTCGGACGGCACGAAGATTCCCTATTTCCTCGTCCACCGCCGCGACATGAAGCTCGACGGCAACAACCCGACCTTGCTCTACGCCTATGGCGGCTTCGAGGTGAGCCAGACGCCGACCTATTCCGCCGGGCTCGGCAAGCTGTGGCTGGAGCATGGCGGCGTCTATGCGCTGGCCAACATCCGCGGCGGCGGCGAGTTCGGGCCGAAATGGCATGAAGCCGGCCTGACCGTGCACCGCCAGCTCGTCTACGACGATTTCGCCGCGGTCGGTAAAGACCTGATCGCCCGAAAGGTGACCAGCCCGCGCCGCCTCGGCATCCGCGGCGGCTCCAACGGCGGGCTGCTTATGGGCGTCGAGTTCACCCAGCACCCCGATTTGTGGCACGCGGTGGTGATCGACGTGCCCCTGCTCGACATGATCCGCATCTCGAAGATCGCCGCCGGCGCCTCGTGGGAAGGCGAATATGGCCGCGTCGACCACGATCCGGCGGTCCGCGCCTTCTGGGAGAAGACCTCGCCCTACCAGAATCTGAAGCGCGGGGTCGCTTATCCGACTCCCTTCATCTTCACGACCACGAAGGACGATCGGGTTGGCCCACAGCACGCCCGCAAGTTCGCCGCGCGGATGGAGGAATACGGCCTGCCGTTCCTCTATTACGAGAACACGGAAGGCGGCCACGCCGCCGGCGCCAACCTCCGCCAGGCCGCCCACACCCAGGCGATGGAGATGATCTATCTCACCCGCGGGCTGATGGACGATACGCCGGGTACATCGACGACGGGGACGCGGTAATCCCAATCCTCCCCTGTTTTTGGGAGGGGAGGGGGGACCATGCGAAGCATGGTGGAGGGGCCTCTCTGACTCAGCAGGCCCCTCCACCAGCCTTCGGCTGGTCCCCCTCCCCTCGAAATCGAGGGGAGGATCTCGGTCAGAACGATCCCGGCAGGTTCCGCTGCACCACATTGGGCTGGGCCGGCGTCAGCAGCTCGCGGGCGCCTTCCCGCACCGACTCGGTGCTGGCCGTGCCGGTGCCGCTGATCGGCGTGCAGCTCTGGCCTTCGAGATAGTCGAGCGCGGCGCGGGTCGAGGCTTCGTTGGGATCGCCCATCGGGTGGGCGATGTCGTCGGCCGCCTGACAGCTCGCCTCCATCCGGCTGGCAAGGCCGGTGAAATAGTCGCCCTGGTGCGCCGCATTCTGCAGCGCGAAGGCGATGATCCGGAAGCGGTCGTCGCAGGGGGCATTGTCGACCGCAATCTGGCCGACCGGCTTGCCGAAGGTGTTGGTGCCGATCAGCGCCTCGTTGGCGTGAAGATAGGGCAGCATGCCGTTGATCATCAGCTCGCTCGCCGAGGCGGTGCCGCCGGTGGCGATGAACGCGATGCGCGTCGGCGCGATCGCCTGCGCCGGCGGAGTGAAGAAGTGGGTGGTGTTATTGGCCGCCGCCTTCTCCGGCCGGAAGCTCAGGGTATCAAAGACATCGGTGGGCGCGCGGTTACGGCCGAGCAGGTCGGCGAACCCTTCCGCGACCGAGATCAGCCCGCCGCCATTGTAGCGCATGTCGATGATGATGTCGGTGATGCCCTGCGCGCGGAACGAGGCGATCGCGTCCTGCAGCGGCTGGTTAGCGCTGAGGATGAAGGTGCGAAGATTGATGTAGCCGATTTTGTGGCCGCGATCGGCGATCACCTCGCTGCCGTAGCGTGACGAGACCGGCTGCAGGTCGAAGCTCGCCTTGGTCACGGTGACGTTGCGCGTGCCCTGGGCGTCGGTGATCCGCAGCACGCGGGTCACGCCCGCGTCGCTCGGTCCGATCGCCGTGTTGAGGGCGTCGGTGCCGCCGGTGGCGAGGAGGTCGCTGACATTCTGCAACGTCGCGCTGCTCGTGCCGATGGCGAGGATCTCGGTGCCGCGGTCGATCCCCGCGGCGAGCGCCGGCGCGCCTTCGAATGCCTCGCTAACGAAGAGCCGGCGCGCCACATTATCGACGGCGAAGCGAACGCCGAAGCCGGCGCTGGTGCCGGAATTGTTGAACGCATTTTCCTCCGCGATCGAGGTCAGGAAGGTGAAGAAGCGGTCGCGGCCCTGGGCCCGGGCGGTCGCGGTGAGCGCGTCGATATAATCCTCGACGGTGGCATAGGGCGTCGGATCGAGGCTGGCGGGAAGCGTCTCGGGGAACAGGTACCATTCCTTGAGCTCCGCCGCCGCCCAGTCCTGCCGCGACCGCAGCGAGCAGGTCGAGCCGGTCGCGCCCGTGCCGCCGCCGGACGTGGCCGTGACCGGGCCGACAAGCGCCGAGCCGCCGCTATCCCCGCCACCGCCGCCGCACGACGCGAGCAGCATCGACACCGCCATCAAGGCGTTTGAAGCCCGATTCTTCATCCCACTCCTCCCCGGAAGCCTGCAGCCTAGCGCGGCATTGCTGTCCTGTCAGGCCCTTCGATGACAGTTCCTGCGGAAAAGTGCCGCGATATCAAGGACTTTCACCGTTTTCCCTTAGGCGAGGCGTGCGGCAGCGCGAGGGAGCCGGACCATTTCGCCTTTTTTTACTCGTTATTGATAATCAGTCGCATTATATGTCGGCCATGGCCCTGAGGCTCGATCAGCTTCCCTTCCGTACGCCGGCGCGCGTCACCGGTATCGACTGGTCGTGCCTCAACGAGGCGGACGCGCGGCGGCTGCGCAATCTCGGCTTCGACGAGGGCGTCGCCATCGAGGCGCTACACGCCGCGCCGTTCGGCAAGGACCCGCTGGCGGTGCGGATCGGGCGGATGATGGTGGCGATGCGCCGCGCGCAGGCGCGCGCCGTCTCCGTCGAGACAATCTGATGAGCTCGATCCCGCTCGTTGCGCTGGTCGGCAACCCCAATGCCGGCAAGAGCGCCCTGTTCAACATGCTGACCGGCGCGCGACAGAAGGTCGGCAATTATCCGGGCGTCACCGTCGAACGGAAATCGGGCCGGCTGTCGCTGCCGGACGGAAGGCCGATCGAGCTGGTCGACCTGCCCGGCGCCTACAGCCTCGATCCGTCCAGCCCCGACGAGGAGGTGACGCGCGACGTCGTCATCGGCCGCCAGGCCGGCGAGCGGCTGCCCGATGCGCTGCTGATCGTCGTCGATGCGACCAATCTCGACAATCATCTCCGCTTCGCCTTGCAGCTGATCGCCCTCGGCCTTCCCACGGTGATCGCGCTCAACATGATCGACCTCGCCCGCCGCGACGGGCTGGAGATCGACCCGCAAAAGCTCGAGCAGGAATTGGGCGTGCCGGTGATCGCCACCGTCGCGGTGCGCCGCCGGGGCACGGACGAACTGAAGGAGGCGCTGAGCGAGGCCGTCGGGGCCGCCCGCCGTCTTCGCCCCGGCCACGGCACGGAAGCCGAGGACTTCACCGCCATCCAACGCCGTGCCCGCGCCATCGCTCATCATGCGACGGTCTCGGAAACCGGTGCGCGGCGGACGACGCACCTGATCGACGCGATCGCCCTTCATCCCGTGGTCGGCCCGCTCCTGTTCGCGGCGATCATGTTCCTGATGTTCCAGGCGGTCTTCGCCTGGTCGAAGGTGCCGGTCGACTGGATCAACCACGGCGTTACGGCCACGCAAGCCTATGTCTCCACCCTGATCGCGGCCGGTCCGCTCCGCTCGCTGCTCGTCGACGGCATCCTCGCGGGCGTTGGTGCGGTCGTCGCCTTCCTGCCGCAGATCCTGATCCTGTTTCTCTTCATCCTCGTGCTGGAGGCGACCGGCTACATGGTCCGCGCCGCCTTCATGATGGACCGGCTGATGGAGCGGGTGGGCCTCTCCGGCCACGCCTTCATCCCCTTGCTGTCCTCCTTCGCCTGCGCGGTGCCGGGAATCATGGCGACGCGGACCATCGAGGATCCGAAGCACCGTCTCACCACCATCCTGATCGCGCCCTTGATGACCTGCTCGGCGCGCTTCCCGGTCTACACGCTCATCATCGGCGCGTTCATTCCGGCGCGGCCCATCTTCTGGGGCTTCGGCCTGCAGGGGCTGGTTCTCTTCGGCCTTTTCGCCGCGGGCATCATCGGCGCACTGATCGTCGCCTCCGTGCTCCGCCTGACGGTGACCAGAGGCGTCCATCGCGGCTTCATGCTGGAAATGCCGAAATACCAGCTGCCCAGCGCGCGCGACATCGTGCTTGGCATCTGGGGACGCGCGCTGATCTTCCTGAAGCGCGCCGGCACCATCATCCTCTTCTCGACCGTGGTTCTCTGGGCATTGCTCTCCTTCCCGCAGCCGAAGCCCGGCCAGACGGCGCTCGACAGCTCGATCGCCGGCAAGATCGCCTCGGGCCTGGAGGTCGTGGTGAAGCCGATCGGCTTCAACCATGAGATCGCGCTCGCCCTCATCCCCGCCATGGCCGCGCGCGAGGTCTCCGTCTCCGCGCTCGCCACCGCTTATTCGGTGCAGGAATCGGACGAGGCCAAGACCAGCCAGACCCTGATCCAGCGGCTGCGCGGCAAATGGTCGCTGCCGACGGCGCTCGCCTTCCTCGCCTGGTTCGTCTTCGCGCCGCAATGCTTATCCACAATTGCGGTGACGCGTCGGGAGACGAACGGCTGGAAGTGGCCCGCCTTCATGCTAGCATATCTCTTCACCCTCGCTTACGTGGCGGCAGGCGCGACCTATTGGGGCGCCGTCGGGCTGGGCCTTTAGGAAGAAGGAAGAGAGATGGCGGGCGTCAACAAGGTCATCCTGGTGGGCAATCTGGGCGACGATCCCGAGGCGCGCTCGCTCAACAATGGCGGCGAGGTGGTGAACCTGCGAGTCGCCACGTCGGAGTCGTGGAAAGACCGCGACGGCAACCGCCAGGAGCGGACCGAATGGCACCGCGTCGTCATCTTCAACGAGAATCTGGGCAAGGTCGCCAAATCCTATCTGCGCAAGGGCTCGAAGGTTTATCTGGAGGGCCAGAACCAGACCCGCAAAAGGCAGGACCAGTCGGGCGCGGACCGCTATTCGACCGAGATCGTGCTCAAGCGCTTCCGCGGCGAGCTCGTCCTCCTCGACAGCCGCGGCGGCGGTGGCGGGGAGGATTTCAGCGGCGGCGGCGGCTTTGAGAGCGGCGGCAGCTCTGGCGGCTTCGGTTCCGGCGGCGGCGGTACCCGCCAGTCGCGCCCAGCCCCCGCTTTCGACAGCGATCTGGACGACGACGTCCCGTTCTGAGGGCGTCTCAGGATTAGCCGAACGGTGAGGGTTATTTGCCCAGCTTGTCCTTGAGCCCCTGGAGCGCCGCGAAGGGGCTCGATTCCCGCGCCGCCTGCTCCTCGTCCTTTACGCCCGCCTCGCGCAAGACCTCCTCGGCGCCCGGAGCGCGGGGATAGGGATCGAGGCTGAGCGAGAGCGTCTCCGCCACCGCTTCGCCGAGATCGATCGCGCCGCCGTCGTAGAAAACGGTGTCCATGTCGCCTTCGCCGAGCTCGATCTCCTCGTCGGGCGCGTCGCTCGCCGGGGGCGGCCGGAATTCGATGCGGAACGGCGCGTCCACCTGCTCCTCGACCGGCTCGGCGGTGGCGACGCAGCTCTGGGTGACGGCGGCGCGGAGGTTCCCGGCGGCGAGCACCGTCTCGCCGTTCCGGCTGAGCACGGCCTCCGCCTCCAGCCGGTGAATCGCGACCAGGCTGAATCGTTCGGCCAGCGCCGCCCGCTCGGGCTCCTCCGCCTCGATCCGGACCGCGCGCGGCTCCGCGCCGAGCGTGTCGATACGCCAGGTGCGGCTGAACTCCGGCGTCACCCGATCTCTCCTGCCAGCAGCCGGTCGCGCGTCACCGCCCGCAGACGGTCACGAAGCCGCTCCAGCCGCTCCGCGACGAAACGCACCTTCGCCTCGCCCGGCGGTTCGCCGGCGAAGATATTGCGGCGCACGGGCTCGTCGAACCGCTCCGCCTCGCGAAAGGCGCCGAGGCGGCCGCCCAGCGCGCTCACCAGCTTGCCGACATGCTTGCCGACGACGAAATCGCCGATGCCGATCTCGCGGAGGCTCGAATCCATGTCGTCGATGAAGAGCTCTGTCAGCAGCACCGATTCCCGCTTGGCCGCCTCGCCCTCTGCCTCCAGGCGCAGCAGGATGAGGGACGTGACCGCCGCGACCATGGCGAAACGGCCTTCGAGCGTGTCGGGAACGCCGCCCTCGCGATACCAGGCGGGATCGCGGGCGAGCGCCACGCCGGCTTCATAGAGGGGGCGCAAGCGCGCGCGATCGTTCTTCTGTCCGAACAAGGTCTGGAGAATGGTCAGCTTCGTCGCTCCCGCAGGCGGCTCTACTTGCGCCGCTTTGCTTTTTCCGGATATTGGGTCCTGATGTCCTTGCCTGCAAGGCGGCCGCGGGGGCGCGGTCTCAATCGGCAAAATTTGAGGAGTGTTTTGAAGATGATCGCTTGCCGCAGCAGCGTCGCCCCCTTTCTCGTCGGCGCGGCCATTGCCGGGGCGCTCGCCCTCGGCGGCTGCTCGCCGGTCCACCTTCACCAGGGCTATGTGCTCGAAAGCACGCTGACCAACGCGATTCAGCCCGGGACCGACAACAAGGATTCCGTAATGAACACGCTCGGCCGACCGAGCTTCTCCGGGACCTTCGATCAGAACGACTGGTATTATGTGTCCCGCGACACGCGGAACATGGGCTACAGCCAGCCCCATTTGGTCGAGCAGACGATCCTGCACGTCCGTTTCGACCGCAACGGCAACGTCGCCTCGGTCGACCATCTGGGGATGCAGCAGGTCGCCTCGATCCATCCGAGCCACGACAAGACGCCGACGCTCGGCAGCCGCCGGAACCTGTTCGACGAGCTGTTCGGCAATATCGGCGCGGTCGGCGCCGCGGGCCAAGGCGCGCCGACGCGGGACAATCCGAACCCGTAAGGGCTGAAGGACGGCTCTTTCTTGTTCCCCGGCGAAGGCCGGGGCCCAGTCTGAGTCGCCTACCCCACGATCCCGCCGGCGGCGAGCACCGCCAGGGTCACCAAATCCGAAGCGCTCGCGGTCATGGTCGCGATCTGGACCGGCTGCTTCATGCCGACGAGGATCGGGCCGATCACCGCGCCTCCGCCCAGCTCGCGCAGCAGCTTGGCCGAGATGTTGGCGGTCTGGAGTCCCGGCATGACGAGGACGTTGGCGGGGCCGGTCAGGCGGCTGAACGGATAGACGCGCTGCATCGCGGGATTGAGCGCGACGTCCGGCGACATCTCGCCCTCATATTCGAAGTCGACGTCGGCGCGCCCGTCGAGCAGCCTCACGCCGTCGCGAATCCGCTCCAGATAGCTGCCCTGCGGATCACCGAAATTGGAATAAGAGAGGAAGGCGACGCGCGGCTCGTGGCCCATCCGCCGGGCGACGCTTGCGGTCTGGATCGCGATCTCCGCCAGCTGCTCGCCGCTCGGCCGCTCCGTCACCGTCGTGTCGGCGATGAAGGTCGTATGGCTCTGGCCGACGAGGATGTGAACGCCGAACGGGGTCGTCCCCTCCTTCGCGTCGAGGACGCTGAGGATCTGCGTCAGGCTCTGCGTGTAGGGGCGGGTGACGCCGGTGATCATCACGTCCGCCTCGCCGAGCGCGAGTAAGGACGCGGCGAAGGTGTTGCGGTCCTGGTTCACCATCCGCTCGACCTGGCGCTGGAGATAGCCGCGGCGCTGCATGCGCGCGTAGAGCGTGTCGACCATCTCGCCGATCCGGCCGTAAACGCGGCTGTTCATCAGCTCGAATTCCTCGGGGCGGTCGACGCCAAGCGTCCGCAGCCGCTCGTGCACGTCGTCGCGCCCGACCAGAACGGGAACGCCGTAGCCGCCGTCGCGGAAGGCGATGGCGGCGCGCAGCACCACATCCTCGTCCCCTTCGGCGAACAGCACCCGCTTCGGGTTGCGGCGCGCCGCCTCGTAGGCGAGGGTCAGCACCGAGGTCGTCGGGTTGAGCCGCGACTTGAGCTGGGTCCGGTAGGCGGCCATGTCCTGGATCGGGAAACGGGCGACGCCGCTGTCCATCGCCGCCTGCGCCACCGCCGCCGGCACAACCTCCATCAGCCGCGGATCGAACGGTGCCGGGATGATGTAATCGGCGCCGAAGCACTGCGCCTTGCCGCCATAGGCCGCCGCCACTTCCTCCGGCACCTGCTGGCGCGCGAGCTCGGCGAGGGCCTCGGCAGCGGCGATCTTCATCTCGTCGTTGATCGTCGTCGCCCGCACGTCGAGCGCGCCGCGGAAGATGAAGGGGAAGCCGAGCACGTTGTTGACCTGATTCGGGTAGTCGGACCGGCCAGTGGCGATGATCGCGTCCGGCCGCGCTTCCTTGGCGTCGGGCGGGGAGATTTCCGGATCCGGATTGGCCATGGCGAAGATGATCGGCCGAGGCGCCATCGCCTTCACCATCTCCGGCTTCAGCGCGCCGGCGGCGGAGAGACCGAGGAAGACGTCGGCGCCGACCAGCGCCTCGGCGAGCGTGCGCGTGTCGGTGGCGACCGCATGGGCGGACTTCCACTGGTCCATTCCCTCGGCGCGGCCCTGATAGATGACGCCCTTACGGTCGCACATGATGACATGATCGTGGCGCACGCCCATCGCCTTGATCAGCTCGGTACAGGCGATGGCGGCGGCGCCGGCGCCGTTCACCACGACCTTGACGTCCTTGAGAGCGCGGCCGGTGAGGTGGCAGGCGTTGATCAAGCCGGCGGCGGTGATGATCGCGGTGCCGTGCTGGTCGTCGTGGAAGACTGGGATCTTCATCCGCTCGCGCAGGGTCTGCTCGATGATGAAGCAGGCGGGCGCGCCGATATCCTCCAGATTGATGCCGCCGAAGCTGGGCTCCATCAGGGCGACGGCGTTGATGAAGGCATCGGTGTCTTCGGTATCGAGCTCGAGATCGATCGCGTCGACGTCGGCGAAGCGCTTGAACAGCACCGCCTTGCCTTCCATCACTGGCTTAGAGGCGAGGGCGCCGAGATTGCCGAGGCCGAGAATGGCGGTGCCGTTGGAGATGACGGCGACGAGATTGCCCTTGGCGGTATAGTCGTAGGCCTTCGCCGGATCCTCCGCGATGGCGCGAACTGGCACCGCGACGCCCGGCGAGTAAGCGAGGCTGAGGTCGCGCTGGGTCGCCATCGGCTTCGAGGCGATGATCTCAATCTTTCCCGGCCGCCCCTGAGAATGGAAGAGCAAGGCCTCCTGCTCGGAGAATTTGACGCTGCTGCCGTCGCTCACATGCGCTCTCCTGCTTTTGGCGCAGCCTTAGGGCTGGAATCATCAACGCCGCAACAGCCGAATCCCGTTCCATGGCCGCGCCGGAGCCACTAGGTTGGTCCGCAATGGCGACACAGGCGAAGGCGAACGGGGCCCCGACCCCGATGATGGTGCAATATCTTGCGCTGAAGGCCGAGGCGCCCGACTGCCTGCTCTTCTACCGGATGGGCGACTTCTTCGAACTGTTCTTCGACGACGCCAAGGCCGCCGCCCAGTGCCTCGACATCGCTTTGACCGCCCGCGGCGAGCATGAGGGCGAGCCGATCCCGATGTGCGGGGTGCCGATCCACGCCGCCGAATCCTATCTGGCCCGCTTGATCAGGGGCGGGTTCCGAGTCGCCATCGCCGAGCAGATCGAGAGCCCGGCGGAGGCGAAAAAGCGCGGCTCCAAGTCGGTGGTCAGCCGCGCCATCGTCCGCGTCGTCACCGCCGGCACCCTGACCGAGGAAGCCCTGCTCGATTCGCGCGCGGCCAACTGGCTGGTCGCGGTGGCGCGGGTGGGGGAGCGCTGCGGGCTCGCCGCCGCCGACGTCTCGACCGGCCGCTTCGAACTGGGCTCGATCCCGCCCGCTGCGCTCGATGCCGAGCTGGCGCGGCTCGGCGCCGCCGAGATCGTCGCGCCGGAGCCGGTCGATGGGCTCGCCGTCACCGAGCGCAAGGCCGGATTCGACAGCATGGCCGCCGAGCGGCGGCTGAAGGAAAAGTTCGAAGTCGCGACATTGGACGGTTTCGGCGCCTTCGACCGCGCCGCGCTCTCGGCCGCCGGCGGTCTGCTCTCCTATCTCGACGAGGTTGCGCGCGACTCGCTTCCTTTCCTGCGGCCGCCGGTGCCGCGCTCGGCCGGCGATCATATGATGATCGACGCGGCGACCCGCGAAAGCCTGGAGCTGACGGCGTCGCAATCGGGCGGCCGCGCCGGCAGCCTGCTCCACGCCGTCGACCGCACCGTCACCGGCGCCGGTGCCCGGCTGCTCGCGTCCGATCTCGGCGCGCCTCTGCTCGACCGCGGCGCGATCGAGGCGCGGCTGGATCTCGTCGCCCAGTTCGAACGGGATGCCGGCACCCGCGACATGCTGCGCCGGCAATTGAAGGCGCTCCCGGATGTCGGCCGCGCGCTGGGGCGGCTGGTCGCCGGCCGCGGCGGGCCCCGCGATCTCGGCCAGCTGCGCGACGGCCTCGACGAGGCGCGCCGCCTCCACGGCCGGCTCGCGTCGCTGCCCGACCAGCCGCCATTGCTCATCGGCCTGCTGCCGGCGTTGACCGGCCATGGTGAGTTGGTCGATCTGCTGAGCCGCGCGCTCGTCCCGTCGCCGCCGATCGACGCGTCGCAGGGCGGCTATATCGCCGAGGGCTATGACGACGCGCTGGACGCGCTTCGCGCGAGTGGTGGCGAGGGGCGGCGGGCGATCGCGGCGCTGGAGGCGCGCTATCGCCAGCAGACTGGCATCGCGACTCTCAAGATCCGCCACAATGGCGTGCTCGGCTATCATATCGAGGTGCCGGCCAAACATGCCGATCCGCTGATGCGGGCCGAGAGCGGCTTCACCCACCGCCAGACGCTGGCGGGCGTCGTCCGCTTCAACGCGGCGGACCTGCATGAGCAGGCGATGCGGGTCGGCCAGGCGGGCGCCCACGCCCTCGCCGCCGAAGCGGCGCATCTGGAGGAGCTGATGGAGGCGGCGCTGGCGCGCGCCGAGCCGATCGCCGCCGCCGCCGATGCGCTCGCCCGGCTCGACGTCGCCGCCGCTTTGGCCGAACGCGCCGCCGAGGGCGGCTGGTCGCGCCCCTATTTCGTGGAGCGCAACTGCTTCGATATTAGCGAAGGCCGCCATCCCGTGGTCGAGGACGCCGTGCACGCCGGCGGCGGCCGTTTCGTCGCCAACGATTGCGGCCTGTCGGAGGACAATCGCCTCTGGCTCGTCACCGGTCCGAACATGGGCGGCAAGTCGACCTTCCTCCGCCAGAACGCCCTCATCGCCGTCCTCGCCCAGGCCGGCTCCTACGTGCCCGCCGCGCAGGCGACGCTTGGCCTCGTTGACCGCCTCTTCAGTCGCGTCGGCGCGTCCGACAATCTCGCCCGCGGCCGCTCGACCTTCATGGTCGAGATGGTCGAGACCGCCGCCATTCTCGCCCAGGCGACCGAGCGCAGCTTCGTCATCCTCGACGAGGTGGGGCGCGGCACTTCCACCTATGACGGCCTTGCCATCGCCTGGGCGGTGGTGGAGGCGGTGCACGACCGCAACCGCTGCCGCTGCCTGTTCGCGACCCATTATCACGAGCTGACCCGGCTGGCCGAGCGGCTCGACGCCCTCTCCCTCCACCATGTCCGCGCGCGCGAATGGAAGGGCGATCTCGTCCTTCTCCACGAGGTCGCCTCAGGGCCAGCGGACCGCAGCTACGGCCTCGCCGTCGCCAAGCTTGCGGGCCTGCCGCCGCCGGTGCTCGCCCGCGCCCGCTCGGTCTTGGCCAAGCTGGAGGAGGGCCGCGCCGCGACCGGCGGCATCGCCGCGGGCCTGGACGACCTCCCCCTCTTCGCCGCCACCCTCCAGCAGGAGGAAGCGGCGCCGGACCCGGTCCGCACGACGCTCGCGGGCCTCGATGTCGATTCGCTGGCGCCGCGCCAGGCGCTCGACCTGCTCTACGAGCTGAAGCGGCTGGCGGCGGAGGGCTGATGGCGGGCCGCTTCGCCCTGGTGCCGAACAAGCGCGCGATCGTCGACCGGCGCGCGCTGGCCGATATCCTGACGGAGGCTCAGCGGCCGGCCGCCGCCAAGGCGCTCAAGGAGGCGCTCACGCAGGGGCGGTCGGAAATCGCCCGCCGGCTCGAAGAGAAGCCCTATCAGGGCACCGAAACCGCCGCCGCTTACGCCTATCTCACCGACCAGGTCGTCCGCTCGGCCTACGATTATGTCGTGGGCAAGCTCTACCCGATCGCCAACCCGACCTCTTCGGAGCGGCTGCTGCTGATGGCCGTGGGCGGCTACGGCCGCGGCGAGATGGCGCTCCATTCGGACGTCGACCTCGCCATCGTCACCCCGTGGAAGCCCGCCGGCTGGCCCGAGCAGGTGATCGAAGCCCTGCTCTATCTGCTCTGGGACCTGGGGCTGAAGGTCGGCCACTCGAGCCGCTCGCTCGACGAGCTGGTCGCCGCCGCGTCGGGCGACCACACGATCCGCACCGCCTTGCTGGAGGCGCGCTATCTCTGGGGCGACGAGCTTCTGTTCGACGAGGTGCGTGCCCGCTTCTGGTCCGAGGTGGTCGGCACCAAGGCGCGCACCTTCGTCACCGAGAAGCTGGAGGAACGCGAGGCGCGGCATCGCCGCATGGGCGACAGCCGCTACGTGGTCGAGCCGAACGTCAAGGAGGGGAAGGGCGGCCTGCGCGACCTCCACACCCTCTTCTGGATCGCCAAATATGCCTATCGGGTCGAGAGCGTGGCGGAGCTGGTCGCCGTCGGGCTGCTCACGGCCGACGAGCTCGGCCAGTTCCAGCGCGCCGAGCGCTTCCTCTGGGCGGTGCGCTGCCACCTCCACATCGTCGCCGGCCGCGCCGAGGAGAGGCTGACCTTCGACTATCAGCGCGAGATCGCGACTCGGATGAATTATGCGAACCGCCCAGGCAAATCGCCCGTCGAGCGATTCATGCGCCACTATTTCCTCCACGCGAAGACGGTGGGGGATTTGACCGGTGTGTTCCTCGCCCATCTCGACGAGAAGTTCGCGCGCAGCGGCCGCCGCTTCGGCTTTCCGGCGCTCAAGCGCCGCCCCCGTAAGCTCGAGGGTTTCGTCCTCGACCGCGGCCGCCTCGCTTTGCCGAAGGACGATTTTTTCCGCGAGGATCCGGTCCGCCTGATCCGCATCTTCGCCCTCGCCGACCTTTACGGCCTTGAAATCCATCCGCTGGCGATGCGCGCGGCGGCGCGCGACGCGAAGCTGGTCGACGCGGCGGTGCGCGCGAACCCGGACGCCAACGCCCTCTTCCTCGACGTGCTGACCTCGCCGCGCGATCCTGAGACGGTGCTGCGCTGGATGAACGAGGCGGGCGTGTTCGGCCGCTTCATTCCCGATTTCGGCCGGGTCGTCGCCCAGATGCAGTTCGACATGTACCATCATTATACGGTCGACGAGCATTCGCTGCGGGCGATCGGCCTCCTGTGCCGGATCGAGAAAGGGACGCTGGAGGACGAGCATCCGCGCGCCACGGCGATGTTCCGCCACATCGCCTCGCGGCGCGTCCTCTACGTCGCGGTTCTGCTCCACGACATCGCCAAGGGCCGCGGCGGCGATCATAGCGAGCTCGGGGCGGAGGTCGCGTTCACGCTCGGGCCGAGGCTGGGGCTGACCGACGCCGAGACCGAGACGGTCGCCTGGCTGGTGCGCTGGCATTTGTTCATGTCCGACACCGCGTTCAAGCGCGATCTCACCGATCCCAAGACCGTCTCCGACTTCGTCGCGCGGGTGAAGAGTCTGGAGCGGCTGCGCCTGCTCTTCCTCCTCACCATCGTTGACATCCGCGCCGTAGGGCCTGGCGTCTGGACGAGCTGGAAGGACCAGCTGCTCCGCCTGCTGTTCGAAAGCGCCGAGGAGATGCTCCGCCTCGGCCACAAGGAGCGCGGTCGCGGCGACCGCATCGCCGCCGTGCAGGAGGCGCTGGCGGCGCGGCTCGGCTGGGACGAGAGCCGCTTCACCCGGCTCGGCTGGCGGCTGCCCGATTCCTACTGGCTCGCCGAGCCGCTGCCCGTGCTCGAAGCCAATGCCCGGCTGATGGACCGCTGCGACCGGCAGCCGGCGACGGCGCGGCCGGTCGCGACCGCGATCGAAGAAGAGCGCGGCGCCTCCCTTGTCAGCATCTATACCGGCGACGAGCCGGGCCTGTTCTACCGCCTGTCTGCGGCGATCAGCTTGGCGGGCGGCAACATCATCGACGCGCGCATCCACACGACGAACGACGGCATGGCCCTCGACAATTTCCTCGTCCAGGACGGCGCCGGCGAGCCCTTCGCCGACCGCCACCAGCTCAAACGCCTGGAGCAGGCGGTGCTGCGCGCGCTGGAGGGCGAGGCACCCGCCATGGACCGGCTCGAGGCAAAGCCGCTGCCGCTGCGGCGGGCCGAGGCCTTTCCGATCCAGCCGGCCGTGTTCATCGATAATCTCGCGTCGAGCCGCTACACGGTGGTCGAGATCAACGCGCGCGACCGGGCGGCGCTGCTCAGCGGCCTCGCCGGCGCGCTTTACGAGCTGAAGATCGCCGTCCATTCCGCCCATATCGCCACCTACGGCGAACGGGCGGTGGACGTCTTTTACCTGACCGACCTCGCCGGCGCGAAGATCGAGAGCCCGGCCCGGCTGAAGGCGATCCAGTCCCGCCTCCTGCGCGCCGCGGCGGGCGCCGCCTCCGCAGCGCGCGACGCCGCCTGAAAAGAAAAGCCCCCGTCCCGAAGGACGAGGGCCTCCCCCTCCCCCACGAAGGTCCTTTCTAGAAGCGGAAACGCCCGGTGATGCCGTAGGTGCGCGGCTCGGCCAGGAAGCTCGAGAAGGTCTGGTTGGCGGTGCCGCCGAACGCCTGGACGTTGGCGCGCGAGCCGCTGCCCTGGAAGGGCGTGTTGAACGCGACCTGCTGGTAGTTCTGGTTGAACAAATTTTGCGCCCAGAGCTCAAGCGACCAGCGCTGCCCGGGTCCGCGAATGCCGATGCGCGCATTGAACAGGGCGTAGCCGGACTGATATTTTTCGGGGAACAGGTCCGAGCCGGTATTGTAGCCGGACGTGAGGCGGGAATCGACGTAGACGAGGCCGCTGAGGCCGCTGTCGCCGATCCGCGGAGTCCAGGTGATCGACGCTGTGACCACGTTCCTGGGCGCGTTCGAGACCTCCATGCCCGGCAGCAGGAACAGGGCCGGGTCGAGCGGCAGACCGGTTTCCCGACCGATCAGATTGTGGCGATAATGGGTGTTCGCATAGGTGTAGCCGGCGGTGAGCTGCAGGCTGTGCACCGGATAGACCGCGGCCTCCAGCTCGACGCCTTGCGAGACGACGCCGGCCCTGACGTCGTTCGCCGGGCACGCACCGGTTGCCGGCGACGCGTCCTGGTCGGCGCCGTTCAGGTTGAGGCTGCAGGCATTGATCGTCTGGACGAGGAAGACGGAGCCGTTGAACGTGTTCAGCTGGAAGTTGCGGAACAGCTCGCGGAAGATGGCGCCGTTGAAGACGATCCCGTGGGATCCGTATTTCCAGCCGATCTCGTAGGAATCGACCTTCTCCGGATCGAATTGGAGGTTCTGCGTGCCGAAGCCGCCGGTCGCGGCCTGGCGCGGATCGTTGGGCGCGAAGATCGGATTGCCGAGCGCCGAGCGGTCGAGGTTGAAGCCGCCAGCCTTATAGCCGCGCGCGAAGCTGGCATAGACCATCAGGTTGCGCACCGGTTTCCAGCTGAGGATCCCCGTGCCCGTCAGCTGGTTTTCGCTGCGATGATCGCTGAGGTTGAGGGCGTTGAGCGCGGTCGTCGCATTGCCCTGGCAGCTGAGGTTGACGATTCCGGCGATCAGCGGCTGCAGGGAGGCCGGAAGAGCCGCCGCGCCGCCCGTCAGGAACGGCGAGAAGAAGGCCTGCTGGACCGGGCAGAGCGCGTTGTTGTTGTTGAAGGCGGCGTGGAAATCCTTGTGGTCATGCGTGTAACGCAGGCCGATCGTCAGCGCGACCTTGTCGGTGATGTTGAAGATGTTGTGCGTGAAGATCGCCCAATTCTCGTCCTTCTGGTAATAGAGGGACGGATTGTCGCCGACATTGTTGATCGCGCTGAGCCGGTCGAGGCCGGCCTGCACGATCGGCGCCGCCGCGCCGAGGGCGCCCCCGAGCACCGCCCGCGTGACCGCGTTCGAGCAGCCCGGTGAGTTCGGGTCGCGCGGAATGGCGGGATTGATCGTCGCGACCAGGCGGCAGGCCGCGAACTCGCCATATTGCGTGCCGAATTTCAGATTGTCGCTGAGGGTCAGATCCTCATGCCCGTAATAGCCGCCGATCAGCCAGTCGAGATGATCCCCGAAGGTCGAACCCTGGAGACGGAGTTCCTGGCTGAAGGTCTTGAACTGGCGATAGGCATTGCCGTCGTTCGCGCGGTAGAGGATGTCGACATTGCTGTAGTCGGTGTCGGACGGCATGTAGGATTTGTAATCGCGGTAGGCGGTGATCGAGGTCAGGGTGGCGTGATCGCCGAGCTTCCAGTCGATCTGGCCGGAAATGCCGCCGTCCCAGGTCACCCCTTTGTAGGTGCGGCCCGGCGTGAGCGCGAGCTGCCGCGAATAGGGGTTGGGCGGAATGATCCCGCCGAGGCTCTGGAGGACGCTGACGATGCGGTTGCTGGCCGCGGTCGAGAAATCCCCGGGCACGCCCGGCGTCGGATCGAACGTCTCGGCGGTCGAGATGTAGACCGCGCCGCAGCAGCTCTCGTTGCGGTGGCTGTAATCGCCGATGATGCGGATCTGCAGCCGGTCGTTGGGCTCGTAGAGCAATTGCCCGCGGACGAAATAGCGGTCGCGGTCGTTGACCCGGCTCTCCGTCCCGTTGGCGGCGTTGATGACCTTGTAGAAGCCGTCGCGCTGGTTCCAGACGCCGTCGAGCCGGATGGCGAGGCCATTGCCGATCGGGCCGGTGATGCCGCCGGCGAGCCTGAAGTCGTTGTAATTGCCGTAAGTGCCCTCGACGAAGCCCTCCATCCGGTTGAGGTCCGGCTTCTTCGTGATGATGTTGATCATGCCGGCCGACGCATTGCGGCCGAACAGGGTGCCCTGCGGGCCGCGAAGCACCTCGATCCGCTCGAGCTCGCCGAGCTCGTCGAGGCCGACGCCGGTGCGCGATCGGTAGACGCCGTCGATGAACACGGCGACCGAGCTTTCGAGGCCCGGATTGTCGCCGACCGTGCCGATGCCGCGGATGCGGGCGGCGCCGTTCGCCTCCGTGCCGGTGGACGAGACGAGCAGCGAGGGGGCGAGCTGGTTCAGCTGCCGGATGTCATTCGCGCCCGAATTCTGCAGCTGCTGGGCGCCGACGGCGGAGACGGCGATCGGCACGTCTTCCAGCACCTGCGCGCGCTGCTGGGCGGTAATGACGATATTGCCGTCTTCCTCGCCCGGCTGCGGCTGATTGCCGCCGACCTGCCCCGCCTGCTGGGTCGGGCTGGTCTGCCCGGTGGGCTTGGTATTGTCCTGCGCCCAGGCCGGCGTCGCGACCAGCCCCAAGATCCCGGCCGACATCAGCCAAACCGACTTCGACATAACCCCCTCCTCCACCTATCTTTGGGGAGGGAGGCTAAAGAAAAGGCGCGGGTCCAACCAGCGGGAATCCGCACTTTTCCGCCATTTACGAAGCCTTATGGCAATTCGGCAACATTCTGGTTGCGAAATGAAACGGATGCGCAACGCTGCCGCTACGGAAAGCTCGTTTCAGCCGATGTCACCAAAAAAAGAGCAAGACGACCGCCCCTTATTCGGAGCAGGGCGACGGGCGGCGCAGCGGCCCTATTTCGGGGCCAGCACCATCAACATCTGGCGGCCTTCCATGCGCGGATGCTGCTCGACCTTGGCGGTCTCGGCGACGTCGGCCTGGACGCGCTGGAGGAGGCGCATGCCGAGCTCCCCATGGGCCAGTTCGCGGCCGCGGAAGCGCAGGGTGACCTTCACTTTGTCGCCCTCGGCGATGAAGTCGAACACCTTCTTCATCTTGGTGTCGTAATCGTGATCGTCGATGTTCGGACGCATCTTGATCTCTTTGATCTCCTGCGTCTTCTGCGATTTCCGCGCGAGGTTGGCCTTCTTCTGCGCCTCGTATTTGAACTTGCCGACGTCCAGGAACTTGCAGACGGGCGGATCGGCATTGGGAGAGACCTCGACGAGGTCGAGGCCCACTTCGGCGGCCTGTTCGATGGCTTCGGCGGTGAGCATCACCCCCAGATTCTCGCCATTCTCATCGATCACGCGCACCTTGGGCACGGAGATGAATTCGTTGAAGCGGGGGCCGTTCATCGGCGGCGCGACGGGGCGCCGGATCATGGGCGGACGTATAGCTGTTTCTCCTTGGTGCCGTTGCGCGGCCTACCTAGTGTTTCTCCAGCCGGAATGAAAGACGAACGCCCGCGCCGAGGCGATTTTCCCGAATCCGTGTGGCCGATCCGCCGCGCAGGCTTTCGCAAAGAGCGACCCAGCAGAGGGTCGGTCATCCGCCGATGCGAAACACCTGGAAGGAGTGCGGCCGCACCGTCGTCCGGAAGCCCTTGCGCACCGGCGGCGGCGGACCGCGGCGGAAAGCGGGCGGCGGCGCGTCGGGGAGCGGCTGGAGGGTGGCGCCGGTCGTGGTCTCCTTGAGCGACGCGGGGGTGCCGGCGAGCGAGATCGTCACCGCCGCTTCGTCGCCGCGGTAATTCTCAACGACGAAGGCGCCGTTGTCATAGGTGAAGAGGGCGACATGGTCAGGCGCATCGATGCGGACCGGGGCGTCGGGCGTCAGATAATCCTTCACCCGCGTCACCATCGGCTGGGGCAGATGGTAGAGGTCGCCGAGATTCTCCGGCATCGTCCAGAGATAGATGATGCCGTTCGAATAACGGTTCATCAGCACCATCGGGAAACCCTTGGCCGCCGCGACACCGCGAATGATCGGCCAGCTGTCGTTGGTGAAGAAATGGATCTCGGGGAACAGGATCGGCCGCTCCGGCGCGCCGGCGACGTTGAGGCTCGTGCCGCTGCCGGCACCGAAGCCGTCGACATAGGTGCCGACCTCGACGATGTTGCCGGTCGCCCGCCATTCGACGACGTCCTCGATCCCCTTGCCCTGCATCGCGCGCAGGAAGCCAGAGGTGATGATGATTCGGCCGCCGGCCTGCAGCTTCGCCTTGATCTTTGCCATGATCGCCGGATCGGCCGCCGCCGCCTCGGTGAGGAGCACGGTCGAGGCGCCGGTCGGGAAGCTCGGCGACAGCTCGATCGGGATGCCGAGGTTGCCGAGATAATTGTGGAGGAAATCCTCGCCCGACGATTGATAGGGCTTGTAGGCGGCGAGGCCGACGGGATGGCCGAGCTGGTCCGCCGCCGCGTCCGCAATCTCCAGCGAGGCGCCCGCGGCGCGCGCCCAGCCGGGGCCGCCTTCGCCGCCGTGCCACTGGCGCTGGATCGTGTCCCAGTCGAAGCTGGTGCGGCGGCTCGCCCAGCCGGAACGGTCGCCCGCCTCCGCCGACCGCATCTCGGCCATGGGCGACCAGTTGAAGAGGACGATCTCCGGCGCCTTCGCGAAGATCGTGTCCCAGAGCTGCTCGGCATAGCGGTCGATCGCGCGGGTGCTGTAGGTATCGACCCAGCCGCCGAGATTGGCGCCGGGGCGGATGTTGCTGAAATAGCGGAAGATCTCGTAGCTCTCATATTGCTGGAGCAATTGGTCGGTGACCTCCGGGTCCCGTGTCTCGGTGCCGGTATAGATGGCGTCGAACATCTGCGGCTCCCGATCGAGGTCGAAGCCGAGCCCCTGGAAGTGCTCATACCAGTTCGGATATTTGATGATCACCTGGACGCGCGGATTGGCGGCTTTGGCGGGCGCGAGGACCAGTTCGCGGCCGATCTGGCGCATCCGCTCGAGCCGGTATTGCGTCCAGCTGCGCGCACCCTTGGCGGCGATGTCGGCGTCGCTCTTGGTATTGTAGAAGAAGAAGTCGTCGAGGATGATCTGGTCGAAATGGCGCGCGATTAGCCGCACCGCGCGCTCGCATTCGGCGCGATCGACGGGGTTCTCATAGTCGAAGGTGCCGAACTGGCCGCCCGAGCCGCCCGCCGCGAGCGTGATTCCGCCCGAGGTCTGGATGCCCTTTTCGCGAAACCAGGATTTGACCCGATCCAGCTCCTCGTCGGTGGCGAACAGATGGTCGCGATAGGCTTCGATATAGACCTTGTCGAAGCGAAGCTGTGAGGAGACGCGGGCGAATTGCCGGTCGAACGTGGCGCGGTCGGCGAGCCGCTTCGTGTCCGCGACGGTCACATAGATGGCGGCGCGGAAGTTGCGATAGGCCTGGGCGTGCGCGCCCGAGGCCGCGGGAGCCTGAGCGGGCGCAGGCGCCGCTCCGAACAGTGCCAAGGCGCCGAGCGCCGCCAGCATGCGAAGAGCCCGCATCCGATCCTCCCTGTTATGTTAGCGCTACCTAGACCCGCGTTGCGGCGCAGTTCAAGCGGCGTCCAGAGGCAGGAGCAAAGGCTGCGGAATCTCCTGCCGCCCCTCGTCCAGGTTCGAGAGCCCAAGGCCGAGCAGGCGGATGCCGGTGCGCGGCGGCAGCACGCCGCGCAGCAGGCGGGCGCCGATGTCGAGGAATTCAGCCTCGCCGACCACGTGCCGCTCGAGCGACTTGGACCGGGTGGCGATGCGGAAATCCTGATATTTGACCTTCAGCACCACGGTGCGGCCGGCCAGTCCCTTCTCCGAAATGCGGCGCCAGACCGTCCGGCCGATCCGCTCCAGCTCGGCGAGCAAGGGCTCCGCTTCGACCAGATCGGTGAGGAAGGTGTCCTCGGCGCTCACCGATTTGTAGGGCCGGTCCGCCTTCACCTGGCGGTGGCAGATGCCGCGGGCGAGGTCGTGATAGTAAGCGCCGCTGCTGCCGAAATGGTGCTGGAGGAAGGCGAGGGTCTGCGCGCGCAGGTCCGCGCCGGTCTCGATGCCGAGCCGCGCCATCTTCTCCGCCGTCTTCGGCCCGACGCCGTGGAAGCGGCGGACCGGGAGGGTGGCGACGAATGCCTCGCCCTTGCCGGGCGGGATGACGCAGAGGCCGTCCGGCTTGTTCTGGTCCGAGGCGAGCTTGGCGATGAACTTGTTGTAGGAGACCCCGGCCGAGGCGGTGAGGCCGGTCTCGGCGCGGATGCGGGCGCGGATCTCCTCGGCGATCCTGGTGGCGATGCCGATCCCCTTCAGATCCTCGCTGACGTCGAGATAGGCTTCGTCAAGCGACAGCGGCTCCACATGCGGCGTGTAGTCGAGGAAGATGGCGCGGATCTGGTGCGAGACGTCGCGATAGGCGTCGAAGCGCGGACGGACGAAGATCAGGTCCGGACAGCGGCGCCGCGCCGTCACCGACGGCATGGCCGAACGCACCCCGAACTTGCGCGCCTCGTAGCTCGCCGCCGCGACGACGCCCCGCGCGCTGCCGCCGCCGACTGCGATCGGCTTGCCCCGCAGCTCGGGATTGTCGCGCTGCTCGACCGAGGCGAAGAAGGCATCCATGTCGACATGGATGATCTTGCGGACGGGTGCGTCGTTCACGACTCGTTCTTACCGCGACGATCCGCCGCGGGAAAGAGTCAGAAGCTGTAGGCAAGACCTCCCACGAGGGTCCATTGGTTTGGGGTGCCGCGGATGGCCACGATCGGGGCACGGGCGAAATTGCCGAGTTCCCGCGAATAGCTCACCCCCCCGACCAGCGACAGCCGGGGACGGCGCAGGTCACCGGTCAGCACCTGCGCCATGCCGAGCGACAGGCGATAATTCTTCCAGCCGCCATGGGCCGCGTAGACGGGGAGGCCGCTGCGCACGGACTGCGCCGGCGTGATGCCGAAATAGGTGCGGGCGTAGCCGTCGCCGACATGATCGATCTCGGCGCCGAGAAAGACGACGGTGCGGAGGCTGACCGGCGTCACATAGTCGATGCCGGGCGCCCAGATCGTGCTGCCATGGACGCCACTGACGTCATGCTGCACCGTCGCGCGGAAGGTCAGCGAATCGTACGGGTCGAGCAGATGGTTGAACTTGATCCCGGCATAAGCGCCCAGCTCCACCGCGCGGTGGATGGTTCCAAGCGATCGGACGACGGGATCCTCGATCCGCGCCGAGCGGTCGAGCCGGAGGTGTCCGACCGGGCCGAACTCGAATGCGACGGGCGCCTTCTGCCCGCTCCGGACAAGATTGACCGAGAGGCCCGAGCCGCGAGTCGCGAAGGAGAAGCCGTCGACCTTTCCGATCGCAATGGCCGCGGGCGCGACGTCGTAATCGTTCGAGCCCTCGTAAGAGGGCAGGTAAGCAGCTCCGAGGCCGACGGTGAGGCTGTTCGGCCGGTCCATATAGGTTTCGTCGCTGCCCGATTGCTGGGCGACGGCGGGCGCGGCGGCGAGGCAAAAAGTCGCGCACGCGACTGCCCCCGCAAGGCGAGTCACTGGCACTATTATTCTCCCCTGGTTGTGTTTTGCAGCACAAGCTTCGGCACGCCCAAAGAGTTCCGCCGGCGTTACGAAATCGCGTGAAAACAGTGCCAAAATGACGCTCGCGCGCATCGGCACGTTTCCGGCAATGGCTTAAGCGGCTCGGCGGCGTTAGAGGCGGTCGGCTATGGTGAGGGGACGCAATCACGGCCTTCTGATCGCCGGCGGCGGAGTCTCGGCGAGCCTCGCCGCGCTGGCGATGGCGCGGGTCCGGCCCGAAGTGCCGATGCTGCTCGTGCCCGAGGCGGAGGGGCTGGGCGGCACGCGCACGCTGTTGCTGTTCGACGAGGGCCTGTCGGACGCGGAGCGAGAGCTGGTCGCGCCGCTGATCGCCGAGACCTGGGACTCCATCTACACCGCCTTCCCCGGCAAGAGCCGCAAGCTGAAGCTCACCTGCCACGCGATCACGCCCGAGCGGATCGAGCAAGCGGTGCGCGAGGCGCTCAAGCCCGAGCAGATCAGGGTGGAGGACAAGATCGTCGCCGTGCGCGACACCAGCCTCCTCCTCCACGGCGGCGAGACCATCCTCGGCCACGGTGCGGTCGATGCCCGCCTCTGGGCACACCAGACGACTCTCGATCTCGGCTGGCGGCGTTCGTTCGGCCGGGTCTGCGATTTCGCCGCGCCGCATCGGGTCGATCGCCCGGTGCTGGTCGACGCCACCCTGGCCGCGGGAAAGCTTTGCGGCTTCTTCGCCCTCACTCCCTTCGGAGAGAAGAGATTGCTCGTGGAGCGCGTCGAATATGGCCCCGGCTCGGAAGTGGATGCGGCGGCCGCCGAGACGGCGGTCGCGGATTATGTCGCGGCGCGCGGCTGGAAGGGCGGCACCGCGGTGTGCGAGGAGAGTGCGGCGGTGCCCGTGGCGCTCGGCGGGGATTTCGCGGCTTACTGGCGGATCGGCGGCGCGCGGGTGGCGAAACTCGGCGCGCGCGGCGGCTTCTTCCATCCCACCACGGGCTCGCCGCTGCCGGATGCGATCCGCACCGCGCTCCTGCTCACCGAGCAGCGCGACTTCACCGGACCGGCCCTCCACGATCTGTTCGAGGCGGAGGCGGCGTCGCTCTGGAAGCGGCGGGAATTCTATCGCGGCTTCAATCGCCACCTGTTGCGCGACGGCCGCGGCTGCGCGCCCCTCGCCGGGCTCTACGAGCTCGATTCGGCGGTGATCGCGCGCTTCGAGGCGGAGCAGCTCGGGATGTTCGAGCGCCGCAAGGTCATGGCCGCCGCAGAAGGCTGACCGCAGCCTTGGATTCCCGCCGCCCCTGTGCTTTAGGGCGCCGCCATGAACATCCACGAATATCAGGCGAAGGACCTGCTCGCGAAGCGCGGCATTCCCGTTCCGGCCGGCTTCCCGGCAATGAACCCCGACGAAGCGGCCGAGGCGGCGAAGAAGCTCCCCGGGCCGCTTTACGTGGTTAAGGCGCAGATCCACGCCGGCGGCCGCGGCAAGGGTCGGTTCAAGGAGCTGGGGCCCGACGCCAAGGGGGGCGTTCGGCTGGCGAAGAGTATCGAGGAGGTGCGCGCCAATGCCGGGGAGATGCTCGGCAACACGCTCGTCACCGTCCAGACCGGACCGGACGGCAAGCAGGTCAACCGGCTCTACGTCACCGACGGCGTCGACATCGCCAAGGAATATTATCTCGCCTTGCTCGTCGACCGCGGCTCCGGCCGGATCGCCATGGTCGCCTCGACCGAAGGCGGCATGGACATCGAGACCGTCGCGCACGAGACACCCGAGCGGATCACGACGATCCTCATCGATCCGGCCCAGGGCTTCATGCCGCATCATGGGCGGGAGCTCGCCTTCGCGCTGAAGCTGAAGGGCGATCTCAACAAACAGGCGCAGACGCTCGCGAACCAGCTCTATGACGCGTTCCTCGCCCTCGACTGCTCGATGCTGGAGATCAACCCGCTGGTCGCGACCGACGACGGCAGGCTGGTGGTGCTCGACGCGAAGATGAGCTTCGATTCCAACGCCGCCTTCCGCCATCCGGACCTGGAGGATCTGCGCGACGTCACCGAGGAGGACCCGATGGAGGTCGAGGCCTCCAGGCACGACCTCGCCTACGTCAAGCTCGACGGCAATATCGGCTGCATGGTCAACGGCGCCGGCCTCGCCATGGCGACGATGGACATCATCAAGCTGAACGGGGCCGAGCCCGCCAACTTCCTCGACGTCGGCGGCGGCGCTTCGAAGGAGAAGGTGACGGCGGCGTTCAAGATCATCCTCTCGGACCCGGCGGTGAAGGGAATCCTGGTCAACATCTTCGGCGGCATCATGCGCTGCGACATCATCGCCGACGGCATCGTCGCCGCGGCGAAGGAAGTGGATTTGAAGGTGCCCCTGGTCGTGCGGCTGGAGGGGACGAACGTCGAGGAGGGCAAGAAAATCCTCGACGACAGCGGCCTTGCCATCGTCCCTGCGAACGATTTGGGCGACGCCGCGAAAAAGATTGTCGCGGCGGTGAAGGACGCGGCTTGAGATAATTCCCTCTCCCTTGACGGGAGCGGGATGAGAGGAACGACTATGAAGCTTCTCGTGCCCGTGAAGCGGGTGATCGATTACAATGTGAAGCCGCGGGTGAAGGCGGACGGCACGGGCGTCGATCTCGCCAATGTGAAGATGAGCATGAACCCCTTCGACGAGATCGCCGTCGAGGAGGCGATCCGCTTGAAGGAGAAGGGCGTCGCGACCGAGATCGTGGCGGTCTCGATCGGGCCCGCGAAGGCGCAGGAGACTTTGCGCACCGCCCTCGCGATGGGCGCCGACCGGGCGATCCTCGTCCAGACCGACGACGCGGTCGAGCCACTGGCGGTGGCGAAGATCCTCGCCGCCATCGCGAAGGAGGAGCAGCCGGGCATGGTGATCCTCGGCAAGCAGGCGATCGATGACGATTCGAACCAGACCGGCCAGATGCTGGCGGCCCTGCTCGGCTGGGGCCAGGGCACCTTTGCCTCCAAGGTCGAGGTGGCGGGCGATGACGTCAACGTCACCCGCGAGGTGGACGGCGGCCTGGAGACGGTGAAGCTGAAGCTGCCGGCGATCGTCACCACCGATCTTCGCCTCAACGAGCCGCGTTATGCGAGCCTGCCCAACATCATGAAGGCGAAGTCCAAGCCGCTCGCGCAGAAAACGCCCGCCGATTACGGCGTCGATACCGCGCCGCGGCTGCAGATCGTGTCGGTGCGCGAGCCTTCGAAGCGCGAGGCGGGGATCAAGGTTCAGTCGGTCGACGAGCTGATCGACCGGCTGCGGACGGTGGGAGTGATCGGATGATTGCGCTGGTTCTGATCGAGCATGAGGGCGGCGACGTCAGGGACGCGACCCTCTCCGTCGTCACCGCTGCCTCGAAGCTCGGCGAAGTCCATGCCCTCGTCGCGGGCTCCGGTGTCGGCGCCGTCGCCGAAGCGGCCGCGAAGATTGCGGGCGTGACGAAGGTTCATGTCGCGGACGACGCGGCCTACGACCACGGGCTCGCCGAAAATGTCGCGCCGCTCGTCGCCGCCATCGTCAACGACCATTGCGACTATTTCGTCGCCGCCTCGACCACGACCGGAAAGAACGTCGCGCCGCGCGTGGCCGCCCTGCTCGACGTGATGCAGGTGAGTGACGTCATCGCGATCGAAAACGCCGACACGTTCCAGCGGCCGATCTACGCCGGCAACGCCATCGCCACCGTCAAATCCTCCGATGCCAAGAAGGTGCTGACGGTGCGCGGCACCGCGTTCGAGAAAGCGGCGCGCGAGGGTGGCTCGGGCACGGTCGAGCCCTGGTCGGGTGAAGGAGACAAGGGGCTTTCCAGCTTCGTCGGCGCCGAGATCGCCAAATCCGAGCGTCCGGAGCTCACCTCGGCAAAGATCATCGTCTCCGGCGGCCGCGCGCTCGGCTCCAGCGAGGCGTTCCACCAATATATCGAGCCGCTCGCCGACAAGCTCGGCGCCGCCGTCGGCGCCAGCCGCGCGGCGGTGGACGCCGGCTATGTCCCCAACGATTACCAGGTCGGCCAGACCGGCAAGATCGTCGCACCCGAATGCTATATCGCGATCGGAATCTCCGGCGCGATCCAGCACCTCGCCGGCATGAAGGACTCCAAGCTCATCGTCGCCATCAACAAGGATGAGGAAGCCCCGATCTTCCAGGTCGCCGACCTCGGGCTCGTCGGAGACCTGTTCAAGATCGTGCCGGAGCTCACCGAAAAGCTTTGACCCCGCAACGCTGCTCCCCGGCGAAGGCCGGGGCCCAGCTGCCTAGGCTCAAGAGACTGGACCCCGGCCTTTGCCGGGGAGCAGGAATCCTCAGCGGCCTTTCGGCTTCGTGAACACCCCGACCAGCTGGCCCTTGGCGAGGACGTGGCCGTTCATCGCCGCGACGAGGCCGTCCCGGTCGGTGGCCGCCGGCAGGTTGAGCTTCGTGTCCAGGGCGAAGAGCTCGAAATGATAATGGTGCGGCTTCGTGTCGGGCGGGTGCGGGCCGCGCCATGCATTCTGGCCGGCGCCGTTCTTCCCCTGCGCTGCGGCAGCGAACGCCTGCGGGATCGCGCCGGGGCCGGGCGGCAGGTTCCACACCGTCCAGTGGACGAACGGCTGGGGCGTGGACGCGTCCGGATCCTCGACGATCAAAGCGAGGCTCTGCGCGCCCGACGGCAAAGCCGACCAAGCGAGCGGCACGATCTCGTTAGCCCCGTAAGCACTGTAGCGCAGCGGGATCGCGCCATCGTGGCCGAAAGCGGGGCTGGAAACGATCAGCAATTGGGCAGTTTTCGCCTCGGGTCTATCGAGGACGAGCGTCTTCGCGGCGGGCGCTTGGGACGAGCAGGCCAGGAGCAGAAGGGGTGCGATCAGGAGCAGGCGCTTCATCGAAAGCCTCTCGCATAGAAACAGAAGGCTCACGACTAGCTCAGCAGGCCGTCCCTGCAAAGCTTCAGCGGGGCAGTTCTTGGAGCGGGCGCAAGTCTACTGCATGGAAGTCGCAGCCCGGCGTCGCCGCCATCGCGACCAGCGGCCGCCGTGGGACGGCCACGCCCAATTTGCCGAGACCGCGCCAGAGATAGTGGTCGGCGAGCGGCCGGAATCCCGGCGGCGACGAATAACGGTTGCCGCGGTAAAGATAGGTGACCGGCCCGATCTTCGCCGCAGCCTGGCGGTAGCCCTCGGCATAAGTCGCGCCCTCCACCGTGTCGCGGACCATCAGGACGCACCGGCCCCGGCGCCCGTAGACGATCGTTCCGAGGTGACCCTCTGCGAGGCTGGTCGTCAGCCTCGCCCGGGCCATAAGGGCGACAGCCGTGCGGACGAACAAGACGTCGTCCGGCTCGGCCGCGTGGGCTTGTGCGGCGATCTTCCCGCCAAGGCTCAGCAACAGCAAGGCGGCGAAGCCGGCGCTAGCGACGGAAGACCGCATCGCGCGCTCCATAGAGGCAGATCGATACGACGAGCAGCAAGGTCGCCCAGGACGCGACATACCAGCCGATCCCGGTGTGGATCACCTCGAAATGGCTGGGGAAATGGACCAGCGCGGCGATCCGCAGCACGTTGATCGCGACCGTCGCGGCCACCGCCGTCGCCCACCAGCCGAGCGAGCGGAGGGTCACCGGCACGTCGAACCATTGGTTCAGCGTGGCCCAGAAGACCAGGGCCAGCGAGATGCCCTGAAACGAGGAACAGCCGCCCGCGATGGCGATCGCACCCGCTCCGTTGCTAAAGCCGACGACATTGCCGGCGGCCTCCAGACCATTGAGTTTCGCGACCAGGAATCCGTCCACATCAAGGAGCGGGTGGGCAAAGAAAGCGAGCATCAGCCGCCCCCATAAGGTGGCTCCCGAGATAGCGAGAAAGATGATCCCCGCCCGCCGCAGGCCGCTGCCCCTCCGGCCACCGACGATGGCATAGAAAGCGAGCCCGGTCAGAGCCAGTGAACTCGCGCTGGTCGTCGGGACCAGAAGCGCCATCGCCCCGAGGGCTGCCACCGCCCAGTCGCCGCGACTCGGCGCCTCCCTCTCTTCGGCATCGAGCAGGAGCTTGCACCCAGCCAGGATCGCCACCCACAGGATCGCGCTGATGCCGAACAGGCCGAAGCAGGCCCGCCACCAGCTTTCTCCCGGCGCGGGAAAGGATGCGAGCGCCGTAACGCTGTTCAGCGAAGCGGCGACGAACAGCCAGAAGAAGAGGATTTGCCGCGAGACGCTACCGCGGATAAGCGGCGCCAATGCAGCCTTTCGGCGGACCGTGACGGCGTCAGCCGTCGGGTCCTCAGTTGCGGCGCCGACGGCGGATGGCGGCATAGCCCCCTGCGAAGGCAATCAGAGCCGGGATGCCGGCGCCAATCAGCGGCGCGGGGGTAGGACTGACACTTCCGGCCATGGCCGGCGCTGCGGCGGCGAACGAGGTGAATCCGAAGGCGATCACGGTACGAAGCAGAGATGAA
The DNA here is from genome assembly GCA_036269695.1 of Allosphingosinicella sp. GTDB lineage: Bacteria > Pseudomonadota > Alphaproteobacteria > Sphingomonadales > Sphingomonadaceae > Allosphingosinicella. Next base: position 83,575 of record DATBDY010000037.1, on the reverse strand, counting down.
GCGGTCATCGAGCGTCCCTCCGTTGCCCTTTAGCCGGGCCGTTCCTATCAAGACGATCATGGTGATTACGCGCCGACACTCTGTCAATGGGGTGCCGCCGTTGGGCGGAGCGGCACCATGATCGTGCCAGTCTTCCTGTGGAGCGCTGCGGCGCGCCCATGGTTGGCGTTCGGCGGAATCTGGCTGCTCTTCCTCGTCGTGGCGGTGCTTGAGCGTATCCGGCCGGTGCATGCCGATCCGCGCGAAAGCAAAGACCGGCTCGTCGCCAATTTCGGTCTCGGCCTCGCCAACGCGGGTATCGCCCTCGCCTTGCCGCTCTCAGCCGTAGCGGCGGCCGAATGGGCGCGGCGGAGCGGATTTGGGCTTCTCAATCACATTGGAGCCCCGCTCGCGGCAGCCGCCGCGACAATCCTGCTATGGAGCCTCCTGAACTATCTGCTCCACCGCGCCGCCCACGGGATTCCGATCCTGTGGCGGCTGCACCGGGTCCATCATTGCGATACGGCGGTGGATCTTTCGACCGGCTTTCGAAACCATCCGGGCGAGGCGCTGGTGCTGGCCGCCCTCCGCTCCGCGGCCGCGATCCTCCTGGGAGCGTCGGTCCCCGCTCTTGTCGTTTACGAGACGATCGGCTTCGCCTTCGAGCTCTGGACCCACGCCAATCTCGACCTTCCCGCCGCGGTGGACCGTCCGCTTCGGTGGATCCTGGTCACACCGGCCATGCATCATGTTCATCACAGCGCCTATCGGCCGGAGACGGACAGTAATTATTCCGATGTGCTCAGCTTCTGGGACCGTCTCTTCGGCACCTATTGCGAGCTCGACGAGATCGCGCTCAGGACGCTGCGGTTCGGCCTCGGCGAGCCCCACGATGCCGGCGCCGGGAGCCTCGGCAGCCAGATACTTGCGCCGTTCCGTCGTTCACAGGCCGGAGAGGAAGGCGGCGACATTGGCGCCAAGCGCATCGACCGCATAGCCGCCCTCCATCAGCACGAGCGTCGGCAGCCCGAGTGAGGCGATGCGGCGGGCCATTTCCGAATAATCGGCGGTCTCGATCCGGAAGAAGCTGATCGGATCGGCGGCGAAGGTGTCGGCGCCGAAGGAGCAGAGGAGCAGATCCGGCGCGAAATCGGCGATCCGCGCCAGCCCCTTGTCCAGCGCCGGTGCGTAGGCTGCCATGTCCGTCCCGCGTGGCAACGGCAGGTTCAGCGTCGCGCCTTCCCCGTCCCCCTCGCCGCGTTCGTCTTCATGGCCCCAGTAGAAGGGATAGTCGGTCGCCGGATCGGCATGGATGGAGACGAACAGCACGTCCTCGCGCGCGTAGAAAATGTCCTGCGTGCCATTGCCGTGATGATAGTCGACGTCGAGGATCGCGACGCGGCGGCGGCCGGCGGCGACCGCCGCCTCGGCGGCCACGGCGGCGGCGTTGAGGTAGCAATAGCCGCCCATATAATCGGCGCCGGCATGGTGTCCCGGAGGCCTGCACAAGCCGAAGGCGGCTCGCTCCCCCTCCAGCACCGCGTCGAGCGCGCAGAGCGCTGTCTGGCACGACCAATAGGCCGCCTCCCACGTCCCCTCCGCCACCGGCGTCGAGGCGTCCATCGAATAGAGGCCGAGCCGCGCGTCGATCCGCTCGAGCTTCAGCGGCCGCCGGCGCACCACCGGCCAGACATAGCCCGCAGCGTCGCCCGGCCGCTCCGCCGCCCGCCAGTCGGCATAGGCGCCTTTCAGGAAATCGAGATAGTCGCGCGGGTGGACGCGGAGCAACGGCGCCTCGCCATGGTCGCGCGGGGTTTCGGTCGGCCCGATCGCGGCGAGGATCGATTGCGGCCGGCCGGGATGCTCGGCGAACGGCACGAAAGCGCCGTTATGCAGCTCCTGCGCCGGCGCATGGAGGAGCTGCCGTGCATCCCAGAAACAGCGCATCAGGCGGGGAGTCGTTTGAGGATCATCGCACCGGCCTCATAGAATAAGGCCGGCGCGGATGTCACATCGAAGCGCCGGGGCTCAGCGTCCCTGGCTGCGCCAGCGGCGGACGACGCGGTTGACCATCGCTTCCTCTTCGCCCGACTGGCGCCAGAGCTCGGAGAAGAGCGGGTCGGACGAAGCCGGCCGGCGGTCGCGCTCGAGATCGTCGAAGCTGACGCGGATCGGAATCGACACGCCCTCGCCGCAGACGATGCACTCGCGGTTGCGAAGCGCCGGGATGACGTCGAGGAAGCCCCGCGCACCTTCCGGCATGGCCGATTTCACGAAATGCTGGTCACGCTCGTTGTTGAGACGCATCGCGATGATCGTGCCGCACTGGGAGAGCACGCCCTCGGCGAGGTCCGACGGCCGCTGCGTGATCAGGCCGAGCGAGACGCCGTATTTACGGCCTTCCTTGGCGATCCGCTCGAGGATCTTGCGCACGGCCTGGCCGGTCGAGGTCTTGTCGGACGGGATGTAGCGGTGCGCCTCCTCGCAGACGAGGAGGACCGGCCGCGGCACCTCGTTGCGCGACCAGATCGCATAATCGAACACCAGCCGCGACAGCACGGCGACAACGACTGAGACGATATCCGATGGCACGCCGGACACGTCGATGATGGAGATCGGCTTGCCCTTGGCCGGGAGGCGGAAGATCTTCGAGACGAAGCTGGTCATGCTGTCGGCGACGAGCATGCCCGAGAACATGAAATGATAGCGCGGATCGGCCTTCAGCTCGTCGATCTTGGTCTTGAGCCGCATGAACGGGGCGGTGTCGGTCGCCTTGTTGAGCAAGCCCATCTCATGGGTGATCGAGGCGGTGAGATCCGACAGCGCGTAGGGAATGGGCGAATCGACGGTCAGCTTGGTCATGCCCTCGGCGGCGCGATTCTTGGCGCGGGCCTGGAGCAGGCATTTGGCCAGGATGTCCTGGTCGCGCTGCCGCTCGGCGCCGCTTGACGTGACGAAGACCTCGCAATGCTCCTCGAAGTTCATCAGCCAGTACGGCATGGCGAGGTTTTCGACGTTGAACAGCTCGCCGACGCCCTTGAAGGCCGCCGAATATTCGCCGTGCGGGTCGATCATGACGATGTGACCCTCGGGCGCGAGCTCGCAGATGCGGTGCATGATCAGGGCGGCGGAGGTCGATTTGCCGGTGCCGGTCGAGCCGACCAGCGCGAAATGCTTGCCGAGCAGATTGTCGACATAGAGGGCGCCGCGCACATCGGTCGTCGGATAGACGGTGCCGATCTCGACATGGGGGCGCTCGTCGGCGGCGAACATCTGCTTCATGTCGTCGGCGGAGACGGGAAAGACCTTGGCGCCCGGGGGCGGGTAGCCGGTGATGCCGCGGCGGAAGTTGATCAGGCGGCCGGTCTGCTCCTGTTCCTCGCCTTCGCCGAGGAAGTCGATCTCGGCGACGACCAGCCCACCTTCGCCCTCATGCAGCTTCAGGCTGCGGACGTTGGCGAGCAGCCAGCGCGGGCCCGCCTCGAGCTTGATGTTGCCGCCGACCTGGCCGGACAAAGCGACGCTTGGATCCGGATCGCGCGAGACTTCGGTGAGACGGCTGACGTCCAGCTCGACCCGGCCCGAACCGCCCCCGACCTGCACCACGCGGCCGATCGGCGCGAGCTTCGGCACCGTGCGCACCATCGGACGGATGGTGGGGGCGAGCTCTTCTGCTTCCTCGACCTTGGGCAGGTTCTGGAAGTTGATCATATCGGTCATACCGCGGCGCAGTCCCCTGTTGATCCCGGGAGCCGCTATAGAGGCGACCGGTAAACAACTGATTTTCGACGCTGTATGGCTTCAGGTCCGCCGGAACAGGGCAGCCGCGGCCCAGCCGAACAGGAGCGACAGGGCGACCGCGACGAGGCCGTAGGCGAGCGACCAGCGCTGCGCCGCGCGGGCGACGAAGCGCTCGAAGCCCCGTTTCTCGATGCGGATGTCTCGCACCGCGCCGGCAATCACCCGCCCGTCCTTGATGAGGAAGGTCTCGGCCGTATAGTTCCCCACCGGCACGCGCGCCGGGATGAAGACGCGGGCGCGATACAGCACCCCCTCGGTGATCTGCACCCCCTGCGGATCCTCCCCGTAGACGCCCTGGCGCTGCATCAGGTCCACGAACCCTGCCTCGAAGCGGCGCTGGACATCGGCGCTCTGGCCTGGGCCGGGCGAGAGCTGGAGGTTTTGAACGCCAAGCTCGTAAATGGCGGCCGCGCGCTCGTCGACGAGCTTCGAAAGTGGGCGGGACGAGGCGACGGCGTAGAAGGACGGCGCCGAGCGGAACCGAGCGCTGTCGACGTTCATCCAGATGCCGGCGACCTTCTGCTTCTCGCGCACGAGGAGCGGCTGGAGCGGCCCCTTCACCACCACGGCGATATCGGCCCGCTCGGTCGGGACGCGGCCGCCGGGATAGAGGATGGCGCCGAACAGCAGCAATTCGGCGCCGGTGAACGAATATTGGATCTCGATCTTGTTCTCGGAGACGTCCGGCACCAGCCGCGGCTTCGCCGCGCCGAGCAGCAAAGGCACCGCGGCCGCGAGCAGCAGCAGCGGGGCCCCACGCCTCACAGCAATTGCACCGTGTAGATTTCCTCCGGACGCCAGCCGAGGCCCAGCGCCATCCGGAACGCCACGGCGAGGATGATGATGGCGAGGAACATGCGCAGCAGCTCGGGCTTGGCCTTCTGCGCCAGCATCGCCCCGAACTGGGCGCCGATCACCGAGCCGAGCAGGAGCAAGGCGGCGAGCACCACGTCGACCGACTTGGTCGTCGTCGCGTGGATCAGGGTGGTGGCGGCGGTGACGGCGAGGATCTGGAGCAGCGACGTGCCGACCACGACCTGCGCCGACATGCCGAGGACGTAGATCATCGCCGGCACCAGCACGAAGCCGCCACCGACGCCGAGCAGGACGGTCAGCATGCCCGCGCCGAAGCCGAGCAGGAGCGGCGCGAGCGGCGAGATGTAGAGGCCGGACTGGTAGAAGCGCCAGCGCATCGGCAGCGAGGCGATCAGCGGATTGTGGCGCCGGGGCGGCTTCGCCCCCGGTTTCGCCTTGATGATGTCGAGCGAGGTCGCCGCTTCCTTTGCCATCATGACGCCAATCGAGCCCAAGAGCACGACGTAGAGGATCGAGATGGCGGTATCGATCTGGCCGACCTCCTGGAGCAGGCGGAAGATCGCCCCCCCGGCAGCCGCGCCGAGCAGGCCGCCGACGATGATCACGCCGCCCATACGATAGTCCACCCCTCGGCGGCGCCGATGGGCAAGCACGCCCGAGACGCTGGTGCCGGTGATCTGCGTCGTCGCCGAGGCGACGGCGACCGCCGGCGGAATGCCGTAGAAGATCAGGATCGGCGTCGTCAGGAAGCCGCCGCCGACGCCGATCATCCCGGTCAGCAGCCCGACCACGCCGCCCAAAGCGACGATCACCAGCGCGTTGACCGACAGCCCCGCGATCGGAAGGTAGACGTCCATGGCGGGAGCGTAGCCCGGGGGACGGCGGGGCGGAAGCCTCGGGCACCAACCCAGATCATTGCAACGAAGCGCCGCGCATCCGATTTATTCCCCATGAGCGATTTCGCCCGGGCGCCGCTTACGGCCATTCTGGGGCCGACCAACACGGGCAAGACCCATCTCGCCGTCGAGCGGATGTGCGGCCATTCGAGCGGGATGATCGGCTTCCCGCTGCGCCTGCTGGCGCGCGAGGTCTACGACCGGGTCGTGAATTTGAAGGGCGCGAGCCGCGTCGCCCTCATCACCGGCGAGGAGAAGATCCTGCCGCGGGACGCGCGCTGGTTCCTCTGCACGGCGGAATCGATGCCGATGGAGCGGGACGTCGCCTTCGCCGCGATCGACGAGGCGCAATTGGGCGCCGATCCCGAACGCGGCCACGTCTTCACCGATCGGATGCTCCACGCCCGCGGTCGCGAGGAGACGATGATCCTCGGCTCGGAAACGCTGGCGCCGATGGTGCGGGCTTTGCTGCCGAAGGCGGAGATCATCGGCCGCCCGCGCTTCTCGACCCTGTCCTATGCCGGTCCGTCCAAGCTCTCGCGCCTGCCGCCCCGCTCGGCGATCGTCGCCTTCTCGGCCGAGCAGGTCTACGCCGTCGCCGAGATGCTGCGGCGGATGCGCGGCGGCGCGGCGGTGGTGATGGGCGCCCTCTCGCCCCGCACCCGCAATGCACAGGTCGCCATGTATCAGGCGGGCGAGGTCGATTATCTCGTCGCGACGGACGCCGTGGGCATGGGCCTCAACATGGACGTGAGCCACGTCGCCTTCGCCGGCCTTTCCAAGTTCGACGGCAATCGGCGACGGCGCCTGACGCCAGCGGAAATGGCGCAGATCGCCGGCCGCGCCGGGCGGCACCAGCGCGACGGCACGTTCGGTGTGCTGACGCTGGAGGGCGAGCTCGCCGCCGAATTCCGGCCCGAGGAGATCGAGGCGATCGAGGAGCATCGTTTCGCCCCGCTCGATCATCTCTACTGGCGCGAGAGCGACCCCGATTTCCGCAGCGTCGAGGCGCTGATCCGCTCGCTCGAGCGGCGGCCGACGGCGCCGGGCCTGCGGGCTGCGCCCGAAGCGATCGACCTCGCCGTGCTGAAGCGCCTCGGCGAGGACCCGGCCGTGCGCGAGCGGGCAAAGGGGATGGAAAGGGTGCGCCGCCTCTGGGCCGCCTGTGGCCTGCCCGATTTCCGCAAGACCGGTCCGGATCACCATTCCCGCCTCGTCGCGCGCGTCTACCTGCACCTGACCGAGGGCGACGGCCGCATCCCGCAGGGCTGGTACGCCGCGCAGGTGGCGCAGCTCGACATTATACAGGGCGACATCGACACGCTCGCCGACCGGATCGCGAGCGTCCGCACCTGGGCCTATATCGCCCACCGCGCCGACTGGCTCGCCGATCCCGACACCATGGCGGAGCGCACGCGCGAGGTGGAGGAGAAGCTCTCCGACGCCCTGCACGAGCGCCTAACGCAGCGCTTCGTCGACCGCCGCACCTCGGTGCTGCTGCGCGACATCGGCCGCAAGGGCGCCGGCGAATTCCCGGTCATCGTCGACGAGCAGGGCGAGGTGACGGTCGGCTCCTTCTCGATCGGCCGGATGGCGGGCTTCTCGTTCGAGGTCGACCCCACCGCGCGCCATGCCGACCGCAAGATGCTGCTTGCGACGGCCGAGCGGCGGCTCGGCGGCGAATATGAGAAGAGAGCGGCGGCGCTCGTCGCGGATACCGACGAGCATTTCACGCTGCGCACCGACGCGGGCGCGCCGGTGGCGGTGCTCTGGCGCGGCCACGAGGTGGCGCGGCTCGGACCGGGCAAGAACCTTCTCTCGCCGCGCGTACTCATGGACAAGCGCCTCGACCGGCTCTCGGAGCGCGGCCGCGAAGCCGTGGTCGAGCGGCTGAACCTCTGGGTGCGGCACCAGGTCGAGAAGGCACTGGGGCCGCTGCGGCAGGCGGGCCTCGCCGCGCACGATCCGGCCACCCCGCCGGCCGCGCGCTCGATCCTCGCGATGCTGGTCGACGAAGGCGGCATCGTCTCGCGTGAGACCGTCGCCAAGGCGCTGGCCAGTCTCGCCCGCGAGCAGAGGCGGCTGATCACGAAGCTGCGCGTCCGCATCGGCGCGCTCGACCTCTTTATGCCCGACGTTCTCAAGCCCGAGGCACGGCGCTGGCGCACCGCCCTTCGCGCCGCCGCGTCGGGCGAGCCGATGCCGGCGCTGCCGCCCGAATCGGCCGTCGTCCTCCCGTCGCCGCCCAATGGCGAACGCCGGCACCTGGAGCGGCTCGGCTACCGCGCCCTTAGCCCGCAGATGCTGCGCGTCGACCTCGTCGAGCGGCTGGCGCGGCACGCCCACGAGGCACGGAACGGCGCCGAGCAGCCGGTGGTCGACGAAGCGCTCACCACCTCGCTTGGATTGCAGCCACAGGCGGTCGCGCGGCTGATGCGCGATCTCGGCTTCCGCGCGCCGGAAGGACAGAATGGCTGGGTCTGGCACGGCCCCACACGCCGACGGCGGACCGAGCCCAAGCCCGATTCCTCCCACGCCTTCGCCGCCCTCGCCCGGCTCCGGCGTGGCTGACACGCTTCGCCTCGACAAATTCATGTGGTTCGCGCGAATCGTGAAGACCCGCGCGCTGGCCCAGCAACTCGCGGAGGAAGGCCGAATCCGCATCGCCGGCCGCGTCGCCGACCGCGCCCATACGCCGGTCCGCGTCGGCGACGTGCTGAGCTTCGCGCTTCGGGGCCAGGTGCGGGTGATCCGGGTCGAGATGCTGCCGCTGCGCCGCGGCCCGGCCGCCGAGGCGCGCCTCGTCTATTCCGAGCTGCCCGAACGGCAATTGACGAGCGAAGGCGGCGGCGACTAGGAATCCGCGCCTTAGGGAGAAGCCAATGACCTACGTCGTCACCGAAGCCTGCATCCGCTGCAAGTATATGGATTGCGTCGAGGTGTGTCCGGTCGATTGCTTCTACGAAGGCGACAACATGCTCGTCATCAACCCGAACGAGTGCATCGATTGCGGGGTCTGCGAGCCCGAATGCCCGGCGGAGGCGATCCTGCCCGACACCGAGAGCGGCCTCGAAAAGTGGCTTGAGGTCAACGCCACCTATTCGGCGGAATGGCCGAACATCACCCGCAAGAAGGACAGCCCCGCCGACGCCGACGAGCATAAGGGCGAGGAAGGGAAGTACGACAAATACTTCACGCCCGACCCCGGCGCGGGCGACTGATTTCCGTCATCCCCGCGAAAGCGGGGATCCAGGAACACCGAGCAGCAGGAAGAAAGCTGGATTCCCGCTTTCGCGGGAATGACGGTTAGTTGCTCGCCAGAAACTTCCGCAGCTCCTCCTCGAACCGTCGCGGCTGGTCGGCCATGATCATGTGGCCGCTGCCGTCGATGCGGACGAGGTGCGCGGCGGGATCGCCCGCATAGGCTTCGCGGTACACGCCGTCGGCGGCCGGCCCGAGGGCCGGTTCGGGGGAGGCATAGAGGATTGTGAGCGGCGCGATGACGCGTGGCAACTCCGGCGTGAGGTCGGTCAGCGCGAGCTCGTGCGTTGCGCGGGCGACGACGTCGGGGTCGCTCTTGAGGTTGTCGATCCCATCATTGCCGAACACTCGGATCGCCGACTCGATCAGGCTCTTCCCCAAGGGCGTGCCGCTGAGGTCGCGCAGGGTATCGGCGAAACCGCGGATGCCGCTCGGGCTGGCGCCGAGCAGTTCGGCCGGTTGCGGCAGCATGTCCACCACCATCACCTTGCCGGCGACGTCCGGATGGCGCTCGGCCAGCATCAGGGCGAGCGTGCCGCCCATGGAGTGGCCGACGATCGCCGGCCGGCCGAGATGGTTGGCCCGGATGTAGCGGGCGATCTCGTCGGCGAGCGGTGCCACCACGTCGCCCTGCGCGTTGCCTCGCGCCGGAGCGCCAGCGAAGCCGGAGACCTGGATGAGGTGATAGCGATAGCCGGGCACGGCCGCGACGGTGGGGCGCCAGACGTTCTTCGACGCGGTGAGGCCCGGGATGAGGATGACGTCAGGCCCCGTCCCCGTCACCTCGACCGTGAAGCGGGTCGGTGCGAAGGCCTCGGCGGCGGCAGTCGGCGCGGCAGGCAGCGCAACGATGGGCGCCGCCAGGGCGAGAAGGAGCGCGAGCCTCATGAGTCCTGCTTATGATCGCCCGCTTTAACCTTCGATGAGTGGCCGCCGCCATGGGCGAGGCCGAGCCGCTTCACCAGCGGCCCCATCGTCAGCCCCTGCACGAACACCGAGAATGCGACGACCGCGAACGCGACTGCGATGATCTGGCCCCGCTCAATGACGCTGGCGGGCAAAGCCAGCGCCAGCGCCAAGGCGAGGGCGCCGCGGAGCCCGCCCCACCAGAGGACATGCTGGTACGCGCCGGTGACGCGAAGCTTCGAGCCCCCGAACAAAGCCGCCACCGGATAAACGGTTGCGGCGCGGCCGAGCAGGCAGAGAAGAATGGCGGCACCGGCCGCCTTCAGCACCGGCAGGATCGGCGTCCCCGCCTCGGCGGCGCCGATCAGGATGAAGATGACGGAATTGGCGAGGAAGGCGGCATATTCCCAGAAATAGAGGACGTTCGGCCGGCTGCTGTCCGAGATCGACCCTAGCCAGCCGATATTGCCGACCAGCATACCCGCGGTGAGGCCGGCGAGCACGCCCGACACGTGGAAATGCTCGGCGAGCAGAAAGGAGCCGAAGGCGGCCAGCGTCGTCAGGGTGATCTCGACGAGTCGGTCGTGCGTGCGGCCGGCGATGGCGAGCAGAGGCAGCGTGACGATGACGCCCGCCGCGACACCGCCGAACGAGATCATCAGGAACTTCGCCCCGATCGCCGGCGCGCCGGCGGCGGCACCCCCGGCGATTGCGACGAGCACCGCGAAGCCCACGGCCGCCACGCCGTCGTTCAGCAGACTCTCCGCCTCCACCAAAAGATGGAGACGCGGCGGCACCGGCACCTCCTTGAACATGGCGATGACCGAGACCGGATCGGTCGCCGCGACAAGGATGCCGAAGAACGCCGCGCCAAGCCATGACCAGCCGATCAACCAGTGCATGCCGGCCGCGACCACCCCGGCCGCCAGCAGCACCCCGATGGTGACGAGCAGCACGAGAAGCGGCAGCTCGCGGCGGAACGGCGCCCAGGGAATCTGAATCGCCGCCTCGAAGATGAGCGGCGGCAGGAAGATCGTGAACACCAGCTCGGGCGTCAGCGCCACCTTGAACCCGATCGGCAGCAGCGCCAGCGCCAGCCCCGCCGCGACCAAGCCGGCGCTGTAGGGCAGCTTCAGCCGCCGGGTGATCATCGCCACCAGACAGGCGACGAACAGCAGCAGCCCGAGCAACGGAAAGTCCACCGGATGCACGCCCTTTCCCCTTCAGGCGGCCCAACCAAGGCCGAAGACGGTTGTTTCACCCCCCATATTGGCGAGGGCCCGGACCCATAACGGGCAATGGCCAGGATCGCCCGGAGAAGGGTACCGGCAAGGAGCGGTGTGCAGGGCGGGCTGGTTGCCCGCACAAGCGCCGCGACGTAGCCGGTACCCTTCTCCGGGCGACCGCAAAGCGGCGAGGCGGAGAGACGGCCATGGCGTCGTTGTTCGTCGTTCTCGATGGATCAGCATCGCTCACTCCTCTCGCCTAGCCCTGACCGCCTCTCCGCCTCGTCATGGCCGTTGCCCGTTATGGGTCCGGGCCCTACATCCTCTCCATGGTCTCTCCGCACCTCTATCTGGTCGACGGCTCGAGCTACATCTTCCGGGCTTATCATCGGCTTCCGCCGCTGACCAACCGTCACGGCCTCAATGTCGGCGCCGTCTACGGCTACACGACGATGCTCTGGAAGCTCGCCGAGAATCTGCGCAAGGCGGATGGGCCGACCCATCTCGCCGTCATCTTCGACGCCTCGGAGAAGACGTTCCGCAAGGAGATGTACGCGGAGTACAAGGCGAACCGGCCGCCGCCGCCGCCGGATCTCGTCCCGCAATTCCCGCTGATCCGCGACGCCACCCGCGCCTTCTCTTTGCCATGCATCGAGGAGGATGGCTTGGAGGCGGACGACATCATCGCCTGCTATTCGAAAGCCGCGCTCGAGTCCGGCTGGAAGGTGACGATCGTCTCCTCGGACAAGGATCTGATGCAGCTCGTCGAGGACGGCCGGCTCGACCTCTACGATACAATGAACGAGCGCCGCATCGGCCGCGATTACGTGATCGAGAAGTTCGGCGTGCCGCCCGAGCAATTGGGCGAGGTGCTGGCGCTGATGGGCGACAGTGTCGACAACGTCCCCGGCGTGCCGGGGATCGGCCCGAAGACGGCGGCGCAGCTCATCCAGCAGTACGGCGACGTCGAGACTGTCCTCGCCCATGCCGACGAGATCGCCAAGCCCAAGCTGCGCCAGAATCTGATCGAGCATGCCGGCAATGCCCGCCTGTCGCGCGAGCTGGTGCGGCTGGTCTGCGACTCGCCGCTGCCCGAGCCGCTCGACGCGCTGGAAATGAAGGGCATTCCGCCCGATCCGCTGCGCGAGTTCCTGGAGGAGCAGGGCTTCAAGTCGCTCCTCGCCCGTCTCGCCGGCCAATCGCAGGTGCGGCCCCCGTCCGAGACGCCCCAGCCGGTGCAGCGCGAGGTGCGGCCGGAGCCGAAGATCGACCGCTCCGTCTACGAGACGGTGACGTCATTGGAGGTGCTCGACCGCTGGATCGCGGAGGCGAAGCGCAACGGCTTCGTCGCGCTCGACACGGAGACCGACGGCTTCGACTGCGTCACCGCCAAGCTGGTCGGCATCAGCCTCGCCACCGAATGCGGCAAGGCCTGCTACATCCCGCTGGAGCATGGCGGCCACGATCTGCTGTCCGAGCGGCCAGAGCAAATCCCGGCGGCCGAAGCGCTGGCGCGGCTGAAGCCGCTGCTCGAGGACCCGGCAATCCTCAAGATCGGCCACAATTTCAAGTTCGACTGGATCGTCTTCGACCGCCGCGGGATCTGCGTCGCCCCGGTCGACGACAGCCTGGTGATGAGCTTCAACCTCGATGCGGGCGGGCTCAACAGCCACGCGATGGACGATCTCGCGAAGAAGCATCTCGACCACGACTGCCTGACCTACAAGGAGGTCTGCGGGACCGGGCAGAAGCAGATCAAGTTCAACCAGGTGCCGCTCGACCGCGCCACCGAATATGCCGCCGAGGATGCCGACGTCACCCTGCGCTTGTGGACGCGGTTCAAGACCCGCCTGCCGCACGAACGGGTGGCGCGCGTGTACGAGACGGTCGATCGCCCCCTAGTGGCCGTCGTCGCGCGAATGGAACGCGAGGGGGTGAAGGTCGACCGCGACGAGCTGACCAATCTCAGCCGCGAATTCTCGACCCAGATCATCGCTCTGGAGGAAAGGATCTGCGGCGAGGCCGGCTGCACCTTCACCATCGGCAGCCCCCAGCAGCTCGGCGAAATCCTGTTCAACCAGATGGGCCTGAAGGGTGGGCGCAAGGGGAAATCGGGCACCTGGTCGACCGATGTGAACGAGCTGGAGCGGCTGTCGCGTGAGGGCGTGCCGATCGCCAGCCTCGTGCTGGAATGGCGCCAGCTTACCAAGCTCAGGTCGACCTATACGGACGCGCTGCAGCAGCAGATCAACCGGGAGACGGGGCGGGTCCACACCTCCTACTCGCTGTCCGGCGCGCAGACCGGGCGGCTCTCCTCGACCGAGCCCAACCTCCAGAACATCCCGATCCGCACCGAGATCGGCCGCCGCATTCGCGACGCTTTCGTCGCCGAGCCCGGCTTCGTCATGCTCTCGGCCGACTACAGCCAGATCGAGCTGCGGCTCGCCGCCCATATCGCCGAGGTGCCGCAGCTCCGCGCCGCCTTCGCCGAGGGCGCCGATATCCACAACATGACGGCGCAGGAGCTGTTCGGCTCGGTCGACCGCGACACCCGCGCCAGCGCCAAGACGATCAACTTCGCCATCCTCTACGGCATCTCGCGCTGGGGCCTTGCCGGCCGGCTGGGCGTCACGGCCGACGAAGCGCAGATGATCATCGACCGCTATTTCGAACGCTTCCCCGGAATCGGGAATTATATCGCGGCCACGCTCGAAAAGGTGCGCGAGACCGGCTTCACCACCACCCTCTTCGGCCGCAAGACCCACTTCCCCTCGATCCGCGCCAAGAACCAGGGCGAGCGGCAGGGTGCCGAGCGCGCCGCGATCAACGCCCCGATCCAGGGCACCAGCGCCGATATCATCAAGCGGGCGATGGTGCGGATGCAGCCGGCGCTCGAGACCGAGGGCCTCGGTGCGGTCAGGATGCTGATGCAGGTCCATGACGAATTGGTGTTCGAAGTGCCCGAAGATGCGGTCGAGCCCGCTTCGGCCGTGATCCGGCGGGTGATGGAGACGGCCGCCGAGCCCGCCATCCGCCTCAGCGTGCCGCTCGGCGTCGAGATCGGCACTGGCCCCAATTGGGGCGCCGCGCATTGAAGGAGGCCTGTCCCCGCCAGAATGACGACATCGCTGCGCTGGCGAAGGGCGGCCGCACCAACTTCCTCGGTTTCCTGATCCGGCTGGCGGCGCGGCTTCCCTTCCTGTTCATCGCCGGCCGCTATTATGGCGCGCAGGCGCTCGGCGCCTTTGCCTATGCAGTGATCGTCATCGAGTTCGCGGCGCAGATCGCGACGCTTGGTCTCAAGCGCGGGCTCGCCCAGCAGCTCTGCACCTCGGACCGTCCGCACGCCTGCGTCGTGCTCGACGCGATCGTGGCCGCCTTCATCGCCTCGGCCATCGCCAGCGCCATCCTCATCATCTTTCCGCAGGCGATGTTCCCGCATGGCGGCATCCACGGCGCCGACATGCTGCTGCCGCTCGTCATCTTCGGCATCGCCGGGGCGGACATCGCACTCGCCGCGCTCGCCTACCAGCATAATGTCGCGGCGACGGTGCGGGCGCGGGCGATCGTCGAACCCTGGGTGATCAGCATCGCCGCCGCCGCCGGCTTGTTCTTCTTTCCCGTCGAGGATGGCGGCCATTCGCGCGACGGGCTGATCGTCGCTTATGTGATCTCGGTCGTCGCCGGCCTCGCCGCCTCGCTGTGGCCGCTCTACCGGAGCTACGGCCTGCCCGAAGGGTGGAAGCCGCATCCCTCCCAGCTGATGGCCGTCGCCCGCCGCAACGTGCCGCTCGCCGCCGCCGATGCCATCGAATGGGGCTCGCGCCGCCTCGACATCGCCATCCTCGGCTTGTTCGTCGATCCCTATTATGTCGGCGTCTATTATGTCGCCCAGCAGGTCGCCTCGCTGCCGCAGAAGCTGAAGACGAGCTTCGATCCGATCCTCGGCCCGGTCATCACCCAGAAGCTGGCGGAAGGCGACCGGCCGGCGGTGGCGCGGCAGGTGCGGCAGGTCGGCTTCTGGATCATCGCGGCGCAGGCGGGGATCGCGCTGGCGCTCGGGATTCCGGGAACGGCGGTGATGGGCCTTGTCGGCCCGAACTTCGTCGGCGGCACCGGCGCGCTTGCTTTCCTGCTCGCCGCCGAGGTGGTGGCGGCGACCGCCGTCGTGTCCGAGGCGGCGCTCGTCTATATCGCACGGCACCGTAACCTGGTGATCTCGCTCCTGATGATCCTCGTGCAAGCCGCGCTCACAGTCGCCATCATTCTCGCCATACGGAACCTGGGGCGGAGCCAAGCCTATCAGGCGGCGGGGGCGGCCCTGGCACTGATGCTCGCGCTCGGACTTGCTTCAATTCTGAAGGCTCATTTGCTCGGGCGCCTGCTTAATGCGCCGGTGCAGGGCTGGCGCTGGTCTTTAATCTGGGCGGCCGCCGGCGCGACGATCGTCGGTTTCGCCGTGACGGCGCTGCCGCACCGGCTCGAATGGCTCCAGCTCGCCATCGGCATCCCAGCGATCCTCGCGACGTTCGGCGCGATCGTCTGGAAGAAGGGCTTCACCCGGGAGGACCGGGCGCTTTTCCGCATGCGCAAGGGCGAGGTGGACGAGCCGACCCTGCCGCCTCCGCTCGGCACCGATGCGGAAATGGCCGTGCGCGGCGCGCCGCTCAGTGGCGGAAGTGCCGCATCCCGGTAAGGGCCATCGCCAGCCCCGCTTCGTCCGCGGCCGCGATCACTTCCTCGTCCCGAATCGAGCCGCCCGGCTGGATCACCGCCGTGGCGCCGGCCTCCACCGCGGTGAGCAGCCCATCGGCGAAGGGGAAAAAAGCATCCGAAGCCACCGCCGAGCCGATCGTCCGCGGCGCGCTCCAGCCGGCGCGCTCGGCGGCGTCCTTGGCCTTCCAGGCGGCGATCCGGGCGGATTCGACCCGGTTCATCTGCCCAGCGCCGATGCCGGCGGTCGCGCCGTCCTTCGCATAGACGATGGCGTTCGACTTGACGTGCTTGGCGACCGTCCAGGCGAAGAGACAGTCGGCCAGCTCCTGCTCGCTCGGCTGCCGCTTGGTCACGACCTTGAGCTCATCGCGCGTGATCCGGCCGTTGTCGCGCGTCTGGACCAGATAGCCGCCGGTGATCGTCTTGAGCGTCAGCCCTGGCCGTGACGGGTCGGGAAGCGTGCCAGTCAGCAGCAGGCGGAGATTCTTCTTGCGCGCGAAGATCGCCCGCGCCGCCTCGTCCGCGTCGGGCGCGATAACGACCTCGGTGAAGATCTGCGTCATCGCCTCGGCGGCGGCGGCGTCGATCGGCCGGTTGACGGCGATGATGCCGCCGAAGGCCGAGACGGTGTCGCAGGCGAAGGCTTGTTCATAGGCCTCGACAAGGCTCGCTGCGGTCGCGACGCCGCACGGATTGGCGTGCTTGACGATGACGCAAGCCGGCCCGCCGTCGCGGAACTCCGAAACCAGCTCCAGCGCCGCATCGGCATCGTTATAATTGTTGTAGCTGAGCTCCTTGCCCTGGACCTGCTCCGCCTGGGCGATTCCGCGCCCGTGCGGACCGTGCGGCAGATAGAGCGCCGCCTTCTGGTGCGGATTCTCGCCGTAGCGGAGCTCCTGACCCTTCTTCATCGTCAGCGGCAGCGTGTCCGGGAAGAATTGGCCCTGATCGCCGAACGAGAAATATTGCGAGATCATCGAATCGTAGACGGCGGTCGCGGCAAAAGCCTTCGCCGCCAGATATTTACGAAAATCGAGCGACGTCGTGACGTCATCCTGCGCGAGCCGCTCCATCAGCGGCGCGTAGTCCGCCGGATCGGTGACGATCGCGACATAAGCGTGGTTCTTCGCCGCCGAACGCACCATGGACGGGCCGCCGATGTCGATATTCTCGATGATCTCGTCGCGCCCGGCGCCACGGGCGACGGTCTGCACGAAGGGATAGAGGTTGACGACGACGAGGTCGATCGCGCCGATCCCATGCGCCTCCATCGCCGCCGCATGTTCTGGATCGTCGCGCACCGCGAGCAGCCCGCCATGGACCTTGGGGTGGAGCGTCTTCACCCGCCCGTCCATCATCTCCGGAAAGCCGGTGAGCTCTGAAACGTCGCGTACCTCCAGCCCTGCCTCGCGGATCGCCTTGGCGGTGCCGCCGGTCGACACCAGCTCCACCGCCTGCCCGGCGAGGGCGCGGGCGAGATCGGCGAGGCCGGTCTTGTCCGACACGGACAGCAAGGCGCGGCGAATCTTCACCTGATCGGGCACGTCGTCTCCTCTTTCCTTCAGCTCGGGCGGCGGAACATCCAGGCGATGGCGGTGCCGTCGGGCGGGCTTTCCCCGCTGATGATGAGCTGCTGCGTCTCGTGCGGCCGCGCCTCGCCATCGACCCAGAGGCTGTCCTCGATCGACAATTTCCCGCCGCGGCAACGGAACTGCCAGACGGCCGCGCCGCGCACCCGCAGCAGCGCGCCCTGGCCGTCGGCGGTGGTCGCCACCTCGACGTTCGGCGCGAGATGGAAGCGGACGGCGAAGGGCACGGGCGCCCCTTTCCGCCTCTTGCCTTCGGCGATCAGCGTGTCCTGTCCGCGCAGCTCGCGCCCGTCGGCGGAGAGGGTGAGCTGGCGCTGGTGGACGAGGCCGTAGCGGCGGACATAGCCGTCGTGGCTCGCCTCGGCCATGCCGACGCCGCCCGTCTCGTCGCGGGCGAGCTCGACCTGGCCGACGCCCTTGCCCAAGTTCCCGTCGTCGAGGATGGCGGTCGAATTGCGGTCGCCGAGCGTCAGCGTCGAATGGGCGGCGGTGGTGCGGAGCGCGCGGACGAGATCCGCCGGCAGTGCATCGACCGCATTGCCGACGCCGCCGCAATTGACGATCAGCCGGCTCGCCCCGTCCGACAGCTCGAAGGCGAGCGTCGAAGCGCAGCCGCCGGACAACGCGCGGCTGGGCGGTGGCGGCGCGGCGTCGAAGACGACGATCGTGTTCTTCGCCTCGAGCCGTTGATAGCCCCAGCCGCGCGCCTGCCGCAGCGGTCGCGCCCTGACGCCGGAGCCTTCGAGGGCGGCGTGGAGGCGCCGCTTCGGCCCCATATTGCCGCCCTGCCAGCTCGACAGCGCCTCGTCGCCGAGGGTGACGGCGAGCAGGGCCGCGACCGACCCGGCCAGCGCCTCCGCGATCGGCTCCGGCACCTCATGGTGGCCGGCGATATAGACGGCACGAAGCTGGCTCAGCAGCTCGACCAAAGCGAGCTGCTGCTCCGGCGAGCGGCTGGCGAGGCCGCCATCATCATGAAGGGAAGCCGCGAGGGCCCGCATCAGCCCGGTCTCGCCCCGGCTCAGCCGGGTGGGACCGCCCTGGACCACCAAAGCGGCCGTGATCACACCGGCCCAGGCGGCGATCCGGCAGAGGCCCGGCGGCGCCTTGTCGGCCGCCTTGTCGAGATGCCGGGCGCCGCGGGCGAGCGTGTTGAGGACCAGCGACCGGTAGACCATGTCGCGGCTCGACAGGATGTAGGGCGCATAAGCGGCCCAGAAGAGGAGGCGCCGGCCCCAGAGGTCCGCCCGCCAGGCGGGCTCGCTCACCGTCTCGGCATGAGCGGCGAGCCATTTGTGCATCACCTTCTCGGCGAGCTTGGACGCGCGCTCGCGGGTGGCGGCGGCGGCGAGGTCGCGCAGCCATTCGAAGCTGTGGAGATAGTCGAGGAAGTCGCGGGGCAGGTCGCCGCTGCGGAAGTCGAGCGCCTCGATCCCGTATTGCTCCCCACGATGGAGGAAGCGGCCGTGGAGGATCGCCTCACCCGCCGCCTTGTCGCCGGCCATCGGGTCCTTCGGCACGGCGAGCAGCTTGAGCGGGAAGCGGCCGCGCAGGCTCAAGCTGTGGAAGGGCGTGCGCCAGGAGAGGCGGTGGAGGCGCCACGAAATCCGCTCGGCAAGCGAGGCCCCGCCGCTTGGGCCGACCTTGATCAGCCTCTTGCCCGGCTCGATCTGGTCTTCACCGGGCGGCGCATCGATCTTCTCGAGGAGGCTCATCCGCGCAGCCCCCTGATATTGTCGGCGTATCGCTCCGGCCCGCCGCGGAAGGTGGCGGTGCCGGCGACGAGCACATCCGCGCCGGCGGCAATTGCGCGGGGAGCGGTGGTCGCGTCGATGCCGCCGTCCACTTCGAGATCGATCACCTTGCCCGTGGCGTCGATGCGCTTGCGGATCGCCTCGATCTTCCGAAGCTGGCTATCGATGAAGCTCTGGCCGCCGAAGCCGGGATTGACGCTCATCACGAGAACGAGATCGATCTCCTCGAGCACGTGATCGAGCACGTCGACAGGCGTGGCGGGATTGAGCGAGACGCCGGCGCGCTTGCCGAGCGATTTGATGCGCTGGATTGTGCGGTGGAGGTGCGGCCCGGCCTCCGGATGAACGGTGAGGATGTCGGCCCCGGCCTCGGCGAAAGCGTCGAGAAAGGCATCGACCGGCGAGATCATCAGGTGGACGTCGAACGGCTTTTCCGTGTGCGGGCGGAGCGCCTTCACCACGGCGGGGCCGATGGTGATGTTGGGCACAAAGTGGCCGTCCATCACGTCGACATGGATCCAGTCGGCGCCGGCCGTGTCGATCGCGCGCACCTCTTCACCCAGCCGGGCGAAATCGGCGGAGAGGATTGAGGGGGCGATGCGGACGGGCTGCACGCACCATCGTTAACCTTGCGCGACTCGGCGGGCAAGGAAGGGGCGGACTTATCCCCGGCTTAATCGCCGGAAACGCGCGACGAAGAAGCCATCGGCCCCACCTTCGGCTTCGAATGTGCCGGGAAGCACGCGAACACGGCCCCCGGAAAGCGGGATTTCTGGGGCAAGCTCGCCCGGCTGCACAGGATCGAGCGCATAGTCGGATCGGGCGGACAGGAAGGCGTCCGCCACCCGCTCACCCTCCTCAGGTTCGAGCGAGCAGACCGAATAGACGAGAGTGCCGCCGGGCTTGAGCCAATCCGCCGCCCGCGCAAGCATTTGCGCCTGGACCTCCGCCAGTCCGGCCACGGCCTTCGAACGAAAACGATGCAGCACGTCCGGATGGCGCCGGAAAATGCCGGTCGCGGAGCAGGGCGCATCGAGCAGGATCGCGTCGGCCGGCTGCGCCGGAGCCCAGGCGAGCACATCCGCCTGCACGATTTCGGCGGCGAGGCCCGTCCGCGCGAGGTTTTCCGAAAGTCGTGCAAGACGACTTTCGGAGGCGTCGATGGCAGCGACGCGGAAGCCGGCGGCGGCGAGCTGCATCGTCTTGCCGCCGGGCGCGGCGCAGAGATCGAGCGCCGTGCGGCCGTCTCCGGCCCCAAGCAGCCGCGCCGGGATGGAAGCAGCGATGTCCTGCACCCACCATTGCGCGTCGCCATAGCCGGTCAGTCCGGCAACGGCGGTGCGGGCCGGCAGGCGCAGATGGCCCGGCATGAGACTGATGCCCTCCAGGTCCGGCGGCGTTTCCGGCGGGAAGGCGAGATCGAGCGCCGGCGGGGTCGCCAGCAGGCGCGCCGCGGCCGCGGCCGCGTCATCGCCCCAATTCTCGCGCCACCTTTGCTCAATCGCCGGGGGCAGCGTGGGCACATCGGGCAAAGCCGCGCCGCGCCGCATCAGCGTGCCGAAGACCCCGTGCACCAGGCGCCGGGGTCCGCCATCCACCAGCGGCAGGACCGTCGAGATTGCGGCATGCGGCGGCGTGCCCATCGCCAGCGCCTGGACGAGCGCGATGCGAAGCGCGAAGCGGGCCTTGGCGTCATCCGGCAGGCGTTGCTTCGTGGCACTGTCGATCAAGGCGTCGAGATCGGGGAGGCGGCGGAGCGCCTCGGCGGCGATGGCATGGGCGAAGGCGCGGTCGTCCGTCCGCTCCAGCCCGCGCGCGGCGCCGTCGAGCGCCGCTTCCAGCGGCAGGCCCTTGCGAAGCACCGCGTCGAGCAGGCGCAGGGCAGCGGCGCGCGCGGCCGTGCCGGCGGGCTCCGGGCGGTTCAGTGGCGCGGCCCTAGCGGATCGAGCGCGCTCGCCGTTCGCGAACGGCTGGCCGGGACGGCGGTGCGCTGCGTGCCCATGCGCGCGGCGATCTGCTCCAGCGCGGCAATCCGGTTGACGGTGGCCGGATGGGTCGAGAAGAGGCTGTCGCGGCCGCCGGCCGGCACGATGTAGAGCGAGGCCGCCGCCGGGTTGCGCATCGCCACTGGGCTCGGAATGCGCGAAGCGACCGCATCGAGCTTGCGCAGGGCCGAGGCGAGCGCGCGCGGGTTGCCGCTGATCTCCGCCCCGGCGCGGTCGGCGCCATATTCGCGGGTGCGGCTGATCGCGAGCTGGACGACCATCGCCGTGAACGGCGCGACCAGCAGCGCCGCGAGCATCGCCAGCGGGTTGCCGCGCCCGCTCCCGCCGCGGAAAAAGAAGCCGAGATTGGCGACCATCGAGATGGCGCCGGCGATCGTCGCCGTCATCGTCATGATGAGCGTGTCGCGATTGCGGACGTGGCCGAGCTCGTGGGCGAGCACCGCCGCCACTTCCTCCCGGTCGAGCAGGCCGAGCAGGCCGGTGGTCGCGGCGACCGCGGCATGCTGGGGGTCGCGGCCGGTCGCGAAGGCGTTCGGATGCGGTGAGTCGATGATATAGACACGCGGCATCGGCAAATTGGCCCGAGTGGCGAGCTGACGGACGATGCCGTTCAGCACGGGGCAGTCGTTGGGGCCGACCTCGTGGGCGTCGTGCATCGAAAGGACGATGCGGTCTGCATTCCAGTAGGTGAAAAGGTTCATCAGCGCCGCAAACAGGAGCGCGATCAGCGCGCCGCCGGGACCGCCGAGCGTGTAGCCCAGAGCCATGAAGAGGGCGGTCAACGCCGCCAGCAGCATCAGGGTTCTGAGACCGTTCATCTTGCGTCGCCGCCCTCCAGAGCCGAAATGTGGGGGCAAGACGCGCCTTCTTCAATCGGAGCCTTTATGGGCCATCGCCCGCCTCATGTGAAACCGCCGAAGCACTGGACGAAGAACGAGCCCGCGCCACACCCTGAGGCGCCGGTGGAGGCGGAAGCGGCAGAGACGGGCGGCCCGAAGGGTCGCGAGCCGACGCGCTACGGCGACTGGGAGAATAAGGGCATCTGCTGGGACTTCTGAGCGCCCAATCGCCCTCCCCCGCCGGGATTCCTGCCAATGCTGGAAAGAAACTGGATCAGAGTCTTTCCACCGCCGCGCGAGGATCGGCGCGGCGCCACCCCCTATCCATGCTGCAGCCCGGACCGAACCGCCGGGAATGAGCAGGAGATACCAACATGTCACGCACGACCTCTCTGATGATCGCCGCCGCCTTGCTGGTCCCGACCGCCGTGGCCGCCCAGTCCGAGCAGCCGACCGCCCGGGTCAGCTATGCCGACCTCAACCTCGGCACGCCCGCCGGCCTGTCGACGCTCGATCGCCGCATCCAGCATGCCATTGACGGCATGTGCGGCCATGCGGTGTCGGGCAATCTCGACGCCGCCGCGCCGGTCTGGAAGTGCCGCTCGGCCGCCGAAGCGAGCGCCGCCTCGCAGCGCCAGCTCGCCCTCCGGGCGGCGGAGCAGGGCTCGACGATCCGCATCGCCGTTCGCTGATCCGAACGGGGCTGACGTGGAAGCGAGAGGGGGCGGTGCCGAGGGCGCCGCCCTTTTCGCTTGTCAGCGCTCGAGCATCGCCGCGAGCTTCAGCACGGTGTTCCAGTTCCGCCCGGTCGCCCCCTTGGGCAGCTTCAGCTTCGCCAAGGCCTGGGACAGCTTCGACCGGCCTTGCCCTTCGACATAGTCGACATAGAGGTGCCGCCCCTCGATCGCGAGCGACTCCGGCCCGTCGTAAATCGCCGCCACGCGCTCCCGAAGGTCGGCCGGGAACGGCGCGCGCGCGAAGAGGACCAGCAAATGGCCCGGGCGCTTTTCGGCCGCCTCGGCGAACGGATTGCTAGCGATCGCCGCCTTGAGCGCCGCTGCATCGCGGAGCAGGAAGTCGGTCTCGACGTCGATCCGCGCCTTCGCCTCCCGCTCCAGCAGCGATTCGAGCTTGGCGCCGTCTTTCTCGGGCGCTTCGAACACGACATTGCCGGACGCGAGCAGCGTTTCCGCCCGCTCGAAGCCAAGGCCTTCGATCAGCGTCTTGAGGTCCGCCATGGGCAGCTTGCGGTTGCCGCCGACATTGACGCCGCGGAGCAGGGCGGCCCAGCGCATCAGCCGCGCTCGTCCCGGAGCGGCCGGGCGAGCAGGCGCCCGACAATCTCGTCCACGCCGGCCTCTCCCGAGAGCAGCGCGCAGACTGCGGCGACAATCGGCATGTCCACGCCAGCCTCCGCGGCGGCGCGGGCGAGGACGGGGGCGGTGAAGGCACCTTCGGCGACGGTGCGACGGTCGCCGAGCAGCTCCGCCGCCGAGCGGCCTTCGCCGAGACCCTTGCCCAGGCTGAAGTTGCGCGAGCTCGTCGACGAACAGGTTAGGACGAGGTCGCCCAGGCCGGACAGACCGGCGAGGGTCTCGGCGCGGGCGCCGCGGGCGAGGCCGAAGCGGGTCATCTCGGCAAAGCCGCGCGAGATCAGGGCCGCGCGCGCATTCTGGCCGAGCCCGGCCCCGTCGACGACGCCGCAGGCGATGGCGAGCACGTTCTTCACCGCGCCGCCGATCTCCGCGCCGACCACATCGTCAGAGAGATAGGGCCGGAACCAGGGGCGGGCGAGGCGGTCGCGCAGCCGTTCGCCGACCATCGCATCCTCCACGGCCAGCGTGACGGCGGAGGGGAGGCCGGCCGCGACCTCATGCGCGAAGGTCGGGCCCGACAGCACCGCGATCGGTGCCTCCGGCTGCGCGTCGCGGGCGACCTCGTGCATCAGCTCCATCGTGCGTTCCTCCATCCCCTTGGCGCAGAGGATGAGCGGGATGGTGAGACGCGGCATCGCGGCGAGCACGCCGCGCATGTGTTGGGCGGGGGTGACCACCAGCAGCGCGTCGCTGCCGGCCAGCGCGTCCAGATCGCCGGTGGCGCGGATGGCGCGATTTAGCGCGATTCCGGGCAGGAAAAGGCTGTTCTCGTGGCGGCCGTTCACCGCTTCGACCACTTCGGGCTCGCGCGCCCAGAGCAGGGTCTCGCCGCCTTCGGCCGCGACCTGCGCCAGCGCCGTCCCCCAGGCGCCGCCGCCGATCACGCCTATCTTCACGCCTTCACCCCGGCGCCGCGGACACGCTCCGCCTCCGGGTCGAGCGGCCAGCGCGCCCGCGCCGGCGCGCCGAGGCCGTCGGTCAGCCCCGCGTCGAACCGCAAGGCCCCCGCCCAGGCGATCATCGCGGCGTTGTCGGTGCAGAGCCAGAGCGGCGGCGCGACGAAAGGCAAATGGTGGCGCCCGGCCAGATCCTGGAGCGCGGCGCGGACGCTCCGGTTCGCCGCCACCCCTCCCGCCACGACCAGCGCCGTTGCGCCCGGCACCTTGGCGAGCGCTCGTCCGGTACGATCGACGAGACAATCGACCACCGCCTGCTGGAAAGAGGCGGCGATGTCCTCCGCGCGATAATTGCCGCTTTCGCGGGTACGCAGCACCGCGCTCTTCAACCCGGCAAAGGAGAAATGCGGCTCGTCCGATCCGACCAGCGGCCGGGGCAATCGCACCGCCCGCGGATCGCCGCTCTCCGCCGCCCGCTCGACCGCCGGGCCACCGGGAAAGCCGAGGCCGAGCAGCTTCGCCGTCTTGTCGAACGCCTCACCCGCCGCGTCGTCGATCGTGGTGGCGAGGCGCCGGTAACGGCCGAGCCCCTCGACCAGCAGCAGCTGGCAATGGCCCCCGGAGACCAGGAGCAGAAGATAAGGAAAAGCTAAGTCCGGCTCCGTCAGCATCGGCGACAAAGCATGGCCTTCGAGATGGTTGACCGCGACCAGCGGCTTGCCCGCCGCAAGCGCCAGGCCCTTGGCCGCCACCAGCCCCACCATCACGCCGCCGATCAGACCCGGCCCGGCCGTTGCCGCCATGGCGTCAACCTCCGCCAGCCGCACGTCCGCCTCGCGCAGCGTCTCCTCGATCAGCTCCGGCAGGATCTCGACGTGGGCGCGGGCGGCGATCTCGGGAACGACGCCGCCATAGGGGCGATGGGCGCTCTCCTGCCCGGCCACGCGACGCGCGAGGATGCGCCGGTCGCTCGTCACCAGCGCCACCGCCGTCTCGTCGCAGGAGGATTCGATGCCGAGGATGAGGCTCATCGCCGCTTCCCTGCCACCCCCGGACCCGCTAGCACAAGCGCCCCATGATGCAGACGCTCCGCATCGGCACGCGCGGCTCGCCGCTCGCCCTCGCCCAGGCGCGCATGGTGGCGACGGCGCTCAGGGACGCACATGGCTGGGGGCCGGAGCGGATCGAGATCGTGCCGATCACCACCACCGGCGACATAATCCGCGACCGGCCGCTGGCGGAGGTCGGCGGCAAGGCGCTCTGGACCAAGGAGCTCGACCGGGCGCTGGCGGAAGGCCTGACCGACGTCTCCGTTCATTCGATGAAAGATGTGGAGACGGTCCGGCCGCGCGAGCTGGCGATCGCGGCCATGCTGCCCCGGGCGGACGTGCGCGACCGCCTGATCGGGGCGGAGAGCCTCGATGCCCTGCCGCAGAGCGCGCGGGTCGGCACCTCCTCACCGCGGCGGACGGCGCAATTGCTGGCGCGGCGGCCGGACCTCAGGATCGTGCCGCTCAGGGGCAACGTCGAGACGCGGCTGCGCAAGATCCAGCTCGGCGAGGCCGACGCCACCCTGCTCGCCTCGGCGGGCCTAGAACGGCTCGGCCATGCCGAAGGAGTCGTCCTGGACGACTTCTTGCCGGCGCCCGCGCAGGGCGCGATCGGTGTCGAGGTGCGGGCGGACGACCGGCGGACGCGCGCACTCATCCACGATATCGACCATCGCGCGACCTATGTCTGCGTCACGGCCGAGCGGCGGCTGCTCGAACGGCTCGGCGGCACCTGCCATTCGGCCGTCGCCGCGCTCGCGCAGATGGACCGCGGCCGGATCCATCTGCGCGCCGAGATCCTCGCAACCGACGGAAGCGAGTTCCAGGCGGGCGAGATCGTCTACACGGTCGCGAAAGAGGAGGAACGGCCGGGCGAGCTCGCCGCCGAGCTACTCGGCCGGGCGAGCCCCGCTTTGCGCCACCTCTTCGGCGGGTGAACCGGCCTCTGCTCATCCTCCGCCCGCAGCCCGGCGCCGACGAAACGGCGGCGCGGGCGCGGGTGCTCGGGCTCGAGCCGGTCGTGGCGCCGCTCTTCACCGTCCGCCCGCTGGCCTGGGAACCGCCCGATCCCGCCGATTTCGACGCGGTGCTGCTGACGAGCGCCAATGCGGCGCGCGAAGCGGGGCCGGCGCTGTCGCGCTTCACCACGCTCCCCTGCTGGGCAGTCGGCGAAGCGACCGCCGCGGCCGCGCAGGAGGTTGGTTTTGCGGATGTGCGGACGGGCTCCAGCGACGGCACCGCCCTCGTCCAGGCCGCGGCGGCCTCGGGCATCTCGCGCGTCCTCCACCTGCATGGGCGTGAGCATGTCGCGCTCGCCTGGCCGGGCCTCGAGGTCGAGAGCCGCGCCGTCTACGCGGCCGAGGCCGCCGGAGAATTGCCGGAAGCCGCGCGCGGGCTGCGGGACCCGGTGGCGCTCATCCATTCGCCCCGCGCCGGAGCCCGTTTCGCAGCGCTCGCGGGCGAGAAGAGCGGCACCACCATCGCCGCGATCAGCCGGGCGGCGGCGGCGGCTGCGGGGAGTGGCTGGGCCGAAATGGCCGTTGCCGCGGCGCCCCGCGACGAGGCATTGCTGGAGCTTGCGGTGAAGCTGTGCCAAAACCGGCCGGCCCGAAACGCGGGAGCAGGTGGTGCGCATGGATTATGAGCCGGCGAGGAGTGCGCTGAGCCCGAAGCGGCCGCTGGTCGCGGCTTTGGGGCTGGCGCTGATCGCCTTCCTCGCCGGGCTCGCGGTGATGGCCTGGCTGCTCGTCCACTGGAGCGGCGGCGCGCGGTTCTTCGGCGTCGTCCCGCCCGCCCCGCCGGCCCACGCCGCGCCGCCGGCGATCGTCGTCGAGCACGCCGCTGCGCCCGCGCCGCAGACCGCCACGCCTCCGGCCCAGCCGCCGGAGACCAATCCGGAGCTGGCTCACCGTCTCTCGACGGTCGAGCAGAGGCTGGCGACGCTCGATCTCGAGTCCCGCGTCGCGGTCGGCAATGCCGGCCGCGCGGAAGGCCTGCTCCTTGCCTTCGCCGCCCGCCGCGCGCTCGATCGCGGTATCGAGCTCGGCTATATCGAGCCAATGCTCCGCGACCGGTTCGGCGCCAGCCAGCCGCAGGCGGTGGCGACCGTGCTCACCGCAGCCCATCAGCCGGTGACGCTCGAGCAGCTCCGCGCCAGCTTCGACGACGTCTCCCCCAAGCTGGCGGGGGGCGGCCCGGAGCAGAGCTGGTGGCAGGCGCTGAAGACCGAGTTGGGGGGTCTGATCACGATCCGGCGCGAGAAAACCCAGTCGACGATGCCGAGCGACCGGCTGCGTCGCGCGCAGCAGGCGCTTAGCGCCGGCAACGTGCCGGTGGCGTTGCAGGAAGTGCTGCGCCTGCCCGGCCGTGAGTATGCGAAGGACTGGATCGAGCAGGCCCGCCGCTACGTCGCCGCCCGCCAGGCGCTCGACACGATCGAGACCGCCGCTTTGCTCCAGCCGCCCCAGGCACCGGCGCCGGCGCCGAAGCCACCGGTGCAGGTGTCCAACGCCGTCGCATCGGCACCGGCGGAGAAATAGCGGCGCGCCCAGCCCGGTCGGCGTCACATCATTTCTTCGGGTGGGGGCCCTTCAGCTCGACCAATACGGCGTCCATCGGGGTGTTGCCGACATTGGTCGGCTTGTGCGGCCCGGCGGGGGCCCAGATCGACATGCCGGCCTTGCCGCTGGAGTCGATCGTCTTGCCGCCCGGCAGCAGGAAACGCATGTGACCGTCCGAAAGATAGGTGACCACGCCGTCCGGATGCGCGTGCATGACGCTCGTCTCGTGCGGGCCGTAATGGATGCGCAGTACGCGCACCTGCGCGTTTTCGAACACCACCTTGTAATGCCTGGGATCGACCTTGACCGGATCCTGCGCCGAAGCGGCGCCGGCGACGACAACGCCCAGTGAGGCCGCCAAGGCAGCCTTTGCGATAATGTTCATGATTTCCTCCCCCTTGCCGGCCGTTTGAGAGGCCGATCGGTTCAAGTCGAAACGCCTAAGCAACAGAACAGGACGCGGCGGAGGTACGCCCATATCGCAGGGCAGGCAATGCGGCCCCTCTCGGCTAGATTTCCAGCAAGGCGTATGGCCTGCCGAAAGCCGGCTCGACCACATATTGCGCGCAGTTGAAGACCGGGGTGCCGCGCGGCGTCCGGCCTTCGTAGCGGCCGCGATGGGCGTGGCCATGGACCACCGCCTTGACGTTGTCGAAGCGGTCGACGGCATGGGCCAGCCGCGACGAGCCGAGGAAGGGATAGATTTCGAGCGGCTCGCCTTCGACCGTCTCGGGGATCGGCGCATAATGGAGCACCGCCACCACCCGCTCGGTGCGCAGCGAACGTAGCGCGTTCTCCAACTTGCGCGCTTCCTCGCGGGATTCGTCGACGAAGGCCTTGATCGCATTCTCGCCGAACGGCCCAAGCTCGCCGCGGCCGAAGCCGCCGACGAAACCCTTCACCCCGGCGAAGCCGACCCCCTCGACCACCGTCGCCTGCTCGCCGAGCATTGTGACGCCCGCCGACTGGAGGATTTTGCTCACTTCGTCCGGCGCGCCGCATTCGTAATCGTGATTGCCGAGCACGCCGACCATCGGGATCGAGCAATGTTTCAAATCCTCGGCAAGGATCTCCGCTTCGCTGACCTTGCCGAAATTGGTGAGGTCGCCGCACAGGGCCAGCACGTCCGCCTTGTCCGAAATCTCGATGAAGAGGTCCCGGTAGCGGTTGTGGCTGGTCTCGGCGACGTGGAGGTCGCCGATGGCGGCGAGCGTGAGGGCCTCAGTGGTGCTGGGGTCGTTCATGCTTCTCGTCCACTCCCTTGCCGACGACGTCCGCGAAGCCCCATTCGGTCACGTCGACGACATAGTCGGTCGGGCTGATCAGGCGGCCTCGGCAGATCTTGATCGAGGCCGGCGGCATGTCGTCCTGCGCTTTGAGGCGCGCCAGCAGCTCCTCGTAGAGCCAGCGCGGGATCAGGTCCCGCTCGGTCGGATAGACGAAGCGGAAATTCAGGATGTTGATCAGCAGCACCTCCCAATAGAGCTCCATCGAGGAGAGCAGCCACTCCCAGTCGATCTCGTCATGCTTGATCAGGATGACGTGGACGATGTCCGCACCATCATAGCGGTAGCGGGTCTGGAGGAAGAGCTTCGAGAGGATGAACTGCGTCGGCGGCGTCACCCGGACGTTGGTGCCGTAGACCTGCGCCTCGTACACCTCCTGGAACCAGGCGTCGGTGATCGGGATGCTGGCCGAGGAGATGTTGAAGATGACGTCGAAGAAATTGTCGCCGCGCCAGACCTTCCCGATCCAGCGCTCGTCCTCCATCTCGATCTCGTAGCCCTTGCCCTTGAAGAAGGAGAGGATCCTGGGCGCGTCGCTCGGCTTGCAGAAAACGTCGAGGTCCTTGGTCGGGCGGGTGATGCCGGTGAAGCAGCCGAGCGCGTAGGTGCCGGAGAGGAGGAAGGGAATGCCGGATTCCTTCAGCAGCCTCAGGCTGTCGACGTAGAAGTCGAGAGCCTCGGGCGGCGGCTCGAAGTTCGCAGGCTCGATCATATCGAGGAGATTGCTCATCGCCCCGAGAACGGGGGCGGAGGCGAAGCGGTTCCGTTGCGGTCCCGTTATCGGAGCTGGGGCGCCGCCGCCGGCTTTCCGATGTCCAGCAGGGTGATGGTGAAGTCGAGCGTGGCGTTGGGCGGGATCGCGCCGTCCCCGGTGCCTTGCGTGCCATAAGCGAGCTGCGGCGGGATCCAGACGCGATAGGTCCCGCCCTTGCGCATGTGCTGGAGCGCCTCGGCGAAGCCGGGGACGGTGCCGGACACCATCATCCCGGCATGCTGCGCCTGGTCGAAGACCTTGCCGGTGGCGATGCGGCCGACATAGTTGATCTGCACCGCGTCCTCGGGTGCAGGCGTGGGACCGGCGCCAGGCTTCAGAATCTGGATACGGAGCCCGGACGGCGTGACGATGGTGTTGCGCGGAAGATGCGCCGGCGGAACAGGGGTGTGATGGGCAGGCGCGGCGGCCGCGGTGATGGCGGCGAGGAGGGTCCAGATCATCCTTGGCTCCGTTTCGGATTCGGCGGCCGGATAGGAGGGCGAAAGGCTCAGCGCCAGCCCTTCCAGTCGCGCTCGGTGGCCTCGACCGCGGCTTGCGCGGCGCGGGTCAGCCAGTCCGCCGGGCGCCGGTCGAGATCGGCGCGGGCCGCCTCGACGCGGGCCTCGTCCGCCGCGTGGACGGCGGCGATGTCGCGGCCCATCGCCTTGAGCAGGCGGCGTCGGACATGGTCCTTCTCATCCCGCAGCTCCAGCTTACGGCTGTCCGGCGCCAGCCGGCGGATGACGGCGCCGTGCGTCACCTGCAGCCAGGGATCGGGCGCGCGATAGCGGCCGGAGGCGAGGGCGTAGCCGGCGCCGGCCTCCCCTTCCCGGTCCCAGCAGGACGGGAGGACCGCCTTGGCTTCGCGCGCCAGCGGGCCGCCCCGCCAGTCGGCCGCGGCGGCGACGAGCCGCAGATGACCGAGGCTGCCGACCCCCGCCCGCCGCCGCGCGAAGGCGACGGCGATGCCCTCTTCCGGAAGCGAGTCAGCCAGCGCCTTCGCAAGCTCCCCGTCGGGATCGGAATCGGCCGGCGCGCAAAGGATCGCGTCCCAGAAGGCGCCCCGCTCCTTGCGCCCGGCGGCGAACAGATCCCGCAGCCACAGCCGCTTCTGCTGGAGCACGAACGGCCGGGGTGCCTCCAGCCCGCGGCGATAGCCGTGGAGGATGGCTTCGGCGAGCGCGGCCGCTTCGTGGCGCCGCGGCGCGGCGAGCAGCGCACTTGCGGCGAGCCGGACCAGGTCGAACGGCCAGGGCGAAGGCGCCGCCTCGTCATAATCGTTGACGCCCCAGACCAGCCGCCCCTCCCGGTCGCGCCACAGACCGAAATTCTCGACATGCGCATCTCCGACGGACTGGATGTTCGGTGCGTCCGCCAGATCGGGGCAGACGGAATGCGCGATTTCCGCCCATCGCCAACAGGTGCCGCGCAAAAAGGCGAACGGATCGGCGCGCATGAGATCGTGCTTGTGCTCGAGATCGGCCGCAACGAAGCGGCCGCCAAGCTGCCGGCGCTGCCAGTTTCCGTAATCGCGAAAGGATGCGCGGATCGATTTCATCGCCGCCTCCGTGCCGCGCGGAACGCTATCGCTGAAGCAGTTTTGAAGAAAGCGAGTTTCCTTCGGTTCACGTCCGCAATGGTGTCACGTCCATTTCAGCCGCCGTGCTAGCGGCATCTCCAGGAATCGGACGCATCACATAGACCATTTGCAGGTCGATGAGCGCGTGCAGCACCATGCCCGGAACAAGGCTTCCGCCTAGCAGGAACAGGACACCGAAGCCGAAACCGGCGATCGTCGTGTTCGCGGCCCCCTTCAATCCCTGATAGACGTGACCCAGACCGAAGCACAGGCATGAGACCGCGAGCGCACCAGCGACAGGTAAGCCAAAGGTGCCTTCATGAAGGAAACGGATCAGAAAACCCCGGTACATCACCTCCTCGCAGAGACCGGCCGTGAGGCTGATGACGACCCAGACGGCGCGCTCGGCCGCGGTGTCGGGGATGAAGCCCGGAATCCTGGCGAAGTCGCGCCGGATGGCGACCTGATAGGCGCGCCGCCAGCGCAGGCCGCGCAAGCTCTGGACGAGCGGCAGGAGAGCGAGAAGGCAGAAGGCCGCGAGAACCACCACCAGCGCGGGAGCAAGGAGGCGGGGTATCGGAAGCCAGGCCGTCATCGGTGCGGGACTGATCAGCAGGGGGCTCCAGCCATAAAGCCGGACCGCGACCGCCGTGCATGTCCACAAGGAGAGGATCGTCACCGCATAAGCGAGGAACTTGCGCGACACGCCAGCACCGGCCCGATAGGCCCAGCGCTCGAAAGGGCTCATCGCCACGCCCCAAAGAGCAAGAATGCCGGCGAGCAGGCAGGCGGCTGGATCGGGATCGGACATGGCGGTCTTCCAGATGAGAATGTAATTGTACATTCACATACTGGCTGGATAGAGTCAATCTCGGCGCCGGTCCAGCCACTCTCTTACAAAGCGCGATGCCGCGGAGACGATCGAAGATGACGGATTCAGGCCCCCGAGCTCCGCAGCAGGCGCGCAGCAGGCGAACGATGGAGCGGCTGCTCACGGCAACCCTCGCCGTGATCGAGGAAAAGGGCCTTGCCGGCGTCACCATTCCCGCGGTCGCGGCAGCGGCCGGGGTGGCCACGGGCAGCATCTACCGGCGGTTCACCGACAAGGACGCGCTTATCCGGACCGCCCTTCTCCGCATGCTCGAGGAATCGCAGGAGGCGAACCGGGCAAGCCTTCCGGCCGACAAATTCCAGGGACGAACCCTGGAAGAGGCGCTCCAAGCCCTCGGCCGTGCGCTTGTTGCTCAGTATCGCGGGCGCACAGGCCTTATGAAGGCCCTCGACCAGTTCCTCGAGGTCCAGGAGAATACGGAGTTCCGGGAACGCGCCGTCGGTTTGATGGAGGCCAATCTCCGACCCGTGATCGAGGCGCTGCTGCCCTTCCGTGACCGGATCGCGGCGGAGGACCCCGAGCGCGCGATCACCTTCGCCCTGCTCAGCGCCGCCACGGTGATCGAGGTCCACAAGCTGCACGATTCGCCGCTCTGGAAGCGCATGCTCCCGCTGGGCGACGAGGCCCTGGCGACGGAGACGGCACGCACGATGGCAGCCTATCTTACGTTGCGGTAATCCCGGAATTGGAAAGCTGGAGCGGGCGAAGGGATTCGAACCCTCGACCCCAACCTTGGCAAGGTTGTGCTCTACCCCTGAGCTACGCCCGCTCTGAAGCCGAAGCCGCCGGCCGTTTCGGGCTCCGGCGGAGGTAGGCGGCGGCTGCTAGCATGGGGTCCGCGGCCCGGCAAGCCCCTCTCGTCCGCGCACGAACCGGCTTGGCAGAGGCTGCCGTGATACCACATAGGGGCGGCAATCGAAGCTGCCGGAGAGAGTGAAGTGGCGTCACTGGGCCTGAGCGCCGCCGAGAAGGAAGCGCTCGACGAATTCAAGCGCGACGTGATCGAGCCGTCGATGAGCGCGCTCGTCATCCTCGATTTCTGGGCGGAATGGTGCGGGCCGTGCAAGCAGCTCGGGCCGGTGCTGGAGAAGGTCGCCGCCGATTATGCCGGACGCGGCGTCAAGCTCGTCAAGATCAACGTCGACGAGCAGAAATTGATCGCGGCGCAGTTCCGGATCCAGTCGATCCCGACCGTCTATGCGATTTTCCAGGGCCAGCCCGTCTACGATCTCACGCCGGCACGGACGGAGAGCCAGCTCACCCGCATCCTCGATCAGATCCTCGCCCAGCTGCCGGTGCAGGGCGAGGAGCAGGAGCTCGAGGCGGAGATCGAGCCGCTCATCGCGATGGGCGAGGAGGTGCTCGCCGGCGGCGATGCGGAGCGTGCCGCCAACATCTTCCGCCAGATCCTGGAGATGGCGCCGGACAATGCGGAGGTGATCGGGGGCCTTGCCCGCGCGCTCATCGCCGGCGGCCAAGCCGACGAGGCGCGCACTTTGCTCGACGCCGTCCCGGAAGCGGCGGCGAACGACCCCGCCATCGCCCGCGCCCGCTCCGCGCTCGCCCTTGCCGACGTCGCCAAGCCGAATGCGGAGACGGCGGCGCTGCGGCAGCGGATCGAAGCCGATCCCGACGACCACGAGGCCCGCTACGAGCTGGCCGGCGCACTGATGGCGGCGGGCGACCGGGATGGCGCCGCCGACCAGCTGCTCGAATCGATCGGCCGCGACCGCGACTGGAATGAGGGCGCCGCCCGCAAGCGCCTGCTGCAGTTCATGGAGGTCGTGGGGCTCGAGGATCCCTGGGCGGCGGCGCAGCGGCGCCGGCTTTCGGCGATCCTGTTCACCTGATGCTTCCGCGGGGGCCCTTCACGATCCCGGTCTTCCCGCTTGCGGGCGCCCTGCTCTTCCCCCGAGCCCACCTTCCCCTCCACATTTTCGAGCCGCGCTACCGGGACATGGTGCGCGATGCTTTGGCCGGCGAGCGGCTGATCGGCATGATCCAGCCGCGCGACCAGAAGGAGCCGCCGGCTTTGTTCAGCGTCGGCGGCCTCGGCCGGATCGCCGCGGCGGACGAGACCGACGACGGCCGCTTCAACATCGTGCTGGAAGGAATCGGCCGCTACCGGATCGCTCGCGAGCTCACCGTCGAGACGCTCTACCGCCAGGTCGAGGCCGAGCCGGAGGAGATGGCGGAGGAGCCGGCGCCGCTCGGGATCGCCCATCGCGCCGAGCTGGAGCGCGAGGCGCGGCTCTATGCCGACGCGCTCGGCTATGCCGTCGATTGGGGGGAGATCAGCCGGCTCGACGACGAGATGCTGGTCAACGGCATCGCCCAGATCGCGCCGTTCGACGTCGGCTCGAAACAGGCGCTGCTCGAAGCGCCGGACATCCGCGAGCGCTGCGACCTGCTCGTCCAGTTCATGCAATTCCAGCGGATGGTGCCCGGCGGCGCGGACGGGCCGGAGACGATGCAGTGAACGAGGCCTTGCTCGATGTCCTCGTCTGCCCGCTGACGCGGACGAAGCTGCGGTGGGATTCCGAGGCGCGGGAGCTGATCTCGGACGCGGCCGAGCTCGCCTATCCAGTTCGCGACGGCATTCCGGTCCTGCTTCCGGACGAGGCGCGGCGGCTCGACGATGGCACGCAAGGCTGATCTCGACCTGACCGGCCGCTGGTCCGGCATCTACAATTATCCGCACACGATGCCGCCGACGCCGTTCGAGGCGGTGCTTCGCGACGGCGGCGGCCTCATCACCGGCGAGACGGTCGAACCGGGAGGGCGCGGCGGCACCTTGCACGCAATGGTCGAGGGGCAGCGCCAGGGAAGCGCGGTCCGCTTCGCCAAACTCTATGACGAGCCTCCCCGTGCGGCTTACCGGGTCGATTATGTCGGCGCGATCGCCGACGGCGGAGACGAAATCCACGGACGCTGGCAGATTCCCGGCAACTGGTCCGGCACCTTCCTCATGGTCCGCGAGGGCGGCGCGGAAGAAGAGGCTGCCGAGCGTGAGAGCGCGGAGATCCGCGCCTAGGCCTCGTCCGTCAGCAGGAACACCTGCACCCGATGCTCGCAGCTCTGCCGCCGCGGCGCGTCGCCGGGCGTCTCGGGATGTTCGAAGGCGGAATGGAAGCAGGTGGCGACCCGCGGCTCGGCATCGGACTTCAGGTACTGGAAGATCTTGAAGGCGAGCAGCTCGTCGCCGGTCATGCCGGGATAATAATACCAGAGATGGTCCGGGCTGAAGCAGAGGCCCATCGTATGGGTGACGCGGCCCTCCGGGGCGATCCCCTTCATGGCGAACTGGATAACCTCATCGGCCGCCACGCTGGTCGGGTCGCAGACGGCGAGCGGCATGTGACGAAGCGGCCCTTCCATGTTGGTCGTGCGCCAGAAGTTGATCGACATGAAGCCAAGGACGTCGTCCTGCTCGTAGCGCGCGCGCCACATCGCGCCCACCCTCTCGCCCGCGAAGGCGGCGACGTTGACCTGATAGTCGTCCGGCGTGAGCGCGTGGTCTTGGTGCACGCCGGTGCCGTATTGCGGCGTCGAGGTCCCTTCGCCCCGTCGCACCAGGATCGGGTGCTGCCAGATCAGCAGCCGCCGCCCGGGCAGCAGCCGCTCGCGGATGACCGCTTCGATCTCGCCGAGATAGAGGCGGCCGATCTCGCTGTCCGGCGGATTGGCTACATTCGGCTCCCAATCCCGCACCGCACTTTCGTGGCGGAGCAGGACGAAGCCATGGGCGGCGAAGAAGGCGGCTTCCGATTCCGCCGCCGCCTGCAGCGGCCGCGCGTCGTGCATGGCGACACGCTGCGCGGGCGGGTAGCTTCGCTCCGCCACCGTCAAGTCGAGCTCCAGCCGTTCGGAAGGAACGAAGCCCGGCGGCCCCAGCCCGTTCAGCGTGACGTGCAGCATTGCTCCCTCCCGCGTTAGATTTGCAGGCCCCTCAGCAGCAGCGGCAAGTCGCCGCTCTCGCCGCGCGCTTCCGCCATGAACTGGTCCTTCAAGGGCCCGATCCGCTGGACGAGGCCCATCCCGAAGCGTCGGATTGCCGAGGCGGCGCGGCCGGGGACGCCGTAGAGGCGGGTGAGGCCGTCCGTCGCGGCGGCGACCATGAAGGTGTCGAGGCTGCGCCAGCGTTCGTAGCGCGCGAGCAATTGCGCGTCGCCGAGATCCATGCCGAGCCGGGCGCCTTCGACCAGCACCTGGGCAAGCGCGGCGGCGTCGCGCATGCCGAGGTTGAGCCCTTGGCCGGCGATCGGATGGATGCCGTGCGCCGCGTCGCCGGCGAGAGCGAGGCGCTCGCCCGTCATCTTCGCCGCATGATGGAAGCCGAGCGGATAGGTCCAGCGGGCGCCGGCCAGCGTGACCTTGCCGAGAAAGCCGCCCATCCTCTTTTCGATCTCGGCCGCCATCGCCCGGTCCGGCAGGTCGATCACCGCCGCCGCATCGCCTGCGGGCACCGACCAGACGATTGCCGAGCGCGTGCCCGGCAGCATCGGCAGGATCGCGAACGGGCCGGTCGGATAGAATATCTCGTAAGCGACATTCTCGTGCTGCCGCTCATGATCGACGGTAACCACGATCGCCGCATGATCGTAGCGCCAGCGGGCCACCGGAATGGCCGCCGCCTCGCGCGTGGGCGAGTTCCTGCCTTCCGCACCGACGAGCAGCGGCGCCGTCAGCACGCGCCCGTCGTCCAGCGCCACCCGCACGCCGGCGGTGACGCGCACAATGTCGGCGGCGCGAGCGGGCATGAGCAGCGTCACGCGCTTCGCCGCGCTCGCCGCTTCGTGCAGGACGGCGCGCAGCCGCCGGTTCTCGACCATGATGCCGAGCGGATCGTCGTCCTCGGCCGTTTCGAAGACGATGCCGCCGGGCTCCAGCCCCTCGCTCACCCGGATCGAGCGGATCGGGCAGCCCTCCCCCTCCAGCCGGCCGGCGACGCCGATCGCCTCCAGCATCCGCCAGGAGGCGCTGGCGATGGCGGTGGCGCGGCCGTCAAAGGCGGGTGCGGCGATCTTCTCCGGATCGGCGGGATCGATGACGGTCGAAGAGAGGCCGTGGCGATCCAGCGCGATCGCCAACGTCAGCCCGATGAGGCCGCCGCCGAGGATGATGACGTCGGTGCGCTCCATTTTCTCCTCCTACCGATGCAAGCGTGCAACGCCAAGCGCTTGACCGGGGAGTCACCGCGGGCGCATTAACCATCCGCGGAACATTTGGGGGCCAATATGGCAGCGACGATTGCGCGGGAGGCCCGGCCGGAACGGCTGGCGCAATGGCGCTCCGGAGTGAAGAAGAGCGTGAAGCGGACCTGGGCGATGCTGATCGGCGGCGCCATGGGCGGGGCCGCCTTGCTCGCGGCGCTGGCGCTGGCCAGCTACCATCCAACCGATCCGTCGCTCAACACGGCGGCGGCTGGGCCGGTGCGCAACTGGATAGGCGCGCCCGGCGCCTGGAGCGCCGACCTGCTGCTCAGCCTGTGGGGATTGATTTCGGTCCTGCTGCTGCCTCTGGTCGCGCTGCAGGGCTTCCGGATCGCGCGCGGCGTCGGTGCTGGGCGCTGGCTCAAATCCGTCCTGCTCACCGTGCTGGGGATGGTTCTGGTCGGCGCCGGCGCGGCCCTGATTTCAGGCGAAGCGGTGAATGGCCTGCCCGCCGGCTGGGGCGGTGCCTTCGGCCTGTCGCTCGGCAAGGCCATCGAGTGGGGTATCGGCGCGATCGGCGTGCCGGGCATCGTCCCGCCCTTCCGCATCGCCGCGATCGTTCTGACCGTCGCCGCCGGCGCGACCTGCTGCTGGTTCGGCCTGGCGCTGACGGGCGAGGAGCGAGGCTGGCTGCTCTCGCGCCGCGTCGGGCGCGAGCGGACCGCGCTGGATGTGGCCTACGTCGATTACGACGATGAGGAGGACTCGCTGCCGGCAACACGCCCCGCGCGCGCACCCGTTGTCGCCCCGGCCGAGCCGCCGCGGACCGTCATCGCCGACCGGGTGAAAGCGCCCGAGCGGCCGCGGACCAGCCCGCGCGACCGCCAGGCTTCGCTCGCCCTCGGCGATTCCTACCAGCTGCCGCCGCTCGACCTGCTCACCCCGCCGCCGCCGCCGGTGAACGCGACGCTCGACAAGGCAAGCCTCGAACGCAATGCACGTTTGCTCGAATCGGTGCTCGAGGATTTCTCGGTCAAAGGCGAGATCGTCGAGGTTCGCCCCGGACCCGTCGTCACCATGTACGAGCTGGAGCCGGCGAGCGGGATCAAGGCCAGCCGCGTCATCCAGCTCGCCGACGACATCGCCCGCAACATGTCGGCGCTCTCCGCCCGCGTCGCGACCATCCCCGGCCGCAGCGTGATCGGCATCGAGCTGCCCAACGCCAAGCGCGAGATGGTCGTGCTCTCGGAGCTGATCTCCAGCCACGCGTTCGAGGACCAGGTCGCGCAGCTTCCGATCGTGCTCGGCAAGAACATCGCCGGCGATCCGGTCGTCGCCGACCTGGCGCCGATGCCACACCTGCTCGTCGCCGGCACCACCGGCTCGGGCAAGTCGGTCGGCCTCAACTGCATGATCCTGTCGCTGCTCTACCGGCTGACGCCGGAGCAGTGCAAAATGATCCTGATCGACCCGAAGATGCTCGAGCTCAGCATCTACGACGACATCCCCCATCTGCTCTCGCCCGTCGTGATCGAGCCGCCCAAGGCGATCCGCGCACTCAAATGGACGGTCGAGCAGATGGAGGAGCGCTACCGGATGATGGCGTCGATCGGGGTGCGCCAGCTCTCCAGCTTCAACGCCAAGGTGCGCGAGGCCAAGTCCAAGGGCCAGTCGCTCGGCCGCCGCGTCCAGACCGGCTACGATCCCGAGACCGGCCAGCCCAAATACGAGATGGAGGAGATGGACTATGACGTCCTCCCCCAGATCGTTGTCGTGGTCGACGAGCTCGCCGATCTGATGATGACGGCCGGCAAGGAGGTCGAGTTCCTGATCCAGCGGCTGGCGCAGAAGGCGCGCGCGGCCGGAATCCACCTGATCATGGCGACGCAGCGGCCGTCGGTCGACGTCATCACCGGCGTCATCAAGGCGAACCTGCCGACCCGGATCAGCTTCGCGGTCACTTCGAAGATCGATTCGCGCACTATCCTCGGCGAGCAGGGCGCCGAGCAGCTGCTCGGAAAGGGCGACATGCTCTACATGCCCGGCGGCAAGCAGATCGCCCGCGTCCACGGCCCGTTCGTCTCCGACGAGGAGGTGCGCGCGGTCGCCGATTATTGGCGCACTCAGGGCAAGCCCGAATATGTCCAGGCGGTCACCGAGGAGCCCGAGGACGGCGGCTACATGTTCGAGGGCCAGCCGACCGGCGAGGACGATCCCGAGGCGCAGCTCTACCGCAAGGCGGTGCAGACGGTGGCGGAGAGCCAGAAGGCCTCCACGTCCTATCTCCAGCGCCAGCTCCGCGTCGGCTACAACAATGCCGCGCGCCTGATCGAGCGGATGGAGAAGGACGGCATCGTCAGCGCCCCCGACCATGTCGGCCGCCGCGAGGTGCTGGTCGATCCGGAGGGGCGGCCGATCTGAGGTTCAGCGCCGCCGGAACCTGTCGGGTTCAGTGCGCATTCAATTCGGCGTCTCTAGGCGCAACGCCAGATCCGCAGAATTTGGAGTCTCTCATGTCGCGTTTGAAAACGCTCGCCCTCGTTCCCGCACTCGTGCTCGCCATGCCGCAGGCGGTGGCCGCCGCGCCGGCGCCGCTCGCGCAGGTGCAGGCGCATCTGCAGGCGGTCGACACGATGACGGCGAGCTTCACTCAGACCGACCGGCGCGGCGAGATACGGAACGGCACGCTCATCCTGAAAAAGCCCGGCCGGATCCGCTTCGAATATCAGGGCGGCCCACGCATGCTGCTCGTCGGCGACGGCAAGCAGATCTATTTTATCGACTATACAGTGAATCAGAAGACGCGTCTGCCGATCGCCAACTCCCCTTATTCGGTGCTCCTCAGCGCCAATCCGGATCTCAGCCGCATTGCCAGGGTAATCCGTGACGATCCGCAGACCATTGTTGTCGAGGCGCGCGATCCAAAGAAGCCGCAATTCGGCACCATCACGCTCGGCTTTGCGAAGGGTGCGGGCCCCGCCGGGCTGACGCTCGAAGGCTGGACCATCGTCGACGCGCAGAACAACCGCACCACCATCCGCCTCTCCAATCCGCGCTTCAACGTCGCCGTCGCCGACAGCGCCTTCCGGTTCGAGGACCCGCGCGGGCGCGGTCCGAAAGGTTAAAAACCCGGCTTTATTCATCCGGGCGACAGGAACGGAGCGCTAGAAACGGCTCTGCGCTTGCGGAGGGTTTCTCGGGATTTCCCCCTGTTGCTCGAGCCGCCGCCGCAATCGCGCCTCGCGTACCAAACGCTTGGTTGGCCCCCGTTCCACGCCCCCGGAGCGGGGGCCTTTCCATGTCCGCGCGGCCGCAAACATCGACAGCAAAGACCCGCATCCCTAAATGCCGGATATGGCCTCCACGTTGAAGATCGCGTCCTGGAACATCAATTCCGTCCGGGCGCGGATTCCCATTGTCGAAAAATTCCTGCGCGAGGAAGCGCCCGACATCCTGTGCCTGCAGGAGACCAAGGTGGTCGACGACATCTTCCCGCGGGCGCTGTTCCACGGCCTCGGCTACACGCACCAGATCCTCCGCGGCCAGCCGATGCATCACGGCGTCGCCATCCTCAGCCGCGTGCCGCTTCGCGAGGAGGATCGGCACGATTGGCAGGCGAACGGCGAGGCGCGCCATGTGGGTGTGCGGCTGGAATGCGGGATCAAGCTCGAGAACGTCTACGTTCCCGCCGGCGGCGACATTCCCGACCGGGAGGTGAACGTCAAATTCGGGCAGAAGCTCGATTTCCTCGCCCGCATGACCCTCTGGTCCGAGACGTGCCGCGAGCCGAGCATCCTCGTCGGCGATCTCAACGTCGCGCCGCTCGAATGCGACGTCTGGAGCCACCGGCAGCTGATCAACGTCGTCAGCCACACGCCGGTCGAGGTCGAGGCGCTGACCAAGCTCCAGCAGAGCAACGACTGGGTGGATCTCGGCCGCCATTTCTACCCGGCGCCGGGGCGCCTCCACACCTGGTGGAGCTACCGCTCGCCGGACTGGACGAAGAACGATCGCGGCCGCCGTCTCGACCATATGTGGGCGACGCCGGACGTGGCGAAGCACGCTGTTGGCCATAAGGTGCATGAGCCCTGCCGGAACTGGGAGCGGCCGTCCGACCACGTGCCGCTCGTCACCGAGTTCGCCATTTGAGCGGCGGGCGCGACGCCGCTCGCGCCGCCGACGCGCTCCGGCGCGGCTGGCCGATCCTGATCGACGGCACCGGCTTCCTCGCCGTCGAGACCGCCGACGCGGCAACGCTCGCCGCCTTCGACACGCCCGAGCCGGCCGATCTCCTCATTTCCGGCCCCCGTGCGGTGACGCTGAAGCTCGCCAACCAGCGCGAGGCGGTGCCGACCGGCCCGGTGCGCGTCGCCCGCCAGAGCTGGATCGGTCTCGACGAAGCGACGGCGATCGCCGACCCCGCGCTCGATCTCGCCAATCCGCTCAAGGGGCCGTTCAGGACCGTCGGCCTCGGCGCGGACGAAGCGGCGCGGGCGGCGCTGACCCTCGCCCGCCGTTCGGGGCTCCTGCCCGCCTTCTTCATCGGCGGCTCGGCCGGGGACGACGCCGTCTCGCTGGCTTCGGACGCCGTCGAGGCCGTGGACCATGCGCTGACGTTGTCGATCGCCTCGCGCGCGAAGCTACCGACGCGCTTCGCCGAGCAGGCCGAGATCGTCGCCTTCCGCGCCGCCGAGGATGCCGCCGAGCATGTCGCTTTGCTGGTCGGCGCGCCCCACGGGAAACCGCCGCTCGTGCGCCTCCACAGCGAATGCCTGACTGGCGACGTGCTCGGATCGCTCAAATGCGATTGCGGCTCCCAGCTCGACACCGCGATCGAGGCAATGGCGGCGGCCGGTTGGGGTATCCTGCTCTACCTGCGTCAGGAGGGGCGGGGCATCGGCCTCGTCAACAAGCTGCGGGCTTACGCGCTGCAGGACCAGGGCTTCGACACGGTCGACGCGAATCTCCGCCTCGGCTTCGCCGACGACGAGCGCGATTTCACGGTCGCCGCGGCGATGCTGAAGCGGCTCGGGCAGGAGGAGGTGCGGCTGCTCACCAACAATCCGCGCAAGGCGGCGGGGCTGGAGGCGGCCGGCATTCGCGTCGTCGAGCAGGTGCCGCTGCGAACGGCGAGCAATCCTCACAACGCCGCCTATCTGGAGACGAAGAAGAGCCGCAGCGGCCACCGCCTCTAGGCGAGCAGCGCCGCCAGCTCGTCGAAATTTCGGGCGATGTGCCGCACGCCGAGGTCCCGGAGCCGATCGGCATGATCGGGCGCGCAGTGGCGGCCGGCGACCAGCCCGATCACCGTCGCGCCCGAGGCGAGCGCGCCCTGAACCCCGACCGGCGAATCCTCGATGATCGCGGCCCGGCCGATCTCAACGCCGAGCGCGCCGGCGGCATGGAGATAAAGGTCCGGCGCCGGCTTGCCGTGCGCGACATGCTCGCGGCCGCTGAACACCTTGTCTCCGAACGCCTCCTCCAGCCCGAGATGCCGCAAATGCTGCTTTATCCAGCGGGTCGAGCTCGACGAGGCGACGGCCCGCGGCAGGTCCGGCGGCAGGCCCCGGATGAAGGCGACGGCGCCGCGCACCTCTTCCAGTCCTTCGGCGAGCGCACGCCGGTCCTCCGCCGCACGCGCGGCATGGAAGCCGTCCGGCAGGGGGCGGCCGATCCATCGCTCAATCGCCTCGATGAAGGCGGGGCCGGCAAGGCCCATGAAATTGTCCATCGCCTCCTGGACTGAGGTCGGATGCCCCACCTCGGTCAGCCATTCGGCGATCTGCCGGTTGCCGGCAAATTCGCTTTCGAGCAGCACGCCGTCGAAATCGAAAATCAGCGCCTCGAATCTCAGTGGCGTTCTCCGAACAAGGCGGTGCCGACGCGGACATGGGTGGCGCCGATCATCACCGCCGTCTCATAATCGCTCGACATGCCCATGCTGAGGCCAGTGACGCCATGACGTCGCGCGAGCTTGGCAAGCAAGGCGAAATAGGGCGCCGGCTCAACGTCCGCAGGCGGGATGCACATGAGGCCCACGACCGGCAGGCCGGCCTCGCGCGCCTTGTCGAGCAGATCCGGCAGGTCGGCTGTCGCGCAGCCCCCTTTCTGCGGCTCGTCGCCGATATTGACCTGGAGGAAACAATCCGGCCGTTGGCCCGACTTGCCCATCGCCTTGGCGAGGGCGTCGACCAGCGACGGCCGATCGACCGAATGGATTGCACCGAACAGGGCAATCGCATCCTCGGCCTTGTTCGACTGGAGCTGCCCGATCAGGTGAAGCGAGACGTCGGGATGCTCCGCCTTGAGCGCCGGCCACTTCGCCTCCGCCTCCTGCACCCGGTTTTCCCCGAAGACGCGTTGGCCCGCTCCGATCAGAGGCCGGATTGCCTCGGCCGGGTGGGTCTTGGAGACGGCGATGAGCGTGACGCTCTCCGCCGGTCGTCCCGCCAGCCGCGCCGCCTTGTCGATTCGCGCCCGGACCTCAGCCAGCCGTTCCGCGGATGATGCGCCGTCCATGGCGGCTGCTATAGAAAGCGCTATGCAGCGCCGCCAGCCTCTGCCGCGCCTCTGGCTGATGACGGACGAGCGGCAGGAGGAGGCGCTGTGGACGGCGTTGGAGCGGCTGCCGCGCGGCGCGGGGATCGTCTTTCGTCACTATGGTTTGTCCGCCGCGGAACGGCGGCGGCTTTTCGGGCGTGTTCACAAGGTCGCCCGGCGAAAGCGGTTCGTGCTGGTGGGTGCCGATGGCTCTTTTTTGGGCGCCGACGGGGTTCATAATGGGCGCGGCAGGGGCGGTTTCCGTACGGCATCGGCGCACAATCTGGTGGAGTTGAAGGCTGCCGAACGTCACGGCGCCGGACTCGTCTTCC
The DNA here is from genome assembly GCA_036269695.1 of Allosphingosinicella sp. Lineage (GTDB taxonomy): Bacteria > Pseudomonadota > Alphaproteobacteria > Sphingomonadales > Sphingomonadaceae > Allosphingosinicella. The sequence goes on along the minus strand of DATBDY010000037.1, from coordinate 39,368 downwards.
TTTCCCCCGTCTTTCCGACCCGCTCACACCCGAACGCGCGCACCCTCGGCCGCGTGCGCTTCGGCCTGCTGGCGCATCGATCCCGCATCCCGGTGATTGCGCTCGGCGGCATGGACTCACGCCGCTGGCGCAGCCTGAAGGCGGTCGGTGCTTATGGCTGGGCGGGGATCGACGCCTGGAGCGGCGATCAGAAGCGGAAGGCGGTGCCGATATAGACGGCCTGGCTGTCGCGCCGCTGGTCGGTCAGCGGCTCGAGCCGGTCGTGCTGGATCTTGTAGCGGACGCCGCCGGTCAGGTCGAGATTGTGGGCGAGACGATAGGAACCGCCGACGCCCACCGTATAGGAATCGTTGTCGGCGAGCAGGGGCGGGGTATCGGGATCGGCGCGCGAAGCGGCGGCCTCGACCCGGGCGGTGAAGCGGCTGAGCGAATAGCTGACGCCCAGCTGGGCCGCCTCGCGACCGCCGGGAATGGTGCCGCCGCGAACGTGGTCGACGTCACCCGAGAGGGCGAAGCGCTTCCAGCCCAGCGAGAGGCCGAGATTGTAGACGGTGGGCGTGATCGCGGTGACCGACAGCTGCGATGGCGCGCTGACATGGTGGACCGGATCGGCCTCGGCCCCGGCGCGGGCACGGACGGCGACCCGGACCGCCTTCTTGCCGTTGCCCAGCGCAATCGTCGCCGGGGTGAGGCGGAAGCTGTTCGGCTGCAGGCCGCGACGGGCGAGCTCGGCGGCGAGGCGCGGATCGGTGATGGCGGGCGTGAAACCGCCCGGACGAATGACGATGTTGAGATGCGGCTTGGGCAAGCGGTTGTTTTCGCTGGAGGCGGCCATCGCAGGCGTCAGGACGAGCGACAGCGCGGCGAGCGCTGCGCATCCCGTTCCCATGACGGCTCCGACCTTCATGACCCCATTCGACTCCCGTAACGAGCGGGATGTAGTCCTTCGCCGCCCGCCAAACCAGTGATCCGCTTCAGAAAAGGGCGAATCATCTCGGCATGTTGCATCTTTTCCACAGCCGATCTGTCGGGCGGATGAACGTTCCTCGCCTGAACCCGCGCGCATCGACGCCGCGGCGCACCGTCCAGAGACGGCTTGCCGCACGCGCGCCGCCCTCTATAACGGCGGTGCCCCCCGTTCGTTTCCAAGGACAGAGTCTCTATGCTTCGCGCTGTTTCCCTCGGCCTCGTGATTGCCGGCGGCCTTACGCTTTCGGCCTGCGCCGCCTCCCACCATGGCCTCGGCGGCCGCAATGCCGCACAGCGGGAGCGGCACGCGGATCTCGCCGCCTCCCAGGTGACCACGATCGGGGTCAACGCCTATCTGTGGCGCGCGGCGCTCGACACGCTCTCCTTCGCCCCGATGGCGCAGGTGGATTCGAACGGCGGCGTCATCGTGACCGACTGGTACACCAATCCCAATTCGCCCAACGAGCGGGTGAAGGTCACCGCCTCGATCCTCGACCGCGACCTGCGCGCCGATGCGCTGCGCGTTGCCGCTTCGCGCCAGGTGCTGACCAGCGGCATCTGGGTCGATGCGCCGGTCGCCGCCGCGACCGTACAGCGGCTCGAGGACATCATCCTCACCCGCGCCCGCGACCTTCGCCGGACCGCCATCGCGCGCTAGAGGACTCATTTTCCCATGGCAGCGCGCTTCAACCCGCTCGAGGCCGACGCGCACTGGCAGAAGGTCTGGGAGGAACGGGGCACCTTCCACGCCTCCGACAGCAGCGCGCGGCCGCGATCCTATGTCCTGGAGATGTTCCCCTATCCGTCGGGGCGCATCCACATGGGCCATGTCCGCAATTACACGATGGGAGACGTCCTCGCCCGCTATCGCCGGATGAAGGGCTTCGAGGTCCTGCACCCGATGGGCTGGGATGCCTTCGGCATGCCGGCCGAGAATGCGGCGATGGAGAAGAAGGTCCATCCCGGCGACTGGACCTGGTCGAACATCGACACGATGCGGGCGCAGCTGAAGCGGCTCGGCTTCGCGCTCGACTGGAGCCGGGAATTCGCGACCTGCGATCCGGCCTATTACGGCCACGAGCAGGCGCTGTTCCTCGATCTGTTCGAAGCCGAACTCGTCTATCGCAAGCAGAGCGAGGTGAACTGGGACCCGGTCGATATGACCGTGCTCGCCAACGAGCAGGTCATCGACGGCCGCGGCTGGCGTTCGGGCGCGCTCGTCGAGCGGCGCAAGCTCAGCCAGTGGTTTCTCAAGATCACCGATTTCGCCGAGGAATTGCTCGACGGACTCGATACGCTCGACCAATGGCCGGACAAGGTGCGGCTGATGCAGGAGAACTGGATCGGCAAGAGCCAGGGCCTGCGCTTCCGCTTCGATCTCGAATCGCCAATCGACGGCTTCGCCGGATTCGAGGTGTTCACGACGCGGCCCGACACGATCTTCGGCGCCCGCTTCGCCGCGCTTTCGCCAGACCATCCGATCGCGGCGGCGCTTGCCGAGCACGATCCGGCGCTCGCCGCCTTCATCGCGGAGTGCAAGCAGGGCGGCACCACCGCCGCGGAGTTGGAGACGGCGGAGAAGAAGGGATTCGACACGGGCCTTCGCGTCCGCCACCCGCTGGACGCCGCGATCACGCTGCCGCTCTACGTCGCGAACTTCGTGCTGATGGACTACGGTACAGGCGCGATCATGGGCGTGCCGGCGCACGACCAGCGCGACCTCGATTTTGCCCGAAAATATGGCCTGACGGTGACCCGCGTCGTCGCACCGACGCCGGAAGAAGCGGCAGAGCCCATTGGTGACGAAGCTTATTCCGGCCCCGGACGGCTGGTGAACAGCGAGTTCCTGGACGGACTCAGCGCCGAAGATGCGATTCGCGAGGTGATCGCACGTGCGGAAGGCGAGGGCTGGGGCGAGGGCACGATTGTGTGGCGGCTGCGCGACTGGGGCGTGTCGCGCCAGCGTTACTGGGGCACGCCGATCCCGATCATCCACTGCGAGGCCTGCGGCGCGGTGCCGGTGCCGCGCGACCAGCTTCCGGTCGTGCTGCCGGAGGACATCAGCTTCGACATTCCGGGCAATCCGCTCGATCGGCATCCGAGCTGGGCGAACGTCGACTGCCCCAAATGCGGTTCGCCCGCGCGGCGGGAGACGGACACGCTCGACACCTTCGTCGATTCCTCCTGGTATTTCATCCGCTTCGCCAGTCAGCCGGCGGACGCGCCGTTCGACCGGGCGCAGGCGGAGCGCTGGCTGCCCGTCAACCAATATATCGGCGGCGTCGAGCATGCGATCCTGCACCTGCTCTACGCCCGCTTCTGGACGCGGGCGCTGCGGCGGATCGGGCGGCTCGATATCGAGGAACCGTTCAAGGGCCTCTTCACCCAAGGCATGGTGACCCACGAAACCTATCGCGCACCTGATGGACGCTGGCTCTCGCCGGACGAGGTCGAGCGGCGCGACGGCAAGCTGGTGGTCGCCGCGACGGGCGAGCCGGCCGAGACCGGCCGGACCGAGAAGATGTCCAAATCGAAGCGCAACACGGTCGATCCGGAGCCGATCGTCGACCAATATGGTGCGGATGCGGTGCGCTGGTTCATGCTCTCCGACAGCCCGCCCGAGCGCGACCTCGAGTGGAGCGAGGCGGGTATCCAGGGCAGCTGGCGCTTCGTCCAGCGCGTCTGGCGGCTCGCCATCGAGGAAGCGGAGCGCGGTCCCTCTTCGTGGCTGGGCACCTCCGGCGACAATTCGGGCGACGACAAGCCGCTCACCCGCAAGCTCCACCAGACCATTTCCGCGGTGGGCACGAACATCGAGAGCCTCGCCTTCAACAAGGCGGTCGCCAATCTCTACGAGCTCGCCACCGCAGTCGAGAAGGCGCCTCCCTCCCCCGCCCGCAGCGAGGCGGTCGAGACGATGGTGCGGCTGGTCGCCCCGATGGCCCCGCACATCGCCGAGCAGGCGTGGTCGGCGCTGGGTAAGGAAGGGCTGGTCTCGGACGCGCAATGGCCGGAGGCGGATGCCGCTTTGCTGGTCGATGACGAAGTGACGATCGCGATCCAGGTCAACGGCAAGCTGCGCGACACGCTGAACGCGCCGAAGGGCGCCAGCCGCGAGGATCTGGAGGCGCTCGCCTTGGCTTCGGACAATGTCGCGCGTAGCCTGGGGGGCAAGGCGCCGAAGAAGGTGATCGTCGTGCCGGACCGGCTTGTGAACCTCGTCGCATGAGGAGCGGGTTCGCCCTCGCGGCGGCGTTGGCCCTCTCCGGCGCCCTCTCCGGCTGCGGCCTGACGCCGCTCTATGGGGGTGGCAGCGCAGGCCCGGTCGTCCAGACCCTGCATTCGGTTGAGGTCGCGCCGATCGAGGGACGTTCGGGCTGGCTTGTGCGGACGGCACTGCAGGACCGGCTCGGCAATAGCGCCGGACAGCCGAGCCGCTATCGGCTGGTCGTCGCGCTCGACGACAGCCTCGTCGGCTTCGGCGTGCGGCAGGATCTGTCGGAGACTCGCGAGCGGCGGACGCTCCGGGCCCGCTACCAACTGGTCGAGATGGAGAAGGGAACGGTGGTGCTCGACGCCACCGCGGGGTCGGACGTCGGCATCGACGTGGTGTCCTCCGATTACGCCAATGTGGCGGCCGAGCAGACCGCGCTCGAGCGGCTGTCGAAGATCGTTGCCGACCAAATCGTCACCCGAATCGCCCTCTACGTCCGGCGCGGCGGCCCTTCGACGGCGGCCGCCCCGGCGCCCGTGCCCGCCGGGGCGCGGTGAAGGCCAATCGCGGGCAGATCGAACGCGGCCTCGCCGCGCCCGCCGGCCACCCTTTCTTCCTTCTCTACGGCCCCGACGAATCCGGCTCGCGCGCGCTGGCGCGACGCCTCGCCGCAACCATGGGCGCCGAAGCGGAGCGGACCGAGCTGAGCGGCGCGGAGCTTCGTGGAGATCCCGCTCGCCTGGCCGACGAGGCCGCCTCGATCTCGCTGTTCGGCGGCGCGCGCTACATCGTGGTCGAGCCGGCGGGGGACGAATGCACGGCGGCCGTCGAGGCGCTGCTCGAAGCACCCGCCGCGACCAATCCGGTCGTCCTGGTTGCGGGCGGGCTCAAGCCGGCTTCGAAGCTGCTCAAGCTCGCCCTCGCCCATCCCGCGGCGCTCGCTTTCGCCAGCTACCTGCCCGAGGGGCAGGAGGCGGACCGGCTGGCGAGCGAGCTCGGACGCGCCTTCGGTCTCATCATTCGCCCGGACGTGGCCCGCCGCCTCATTGCGGCGTCCGGTGGCAATCGCGACGTGCTGGAGCAGGAGCTGCGCAAGCTCGCCCTCTACCTTGACGCCGCGCCGGAGCGGCCGCAGCCGCTCGAACACGAGGCGCTGGACGCCGTCGGCGCCGATGCCGGCGAGGCCGACCTCAGCCGGCTGGTCGAGAGCGTCGGCAGCGGCAATGTGAAGCTGCTCCAGGAAGAGCTGCTGCGGCTGGAAAGCGAAGGCGTCGAGGGCATTCCGATCCTCCGCGCCGTGCTGCGGCGGATGAGCCTGCTCGCGCGCCTCCGCGCGGAAGTGGAGCGCGGCAACAGCGTCGATGCCGTCATGGCGTCACAAGGCAAGTCCTTGTTTTGGAAGGAGAAGCCTTCCGTGTCGCAGCAGGTGGGGCGCTGGCGCTCGGATGTCATCGCCCGCAGCATCGGCCGGCTGCTGGAGGCGGAGCGGCAGATGAAGGCCGCCGGCGCGATAGGCGCATCCGCCGTCGACGAGGAGCTGTTCGCCATCGCCCGCCAGGCGGCCCGTTTACGCTGAACTAGATCCGCTCGCCGCTCAGCCGCTGGCAGATCATGTCGAGCTGATCGAGGCTCGAATAATGGAGGGCGACCGAGCCGCCGTCGGGCTTGTGCGTGATCCGCACGCTCAGACCGAGCAGGTCGCCGAGCTGCCGCTCCAGCGCTTCGATGTCGGCGCTCGCGTTCCTGTAGCTGAGCCGCCCTTGCCGCTCGCGCCCCGGCTTACCGAACTTGGCGCGCTTTTCGGTGTCGCGGACGGACAACCCCTTCGCGACCACCTCCTGCGCCAGCGCCTCGGGATCGATCGCGGTGACCAGGGCGCGGGCGTGGCCCATGCTGAGCTCGCCCGTCACCACGAGCTTCCGCACATTCTCCGGAAGGTCGAGCAATCTCAACAAATTGGCGACGTGGCTGCGTGACTTGTTGACGATCTTCGCCAGCGCCTCTTGGGTGTGCCCATATTCGTCGATCAGGCGCTGATAGGCCTCGGCCTCCTCGATCGCATTGAGATCCTGGCGCTGGATATTCTCGAGCAGGGCGACTTCGAGCGTCTCGGCGTCGCTGAAGTCGCGGACGACCACCGGCACTTCGTGCAGCCGCGCCTTCTGCGCCGCGCGCCAACGCCGCTCACCGGCGACGATCTGGTAGCGGTGGCCGTGCGGGCGGACGACGATCGGCTGGATCAACCCCCGCGCCTCGATTGAGGCGGCGAGCTCGTCGAGCGCGGCTTCGTCGAAATGACGGCGGGGCTGGTCGAGATGCGGCTCGATCGAGGAGACCGGCATCATCTGGACGCCCCCGCGGGGTGCGCCGCCGGCGACCGGCGCCTCCTGCGCGACATCACCGAGCAGGGCCGAAAGGCCGCGGCCGAGGCCGGACGGACGGCGGCGGGCGGCGGGGCTCTCGTCGCTCATGCCGCGGCCGCGCGTTTGGGCAGGCGGGCGAGCAGCTCGCGGGCGAGGGCAATATACGCCTCGGAGCCGGAACAGCGATGGTCGTAGATCAGCGCCGGCACGCCGTGGCTCGGTGCTTCGGATAGCCGCACGTTGCGCGGAATCATGGTGTCGAACACGACTTTGCCGAGGCAGGCTCGAACATCGTCGGCGACTTGCGACGAGAGATTGTTGCGGCGGTCGTACATGGTCAGCGCCACCCCCATGATCGATAGCTCCGGATTGAACCGGGCGCGGATTCTCTCAATGGTTTGAAGGAGTTGGCTCAGCCCTTCAAGCGCGAAGAATTCCGCCTGGAGCGGCACGAGGATCGATTGGGCGGCGACAAGGGCGTTGATCGTCAGCAGGCCGAGCGAGGGTGGACAGTCGATCAGGCAGACGTCCCAACGGCTCGGCGGTGTCGCCGCCAGCGCCTTGTCGAGGCGATGGGTCCGCTCGGCGAAGTCGACCAGCTCGATCTCGGCCCCGGAGAGGTCCACCGTCGCCGGCACCAGGTCGAGCCGCGGCACCTTGGTCGGAACGGCGGCTTCCTCGACCGAGCTGTCGCCGGTCAGGAGGTCATAGCTGTTGCGGTCGCGCAGCGCCTGGCCGATGCCGAAGCCGGTCGAGGCATTGCCTTGCGGGTCGAGGTCGACGAGGAGGACGCGCAAGCCGGTCGCCGCCAGAGCGGTGGCGAGGTTTATCGCCGTGGTGGTCTTGCCGACCCCCCCTTTCTGGTTCGCGACGGCGATGCGGATCATCGGGCGCCTTTTCCCCTCTTCCTGGGCCGGACTCCCGTCGCGACGACGATCTGCGCGTCGGGATCGGTGAGGCTCGGTTCGAGACGGAGGTCACCCTGCCACGAAGAGTCCGCGGCTTCCAGTTCCGTCTTCGCGTTGCGGCCCTTCGGCAGGATCCACGTCGTTTTATCTGTGGAAAAGCGGCGCCCGATGGTCAGCAGATGGTCGAGCGGAGCGAAAGCGCGAGCGCTGATCACGTCGAAGGGCCGCACAGGGATGGCTTCGGCCTTTGCACAAAGAATCTCGATGTCTGTCAGACCCATCAGCTCTGCGGCACGGCGTAGGAAATCTGCCCGCAGTTTCCGTCCTTCCACAAGCGTCAGCCGGACGGACGTCATCGCGGCGATCACCAAGCCGGGGAAGCCGGCCCCGGTGCCAAGGTCAATCCAAGTCGCCGCTCCGGGAGGAGTGTATCGGAGGAGCTGGGCGGAATCGAGGATATGACGCTCCCAGACATGGTCCAGGGAAGCCCGGGAAACCAGGTTCTGCCGCTCATTCTCCTGCCGCAGCAGATCGACGAAGCAATCGAGCCGCTGCAATGTTTCACGTGGAACAGCAAGCCGCTCCCGCGCCTCCGCCTCGTCCATCAGGCCGCCTTACGGCGGGCGTGCACCAGGATGGCCGCGAGAGCGGCCGGTGTGATCCCGCGGACGCGGCCGGCGGCCCCGAGTGTCACCGGGCGTGCAGCCGAGAGGCGCTCTACCATCTCGTTGGAGAGACCGGGGATCGAGCCATAATCGAGGTCGGAGGGAATGCGGACCGCCTCGTCGGCGCGAAGCCGCACAATCTCCGCCTGCTGGCGCGCCACATAGGGCGCGTAGCGATGGTCCTCGACGGCCTCGTCCAGCAAGGGTCCGGAATAGGGGCGAAGCCGCGGCTCCAAGCGGAGGAGCGATTGAATGTCGAGTTCGGGGAAGCGCAGCCACTCGGCGAGGCTGCGCCTGACTCCGTCGTCCCGTACCTTGATGCCGCTTCCGGCCAGCTCGGCCGCGGAATGCGGAGCCCCAAGCAGCGCTTCGAGCTCCGCCCGCCTCTCCTGCTTGCGGCGGAAGTGGGCGCGGCGTCCGGCGGAGACGCAACCGGCGGCGATCGCCTTCGGCGTCAGGCGCGCTTCGGCATTGTCGGCACGCAGGCGGAGGCGATATTCGGCCCGGGCGGTCAGCATTCGGTAAGGCTCCGTGACCCCCTGAAGCGTGAGGTCGTCGACCATCACGCCGATATAGGAATCGCTTCGGTCGAACAGGATCGGCGCCGCGCCGGCAGCCCAGGCGGCCGCGTTGAGGCCGGCGACGAGCCCCTGCGCGGCCGCTTCCTCATAGCCGGTGGTGCCGTTAATTTGACCGGCGAGGTAAAGCCCCTCCACATCGCGGACGCCGAGCGTCGGCTCCAGGATGCGCGGATCGACGTGATCGTATTCGACCGCATAGCCGGGCTGCAGGATCTCTGCTCGCTCCAGCCCTTCCATCGATCGTACCATGGCGAGCTGGACGTCAGCAGGAAGAGACGTGGAGATCCCGTTCGGATAGACGGTGGCGTCTTCGAGCCCTTCCGGCTCCAGGAAGACCTGGTGCCCTTCCCGGTCTGAGAAGCGGTGGACCTTATCCTCGATGGAGGGGCAGTAGCGCGGGCCGACGCCTTCGATCGCGCCGGCGAAGAGCGGCGAGCGGTCGAGGTTCGACCGGATGATCCCGTGGGTCCGCCCATTGGTCCGCGTGATCGCGCAGAAAAGCTGGGGCGCGGTCCGGCCGCCGCTCATCGGCGACATCGTCCAGCCACCGCGGTCCGACTCCTGGCGTTCCAGTGCTGCCCAGTCGATCGTCCGCCCGTCCAGCCGCGGCGGGGTGCCTGTCTTGAGGCGCGCCAACGGGAGCCCGAGCGCGCGGAGTTGATGGGCGAGCGCGGTGGCCGCCCGCTCGCCAACGCGTCCGCCGGCACAGCTCGTCATCCCGAAATGGAGCTTGCCGCCAAGGAAAGTGCCGGTCGCGAGCACGACGGCCTTGGCGGTGAGCCTGCGCCCGTCCGCTAGCAACAAGCCGCCGACCTCGCTTTCACTGACGATCAGGCTTTCGGCCTCGCCCTCTACGATTGTGAGCCCGGTCTGTTCATCCAGTAGGTCGTGAATGGCTTGGCGGTAGAGTTTGCGATCCGCCTGGATGCGGGGACCGCGTACCGCGGCACCCTTGCTCGCGTTGAGTAGACGGTAGTGGATTGCGGCATGGTCCGAGGCGCGCGCGATCAGGCCATCAAACGCATCCACTTCTCGGACGAGATGACCTTTGCCGAGGCCGCCGATCGCCGGGTTGCAGGACATGGCGCCGATCTGCTCGCGCGAGAAGGAGACGAGCGCCACCGACGCGCCCACCCTCGCGGCCGCGGCCGCGGCTTCACAGCCGGCATGGCCGCCACCGACCACAACAATGTCGAAATTCCGATTCACGGTGCCGCCTCTAACTGTTCCACGTGGAACAGTCCACGTCTATCCCCCTCGCATACGTTGATTGACTCCCGGCACGTAAGGGGAGTTAATCGCCGGCATGACGGACCAGCCAAACGCGACAGAGCTGCCGACGCAAACGGGCCCGAAGTCCTCGACGATCCCCTATCCGAAGGCAAAAAAGCGCAATCCCGCCTCAGACATTCGCGTCGGTCAGAAAACGCGGCTCGCGTGCATAGTGGCGCTGTTTCTGTCGATCTTCTCAGCATTGACGACGCTCTGGCTGATTTGGGCGATACGAACGAACGCCGATGCTTTGCGGCAAGCGCACCTCATTCCACAGCTTGACGCCCGCTTTGATTCCGTCGCGGCCGCCGAAGCGGTCGGGCGCCTTGATGTTTTGTCAGTCGTGCTTACGTTCATTGGGATTATAGCCGCCATCGCGATCATCTACGGATGGACGGCCTTCAAGAGTGCCGCCGTCGCCGCTGCCGTCGAGGAGGTGGAGCGCCGACTGCCAGACGACCTACGGCTTTACATGAGCAATGAGGGGCCGGTCGTCCTAGGCCGCGCCCTTGAGCACGCGGAGCTGGTCGCGAGGCTTCAGGAACGATTCACATTGGTTTTGATTGATGATACAGAGACGGCCGTGGCCGTCGATACGGACGCGGAATGGGTGGAAACGGACGACACGGAAGGGAAGGAGGGCTGAGCAATGTCTGAGCTTGAACACCTTCTAAGGAAATATCGCTCGGAGTACCCGGTCGACATTGTGTCGCTGATCCAGAACTTGGGCGTCGGCGTCGAACCCGAAGCCGACCTTCCAGAAAAGATTTCAGGCCAGGTCCAGCGGCAGTCCGATGGCACGTACATCATCCGCGCGAATCGGCGTGAGCATGAGTACCGGCGCCGCTTCACCATGGCGCACGAGCTAGGCCATTTCGTCCTCCATCGTTCGATCTTGGATCGCGTTGGCGGGGTGAATGATAATACGATGTATCGTACCGACATTCACGCGCCGCTCTATAACTCGCACATCCACAGGGTGCATGAGCAGCAGGCCAACAGCTTCGCTGCAAACCTCTTGATGCCGGAGGAATGCGTGCGGAAGGTGCACCTAGAAGAAAGCGGGATGAGCCCGCTTCCGGACGGTTCGCCTTGGTTGGCATCGATGTACCGAGTTTTCCATGTGTCACCGTCCGCCATGCGTTGGCGGCTCAGGAATTTGGATCTTCCCTTTGCCGAGCCAGTCACCGAACCTGTCGCTGCGTGAAGCCCGCGAACAGGGCAAACTAGCCGACTTCATCGCGGAGCGGGAAGCCGAGACGGGCGACCACTCCGCGATGGAGCGCACTATCGAGGCAATGGCCGGAAAGTCGAAATCAGCTCCGCAAACATCGCCTCGCCGCAATCGCGGCGGTTGAACCGATACTCAAATTCCTTCGCGTACTTTTCGAGGTGCTTCCCGCTCACTGAGACGTGCGTGCCGTTGATGCCGCGCTTCAGCTGCGACCAGAAGCCTTCGATCGTCTGAGTGTGCGCGCCCTGCGGGCCGACATACTGCCCCACGTTGTGATTGACGGCGTAGTGCTTGAAGCCGTTCAGAGACAGGTTCTCGTAGCAATAGGCGGCGTCGGTATGCACCTCTGCGCCGCGCTTCACGTTCATGAGGACGTGCGGGAGGATCGACGGCTTCCGGGTGCTCGGCACGATACGGGTCAGAACCTCGCCGCCGCGCTCGACCATTCCGAGGATGATCGTCTTGTTCTCGATTTGCGGGCCGGAGCCCTTGCCCTTCACGACGCCGCCGTAAAAGGTCTCGTCGATCTCCACGACGCCGACACAGCCGAGCGGATCGTCGCCGTCAACGTCCGCCATGTGGAGGCGGATTTCATGCCCCATGCGCCACGCCGTCTTGTAGGTGACGCCGAGCTGGCGCTGTAGCTCCTTCGCCGGGACGCCGTGCCGCGTCGTGGTGAAGAGGTAGATGGCATAGAACCAAAGCTGAAGCGGAGTGCGGGTCGCCTCAAACGGGGTGCCGACAGTCGGATGCAGGTGGTGGCCGCACCACTGGCAGGAATAGGCCCGCTCGGCCTTGATGCGGAACCACTTGGACGGTCGCTTACACTTGGGGCAGGCGAAGCCTTGGCCGAACCGGACATTGAAGAGGTGCTGAAGGCACGTCTCGTCATCCGGAAAGAGGCGGAAGAACTGGGTGATGGTGAGGGGCTTCTTGCTCATGCCTCCCGATACGACCCCGAGTTACGTATGTCAAGGGGATAGACGTGGAACAGTCACTTGCCGAGGCAGAAGCGCCCGAACAGCCCATCGAGCATTTCGTCGACACCGGCGCGGCCCGTAACGCGGTCGAGCGCGATGCGCGCCTGACGTAGCGCTTCTGCTCGGAGGAGGAGGTCTTCCGTCTTCGCTGCTTCGGAGAGACAAGCGCCGGCCGCCGCGATCGCTTCGCGATGACGTGCATTCAGGGCGGCCTCGCCTTCGCGCGGCAGCAAAGCGCGAGCGCGGGCGATGAGGAGATCGACGAGCAGGCCCATTCCCTCGCCCGTTTCGGCTGAAACCCGGATTTCGGCCCCAAGATCCGGAGGTGAGATATCGATCTTCGACTGGACCAGGAGGGACTTTTCGGGCGCCGGAGTGTCCCCGGGCGTTCCCAGCCACAGGATCAGGTCGGCCGCGCCGATGCTCGCGCGCGCCCGGCCGACGCCGATCTGCTCGACCTCGTCCTGCGTGTCCCGCAGGCCGGCCGTGTCGACCAGCAGGAATGGGGTGCCGCCGATGCCGGTCGGTGCCTCGACCAGATCGCGCGTCGTCCCGGCGATGGCGGACGTGATTGCCGCCTGGCGTCCAGCTAACCAGTTGAGAAGGCTAGACTTACCGGAATTCGGCGGGCCGGCGATGACGACCCGGACGCCGTCGCGGAGCCGTTCCGCGGGAGGCGCGGCCAGCGCCTGCCGGACTTCGCCGAGCAGGCGTTCCAGATCGTCCTGCCACCCATCCGCCGGACCGTCTCCGACTTCCCCTTCATCGGAAAAATCGAGCACCGCCTCCAGCCGCGCGGCCAAAGCGAGCAGCCGGTCCTGCCAGCCCGCGATCCGTCGGCTGAGGGCGCCGCCGGCCATGGCCAAGGCGGAGCGCCGCTGCGCCTCCGTCTCCGCCTGGAGCAGGTCGGCCAGCCCCTCGGCTTCGGCGAGATCGATGCGGCCGTTTTCGAACGCGCGGCGGGTGAATTCGCCAGGCTGGGCCGGCCGTAGGCCCTCCAACGTCGCCAGAACCTCCATCACCCGCGCCACGACCGCGCGACCGCCGTGGAGGTGAAGCTCCGCGACATCCTCGCCCGTCGCGCTGGCAGGGCCCGGAAACCGAAGCACCAGCGCCCGGTCCAGCACCTCCCCATCCGCCTGCAGCTCCGCCAGCGTTGCCACCCGCGGCGGCGGCAGCTTGCCGGCGAGCCGCTCGAGAGCGGCATCGGCGCGCGGCCCGCTGATGCGAATCAATGCGATGGCGGCGGGCGGGCTTCCAGAGGAGAGCGCGTAGATTGTGTCAGCCGTCACGGCGGCCGGACATCCCTTCGAGCATCGACTTCCACATCGTCATGCCGGCCTCGCTCATCGGCCCCCACGCCCGCGCCAGCTCGGCGAAGCTTTCGGGCGTGACGCCGTCCGTCACCGCCTTCTGCATGCGCTCGACATAGGCTTGGTGGACCGGCGTGAGGTCCGGCAGCCCCAGGAAACGCCGCGCCTCCTCCGGCGTGCAATCGACATCGACCGTGACTTTCATGGCGCTCATCTCCTCAGAGCTCATACGGCGTTGCGGACCGTCCCTATCTGTATAGAAGCGCGCCGCGAGACAAGGAGGAGCCCATGGCCACGATCCGCATCGAGACGCTCGACCACGACGGCAGCTTCGACGCCTATCTCGCCGAGCCGTCCGGCACGCCGCGCGCGGCCATTATCGTCATCCAGGAGATTTTCGGGGTCAACGAGGGCATCCGCCGCAAATGCGATCATTGGGCGGCGAAAGGCTATCTCGCCGTTGCGCCGGATCTTTTCTGGCGGCTGCGGCCCCACATCGAGCTCGACCCCGATGTTGAGGACGAGTTCAAGGAAGCGCTCGATCTGATGGGCAAGTTCGACCAGGACACCGGCATCAAGGACATCGAGGCGACGATCCGCGCCGCCCGCGCGCGGCTTCCCGCCAAGGGCAATGGGGCCGGCAAGGTCGGCGTGGTCGGCTACTGCCTCGGCGGCCGGCTTGCCTATATGACCGCGGCGCGGACCGACACGGACGCGAGCGTCGGCTATTATGCGGTCGGCATTCCCGGCCTGCTCGGCGAGAAGCACGCGATCGCGCGGCCGCTCGCCCTCCACATCGCCGGCGCCGACCATTTCGTCACGCCCGACCAGCAGAAGGCGATGCACGAAGGGCTAGACGACGAGCCGCGCGTCACCCTGTGGGACTATCCGGGCCAGGATCACGGCTTCGCCGCCGAAATGGGCAAGCGGCGGAGTGACGAGGCGGCGCGGCTCGCCGACAGCCGGACCGAGCAATTCTTCGCCGAGCATCTCGGATGAGCAACCCCTACGCCTTCATCCTCCGCCGCACCGGCGGCCCGGACGTGCTCGAGGCCGAGCCGATCGACATGCCCCGCCCCGGCCCGCGCAAGGTCATCATCCGGCACGAGGCGATCGGCCTCAACTTCATCGACACTTATCACCGCTCCGGCCTCTACCCCCTGCCAATGCCGACCGGGCTCGGCGGCGAGGCGGCGGGCGTGGTCGAGGCGGTGGGGGACGACGTCGCGGATTTCGCCGAGGGCGACCGCGTCGGCTATTTCACCGGTCCGCCGGGCGCCTACGCCACCCATCGCCAGGTGAATGCGGACCGGCTGGTGAAGCTTCCCGACTCGATCAGCTTCGAAACCGCCGCCGCGACAATGCTGAAGGGCTGCACGGTCGAATATCTGGTCGAACGCTGCGCCCGGGTGCAGGCAGGCGAGTCGGTGCTCGTCCACGCCGCGGCTGGCGGTGTCGGCTCGATCCTGGTGCCGTGGCTGAAGGCGATCGGCGCGCGCGTCATCGCCCATAGCGGCGACAGCCGGAAAGCGGCGCTGGCGAAGGAAGCCGGCGCCGACGAATCGCTCTGCGTGCCGATGGACGATCTTGCCGCCGAGGTGCGGCGGTTGACCGACGGCAAGGGCGTGCCGGTGGTGTTCGACGGCGTCGGCAAGGCGAGCTGGGGCGCCTCCCTCGCCTCCATCGCCCGGCGCGGGCTGCTGGTGACCTACGGCAATGCATCCGGCCCCGTGCCGCCCTTCACCGCGCTCGATTTGCTGAAGGCGGGCTCGACCTTCGTCACCCGGCCGACCCTCGGCGATTATTGCGCCACGCAGGAGGAGATGCGCGCGTCCGCGTCGCGGCTGTTCGAGATGATCGAGAAGGACAAGGTGCCGGTCCGCATCGGCTGCCGGTTTCCGCTTGCCGAAGCGGCCGAAGCGCACCGCGCGATCGAATCGCGCGCGACGACTGGCTCGACGATCCTGATCCCCTGATCAGGCGAACAGCGCCGCCGTCGGCCCGAACTGGTGGGCGCCTTCCCAGACCATCTTAAGCGCGACGTAGAGGATCACCAGCAGGCCGGCCCAGGCGATCCAGTGGTAGCGCTGGACGAGGCGGGCGACGATGTTGGCAGCGAGCCCCATCAAAGTCACCGAGAGGGCGAGGCCGACGAAGAGCACCGCCGGATGGTCGCGCGCCGCGGCCGCCACGGCGAGGACGTTGTCGAGGCTCATCGACAGATCCGCGAGCGTCACCTGGATCGCCGCCCGCAGGAAGGTCTTGCTCGGCGGCGGCCCCTCGACGGCCTCCGTCTCGGGGTCGTCGGCCGTGACCTGCGGCTTGGGCCGCAGCTCCCGGAACATGTTGTAGGCGACCCAGAGGAGCAGGAGCCCGCCGGCGAGCAGCAGGCCGGTAATCTTCAGCAGCTGCGTCGCGACGAGCGCGAAACCGATCAGGAACACCAGCGCCATGCCGACGCCGAACATGATCACCCGCCGCCGATCCTTGGCGGGCAGGCCTGACGTCAAGGTGCCAATGATGACGACGTTGTCGCCGGCCATGGTGAGGTCGATCAGGATCACCTGACCGAGCGTCACCAGGCCCGCCGCGGTGAAGATGCTGCCGAAATCGAACACGCGGCAGCGCCTCCGGCGTTATTGATTCATCGAAGCGAAGAAATCCTCGTTCGACTTGGCGTCCTTCATCTTGTCGAGAAGGAACTGCATCGCGTCGACCGTGCCCATCTGCATGAGGATGCGGCGCAGCACCCACATCTTGCTGAGCGTCGCCTGGTCGACCAGCAATTCCTCCTTGCGGGTGCCGGACTTGCCGACATCGAGCGACGGGAAGATGCGCTTGTCGGAGACCTTGCGGTCGAGCACGATCTCGGAATTGCCGGTGCCCTTGAACTCCTCGAAGATCACCTCGTCCATCTTCGAGCCGGTGTCGATCAGGGCGGTGGCAATGATGGAGAGCGAGCCGCCTTCCTCGATGTTGCGGGCGGCGCCGAAGAAACGCTTGGGCCGCTGGAGCGCATTGGCGTCGACGCCGCCGGTCAGCACCTTGCCGGAGCTCGGCACCACCGTGTTGTAGGCGCGGCCCAAACGGGTGATCGAGTCGAGCAGGATGACGACATCCTTCTTGTGCTCGACGAGGCGCTTCGCCTTCTCGATCACCATCTCGGCGACCTGGACGTGGCGGCTCGCCGGCTCGTCGAAGGTGGAGGAGATGACCTCGCCCTTCACCGAGCGCTGCATGTCGGTGACCTCCTCGGGCCGCTCGTCGATCAGCAGCACGATGAGGAACACTTCGGGATGGTTGTCGGTGATCGCGCGGGCGATGTTCTGGAGCAGCACCGTCTTGCCGGTGCGCGGCGGCGCGACGATCAAAGCGCGCTGGCCCTTGCCCTGCGGCGAGACGATGTCGATGACCCGCGCCGACTTGTCCTTGATGGTCGGATCGAGCGAATCGAGGCTGAGCTTCTCGTCCGGATAGAGCGGCGTCAGATTGTCGAAATTGACGCGGTGCCGCACCGCTTCCGGATTGTCGTAATTGACCGAGGTGAGGCGGGTCAGAGCGAAATAGCGCTCGCCGTCCTTCGGCCCGCGGATCTCGCCCTCGACCGTGTCGCCGGTCCGGAGGCCGAATTTGCGCACCTGGTTCGGCGCGACATAGATGTCGTCGGGGCCGGCGAGGTAATTGGCTTCCGGCGAACGCAGGAAGCCGAAGCCGTCGGGCAGGACCTCGATCGTGCCCATGCCCATGATCTCCTGGCCGTTCTCGGCCTGGACCTTGAGGATGGAGAACATCAGCTCCTGCTTGCGCAGGGTCGAGGCGCCTTCGATGCCGAGCTCTTCGGCCATGTTGACCAGCTCGGCGGGAGATTTTTGCTTTAAGTCTTTGAGATGCATGTGAATTTACTCGAAATTTGGATGGTCGTCCGGACGCGCGGGAGGACTTTGGATGGCGGCTGGATTGCCCACGCGGGACGGCGGGCGAACGACGTCTCCGGCGTTATGCGTGCGCCTGAATCAAGTCAAGCGGCTCAGAACGGCTTCACGACCGCCAGAACCACGACCACGACCACGACGAGACCCGGGATCTCGTTCATGATCCGAAGCGCCCGCCCGCTGACCGGCCGCTCGCCACGCGCGAGCTTGCGGCCGTAGCCGACCATCCAGCCGTGATAGCCGGAAAGGCCGAGCACGAGCAGGAACTTGAGCTGGAACCAGTGCGCGATCCACCATTGGTTGATCCACATCATGCTCAGGCCGAAGATCCAGACCATGATCATCGCCGGCGTGATGATGATCTGGCGGAGCTTGCGCTCGCGCTCGATCCACCTCTTCTCCTCGGCCGAGCCCGGCGCCGATTCCTGGTGGTAGATGTAATAGCGCGGCAGCATGAACAGCCCCGCGATCCAGAAGATCACGAAGATGATGTGACCGGCCTTGATCCACTCGTAGGTCAAGCTGAGCGCAGCCTGCAGGTCATAGATCACCGGCGCACCAGCTGGACGAGCTTCTCGACATGGGAAATCGGCGTGTCAGGCAAGATGCCATGCCCCAGATTGAAAATGTGCGGGCGCCCCGCAAGGCTAGATAGGATGCGGCCCACCGCACTTTCAAGCGCCTCGCCGCCGGCGATCAAGGCGAGCGGGTCGAGATTGCCCTGGACCGGCATGTTTTCCGGCAGCGATGCGTCCGCCCAGACGGGATCGACCGTCTCGTCGAGGCCGATCGCGTCGACCCCAGTCTCTCGCGCATAGGCCGGCAGCTTGCCGCCGGCACCTTTCGGGAAGCCGATGATCGGCGCGTTCGGGTGACGCGCCTTGAGGCCGGCGACGATGCTCGCCGTCGGCGCGATCACCCAGCGTTCGAATTGCGCCGGCGAGAGGCTGCCGGACCAGCTGTCGAACAACTGCACGGCGTCCACGCCCGCCTCGATCTGCCCCGCAAGATAATCGATGGTAGCGGTAACGATGCGATCGACGATTTCCTGAAAGGCGGCGGGATCGCAATAGGCGTAGCGCCGCGCCTCGGCCTGCTCGCGACTTCCCTTGCCGGCGATCATGTAAGTCGAGACGGTCCAGGGACTGCCCGCAAAGCCGAGAAACGTCGTGTCTTTGGGGAGACAGGAAGCAACTTTCTCCACAGTCCGGTAAACCGGGTCCAAACGGCCCGAATCGGGGCTGAGTGACGCCAGTCGGGCATTGACGAGCGGCGGCGACAGGCGCGGCCCCTCTCCCGCCTCGAAACGCAAATCCTGACCGAGCGCGAACGGGATCATCAGGATATCGGAGAACAGGATCGCCCCGTCGAAACCAAAGCGGCGGATCGGCTGGAGCGTCACTTCGGCCGCCGCGTCGGGATCGGTGGCGAGCTCGAGGAAGCCGCCCTTCGTCTCCCGCAGCGCGCGGTATTCGGGCAGGTAGCGACCCGCCTGACGCATCAGCCAAATGGGTGTTTTCTCAGCCTTTTTCCCTCTCAGCACGGCGAGCAAAGGCTTGGTCGTGCCGGTCATGGGAATGGCGAGGGCTCCGCTCTCTACTCTTATAAGAGTCTATAAAAGAGAGATTGTTGAAGGTTGTTGGTCGCTTGGCAGCGGGGTTTATTGGCTCCGCCCGATTTTGCAAACAGCTTGACTCCGGCGGGGCCGCGGAAGCCCGCGGATTCGCGCGCTCTATCCCCATGATCCACAGGAGGGCGTTGGGAACTTTTTCACCTTTGCGAATCTGTGGACCGATTCCGCAATCGCGGGGGCAAACGCTTTGCTTGCAACCGTCCCGAGGCTTCCGCTAGCGATTTCCCCATGCTTATCCACAGGCCGTTTTCGTGACGGATCCGCTCCATCTGCACCTCCTGTCCGACTCGACCGGCGAGACGCTGGAGCTGATCGCGAAGGCCTGCCTCGCCCAGTTCGACCATGTCGAGGTGCTTCAGCATCTCTGGCCGATGGTGCGCTCGGAAGGCCATCTCGACCGGGTGCTCGACGACATCGAGCGGCGGCCGGGCCTCGTCCTCTACACGCTGGTGAACAGCAATATCCGCCGCGAGCTCGAGCAGAAGACGCGCCGCCGCGGCATCCATGCCGTCTCGGTGCTGGACCCGGTCACGCATGCCCTCTCCGCTGTGCTCGGGCAGGAGGCGAAAGGCCGGCCGGGGCGCCAGCACGCGCTCGACGCCGCCTATTTCGCCCGCGTCGATGCGATCCAGTTCACCATCGCCCATGACGACGGCGTCGGCTCCGAAAATTGGGAGGAAGCGGACATCATCCTCGCCGGAGTCTCGCGCACGTCGAAGACGCCGACCTCCATCTATCTCGCCAATCGCGGCTACAAGGTCTCGAACATCCCGCTCGTCCCGGAATCGCCGCCGCCCCCGAATTTGTTCACGCTCAGGCATCCTTTGGTCGTCGGCCTCACCACCAATCCGGACCGGCTGATCCAGATCCGCCGCAACCGGCTGCTGGCGCTGAACCAGGCGCCGGAGACCGATTATGTCGACCGCGAGGCGGTCAATGCCGAGCTCGCGTTCGCCAGGCGGATCTTCGCGGACAATGGCTGGCCGGTGATCGACGTCACCCGCCGCTCGATCGAGGAGACGGCCTTCGCCATCGTCAAGCTCTGCAACGAGCGCATCGACGCGGCACGGATAATGGGAGCATGAGGCTGCTCCTCGCCTCGAAGAGCGCGGCGCGCCGGGCGATGCTCGAAGCGGCCGGCGTGCCGTTCGAGCCGGTCGAGGCGGAGCTGGACGAGGAATCCGCGAAGGCAGGCCTGCAGAGCGCCGGCTTCGACGCGGTCGGCGTCGCCGAGGAGCTCGCCCAGCTCAAGGCCCTCAGCGTCCGCGCCGGCGCGGGCGATCTCGTCCTCGGCTGCGACCAGGTGCTGGAGCGGGAGGATGGCAGCCTGCTCAGCAAACCGGAGTCGCGCGAGGAGCTGCGGCAACAGCTGAAGAGCCTCGGCGGCACCACCCACAAGCTCCATTCCGCCGCTGTGATCTGCGAGAATGGCGGGACGAAATGGTTCGGCTTCGAGAGCGCCTCGCTGACCATGCGTCCGCTCGCCGACGCGTTCCTCGATTCCTATCTCGGCCGGGAATGGGAGCATGTCCGCTGGAACGTCGGCGGCTACCGGATCGAAGGTCCGGGCGTGCAGCTGTTCGAACGGATCGAAGGCAGCCATTTCGCCATCATGGGCCTCCCTCTCCTTCCTTTGCTCGCTTACCTGCGCGAGCGCGGCCTGCTGGAGGGCTGATGGGCATCCCCTATGCCGAGGTGATCGGAGACCCGATCGCCCATTCCAAATCGCCGATCATCCATAGGTTCTGGCTGAAAGGCATCAGCGCAGATTACCGTGCCACCCGCGTCAGTGAAGGCGAACTTGACGCCTATTTCGAGGAGCGGCGCCGCGATGAGGATTGGCTAGGTTGCAACGTCACGCGTCCGCACAAACAGGCGGTGCTCGAAGTGGTTGACCGCGTCTCGGGGCCGCTCCGTTCCGTAGGCGCGGCCAACTTTATCCAGCGCAGGGAAGACGGCCTGCTCACCGCTTCCAATTTCGACATCGAAGCAGTCAGGGTCGCGCTTGAACCACGAGCGCTTCACGGAACCACCGTCGCTGTAGTCGGCGCAGGTGGGGCAGCCCGTGCCGCCGTGGCAGCTTTGAAGGAATTGGACGTGGCGGAAGTCGTCTTGATCGCGCGCAATCAAGCGAAAGCGCAGCGCATCTTGACGGACCTGGATGTGTCGGGACGAACCGCGCCTTTCTCGGCGCCCTTGCCGCGGGCCGCAGCGCTCGTAAATGCGTCTCCCCTGGGCCAGACGGGGGAACCCCCGCTAGAACTCGACCTAGATCCGTTACCCGCAAACGCGCTCGTGTTCGACATGGTCTATTCGCCGCTGGATACCGACCTTCTGCAATCGGCGCGGCGGCGCGGCCTCAAGACCGTCGATGGACTGACGATGTTGATTGAGCAGGCGGCAATTTCGTTCGAAATGTTTTTTGAAGTCGTGCTGGATCGATCCGAGGATCGGCGGCTTCGCGAGCTGCTCACCCGATGATCAAGCTTGGCCTCACCGGTTCGATCGGCATGGGCAAGTCGACGGTCGCCGCCATGTTCACCGAGGAAGGTGTGCCGGTCTTCGACGCGGATTCTGCGGTCCACCGGCTGCAGGGACCGGAAGGCGCGCTTGTCGCCGCGATCGAGGTGGAGTTTCCCGGCACGACGGGGGTCGAGGGCGTCGATCGGACCGCCCTCGCCGAGCGGGTTCTCGGCGCGCCGGAGCGACTGCGGCGGCTGGAGGCGCTCGTCCATCCCGCTGTCGCGCGCGAGCGGGAGGCGTTCCTGGCCGGCCATGCGGACGCGCCTTTGGTGTTGCTCGACATTCCCCTCCTCTTCGAAGCCGGCGGCTGGAGCCAAGTGGACAAGATCGCTGTCGTCTCCGCCCCCGCCGACGTCCAGCGCGAGCGGGTGCTCGCCCGGCCCGGCATGACCGCCGAGAAGTTCGATCGGATCCTCGCGCGCCAGATGCCGGATGAGGAGAAGCGCGCACGCGCCGATTTCGTGATCCCGACCGGTTGTTCCCTGGGAGAAACAAGGGCTTCGGTTCGCCGCATCATCGCTTGCCTGACCGGCGTCGCCGATTCATAGTCGCGCCCATGCGCGAGATCGTCTTCGACACCGAAACCACCGGCCTCAGCCCGCTCACCGGCGACCGGATGGTCGAGATCGGCTGCATCGAGCTGTTCAACCGGGTCGAGACCGGCCGCACCTTCCATGCCTATTTCAATCCCGAACGGTCGATGCCCGCCGGCGCCGAGGCGGTCCACGGCCTTTCCGAAATCTTCCTGTCCGACAAACCGCTTTTCCACGAGCGCGTGGAAGAGCTGATCGAATTCCTCGGCGACTGCCCGCTCATCGCCCACAATGCGAGCTTCGACTTCGGCTTTCTCAATCACGAGCTCGGCCTCTGCGGGCGGCCGCTCGTCTGTACCACCCGCATGGTCGACACGCTCACGCTGGCGAGAACGCGGCATCCCGGCGCCAAGCACAGCCTCGACGCGCTCTGCACCCGCTACGGCATCGACCGCAGCCTCCGCATCAAGCACGGCGCGCTCATCGACGCCCAGCTCCTCGCCCAATGCTATGTCGAGCTGACCGGCGGCCGCCAGATCGGCCTCGGCCTCGCCGACATCGTCGCGGAGCCGATCGATACCGCGGTGGAGTTCGAGATCGTCGAAGTCGCGCGAGTCGAGATCGAAATCCGCCCGCCCCGTCCCCACGCGGCCAGCGAGGAGGAGCTGCAAGCCCATGCGAGCTTCCTCTCCACCATCAAGGATCCGATCTGGACCCGGCTCGACAGCCGCGGTTGACGGCCCGGCGGCGAGGGGCCTAATCGGCCCCCGCATTTGCTGGAGAAGCTCATGGACATCCGGGTTTCCGGCCATCAGGTCGACACCGGCGACGCCCTTCGCACCCACGTGGATTCGCGGCTAC
The DNA here is from genome assembly GCA_036269695.1 of Allosphingosinicella sp. Lineage (GTDB taxonomy): Bacteria > Pseudomonadota > Alphaproteobacteria > Sphingomonadales > Sphingomonadaceae > Allosphingosinicella. The sequence goes on along the minus strand of DATBDY010000037.1, from coordinate 16,387 downwards.
GGGCCGCCGATAGCAAATATTCGGCGCGGCTGGTTTCGGCCCAGGTGACATTCGGCAAGGGACCGCACGATCACCGCTTCACCTGCGAGGTGATTGCGCACGCGCCGCAGGGCCTCGTTTTGAAAGCAACCGACGGCGCCGCCACCGCCCATGCCGCGTTCGATGCGGCGGCGGAGAAGGTCGAGAAGCAGATGCGACGGCACATGCGCAAGGTGAAGGACCGCCGCGCCGAGACGAACGACGAACTGGAGATCGCCGGCGACGTCGGCACTCGACGAGGCGAAGACGCGGCGGGCCCGGACGAGGCCTGAGCCGTGGCGGCGGCTGGCGGACCGCCTGCCGAGCGCCTATCTCATCATTTCCTTCTCATGGGGGCCCGGGGGTTGGCTCCATCCGGAGACGCATGAACGACCTTTCCGATATCCTGACGGTCGACTCGATCGACGAGCATCTCGCGGCCGGCAACAAGAAGGGGCTGTTCCAGCAGCTCGGGCTCGCCCTTTCCCGCCGCACCGGCCTGCCGGCGAAGAAGCTTGTCGGCTGCCTGGGTGAGCGCGAGAAGATCGGCTCGACCGGCTTCGGCGGCGGCGTCGCCATTCCGCATTGCAAGGTCGAGGGGCTGGACCGGCTGGTTGGCTATTTCGCCCGCCTTGCCGCGCCAATCGATTTCCAGTCGGTCGACGGCCTCCCGGTCGACCTCGTCTTCGTCATCCTCTCGCCGCCGGATGCGGGCGCCGAGCATCTGAAAGCGCTGGCCGGAGTCAGCCGGGCGCTGCGCGACCGCAACCTCACAGCCAAGCTGCGCGGCGCCCGCTCGCGCGACGCCATCTTCGCCTTGCTGGCGGGCATCGAAAGCCTGCATGCCGCCTGAGGGCGAAGCCGGGGCCGGCGCGCCCGCCCATTATCGGGCCCTGGAATCGCTCTACCGTTCCGCGCCGGTCAACCGGCTGTTCGACTCGCGGATCGAGATCGTCGAGCCGGGCTTCGCGCGCATTCGCTTCCGGGTCGAGGAGGCGCTCTACCATGCCGCCGGCGCCGCCCACGGCACGCTCTACTTCAAGATGATGGACGATGCGGCCTTCTATGCCTGCAACAGCCTCGTCACCGACCGCTTCCTCCTCACCACCGCCTTCAACCTGCTCTTCACCCGCCCGTTGCGCGGCGGCGAGGGGATCGCCGAAGGACGCTGGGCGAGCGGGAAAAGGCGGGTCCTGGTCGGAGAGGCGCGGCTGATCGACGCGGAGGGCGAGGAGGCGGGCCGCGGCACCGGCACCTTCATGCGCTCGCACATCCCGCTGGCGAGCCTGCCCGGCTACCGGCGCGACGAAAAGTGAATCCGCGGCTGGCCAGCTCGGTGCTGGTGAGCGCCTTGATTCGCCGGGCCGAATCGGAAGGTGGTTTCGGCGCCGTACTGGCCCGAGGCGATTCCACCGCCGGCTCGATCGCCGTGGTCCTGCTTGAAAAGGGCGGAAATCCGCGGATTTTCGAGCGAATCCTCCAGCCGGACGGGCAATATAGCTGGTCGTCGTCCGCGACTCGCCCCGACGAGACAGCGGAAGAAGTTCCGGCTTTCATCGCGCGGCGGCGGCGTTTCGACCCCGATTTATGGGTTCTGGAACTGGATATCCCGTCAGCCGAACGGTTCGCCGCTGAAATGAACGCGATCGGTTGACCCCCCGTCGGGCGGTTCGTAGCCCCCCGCCAGTTCTTGCGAGAGCGGGGGCGGTCCGGCCCGGGGTATTGGGAGGTGACCGCCACGCGAGACGGAAGGCAGTCCGGGATGCTTCGGGAGCATCTGCGTTGGACCGGCCGGCCGCATTGATGCGATTTTAAATGAAGTTTTCAAACGGCGCCGGCGGCGTTGCCGCGGCCATGCTTTTGCTTGCTCTGGGGACGCTCAATCCCACCCCCTCGCGGGCCTGGCAGATGAGCGCTTCCACCCCGACTCCGGCCCCGGCCGCACCTGCCCAGGCAGCGCCCGTCGTCACCAACGCCGTCGTCACCCTTCCGGTGCAGCCGGCTCCTCAGTCCGCCATCCAGGCTCCCTCGCTTCAGAGCGCGGTGCAGACGATCGCGACCCCCGCTCCCGCGCCGAGCCTCAGCAAGGCCGACGAGGATTGCCTCGCCACCGCCGTCTATTTCGAGGCCAAAGGGGAGCCGCGCCGCGGCCAGCTCGCCGTCGCGCAGGTGATCGTCAATCGCACCCATTCCGGCCGCTTCCCCCGCAACGTCTGCGGCGTGGTGAAGCAGCGGGGCCAATTCTCCTTCGTCCACGGCGGACGCCTGCCGTCGGCGCCCCACAGCTCCGCGGCGTGGCGCGAGGCTGTTTCGGTCGCCGACAAGGTGCTCGACGGCTCCGCCGAGCGGGTCGCCTCCAATGCGCTGTTCTTCCACGCCCGCGGCGTGTCGGCCGGCTGGCACGCCGTCCGCGTGGCGCAGATCGGCAACCAGGTCTTCTACCGCTAGACGAGGCTGACGCTTTCCCGCGTTCTGCTTTTATTCTAGTCTGCGGCGATGGCCGCATCCCCGAGTCCCACACCCGATCTCTGCTTCGCCGACGCGCCGCTGGCGGCCCAGGATGTGGCGCGGGGCGTCACCCGATTGTTCTTCAACCAGGACCAGTTCGGCCTGTGCGAGGTGCCGCTGCCGAACGGCCGGCGGGCCGACATGATGGCGCTCGATTCAGCGGGGCTGATCACCATCGTCGAGATCAAGGTGTCCCGTGCCGACCTGATGGGCGACGGCAAGTGGCTCGATTATCTCGATTATTGCGACCGCTTCTTCTGGGCGGTTCCGGTGGGATTCGATCTTGGGCCGTTCGAGGAGGATGATTTTCATCCCCATCTTTGCGGCCTCATCGTCGCTGATCGCTACGACGCCGCCGTGATCCGCGACCCGACGCTTCGCAAGCTGGCGCCCGCCCGACGCAAGGCTGAGACGCTGCGCTTCGCTCGCCGGGCCGCCCGGCGGCTGGTCGGGAATTTGGATCCGGCGCTCGCTGGCTTCGCTGCGGGAATTGAGTACGGGCTTTAGGGTCTGGCGGCTCCGCCCGACTTCGTCTCCAGGAGACGCGCGAGCGCTTGGTCGTGGCTGTCCTGCTTGGCGTAATCGAGCGCCGAATAGCCGGTCACATGGTCCGTCTTGGTGGGATTGGCGCCGTGGCTGAGGAGCAGCCGCGCCATTTGCAGATTGTGAGCCTGGACGGCGAGAATCAGAGGCGTCTCGCCCCGCTGGTTGGCGAGATCGACGCCGGCGCCGCGAGACAGGAGGATCTCCGCTCCCTCGCTCCAGCCGAGCTGGGCCGCGAGGCTGAGCGCGGTCTCGCCCTTGCTGTTCTGCATGTCCGGGCGGGCGCCCTTGGAGAGCAGGAAGGAGAGCCAGGTCCCGTCATGGTTGCGAGTGACGATGTGGATGGCCGCGTCGCCCGACGAATCCCGCGCGTTCACGACGGTCGTGCCGGGGTGATTCAGCAGATCGGTCGCCTTGTTGCCGTCATGCTCGCGGACGGCCTTCAGGAACTCGTAGCCTTCGGAATAATTTTGCGCCGCCGCGGGAAGCGCGATCGTCATAACCAGTGCCGCAGCCGCCGCGCGGAGAAAAAGCTTGCCCACCTCATTCACCCCAGTTGGACTTGATCGGGCCGCCATAGCAAAGCATGGCTGAGGCTGCCATGAACGATCGCGCCAAATCACTGACTTTCCTGCTTTCGCTGCTGCTGGTCGTGCCGGCGGTCTCGTGCGGGCGGTCCGAGCCGCCGCCGCTCCAGGATGCCTCGATCGGCGGCTCCTACACGCTCACCGACCAGAACGGCCGCACCGTCCGCGACACCGATTTCGCGGGCAAATACCGGATCGTCTATTTCGGCTACACCCATTGCCCCGACGTCTGCCCGACCGACCTCGCCGCGATCAGCCAGGCCATGTCGCTGTTGGCGAAGAGCGATCCCGCCCGTGCCGCCCGCGTCCAGCCGATCTTCATCACCGTCGATCCGCAGCGCGACACGCCGGCGGAGCTGAAAAACTATCTCGCCGCCTTCAGTCCACGCCTGATCGGCCTCACCGGCACGCCGGCGCAGATCGCGGACGCGGAGAAGAAGTTTATTGTTTATGCCCGCAAGGGCGACGTCCAGCCGGGCGGCGGCTATGCGATGGATCACAGCCGCCAGATTGTCCTGCAGGGGCCGAAGGGCGAGCCGCTCGCTTTGCTCCCCGACGATCAGGGGCCGAAGGCGATGGCGGCCGAGCTCGCTAGGTGGGTCAAATGACGGACGGCGAGCGCTTCTGGGAAAAGCCCCTGTCCGCGCTGGACCGCGCCGAATGGGAGGCGCTCTGCGACGGCTGCGGGAAATGCTGCCTCCACAAGGTGGAGGATGCGGATACCAGCGAGGTTTATCCGACCAACGTCGCCTGCAAATTGCTCGACCGGGAGACCGGCCGCTGCACCCATTATCGGGGCCGCCGCGCCCTCGTTCCCGACTGCATCCGGCTTCACCGCGACAATGTCGATCGCTTCGACTGGCTTCCCTCGACCTGCGCCTACCGGCTTCGGGCAGCGGACAAGCCGCTCCCGGACTGGCATTATCTGGTCTGCGGCGATCGCGAGGCGGTGCACCGCGCCGGCCAATCGGTCCGCGGCTGGACGATCGCCGAAGGGGAGGCGGGCGATCTCGAATGGCATGTGATCGACCGTGACCTCTGAATTGCGCTTCGAAAGCGGCGGCCTCGAGGCGGCGCTGAAGATCGTGGTTTCACCCCGTGCGCGGGTGATGCGGCTGCGTGTCGACCGTCGCAACGGCGCGGTGGTGCTGACGATTCCGAAGCGAGCCTCGCGCCGCAAGGCACTCGAATGGGCGGCGGGCCATCGGGCCTGGGTGGAAGGGCAGCTTGCCAGGATCGTTCCCGCCAGCGGACTGGAGGACGGAGCCGAGCTGCCGCTCTACGGCGTGCCGCACCGCATCCGCTGGGCCGCCTCGGCCTCGCGGGTGCCGAAGGTCGAAGGCAGCGAGATCGTCATCGGCGGGCCCGCCGAGAATCTCGACGCCCGGATCCTGCGCTGGCTCCGCCGCCACGCCGCCGAGATCCTGTCGCGCGAGACGCGGGAATTCGCCGCCAAAGCGGGCGTGAGCGTCAGCCGCGTCGGCGTCGGCGACCCGAGTTCGCGCTGGGGGAGTTGCTCCTCGTCGGGCGGCATCCGCTACAGCTGGCGGCTGATCCTCGCGCCGGACTGGGTCCGCCGGGCGACCGTCGCCCACGAAGTCGCGCACCGCGTCCACATGCATCACGGGCCGGAGTTTCACGCTTTGGTCGAGCGCCTGTTCGACGCCGATCCGAAGCCGGCGCGCCTATGGCTGCGGCGCCATGGGGCGGCGCTCCACCGAATCGCCGGTATCTGAGGTTGGCGGGGGCGGCGGCCGCGGGCGCCGCGGCCGGTCCCGCCCGATCGCCCGATCGAGCCATTGCTGGTCGAGCCGCTGGTTCGGCGGCGGCCCGTTGCCGTCCATCTCGTCGGCGCGGGGCGGCGGCGCCGGTCCGCGCGGAGCCGGGCGGCTCTGCTCGGGCTGATCCGCCAGCGGCCCCTGCGGCTGCGGTTGCTGATCCGGCGGTAGCGGATTGCCGTTCTCGTCGACGAACTGCCCCTGCTGGGGCGCCTGGCCGTTATCCGGGCCGCCGAACCAGGCTTCGTTGTCCGGCTCTTCCTGCCAGTCGGGCGCCTTCACCTGCACGTCGAAATTCTCGACCGGCCGGTTGGCGACCGCCTTGATCATGAAATCGTGGAAGGCGCGCGCCGGTGCCCGCCCGCCCTGGAGCCCGCCGACCGCCTTCGAATCGTCGCGGCCCATCCAGATGCCGGTGGTGAGGCCGCTCGAGAAGCCGAGGAACCAGCCGTCCTTGTTGGAGGTGGTCGTGCCGGTCTTGCCGGCGACGGGGCGGCCGATCTGGGCGGCGCGGCCGGTGCCGGAGAGAACGGCGGTCTGCATGAGGTCGGTCATCTCGGCCGCGACCCAGGGCGAGACCAGCACCCGCGAATCGGCCGCTTGCTGCTGGTAGAGCAAATCGCCCTTGGCGGTGGTCACCCTCTTGATCCCATAGGGCACGACCGCGACGCCCTTGTTGGCGATCACCGCATAGGCGCGGGTCATGTCGACCAGCCGCACCTCGGAGCTGCCGAGGGTGATCGCGGGGTTGTTGCCGATCTTCGACGTGATGCCGAGCCGCTGCGCCATATCGGCGACGGTGCCGTAGCCGACCTCCTGGCCCAACCGCGCCGAGACCGTGTTGATCGATTCGGCGAAGGCCTGGCGGAGGCTGATCGTGTCGGGAAGCACATGGCCTTCGTTGCGCGGGCTCCAGCCGTTCAGCGAGAAGCTGGTCTGGACCATGTCGTCGGGCTTGTGGCCCGCCTCGAGCGCCGCGAGGTAGACGAACAATTTGAAGGAAGAGCCGGGCTGTCGCTGCGCCTCGGTCGCGCGATTGTAGATCGAGCTCACATAATCCTTGCCGCCGATCATCGCCCGCACCGCGCCGTCGCGGTCGATCGCCACCAGCGCCCCCTGCGCGCCGTCGGGCGCATTGGCGTTGATCACCTGGTCGGCGAGCTTCTGCATGTTCGGATCGAGCGTCGTCCAGACGTCGATCGGCTGCCCCTGCACGTCGATCAGCGTGTCGAGCTGCGGCAACACCCAGTCGGTGAAGTAGCGCATGCTGTTCTGCTTCTGGACGGTGACGATCTTCACCTCCGCCGGCTGCGCTTCCGCCGCCTGCTCGGGCGTGATCGTGCCGTTCTCGCGCATCACCTGGATGACGACGGCGGCCCGATCCTTGGCGGCGTCGACATCGGCGGTGGGGGAATAATTGGAGGGCGCCTTGACGAGGCCGGCGATGATCGCCGCCTCCGACAGGCTGAGGGTCCGCGCCGAATGGCCGAAAAAGCGCTTCGACGCGGCGTCGATGCCGTAGGCGCCCCCGCCGAAATATTCGCGATTGAGGTAGAGCTCGAGGATCTGGTCCTTGGTGAACCGCCGTTCGAGGGCGAGCGCGAGGATCCCTTCCTTGGCCTTGCGGCCGAACGTCCGTCTGTTGGTGAGGAAGATGTTGCGGGCGAGCTGCTGGGTGATGGTCGAGGCACCCTGCCGCCATTTCCCCTTCTGCGCCCGCACCCCGAGGGCGCGGATGATGCCGATCGGATCGACACCCGGATGGTGGCGGAACCGCTTGTCCTCCACCGAGATGATGGCGTCCTTCATGACCTCCGGAATCTGGTCGTAGGGCAACCAGTCGCCGTAGATCGGGCCCATCGAGACCAGCAACGAGCCGTCGGCGCCGTAGACCCGGACGGTCTGCCCCAGATTGTTGCGGCTCTGCAGATCCTTGAAATCGGGAAGCTGGCTCATCGCCACCGCGACCGCGACGACGACCGCGACCACGCCGATGACGAGGCCGTACAGGCCGATTTTGAGGGAGGTGATGAGCGCTCGCTTCAGCGGCGAGCGGGGGGAAGCGTTACTGGCCATCGAAGCGGCAGCCTAAGGCCTCGCGACTCTCCCTACAAGCGGGCGGCGGATCAGCTTTCCTTGCGCGGCTTGAAGTCGAGCGATGCAGAATTGATGCAGTAGCGCAGTCCGGTCGGACCGGGCCCGTCGGGAAAGAGATGGCCGAGATGCCCGTCGCATTTCGCGCAGCGTACCTCGACGCGGCGCATGCCGTGGCTGGCGTCGCTATGCTCGCTGATCGTGTCGCTCGCCGGGCGGGTGAAGCTCGGCCAGCCGCTGCCGCTGTCGAACTTGGCCTCGCTGTCGAACAGCAGGGCCCCGCAGCCGGCGCAGCGATAGTCGCCCTCCTCGTGATTGTGGACGTAGCGGCCGGCGAAGGGCGCCTCCGTCCCCGCCTCCCGCAGCACATGATATTGCTCGGGCGTCAGCCGGCGGCGCCATTCCTGCTCGGGAATGTCCAGATGATTGCTGTCGTCGTTCCCGGCCATCGCCGCATCATCCTCCACGGTGCCGGACCTGCCGCCGGTCCGCAGGCTCGTTCCCAGGCGAGCCTGCCGCATCATCGGGTACACCGGCATCATAGACCGCGCAAATTGAGTCGATGAAGCCGAAGGCGGCGGGTCAGCGGGCGCCGGCGTCCTTCGAGCGTTCGTACCGGAGGCCCCAATCCTCCGAGCCGGCGGCGGATTGCTTGAGGACCGGCGGCACCGCCACCTCCGCCCCCGGAACCAGGGTGACCCCAAGATAATCGGTCACCTGCCGCGTCGCGTCCTCGGGACGCGCGACGACATCCTCATACCACAGCCGCAGCGGCTCGATCCCCCGCTCGCGGAACATCCGCTCCCAGCCGGCCGCCTGGAACTCGATCCCGCGCTCCGCCATCTCGAGCGCCTCCCGCGAATAGGCGGGGCGCGCCTTGAGGTCCTTCTCCTGCTCCTTCCGCCACACCCCGGTCATGGTGGCGCGGGCATAGGAGACGATGTGCGCGATCCGGTCGCGCCGGTCGAGATAGACGATGCGGGTGGGGCGCAGCTCGGCGAGGAGCGTCGGATTGCCCTGCTGCAGCGCCTGCAGCTGGACGGGGAAGACCTTGATCCCGAACACCCCGTTGGGCGACGTCCGCCGGTGCAGCAGCGACCGCCACAGCCGTGTCTGGTTCTCGGCCGAACGGGCGGCGAAGAAATAGGGGCCGCTCGGCTCGAAGTTCAGATATTCGAGCGGCGCGCCGAGGCATCCCGTCCGCCAGAGCAGATGGCTGACATAGGTGCTGCCCGTCCGCGGGATCGAGGCGAGCATGTAGACGAGCTCCGGCGGGGCCGCGCGGCGCGGAAAGTCGAATTTCCCTTCATAGCCGGTGTCGATGTCGAGGAGCATCGCGCCACCCTGCTCAGGACCGGCGCGATGTAAAGAATGTTCGGAAGCGCGCCTCGAAAAAGTCGTCTCGCACGACTTTACCGTCTCGCCTTGCGAAATCTTCTGCGGTGGGCGACACCGGTGTCATAGAATCCGTTTGGAGACGCAGGTGCCGATGAACCCGATCCGCAATCCCCGCTTGGCCTGTTGGTCCATTGTCGGCTTCGCCGCCCTCTGCGCCGCGCCGGCGCTCGCCGCGGCGCCCGTGCGCACCTTCTGGGGCACGGTTGCCGAGCCCTCTTATCCGACCAAGATCTGCGCCACCCTGCCCGCTGCGATCACGGCGCATCACTGGTCGGTCGACGACGTCGATGCGGACGGCGTGCGGACCCATCCGGATCACGACCGCATCCAGACGGCCATCGACGCCTGCCACGGCGGCGCCGTGAAGCTGATCGCGGGGCCGCAGGGGGAAAATGCCTTCCTGTCCTCCCCGCTCACCCTGCGCTCGGGCGTGACCTTGTGGGTGGACAAGGGAATCACCCTGTTCGCCTCCCGCGATCCGCGCGACTACGACACTGGCGACGGCTTCTGCGGCACCGCCACCAACGAGCATCACCGCTCCTGCCGCGCCTTCATCAACGGCCGCGAGCTCGACGATTCCGGCATCGTCGGCGAAGGCAGCATCGACGGGCGGGGCGGCTCCCGCCTGCTCGCCGGCCCCAACAAGGGCAAAGCCTCGTGGTGGGATTTGGCGATGCTGTCCAAGCACGGGCTCAGCCAGAACGTGTTCCGCCTCGTCGCCCTCGACGGCGGCAGCCGCCTCACCCTTTATCGCACCACCTTCGAGAACAGCCCCAACTTCCACGTCGTCCCCAACGCCTTCCACGGCATCACCGCCTGGGGCATCAAGATCCTGTCGCCGAGCGCGGAATATAGCCGGCCGGATTATGCCTGCCCGCCCGGCACCACGCCGGCCGAAACCGAATCCGCCACCTGCTTCACGCCGGATACGGTCAAGAACACCGACGGCTTCGATCCCGGCCAGTCTTCGGACGTGCTCCTCGCCTATAGCTGGATCAGCGACGGCGACGACGATGTCGCGATCAAGGCGGGCGGCACCGCGCCCAGCCGCGATCAGGTCTACGCCCACAACCATTTCTACTACGGCCACGGCATGTCGATCGGCTCCGAGACCAATGCCGGCGCGGAGCATATCCTCGTCACCGATCTGGTGATGGACGGCATGGACAGCCCCAACGGCAACGGCCTGCGCATCAAGTCCGACGCCTCGCGCGGCGGCCCGGTGCGCGACGTCGCGTTCGAGCACATCTGCATGCGCCGGGAGGCGCGGCCGATGGTCTTCGACACTTATTATAGCGACCGGCCCGGCACGAAGCTGCCGGACTTCCAGGGCATAACGGTGCGCGATTTCCACTATTTCGCCGGCGGCCGCTACGGCGCCGGCACCTCCGTCTTCCGCGGCTTCGTCCAGCCGGGCACCCGCCTGCCGCTGCAAGTCACGCTCGACACAATCGTGTTCGAAGGCGGCGTGCCGTCGGTGTCCTCCGGCAAGGACAAGGAGCCGCCGATGGCCGCCCACATCTCGCTAGCCGGCCCGAACGCCTTCAGGGGCGTGCTCACCCCCTCCGCGGCCGATGACGTCAGCGTTACGTCGGTTCCAAGCACGGTGTCGGGGCCGCTCGTCGATTGCGGGCACGCATTCGTTCCGCTCAGTTCGGTGATGGCGGATTCCCCCATCTGAGCGAAACGCCCCGTTCGGTCGTGCTGGAAATCCTCGGCGCGGGCTGCACCGTGGGGTGTGCGTCAAAGCCAGCCATTGTCCCGGGCGACGCGGCTCGCCTCGACCCGGTTGGCGGCGCCAAGCTTGGCGGCGGCCTCGGACAAATAATTGCGAACCGTGCCGGGCGAGAGCGAAAGCGATCGCGCGATTTCCTTGTTGGAGCGGCCTTCCTGCGCGAGCCGCAAGATCGCCCGCTCGCGATCGCTCAGCGGATCGACCGGGGCGAACGCCGCGACCGCCGCAAGCTCGGGATCGATGACCTGCATTCCCCTCGCCACCCGCCGCACCCCATCCGCCAGCTGGTCGGCGGGACTGTCCTTGAGGGTATAACCGCGCACGCCGGCATCGATCGCGCGGCGCATATAACCGGCGCGCGCGAACGTCGTGACGATGAGCACATGCGTCGGCGATTGCTCGGCCCGCAGCTGCGCCGCGACTTCGATGCCGGTCAGCTCCGGCATCTCGATATCGGAGACGAGAACGTCCGGTGCGAGCGCACGCACCATCTCCAGGGCCTTGCGGCCGTCCGGTGCCTGGCCGACGATCTCGATGTCGCCCTCCAAAGCGAGGAGCGACGCAATCGCGCCGAGCACGAGCGCCTGATCTTCCGCAACGACGACCCGGATCATTGCGCCGTCGCCGGGATCGCCGCCGCGATGCGCGTGCCGCTGCCGTCGACGTGGATGCTCAACCGGCCGCCGGCGGCGGCAAGCCTCGCCCGCATCCCGGCCAGGCCCGCGCCCTCCCGGAAGCGTCCGCCCTGTCCGTCGTCGATGACGGTAACGCTCACGCCGCCATCCTCCTCGCTAAGAACGATAGTGCATCGCGTCGCCCCGGCGTGGCGAATGACGTTGGTGACCGCCTCGCGCAGCGCCATCGCCAGGACTGCGCCGTTCGCCGCGCGTTCCGCCAGATCTTCGCCGACGATTTCGCAGCCGATCTGCGCCGCCCGCAGCGCCGATCGCGATGCCTCCAGCTCCCGCGCCAGGCCCGCATCGTTCATTCCGGCCACCGCGGCCCGCACGTCGGACAGTCCGCCACGCGCCGCTTCCGCGATATCCTTCATCTCTCGCTCGGCAGCCGCCGGATCGCGGGCCGACAGCTTGACCGCGAGGTCGGCCTTGAGGGCGATGAGGGTCAAAGTGCGTCCGAGCAGATCGTGGAGGTCGCGCGCGATGCGCTCGCGCTCGGCTTCCCTGCTGAGCCGGCGCACCTCTTCCTGCGCCAGCAGCAGGTCGGCGTGCTTCTCGCCCAAATTCATCCCCGAAATCTTGCCGATCGCAACCATGATCTCGAACACGCCGAACATGATCACGAAATACCAGGCCATGCCGGTGAGCAATGCGACCGCGACGGAAGCGGCCGTCACCGCGAAGACGAGCCGCCATCCCTCGCGCGCGGGGCGCAACTCCGCGGCGATGGCGGTCGCGTAGATGGCGAGCACGGTCCAATTGCCGCGGAACGGGATCATCGCGAAGGCGAGCAGGAGCACCAGGATGGTGGGCCCGATCAATGCACGCCCGCGAAGGCGCGACGCGTAGACGTAGAGCGCCAGGAAGGTCAGGACCCCGAGCGCCGAGACGGCGAGCTCGAGGGCGTTGGGTGGGCGGCCGATCCAGGTTGCTCCGAAGAGCGGGAGGTAGGCTAGCCACAGCCACGGGCTGCGGACGTCGATCAACCGCTTGAACCACGGGCCTTCCCGATCGGTTGCGCTCGTCCGCGTCATCGAAGCGACGCTGCGCCCGGCCCCGTCCAGCGTCAAGCCGGGCTCCGGCGCCATCCGGTGAGCGCCAGCCGGGCGGCCAGGATCGTGATGACGCCGATGCCGATCAGATGCGCGAGCGTCGACCCTTGCGACGGCATGCCGATGACCGACAAAGCAAGCTGCCCGAGGTGGAAGGACGGAGTGATCCAGGCCACCTTCTGTATCCAGACGGGCAGCGACGTGATCGGCATCCACAGCCCTCCCAGGATCGAGAAGCCGAGATACATGGCATTGGCCGAGGCGATCGCGCCCTTCGCGCCGAGCCGCATGCCGACGGCGAACCCGAACAGCGCATAGGGGATGGCCGAGAGCATATGGATGAGGACGAGCAGCGCCCAGCGGTCGGGCGCCAGGCGAACGCCGGCGAACATTGCGAGCCCATAGATGAGGGCAAGTGCAAGCGCCGCCATGGCCCCGGCCGCGACCAGCTTCGCGGTCACATATGCTCCTGCGGGGAGGGGCGAGACCCGCTTCAGCTCGATCAGCCCGCTTTCCCGCTCCACCGCAACCCCGGCTCCGAAGCCGAACAGCGCCGGTCCGGTGGCCGCGAACACCCCGAACGTCGCCAGCGAGTAGGTGGCGGCGCCGGCATTCGCCCCGGACATGCCGACGGCGAAGAGCGCGTAGAACACGGCCGGCGTGATGATGGTGGGCAGTGCGAATTGCGGCAGCCGAAGGCTCTTTTTCAGCTCGGCGACGCCTTCCCGAACGAAGACGCCCGCGGGCGCGGCGAGAGCGGAGTTCATCATGCGGCCTCCCGATGGTCGGTTGAAAGATTGTCGAGCGCATCCTCCAGCGAGGCGGCGGTGACGGTGAGGTCGAAAAGATGCGGATCGGCGGCGAGCAAGGCGCGCGTCGCGGCCGCGCCGTCGCCGGCCAGCAAGGTCGCGGCCGCTCCGCTTCTCGCGACGCTGCGCACGGTCGGCAGGGCCGCCAGCAGCGCGTCCGGCAACTCGGTCCGGCATCGGATGGTCGAGCCGGCGACACTGGCCTTGATGGACGCCGGGCTTCCGTCGGCGACGATGCGGCCGGCGTTGATCACCACGATCCGGTCCGCAAGCGCGTCGGCTTCTTCCAGATAGTGGGTGGTGAGCAGCACGGCGGCGCCCTGGTCGGCTTCGTCCCGCACGGTCGCCCAGAGGCCCCGCCTCGCCTCATGGTCGAGCCCGGTCGTGGGTTCGTCGAGTACGAGGAGGTCCGGCTCGCCGCAGATGGCGAGCGCGTAGAGAAGGCGCCGCGACTGCCCGCCCGAGAGAGTGCCCGCCCGGCGCGATTCCAGCCCCTCGAGCCCGGCGAGGGCCATCGTCCGGGCGAGGTCGCGCGGCCGGCGATAATAGCCGGACTGGAGGGTCACCAGCTCGCGCACGGTGAGAACGTCCGGCAAGCCGGCGCTTTGCAGCATCACGCCCATGCGGGCGCGGGCGGCGGGGCGGCTCGGATCGAGGCCGAAGATACTGGCCTTGCCGCCATCCGCGGCCAGCCTGCCGGTGAGAACGCCGACGCTGGTCGTCTTGCCGGCGCCGTTCGGGCCCAGCAGCGCCGTCACCTCCCCCGCACGAAGGTCGAGCGAGAGGTCCTCGAGGACCAGCCGCCCTCCCAATTTCTTCGAAACACGCTCGAGGCGCGCCACTGCGGCGATTTCGTCCCTGCTCATCCTCGCGCTCCCTGGTTGATGGCGAGCAGCATAGGCAGGACCAGGCAGGTGCGGCAGTGAAGGGCGTCACCGCTCCGCCATGACATATGACACCCCGGGGGGCGCAGGGATCATGTTCGAAGGCGGGTGCCGTCGGTCCTCCGGCAAGGACAAGCACCCCCCCGACCGCCGCCCACATCCCGCTGGCGGGGCCGACGCCTTCACGGGCGTCCTGACCCCACGGCGGCCGATGACGTCACCGTCACGTCCGCTCCCAGCGGTGTCCGCGCCGCTTGTCGATTCCGGCCGCGCGTTCGTCCTGCTCCGCTCGGCGCTGCCGGAGTCGCCGATTTAAGCGGGTGAGCCGCGCGCGTGCGCTCTCCGAATGCCCCTGCGTTGACAATGTCCCCGCCGCGCCGAGAGCGGCAATGCGTAAAGGCCGTCGATCGCACCGATCCGACTTTGCGGACCTGCCATAAGGCGGCGTCAGCCTCCTCCTTTGAGGCCGGAGAAGCCCCAGCCCCTTGGGGGGAAGCTGGGGCTTTTCCACGTCCAGGCCTGGCCGCCAGATCAATCCGGCGGGAGAGAATCCTCTTGCTCCTCACTCGCCCAGAGATCCCGGTCGGCGACCTGCTGCTCCGCCGCACCATTCTCCCCCTCCTGTATCTCCTCGGCGCGCGCTTCCCAACTGGCGGCGCTGCGCTCGAGCACCCGGCGGCTGTTCTCGGTATCGGCGCTCGCAGCCTTGAGACGGTCTTCGGCCGCACGGTCGCGGCAGCCGACGACGGTGTCGTGCGCTTCCGTGGACAGGCTTGCGCTCGGACGCTGTTGACGAGTGGACGCTTCCTCGCCGGCAGCCGGGGCGAGACTGCCCCCTTCGTTCACCCACTCTTCGGTCGCGACGTTCCTGGGAGGAGCCGTGACCGGAGGAGACGATTTCTTGCGGCCGGTGAGGGCGCCGGCTCCCGAATGGAGGCCGTTGCGGAACGTGCCGGAGGAATAGGGGCCGGGGTGAAGCTGATCTGCCACTGGCTGACACCTTTTCTGCGCGCAAGCGGGAGCACGACGGGTCTCTCTGTCACGAGATGCTTGCGGGACGATCAGGTGATGGTCCGATATAAGGGCTCACCCACCCGGATACGAGCTCGCCGGACCTGACGCTGCTTGACCCTCGGGGCATGCGTCCCCACATAGATCAAGTTGTCACTCTCCCCTTGAGAGTGCCAATCGCAAATTGGCAGCGCTGGCTCCCGCTTGTGAAGCGACGTCTCTGGTCGCGATCCAGCGAGAGGATTTGCAGCCATGACATTCCGCCCCCTCCACGACCGCGTGCTCGTGCGCCGTATCGAAGCCGCCGCGAAGACAGCGGGCGGCATCATCATCCCGGACACCGCGCAGGAAAAGCCTCAGGAAGGCGAGATCGTCTCCGTCGGCTCGGGCGCCCGTGCCGAAAACGGAACGGTGACGCCGCTCGACGTCAAGGCAGGCGACAAGATCCTGTTCGGCAAATGGTCCGGCAGCGAGGTCCGCCTGAACGGCGAGGACCTGCTCATCATGAAGGAAGCCGACATCCTCGGAATCGTCGGCTGAGCCCGCCGGATACTTCTCCCGGAGCGGCGACGCTCCTCGCCCGAGCGGCATGACCGCCGGGGCCCCAAAGCAAGGAACACGAACATGGCCGCCAAGGACGTCAAATTCTCCCGCGACGCGCGCGAAAGCATTACCCGCGGCGTCGACATTCTCGCCGACGCGGTGAAGGTCACCCTCGGCCCCAAGGGCCGCAACGTCGTGCTCGACAGGAGCTACGGCAGCCCCCGCATCACCAAGGACGGGGTCACCGTCGCCAAGGAGATCGAGCTGAAGGACAAGTTCGAGAATATGGGCGCGCAGATGCTGCGCTCCGTGGCGTCCAGAACCCACGACCACGCCGGCGACGGCACCACGACAGCGACGGTCCTCGCCCAGGCCATTGTGCGGGAGGGGATGAAGTCCGTTTCGGCGGGGGTGAACCCGATGGACTTGAAGCGCGGCATCGATCTGGCGGTCACCAAGGTCGTTGCCGATTTGGCCGCGCGCTCCAAGCCGGTGTCCAGCAACACCGAAATCGCGCAGGTCGGCATCATCTCCGCCAACGGCGACATCGTCGTCGGCGAGAAGATCGCCGAAGCAATGGACAAAGTCGGCAAGGAAGGCGTGATCGCCGTCGAGGAGGCCAAGGGCCTCGAGTTCGAACTCGATGTGGTTGAAGGCATGCAGTTCGACCGCGGCTATCTCAGCCCCTATTTCATCACCAACCCCGAGAAGATGCAGGTCGAGCTCACCGACCCCTACATCCTCATCCAC
>DATBDY010000027.1:0-108461 GCA_036269695.1 Allosphingosinicella sp. | reverse complement strand
TTACCATCGTCTCGACGCCACGTGGCGTTCTCTCCGACGCGGAAGCGCGCGAGCAGAATGTCGGCGGCGAGGTGCTGGCGGAGGTGTTCTGATGAGCCGCATTGGAAAAGTGCCGGTCGCGCTGCCGGGCAGCGTCACGGCCGCGATCGAAGGATCGGTGCTGTCGGTGAAGGGGCCCAAGGGCACCCTCTCCATGCCGATGCTCGAGGACATCAGCTATGGCATCGAGGACGGCCGCATCGTCGTGAAGCCGGCCAATGACACCAAGCGTGCGCGCTCCTTCTGGGGCATGCACCGCACGTTGGTGCAGAATCTGGTCACCGGCGTCACCGACGGCTTCACCAAGGTGCTGGAGATCACCGGCGTCGGCTACCGTGCCGCCGCGCAGGGCCGCAACCTCAGGCTGCAGCTCGGCTACAGCCACGACGTCAACATCGCCGTGCCGGAAGGCCTGGAAGTGAAGACGCCGGACCCCACCACGGTCGAGATTTCGGGCAAGGACCGGCAGCAGGTCGGGCAGCTCGCCGCCGAGATCCGCCAGTGGCGCAAGCCGGAGCCCTATAAGGGCAAGGGCATCAAATATCGCGGCGAGTATATCTTCCGCAAAGAAGGCAAGAAGAAGTAGCCATGGCGAAACTCTCTCTCTTCGATCGGCGCCGTCAGCGCGTCCGCACCTCGCTTCGCAAGCGCGGAGGCGAGCGGCCGCGCCTGTCGGTCCATCGTTCGGGCCGGCACATCTACGCCCAGATCATCGACGATGCGGAGGGCCGTACCGTGGCCGCCGCCTCGACCCTCGACAAGGAGCTGCGCGGCAAGACCGGCGCGACCGTCGGCGGCGCCGGCGAGGTGGGCCGCAGGCTCGCCGAGCGCGCCAAGGCGGCCGGCGTCACCCGGGTGGTTTTCGACCGTGGCGGTTTCCTGTTCCACGGCCGCGTGAAGGCGCTTGCCGACGCCGCGCGCGAAGGCGGATTGGAGTTTTAAATGGCTGACGAGAACACAATCGAGGGCACCGAAGTCTCTCCCGACGTCGTGCCGACGCCTGGGGCCGAAGCCCCGGCGCGCGAAGGCCGCGGTCCGCGTGGCGGCCGTGGCGGCCGTGGCGGCGGCGGCGGTGGCCGTGGCGGCGATCGCGGTGGCCGCGGCCGGCGCGACGACCGGCGCGGCGGACGCGGCGGCGACGACGAAGGCGGCGAGGAGCTGATCGAGAAGCTCGTCCACATCAACCGCGTCTCCAAGACCGTGAAGGGCGGCAAGCGCTTCGGCTTCGCGGCGCTGGTCGTCGTCGGTGACGGCAAGGGCCGGGCCGGCTTCGGCCACGGCAAGGCGCGCGAGGTGCCCGAGGCGATCTCCAAGGCGACCGCGGCGGCCAAGAAGGCGATGGTCCGCGTGCCGCTGCGCGAGGGCCGCACGCTCCACCATGACGGGCTCGGCCATTTCGGCGCCGGCCGCGTCTACGTCCGCTCGGCCCCGCAGGGCACCGGCATCATCGCCGGCGGCCCGATGCGCGCCGTGTTCGAGAGCCTGGGCGTCGCCGACGTGGTGACCAAGTCGATCGGCACGTCCAACCCCTACAACATGATCCGCGCCACCTTCGAGGCGCTGCGCGAGCAGACTTCGCCGAAGTCGGTGGCGCAGCGGCGCGGCAAGAAGATCGCCGACCTGCTCGGCCGCGGCGGCTCGCAGGCCGCCGAGGCGGATGCGGCCGCGGTGACGGAGTAAGACGATGGCGACGATCAAGATCACCCAGATCGGCTCGCCGATCCGCCGCGCGCCCGACCAGCGCCAGACGCTGATCGGGCTCGGCCTCAACAAGCGGCACAAGACGGTCGAGCTGCAGGACACCCCCGAGGTGCGCGGCATGATCCGGAAGGTGCAGCATATGGTGACGGTGGCGGAGTAAGCCTCCATCCCTCTCCCCTCGCGGGAGAGGGACAGACGCCGCGAAGCGGCGGCAGGGTGAGGGCAAGAGGTGGGAGATTATCCTCCCAAATAGGCCCTCACCCCCGGCCCCTCTCCCGAAATGGGAGAGGGGAGTTAGCGCGACAGAAGCGAAAGCGAGTGCAGGAACATGAAACTCAACGATCTTCGTGACAACAAGGGCGCGCGGCAGGGCCGCGTACGCGTCGGCCGCGGCATCGGCTCCGGGCTCGGCAAGACAGCAGGGCGCGGCCAGAAGGGCGCCAAGGCGCGCTCGGGCGTGTCGATCGCCGGCTTCGAGGGCGGCCAGATGCCGCTCCACATGCGGCTGCCGAAGCGCGGCTTCAACAACATCTTCGCCAGGGACTATGCCGAGGTGAACATCGGCGCGATCCAGAAGGCGATCGACGCCGGACGCCTTCCGACCGACGGCGTCATCGACCAGGCGGCGCTGCGCGCGGCCGGGCTGTCGCGCGGCGGCAAGGACGGCGTCCGCATCCTCGGCAAGGGCAGCCTCTCGGCCAAGCTCTCCTTCCGCGTCGCCGGCGTCTCCGCGGGCGCACGCCAGGCGGTCGAGGGCGCCGGCGGCTCGGTCGAGCTGATCGAAGTGGTGCCCGCGGCTGACAAGGCCAAGGCGAAGAAGGGCAGCGCGAAGCAGCGCACGAAGGCCTGAGCCGCCTGACCGGCATTCGAGGCTGACAAGCCGCGAGCGCACACTATATCAGGCGGCGGGGGCGCAGACTTCCGCCGCCTCGTTTCTTTTTTCGGGACCTTGAACGCATGGCGACCGCAGCCGAACAGATGGCAGCAAACCTCAGCCTGGCGAATTTCGCCAAGGCGACGGACCTCAAGAAGCGCCTGTGGTTCACCCTCGGCACCCTGGTGGTGTTCCGGCTGCTCTCCTTCGTGCCGCTGCCGGGCATCGATCCGCGCACGCTCGCGACCCTGTTCGACACGACCAAGGGCGGCGTGCTCGATTTCTTCAACACCTTCTCGGGCGGCAGTCTGCAGCGCATGTCGATCATCGCGCTCGGCGTCATGCCCTACATCACCGCGTCGATCGTGGTGCAGCTCGCCACCTCCATGTCGCCGTCGCTGGCGGCGCTGAAGAAGGAGGGCGAGACCGGGCGCAAGAAGATCAACCAATATACGCGCTACGGCACCGTCCTGCTCTGCGCGATCCAGGGCTATTTCATTGCCGTGGGCCTGGAGGGCTGGGGCCATTCGAACGGCGTCGGCTCGGCCGTGATCCATCCCGGCTTCATGTTCCGCATCACCACCGTCGTCACCATGATCGGCGGCACGATGTTCCTGATGTGGCTGGGCGAGCAGATCACCAGCCGCGGCATCGGCAACGGCGTCTCCCTGATCATCATGGCGGGCATCGTCGCCCAGCTGCCGAGCACGCTCGGCCAGATGTTCGAAGGCGGCCGGACCGGCTCGCTCTCGCCGCTGCTGATCATCGGCGTGATCGTCGTCGCCGCCGCCCTGATCCTCGGCATCTGCTTCATGGAGCTCGCCCAGAGACGGGTGCTGATCCAATATCCCAAGCGCCAGACGGCGCGCGGCCAGATGCAGTCGGAGCGCTCGCATCTGCCGCTCAAGGTCAACACGGCGGGCGTGATCCCGCCGATCTTCGCCTCGTCGCTGCTGCTGATGCCGCTCACCATCGCCCAGTTCGCGGGCAATCGCGTCCAGGGCGGCAGCCGTTGGGGCGACGTGCTCATCATGATCACGACCGCGCTCGGCCACGGCAAGCCGCTCTACATGGCGCTCTACGCCGCCGGCATCATCTTCTTCTGTTTCTTCTACACCGCCGTGGTGTTCAATCCGGAGGAGACGGCGGAGAATCTGAAGCGCTACGGCGGATTCATCCCCGGCATCCGCCCGGGCAAAAGGACCGAGGAATATCTCGATTACGTCCTCACCCGCGTGACGGTGATCGGCGCCGCCTACCTTACGATCATCTGCCTCGTTCCCGAATATGCGATCTCGCAGCTGAACCTGAGCTTCCGGCTCGGCGGCACCAGCCTGCTCATCGTCGTCAACGTGACGATGGACACGGTGACCCAGATCCAGAGCCACCTGATCGCCCACCAATATGGCGACCTCATCAAGAAAGCGAAGCTCAAGGGGGGAGGCCTCCGCAGGTGAACATCATCCTGCTGGGCCCCCCTGGGGCGGGGAAGGGCACGCAGGCTCAGAAGCTCGTCGAGGAGCGGGGAATGGTCCAGCTCTCGACGGGCGACATGCTCCGTGCGGCGGTCGCGGCCAAGACTCCGGTCGGCCTGCTCGCCAAGGCGGTGATGGACGCGGGGGACCTCGTCTCGGACGAGATCGTCACCGGCATCCTCTCCGACCGGCTTGACGAGCCGGACGTCCGCCGAGGCTTCATCCTCGACGGCTATCCCCGCACCACCGCGCAGGCTGAGTCGCTCGAGGCGCTGCTCGCCGACAAGCACATGACTCTCGACCATGTCATCGAGATGGTCGTCGACGAGGACGCCCTGGTCGACCGCATCACCGGCCGCTTCTCCTGCGCGAGCTGCGGCACCGGCTATCACGACCGCTACAAGAGACCGAAGGTCGAGGGCGTCTGCGACGTCTGCGGCTCGACCGTCTTCAAACGCCGCCCGGACGACAACGAGCAGACCGTGCGCAACCGCATGGCGGAATATCGCGCCAAGACCGCCCCGATCCTGCCCTTCTACGAAGCCAAGGGCCTCGTCCGCGGCGTCGACGGCATGGCGCCGATCGAAGCGGTGGAGAAGGCGATCGCCGCCATTCTGGACGGGCCGCCGCCGGCCGATTGACCCATCCCTCGATCTGGCGCAGCTTTCGCCAGCCGCCTGCGGGCGCCGAGATCATGAGGGGGAGGGGAAAGATGGCGGTTTCCGATCATGTCGACCTGAACGGCTTCATCGAGGGCGTGAAGCGCCGCAATCCGGGCCAGCCGGAATTCGTCCAGGCGGTGACCGAGGTCGCGCAGGACATATTCGAGTTCATCGGGGACAAGGAGGATTATCACAAGAACCAGATCCTCCGCCGCATCGCCGAGCCGGACCGCATCATCTCCTTCCGGGTCGTGTGGGAGGACGACAACAACAACATCCGCGTCCAGCGCGGCTGGCGGGTGCAGAACAACAATGCGATCGGTCCCTATAAGGGCGGCATCCGCTTCCACCCCTCGGTCAACGAGAGCGTGCTGAAGTTCCTCGCCTTCGAGCAGACGTTCAAGAACGCGCTCACCGGCCTGCCGATGG
This sequence comes from Allosphingosinicella sp., assembly GCA_036269695.1. GTDB lineage: Bacteria > Pseudomonadota > Alphaproteobacteria > Sphingomonadales > Sphingomonadaceae > Allosphingosinicella. The sequence continues at coordinate 103,281 of DATBDY010000027.1, read as the reverse complement.
GCGGCGGCAAGGGCGGCGCCAATTTCAACCCGAAGGGCAAGAGCGTCCACGAGATCATGCGCTTCTGCCAGAGCTTCATGACCGAGCTCTACCGCCATATCGGCGCCGACGTGGACGTGCCGGCCGGCGACATCGGCGTCGGCGCGCGCGAGATCGGCTACATGTTCGGCCAGTATAAGAGGATCGTGAACACCTGGGAGGGCGTGCTCACCGGCAAGGGCCTCGAATATGGCGGCTCCCTGATTCGGACCGAGGCGACCGGCTATGGCTGCGTCTATTTCCTCCAGAATATGCTGAAGACGAAGGGCGAGGACGTGGCGGGGAAGAAAGTCGTCATCTCCGGCTCCGGCAATGTCGCGACCCATGCGGCGGAGAAGGTGGTCCAGCTCGGCGGCACGGTGCTGACCCTCTCGGACAGCGAGGGCTTCGTCCACGATCCTGACGGCATCACGCAGGAGAAGATCGACTGGGTGAAGGCGCACAAGACCAAGCGCCGGGGCCGCATCTCGGAATATGCCGACGAATATAAGGGCGCGACCTTCCACGCTGGAAAGCGGCCCTGGGGCGTGCCCTGCGACGTCGCGCTCCCCTGCGCGACCCAGAACGAGCTGCTCGGCGACGACGCACGCACCCTGGTGGCGAACGGCTGCGCCGCCGTGTCGGAAGGGGCGAACATGCCGACCGATCTCGACGGCGTCCACGTCTTCAAGGAGGCGCGGATCCTCTACGCGCCGGGCAAGGCCGCCAATGCCGGCGGGGTCGCCGTGTCAGGCCTTGAGATGAGCCAGAATTCGGCGCGGATGAGCTGGAAGGAAGAAGAGCTCCAGCAGCTGCTGCGCGACATCATGAACGGCATCCACGAGCGCTGCCTCGAATATGGCGGCAGGGGCGGCAATGGCTACGTGGACTATGTGAAGGGCGCCAACATCGCCGGCTTCAAGAAAGTCGCCGACGCGATGCTCGCCTTCGGCGTGGTCTAAAGCCTCTTCGTCACTCCCGCGAAAGCGGGAGTCCCGCTTCTGCCTGGTTCAGCAGCGCTGAAGAAAAAGCGGGATTCCCGCTTTCGCGGGAATGACGGGGGAGGGAGTTAGGCTGGAGCCCAGACAAATTTGAGCCCGGAGGCGCCACCGGGGGGGGGGGAGGTTGGCGCGTCCGGGCTCATGTCGTGGATAGCGAGAGCGGGGGGGCAAAAGGTCACTATCCGAACAGCATAACGACAGAGCGAAGGCCCGGTTCCGTCGGATCCCAAAAAATTTTCACTGCCGCGCTTTTTTTCTGAAACCGCTTCTGTCCGGCGCCGGTTGACGCTGCGAAGGAGCAGCCAGCCGTGCCCAAGCCGCCGCAATCGACGCCCCACAGCGACATCGAAGGCGTTCACAAGGACGAAAAGCGCAACGTCGACAGGGCCAATGAAGCTGGCGAGGGCAGTGGGGACCTGGAGCGGGCGCACCGGCGATCGCATGGACGGCCGTCCTACACAGACGACCAGCCGGACCGCGAAGACCGCAGCGACTAGCGCTCCGCCTTTTCGACGATGGCGATGTCGAGCGTGTAGCGGCCGGCCTCCTGGTCGCGTTGGATCGACGTCCGCAATTGGCGCGACAGGCCGGTCACGATCCGCTCGAACCGTTCGCTGAGATCGACCGGGCAGGCGACGTCGGCCTTCAGGCTTTCCGACTCCATGGCCAGGGCGGCGGTGCCCTGGCGCCCGTCGCCGTTGAGCGAGATGGAGACGGCGGAGGCGCCGCAGAGCATCGCGAATTCCGCGATTTCGGTGATCAGGAAGGCCACCGACACGGCCACGTCCTGGGTCGCGTAGAAGGGCTCGAGGTCGAGCCGGATCATCATCCCCGCCGCCGAGCGGGGCGCTGTCGCCCTGAGGTTCGCGGCGAGCTCCGAGATCAGCGGTTTCAGCGCGACGCCGCGATTTTCCTCCAGCTCGGCATAATGGTTGCGGTGGACGACGGCGAGCGCGTCGACGCGGCGCTGGATCGAGGCATAGGCCGCGGCGACCTCGTCGTTGCGCGAGCCGCGAGAATGGATGTTGAGCAAGGAGGCGACGACCTGGAGGTTGTTCTTCACCCGATGGTGGACCTCGCGGACCAGCTTCTTCTGCCTTTCGACGGCGTCTTCCAGATCGGATTCGTGGCGACTGACCGTCCGCACCACCTGGTCGAACGCCTCGCCCAACGCGCCGATCTCCCGCGCCGGCGTGGAGAGACGCGGCGCCGAGAAGCTGCGGTCGCCCGGCTGGTAGGCGGCGATCGCGCGCTGCATCCGCGCCAGCGGCTGCAGCAGCAGCCGGTCGAGGATCAGCCAGCCGATCAGGGCGGCGAGCAGCCACATGAAGATCGGCAGCAGGATCATGATGACCTCGCTCAGCGTGATCGGGAGCGCGCTGAGGGTGATGACGAGCTGGAGCTGGCCGCCGGCCACCGATTGCGCGCCGTGGACGGTCTGGCGGAGCCGGCCCGGCCGATAATCCTGCCGGAGCACCATCCGCCGGCCGGCCTGGTCGAGGTCGAGATCGAACTCGCGGGCGGTGCCGGGGAGGGCGGTCAGCTGCGACAGGGCGTCGCGGCCATAGTCGCTGATCCCTTCCGGCTGGCCGCCGTCGCCGAACACAATGAGGCGCAGCGTGCCGCCGTCCGGGGCGATCTCGGCGCGGAAGCGCTGTCCGGCCGGCGCGGGCGCGGGCGGCGGCGGAGCGAAGCCGGCGCTCGCGCAGCGCGGCTTGCCGCCGGCGAAGACCATGTAACGGGCGGGCACCGGCTCCTGCTCGAGACGGCTCAGCATCGTCGCGCAGAGAGGCGAGCCGGGCGGCGACAGGGAAATCGCGGTGCTTGCCGTGTGGATGGTGATGATGGTTCGGGTCAGCGCGGAATCGAGGCGCTGGGCCTTGATCTCCAGCCGCGCGAGCGTCTCGTCGTGCCGGTCGACATTCTTCTGCCGCGCGCTCTGCACCGAGACGAGGATGGCGATGAGCCCGAGCGGGAGCAGGCTGAGGCTGAGGATGAGCAGCATCTTCGGCCCCGTCGAGAGACGGCCGTAGAGCGCCGAAAACCAGCCTTTCTTCCTGTCGCTCACGTTCTCGCCGATTGCCGCTGGTCCGTCAGGCCGTCACGGCTCTAAGCGCAGCGCAGCAGCGAAGTCCATCTTTGATGGGATCGCACCGACAGGCGTTCCGGCAGGACTCAGCCGAGCTTGCCGAGCAGGTCGAGCATTTCGGGCGGGATGTCCTCGTTCACCGCCTGCTGGTAGGCGGCGCGCAGCGCCTGGCCCATTTCCGGGCTGCCGCCGCGCTTCTTGCGGCCGCGCGGCGCTTCGTCATTCGGGGACTGCTGGGGATGATCAGTCTTGCGTCGCCGGTCGCTGTCGTTCTGAAAGGCCAAAATCTCTTTCCCCTCGCGGCTGCGCCGCGCCCGCTCGCGTTCGACAAAACGTCCACCAGCGCGCCCGAGCTGCAGCCGAACGACGATGCGCAGACCCACCCCGCGGCCAATACTGGCCCGCAGTTGGGGTGGAAACAAAAAAGTCGGCCGTTGGTTCCAACGTCCGAGGGAGGGGCTCTCCTCCTGCATCCTGCGCGAGCGATCCCTGAGCCGGGGTTGCCAAGCGGCGGATGCCCTCTCAATTAGAGCCTCGAAGTCGGACAGGAGTCGTAACGAAAATGTCGCTTGGTCAGGAACTCGCGCCGCACCTTCCCTTTCTGAGGCGCTATGCGCGGGCGCTCACCGGCAGCCAGCATCATGGCGACGCCTTCGTCCGCGCGACGCTCGAGGCGATCGTGGCGGCCCCGGACGATTTTCCGCGCGACGTCGATCCCCGGCTCGGCCTCTACCGCACCTTCCACGCCATCTGGTCCTCGGCGAACATCGAGGAGGATCCGGGCGGGACGTCCGAAGACAGCCCGGAAGCGATCGCCCAGGCCCGGCTTGCCCGGATCACGCCGCTCTCGCGCCAGGCTTTGCTGCTGACCGCGATGGAGGGCTTCACGCCCGAGGATGCCGGCTATCTGATCGACGCTTCGGCGGAGGACGTCGAGCGGCTGGTCGCTGAGGCGCTGGCAGAGATCGAGCGGCAGACCCGCGCCGAGGTGCTGATCATCGAGGACGAGCCGATCATCGCCATGGATATCGAGACGATCGTCCGCGACCTCGGCCACAGCGTCACCGGCGTGGCGGTGACTCGCGACGAGGCGGTGGCACAGGCGCTGGCGCGGCGGCCGGGCCTGGTCCTCGCCGATATCCAGCTCGCCGACGACAGCTCGGGCATCGATGCGGTGAAGGACATCCTCCAGGAATTCCAGGTGCCGGTCATCTTCATCACCGCCTTTCCGGAGCGGCTGCTGACCGGTGAGCGGCCGGAGCCGACCTTCCTCATCACCAAACCGTTCCAGCGCTCGACGGTGAAGGCGGCGATCGCTCAGGCCCTGTTCTTCGACACGGCGACCGTGCCTGCCTGAGCAATTGGGCGGGAACCGGCTCGACCAGCAGGCGTTGCCTGCCTGTAACGAGTGGGACGGAGCGTGATGGAAGAGGGCAGGCCCAGGATCGACACGACGCGCGCACGGGCGGGGGCGACCCCCCACATGACGCGCTATATTCTGCCGATTTCTTTGGGCCTCGTCGTCATCATCTTCGCGCTCTTGTTGCTACTCTGGAAGTAGCATCCTACATCGCCGGGAGGAAAGCGGCGGGCTCGCGCCCGCCCCAGCCGCATGACCGAGTTCACCACAGCGTATCGTGATGGGGGGCATTTGAGCCAGGATCCTGCATCCACTGACGAGACGGAGCGGGGCCGGTTCGAGCCCACGCCGCTCCCCGACGACGAGTTCAAGGACCAGCTAGCGCAGGTCATTCCCCATCTGCGCGCGTTCGGGCGCTCGCTGTCGGGCAGCCGGGATCTCGCCGACGATCTCGTCCAGGAGACGTTGCTCAAGGCCTGGGCGGCGCGGAAGCGCTTCCAGGCGGGCACCAACATGCGCGCCTGGACCTTCATCATCCTCAGGAACCTGTTCCTCAGCCAGATGCGCCGCGCGCGCTTCAAGGGCGAATGGGACGAGATCACGGCGTCCAAGATGCTCGCCGCGCCGGCCAGCCAGGACCGGCACGTGGAGCTCGGCGACATGCAGCGCGCTCTGCTCCATCTGCCGCAGCCGCAGCGCGAGGCGCTGATCCTCGTCGGCGCCGGCGGCTTCGCCTATGAAGAGGCGGCTGAGATTTGCGGCTGCGCGGTCGGCACGATCAAGAGCCGCGTCGCCCGCGGCCGGGTGGCGCTCGAAGCCTTGCTCGCCGAGGGCAAGCTGCCCTCACGGCGCGATCATGAGAACGTTTCGGGCCAGTCGGCGCTGCAGACGATCATGGGCGAAGTCGACGACCTCAGCCGCGACCGCGACCCGCGCGGCGGCGTGGAGGAATAGCCCCTCCGACACGGAGAGGGGGCGGTCGTTTCAGCGTCAGATGAGACTCACTCGTGGTCGAGGCGGGCGAGCAGATCCTCGAACATCTTGAGCGAGCGGACCTCCCCGTCCATCGCATAGGCCTGGCGCAAGGCATTCCCGACGCCGGCGTGAACGGTGGGCGGAGCCACCTTCACGAACCGTCTTGAGGAAGCCTGGACCATCGCCTCGCGTCTCGGGTTGATCGTATTCACGTGGCCAGAACGCGCCGGGAACGGGGGAGTTTCAACTGTTGCGCGCCCCGAACGGAACTGATTTGTCATGTTGTATGGATGAGACACAAAGTGAAGGAAGGATAAACGACGCGCTCGCCCGCGCGAGAGAGCATTCGCCTTATCTGAAGCTTCAGCTCGACCGTTTTCCCGAGATCGCTCAACCGCTTGCGGCCGGAGATATCGAGGGAGCGATGGAAGCGGGTCGTCTGGCAGGGGAGGGAGCCGCGGATTTGGCCGCATCGCTCCGGCGCGAGCGCAATGCGCTGTCGGCGGCGCTCGGGGTCGGCGATTTGGCCGGGCTGGTACCGCTCGAACGGCTGACAACGGAGCTATCGGACCTCGCCGACCGCAGCCTCGAACGCGCGCTCGCGGCGATCGTCGAGCAGAGGACTCCGGGCGAGGCGCCGCGCGGCTTTGCCGTGGTTGCGCTCGGCAAGCACGGCAGCCGCGAGCTCAATTATTCCTCGGACATCGATCCGCTCTTCCTGTTCGATCCCGAGACGCTGCCGCGCCGCCCGCGCGAGGAGCCGGGGGAGGCGGCGGTGCGGATCGGCCAGCGGCTCGTCGAGCTGCTCCAGAAGCGCGACGCCAACGGCTTCGCCTTCCGCGTCGACCTGCGGCTGAGGCCCTCGTCCGAGGTGACGCCGATCGCGCTGCCCGTCGACGCGGCCATTTCCTATTATGAGTCGAGCGCCCTGCCGTGGGAGCGGGCGGCCTTCATCCGCGCCCGCCACGCCGCCGGCGACGAAAAGGTCGGCCGCTATTTTATCGACGCCATCCATCCCTTCGTCTGGCGGCGCTCGCTCGATTTCGGCGCGATCGGCGAGGTGCAGGCGATCACCCGCCGCATCCGCGACCATTATGCGCAAGGCCAGAAGCTCGGCCCCGGCTTCGATCTGAAGCGCGGCCGCGGCGGCATCCGCGAGGTCGAATTCTACGCCCAGATCCACCAGCTCATCCATGGCGGACGCGAGCCGGCGCTACGCGAACCCGCGACGCTCGATGCGCTCGCCGCCCTCGCCCGGTCCGGCCATATCCCCGCCGAAGCCGCCGCCGATCTGGCGGATGCCTACCGCCTGTTCCGGACGATCGAGCATCGCCTGCAGATGGTCGACGACCGCCAGATCCATTCCATCCCGCCCGACAATGCCGCGATCGACAATGTCGCGCGGCTGCACGGCCTCGCCTCGGGAGGCGAGCTGCTCGCTCTGCTCGATCCGCCGCTCGCGCGGGTTGGGGCGCTCTACGATGCGCTCGCCGGGGAGGAGGAGAAACGTCTTCCGCACGGCGCCGAGGCGCTCGAGGCGGAGCTGGGCGCCGCCGGCTTCCGCGACGCCATCGCGGCACGACTGCGGGTCGAGGGCTGGCGTGGTGGCAAGGCGCGCTCGCTGCGCAGCGCTGCGGCGCAGGAGGCATTCGAGGCGATGCTTCCGGTCCTCGTCGAGGCGTTCGGCCGCGCGCCCGATCCAATGCGGGCGATGAACCGGTTCGACGACATCGTCCAACGGCTGCCGACAGGGGTCAATTTCTTCCGGCTGCTGGAAGCGCGGCCGGCACTCACCGCCGAGGTCGCGACCATCCTCAGCCACGCGCCGGTGCTCGCCGAGCAGCTCGCCCGCCGACCCGACCTTCTCGATGGCCTGATCGACGCGCGCGCCTTTGCGCCGGCGCCGCCGGTGGAGGAGCTCGCCGCCGAGTTCCGCCGTTCCGAGCGCGAGGGCGAGGATTACCAGATGATCCTCGACCGGGTGCGGCGGCGGGTCAACGAGCGCCGCTTCGCGCTTGGCGTGCAGCTGATCGTCGCCCGCACCGATCCGATGGAGGCGGCGGAAGGCTATGCCCGTATCGCCGAGGCGGCGATCCGGGTGCTCGCAGAGGCGACCGTCGCCGAGTTCGAACGGGCCCACGGCCGCGTTGCCGGCTCGGAGCTGCTCATCCTCGGGCTCGGCCGGCTCGGCGGCGGCGCGCTCACCCATGCCTCGGACCTCGACCTCGTCTATTTGTTTAGCGGCACGCACGAGGCGGAATCGGACGGCCCAAAGCCGCTCCGCGCGACCGACTATTTCAATCGGCTGGCGCCGCGGGTGACGGCTGCGCTCAGCGTCCCGACTCCCGCCGGGCCGCTCTACCAGGTCGACACGCGGCTGCGGCCGTCCGGCGTCGACGGCCTCCTCGCCGTCTCGGTGGAGAGCTTCGAACGTTACCAAAAGGAGCGCGCCTGGACTTGGGAACATATGGCGCTGCTGCGCGCGCGGCCGGTCTACGGTTCGGAGACGGACAAGGCGGCGCTGGAGCGGATCGTGCGCGAGACGCTCGGCCGGCAGCGCGATGCCGCCGGGCTGGTCGAGGATGCGGTGCGGATGCGCCGTGAGATCGCCATCCACAAACCGCCGACCGGCCCCTTCGATATCAAGCGCGGCGACGGCGGCCTGATCGATCTCGAATTCGCAATCCACACGCTCCAGCTGAAGACCAGGATCGGCCTTCACCCCCGGCTGGAGGACGCGATTGCGGACCTGACGGGTGCCGGCCTCGTCCCTGAGGACACGAATGCCGCCCTCTGCCTCCTCACCGCGATGCTGGTCATGTTCCGCCTCGTCGCGCCGCGGTCGGAGGAGCCGCCGGAAGCGACGCGGCCGGTGGTTGCTGTCGCCTGCGGCTACCCCGACTGGGAGAGCCTGCTTGCGGCGCACGATCAGGCGCGGCAGAGGGTGACCGCGCTCTGGCGCCATGTGGCCGAGGGAGGAAAATGACGATGGTGAACGAAGGCGATCCCGTCCCGGACGTGCGGATGGAAGGCGCGGAGGGGCCGGTCAGCCCCGCCGATTTCCAGGGCCAGAAGCTCGTCGTCTATTTCTACCCGAAGGACGACACGTCCGGCTGCACTTCCGAGGCCAAGGCCTTCACCGCGCTCGCCGACGAGTTCCAGAAGTCGGGCACCTGGATTCTCGGCGTCTCGAAGGACGATTCGAAGAGCCACGCCAAGTTCACCGCCAAATACGACCTCAAGGTGCCGCTCGCGAGCGATCCCGACGGCTCGGTCTGCGAGGCGTTCGGCACCTGGGTCGAGAAGTCGATGTACGGCCGCAAATATATGGGCATCGAGCGCGCGACCTTCCTCGTCGGCCGCGACGGCGTGGTGAAGAAGGTCTGGCGCAAGGTGAAGGTGCCCGGCCACGCCGAGGAGGTGCTCGAAGCGGCGCGCGCGCTTCCGTAACCGGAAGCCGAGCGGCCTTTCGCGGCTGAATTCATTCCCCTAGCGGGAGCTTATGGACTCTTCGGAATCGCGATCTGTAGCGCAGGCGTGCCGGGCGGTGCTGCTCGCGAGCGTGCCCGCCGAAAAGGTGCGCGCTGCTCGCGAAGCGGCACGGGCCTGGCGTTGCGGGCGACTGACGCGCGATTTCGACGCCGCCATGCCGGATCGACCGGCGCGTCCGGATCGGCCCGTGCTGCTGCCGCCCGGCCGGATGCCGAGACGCGGCAAGGGCGGCTCCGACCGTGGCCGGATCGCCATGCTGCACGCGCTCGCCCATATCGAGTTCGCGGCGATCGACCTCGCCTTCGATCTCGCCGGCCGCTTCGGCGCGCTGTTTCCGCCGGCCTTCCTCGACGACTGGCTCTCGGTCGGCGCCGATGAGGCGATGCACTTCGCCCTGCTCGACCGGCGGCTGCGCGCGCTCGGCTCCTTCTACGGCGCGATGCCCGCCCATGACGGCCTGTGGGAAGCCGCCGAGGCGACGGCTGGAGACGCGCTCGCCCGCCTCGCAATCGTGCCGATGGTGCTGGAAGCGCGCGGCCTCGACGTCACGCCGGCAACGGTGGAGCGCTTCCGCGCCGCCGGCGACACCCGCTCCGCCGCCATTCTCGAGCGCATCTACCGCGACGAGATCCGTCACGTCGCCGCCGGCTCGCGCTGGTTCCTTTATGTCTGCGAAGCGCGGAGAATCGCGCCTGTTTCGGAATGGCAACGACTGGTCCGTCACCATTTTCGCGGGACTCTGAAGCCTCCGTTCAACGTTTCGGCGCGCGACGAAGCCGGTCTGTCCCGCGATTACTACGCCGCCCTTGCTCCTTCATAAGATGTTTAACACTGTCCGGCCCACACGTTGCGGAGGGGGCAACTCCTGACGTTTTCGAGGGCGGAACGCCCATAAATTTTTGATTTTGGCCACGAGTGCGCGTGGCCGGGGCCGTCACAGGACGGCCAGCTTGGGGACGAGATGGTGCTGACGAAGAAGAACAACGCGGGTGCGGGCAGAGCGTTCCGTAAGATGTTCAGGCCCCGTGATATTTTCCTTCATGACGGAACCTCGCTGAAGCGGGTGCGGATCGGCTCCGGGGTCCAGATGGCAGCGATGATCGCGCCGGCCGCCCTGCTCTGCTGGTCCGTGGTGGCCACCGCGCAGCTCGCCGCCAAGCCGGCCCCCGCCAATCCCGCCGAAGTCGCGAAGATGGAACGCGAGATGAAGGTCATGCAGGCCGACGTCGCCGCCATCAAGACCGCCGCCCAGCAGCGTTACCAGCTCACCGCCGCTGCCGTCCGCAATCTCGGCCTCGATCCGAGCCGCATCCAGGCGCAGACCGGCGAGGGCGGCCCCTACGAGCCGGTCGACACCGCCAGCACCGCCGATCCCAATTTCCGGGCCCTCTTCCAGAGCTGGAAGAAGCTCGAATCCCTGGAGCAGGGCACCGTCGCCATTCCGTCCGCGATGCCGATCCAGCAGGCGGTCAACTTCACCTCGGGCTTCGGCGTCCGCACCGATCCGTTCCGCGGCCGTGCCGCCATGCACCCCGGCGTCGACCTCGCCGGCCCGCTCGGCACGCCGATCTACGCGACCGCCGACGGCACCGTCGATCGCGCCGAATGGAACAATGGCGGCTACGGCAATCTGGTCGAGATCGACCACGGCCACGGCATCCAGACCCGCTACGGCCACCTCACCCGCTACATCGTCGCCGCCGGCGAGCATGTGAAGCGCGGCCAGCTGATCGCTTACATGGGCTCGACCGGCCGTTCGACCGGCAGCCACCTCCATTACGAGGTGCGGCTCGATGGCAAGGCCGTGAACCCGATCCCCTTCCTGCAGTCGTCCGACTTCCTGCAGACGGTGCAGCGCCGCGCCGCCGCCACCACCGCGATCGCGGTCGGCGGCCCCGCGGACACGGAGACCGCCGACTGATCCCGCTTTTGGAGAGGCCTAACAGGGCAAAGGCCGCCTTTCGGGGCGGCCTTTTTTGTGAGGCGGCCGTCTATAGTCCGTTTCCGACCTATTCCCGCCCTAGCCGCTCGCCTTATGATAGTCTCATGGACGTGCCTGAGACTAAGCTGCCTGCACGGCTGCTCGAACGCGCCACGCTCCGCGGCAATGAGTGGGCTTGGCCCATTGGCGACATACCGGAGGTGATAGAAGCCGCGCGCCAAGCCGACCTAATCAGCATTGGAGGTCAGCTGCAGCTCCGTCTCCCCGCAGGAGCTACGTGCGAGTGCTACTGGGTTGAGGTCGACACCTTCCAATCCGTGCCGCCTGGCTTGCCGTGGAGCGAACGCGTGGAAAAGACGGCAACGGCGGCGCAATCCCAGTTCCAAGACTTACAGCAACGATACAACTTCAGGGCTGAAGGCAGGTCAGCATTTCCCGAACAGTTCGAGGAACTTGAGGCCAGCGGAGTGGACCCGGCTAGCGCGCTCTGCTTCGTCTGGTATGTTGAGGAAAGGGACACCGTTGAACGGGTGTGACACCCAATGGCAGATCTCCACCCTTGGCGGTCGCTTACCCTAACTTACGACGAGGTGGTTTCTAACAGGCTGCCCTCGCGGGCTTATCGCCCCCGCTTCTGCCGATGCTGGTCCAGATCCAGCACCATGTTCGCCTCGCCCTCCGGCAACAGGCCGAGGCGCCGCGCCACTTCCTGATAGGCTTCGGCCTCGCCGCCGAGGTCGCGGCGGAAGCGGTCCTTGTCGAGCTTTTCGTTGGTGGTCATGTCCCAGAGGCGGCAGCCGTCGGGGCTGATCTCGTCGGCGAGGATGACGCGCGCATAATCGTTCTCCCACAGCCGCCCGAATTCGAGCTTGAAGTCGATCAGGCGGATGTGGATCGCCGCGAACAGGCCGCAGAGGAAATCGTTCACGCGCACCGCCATGTCGGCGATGTCGTTCATCTCCTCCTGGCTCGCCCAGCCGAAGCAGGCGATATGCTCGTCGGCGATCATCGGATCGCCGAGCGCGTCGTCCTTGTAATAATATTCGATGATCGCGCGGGGGAGCGGCGTGCCCTCCTCGATGCCGAGCCGCTTGGAGAGCGTGCCGGCGGCGACGTTGCGCACCACCACCTCGATCGGGATGATCTCGACCTGGCGGATCAATTGCTCGCGCATGTTGAGCCGGCGGATGAAATGGGTCGGCACGCCGACCTGCCCGAGCAGGGTGAAGATATATTCGGAGATGCGGTTGTTGAGCACGCCCTTGCCGGAGATGGTGCCGCGCTTCTGCGCGTTGAAGGCCGTCGCATCGTCCTTGAAATACTGGATGAGCGTGCCCGGCTCCGGCCCTTCATAGAGGATCTTGGCCTTGCCTTCGTAAATCTGGCGGCGGCGGGACATGGGCGAGACTCCGGCTCAAAACAGGTGCGCCCCGGACGCGGCGTCGCGAGGGCGAGGCGCGGGCGGGGCGGGGGTCTGGCCTATAGTGGAAGTGCGGCGGGGGCGCAATCGAAGCGCGCCCGCTCGCGCTTGGACGATCACCTGCCGGGGTCTATATTCGGAGCCGGCGCCAGGTGAGACTGGATATGTTCGACGGCCAGTAAGGGGGCGGCAGGAGACGCGATGCTGACGGGGCTGTTGATCACCGCCACTCTAATCATGATGCTCTTTCCCGAGACGCCGCTGGCGCGCTCGCTTCATCGCCATCTCGTCGAATGGCCGCTCGCCCGGCTGGCGGCGATGGACCGCCGCCATGCGATCTTCGCCTTGATCCTCATCGGCCTGGCCCTGTTCGGCTCGGAGTTGCTGGTCATGCTCGGCTCGGCCGATCTGGTTGTGGGGCTTGCCTGGGACGTCTCGATTTACGCGGACACTTTGCTCGCCGCGGCGGCGCTGGCCGCCGTCGCACGGAGTCGGCTGGCATGGCGGGCGCTGCTTGTCCGACCCTCGCGCCCGCGTCGTCCGCGCGCCCGCTCGCGCCGGGCCCTGCGTGCAAAGCCCTCCGCGCGCGCGGACGATGAAGAGGGGCCGGCCTGGTCCCTCGCGCTCGCCGCCTAGGATGCGCCGTGGCCGATGGCCGCGCACAGGTTCAGGTCACCTTGCCCCGCACGGCGAACCGCGGCTCGCTCCAGCGGCCGCTTTCGAGGATGTCGCGCATGATCTCCACGCCCCGCCAGATATCTTCGAAGCCGAGATAGAGCGGCGTCAGGCCGAAGCGGATGACGTCGGGGGCGCGGAAGTCGCCGATCACGTTTTCGGCGATCAGCGCCTGGCAGAGCTCGAAGGCGTGGTGATGACGGAAGGAGATGTGGCTGCCGCGCTGCTCGGGGTCGCGCGGGGAGGTGCAGTCGAGGCCGTGACCGGGGCAGCGTTGCCCGACCAGGGCGAGGAAGAAGTCGAACAGCTGCACCGATTTCGCCCAGAGAGCCTCCATCTCGACGCCGTCGAACGTGCCGACGCCGCTTTCGAGCGCGGCGAGGCTGAGCATCGGCGGCGTGCCGGCGAGGAAGCGGGCGATGCCGGGGGCGGGGACGTAAGCGTCCGTGAAGGCGAAGGGCGCGGCATGGCCCATCCAGCCGCGCAAAGGGGAGACGAGCCGCTCCTGGAGATGTTCGGCGACATAGAGGAAGGCCGGCGCGCCGGGGCCGCCATTCAGATATTTGTAGCCGCAGCCGACCGCCAGCTCAGCGCCGGCACCTTTCAGGTCAAGCGGCACCGCGCCGGCGCTGTGGCTGAGGTCCCAGAGGACAGGCGCGCCGGCGTCCTTCGCGCGTGCCGTCACCGCCGCCATGTCGTAGCGGCTGCCCGCCTTGAAATGGACGTGGGTGAGGAGGAGCAGGTTGGTGTCCGGACCGATACTATCCTCGATCCGGTCCCGCTCGACGATCTTCAGATCGAGCCCCGCCAACGCGGCGGCGCCGCTCGCGATATGGAGGTCGGTGTGGAAGTTGCCGCTCTCCGAGAGCAACGTCCGGCGCTCCGGCGCCAGCGGAGCGGCGGCGGCGATCAGCTTGAACAGGTTCACCGAAGTGCTGTCGGCGACGATCACCTCGTGCGGCTTGGCGCCGATCAGGCGCGCGATCTTCGCTCCGATCCGCTGCGGCGCCTCGATCCAGCCGCGGCTGTTCCAGCTGCGGATCAGCTCCCCGCCCCATTGCTCCTCGACCATTTCGCGCTGGTCCGCGATCGTGGCTTTCGGCAGGGCGCCGAGCGAATTGCCGTCGAGATAGACGAGCCCCTCCGGCAGGACGAAGCGGTCCCGGCAGAAGCGCAATGGATCCGCCGCGTCGCGGCTGCGGGCATATTCGAGGGTGAGGCTCACCGGCCGAATGCCCGCTCGATCTCGGTGGCGGCCGCGGCCCAGGCGGCGCTCTCCGGCACGATCAGCTCGACATGGCCGGTCCGCTCGATCGTCCGCACCTCGACCTGGTCGCCCGCCTTGCGCATCTGCGCGGCATAATCCTCCGCATAAGCGGCAGGAATGATCCGGTCCTCCCGCCCATTGATCAGCAGCTGGGGAATTCCGAGCGGGGCGAGGCGGGGCACGGACGTGTCGGCGAAGCGGCCGCCGGTCAGCTGCCCGATGACCTCGGTGCCGCAGCCGCTGCCCGGCGGGCGCGCCGCTTCCTCGAGGTCGGGAAGGCCGCCCAGGCTGATCGCGAAATGGATCGGGAGGGGCTCGCGGCTGCGGAGCGGGCTGGAGGCGGGAAGCCGGTGGCGTCCGGCAAGCCACAAAGCGAGATGCCCGCCGGCGCTGTGGCCGATGGCGACGATCCGGCGCGTGTCGAGGCCGTGGCGGGGGGCGTAGGCGCGGAGCGCGTCGGCGGCCGCGGCCGCGTCGTGGAAGGTGCCGGGATAGCCGCCGCCCGGTCGGTCGACGCCGCGATATTCCACGTTCCAGACGGCGATGCCGCGGCGGCGCAAGTCGGCGGCGATCCAGTTCATGATCCGCCGGTCGGCGACGTCGCTCTGCCAGCAGCCACCATGGACCATCAAAACGACGGGTCGGAGGGAAGGGGCGATGGGGAGCCACAGGTCGACGAGCTGATTGACCTTGCGGCCGTAGCGGATCGTCACGTCGGCGTCGGGGCGCGGCCGGTCGAGCAGGTCCGGCCAGGTCATCAGGCCGTCGGGTGCGGCGGGCGCGTCCATCCCGGGGGGATAGACGGGGCGCCGGCGGAGGGCAAATGTTGGGCGGGCAGCCGGCAGGGGACGAATCCTCCGACCACCCGCCCAACGGCAGGCTCAGGTCAGTGTCCCAGCGTCAGGGTAATTGCTCTGCTGGCTGAAGCCTGAGCCGTGCTGGCCCGTTCGATGGCGCTCCGGACCTGGGGGACGGCCGTCGCGATCGCCGCGTCGCGGCACTGCATCCCGGTGAGCCGGTCGGCGAGGCTTTCGACTCCGTCGCCGATGCACAGCCGGTCGGCGGCGGCGGCGACGCGATGTTCGAGCCTCGCCACGCCCGCCTGGCTGCGCAGGTCGAGGTCGGCATAATGGACGCGCGCCGTCGGCACGGTGCCGTTGACCACCAGCTCGGCGCCAGAGGCAGGCGTGGCGGCGGCGAACGTGGCGCCGGTGACCGCGAGCGCCATGATGGCGGCGAGCGCGGCGAACTTGAAGTCGGTTCTGGTCATGTGGTTTCTCCCTGGATGATGAGGCGGCGCCGGGTCAGCGGCGGCCGCCGGCGCGCTGCCAAGGCGCGTCGAACTGGATGGCATTGAGCCGCCGGAAAGCGTGGCCGGCGGCAGTGAAGAGATCGGCCAGGGCTTCGGACAAAGCATGGCCGTTCTCGGCCCAGTCACGGGCCTCGACTGCATCGCGCATTTTATCACTCCTTGATGGAGACGGCTTTTCCAGCCCGTCTGCAGGAGCTGAAATAGGAGGGAGGGACCCCCTGCGTCCAACGAAACGCTTGCATGAGGTGATAAGCACAGCTTATGTATTACGGATGCGCCGCTTGCCCCCTCTCGCCGCCGTCAAAGTGTTCGAAGCGGCCGCGCGGCACGAGAATTTCACCCTCGCCGCGGCCGAGCTCGGGATGACCCAGGCGGCGGTCAGCTATCAGATACGATTGCTCGAGGAGCGGCTGGGCGTGCCGCTTTTCCTCCGCTCCAAACGGCGGGTGACGCTGACCGATGCCGGGCGGCGGGTCGCCGGCCCGGTCTCGGCCGCGCTGGACGGAATCGCCGAAGCCTTTTCAGGCCTGGTCGATGAGGACGAGAGCGTGCTGTCGATCAACACCGCCCAGACGTTCGCCTCGACCTGGCTGGCGCCCCGGCTGGGCAGCTTCCAGCTCGAGCGGCCGGAGCTGGCGGTGCGGGTCGCGACCGACAACGTGCTGATCGATTTCGCCCGCGACGAGGCGGATCTCGCCATCCGGATCGGGCAGGGGCCGTGGCCGGGGCTGCGCCACCATTTCCTTTTCCATCTCCACTTCACGCCGATCTGCACGCCCGAATTCCGGGATCGGCACGGCCTGGAGGCGCCGGAGGACGTGCTGCGCGCGCCGCGGCTCAGCCAGGAGGACGATTGGTGGAAGATGTGGCTGGAGCATGCCGGCTTGCGGGCACCGGAGGGCCGCATGCCGGGCATCAAGCTCGATTCGCAGGTGACCGAGGTGCAGGCGGTGTATGCCGGCCACGGCATCGCCCTGCTGACGCCGATGTTCTGGCGCGCCGAGCTTGCTTCGGGTCGGCTCGTCCAGCCGTTCCCGCTCGTCGCCTGCGACCGGCGCGCGCACTGGCTGCTCTACCCGGAGCACAAGCGCAATCGCGCCAAGATCCGCGCCTTCCGCGAATGGCTGCTGCGCGAGGTGGCGAAGGAGGCGGGCAACGCGCCCGCCCCGATCTTCACACCTCCGGAATGGCTCTCGGACGGAAACGGCGAATCACACCCCAGACCAGCAGAGCCAGCAGCGCCCAGGGCGCCAGCGTGATGAGCGCGAGCAGCATCCATTCGAGCGCGCCGACGACATTGCCGAGGCCTTCGCTCAGCGAACGGTTGATGCCCGGCGCCATGTCGCCGGCCGCGTAAGAGAAGGTCATCGGCGTCGTCGCGAGCGATGCTTCCTTTTCCGCCCTGACGTTGTTGCTTTCGTGGATCGCCTGGCGCGCCTGCTGCGCCTCCGCCTGGAGCTGGACCCGTTCCGCCGACGGCAAACCGGGGCGGGCGAGCTGCGTCTCGACCCGCTTCAGTTCATCGCCCTGCTGCGCCGCGTCGCGATTGGCGACGGCGATGGCGCCGCCGGCATCCTCGCCATTGATCTCGGCTTCGGCGAGCAGCCCGTCGGCATGGGTGACCGCGTCGATGCCCTGCTTGCCGAAGGCGCGGGCGAGCGCCGGATCGAGCTTGAAATCGAGTTGGGCCTCGACATTCTCGTCGCTGCTCCGGCGGAAAACCATGCCGGTGATCCGGCAATGGGCGAGGCCGAGCTTCTCGCACGCCTGCGCATGCTGCTCCTGCACGGCGCCAATGCGCTCGGCGGGGAGACGGAAGGCGTATTTGTAATTGAAGGCGACGCCCGGCGCGGCGGTCGGGGTGATGCCGGGAGCGGCGGTGCCTTCCGAAACGCTGTTGGCGTCGGAGGCGGTCGCATCCTGTCCTGTGCGGTCGTGCTGATCGGCCCGGCTGCAGGCCGCGAGGAGAACCAATCCAGCCAAGCCCAAAGTCTTGCGCATCTTTCCTCTCCTTCTGATTATGGAGTTAGTCTACCAAATCAGTAGAGATTCAGCAAGAACGTCTCTCATCGCCGGAATCGAGCTACTATCGGCGAGGCGTGGCCGGGATTGTGAACGATGCCGATCCGTCGCAGCGATGCGTGTTCTACGCTTCTCCGCCGAGCGGAGCCGAACCGGGCCGCAGCGCGACATCGGCGGGACCAGCCACTTTGTACCAGGCGGTAAAGCGGACGCGGATCACCCAGAAGAACAGGATTCCGAACATGAAGAGCTGCGGGACGAAGAGCAGCCCCAGCGGCACGTGTCCGCCGGCCGGAAGCAGCCGCGGAAAGCCGTTCGTAAACGCCGAGCCCGCGGCGAGGGCGAGGCCGAAGCACATTCTCCATAGATGCCGCAGAAGCCGCGCCCGGCCCGCAATTCCGCCGGCAAGAAGCACCTTGGCATCGAACGCGGCAGCGAGACCCGTCACGAAGGTGAAGATGAAGATCGCAACCAGGACGGGACCGCGGAGCGGAACGGCGCTTTTCAGATAGGGCGTGAGACCGAATGCGAGTTGAAAGCTCAGAATCGCGAAAGGGGCGAAAAGGAGCAGGATGACCGCGAAGGCAATCTTCTCGGCCAATCCGGTCTCACCAGGCGGGCGCTTGACGGTCAGCCAGGCGGTCATCAGCAGATAGAGCGTGAACGTGCCGATCAGCAGGTTCGGCAGCTGCCCGGGGCGTATGACGGCGAGGACGTCCGCGGTCGCGGCCATGATCAGCATGGAGGCGACGAACACCGAGCCTGCGCGACGATGAAGGCGTTCGCCCTTGCGCGCGGAGATGGCGATGAGGCCCGACACAAGGCCCAGTGTCCCTCCGCCGATGTGGAGCACGAACGCGATGTTCGTCGCGTCCGTCACAAATGTGGCCGTGTCGGCTGTCGAGACATGATGCCCCGCTCACTGTGTCGCTGTATTATTGATCTACTACACGTCGGCGACGAGGCTGGCAAGTTCTTCGCTCAGGGGCAACGCGCCGGAGACGGATGGAGACAGCAGCGCCGCGACGATGGGTGCGGCCAGCAATAGCGTCTCGCATCACGGGAATCCGACTGCTATCGCCAGGGCATGGCCGACATTGTGAACGACATCGATCCGATCCAGGACACGCCTTTCGATGAGGCTCTGTCCCAGCGTTATCTCGTCTACGCCCTTTCCACGATCACCGCCCGTTCGCTGCCGGACCTGCGCGACGGGCTGAAGCCGGTGCACCGGCGGCTGCTCTGGGCGATGCGGCTGCTGCGGCTCGATCCGGCCTCGGCCTACAAGAAATGCGCGCGCGTCGTCGGCGACACGATCGGCAAATATCATCCGCATGGCGATCAGTCGGTCTACGACGCGATGGTTCGGCTCGCGCAGGATTTCTCGCTGCGCTACCCGCTCGTCGACGGGCAGGGGAATTTCGGCAATATCGACGGCGATAACGCCGCCGCCTACCGCTACACCGAAGCCCGCCTGACGCCCGCCGCGATCGAGCTGATGGCGGGGCTCGACGAGGGGACGGTCGACTTCCGGCCCACCTATAATGGCGAGGAAGAGGAGCCGGAGGTCTTCCCCGGCCTGTTCCCCAACCTGCTCGCCAACGGTGCGAGCGGCATCGCCGTCGGCATGGCGACCTCGATCCCGCCGCATAATCTCGCGGAGATCCTCGACGCCGCGATCCACCTCATCGACCATGAGAAGGCGACCACCGCCGAGCTGATGCAGTTCGTGCGTGGTCCGGATTTCCCGACCGGCGGCATCCTCGTCGATTCCGAGCAGGCGATCACCGCCGCTTACATGACCGGCCGCGGCGCCTTCCGGGTCCGCGCGCGCTGGACGATCGAGGACCAGGGCCGCGGCACCTGGGTCGCTGTGGTCAATGAAATTCCCTACCAGGTGCCGAAATCGAAGCTGATCGAGCAGATCGCGACCCTCATCGCCGACAAGAAGCTGCCGATCCTCGACGACATCCGCGACGAGTCCGACGCCGAGATCCGCATCGTGCTGGAGCCGCGCAGCCGCACGGTCGATCCGCAGACGTTGATGGAGAGCCTGTTCCGCCTCACCGATCTCGAAGTGCGGGTGCCGCTCAACATGAACGTGCTGGACGAGACCCACACGCCCAAGGTGATGGGCCTGAAGGAGGTGCTGTCCGGCTGGGTCGCCCACCAGTTCATCGTCCTGGTTCGCCGGGCGCAGCACCGGATCGCCAAGATCGACGACCGGCTGGAGCTTCTGGAAGGCTATCTCGTCGCCTATCTGAACCTCGATCGGGTGATCCAGATCATCCGCGAGGAGGACGATCCCAAGGCGGTGATGATCGCCGAGTTCGCGCTCACCGACCGCCAGGCCGAGGCGATCCTCAACATGCGGCTGCGTTCGCTGCGCAAGCTGGAGGAGATGCAGATCAAAGGCGAACGCGACGGCCTCATCCGCGAGCGCGAGGAGCTGGCGAAGCTGGTCGAATCGAACGCGCGGCAGCGTACTCGTCTGAAGAAGGATCTGGCGGCGCTTCGAACGCGCTACGGGCCGGAGACCGAGCTCGGCCGGCGCAGGACCCTGATCGAGGAGGCGGCGCCCACGCGCGAGATCCCTCTCGAGGCGATGATCGAGCGCGAGCCGATCACCGTGATTATGTCGCAGCGCGGCTGGATTCGGGCGATGAAGGGCCATGTCGACCTCTCCAATCCGGAAGCGATGAAGTTCAAGGAAGGCGACGGGCCGCGCTTCTTCTTTCATGCGCTCACCACCGACAAGATCCTGCTCGCCGCCGCCAACGGCCGTTTCTACACGCTCGGCGCCGACAAATTGCCCGGCGGCCGAGGCTTCGGCGAGCCGGTGCGGCTGATGATCGACATCGAAGGGGAGGGGAGCATCACGGCCCTGCTCGCCGCCGCGCCGGGCGCGAAGCTGTTGCTGGCAAGCTCCGACGGTCGCGGCTTTATCACGTCGACCGAGGCGGTGATCGCCGAGACACGGAAGGGGAAGCAGGTGGTGAACCTCCGTCCCGGTGCCACGCTCCGGGTCGTCCGGCCGGTCGGGGCGGAGGACGACTATGTCGCGGTGATCGGCGAGAACCGGAAGATGGTCGTCTATCCGCTCGCCGAGCTGCCGGAGATGGGCCGCGGCCAGGGCGTCCAGCTGCAGCGCTACCGCGACGGCGGCCTTTCCGACGCGACCCCCTTCCAGTTCGCCGACGGGCTGAGCTGGGACATGGGCGGCGAGAGCGGCCGCCGCCGCACCGAGACCGACCTCAATTCCTGGCGGACGGCACGCGGCGCGGCCGGGCGAATGCCGCCGATGGGCTTTCCGAGGAACAACCGCTTCTGAAGGAAGCCTTTTCCCGCGCGTTCAAACAGGAAATTAACTGACCTGGTTTAACCGGGCGGCCGATGGATGCGGCAGCATCGCCATTGCGCGGTGAAGCGCTGGACGACGTCCTCCCGGTGCGGGCCGGGAGGCGCAAGCCCCTCTTGTCGCCTCAGGAGCGGGAGTTCGACCGCGCCCGGCAGGATTTCGTCGACGCGCTGCCGGTCGCGGCCGCGGTGATCCGCCTCGGCGACGGCGGCGAGCCTGTCGTCGATCTCGCCAACGATGGGTTTCGCGAGCTGGTCGGCCCCGCCGGCCTGGAGGAATCCGAAAGCGCGTTTCTCGCGGCGAGCGAGATCGGACCGCGCATTCGCAGCTTCCTGCTGAGCGAAGAGACGATCTGCCAGTTCGACGCGACCGACGGCAAGCCCGCGGGCGGCCGGATCTTCTCGGTGCGGCTGGTCCGCTTTCACGCCCTGCCGGTCTTCGGCCGCCGCATCTTCGTCACCCTGCTCGACAAGACCGCGGTGATCGAGACCGAGAA
Organism: Allosphingosinicella sp.; assembly: GCA_036269695.1. GTDB lineage: Bacteria > Pseudomonadota > Alphaproteobacteria > Sphingomonadales > Sphingomonadaceae > Allosphingosinicella. Next base: position 81,854 of record DATBDY010000027.1, on the reverse strand, counting down.
GAGCCTGCGCGCCGAAATGGTCCGCGACAGCCTCACCGGCCTTCCCAACCGGACCGCCTTCACCGAGCAGGTCGAGGCGGTGCTGGAGGACCCGAGCTTCCAGCCGGGAAGCCATGCCGTCCTCGTCGTCGACATCATCCGATTCAGCCGGGTCAACGAATGCGTCGGCGCGCTTGCCGGCGACGAATTGCTCATCACCTTCGCCCGTCGCCTCGTGTCGACGCTGCGCGCGAACGATCTGCTGGCGCGCACCGGCGGCGACGAATTCGCCATCCTCCTGCGGCTCGACCGCGGCTTGGAGGACGCGCTGCAGGCGGCGGAGCGGATCCGGGCGTCGCTGTCGGAGCCGTTCCGTCTTTCCGAGCTGGAAATCCGAGTCGATTGCGCCGTCGGCTGCGCCTTGCTCAGCGGCGGCGAGGATTTGTCCGAAGAAGTGCTGCGCAACGCGCAGTTCGCGCTCAAGCGGGCGAAGAGCAGCGGCGCCGTCCAGATCTATGAGCCCAACCAGGCGCGCGCCGCCCGCCGCCGCTTCAGCATCGAGACCGAGCTCAGGCGCGCGGTCGAGGCGGGCGGCCTCCGGCTCGCCATGCAGCCGATTGTGGACCTCAGGACCGGCGGGATCCCCGGCTTCGAGGCGCTCGCCCGCTGGAACCACGGCACGCGCGGTCCGATCGCGCCGACCGAGTTCATCGGCGTTGCCGAGGAATCCGGCCTGATCGTCCCGCTCGGCCGCTGGGCGCTCGAACAGGCGCTGCAGATTCTGAGCGATTGGGACGAGAAGGCCGGACGCGTGCTGCCGGTCTCCGTCAGCGTCAATTTGTCGCCGATCCAGATTGCACGCGACGACATCGCCGGCACCGTCGCCGAATTGCTGGACCGATTCGGACTCCAGGGCGAGCGGCTGACGCTCGAGCTGACCGAAAGCGCGATCGTGCAGGACCCGAACCGCGCCGCCGAGGTGCTCGCCGCGCTCCAGAAGCTGAACGTGCGGGTGGCGATGGACGATTTCGGCACCGGCTATACCTCGCTCGCCTATCTCCAGCGCCTGCCGATCGACGTGCTGAAGATCGACCGCAGCTTCGTGCGCGGCATGCTCGCGGATACCGATTCGGTGGCGATCGTTCGCGCCATCCTGTCGCTCGCCAATGCGCTCGGCATGGATACCACGGCGGAAGGGATCGACGCGCCCGAGCTGGTCCCGGCGCTGCGCGAGCTCGGCTGCTCGCACGGCCAGGGTTTCCATTTCGCCCGTCCGCTCGAGCCGGCGGCAGCGCTCGACTACTGGCTGTCGCTCAACGCCTGAGCGAGGCGGTCGTCAACGATCGTTTCGAACGCCGCGCCGTCGGGAAAACCCGCCTCGATCCAGTCCCGCTCGATCGCCTGGATCGTGCGGGCGACGACCGGCCCCGCTTCCAGCCCGCGCGCGATCAGCATGCCGCCGGTGACGGGCAGCTTCGGCTTCTGCCAACCTTCCAGCCGCCGCACCGCCGCCGCTGCGTCCCCCATGCTCAGTGCCTCGCTCAGCAGGAGCCGGTCGATCGCGCAGGGGAGTCCGACCCGATAGGCGAGCGCCGCCGGATCGGCGGGCGCCGGATCGCCGCGCCCGGCGATGCAGACCAGCCGCTGCCGGGCGACGTTGGACAGCCTGAGACGCGCTCCGACTGCGGCGGCGGCCTCCGAATCCGCGGGCAGAAGGGCACCGAATCGCCGCAACGGGTCCGCGGGCACGCCAGCGGCGCTTTCCCGCTGCGGCAGGCGGGCGAGGCGGTGGCTCCCGACTTGTTCGATCTCGGGCAGGACGGGCGCGAGGATGCCGTGCGCCAGCATCAGCGCGACCGTGGACGCCGGATCGGGAAGGCCGAGCAGCTTCAGCAATTCGTCGGCGATCCGCTCGCGCGACAGCGCCATCAAATCGTTGGCGCGGGCGGCGCAGGCGGCGAGGCCCTCCGAATCCGGTTCGCCGCTCCCGAAGCGGGCGTGGAAGCGGAAGAAGCGCAGGATGCGGAGGTGATCCTCGGCGATGCGGGTGATCGGGTCGCCGATGAAGCGGACGCGGCGCGCGGCAAGATCGTCCAGGCCACCGAAATAATCGTGGACCTCGAGGCTGGCGGGGTCCGCCGACAAGGCATTGATCGTGAAGTCGCGCCGCGCCGCATCCTCGCGCCAATCGTCGGTGTAGGCGATGGTCGCGCGGCGGCCGTCGGTGGCGACGTCGCGGCGCAGGGTGGTGATCTCGACCGTCGAGCGGTTGCCGATCAGGGCGGTGACGGTGCCGTGGGCGAGGCCGGTGGGGATCGGCTTCAGGCCCGCGCCGCGGATCCGCTTCATCACGTCCGCGGGGAGAAGCCGTGTGGCGAGGTCGACGTCGCTGACGGGAAGGCCGAGCAAGGTGTCGCGGACGCAGCCGCCGACGAAGCGCGTTTCACCCTCGGCGGCGCCGAGCGCGGCGAGCAGCTTCGGCATCGCCTCCGCATTCTGCCAGGGCGCCTCGGGCAGCTTCATGCAATCAACTCCAGTCGCCGCGACAGGTTGACGATCATCGCCGCCGTCGCGCCCCAGATCCGCCGCCCCTCCCATTCGATCTCATAATAGGTCCGGCTGCGCCCCTGCCACTCGACCGTGCGCTCGACCTGCCGCGCGGGGTCGAGGAGGAAGTGAAGCGGCGCCTCGAACATGTCAGCCACCTCGCCCGGATGGGGCGCGAGCGGCAGATCGGGCGGAACCACGCCGACCACGGGGATCACTTCGAAGCCGGTGATCGTGCGGTAGCGGTCCGCGGTGCCGATCACCTCGACCCGGTGCCGTGGCAGCCCGATCTCCTCCTCCGCCTCGCGCAAGGCCGCCGCGATCGGGCCGTCGTCGCTCGGCTCGATGCGGCCGCCGGGGAAGCTGATCTGGCCTGGATGCTTGCGCATCGTCTTCGGTCGCTCGGTCAGGATCACCGTCGGCTCGCGGCGGTCCACCACCGGCACGAGCACCGCCGCCGGCGTCGGGCTGGGGCCGCCCTCGTCGAGCACGTCTCCGGGCAGGAGCAGGGGCGTGCGTCGGCGGCCCCGCTCCAGCGCCTCGCGCAGCTGGTCGGCGAGCCTCATGCGTCCGGCTCCAGCGGAAAGAAGATTCCGCCGCTCCACAGGCCCGGCGGCTCCGCGCCTTCGGCGAGCGCCAACTCGGCCAGCTCGTAATAGACGCTCCGCGCCACCAGCGCTTCGAGGTCGCCGCGGACGTGAAGGTAAGGATGCGGCCCGTCCTCGCCGCCTGCGAACCGCAAGGGATGAGCGGGGCCTGCAACGATCAAATCGTCATTATTGAGGCGGAAGGCGAGATTGCGGTCGCGGCCCTCGCCGTCGCTCTTCACCTCGACCGCGATGAAGGGGGCATCCTCCACCGCGATGTCGAGCTTCTCGACCGGTGTTACCAGCACGTAGGAGCCGTCCGGCTCTCGCCTCAGGATCGTCGAGAAGAGCCGGACCATGGCGGGGCGGCCGATCGGGCTGCCTTCGTGATACCAAATGCCGTCGCGGGCGATGCGCATGAAGCTGTCGCCGCAATGGTCCGGATTCCAGCTCTCGACCGGTGGCAGCGCCTTCGCCTCGGCCAGCCGCGCGATCTCCGCGAGCGAGAGGCCGGCAAGGTCCGGCGGAGGCGGCGGCGCGGGCATGGCGCCGCGTTAGGCGAGGGGTGCCATCGGCCGCAAGCCTTGCCGCCCTCGGCGCTCCTGCCTATCGCACGCGCATGGCGAGCGAATTCGAAGGACCGCGAACCGCGATCGTCACCGGCGGCGCCCGCCGCATCGGCTGCCAGATCTGCCGCGCTCTTGCCGAGGATGGCTGGCACCTGCTCATCCATTGCGGCCGTTCGGTCGTGGAGGCGCGGGCGCTGGCCGAGGAGCTGGGCAATGCCTGCTTCATCTCCGCCGATCTTGCCGACGCGAAAGCGGCCGAGACGATCATCGGCGCGCTGGACGGCTTGCCGCCGCCGAAGCTGCTGGTGAACAATGCCTCGCGCTTCGCCTATGACAGCGCCGACGATTTCGACGCGGCGGGGTGGGACGCGAATCTCGACATCAATTTGCGTGCGCCCGCCTTGCTGTCGCAGGTCTTCGCCCGGTGCGTCGGCGACGGCGGCGGGCTGATCGTCAACCTGCTCGACGCCAAGCTCGCGCAGCCCAATCCCGATTTCTTCTCCTACACCGTCTCCAAAATGGGACTGGCGGGGCTGACCGAGCTGCTCGCCCGCGCCTGGGCGAGCCGCGGCATCAGGGTCTGCGGGATCGCGCCATCGGTGACCCTGGTCTCCGGCCCGCAGACGCGCGAGAATTTCGATGCCGTCCACCGGCTGAACGCGCTCGGCCGCGGCGTGGACGTGACCGAGGTGGTCGCCGCCCTGCGCTTCATCGTTGCGACGCCGACGATGACCGGGCAGACGGTCACGCTCGACGCGGGCCAGCGCTTCCTCGGCCTGCCGCGCGACGTGCAATTCCTGGAGCAAAAGAATGGATGATCGGGTGAAGCTGGACGGGCTGGTGCCGGATCGTCTCGCGCCGAAGACGCGCAAGATCGTGCTCGAGGATTATTGCCTCTCCGCCGACATCGGCTTCCACGCTTTCGAGATCGGCGCCGCCCAGCGGCTGCTCGTCACCGTCGAAGTGTGGGTCGACGAAGCCTCCTTCGCCGGCGCCGACGAGGTCGACCATGCCTGGGACTACGATTTCCTGCGCACCGAGATCGGCGCCCTCGCCGCGGGCCGCCGCTTCAATCTGCAGGAGACTTTGGTGCGCGAGATCTACGACCTCGTCGCCGCCCGCCGCGGCGTCACCGGCCTGCGCGTCGCCAGCCGAAAGCCGGACATCTATCCGGACTGCGCCGGCGTCGGTGTGGAGCTCGCCTCCTTCTAAGCTGGGGCCCGCGTTCGGCCGCAGGGCCCGAGGCTGTCGAGGACGAGCCGGTAATCGGCGCGGATCGCGGCCGCATCCGCTTCGCTCGTGCCTTCCGGGATGCTCTGCGCGGGCAGGCCGGAGGGGAGGAAGCAGGCGAGCCGGTACCAGAGCAGGCTGTTGCGCGCTGGCGGGGCCGCGGCCTCGTCGACGATCTCGCTCAGCGCCACCGACCAGCGCGGCGCCTCGCCCGGGCGCCGCAGGATCGACAGAGAGACCGGGTGGCCATTCGCCGTCTGCAGGAAGATCTGCGTCTCGCTCTCGCCGGGCAGCGAGCCGGGCACATGGAAGGCGCGGCCGACGCCGACGATGCGCGGGGGTGGGGAGGGCGCCATCGATTCGCGCAGGATGAAGCGCAGCCGTTCCTCGCCGGCGGGGCTCCAGGGCAGCTGGGCGTCCGGCGCAATCAGCCTGACCTCGCCGAGACGGTCGGCGACGGGTGCGGCGAGGATCAGATAGTCCGCGCCCTTGGCCACACGGGGCGGCTTGCCATTGGCGGCCGCTTGCAGATCGACAACATAGGTCACCCGCGCGGGAAGCGGCTGCGACGAGCGGATCAGCGACACGACATCCGCTTCGACATAGAAGCGGAAGAAGCCCGGCCGCACGCCGGCCGCCTGCTCCTTCTTCAGCAAAATTCCATCGACCGCGCGCACATGCGCCACGACCGGCGATGCGAGGGTGAGATCGGCGGCGTCGGCATAGCCCGGCACCGGAGCCGGCGGCGGCGATTCGCGCGGGGCCGCCGCAGCGGCGGCGAGCAGGGCTCCAATCCATAAACTTCGCATGTGGGATCCCGTTTCGGTTGTGGTGTTAAGGTCCTGTTTCCCATAGGTTTAGCGTGCTGAACCGCAGATTTCAGCCATATTCGGGGGGATACCGGGATATCCACAGGAGGATTGCGTCCATTTCGGTGACGCGATAGAGGACCCAGCCTCCTCGGTGATACCATGAAACATCCGATGGAGCCGGACGGGCCGTGCTGCGTTCTCGCTCAGCCGATCCCGGCCAACACAAGAGAGAGGGAGTGTGGCTGACTAATGGCATTTGCTGACAAACCTCAGATGAGCAACAGCCGGATCGCGTCGATCGTGATCGTCGCGATCATCCATGCTATCCTCGGCTACGCATTTGTCACCGGCCTCGCCTTCAACGTGGTGAAGAAGGTGGCTGCGGACCTCAAGACCTTCAACGTCGAGGAGCCACCGCCCCCCGACCAGAAACCGCCGCCGCCGCCGCCGCCGCAGCCCAATGCGCCGCCGCCGGTCGTCGCGCCGCCGGCCATCGTTCGGACCAACATGACGCCGCCGCCGATCGCGACGGTGCAGAATGCGCCGCCGGTGGTGATCACGCCGACCGCCCCGCCGGCGCCCCCCGCGCCGCCGGCGCCGCCGCCGCCGCCGCCGCCGCCCGTCAAGGTCGAACCGGCCCGCGCGAAGGCGAACCTGTCATCGTTGGTGTCGAATGAAGATTATCCCGATGCCGCAATCCGCGCCGAAGAGCAGGGCGTGACGAGCTTCCGCCTGGAGATCGGTCCGGACGGGCGCGTGACGAGCTGTGCCGTCACCGGCTCGAGTGGATCGTCCACCCTCGACAGCGCTACCTGCCGCCTGATGAAGAGCCGCGCCCGTTTCACGCCGGCGCACGATTCCTCGGGCAAGCCGGTCGCCGACTCGCACAATGACCGCATCCATTGGATATTGCCGAAGGAATGACCGCTTTATTCCCGACGCGCCATTTGAACTGAGAGGAAGTTAAGACATGACCACCCCCGCAGCCGCGCCGCACGGCGGCAATCCCTACGGTATCACTCAGGCGCTCGTGCAGGGCGGTCTGATTGCCCAGTGCACCTTCGGCATCCTCGTGATCATGTCGGCATCGTCATGGTACGTGCTGTTCGTGAAGCTGTTCGAGCAGCAGAAGATCCTCCGGGAAGGCCGCCGCGCGCGCACCGCCTTCTGGCAAGCCGGCAATTTGCGAGACGGCGCCCAGAAGCTCGAGAAGAATGGCGCCTATCGGCAGATCGCCGACGACGGCATCCTCGCCCTCGAGCAACACGACAAGCTCACCGATCCGATCGACCAGCACGACTGGGTCCTGAACTCGCTTGCGCGCACCCAAGGCGCGATCACCTCGCGGCTGAGCTCCGGCCTGGCCGTCCTCGCCACGGTCGGTTCGACGGCGCCGTTCGTCGGCCTGTTCGGCACCGTGGTCGGCATCTACAAGGCGCTGATCAAGATCGGTGCCGCCGGCCAGGCGTCGATCGACACCGTCGCCGGTCCGGTCGGCGAATCGCTGATCATGACCGCGCTCGGCCTCGCGGTGGCGGTGCCGGCGGTGCTCTCCTACAACTGGCTGATCCGCCGCAACAAGGCGATCGTCGAGGAGCTCGCCCGCTTCGCCAACGACCTTCACGGCTACATGATGTCGGGCGGCACGGTGAAGCCGCAGGTTACCGCCGCGGCCCCGCGCGGCGCCACCAGCGGCGCGGCGCGTCCGACGGTCTCGCCCGGCGGCACCACCGCCACCGGCAGCGCGACGGGCGCCACCAATCCGGGCCCGAAGAAGGTCTGAAGACGGTTTGGCGGGAGCGGGCGCGTCCTGCTCCCGCCGCTCGAATTTGAAGCTGAATTGCCAGGATAGGATGTTCGAACCATGGCCATGAGTGTCGGCCCGAGCGAAGGCGGCGACGAAGCCCCGATGTCCGACATCAACACGACGCCGCTTGTCGACGTCATGCTGGTGTTGCTGATCATCTTCCTCATCACCGTTCCGGTCGTGGTCCACACGATTCCGGTGTCCTTGCCCAAGGTGCGCTATGAGGCGACGACGACGAAGCCGGAGAATGTCTCCCTCTCGGTCCGCGGCGGCCCGGGCGGGACGTGCGAGGTCTACTGGAACCTGCAGAAGGTCGACTCCAAGCAGTTGCTCGATATGGCGGTGGCGAAGCTGAGGAAGGTCGTGAGAGATCTCGGCGGCCCGCAGAACGTCACCGAGGAGAACATGCCCGAGGCGCATATCCGCGGCGACATCAACACGCCCTACAAGTGCATCGGCGGCGCGATCTTCGCCATGCAGCAGGCCGGCTTCGCCCGCGTCGGCTTCATTTCCGAGCCGCCGCCGGAAGGCGGCTCGCGGCTCTAGTCAGAATTCAGGAGTAGAAGACCATGGCAGTCTCAATGGCAGCGGCCGAGGGCGAGCCGATGATGGACATCAACACCACGCCGCTGATCGACGTGATGCTGGTGCTCCTGATCATGTTCATCATCACCATCCCCATCCAGACGCACGCGGTGAAGCTCGACCTTCCGCAGAACACCAACAGCGCTCCGCCGCCGATCGAGCCGGTGAAGAACAAGGTGGTGATCACCGGCGACGGCCGCGTGCTGTGGAACGGCAATCAGGTCGACCTGGTCACCCTGCGCCAGTATCTCGACCTGACGCAGCAGATGAACCCGATTCCCGAGCTCCACCTCCAGCCGGAGCCGAATGCCCGCTACGAGCTGGTCGACGAGGTGCTCGCCGTGACCAAGCGCGCCCATGTCGAGAAGATGGGCTTCGTCGGCAACGAGGCCTACGCCAACTTCTGACGGCACAACGCTTTCTCTCGTTCAGGAGGGCGGTCCTTCGGGGCCGCCCTTTTTCTTGGGATTACGCCGCCAAGCCCTCGAACTGCAGCCGGGCGAGGCGCGCGTAGAGGCCGCCCTGGGCGTTCAGGCTGTCGTGCGTGCCGGACTCCACGATCCGCCCCTGGTCCATGACGATGATCCGGTCGGCGGCGCGGACGGTGGCGAGGCGGTGGGCGATGACGATGGTGGTGCGGTCCGCCATCAGCCGTTCGAGCGAGCTCTGCACCAGCCGCTCCGATTCGGCATCCAAAGCGGAGGTCGCCTCGTCCAGCAGGAGGAGAGGGGCGTCGCGCAGGATCGCGCGGGTGATGGCGAGGCGCTGGCGCTGGCCGCCGGAGAGGCGGGCGCCGCCCTCGCCCATATAGGTGTCGAGCCCCTGCGGCAGCGCGCGCAGGAACTCGGCCGCGTTCGCTGCCTCCGCCGCCTGCCACAGCTCCGCGTCGGAAGCGTCCCAGCGGCCGTAGCGCAGATTGTCGCGTGCCGAGGCGGCGAAGATCACCGTCTCCTGCGGCACGATCGAGATGCGGGCGCGAACGTCCGCCGGATCCGCCTCCGGGAGCGGGACGCCGTCGAGCAGCACCGCGCCGGCCTCGGGGTCGTAAAAGCGCAAAGCGAGCTGGAAGAGGGTCGACTTGCCCGCGCCGGACGGGCCGACGACCGCGAGCGTCTCGCCGGATTTCACCTCCAGCGAGAAATCGTGGAGCGCGCTGACCTCCCGCCGCGTCGGATAGCGGAAGGTGACGCCCCGGAATTCGAGCGCGCCGCGGGCGGGGGCGGGGAGGGGCCGCGGATCGGCCGGCGCCTTGATCTCCGGCTCCTCGGCGAGCAGCTCCGCGATCCGTCCCGCGGCGCCGGCGGCACGCAGCAGGTCGCCATAGACTTCGGTGAGCGCCCCGAACGCGCCGGCGATGAGGCCGCCGGTGATGACGAAGGCGGCGATCGTGCCGCCGGTGATCCGGCCCGCCTGCACGTCGACCGCCCCCTGCCACATGACCAGCACGATCGCGCCGAAGAGGAGGCCGATCACGAGCGCGGTCATGATCGAGCGGATCCTGATCCGCCGCCCGGCCGTCTCGAACACGCGTTCGACGGCCTCGCGGAACCGCGATGCCTCGCGTCCTTCCTGGACGAAGGCCTGGACGATCTTCATCGCGCCGAGCACCTCGTCGACCATCGCGCCGACGTCGGCGACCCGGTCCTGGCTCTGGCGCGAGATGGCGCGCACCCGGCGGCCGAGCAGGACGATCGGCATCACCACCAAGGGAATGCCGATCAGCAGCATCGCGGTCAGCTTGGGCGCGAGCAGGAAGAGGTAGACGATCAGGACCACGCCCATCACGGCGTTGCGCAACGCCACCGAGATCGTCGAGCCGACGACCTGCTCGACGATCGCCGTATCGGCGGTCAGGCGCGAAGCAATTTCGGACGGCCGGTTCTCCTCGAAAAAGGAGGGGGCGAGGCGCAGCAGGTTGCGCTGCACCGCCTGGCGGATGTCGGCGACGACCCGTTCGCCGAGCCAGGACACGAAATAGACGCGAAAGGCGGTGGCGATCGCCATCACGATCACGATCACCAGCAGGAGCTTGAACCAGCGACCGATATCGCCGCCATGGGCGGCAAAGCCCCTGTCGATGATCAGCCGGAACCCGTTCGGGATCGCCGTCGTCGCCCCGGCCGCTACGAGGAGGGCAAGCAGGGCCCCGCCGACATGACCGGGGTAGCGAGCGACGAAGCGCCAGACGAGAAGGAGGTTCGACAGCCGGCGCGGGGCGGGCGGATCGGCGGCGGGGGCGGGCTCGGCCATGGCGGAGGGCCTACCAAGGCTGGACGCCTCACTCAACGTACGGCGGTGGGACCTTTCGTCAGGACCTACGGTTTATATCAGGTTGACGGCCTTCCCCGTGGCCCCCATCAGGTGCGCACATGCTTTATGACGCCTATGAAATGCAGCGTTCGCTGCTCGCCGGAGCCAGCACGCTCGCCAATATCGGCGCCGGTTGGCTTCAAAACCCCGCAAACCCCTTTGCTTACAGCCAGATGGGTCCGATCGTCGCTTCGGCGCTCGACGTCTTCGCCCATGCGGCGGCGCCGCGCGGGAAGCCGGATTTCGGCCTCACCGAAACCGTTGTGGATGGCCGCACCGTGCCGGTTGACGAGGAAATCGTGCTCCGCAAGCCGTTCGGCCAGCTGAAGCATTTCCGCCGCGAAGGCGTGAAGGGCGGCCCGAGGCTGCTGATCGTCGCCCCCATGTCCGGCCATTATGCGACTTTGCTGCGCGGCACCGTGGAGCGGATGCTGCCGGGCCATGACGTCTACATCACCGACTGGCGCGACGCGAAGCTGGTGTCGCTCGACCAGGGCAGCTTCGATCTCGACGATTATATCGATTATCTGATCGAGTTCCTGGAGACGATCGGACCGGGCGCGCACATGCTCGCGGTCTGTCAGCCCTCCGTGCCCGCTTATGCCGCCGCCGCTTTGATGAGCGCGGAGGGGCACAAGGCGCGGCCCCGGACGCTGACGATGATGGGCGGCCCGATCGACACCCGCAGCGCCCCCACGGCGGTCAACAGCCTGGCCACCCAGCGGCCCTACGCCTGGTTCCAGCAGAACGTGATCGCGACCGTGCCTTATCCCTATCCGGGGTCGGGCAGGGCGGTTTACCCGGGCTTCCTCCAGCTCGCCGGCTTCATGGCCATGAACCTCGGCGAGCATCTCACCAGCCACTGGGAGATGTTCAAGCATCTCGTCGAGGGCGACGGCGAGGGCGCCGACGCGACCAAGGCCTTCTACGACGAATATCGCTCGGTCTGCGACATGACCGCCGAATTCTACCTGCAGACGGTCGACGCGGTGTTCCAACGCCACCTTCTGCCGAAGGGCGAGCTCACCCATCGCGGGCGGCCAGTCGATCCGGCGGCGCTCAAGGACGTCGCCGTACTCGCGATCGAGGGCGAGCGGGACGATATTTCCGGCATCGGCCAGACCCGGGCGGCGCTGGACATTTCGACGTCGCTGCCGGCGAGGATGAAGAAATATCACCTCGCCAAGGGCGTCGGCCATTACGGCATCTTCAACGGCAGCAAATGGCGCGAGCGGATCGCGCCGATCGTCGAGCAGTGGATCGCGGCGCATAACGGCTGATCGAGGGACCGAAAACCTACCCGTCATTCCCGCGAAAGCGGGAGTCCCGCTTCTTCCTTCCTGCGTTTTGCCAAAGCTGGATTCCCGCTTTCGCGGGAATGACGGGAGGGGCCGAGGTCGTCAGCTCGCCCGCTTGGCCGTGACGAAATAATCGAGCGACTTGTTGTCCGAGAGGTGGAAGCCGCGCGTCGGCGTCCAGCCGAGGCCGGTGACGTCAACGATCTCCAGCCCCGTATCCTTGAGAAGCGCGCACAGTTCCTCCGGGCACAGGAATTTCTCCCAATCGTGGGTGCCTCTGGGGATCCGACCCGTGCCTTCGCCGAGCACGATCATCATCAGCCGCGAGAAGGACGTGCGGTTGGGGGTCGAGAGGATGAGCAGGCCGTCGTCCTTCAGCGCGCCGGCGAGGCCGTGGAGGAAATCGCGCGGCGCGGCGACATGCTCCACCACTTCCAGCGAAGTGACGAGGTCGTACCTCCCGTCCAGCGCCTCGACGCTGCCGACGCGATAATCGATCGCGAGCCCCTGGCCGAGCGCATGCTCGCGCGCGGCGGCGATATTTTCGGGCGCGGCGTCGATCCCGGTCACGTCCGCCCCGAAGCGGGCGAGCGGCTCGGCCAGCAGCCCCGCGCCGCATCCGACGTCGGCCGCGCGCCGGCCTTCGAGTGGCTTCAGATTGCACTCGTCGAGGCCCCAATGCTGGTCGATATGGTCGCGGATATAGGCAAGCCGCGCCGGGTTGAGCTTGTGCAGCATCGCCGAGGAGCCGTTCGGGTCCCACCAGTCGGCGGCGAGGCGGCCGAAATGCTCGGCCTCAGCGGGATCGATCGTGCCGGTTGCCGTGCTCATTCCTCACACCTATCAGGGCCGCGCCCCTTTCCCAACGCCGAAGCCCGCCAGATGGACCATTTCGAGCTGCGAGACGGCGTCCTCCACTGCGAGGAGGTGCCGCTGCCGGAGATCGCCGAGGCGGTCGGTACGCCGGTCTATGTCTATTCGAGCGCGACGATGCGGCGCCATGCCTCGGTGCTGAAGGCGGCGCTGGCGGCGCTTCCCGATCCGTTGATCGCTTATGCGGTGAAGGCCAATCCGAACGGCGCCGTGCTGGGGACGCTGGCGCGGGAGGGGCTGGGGGCGGACGTCGTTTCGGGCGGCGAATATCGCCGCGCCCGCGCCGCCGGGATTGCCCCGGAAAAGATCGTCTTCTCCGGAGTCGGCAAGACGGCGGACGAGATGGCGCTGGCGCTCGACGGCGGGCTCTACCAGTTCAACCTTGAATCGCTTTCGGAAGCCGAGATGCTGTCCGAGGTCGCCGCGTCGCGCGGACAGGAGGCCCCATTCGGTTTCCGCATCAATCCCGACGTCGCCGCCGGCACGCACGCCAAGATCTCCACCGGCGCGGCGGAGAACAAGTTCGGCATCGCCATCGGCGAGGCCATGGAAGCCTATGCCCGGGCTGCGGCGTTGCCCGGCCTGAAGGTGCAGGGGGTGGCGGTGCATATCGGCAGCCAGCTCACCAGCCTCGCGCCGCTGGAGACCGCTTTCCAGCGCGTCGGCGAGCTGATCGGCGAGCTGCGGGCGGCGGGGCACCGGATCGACGTCGCCGATCTCGGCGGTGGGCTTGGCGTGCCCTACGATCCCACTCTGCCGCCGCCGCCCGCGCCGGATGCCTATGGCGAGATGGTCACCCGGGTCGCTGCAGGCTGGGACGTGCGCCTCGTCTTCGAGCCCGGGCGGCTGATCGTCGGCAATGCCGGCGTGCTGCTGACGCGCCTGATCCGGGTAAAGCCCGGCATCCGTCATCCCTTCCTGGTCGTCGACGCCGCGATGAACGATCTGATGCGTCCGGCGCTCTACGACGCCTGGCACGCGATCGACGCGGTCGCGCCGCGCGGCGGACGGATGACCGCCAATGTGGTGGGGCCGGTCTGCGAGACGGGCGACACCTTCGCCATGGCGCGCGAGATGGACGCGGTCGAGCCGGGCGATCTCCTCGTCTTCCGCACCGCCGGCGCCTATGCCGCCGCCATGTCGAGCACCTACAACAGCCGTCCGTTGACGCCGGAGGTGCTGGTCGACGGCGACCGCTGGGCGGTGGTGCGGCCGCGGCAGGACATCGAGGCGCTGATCGCCGCCGACCGCGTGCCGCCCTGGCTCTGACATTTGCATGACGGCCCCCAGCCGCTAAGAGCGCGGGCGATGGCCCGTATCGTCATGAAATTCGGCGGCACTTCGATGGCGGGCATCGAGCGCATCCGCCATGTCGCCCAATTGGTGAAGCGCGAGGCGGAGGCGGGGCATCAGGTCGCGGTCGTGGTCTCCGCCATGGCGGGGGAAACGGACCGGCTGGTCCAGTTCTGCCGCGAAGCCTCTTCGCTCTACGATCCGCGCGAATATGACGTCGTCGTGGCGTCGGGCGAGCAGGTCACGAGCGGGCTCCTCGCTATCACCCTGCAGGGCATGGGGCTCAACGCCCGCTCCTATATGGGCTGGCAGCTGCCGATCCGCACTTCCGGCCATGCCGCCGCCCTCATCGAAGGGATCGACGCGGGCGTGCTCGAACGCGTCTTCACGGAAGGCGGCATCGCCGTCATCCCCGGCTTCCAGGGGGTCACCGCACAGGGCGACGTCGCGACGCTCGGCCGTGGTGGCTCGGACACCTCGGCGGTGGCGCTGGCGGCGGCGCTGAAGGCGGATCGCTGCGACATCTACACCGATGTCGACGGCGTCTACACGACCGACCCCCGCATCGTGCCGCGCGCGCGCAAGCTTCCCGCCGTCACCTATGAGGAGATGCTGGAGCTCGCCTCGGTCGGCGCCAAGGTGCTGCAGACCCGCTCGGTCGGCCTCGCCATGCGCGAGAAGATCCCGGTGCGGGTCCTCTCCTCCTTCGACGACCGGCCCGGAACGATGATCGTCGACGACGATCAGATCGAGGATTACCAGATGGAACGGCAACTCATCACCGGCATCGCTTACGACAAGAACGAGGCGCGGGTGACGCTCACCGGCGTCCCCGACCGCCCGGGCGCCGTGGCGGCGGTCTTCACCCCCCTCGCCGAGGCAGGTGTCATCGTCGACATGATCGTCCAGAGCGTGCCGCGCGCGGGGCAGAAGAGCGATCTCACCTTCACCGTCCCGACGGCTTCGCTCGCGCATACCCGCGACATCCTCGAAAAGGTGCGGGAGGCGGCGGGCTTCGAGGAGATCCTGACCGACGTCAATGTCGTGAAGGTCAGCGCCGTGGGCGTCGGCATGCGCAGCAATGCCGGCATCGCCGCCCAGATGTTCCAGGCGCTGGCCGGCCGCGGCATCAACATCCTCGCCATCACTACGTCGGAGATCAAGGTCTCGGTCCTGATCCCGGAGGAATATACCGAGCTGGCGGTGCGGGTGCTCCACACGACCTACGGCCTCGATTCGGACGAGGAGCAGGGGGAGTGAGCGCCGACGCGATCGGCCACGAGCGCCTCAAGCGGCTGATGAAGCGGGGGACCGACTTCCTCGGCTGCGAGGTCGCGATCCTCGGTGGCGCGATGAGCTGGATCTCGGAGCGAAACCTCGTCTCCGCTTTGTCCAATGCCGGCGCCTTCGGGGTGATCGCCTGCGGGGCGATGACGCCCGATCTGCTCGACAACGAGATCGCCGAAACGAAGAAGCGGACCGAGCGGCCGTTCGGCGTCAACCTTATCACCATGCACCCGCAGCTCTCGGAGCTGATCGACGTCTGCGCGCGCCACAAGGTCAGCCATGTCGTGCTCGCCGGCGGGCTGCCGCCGCCGGGCGCGATCGATCGGATCAAGGGCAATGGCGCGAAGCTCATCTGCTTCGCTCCGGCGTTTGCGTTGGCGAAGAAATTGGTCCGCTCCGGCGTCGACGCGCTCGTGATCGAGGGGATGGAGGCGGGCGGCCATATCGGTCCGGTCTCGACCTCGGTTCTCGCCCAGGAAATCCTGCCGCCGCTCTCGGCCGAGATCCCGATCTTCGTCGCTGGCGGCATCGGTCATGGCGGGCTCATCGCCGGCTATCTGGAGATGGGCGCGGTCGGCGTGCAGCTCGGTACGCGCTTCGTCTGCGCGACCGAATGCATCGCGCATCCGAACTTCAAGAAAGCGTTCATCCGCGCCTCGGCGCGGGACGCGATCACCAGCGTTCAGATCGATCCGCGCCTCCCGGTCATCCCGGTCCGCGCGTTGAAAAACAAGGAGATGGAGTCGTTCTCTGCCAAGCAGCGTGAGGTCGCCGATTTGCTCGATCGCGGTGAGGTCGAGATGGCGGAGGCACAGCTTCAGATCGAGCATTATTGGGCCGGCGCGCTGCGGCGGGCGGTGATCGAAGGCGATGTCGAGCGCGGCTCGGTCATGGCCGGCCAGTCGGTCGGGATGGTGCGCGAGGAAGCGCCCGTCGCGGAAATCCTGCGCCAATTGGTCGACGAGGCCGCGCATGCGCTGGAGCGGAGATCGGCTCACACCTGACGAGATAAAGGGATGGAGGGGATGATGCTGGATAGACGAGCGTTCCTGGCGGCAGGCGCGGCGAGCGGCGCGTTCATTGCCTTTCCTTCTTTCGCCTTCGCCCCGCCGGAAGCCGGCCACTCGCCCGAACTGGCGGCACTGTTCGACGCCCTTTTCCAGGAGCAACTCCGCCAGCGGCCGGAGCAGGCCACGCAGCTCGGCCTGGACAGGGGGCCGAATGCCGATCTCCGCGCCAGGCTCACCGACGAGAGCCCCGCCGGCCGCGCCGCGTTCAAGGCGCAGACGCAGGAGGATATCCGGCGCCTCATGCGGATCAACCCGGCCAGCCTGTCGCCCGCCAACCGGTTGAACTGGGAGACCGTCCTCTACACCCGCCGCTCGGCGGCCGACGTGCAGCGGTTCGATTTCGGCGGCTTCGGCTACGGCCCGTCGCCATATGTCGTGAGCCAGCTGACTGGCGCCTATCAGTCGGTTCCCGATTTCCTCGACACGAAGCATCCGATCGAGACCGCCGCCGACGCCGAAGCCTATCTCTCGCGCCTGTCGGCCTTTGCCGGCATGCTCGACGCCGAGACCGCGCAGATGCGGCACGATGCGGGCATGGGCGTCGTTCCGCCCGATTTCATTCTCGATCTCGCCTTGGTCCAGATGACGAAGGCGCGGGTCCCTTCGGGCGAGGCGACGCCGGTCACCTCCATCGTCCGGCGCGCGGCGGCGAAGGGGCTCGACGCGCGCTACGGCCGCGATGCCGCGCGGATCTGGGACGCGCAGGTGGTGCCGGCGCTCGACCGGCAGATCGCGGAGACGCGGTCTCTGAGGGCGCGGGCGGTGCACGATGCAGGCATCTGGCGCCTGCCTCAGGGCGCCGAATTCTACGAAGCGGCGCTCCACAACACGACGACCACCCGTCTCAGCCCGGACGAGGTGCACAAATTCGGCCTCGACCAGGCGCGCGATCTCACCGCCCGGCTCGACGCGGAGCTTCGCCGCCAGGGCTTCACCAAGGGCACGGTCGGCGAGCGGATGGCCGCGCTCTACAAGGATCCGCGCCAGCTCTATCCGAACACGGACGCGGGCAAGGCGCAGGCGATCGCTTATTGCAACGGTCGCCTCGATGCGATCCGCGGCCGCCTGCCGACGATGTTCGAGCGGCTGCCGTCCTACAAGTTCGAGGTGAGGCGGGTGCCGCCGCAGACCGAGGCGGGGGCGGCTTCGGCCTTCTCGCAATCGCCGGCGATCGATGGCTCACGCCCGGGCATCGTCTATTTCAACCTGCACGACAGCGCCGAATGGCCGAAATTCTGCCTGGCGACGACCATCTACCATGAAGGCCTGCCCGGCCATCAACTGGAGGGCGGTCTGGCGCTCTCCAACACGTCCCTGCCGTTGATCCGCAAGGTCGGCTTCTTCTCCGGTTATGGCGAAGGCTGGGCGCTCTATGCCGAGCAGCTTGCCGACGAGATGGGGATGTATGCGGACGATCCGCTCGGCCGTCTCGGCTATCTCAAGTTCCAGCTGTTCCGCGCCAATCGCTGCGTCGTCGATACCGGCATCCACCATCTGCGCTGGACCCGCGAGCAGGCGATCCGCCGGTTCGTCGAGCAGGAAGGGGAGGCGCCGGGCTTCGCCACCCGCGAGGTCGAGCGCTATTGCGTCACGCCGGGTCAGGCCTGCAGCTACAAGCTCGGCCATTCGGTCTTCGTCGATCTGCGCAGCAAGGCGAAGGCGGCGCTCGGCCCGCGCTTCGACATCAAGACCTTCCACACCGCCGTTCTGAGCACCGGCCGCGTGCCGCTCGACATCTTGCGCAGCCACGGCGAAGCCTGGATCGCATCCCAGCGCGCCTGACGCCGTGCCGAAAGGCGGCGGGCGAATACCCAAAGCGGGCCGACCTGCCATTGGAAGCGTCGGGGCTTTCTGTTAGCCGGATTCGCATGCCCACCACCTCGGCCGCATCCGCCCGCGAGATCCTGACCGGGCTCCACGACGTGATGGCGTCGCGGGCGAGCGCGCAGGCCAAGCTCAACAAGGTGGTGAAGATCATCGCCGACGCGATGGCGAGCGAGGTCTGCTCGATCTATTTGCTGCGCGACGGCGTGCTCGAGCTTTATGCGACCTTCGGCCTCAACCAGAGCGCCGTCCACGTCACCAAGCTCGCGCTTGGCGAAGGCCTCGTCGGCACGATCGCGCGGGACGTCGCCGTGCTCAATCTCGCCGAGGCGGTGAGTCATCCCGAATTCGCCTATCGGCCGGAGACGGGCGAGGAGCTGTTCCACAGCTTCGCCGGCGTGCCGATCGTGCGGCGCGAGCGGGCGATCGGCGTCCTCTCCGTCCAGCACGCCGATCCGCGCGCCTATGACGATGTCGAGATCGAGGCGCTGCAGACGGTGGCGATGGTGCTCTCCGAGCTGATCGCCAATGCCGGCCTCGCCGACCGCGCGGCCGCGGCCGCCGAATCGGCGCGCGACCAAGGCTCCGCGCGGCTCCAGGGGCTGAAGATCGTCACCGGCATGGCGCAAGGAATCGCCGTCTACCACCAGCCGCGCATCCTCATCGAGCATACGGTGGCCGAGGACGTCGAGGCGGAGCGGCACCGCGTCTACTCCGCGTTCCGCAAGATGCGCGAGCAGATCGACAATATGGCGAATTTGGCCGAGTTCGGCACGGTCGGCGAGCATCAGGAGGTGCTCGAGACCTACAAGATGTTCGCCTATGACGAGGGCTGGTCGCGCCGGATCAACGAGGCGATCGACAGCGGCCTCACCGCCGAGGCGGCGATCGAGCGGGTCCGCCAGCGCATGCAGATGCGCATGCGCGACATCGACGATCCCTTGCTGCGCGACCGCATGCACGATCTCGACGATCTCTCGAATCGGCTGCTGCGGATCGTCTCCGGTCGGCTCGGGACGGCGGCGCAGATGGGGCTGCAGGGCGATGCGATCCTGATCGCCCGCAATCTCGGGCCGGCGGAATTGCTCGAATATGACCGGCGGCGGCTGAAGGGCGTGATCCTGGAGGAAGGTTCGCTCACCGCCCATGTCACCATCGTCGCCCGCGCCATGGGCGTGCCGATGCTCGGCCGCATCCGCGACGTCCGCCAGGCGATCGGCGATGGCGACGAGGTGCTGCTCGACGGCGGCGAGGGCGTCGCCTTCGTCCGGCCGACGCAGGCGATCGAGGATGCGTTCAAGGCGAAGCTCCTCATCACCCAGAAAAGGCGCGCCGAATTCGCGGCTTTGCGCGACCTGCCGCCGGTGACGAAGGACGGGGTGCGGATCGGCGTGATGATGAATGCCGGCCTGCGCGACGACGTCGCCGCGCTCGACATGGTGGGCGCGGACGGCATCGGCCTGTTCCGCACCGAATTCCAGTTCCTCGTCTCCGCGACCTTGCCGCGGCGCGAGAGTCAGCAGCGCCTCTACAAGTCGGTGCTCGATGCGGCGGGGGACAAGGAGGTCATCTTCCGCACCGTCGACGTCGGCGGCGACAAGGCTCTGCCCTATCTCGATCTCGGCGACGGAGAGGCGGAGGAGAATCCGGCCATGGGCTGGCGCGCCCTGCGCCTCGCCCTCGATCGCGACGGGCTGATGAAGGCGCAGGCGCGGGCTTTGCTCGAGGCCGCCGCCGGACGGGAGCTCAACGTCATGTTCCCGATGATCTCCGAGCCGTGGGAGTTCGACGAGGCCAAGGCGCTGGTCGAGCAGCAGCGCGAATGGCTTGCCGGCCGGCGCAAGCTGCTGCCGGTCTCCATCCGCTACGGCGCGATGCTCGAAGTCCCCGCACTCGCCGAGACGCTCGACCTGTTGCTGCCGAAGATCGACTTCCTCTCGATCGGCACCAACGACCTCACCCAGTTCCTGTTCGCCGCCGACCGCGCCCATCCCAAGCTCGCCGAGCGCTACGACTGGCTGTCGCCGGCGATCCTGCGCTTCCTGCGCCGCGTCATCCGCGAATGCGATGCGGCGGACGTGCGCGTCGGCGTCTGCGGAGAGATGGGCGGGCGAACTTTGGAGGCGATGGCGCTGATCGGCATCGGCGTCACCCGCTTCTCGATCACGCCGGCCGCCGTCGGTCCGCTAAAGGCGATGATCCGCTCGCTCGACCGCGACCTGCTCATGCCCGCGGTGGAGGCGATGCTGGGCGCTCCGCCTGATAACCTGCGCGGGGCGCTGACCCGCTGGGCGGAGGAACATCAGGTCTCCATCGGGTAAGCGTAACGAGTTGTAGAGCTTTGGTTGACAAGCGTGCGCCGCTCCGGCGACATGATTGAAATCAAGCGAAACGGAGAGGGGCAAGGCGCGTTTGATGATCGAAATGGATCAGGACCAGACGTCCGGCGCGGCCATCGGCGAGCGCCTCCGCCAAGCGCGCGAAGCGAAGGGCCTGAGCCTCGACGACATCGCGCGGCAGACCCGAATCCCGATCCGCCATCTCGAACATATCGAACGCGAGGAATGGGACGCGCTTCCCGCCATCACCTACAGCGTCGGCTTCGTCCGTTCCTATGCCAATGCGGTGGGGCTGGACGGCCCGGCTATGGGCGCGGAGCTGCGCGAGCAGCTCGGCGGCATCCGCAGCGCCGGCGCGATCTCGACCGCTTATTACGAGCCGGCCGATCCGGCGCGTGTGCCGCCGCGCTGGATCGCGCTGGCCGCCGCTTTGCTCGCGATCCTGCTCGTCGTCGGCTATCTCGTCTGGCGCCACCATGCGGTGGGGGATGCGGATGCGGTCGGGCCGCCCGCGGCCGAGGTGCCGCCGCCCGCGAACGCGCCGGCGCCCAAGCCGCAGCCGTCCGCCCAGCTCACGCCCGCTTCCGCGAGCGGGCCGGTGACGCTCACCGCGAGCGAGGACGTCTGGGTGCGCGTCTATGAAGCCGGCAGCGACAAGTCGCTCTTCCAGGGAATGATGAAGGCCGGGCAGACTTGGCAGGTGCCGGCGACCGCGCAGGCGCCGGAGATCCGCACCGGCCGGCCGAACGTGCTCAAGGTCGCCGTCGGCAACACGGCGATCCCGCCGCTCGGGCCGCCCGAAAAGATGGTCAAGAATGTGAGCCTGAAGCCGGCGGACCTGATCGCCCGGGCGAACGGTGCTCCGCCGCCGTCGGTCGCGGCTCCGGCCCCGGCGCCACGCCGGGCGCCCGTGCGGCATCGCCCGCCGCCGGAGCCGGTGCCGGTGACTCCGCCCGCGGCAGCTCCCCCCGCGGCCACGACTCCGCCGCCGGCCACGACAGGCGTTCCGCCCGCGCAATAACCTCTTCAACCGCGCGCCCGTCCGATCTACAGTCGCCGCGTGGGAGAGTCAGGGCGGGGAAAAAGCCATGCGTTTTCATTTGATTGGGCTGGCGCTGTTGGCCAGCGTAGCGATGCCGGTCGCGGCCCAGCGGCCGGAATCGGTCGACAAGAGGCTTGACCGGATCGAGCAGGAATTGCGGGCGGTCCAGCGGCGGGTCTTCCCCGGCGCGAACGGGCCGGTCATCGCTCCCGAAATGGAGGCGCAAGCCGCCGCGACGCCGCCCGCGGGCATGCCGGCGAGCAGCGCCGTCGCCGATCTCAACGCCCGCCTCGATTCCATGGAGGCGCAGCTTCGCGCCCTCACCGGCCAGGCCGAGCAGAATGCCAATAGGATGCGGACGATGGAGGACGGGCTCGCCCAGCTCCGCCAGGCAACCGACAGCCGCCTCGACGCGCTCGAAAAGGCCGGGCAGGCGGCCAATCGGACCGCCGCCGCTCCCGAAGCCGAACAGTCCGCGCCGCCGCCCGCCGCCCCGGCGCCGGTCCGTCGCGCTTCGCGCAGGGCCGCCGAGCCCGCACCGACGCCGGAGCCTGCCGCCGCCGATGCTTCGCCTGCCGCAGCGTCGGGAGACGCGGAGGCCGCCTACAACGCGGCCTTCCACCTTTGGGAGCAGAAGAAATATGCGGCCGCGCAGCAGGCGCTGGAGCAGGTCGCGCACGATTATCCGGACAGCAAATGGGCGAGCTGGGCGCGCAACCTCGCCGGCCGCGCCTATCTCGATGCCGGGCGCCCCGCGACGGCGGCGAAGACGTTCCTCGCCAATTATCAGGACAACCCCAAGGGCGAGCGAGCGGCGGACAGCCTGTTCTATCTCGGCCAGTCCCTGGTGGCGCTCAACAAGCCGGCCGATGCCTGCAAGGCCTATGACGAGCTGCAGGACGTCTACGGCGCGACGATGCGGACATGGCTGAAGCAGCAGCTCCCGGCCGCCCGCGCCGACGCCAAGTGCAACAAGGCTGATTAATAGGAATCCCTAAGCGGAGCTCGGCGGCTCATTCGGCTTCGGCCGGTCGGCGCGCGCTTCGTAATCCTGCGCCATCTGAAGCAGGGTCCGTACCACGTCGGGCGAATTGACCCGGTCCGCCAGCCAGCGGCATTTGCGCGCTTGTGCGCGGAGGAATTCGGCATCGTCGTTCACGTTGACGTCCTCGTCCGCGGCGCCATTTCGGCCGCCGTCGCTCCCCTGACGTTCCTGCCGGGTCAACCGGAGCGCGCTGGCGACGTTGCAAACGTTCCCAAGGCGTAGCGTCAGGCCGTTGGCAAACAGCGCTCCTCCGCCCGATTTGCGCCGATTTCCCTCATTCGGCGGCTTCGCCTAAGCTGGCGCCATGACGCCCCGCAGCCCGCCGTCCGCCGCCGTCGAGCGTTTCACGGCCGACCTCCGGGCGCTGCTCCCCGGAGACGGGAGGATGGGGCTCGCGGTCTCCGGCGGGCCGGACAGCCTCGCCTTGCTGCTGCTCGGGGCCACTGCGTTCCCGGGCCGCGTCGCGGCGGCGACGGTCGATCACGGCCTGCGCCCCGAAGCGGTGGACGAGGCGCAGTTCGTGGCGACCGTCTGCGCGACGCTGAACGTTCCGCACCGCATCCTGCGCGTGACGGTGCCGCCCGGCGCCAGCGTGCAGGCGCAGGCGCGGGCCGCGCGCTACGCCGCGCTCGCCGGCTGGGCCGCGGAGGAAAGTTTGAACGCGCTCCTCACGGCCCACCATGCCGACGACCAGGCGGAGACTCTGTTGATGCGCCTCACGCGCGGCTCCGGCCTTGGCGGGCTCGCCGGCATTCGCGCGACATCGGAAATCGGAGGGCTTGTCGTCGCCCGGCCTTTGCTCGGCTGGCGACGGGACGCACTTCGGGCACTCGTCGAGGAAGCGGGGCTGCGGCCGGTCGCGGATCCCAGCAACGAGGACGAGGCCCATGACCGGGTACGGATGCGCCGGCATCTCGCCGAGGCGGCCTGGCTCGATCCTGTCGCCCTCGCCCGCAGCGCGTCGGCGCTGGCGGAGGCGGAGCAGGCGCTCGACTGGGTGGTGGAGCGGTTGGCGGCCGAGCGGGTGAGCGGCGAGGGCGACGCGCTGCGGCTCGATCCGTCCGATCTCCCGCCCGAGCTGCTGAGGCGCCTCGTCCTGCTCTGCCTGCGCCGCATCCAGCCGGATGCTGTGCCACGCGGCGAGCAGGTAACGGTGCTGATCGCAACCCTCCTGGAGGGCGGTACGGCGACGCTCGGAACCGTCCTATGTCGAGGCGGGCCGCACTTCCGGTTCGCGCTGGCGCCGCGCCGCCGCCACGGCTGACGGGGAACGAGCGGCGCGGCCGCTGCGTTGCGCCCCCGACACGAAACAGGAGGACAATCATGGCCGAGCGCGAAACCGAACGGGTGATCTATACGGATGGCGGCCGCAGGGGCGGCGGGACGGCGGCGATCGTGCTGCTGGTCATCGCCTTGCTCGTCATTCTTTTCCTCGTCTTCGGCCGCGGCCTGCTGAACGGCGGCAGCGCGACCAAGACGATCAACGCCGACGTCCACGTCAGCGGCGACAAGGGCGGCTGATCTCCGCGATCAGACGGTCGCGGCGGCGCGCCCGAACTTCGCCGTGCGGATGACCGGTGCGCCGCAGATGTCGGAAGGTTCGGGCGGCGCTTCGCCATGGGCGAGGCGGTGGCCGAGGCACATTTCGAGGACGAATTTGGCGCGATAGAGCGCGTCCTCCTCGTCCCGTCCTTCGGCGACCGCCTGGGGCACGTCGGGAAAGACGGCCTGGACCGTTCCGCGCCGCGTCGGCACCAGCCTCACCGGATAAGCCAACATTCTAGCGCCCGACCTCCCGCAGCGGCAGCGCAAGCACCGGCCGCTGCTCCTCGTCGTCGACCTCGATCACCGCGTCGAGCGGCAGCTCGCCGGCTGCCAAAGCCGTGCCGACCAGATCCGCGGCCATCAGCTCGGCCTCGCGCCGCGCGGCGGCCGGATCGGGACAAAGCCGTCCCGCAATGTCCGGCACTTCGAAATCGTCGCCGCGCACGTTGAAAAAATAGATGGGCACAGGCACCTCGCCTGTCGCTTACGCATAACATAGATCAAGGGTTGCAGGGAAAACGCGTCCGCAACGACAGCGTGTCCGGCCGTGTCGGCAATCCGACATAAAGGATTGCGAACGCAAGGGGTTGCGATTAACGCGAACGTTTCCGGGGCGAAATTCCCCATGTATCCGGGATCCCATGGCCCAACCCGAACAGTTCGACGGCGATCTCGGGGAGCAGCGTTTCCAGCTCCTCATCAACTCGGTCACGGACTACGCGATCTACATGCTCGATCCGGAGGGCTATATCGCCACCTGGAATCCGGGCGCGCGCCGCTTCAAGGGCTATGAGGAAGCGGAAATCCTCGGAAAGCATTATTCCGCCTTCTTCACCGAGGAGGACAAGGCCGGCCGCCTTCCCTGGCGGGCACTCGAAGTGGCGGCGCGCGAGGGGCGGTTCGAATCGGAAGGCTGGCGGGTGCGCAAGGACGGCACCCGCTTCTGGGCCAATGCCATCCTCGACCCGATCCGGGACGCCCACGGCACGCTGGTCGGCTTCGCCAAGATCACCCGCGACATCAGCGAGAGGAAGGAAGCGGAACGGCAGCTCTACGACAGCGAGCAGCGCTTCCGCATGCTTGTCCAGGGCGTGCGCGACTACGCCATCTACATGCTCGACAGGGACGGCTACGTCACCAACTGGAACACCGGCGCGGCTGCGATCAAGGGCTATTCCGAAGCCGAGATCGTCGGCCAGCATTTCTCGCGTTTCTATACCGAGGAGGACCGCGCCAATGGCGAGCCGCAGCGCGCGCTCCAGACGGCGCTGAAGGAAGGCAAATATGAAAAGGAGGCGTGGCGTGTCCGCAAGGACGGTACCCGCTTCTGGGCGAGCGTGGTTCTCGATCCGATCTTCGACGAGCGCGGCGAGCTCGCCGGCTACGCCAAGATCACCCGCGACGTCACCGAGCGGCGCAAGGCCCAGGAGGAGCTGGAGGAGACCCGCGCCGCCCTCTTCCAGTCGCAGAAGCTGCAGGCGCTTGGCGAGCTGACCGGCGGCATCGCCCACGATTTCAACAATCTGATGACGGTGATCCGCGGCTCGGCCGACCTGCTCCGCCGCGGCAACCTCTCCGACGACAAAAGGAAGCGCTACATCGAGGCGATCATCGAGACCGCCGACCGCGCCTCGACGCTGACCAGCCACCTCCTCGCTTTCGGCCGGCGCCAGGCGCTGAAGCCGGAGGTGGTCGACGTCAACATCCGCCTCGACGCTTTCGGCGAGGTGCTGAGCCGGACGCTCGGCGGCGGCATCGAGGTGAGGCTCGATCTCGCGCCGTCCCTGTGGCCGGTCGAGGTCGACACGACCCAGCTTGAGACGGCCCTGCTGAACGCCGCCTTCAATGCGCGCGATGCGATGCCGGAGGGCGGCCGCATCACCATCTCCACCGCCAATCGCGAAGCGGCGGATGGCGACATGGTCTGCATCGCCATCAGCGATACCGGCGAGGGGATGACCGAGGACGTCCTCTCCCGCGCCTTCGAGCCGTTCTACACGACCAAGCCGGTGGGGAAGGGGACGGGCCTCGGCCTGTCGCAGATCCACGGCTTCGCCGCGCAGTCGGGCGGCCGCGCCGAAATCGACTCCGCGCCGGGTGCGGGGACGACGATCCGGCTGCTCCTGCCCCGGACGGGGAAGACGGCCGTCGAGGCACGCCCGGCGCGCGAGGCGCCCGCCGCCCGCGCCGGCGCCACAATCCTGGTCGTCGAGGACAACGATCACGTCCGCGACTTCGCGATGAGCCTGCTCGACGAGCTGGGCTATCGAGTCCTCGCCGCGGAATCGGCCGAGGAAGCCCTGGTGCTCATCGAGCGCGGCGAGCCGATCGACGTCGTCTTCACCGACGTGGTCATGCCCGGCCTCAACGGCGTCGACCTCGCCAAGATCGCGCGCGAGAAGCGGCCGGACCTGCCGGTGCTGCTCGCCAGCGGCTATAGCGAGGAGATCGTCGCCGGTGCCGGGGCAAGCTTCGATTTCTTGCGCAAGCCTTACGATGCCGGCTCGCTCGACGAGGCGATCCGCAACGCGCTGAAGCAACCGGAACCCGTCGGCGCCTGACGGCGCACGGCTTTCCTCCATCGTGCACCTCGGATAGGCGCCGCTGATGGCCGAGCGTCCCCGCTTCGAATTCCGCATCGACGCGACCGACGGCGCCGCCCGCACGGGCGTGCTGTCGATGCGGCGTGGCGATATTCGGACGCCGGCCTTCATGCCCGTCGGCACGGCGGCGACGGTCAAGGCGATGAAGCCGGCGGATGTGCACGCCTCAGGCGCCGACATCATCCTCGGCAACACCTATCATCTGATGCTGCGGCCGGGCGCGGAGCGGGTGGCGCGGCTCGGGGGGCTCCATGCCTTCATGGGCTGGGAGCGGCCGATTCTCACCGATAGCGGCGGCTATCAGGTGATGAGCCTCTCGGAGCTCAGCAAGCTGAGCGAGGAGGGGGTGGCGTTCCGCTCCCATCTCGACGGCTCGAAGCACATGCTGACGCCGGAGCGGTCGATCGAGGTGCAGACCCTGCTCGGGTCGGACATCGTCATGGCCTTCGACCAGCTAATCAAGACGACCGAGCCGCGCGCCGCACAGGTCGAGGCGATGGAGCGCTCGATGCGCTGGGCGAAGCGCTCGCGGACCGCTTTCGACGCGTTGGGGAATGAACGCGCGATCTTCGGCATCCAGCAGGGTGGGCTCGATCCGGAATTGCGCCGCGTTTCGGCGGAGGCGCTGCGCGAGATCGGCTTCGACGGCTATGCGGTGGGCGGCCTCGCGGTGGGGGAGGGGCAGGAGGCGATGTTCGCCTGCCTCGACCATGCGCCGGGGCATCTCCCCGCCGATCGGCCGCGCTATCTGATGGGCGTCGGCAAGCCGGACGACATCGTCGGCGCGGTCGAGCGCGGCATCGACATGTTCGACTGCGTGCTGCCGACCCGCTCCGGCCGCACCGGCCAGGCCTTCACCCGCGACGGCCCGATCAACATCCGCAATGCCCGCTTCGCCGAGGACAAGGCGCCGCTGGAGCCGGGCTGCCATTGCCCGGTCTGCGGCACTTGGAGCCGCGCCTATCTCCACCACCTCGTCCGCTCCGGCGAGATCCTCGGCGCGATGCTGATGACCGAGCACAATCTCTGGTTCTACCAAAGGCTGATGGCGGACCTCCGCGCCGCCATTGCGGAGCAGCGCCTTGCCATCTTCGCGAACGGTTTTCGCGAGCAGTACCGCCGTTCCGGCTGATCAATATCCACAGGAAAAGGCGGCCGCATTCCAGCTTTCGCTGGTATGCGGCGGAGCGCGGCCATAGGCTCGCCTCATGGCGCGGCCCTGTTTCAAGCTCGAGAAGATCCACCCCCAGCCGCTTGCGGGCGTAGACGAGGCCGGTTGCGCGCCGCTGGCCGGACCGGTCGTCGCGGCCGCGGTGGTGCTCGACCGAGTCCATTTTCCCCGCGGCATCGACGATTCGAAGGTGGTGCCGGCGAAGGAGCGCGAGGCGATCTGCGCCAAGCTCTACAAGGTGGCGAAGGTCGGCGTCGGCATTGCCTCGGTCGAGGAGATCGACCGCCTCAACATCTTCTGGGCGCGGATGCTGGCGATGAGCCGGGCGGTCGACGCGCTCGGCTTCGATCCGGCGATGATCCTCGTCGACGGCAATCGCTGCCCGAAATGGGAGCGGCCGTCGGTCGCCATCGTCGACGGCGATGCCAAATGCCGCTCGATCGCCGCCGCGTCGATCGTCGCCAAGGTGACCCGCGACCGGATCATGGCGAACTACGCCCGCGAGCATCCCGGCTATGGCTGGGAGCGGAACAAGGGTTACGGGACGCCCGAACATCAGGAGGCGCTCGGCCGGCTTGGGCCGACACCGCTCCACCGCCGCAGCTTCGCGCCGGTGCGGCAATATATGATGGACCTGTGAGTCCTCCGGGCCACACCACTTCATCTTGAGTCCGGATTCTCGACCGAAACGCTAGGGATTGCGAGGACTCGTTTCGTTCCCGGCACATTAACGCCGTCCTCAGCTTCCGACGCTAAATCCTTGTTCTTGACCGGCGAGTCCGGCTCACTCAGGCTGGCCTTGTTTTGGGAAACGGGGGCGGGGCGATTATGACGGCAATGGCGCGCGTGGGGGTGTCCGAACGGATTGCCGCGAAGGTCGAGCAGCCGCCGGAGCTCCCGCTCGATACGATCCTCCAGGAAGATTGCGTCGCGGCGATGGCGCGCCTGCCGGCCGGCAGCGTCGACATGGTCTTCGCCGATCCGCCCTACAACCTCCAGCTCGGCGGCGACCTGTTCCGGCCCGAGGGGAGCCGGGTCGACGCGGTCGACGACGATTGGGACAAGTTCGAGACCTTCGCCGCTTATGACGAGTTCACCCGCGCCTGGCTGCGCGAGGCGCGGCGGATCCTGAAGCCCAACGGCACGCTCTGGGTGATCGGCAGCTACCACAATATCTACCGGGTCGGCGCCGCGCTGCAGGATGCGGGCTTCTGGATTTTGAACGACATCATCTGGCGCAAGGCCAATCCGATGCCGAACTTCCGCGGCACCCGCTTCACCAACGCACACGAGACATTGATCTGGGCATCGCGCGGCGAGGACAGCCGCTACACCTTCAATTATCGCGCGATGAAGGCGCTGAACGACGAGCTGCAGATGCGCTCGGATTGGCTGCTGCCGATCTGCTCGGGTGGCGAGCGGGTGAAGGAGGGCGGCGCGAAGGCGCATCCGACGCAGAAGCCCGAAGCCCTGCTCTACCGTGTGCTGCTCGCCTGCACCAACAAGGGCGACGTCGTCCTCGACCCCTTTTTCGGCACCGGCACCACCGGCGCGGTGGCGCGGCGGCTTGGGCGGCGCTGGATCGGGATCGAGCGCGAATCGCGCTACGTCCGCGTCGCCCGGGAGCGGATCGATTCGACGCTGCCGCTCGACGAAAGCGCGATGCGGACGATGGCCTCGAAACGGACGCAGCCGCGGGTGCCGTTCGGCGTGCTGGTCGAGACCGGCCTGATCGCCCCCGGCACGATCCTCACCGACGCCAAGCGCCGGTGGGAGGCGCGGGTCGGCGCCGACGGCTCGATCGAGCGCGACGGGGTACAGGGCTCGATCCACAAAATGGGCGCCGAAGCGCAGGGCCTATCCGCCTGCAACGGCTGGGCCTTCTGGCATTTCGAGCAGGAGGGAAGGCTGGTTCCGATCGACGCGATGCGGCAGCAGCATGTCCTTATCATGGATTAACCTGGCTCAATCGGGGCTCGACTTACCCCCAAAATGGTTGCATTGTGCGACCCGGCGACCGTCCCTTCGCGCCTAACGCCTGCACGCCTTTGACCACGGGAGGTTTGCGGGAGCCCCTTTGGGCGTTGGAGGGTTCGAACCGATGCCATGCCCCACATGGTGGTTCGAGCCATTCGAGGATCCAGTTACCCTGCTGACCTTAGAGTAGAGACGGTCGCCACCTTTCCCCTTTTTGCCGCTGCGGAAATTCCGCTAGGCCGCTCCCATGCCTGAGCGTTGCTATGTGCGGCCCGTCGCCTTCGTCGATTCCCCGTTCGATCTCGACGGCAAGGTCGCGCGGCTGGCGGGCGGGCTTTGCTGGTTCTCGGCGGTCGAGATCGTCGTCATGGACGGTGCGCGGCGGGCGTCGATCGAGCTGGTGCCGGTCGAGCGGATCGATGCGACGCTGGGCCGGTACGGGGCGGAGGCCGAGTCGGCCTGGCGCAACCTGATCGCGCAGCGGCCGCCGCTCTCGCTCGGCGCGCGAACGGTGCGGCTCGACCAGCCGCAGGTGGTCGGCATCGTCAACGTGACGCCGGACAGCTTCTCCGACGGCGGCCATTTCGCCGATACCGAGTCGGCGACCGCAGCGGGCTTCGCCATGGCCGAGGCCGGCGCGGCGATCGTCGACGTTGGCGGCGAATCGACCCGGCCCGGTGCCAAGGTGGTGTGGGAGCGCGACGAGATCGAGCGCGCAATCCCCGTCGCGCGCCGGCTCGCGGCCGGCGGTACGGCGGTGTCGATCGACACGCGCAAGGCGGCGGTGATGGAGGCGGCGCTCGCCGGCGGGGCGACGATGGTCAACGACGTTTCGGCGCTGACCTATGACGACCGCGCGGCAGAGGTGCTTTCCGCAGCGCGGTGCCCGATCGTGCTGATGCACCACCGGGGGCCGCCCGAGACGATGCAGAAATCGCCGCATTACGATCGGCCGGTCCCTTACGAGATCTACGACTGGCTGGCGGAGCGGATCGCAGCGGTGGAAGCGGCCGGGATCGCGCGGGAGCGGATCGTCGTCGATCCCGGCTTCGGCTTCGGCAAGAACGTGCAGCACAATCTGAAGCTGATGAACGGCCTTTCCCTGCTCCACGGCCTCGGCTGCCCGATCATGCTCGGCGCCAGCCGCAAGCGGACGATCGGCGCCCTCTCCGGCGAAGTGCCGCCCGAGCAGAGGCTCGCCGGCTCGCTCGCCTTCGCGCTGAACGCGGCCGGGCAGGGGGTGCAGCTGCTCCGGGTCCACGACGTGCCCGAGACGGTTCAGGCTCTCCGCATCTGGCGCGGCCTTCGCGACGCGGCTTTGACGCCGGGCTGATTTCTAGCGCGCCGGAGCGGTCGGCGGGTTCAGCAGGTAGATGTCGTAGCTTTCGTCGGTGATGGCGGGTGCGAAGCGGGCGAGGCGTCGGGTTCCGACCTGGAAGCGGCGGATCTGGTCTGCCGTCCCGGACAAGGTCCAGAAATTCGCCTCGGGCACGTGGAAATCGCGCGGCTCGCGAATCCGGTGCTGGAAGACGAGCACCACCGGCCGGGCGGTCCGCGCCTGCAGCACATGCCCGTCGCGCAGGAAATCGTCGAGGTCGAGGTCGACCCGCCCGTGCCGGGTGAAGCGGACGACATGGCCGAAATTCTGCGTCCGCATCAGATAAATCGGGTTCGCCGCATAATAAGGCAGGGACTCGAGCCACGTGTCCGAATCGGCGATCAGGACTGCGTTCGTGAGGTGCTCCCGCTTGAGCAGGTCGGCGAGATCGCGCGAACGGCTGTAGGGGATGGAGCTGAGATCGGCGGCGGCGAGGCCGAGGCCGGTGAGGAGCTGGAGCGCGAGCAAGGCGACGAACAGGATCGTGCCGGCGTCCGCCGCACGGCCGAAGCGCGCCTCGACGCGCCAGCGCTCGGGCCAGAGTCCGCCGCGTCCTTCGGCCGCCAGCCAGTGGAGGGCGAGCAGGAAGACGAGGAGCAGAGCCTCGTGGCGGTAATAGCCGGGGTAAACGAGCTGGAAGAACAGCTCGAAGCCGAGAAAGGCGGCGAGGCCGGCGAGGAAGCCGCCCGGCGTGCGGATAAGGGCGATGACGCTGCCGAGGAGCAGGATGCTGAGCAAAGCGGCCGACAGGGGACCGGACGGCAGGGCGAGCGGCAGGAAATCGGGAAAGGAGAAAGAGGGGGTCGAGAGCGCGGTCCAGATTGCCGACGCCGTGATTCCGCCTGGAACCTGAATGACGGCCGCGTCGTGGACCGGGGGGTAGACGGTGAGGAAGCACAGCAAGGCGCCGCCCGCCGCGACTGCCGCGTTCAGCAGGAACAGCCCGTATTTGCGATTCCATCTGAAGCCATCTTCCCCGATCAGCTCAACTAGCCAGAACAGGAGAAAGCAGGCGGCGAGGAGGGCGGCGGGGACGTTGGTGTTGCACAGCAAGGCGAGGATCAGGCCGATGGCAATGCCGCGATCCAGCCAGCTTCTGTAGAGCGCGGCCAGCGCGAACAGGACGAGCATCGAGATGCCGTAGTTGCGCGCCACCACTGCATATTCATAGAGGCCGAAGCCGCCGAAGAGGACGATGGCGATCAGCGCCGGTCGGAACGGCGCGCGGAAGGCGAGGATCGCCATCGCCGCCGCCGCCACCGCGAAGCCCATTGCCGGCAGCACCTGCTCGACCGCCACCAGGTCGTGGGCGCCGCGCAGCATCAGATACCAGAGCGCCGGATGGCCCTCGCCGTGGAGGCCGCGCAGCATCGCCGGTACGCTGTCGCCCGCCAGCGCAATGGTCAGGGCCCGCACCTCGTCGCGCCAGACGACGTGACGCAGGACGAGGAACAGGGCGAGCGCGACCCAAGCGGCGTAGAGGAGCGCGCGTGCGACGCGTTCGCCGGCGGAGGGCGGCCCGGTCCGGGCGATCTGCACTGTGTCTAACCCCCTCTCAAGCCCCGCCGCCTTTTGCGACACACGGCATCTTCTGTCGAGCCGCCGTCTCTGACGGGGAACGCGGCGGTCGCCCCGAATTTAGCGGGTTGTTAACCATCGCCCCATAGGGTCCGGGCGCCGCAACGACGCTGGAGGACGGAATGATCGAAGGCCGCAGGGTGGCGGTGGTGCTGCCGGCGTACAATGCGGAACGGACGTTGCGGCAGACCTGCGCGGAGATTTCCGGCGGGCTGGTCGACGATTTGATCCTCACCGACGATGCGAGCACCGACGGCACGATCGCGCTGGCCAAGGAGCTTGGGCTCCACGTCATCGTCCACGACCGCAACAAGGGCTACGGCGCGAACCAGAAGTCCTGTTACTCGGCCGCGCTGGAGCGCGGCGCCGATATCGTCGTCATGCTCCACCCCGATTATCAATATTCGCCGAAGCTGGTGCCGGCGATGGCGGCGATGATCGCTTCCGGGCATTACGACGCCATCTTCGCCTCGCGGATCCTTGGGCGCGGCGCGATCGACGGCGGCATGCCGCGCTACAAATACGTGTTCAACCGGCTGCTGACCCTGTTCCAGAACATCGTCATGGGCCAGAAACTGTCGGAATATCATACCGGCTACCGCGCCTGGGATCGCTCGGTGCTGGAGAAATTGCCGCTTCTCGCCTGCTCGGACGATTTCGTTTTCGATAACCAGATGATCGCCCAGGCCGCCTGGTTCGGCTTCCGCCTCGGCGAGATTTCCTGCCCGACCAAATATTTTCCGGAGGCGTCGAGCATCAATTTTCGCCGCTCCTGCATCTACGGCCTCGGCGTCCTCAAGACCTCGATCGAGTACCGGCTGTGCCGCTGGGGCCTGAAGGCGTCGGCGCTGTTCACGCCGGCACCCGAGGCCCGGCTGACGGCGGCGGTTCCGGTACAGGAGGCGCCGGACGTCATCGCGGCGCGGCTGCGGCAGAGGTCGGCGGCGTGAATCGGCTGATCGCGGCCGCCGGGCCGCTCCGCCCATTGCTGGAACGTCCGGGGTTCTGGCAGCTCGTCCGCTTCGGGATCGGCGGGCTCGGGGTCACCCTTGTCTCGACCCTGGTCTATTCGGCCTTTGCCGGGGGCCTGCACGTCCATCCCCTGCTCGCCAATTTGTGCAGCTATGGCGTCGGCGTCGTCGCCTCCTATGCCGTCCACAGCCGCTGGAGCTTCCGCGCCGGGGGCACGGACGAGGAGGGGGCGATGATGCTCCGCTTCCTGGTCGCTTCCGGCTTCGCCTTCGCGCTCAACAATTTCTGGGTCTGGCTGCTGACCCTCGAGCTGCACCTTTCGGTCTATGCGCCGGTGCCGGCGATGATGATGGTGACTCCGCTCGCCAGCTTCGTCCTCAACCGCTGGTGGGTATTCCGCGCTGCCTGAGGGGACTGAGCCCCCGTTAACCTTTCCTTAGGCATGATGCGCCACCGTGGCGGCCGAGGAGAAAAGCCATGTTCATGGAGCGCATCGAAGTTCCGGCCGACGAGGCCCGGCGTTCAAAGCTGAAGAGCGTGAAGCTCGCCGCGGGCGCGATTTTCCTGCCCGTCGCGGCTTTGCTCTGGGTGCCGTGGCTGTGCGTGACGGCGCTGTGGTTCGTCGTGGGGGGCCTTGCGAAGGTGATCGCCAAAACGGGCACCACGATCCGCGATACCCTGCTTTACGCCGGCGAGTTGGTCGTCGGCCGCTAAACTCCTCCCCGGAACGGGGAGGAGCTATTCGCCGTAAGCTGCGATGAGGTCCTTGCGGGACCAGATGATCGAATAATCCGTGGGCAGGTAGCGCCCCTCGCGGTAGCGGTTGCGCCGTTCGGCGGAGGTGGCGGTGGCGTTGGCGATCGCCGCCTCGTTGCTGCCGACCTTCAGCCGCAAGGCGCCGCTGCCGACCTGCAAATCCTGCGCGAAGGAGATGCGCGGGCTGATCTCCTTCACCACCGGATCGTAGAACCAGGCGGTGCCGAAGGCCCCGTGCACCTGCGGCAGCGCCGGCAAGGCAAGGGCGGCCAGGCGCAGCGCCTCGCCCCAGCCGGGCTCGTTCCAATAGGCACGGGCGACGGGATCGTGGGTATGGCCTTCGAGAAAGGGCCGACGGCCGCCGCAGCGTAGGAAGACGTAGGCCGCCGCCGCCGGACCCGCGCGCAGCACATCGCGTGCGGCAAGGCCGGAGCGCGGCCACCAGACCTGCGCGAAAGCCGGGATCATCACCACCCGGACCAGCCAGAGATCCTTGAGAAAGCTGTCTTTCGCCAGGTCGGCGAAGGACATGTCCTTCTCGATCTGATCCATCACGCGGTGGAAGGTGTCGGTATAATGGAGGGCGAATTCCGGATGCAGGCCGCTGGCCGCAAACACCTCGTCGAACCGCTCGATGTGCCAGAGCATCAGCGCGCACAGCCAAGGCGAACGCAATTCCTCGTTCATGCTCGCAATCGCAGCGCGGGTATCGTCGGGAACATCATTATATTTCTGAACTGGGGCGCCGGCATCCCAGGCGGATTCGAACCAGTCGAAGGGGAGGGCGGTAATCGCTCCCGCGAGGCCTGGATTGGATTCGAACAGCCTCTCGCGAACCTCTTTCAGCCGCGCCGCATAGGGCTCACGCCCACGCCATGAGGGAAAGAGCGCTTCCGCGGGGACGGAGCCGGCGGGCTGGATCGGGGCCACCAACATAGCCGCGACCATAGCAGCCAATGCTTACCCCGCCCTTACGCGCAGGGTCCAAACCCAGTCCGCTCGCTGCGGGGACTGGGTTTGGACCCTCAGGCGGCGCAGCGGCTCGGTGTAGTGGAGTAAGCCGGAGAGATAGGCGTCGAATTCGGCGTCGCTGACCCGCCGGCCGTCGAGGAAGCGGCGGAGCGCCAGCGGATCGGTTCCGGGCGCATTCAGCCCCTCGGTGACGAGGGTGGCCGAGCGGATGCCGTTCTCGGCGAGCAAAGCCCGCGCGCGGGGATGGTTGGTGCCGCTCGGATGGCAGAAATGAACGAGATCGGTCTCACCCAAAGCGGCGGCGAGGAAAGCGCGGTTCTCCGCCAGCTCGCGGGGCAGTTCGTCCACGTGCCGGTCGATCTCGATATGGCGGTGGGTGTGGAGCTGGATGTCGAGCCCGCGCCGCTGCGCCTCAGAAAATTCCGGCGCGGACATGATGTGGAACTGGCGTAGCTCCAGCCAGGCTTCGTCGACGCCGAGCCCGGCGCCGAAGCGACGAAGGGCCTCCAGCCTTTGCTCGATCGGTAGTGCCTCGATCTCAATCGTCTTGGTGTGTGGATCGACGTCCCATCGGCCGGCCGTCTGACGCAGATAGTCGACAGCGACATTGACGACGGGAAGATCGCGCCCGGCATACCAGGTGGTCGCGTAAAGGGTTGCCGGAAAGCCGTACGCTTCCAGCACCGGCAGCATGTGCGTGAACGTAGAAACCCAGCCGTCGTCGATGGTGATGACCACCGCCGCGTCGGGCAATGTGCCGTCGCCGAGCCGCTCCACCGCCTCGCCGAGTGGCAGCACCGGCAGGCCCGAGCGCTTCAGCCGCGCCATCCGCGCCTCGAACTGCTCGGGCGCGATGAAGGTGCAGTCGCCGAACGCATAGCCCGGCGTGACCCACAAGCCGTGATAGCAGAGGATCCGAAGCGACCGCCGCGTCGCCCGCCGCGCCGCCGCGCCGAGGCCGGTCGCCGCCGCCACCTTCAGGACCGTTTGCTTGAGGGTCATGGAAGGCCCGTAGCGCGGGACCCGGCAAGCCGCCGTTCCCGATCATGGTTAATGGGGCGTCAACCAACACTCCGGCCTCTCCCTTGGACGGGAGAGGATACGGAGCCTTAGCGGCTTTCGCCGCTTAGGCGTAGTTGGTGAGGGTGACACCGTCGATGATTTACCTCCATCGCTGCCACCCTCACCCAACTGCGCCTAGGCTCCTTCGTCGCCAAGGCTCCGTATCCCTCTCCCCTCAAGGGAGAGGGGCGTTGGGGGTCTTCCATTCCGGCGCGCGAGCGCACACATGGCGGCCTCCATCAACAAGGTCCTTCGATGAAACCCGATCTGGCGGTGCTCTACGAGCATCCGAAATGGTTCGAGCCGCTCTTCGCCACCCTGGACCGGCGCGGAATCTCCTACGAGGCGATCCGCCTCTCCGACCATACCTTCGATCCGGCTTCGGCCGACATTCCGGCGCCGGTCGTCCTGAGCCGCGTCGCCATGTCGAGCTTCCTGCGCGAGCTCGAGCATCCGATCTTCTACGCCGAATCCCTGCTCGCCCATTGGGCGGCGAACGGCGCGCGGGTGCTGAACGGGGCGGACGTCATTGCCGTCGATTCCTCCAAGGCGCGGCAGCTCTCGCTCATCGCGAAGCTCGGCTATAGCGTGCCGAAGACCCGCGTCGTCCACCGTCGCGACGATCTGGTCGAGGCGACCCGCGGCTTCGAATGGCCGCTGATGGTGAAGGCCAACATCGGCGGCTCCGGCGCCGGCATCACCCGCTATGCGAGCGAGGAGGAGCTGGCGCGCTCGATCCGCGAAGGCAGTGTGCCGGACAGCGTCGACAGTGTCCTCCTCGTCCAGGATTATGTGCCGGTGCGGGGCGGCGCGATCACGCGCGTCGAGACTCTCGCCGGCAAGTTCCTCTATGCCATCGAGGTGGAGAGCTCCGGCGACAGCTTCGATCTCTGCCCCGCCGATGCCTGCCTCGCCCAGCCGGGGCGGGCGGCGGTGCGGATCGTCGAGGCGCACCCGTCGGCCGAGCTGATCGAGGCAAGCGAGCGGATCGCGCAGGCGGCGGGGCTCGACGTCGGCGGCATCGAATATATGATCGACGATCGCGACGGCACGCCGCTCTTCTACGACATCAACGCGCTTTCGAATTTCGTCGCCAGGCCGCTCGACGTGATCGGCTGGGAACCTCACGAGCGGTTGGTCGATCATCTGGAGGCGGAAATCGGGAGGGCCAAATGAGATTCGGTTACTGGATGCCGGTGTTCGGCGGCTGGCTGCGCAACATTCCCGACGAGAGGATGGAGGCGAGCTGGGATTATGTCCGCCGCCTCACCCAGCGCAGCGAGGAGACGGGCTGGGACTTGAGCCTGATCGCCGAATTGAACCTCAACGACATCAAGGGCGTCGAGGAGCCGGCGCTCGACGCCTGGTCGACCGCGGCGGCGCTGGCGGCGGTGACGCAGAGCATCGAGCTGATGGTCGCGGTGCGGCCGAACTTCCATCAGCCGGCTCTGTTCGCCAAGGCGGCGGCCAATATCGACAATATCTCGGGCGGCCGGCTGGCGCTCAACGTCGTCTCCTCCTGGTGGGCGGACGAGGCGACGCAATACGGCCTCCAGTTCGACCAGCATGACGACCGCTACGCCCGCACCAGCGAATGGCTGAGCGTGGTCGACGGGCTGTGGCGGGAGAAGCGCTTCAGCTTCGACGGCCAGCGTTATCATCTGGAGAATGCGATCTGCGAGCCGAAGCCGGTCTCCAAGCCCCGGCCGACCATCTATGCCGGCGGCGAGAGCGACGCGGCGAAGACCCTGATTGCCAACCAGTGCGACGCCTATGTGATGCACGGCGATCCGGTCGACGCGATCAAGCCGAAGATCGAGGATATGGAGCGGCGGCGCGGCGAGGCCGGCAAGGGCCGGATGCAATATGGCATGGCCGGTTATGCAATCGTCCGCGATAGCGAGGCCGAGGCCAAGAAGGAGCTGGAGCGGATCACGGCCCTTCCGCCCCAGCCGCCCAAGGGCTTCGACAATTTTGACCAGTGGCTGTCAGGCACCCAGCTCGAGCGCGAGCTGAAGCTGCAGGAATATTCGGTGTCGAACCGCGGCCTCAGGCCCAATTTCGTCGGCACGCCCGAGCAACTGCAGGAGCGGATCGCTGAATACGAAGATGCCGGCCTCGACCTCCTGCTCCTCCAGATGAGCCCGCAGGCGGAGGAGATGGACCGGTTCGCGGAGCAGGTGATCCAGCCGATGAAGAAGGCGGCCTGATGGAGGTGGTCGACAACCCGGCGCGGCACCGGTTCGAGCTGGAGGCCGACGGCGTCGTCGCCTTCGCGGCCTATCACCGAGACGACGGAATCATCACCTTCACCCACACGATCGTCCCGCCTGAGCTTCAGGGCCGCGGCATCGGCTCGACCCTGGTCAAGGCGGCGCTGGCGATGGTGCGGGCGGAGGGGCTGAAGGTGGTGCCGGAATGCCCCTTCGTGCGCGCCTATATCGAGAAGCATCCCGAAGAGCAGGACCTGCTCGCCTGAACCGCTCCATTTTTTCGTAGTTCCAGGTACGGCACGGGCGACATGGAATTGGGTTCACGCAAAGACGCGAAGACGCGAAGGGGTCACCGCTCTACGTCATTGCGAGGAGCGTAAGCGACGAAGCAATCCAGATTCGGTTTTGGACTGCTTGGTTCTGTCGCGATGAACCCCTCGGTTCCTTCGCGTCTTCGCGTCTTTGCGTGAACAAAAGCGGCCTTCCGCCGAGACCGGCCCGTCCGAATTGACCCTCATTCGCCGAGGGAGCATGAATCGGGGCACAGGACAGGGGAGGCCCGGGATGAAGAAGCTTCTGCTGCTGATCGTCTTGTTGCTGCCGTTCGCGCTGGGCGGCTCCGCCGGTTCGGCCGCGCCGCCGCCGGCTTCCTATTACGACCGCGCCGCCAATGCCGATTCATGGAGCGGCGGGGCTCGGATGATCGAGATCTCGACGCCCAAGGGCAAGTTCCACGTCTGGACCAAGCGCGTCGGCAACAATCCGCGGCTGAAGGTGCTGCTGCTCCACGGCGGCCCGGCCATGGGCCACGATTATCTGGAGGTGTTCGACAGCTTCTTCCCCGGCGAAGGCATCGAATATTATTATTACGACCAGCTCGGCGGCGGCCTCTCGGACCGGCCGGACGACGACG
Source organism: Allosphingosinicella sp. (assembly GCA_036269695.1). Classification (GTDB taxonomy): domain Bacteria; phylum Pseudomonadota; class Alphaproteobacteria; order Sphingomonadales; family Sphingomonadaceae; genus Allosphingosinicella. The sequence goes on along the minus strand of DATBDY010000027.1, from coordinate 42,217 downwards.
ATCTCTGGACGACGGCGCGCTTCGTCGACGAGCTCGAGCAGGTCCGGCAGGCGCTGCACCTCGACAAGTCGAATTTCTGCCTGTTCGGCCACTCCTGGGGCGGCATTCTCGCGATCGAATATGCGCTCAAATACCAGGCCAATCTCAAATGCCTGGTCATCTCCAACATGATGGATTCGGTCCCGGCCTATAATCGCTATGCCGAGCGGGTGATCGAGCCGGCGATGGACCCGCACAAGCTCGCGCTCGTGAAGGAGCTGGAGGCGACCCACAAGACCGACGACCCGCGCTACATGGGGACTTTGATCCCGATGCATTACGAGCAGCATCTGCTGCGCCGCCCCGCCGGCCAATGGCCCGAGCCGGTGATGCGCTCGTTCAATCACGTCAACGAGCATATCTACACCCTCATGCAGGGGCCGAGCGAGCTCGGCGCCAGCGGCCGCCTCGTCGACTGGGACCGCAGCCGCGACCTCCACCTCATCCGCGTGCCGACGCTCGTGATCGGCGGCGAGCACGACACGATGGACCCGGCCTGGATGCGCGCCATGGCGCGGCGGCTGCCGGACGGGCACCTCGTCATGTGCGCGAACGGCAGCCACCTCGCCATGTACGACGACCAGGGCTGCTATTTCCCGGGGCTGATCGGGTTTCTCAAGGGCGTGGAGCGGGGGACGATCCGCTGAGACGAATCAGGAGTCGAAGCTAGGGCAGAGGGTCCAGGCGCACATCGACCGCGGCTTCGCAGAACTGCCGCTCTTCCATCTGCCCGGGACAAAGAACAGCCTTGGCCAGTGCCATGCTCACCTTCAAATGGCTCGTCCGCAGAGCCACCGTGCGGGTCTGGCGCAGCCGGCCTGCATCCGCGATGTAGAACATGAACGGCTGCATGCCGTGCCAATTGTTCCTGTCGTACATCAGGTTTTCGTCGAACGCCGCGCATTGGCAGTGCATCGTCACCGTGAAGCTGAAAAGATCGCGCCGCTCGTCTTGCGCCGGCTCAAGGAAGAAATCGTAAGAATCCGTACGGCCGCCATGCGAGACGGCCACATGGGCGATCGAGCTTTCGCCGTTTCGATATCGCAAGATAAAATGACGGGGCACTATCGACGCTGCTGGGCTGGCGGGCGCGTCCGTGGCGGCGACCAGGGTGAGGATCAAGAGGCCGGCGATCACGATTGCGGATCTCAACACATGCGCAGCATCCGCCCGGCGTGGCGGCGCGTCAACGTCGCGCGCGGCCAAAAAGTGGTCGCGGGCAGCCTATCGCTTCATCACAGCGACAAGCGGGCCGAGCGCGTGCGCCGAATCTTCGCGGCCGCCGCTGGGCTCCCACAGGCTGGACACCGCGCCGTCGAAATAGAGCGCATTCCGGCAGCCGAGTCCGTCGCGGAAGAAGCGGGCGAGGCGGCCGAACGAGACCGGCTCGTCGCTGATCACGAACCACGCGGTGTCGCGGTCGGAGACGCCGACGCCGTTGCGGATGTTGAGCGCCGTCCCGTTGGGCTGGATCCGCGGATGCAGCCGCCCGGCAATGACCAGCATCGGGCCCGATTGCGTCGCCCAGCGCGCGCGGAGGTTCGGGGCGGGCCAGGCGCCGCCCGGCAGGATCGCGACATGGCCTTGGGCGTCGATGGCGAAGACGCCGTTCGGCTGCATCGAGAAATTATCGGACCCGCCGCTCGCGCGGTTGATCCGGTGCTTCTCGACGCCCGCTTCAACATACAGCCCGACCGGCTTGCCCGAAGGGTCGAACATGCCCGCGTTCATGGCGAAGAGCAGCCGGCTCGCATCACCCCCGAGCGCCGTCTTCAGCCGCGCGAAGCTGCGCAGGGGACCGCGAGCGTCCGCGTCCACGATCCTGATCTCGTCGCGGCGCGCGTCGTATCGGCAGACGGTGAAGCGCGTGCCCTCGAACGTCCGTTCCTCGCAGGCCCGGACGGCCTGGTCCGGGTGCGCGGCGGAATGCGCCTGGCAGCCGGCCAGGAGCAAGGCGGCCAGCAGCAGCGAGAGGCTAAAGCGAATAGCCGCCATCGGCGACGAAGCAGGCGCCGGTGACGAAGGCGCAGGCGTCGGAGAGGAGGAAGGCGATCTGGCCGGCAATCTCCTCCGGCCGGGCGAACCGGTTGGCCGGGGTGTTGCCGGCGGAGCCCATCGCCTTGAATGCGGCGTCCTCGCTGCCGAGGCTCTCGACCAGCTGGCCGAAGAAAGGAACCGCGCGCCAGATCGGCGTCTGGACGCCGCCGGGGGCGATCGCGTTGACCCGGATGCCGAGGGGCGCGCCTTCCTTCGCGGCGATGCGGGCGAGATGGATCACGCCGGCCTTAGAGGCGCCGTAGGCGGCAATGCCCGGCTCCGCCTTCAGCCCGGCGGCGGAGGCGGTCATGACGATCGCGCCGCCGCGGTCGCGCATCGCCCGCATCGATGCCTGAAGCGTCAGGAAGGCGCCGTCGAGATTGACCGAGAGGACTCGCCGCCAGTCCTCGAAGCTGGAGTCGAGGATCGGTCCGCCGGCGCCGATGCCGGCATTGACCACGGCATGGGTGAGGCCGGTGAGATCGGCATTCGCCCAGAGATCAGGATCGGTGACGTCGCCGATGATCGGCTGGCGCTCGCAGGGGAGGGTGAAGGCGAAGTCGCGGAGCTTCTCTTCGTCGAGATCGACGAGGAGAAGCTTCTTGGCGCCCCCGGCGGCGAGACGGGCGGCGGTCGCCGCGCCGATACCCGACGCGGCTCCGGTGATCAGCGCAATTGCATTGGTGAAGTCGGTCATTGCGCAGGTGTAGCGGCCGGATCAGCCGCCGTCACTGCGGCAGATTGCTATGCAACCTCGCCGATGCCGAGTTCGCCGAGCTTACGATAGAGGGTCGAGCGGCCGATCCCCAGGCGCCGCGCAACCTCGGTCATGCGGCCGCGATAATGGCCGATGGCGAGGCGGATCACGTCCGCCTCGATCTCCTCGAGCGAGCGCATATTTCCGTCATGGTCGTAGAGGGTGATGCCCGGTCCCTGGGTCAGCGCCGAGGTGCCGGCAGCGCCGTTCAGCGCCTTGCCGTGATAGTCGCTGGAGCGGCGGCTCATCGTCGATTCCTGCGCGATCTGCGGGAAATCGGCGGCGGTCAGAGCATTGCCGTCGCACAGCACGGCAGCGCGGAACAGGGCGTTCTGGAGCTGGCGGACATTGCCCGGCCAGCCGTAGCGCATCAGCACGGCCAGCGCGTCGTCGGTGATCGAGAGGTAGCGCATGCCCGGCTGCTCGGCGATGCGGGTAAGGAGGTGGCGGGCGAGCGGCGGGATGTCGCTGGCCCGGTCGCGCAGCGGCGGGATGGCGACGTGGACGACGTTCAGCCGGTAATAGAGGTCCTCGCGGAAGCGGCCGGCGGCGACCTCCTCGATCAGGCGGCGGTTGGTCGCGGCGATGATGCGGACGTCGACGATCTGGATCGAGCGGCCGCCGATCCGCTGGATCTCACCGGTCTCGAGCGCGCGCAGCAATTTGACCTGCGTGTCGAGCGGCAGCTCGCCGACCTCATCGAGGAACAGGGTCGAGCCGTCGGCATCCTCGAACCGGCCGATATGGCGGTCGAAGGCGCCGGTGAAGGCGCCCTTCTCGTGCCCGAACAGCACCGATTCGACGAGATTGGCCGGGATCGCGCCGCAATTGACGGTGATCATCGGCTTCTTGCCGCGCGGGCTGGACGTGTGGATCGCCTGCGCGATCACCTCCTTGCCCGAGCCGCTCTCGCCCTCGATCAGCACCGAGACGCGGGCGCGGGCGGCCTTGGCGGCGACCGCCATGGCGGCACGGAAGCGGGGCGCCGAGCCGACGATCTCGTCGAACGCGAGCGGCTTCGAGATCTTCTCGGACAGCGGGCGAAGCTCGCCATTGCGCTGGCGCCGGTCGGTGGCCGAATTGAGCGCGGTCAGCAGCCGGTCGGGCGCGATCGGCTTGACCAGGAAATCGGCGGCGCCGGCGCGCATCGCCTCGACCGCGACCGCGACCGAGATCTGGGCGGTCATCACTAGCAGGGGCAGGTCCGGCGCGAGGGCGCGGATCTGCTCGATCAGCTCGGTGCCCGCCGCGCCCGGCAGCCAATGGTCGAGGAGGATCGCATCCACCTTCGGCTGCTCGGGATCGACGAGCATCGTCCGCGCCGCCTCGATGTCCGAGGCGCCGCGCACCCACCAGCCGGCGCGCGCGCCGATCGCTGTCACGAGGCGGCGCTGCGCCGGCTCGTCGTCGATCAGCAGCAGGCACCGGGTCGGATCGGGCCGCGTCATTGTTGCTTTTGGCTCCACGCCGCCGCTCTAGCCGAAGGGGGTAAAGTTCGGCTTAACTTGGGGCTTCTGCATGGCGGCCGGGCTTGTTAGAAGCGGCGCCGCAACACAGGGAACGAGGAACGACATGGCTGCTCAAGGCGAAGCGGACAAGGAACTGATCGTCCACCGCAAGGGCTATGAGGGCTTCATCCGCCTGTTCCGCACCGGCGCGATCGTCTGCGCGATCATTGCCTTCATCATCATCCTGATCATCAGCTGACGTGAAGCTCGCTGTCCTCCGCGAGACGGAAGCGGGCGAGCGGCGCGTCGCGGCGACGCCCGAGACGGCGAAGAAGTTCATCGCGCTCGGCGCGACCGTCGCGGTCGAGGAGGGGGCGGGGCTGTCCGCCTCGATTGCTGACGAGGATTATCGCGCGGCTGGTGCCGAGGTCGGCGCGCGTGAAGCGGTGCTGCAGGGTGCCGATGCGGTGCTCGGCGTGCAGGGGCAGGATGCGGATGCGCTGAAGAGTGCGAAGCCGGGCGCCTTCGTCGTCGCCATCCTCGATCCGTTCCGCCGGCGCGAGCGGGTCGACGCTTATGCGGCGGCGGGGCTGGAGGCGCTGGCGATGGAGTTCATGCCGCGCATCACTCGCGCCCAGTCGATGGACGTGCTGTCCAGCCAGTCGAACCTCTCCGGCTACAAGGCGGTGCTCGACGCCGCTTCCGAATATGGCCGGGCGCTGCCGATGATGATGACGGCGGCCGGCACCATCCCTGCCACGCGCGTGTTCATCATGGGCGTCGGGGTCGCCGGCCTGCAGGCGATCGCCACCGCCCGGCGGCTCGGCGCCATCGTCTCGGCGACCGACGTTCGCGCCGCGACCAGGGAGCAGATCGAGAGCCTTGGCGCCAAGGCGATCTTCGTCGAGAAGGTGGCGGGGATCGAGGGCGAGGGCACCGGCGGCTACGCGACCGAGATGTCGGACGAGTATAAGGCGGCGCAAGCCGAATTGGTCTCCGGCCACATCGCCAAACAGGATATCGTCATCACCACCGCTTTGATCCCGGGCCGTCCGGCGCCGCGGCTGATCACCGACGCGCAGGTCGCGAGCATGCGGCCGGGCAGCGTCATCGTCGACCTCGCGGTGGAACAGGGCGGCAATGTCGAGGGCGCCGTCGCCGGCGAGGTGGTCGAGCGGCACGGCGTCAAGATCGTCGGCCACCGCAACGTGCCCTCCCGCCTCGCCGCCGACACCTCAACCCTCTACGCGCGCAACCTCTACAATTTCCTCAGCGCCTTCTGGGACAAGGACGCGGGGCGGGTGGTGCTGCCGGACGACGATGAGATCGTCGCCGGCATCAGGCTGACGTACGAAGGGAAAGTCGTGAACCAACGCCTCATCGGCTGACAGCGAGGGGGAGCTTATGCGCTCGGATTATTGGGACGTGACAGACGAACAGGTTGTCGAGAAGACCGGGCATCCGATCGCCCATTGGGCGGGAATTCTCAGCGCGTTCGGCGCAGCGGACCGCAAATCCAACGAATCGGTGGAGCTCTTGCAGAAGCAGCACAGCGTCCCGCGTTACTGGGCCCGCACGCTCACGACCAATTTCCTGAAATCGAAGGCCTGAGGACCGAAGAGTGGGCTTCATCTCGATCCTGTCGATTTTCGTGCTGACCTGCTTCGTCGGATAAAATGTCGTCTGGTCGGTGACGCCGGATTTAAACACGCCGCTATGTCCGTCCCGCTCCCCATTCTGGGGAGGATCCATAACGATCCGTTGCGCGCGACGCCCTTGTGCGCAAATGTCCTCCCGACCGGGAGGAATTTGGTGGAGCGGGAGCAGGAGAGGTTCATCCGGTCGGTGCGGGAGGCGCTCGCGCGGCGGCGGCTGACGCGGCAGTGGCTGGCGGATGAGGCGAAGATCAGCCTCTCGACGCTCGAAAAGGCCTTGGCCGGCGAGCGGCCGCTGACCCTCGCCACACGCCTGCGGGTGGAGGCGGCGCTCGGCATCAACGGCACGCCGGGGATCGCGCCTCTGCCGGCGGGCGCAACCGCCGGGCCCGGCGTCGCGCCGCCGGAGCTCGGCGCCTATACAAGGCCGGCTGTCTCCTGGCTCGAGGGCGACTATCTCACCCTGCGCCCGTCCTTCCAGCACGCAGGCGCAGTCTACGCGTACCGGACGCGCATCGACTGGGACGAGACCTCCTCCTGCCTCGCTTTCGCCGAGAGCGAGCGGCTGGACGCGGCCTATGCGCAGCGGGGCCGCGTGTCGCTCGCCCACGAATCGGGGCACATCTATTTGCTGACGAGCGAGCGCGGCCAATACCGGCTGGCGGTGCTCGGCCGGCCGGGCATCGGCGGGGCGCTCAGCGGGCTGCTGCTGACGCTGCAGGCACAACGCGGCGCGCAGCTCGTGCCGGTCGCGGTGCCGCTGGCGCTCGTGCCGGTGCGCGGCCCCGAGGCGCCCCGTTTCGGACTGGTCGAACCCGGCGATCCCGATCATGCGGGCTACCGCCAGAGGATCGATACGATCATCACCGACGAGTTCGCCCGCTTCGTCTCCTGAGCGCCATCCCCGATCCGGGAGAAGCCGCGCTTTTCCGCCTCGACAGCGCTGATTTCGCCCGCCAATGTGCGCCCGCCGCGGCTGAGGGAAGGGCCCGAATGGACTTCATCTCGATCCTGTCGATCTTCGTGCTGGCCTGCTTCGTCGGCTATTATGTCGTCTGGTCGGTGACGCCGGCTTTGCACACGCCTTTGATGTCGGTGACCAACGCCGTTTCCTCGGTGATCGTCGTCGGCGCGCTGATCGCCGCCGCGGCGGCCGGGGCCCAGGGAGCGAAATGGCTCGGGCTGCTGGCGGTGGTGCTCGCCAGCGTCAACATCTTCGGCGGCTTCGCGGTGACGGCGCGAATGCTCGCCATGTACAAGAAGAAGGAGCGGCGCTGATGCACGAGGGGGCCGCCCTCCCGAGCTGGGTCGCGCTTGCCTATCTGATCGCGGGAATCTGCTTCATCCTGGCGCTGCGCGGCCTCTCCAATCCGGAGACGAGCCGGCGCGGCAACCGGATCGGCATGGTCGGCATGACCATCGCCGTGCTCACCACGCTTGCCCATTATGCGCCGCTCTCGGGCAGCGAGGATCCGTTCCCGCTGGTGAGCCTCGGCACGCTCGGCGAGATCCTCGGCGCGATCGCGATCGGCGCCGCCATCGGCATCGTCACCGCGCGGCGAATTGCGATGACCGCGATGCCGCAGCTCGTGGCCGCCTTCCATTCGCTGGTGGGCATGGCCGCGGTGCTGGTCGCCGCCGCCGCCTACCTCAACCCCGACGCCTTCGGCATCGCGGCGCTCGGCCAGATCCACAAGGTCAGCCGCGTCGAAATGGGCCTCGGCGCTGCCATCGGCGCGATTACCTTCTCGGGCTCGATCATCGCCTTCCTGAAATTGAACGGCAACATGTCGGGCAAGCCGATCATGCTGCCCGGCCGCCACGTCATCAATCTCGGCACCCTGGCGGTGATCATCGGCCTCATCGCCTATTTCGTCACCGACCAAAGCGCCTGGATCTTCTTCACCGCAACGGGGCTCGCCTTCCTGATCGGCTTCCTGCTGATCATCCCGATCGGCGGCGCCGACATGCCGGTCGTCGTCTCGATGCTCAATTCCTATTCCGGATGGGCGGCGGCGGCGATGGGGTTCACGCTGCAGAACACGGCGATGATCATCACGGGCGCGCTCGTCGGCAGCTCGGGCGCCATCCTGTCCTACATCATGTGCCGGGCGATGAACCGCAGCTTCATCTCGGTCATCGCCGGCGGCTTCGGGGGCGATGCGGTCGCGGCCGGCGGCGGCGTGGCGATCGACCGGCCGTGGAAGCGCGGCACGGCCGAGGACGCCGCCTTCCTGATGAAGCAGGCCGAGCAGGTCATCATCGTCCCTGGCTACGGCATGGCGGTCGCCCAGGCACAGCATGCGCTCCGCGAGATGGGCGACCTCCTCAAGAAGGAAGGCGTGTCGGTCAAATATGCGATCCACCCGGTCGCCGGCCGCATGCCCGGCCACATGAACGTGCTGCTCGCCGAAGCCAACGTCCCCTATGACGAGGTGTTCGAGCTGGAGGACATCAATTCCGAGTTCGCCCGTACCGACGTCGCCTTCGTGATCGGCGCCAACGACGTCACCAATCCGGCCGCCAAGACGGATAAGACTTCACCCATTTACGGGATGCCGGTGCTCGACGTGGAGAAGGCGAAGACGGTGCTGTTCGTGAAGCGCTCGATGGGCGGCGTCGGCTATGCCGGCGTGGACAACGAGCTCTTCTACCGCGACAATACGATGATGCTGCTCGCCGACGCGAAGAAGATGGTCGAGGAGATTGTGAAGGCTTTGGGCTGAGCGCGGGGCGCTTAGCCGCTTCAGAATCTCGTCAAAGCGTTGGGCTAGGATTCAGTGGGACTGAAAAGGGGAGGGGACATGGACATCGGAGCTGTCATCGGCGGGGGCTTCCGCATCATTCGCGACAAGCCGTTCGCGGTCGCGGTGTGGGCCTGCATCTACATGTTGCTGTTCGCCGGCATGATGCTCCTAATGCGCCCGATCATGACGGCGCAGATGCAGATGATGTCGGGCGGCAACCCCCAAATCCAGGCTGCCGCCCTCGGCGCGATGGCCGGGCGCTTCCTGCTCTTCTCCCTCCTGTGGATCGTGGTCTACGTCGTTCTGTTCGCGGCGGCGCAGCGGGCCGTGCTGAAGCCGGAGCGGCAGGGATTCTTCTACATTCGGCTCGGCATGGACGAGCTGCGCTTTCTGGCGCTGACGATCCTCTTTTTGGTCGTATTCTACATCGCGATGCTGGTCCTGATGCTGGTCATGGGCCTATTGATCGGCATCCTCGGCGGCGCGACCGGGTCGGTCGGCCTGGCAGCGGGGGTGGCCATTTTCGACTTCCTGGCGATCGTCGTCTTTACGGCCTGGTACTTCGTTCGCTTCGGGCTGGCCTTTCCCCTTACGATGATGCGGGAGAAGATCGTCATCGGCGAGGCATGGCGGATCACCCGCGGCCGGTTCTGGCCGCTGTTCGCCGCATCCCTGGTGGTTCTCGTCATCATCTTCGTGCTCTGGATGGTCGTCTCGAGCATCACCAGCGGCGCCTATTTCGCCGAGATCGCGCGAAGCGCCGGCAATCCGTTGGCGGTGCAAAAGGCGGCGCAGGCCCAAATGGCGCGCCAGTTCGAATTGAGCGGCACGGCCGTGCTCATCTGGATTGTCGGAGGGATCATCGGCGCCCTCACCGTCACACTCTGGGGCGGGGCAGCGGCGACCGCGGCGCAGCAGCTGACCTTCAACCCCGACGAGATCGCCGAAACCTTCGCCTGACCGCGCCTGGCTGTTCCCCGGCCGCCACAGCTTGACCCAATAAGCGGCCGGGCGACCCGGCCCCGCGCACGCAAGCCCTTGAAGAATCGGGAGCGATGGCGTTCGGCAAAGCTGGGCACGGATTTTCGGGGAAGGCCGCTTTGCGCAAGCTGGGGATGATCGGCGGGACGAGCTGGTTCTCGACCGCCATGTATTACGAGCAGATCAACAAGGGCGTGTCGAAGCGCCTGGGCGGGCTCAACTCCGCGCCTCTGCTGCTCGAAAGCCTGAACATGGCGCCGGTCGCGGCGCTCGAGCTGGCGGAGGAATGGGACCAGGTGGCGGCGATCGTCGCCGATCGCGCGCGCCGGCTGGAGCAAGCCGGGGCGGAAGGCCTCATCCTCTGCAGCAACACGCTCCACAAGGTGGCCGGCGCGGTGAGCGAGGCCATCTCGATCCCGCTGATCCATATCGGCGACGTCGCCGCCGAGCGGCTCGCGGCCGACGGGGTCAAACGCGCCGGGCTGATCGGCACGCGCTTCACGGTCGGCGAGCCGTTCATCCGCGAGCGGATCGAGGCGAGGGGGATCGCGGTCAGCCTGCCCAATCCGGCGACCGCCGAGGAGATCGACCGGATCATCTTCGAGGAGCTGGCCAAGGGGCAGATCATCCGCAATTCGCAGCGGCGGCTCAGGACCTACCTCACCGAAATGGCGCAGGCGCGGCAGCAGGCGGTGGTGCTCGGCTGCACGGAATTGGTGCTGCTCGTCGATCCGGGCGCGGCGGTGTTGCCGGTCTACGACACGACCGCCCTCCACGCCCGCGCGGCAGTGGAGTGGATCACCGCCGACGAAAGCTGACGGGCCCGGGGATTGCGGCGCCGGCGTCCGGATGGCAGGGGAGGCGCAGGGCGCTTAGCTCAGTTGGTAGAGCGTCTCCTTTACACGGAGAGGGTCGGCGGTTCGAGCCCGTCAGCGCCCACCAGCCTTCGCCAAGGCTTCGGCTGGCAAGCCGTTCTGCACTGCGACGAGGACCTGTCCGCCAGCGGGATCGGCGTCGCCTACAAACTCCTGATCAGGCGGCTCGCGACCGCCATCCATGGCGGCGCGGCGACGACGATCTGGCGCTGCCCGGTACCGAGCGGGAGGACGTGCAGCTTCGCCTCCTCGCGGCCGATCAGGCGGCCGAAAACGAAGCGGCCGGCGGGGCGGGGGATGAGGACGTCGCGGTTCATCGCCTGCCCGTAATCGTCTGGATCGAGGCGGCGGCACCAGATTTCGTCGCCACTGCGATAGTCGCCGAGGCTTGCCGCGACCGAGACGGCGAGTGCGCCGGCGCCCGGCTGCGGCGGCACGGCGACGCCCTCGCGGCGCGGCGCGTGGGCGCCGTCATGCTCGAGCACCGCGGCGACCGGCACCTCCTCGCGGTCCGGCAGCTGGACGAGGTCGCCCCCCTCGACGCCAAGCGCGCGGCCGATGCGGTTCAGCCAGCCGACCGAGACAGTGCGCGTCCCCGTCTCCAGCCGCCCGACCGTCTGCGGCGTCGTCGGCGGATCGCAGCGATCCGCGACGTCCTGCAGGGTGAGCTTCTTCGCAAGCCGGACTTCGCGGATGCGAGTAATCATTGCGCCCCCTGATGAACCGTTTCGGTTAGTAACTCTCCTACAGATTTACCCGTTTGGCAAGAGTACCGGCCCGTGGCGTTCGTTCCCGCCGCAGGGTAGAAATGAGCCCATGCGGCTGGTCCTTCTCCTCCTCTCGCTGCTGCTCGCCGCCCCGTCGGCGCCGGCGCTGGACCGGGAGGGGTTCGTCGTCACCGACGATGGCGCGCGCTTGCACTATCGAGTGGAAGGGCAGGGGCCGGAGACTTTGGTCGTCGTCCATGGCGGGCCGGCCAATTCGATGGAATCGATCCGGCCGGATTTCGCCCCTGCCACAGCCGGGCGGCGCATCATCTATTACGACCAGCGCGGCAATGGCGGCTCCAGTCTCGACATGGATCCGGCGCGGCTCGCCATCGGGCGGCACGTCGCCGACCTCGAGGCGATCCGCGCCCATTTCGGCCTCCAGAAGATGAACCTGCTCGGCAACAGCTGGGGCGGCCTGCTCGTCTCTTATTATGCCGTGGCCCATCCCGACCGGGTGGCGCGGCTGGTGCTGCACGATCCGGCGCCGCCGGCGCGGCCCTGGCTCGAAGCGATGAGCGACGAAATCCGCCTCCGGAGCCGGGCTCTCCCGGAGGCGGAGCGGCGCGCCTTCGGCGCCGCGAGCGATCCGTTGTCCTGGTATCGCGCGCCCGATCCGCTCGTGCCCTGCCGGACGTTCATGCAAATCCTCTTCCGCCTCTACGCCTACGATATCAAAGCGCCCGGCGACACGCACAGCGATCCCTGCGCCGGCGGGCCCGAAGCGGTGCGGCGCCAGCTCATCGTCAACAAGAGGATCTGGGCTGGGCTTCCCGATTACGACATCAGGCCGCAGCTCGGCCGGGTGACGGCGCCGGTGCTGATCCTCTACGGCGAGGCCGATCCGGTGCCCCGCGCCGCCGCCGAAGCGTGGGCGGCAGGCTATCCGAACGCGCGGCTGCTGGTCGTCCGCCACGCCGGCCATCTCTCCCATGTCGAGCAGCCGGCCGTCTTTTTCGCCGCCCTCGACACCTTCCTGCGCGGCCATTGGCCGGCCGAGGCGTTGACCGTCGCCGAGCGATGACCCTCTTCTTCACCAGCGATACCCATTTCGGCGACCACCGCACGCTCAACATCCACAAGCGGCCCTTCGCCTCGGTGGCGGAGATGGACGCGGCCCTGCTCGCGGCGTGGAATGAGATGGTGGGAGAGGAGGACGAGGTCTGGCACCTCGGCGATTTCGCCCGCCGCGCCGCCGACGTGCTCGGCCTGCTCGCGCGGCTGCATGGCCGCAAACACCTCGTCCGCGGCAATAACGATCCGCCCGGAACGGTGGAGGCGGAAGGTTGGACGAGCGTCCGGGATTATGCCGAGCTGGAGGTGGAGGGGCGGCTGCTGATCCTTTGCCACTATCCCTTCCGAACCTGGCGCGACCAGCACAAGGGCAGCATCGATCTCCACGGCCACAGCCACGGCAAGCTGAAGCCGATGAAGCGGCAGTTCGACGTGGGGGGTGGACGTCTGGAATTGGCGGCCGGTGACGTTGGCGGAGATTCTTCGCGGATAGGAGCGGTCCCGCCCCGGCGATTCTGACCAAATATTCAATTGCGCCCGGAAAACGGCCCGATTAAGGGCGCCGCACCCTTAGGGGAGTAGCCTCCTTCGCGACAGAAGGGCGCAGCTCAACACACTCGACCTCCGGGTCGTGGGCTGCGCGGCTCAACCGAGCTTGGCGAGACCTTTGGCGTCGGCACACCGCTCCGGCCGGGCGGGTGCGCCGTCGTCATGGCTCGTCTCCAGTCCGGCCCGATAGCGGTTTATGTTCCTCACCTTTCTTTTCCTGATCGGCTCGGCTGCCGTCATCTATCTCGCCTGCGAAGGATTCGTGAACGGCGTCGAATGGGCCGGGCACCGCCTGTCCATCGGCGAAACCGCGACCGGAACCATCCTCGCCGCTTTCGGCACGGCGCTTCCCGAAAGCATCGTCACCCTGGTGGCGACGGCGTTCGGGCGCACGGACGCCGCGCGCGAGCTGGGCGTCGGTGCGGCGCTGGGCGGGCCGCTGGCGCTCGCCACCATCGCTTATGGCGTCGTCGGCCTGGCGCTGGTTGCCAATCGCCGGCGCCTGAAGCGGGCCGCCGATCCGGTCGTCGAGGCTGACGGCAAGCGCCTCAGCCGCGACCAGCTCTGGTTCCTCGGTATTTTCGTCGTGAAGATCGGCCTCGGCCTCATCGCGTTCGCCTGGAAGTCGTGGCTCGGCATCCTGTTCCTGGCGGTCTACGGCTTCTACGTCTGGACCGAGTTGCGCGGCGAAGCCGAAGCGGACGAAGGCGAAAGGGAGCCCCTGAAGCTCCGGCCGCATGATCCCGATCCGGCGCTCGGCTGGGCGCTGCTCCAGACCGGCATCGCCCTCGTCGTCATCTTCTTCGCGTCGCGCTTCTTCGTGGCCCAGCTCGGCGATGTCGGCCCGCAGCTCGGCCTCTCGCCGCAGCTCACCGCCTTGCTGCTGAGCCCGATCGCCACCGAATTGCCCGAGACGATGAACGCCCTGATCTGGGTCCGCCAGGGCAAGGAGCGGCTGGCGCTGGCGAACATTAGCGGCGCGATGATGATCCAGGCGACGGTACCGACGGCGCTGGGCCTGTTCTTCACGCCCTGGCTGCTGGGGCCGGAGCTCCGCATCGCCGCCGCGGTGACGACGATCGCCATCCTCTGGCTCTTCTGGATGTTCCGCCGTGGCGCCGTCGGCGGGAGGCGGTTGTCGAAGGTCGGCTGGCTCTACGGCGTGTTCGCCGTCGCGATCCTGGCGGTGAACCTGTGACCGCCGCCTGGCTCGCCAAGCCGATGGACCGCGACGAGCGGCTCGACTTCATCCGCCGCTTCCAGGACCATCACGCCTCCGCAGGCAGCCCCGCTGATTCGGCTTTGTTCATGCGCCGCGACAGTTCGGAATGCCGCCCAATCCTGCTGCTGCCGCCCGGCCATGAAACGGTCGCGGAGACGCTGTCGCCGGGCGGCTGGGAGGGGTGCGGGAAGCCCGCGACGAGCGGCTGGATCGTCATCGTCGGCCACCCGGAGGCGCTGCTGCGGTTCGGAATCCTCGTTTGAGACTTTGACCCTACTTCGTCACCCCGGGCTTGATCCGGGTTCCACCTTCTCCTTCCCACGATGAACGAAAAGAAGGTGGATGCCGGATCAAGTCCGGCATGACGGGAGACGATTCAGCCGACCTTCGCTATCCCCAGCCTCGGAATCTCGATCTTCGGGCAGCGGTTCATCACCACCTTGAGGCCGGCCGCTTCGGCGCGGGCGGCGGCCTCTTCGTTGATGACGCCGATCTGGAGCCAGACGGATTTCGCGCCCGCGGCGATCGCCTCGTCGACCGCGTCGTCGGCGGCCTGGGGACGGCGGAAGATGTCGACCATGTCGATCGGCTCGCCGATCTGGCTGAGCTCGCGCCAGACATATTCGCCGTGGACATGCTCGCCGGTGATCTGCGGATTGACCGGGAAGACGCGATAACCGCGCTCCTGGAGGTAGCGCATGACGCCGTAGCTCGGCCGATCGGGCCGGTCCGAGGCGCCGATCATCGCGATCGTACGCGTGCTCGCGAGCAATTCGGCAATGTCTTCGTCGCGGGTCAGCGGCATGTTCGAGTCCTTTCCGCCGACGAAACCGTCAGCCTTCGGTTCGGTTCAACTGCTCCAGCAGCCGTCGCGCGAGGGCCGCAAACACCTCCGCCTCGGCACCGTCGCCCGCAGCGGGCGGGGTGCCGGCGTCGGAGGCACGGCGGATCGAGAGGGTGAGGGGGATGCGGCCGAGGAAGGGGATCGCCATCACCTTGGCCGCCGCCTCGGCGCCGCCGGTCCCGAACGGATCGGAGACCTCGCCGCAATGCGGGCATTCGTAGCCGGACATGTTCTCGATCAGACCGATCACCGGCACGTCCATCTTGCGGAACAGGTCGATCGCGCGGGTGGCGTCGATCAAGGCGAGGTCCTGCGGCGTCGAGACGATCACCGCGCCGGCCGGCTTCCACTTCTGGATCAAGGAGAGCTGGATGTCGCCGGTGCCGGGCGGCAGGTCGACGACCAGCATTTCGGCATCGCCCCAATCCCCCTCGATCAGCTGGCCGAGCGCGCTCGCCGCCATCGGCCCGCGCCAGGCGAGCGCCGCGCCGGCATCGACCAGCTGGCCGATCGAGAGCATTTTGACGCCCCAGGCCTCGACCGGCACGATCTGCTTGTCGGCAAGCTCCGGCCTTTCGTCATTGCCCATGATGCGCGGCTGCGAGGGTCCGTAAATGTCGGCGTCGACGAGCCCGATCTTGCGGCCGGCGCGGGCGAGGGCGATTGCGAGGTTCGCCGCGACGGTGGACTTGCCGACGCCGCCCTTGCCGCTGCCGATCGCGACGATCGTCCGCTCGACCTTCTCCGCCGTCATCGCGATCCGCACCTCGGCAATGCCCGGCACGGCGGCGAGGACGGCCTTGATCTCCCGCTCGAGCGCCGCGCGGCGCGGCGCGTCCAGCCCCGTCACGTCCAGCACCAGGCTGGCGACTTCCCCTTGCCGGCGGAGGACGGAAATCCGCCCGTCCGCTTGCCCGATTGGGGCCAGGGCGTATCTCAGGGCTTCGACATCGTCGCTCATCGCCCGCCAGATAGGGCGCGCGCGCCCGCTTGCCACTGTTTTTCCGCCGGGCGCGTCCCTATAAAGGCGCCATGATAAGAATATTGGGCTCGCGCCAGCGCCCGCGCCCCGCCGCGACGATGAACGAGAACAAGGGCGGGCCCTGGGGTCCGTCCGGCAGCGGTGGCGGGGGCGACGGCGGCGACGGCGGCGATCAGGGCGGCGGCCCGCGCAGCCCCTGGGGCCAGCCGCCGCGGCGGCGGCGCCCCGCCGGCACGCCCAATATCGCGTCGCTCGACGATCTGCTGAAGAAGAGCCGCGAACGCTTCGGCGGCCGTTTCCCGTACCAGGAGGGGAAGCCCTATTGGCTCTACGGCCTCGGCGTCTTCCTCCTGCTCTGGCTCGTCTTCACCAGCTTCCACCGTGTCGGCGCGCAGGAGCAAGGGGTGGTGACCACCTTCGGCAAATATAGCCGCACGGTCGGGCCGGGCATCAACTTCACCCTGCCGTGGCCGATCGAGAGCATGCAGACGGTCGACCAGCAGATCCGCCCCATCGCGGTTGGCGGCGGCGGCGGCGACGAGAATCTGATCCTCACGGGCGACGAGAATATCGTCAACGTCGCCTATACGGTGCGCTGGCGGGTCCGCGATCCGCAGCTTTACCTGTTCAGCATCCAGGACCAGGAGGGGACGATCAAGGAGGTCGCCGAAAGCGCGATGCGCGCGGTGGTCGCAACCGTCACCCTCGACGAGGCGATGGGCGCCGGCAGGAACGACATCGAGAACAGGGTGCAGCGGCTGATGCAGCAGGTGCTCGACCGCTACCGCGCCGGAGTCCAGATCGAGGGGGTCTCGATCCGCCAGTCCGACCCGCCGGAGAAGGTCAACGACGCCTTCAAGGCGGTGCTCTCGGCCCAGCAGGAGGCGGCCTCCTACGTCAACCAGGCCCAGGCCCATGCCCAGCAGGTGACGGCCCAGGCGCAGGGCGAGGCGGCAGCCTTCGACAAGGTCTATGCGCAATACAAGCTCGCCCCCGACGTCACGCGGCGGCGCATGTATTACGACACGATGGAACGGGTGCTCTCGAAGGTGGACAAGACGGTCGTCGAGGCACCGGGGGTCGTGCCCTATCTGCCGCTTCCCACGGCGAAGCCGCAGCAGGCTGCGCAGGGAGAGCAGAAATGAGCCCCGCGCTGCGCAATCCGATCGCGCTCGCCGTCGCCGCTTTGCTGCTCCTCATCCTCGCCGGAGCGACCTTCGCCACCGTGCCCGAGACGAAAGAGGCGGTGATCGTCCGCTGGGGCAAGCCGGTGCGGGTCGTGAACCCCTGGCATGCGGGCGTGGATTTCGGCAGCACCGGCGCAGGACTCATCGCGCGCACGCCGTTTGTCGAGCAGATCGTCTGGATCGACAAGCGCATCCTCGGCGTCGAGATGGACAACCAGCAGGTCCTCTCCAACGACCAGCGCCGGCTCGAGGTCGACGCCTTCGCCCGCTACCGCATCGTCGATCCGCTGAAGATGTACATGGCGGCGCGCACCGAGCAGAACGTCGGCGACCAGCTCCAGCCGATCCTCGGCTCGGTGACCCGCGACGAGCTCGGCAAGCGCGATTTCGGCGCCTTGCTGACGCCCGAGCGCACCCAGATCATGAGCAATATCCGCGGGGCGCTGAACCGCGTCGCCGCTCAATATGGCGCCGAGATCGTCGACGTCCGGATCAAGAAGGCGGACCTGCCGCAAGGGACGCTCGAATCCACCTACGGCAGGATGCGCGCGGCGCGCGAGCAGGAGGCGACCTCGATCCGGGCGCAGGGGGCCAAGCAGGCGCAGATCATCAGCGCGTCGGCCGATGCCGAAGCGGCGCGCACCTATGCCGAAGCCTTCAACAAGGATCCGGATTTCTACGATTTCTACCGCGCAATGCAGTCCTATCAGGTCACCTTCGGCACCACCGCCACCAACCAGAATGGCGATCAGGGGCGCACCACCGTCATCCTTTCCCCCGACAACGACTATCTGCGTCAGTTCAAGGGAAGGAACAAATGATCATGGTGGTGGTAAGTCCGGATATTCAAATCCGGTTCAGCGGCACCACATAGTTTGCGAGCATCGATCGATCCGCCCGGATCTGCCCGTCCGGGCCCTGCAAATTAGGAGGATCTCCAACGTGCGTTATGTCTACGGCCTCACCGCCGCCATCCTTGCCGGCGGCGCCGCCGCCACGCTGATCGTGGGCCCGGTCGGCGCGCAAACTGCCCAGAACGAACCCGGCGCCATGGCCGCCGCCGCGCCGCGCCCCGGCGCGCCGATGAGCTTCGCCGACCTCGCCGCGCGCCTCTCGCCGGCGGTGGTCAACATCTCGACCAAGCAGACCATCCGGGTCACCCAGAACAACCAGTTGCCGCCCGGCTTCGAAGAGTTCTTCCGCCAGTTCGGCGCGCCCGTGCCCGACCAGGACGACAATGGCGGCGGCAGCGGCCCGACCACCCAGCATGGCGGATCGCTCGGCTCCGGCTTCGTGATCTCGGCGGACGGCTATATCGTCACCAACAATCACGTCATCTCGCCGGCGCGCACCGGCGCGACCGTCGACCAGATCACAGTGACGCTCCCCGACCGGCGCGAATATCCGGCGCGGGTCATCGGCCGCGACCAGGTCGCAGACCTCGCGGTCCTCAAGATCAACGCGACCGATCTGCCGTTCGTCCGCTTCGGGGATTCCACCCATGCGCGCGTGGGCGACTGGGTGCTGGCGATCGGCAATCCGTTCGGCCTCGGCGGCACCGTCACCGCCGGCATCGTCTCGGCGCTGCACCGCAACCTCAACAGCGGCGTCTACGATCGCTACATCCAGACCGACGCCTCCATCAACATGGGCAATAGCGGTGGCCCGATGTTCGACCTGAACGGCAACGTCATCGGCATCAACACCGCGCTCTATTCGCCGACCGGCGGCAATATCGGCATCGGCTTCGCCATTCCGGCGGAGCAGGCCAAGCCGGTGGTCGACGCGCTGATGCACGGCGAGCGCGTCAAGCGCGGCTATATCGGCGTCAGCCTCCAGACGCTGGAGGACGACATTGCCGAGGCGATGGGCCTTCCCAAGAACCAGGGCGAGCTGATCCGCGGCGTCACCCCCGGCGGGCCCGCCGCGCGCGCGGGCATCCAGCAGGGCGACGTGGTCATCGCCGTCAACGGCCAGCCCGTGACGCCCGACCAGTCGCTCGCCTATCTGGTGGCACAGCAGCCGGTCGGCTCGCGCGTGCCGATGACGCTCATCCGCAACGGCCAGCGGGTCAACGTGACGGTGACGGTCGGCGAGCGTCCGCCCGAGGACGAGCTCGCGCGCCTGAACGGCGTCGACGACGCCAATCCGGTCAAGGAGCCGGAGGAATCGCAGCAGTCCGCCGGCCAGAGGTCGACCCGCGAGGGCCTCGGAATCACCGTCCAGGCGGTGATGCCCGATGTCCTGCGCTCGCTCCACGTCAACGATCCGACGCTGAAGGGTGTCGTCGTGGTGGCGGTCGATCCGAACAGCGACGCGGCCACGAAGGGCGTCCAGCAGGGCGACATCATCCTGTCGATCAACCAGCGCGCCACCCGCACGCCGGACGAAGCGGCCGCCGCCGTCGCCGCCGCGCGGTCGGCGGGGCGGAACACGGTGCTGCTGCTGGTCCGCCGCGGCAGCACGCCGCCCGCTTATGTCGGCGTCGAGCTGAGCAAGCCCGCCGCCTCCCACTGACCGACAAAACTCCCCCTCCCCCTTGACGGGGGAGGGATAGGGAGCCTTGGCGACGCAGGAGCCTGGGCGCAGTTGGGTGAGGGTGACAGAGTTCGAGAATAGTCTCTAACGGTGTCACCCTCACCAACTTCGCCTAAGCGGCAGAGCCGCTAAGGCTTCGTATCCTCTCCCATCGAAGGGAGAGGCGTTGTCGTAGGAGGGTAGCGTGGCGGAGCAAGTGGAGCGTACAAGCGAGCTGACGCTGAGGGCGGTGATCCTCGGCGGGCTTATCACCCTCGTCTTCACCGCCGCCAACGTCTATCTCGGCCTCAAGGTCGGCCTTACCTTCGCGACCTCGATACCCGCCGCCGTGATCTCGATGGCGGTGCTGCGCGGGTTCAAATCCTCCTCGATCCTCGAGAACAACATCGTCCAGACCGTTGCCTCGGCGGCGGGGACGCTGGCGGCGATCTGCTTCGTGCTGCCCGGGCTCGTCATGATCGGCTGGTGGCAGGGCTTTCCCTATTGGACGACCGCCCTGGTGACCGGCCTCGGCGGCATGCTGGGCGTGCTGTTCTCGGTGCCGCTGCGGCGGGCGCTGGTGACGGATTCGCCGCTTCCCTATCCCGAAGGCGTCGCCGCGGCCGAGGTGCTGAAGGTCGGCGAAGCCGGCCGCGAAGGCCTGCAGGAGAGCAGCCGCGGGCTGATCGCAATCGTCACTGGCTCGGTCGTATCCGCCGCCTTCGCTCTGCTGGCGGCGATGAAGATCACCGCGTCCGATGCGGAGGGCTATTTCAAGGTCGGCAACGGCGTCAGCGGCGTCAATCCCGGCTTCCAGTTCGCCCTGCTCGGTGTCGGCCATCTCGTCGGCATCTCGGTCGGCGTGGCGATGGGTGTCGGCCTGATCATCGCCTGGGGCATCGCCATGCCGTGGCTGACGGCGATGGCGCCGCATCCGGCCGGCCTCGGCCTCTCCGATCTTGCCGGCGACGTATGGGTGCACCAGGTCCGCTTCCTCGGCGCCGGCGTGATCGGCGTCGCGGCGGTGTGGACCCTGCTCATCGTCATCGGCCCGATCCTGCGCGGCCTCGCCTCCGCCTTCGCCGCGTCGCGGGCGCGCAAGGCAGGCGAGGGGGCAGCGCTTGCGCTGCAGGAGCGCGACATCCCGATCGGCCTGGTCGGGCTCGGCACGCTCGCCTGCCTGGTGCCGATCGCCTGGCTGCTCGCGCACGAGCTGGGCGGCGCCGGCGGCAGCCACACGGTGCTGATCATCGCCGGAAGCCTCGTCTTCGTGCTGATCGCCGGCGCGTTCATCGCCGCGGTCTGCGGCTATATGGCCGGCCTGATCGGCGCCTCGAACAGCCCTGTCTCCGGCATCGGCATCCTCTCCGCGATCGGCGCCTCCTTGCTACTCGTTGCGGTGCTGGGGAGCGGCGGCAATTCGAAGCCGCTCGTCGCTTATGCGCTGATCGTCACCGGGATCGTGTTCGGCGTCGCCACCATCTCCAACGACAACCTCCAGGACCTCAAGACCGGCCAACTGGTCGGCGCGACGCCGTGGCGGCAGCAGGTCGCCCTTCTGTTCGGAGTCGTCTTCGGCGCGGCGGTAATCCCGCCGGTGCTCGACCTGCTCAACGCCGGCTACGGTTTCGCCGGCGTCGCGGGCGCCGGGCCGAACGCGCTGGCGGCGCCGCAGGCGGCCCTGATCTCGACCTTGGCGCAGGGCGTGCTCGGCGGGACGATGCACTGGCAGATGATCGGATGGGGCGTTCTGCTCGGCACCGGCCTCATCGCGCTCGATTTCGCACTCGGCAAGCTCGGCCTGCTCCGCCTGCCGCCGCTCGCCGTCGGCATCGCCATCTATTTGCCGATGTCGGCGACCCTGATGGTCGTGATCGGCTCGATCCTTGGCTGGATCTACGAACGCCGCGCACCCCACGCCCGCGATCCCGAAGCCTATAAGCGCATGGGCGTGCTCGCCGCGACCGGCCTCATCGTCGGCGAGAGCCTGTTCGGAGTCCTCCTCGCCGGCATCGTCGTGGCCGCCGGCAGTCCCACACCCTTGGCGGTGGTTGGCGATTCCTTCCGCCCCTTCGCCCTCTGGGGCGGCGTCCTGCTCTTCGCCCTGCTCGCCTGGTGGACCTACCGCCGCAGCGCCAGGTTGGCACAGGCCTGATTACCGCGCGTTCGCCTCCAGCCAGCGGCTGATCTCGGGCAGCCGCGTCTGGCGGATTCGGGCGCGGTCGCGGATGGAGGCGATGGCGATATCGGCGGGCCGGCGCGACTGCGGCGTCATGTACTTGTCCGCAAAGGCCTGGAGCTTGCCGACCATCGCCGGGTCGGACGAGCCGCCGGCGAGGCCGGGCAAATAGCGCGAGCGCGACGAGGCGTCGACCAGCGACTCCACCCGCTCCCTGTGGGCGAGGGCGAAATCGAAGGCGAGGTCCGGGTGCTCGCCCGCGACCGCGCCGATGATGTTCGGGCTGGTCGTCGGCCCCGGCTCGTCGCTGATCGCGAGGTCGAGCGCGCGCTGGGCAAGCGCCGGATCCCGGGCCGCGCCGAGCATCCGGTAGAGTTGCGCGCGGACCAGCGGATTGTGCTCCGCCTTGGCCTGTTCGTGGAGCCGCTCCCAGCCCGCGGCGTCAATGTTGCGCGCGACGACCGCCAGGATGGTGGTGCGAAGCGGCCCGGCGGTGGCCAGCGGGTCGCCCGTCTCATAGAGCCGCTTCGCCTCGGCGACGACCGCCGGATCGCCCCAGCCGCCGAGCGCCGCGATCAGGGTCGCGCGCAGCACCGGAGCCGAGGCCGGCTCGTTGGGCCGGGCCCGCCAGCCGATCCGCTGCAGCACCGGGCCGAGCTTGGCCGACGAGTAGCGGGCGACCATCGCCTGGTGGGCGGCATCGCCGGCATACATGCCGTGGATTTGGGCAAGAACCCCCGCGACATGCTCTTCGAGAACCGAATTGGCGTCGGCGGGGGCGGCGGCGATCATGTCCAGCGCAGGGGCGGGGCTCTCATAGCCGGCGAGGCCGAGGCTCCAATTGTCGGAGAGCAGGCCGATCTGGTCGATCGGCTTCAGCCGCGCATAGTCGCGGGTGAGCGCGCGCAGCATGTCGGGCGTGTAGACGGTGCGATAATAGCCGGTCTGCCCGTAATTGAGCAGGACGGGTCCGCAGCCGGGAACGGCAAGGCTGCCGCTGCCGCCGGCGACGACGGTCCGCGCCGGCGCGCCGCCGAGCGAGGCGGCGATCACCGGCACCCGCCAGCGCAGAGCCGGCTTGTCCATGCGGTCGCGGCTGAACTCGCCTTGGCTCAGCGTCAGCTCGGTCCTGCCGCCGCTGCACGCGGCCTTCTCCACCCGGATCAAAGGCACGCCGGGCTGGAGCGTGAAATCGTGGGCGATGGCGGTGATCGGCTTGTGCGCGGCGCCTTCGATCGCCGCCCAGAGGTCGTCGCTCTGCGCGTTCGAGAGCCGATGGGCGCGGATATAGGCCTGGATGCCGCGCCGCCAGGTGTCCGAACCGACATAATCCTCGAGCATCGTGATCACCGATTCGCCCTTTTGGTAGGTGATCGTGTCGAAGGCCTGGCTCATCTGGTCGACGGTGGTGATGTGCTGGACGACCGGGTGGGTGGTCGCGACGGAATCGAGCCGCATCGCCGCCTCGCGGCTGTCGACGAGACCGAGCTCCGGGTCCCATTCCGGGTGGAGCGCGGCGGTGGATTTGGTGGCCATCCAGGACGCGAAACCCTCGTTCAGCCAGATGTCGTCCCACCACGCCATGGTGACGAGGTCGCCGAACCATTGGTGCGCCATTTCGTGCGCGGCGACGCCGAAGATGCTGCGCCGGGCGGATTCGCTGGTGATGGCGGGATCGAGCAGGAGGATGTTCTCGAAGGTGAAGATCGCGCCCCAATTCTCCATCGCGCCGAAGAACTGGCTGCTGCCCGGGCCGGCGACATTGTCGAGCTTGGGGAGCGGGAAGGGCGTCCCGAAATATTGATTGTAGAAGGGCAGGATCGCCGCGGCGCTGGCCAGCGCCAGGCGGCCCTGCTCGCCATGGCCGCGGCGGGCGACGACGCCGATTTCGGTATTGCCGGCGCGGGTGGTGATCCGGTCGAACTCGCCGGTCGCGAAGAAGACCAGATAGCTCGCCATTGGCGGGGTGGTCATGAAGGTGACCGACTTCATCCCGTTCGGCTGCGGCTTCACGCTTGCCGCGGGCATGTTGCTGACGACGTCGTTGCCGGCCGGCACGGTGACGGTGAGCGTGTAGGGCGTGCGGAAGCGCGGCTCGTCCCAGCCGGGGAAGAAGCGGCGCGCGTCGGGCGCCTCGAACTGGGTGAAGAGCGCGCGCTTGTGGCCCTCGGGAACGTCGTAATCGAGCGCGAAGAAGCCGGCCGCCTGCTGGTAGATCTTACCGCGATAATCGATGACCAGCCGGTAACGGGCGGGGCGGATGGCGGACGGGAAGCTCATCGTCGCCGTCTGCGCCGCCGCGTCCATGCGGACGTTGCTCGCCTCGACAGGATGGCCGCCGCCCCACAGCGGGATGAGCGTCACCTTGCGGAACTGCATATCGACGGCGTTGAGCGTAATGTCCTTCACCGGCTGGAACACGTCGATGTCGATCGTCGCCGTGCCGGAGAAAGCGAGCTTCTCCGCATCGGGCAGAATGTTCAGCGCATATTGGGCGGGCCGCACCGTCTTGGGCAGCTGGGTCGGAATATCGCGCCGGTCGAGCGGCGGCAGCGTGGGGGCGGAGGCAGTGGCATGGCGGGCGGGCGCCCGATGATGCACCGGCGCGGCGATGGCGGGAAGTGCGGTGGCGAGGGCAAGCAGCGAACAGGCGGTGCGCAGGCGCATTTCAGCAATCTCCCCTAAGGTCTTTTTGTTATGCGCCAGCTCCTTGCGCGCGTCCTGCGGCTTGTCAAATACGCCCGTGGCTCAATAGCCGAAGAGCGGCGCCACCTTCGTGCCCTCCTGGATGCGCGCTCGCAGCTCGGCGGGGCTCCAGAGGTGCTCGACGCCGAGCTCGCGCTGGCGGATGAGGCTGACGATCGCCTCATTGATGGGGGTCGGCACGCTTACCTTCTTGCCGAGCTCCACCACCTCGCCGTTGAGATAATCGATTTCGGTAGGACGGCCGGCGGCGAGGTCGTCGGCCATGGAGGACCGCGCCTTGGCGTCGATCTTCTGCGCCTTGAGGAAGAGCCCGAAGATTGCGTTCGGCGCGCCAATCACGTGGGGCAGCAGGCGCGGCGGCACCGGGCCGATCTTCGCCGGCTCGATCTTCGCCGCCTCCAGCACCGCCAGCGCCTCGACGATCGAGGCGGCGACGACGCGGCGGTAGTCGCGCTCGCGCAGCTGCTCGAGCAGGGTGCGGCCGGAGAGGGCGTTCACCGCATTGTTGAGGTTGATCAGCAATTTGCCCCAGGCGACGGACGGCATGTTCGCCGCAAGCCGCAGCCGGGCGGGCCCGTCGCCGATTTGCTCGGCGAGCCCGCGGGTGAGCGGCGTGTCCTCCGTCACCAGCTCGCCCGCCACGCCTTTGTGGAAGCGGCCATGGCCGAGATAGGCGACGTTGAACGGCACCATCGCCTGCACCACCGCGAACCTCTTGCCGAGCGCGCCGCGCAACGTCTCGGCGTTAGAGACGCCGTTCTGCAGGCTGATGATCGTTGCGCCCTTTTTGGCGTTCCGGCCGATCTCCTTCGCCGCGGCTTCGGTGCCTGTGCTTTTGACCGTGAGGAGGATGATTTCCGCCTCTTTCAGCGCGGCGGGCTTGGTCGAAAAGGCGACCTGCTCCGGCGGCAGGCGGGTGCGCCAGCCGGCGGAATCGGTGAGGGTGAGGCCGTGCTCCGCGATGGCAGCGCCGATCGCCTCGCGGCCGACAAAGGAGACGTCCAGCCCCGCCGCCTGCCAAGCGCCGCCGACGAAGCAGCCGATCGATCCCGCGCCGAAGACGGCGACCTTCAACTCAGCCGCGCCCGCGATAGGAGGGGACACCCTGATCCGGCAGCCACAGGCCTTCCGGCGGCGGGCCGGACTGCCAGAAGACGTCGATCGGGATGCCGCCGCGCGGATACCAATAGCCGCCCATCCGGAGCCAGAGCGGCTTCATCTCCGCGACCAGCCGCTCGGCGATGCCGACCGTCACGTCCTCATGGAAGCCGCAATGGTTGCGGAACGAGCCGAGGAACAATTTCAGCGATTTGGATTCGACGATGCTCTCGCCCGGGGCATAGTCGATGACGAGGTGGGCGAAGTCCGGCTGCCCCGTCACCGGGCAGAGCGAGGTGAATTCGGGCGCGGTGAAGCGGACGAGATAGGGCCGCCCCTGCCGCGGGTTCGGCACATAGTCCAGCTTCGCCTCCTCGGGCGAGGCAGGGAGCGCGCTGGAGCGGCCGAGATGGCTGAGGTCCATGCGGCGCATCTAGGCGAAGCGGCGCGGCGCGGGAAGGGGCGGGTGGTGGCGAGCCCACGTCGACACGATCAAGAAATTGGCGGCATCTGGAACGCGGTGTGCCGCTCCCACTGGCTGGCTTCCGAGGTGCGGCATTCCTGCCGATGTCTTATCGCCGACGAGCGACGACGGCTGGACAAGAGGGGGCAGCAGGGGACATGAATCCCCGCCGCCTTCCCCTTGCGAGGACCCGCCGATGTCTGCCGACGCGCCCGAGCTCAGCTACATCACGCACGACACCTTCCTCGCGGACGTCGAGACGGTCGGGGAGAAGCTGAAAGACGATTGCTGGCGGCCCGGTTTCCTCGTCGGTATCGGCCGCGGCGGCCTTGTGCCTGCAGCCTACCTCTCGCATCGGCTCGGGATCGCCATGCTGTCCGTCGACATTTCGTCGGGCGAGCCCGGCTTCGCGGACGAGTTGCTCGAGAAGCTGGGCGCGAAGATCCGCGGCGGTGAGCGCCTGCTGATCGTCGACGACATCAACGACAGCGGCACCACGATCGCCTCGTTGCGCGCGGCGCTCGAGGCGCAGGGAGCAGACGAGGCGCGCCTGCGAGTCGCCGTCCTGATCGACAATGTCAGCTCGCGTGCCAGAGCCGAATATTGGTCGCGCCGCATCGACCGGCGGGAGGACAAACGCTGGTTCGTTTTCCCGTGGGAAGCGGTTGCCCCGCGCGAGACGTTGATCGAGGAATCGCGGCAAGTGCCGGAGCGGCTCGGCTGATGCGAGGATTCGCGGCCCTGTTGCTCGCTGTCGCCGCCCCGGCCGCGGCGCAGGATGCACCGCCGTTGCTGAAGCCAGCCGAGGCCGCCGCGATCGCGAGCGAGATTTCGGGATCGGCGGCGAAGCGCATTGTGCAGGCGATCTCCCTCCATCACCGGATGCGCGGCTCGGAGGGTTACAGGGCTGCTGCCGAGCTGATCCGCGACCAGCTCGCGGCCGATGGGCTGAAGGAGGTCGAGATCCTGTCGCTGCCGGCGGACGGCAAGATCTTCTACGGCACCCAGCGCTCGCGGCCGGCCTGGAATGCCTCGTTCGCCGAATTGTGGGAGCAACGGCAGGAGGGCGCGCGCTGGATCGATGCCGAGCGCATCGCCTCCTGGGCCGACGAACCGATCACCCTCGCCCAGGACAGCGTCAGCGGGCGCGCCGAGGCGGAGCTGGTCGACATCGGCGCGGGCACCTCCGAAACCGACTATGCGGGCAAGGACGTGCGCGGGAAGCTCGTCCTTGTCTCCGCCCAGCCGGGCGAGGCGGCGCATCTCGCAATCACCGTGCACGGCGCGGCGGGGCTCGTCTCCTGGGCACAGAACCAGAAGCAGGCCTGGTGGGGCGAGGACCAGAGCCTCATCCGCTGGGGCCATCTCGATACCTGGGAGGATCCGACCTTCGCCTTCATGGTCTCGCCGGCGCGGGCGCATGACTGGCAGGCGCGGCTGGCGAGGGGCGGGACAGTGCGGCTGCGCGCGGCCGTCGAGGCCGGGCGGACGCCGGGCGCCTATCTGATCCCGACGGCGGTGATCCCGGGCCGCGATCGCACGCACGAGATCGTCTTCTCCTGCCATCTCGACCATCCCTCGCCGGGCGCGAACGACAATGCGAGCGGCTGTGCGGGTATCCTCGAAGTGGCGCGCAGCCTCAATCGGCTGATCGCGGAGAGGAAGCTGCCGCAGCCGCAGCGCACGATCCGTTTCATCTGGCCGTGCGAGTTCGAGTGCACGCTGGCTTTGCTCAACGGCCGCCCGGAATTCCCGCGGCGGACGCTCGCTACCATCCATCTCGACATGATCGGCGGCGATACGGAGAAGACCAAATCGATCCTCCGCGTCGAAGGCTCGCCGCCGAGCCTGCCAAGCTTCGTCGGCGATGTCGGCTTCGCGATCGCGCGCTGGGTGAACGACCAGTCGCTGACCTATGCCGACAGCGGTGCGGCGGCGTGGCCACTCGTCGATCCCGAAGGGGACAAGAGGGCGCTGCAGGCGAAGATCGGCGGCTTCTCCGAAGGCAGCGACCACCAGATCTGGGCGGAGGGAAGCTGGCGGGTGCCGGTGATCTACATCGCCGACTGGCCGGACCGTTACATCCACACCCAGCGCGACGTGCCGGCAAACCTCGACGCCACCAAGATGAAGCGCGCCATCTTCATCGCCGCTGCGGCGGGATGGTATCTCGCGAACGTGAAGCAGGAGGATCTACCGGCGCTGGACGCCGTGATGCTGGCGGAAAGCACCAGTCGAAAGGCGGACATGCTGCGCAGAACGGCGTCGATGTCTGCGGAGGAAGGGCTGCTCGTGGCAAGCCATGACCTTGTATCGGAGATCGACGACAGTCTCTCGATCAAGCGCTTCGGCCTCCGCACCGCAGACGAGCCTCCAATGTCGCAGGAGGCACAGGCCGCTGGGGGACCGGAAACCATCGTCTACCGCCGGAAGCCTGAACCGAAGGGGCCGATGGACGGGTTCGGATATAGCTGGCTGGACGATCATCTGAAGCAGGCGGGCCTCAAGCGTCCGGCCTTGCTGGCGCGCGAGACGGATCGGGACGGGCCGAGCTTCGGCTATGAGACACCGAACCTCGTCGATGGGCGGCGTAGCGTGCAGCAGATTAGAGACGAACTGGCCGTTACCGTCGCGCCGGCGCCGGTCGAGGAGGTGGCGGACTATCTGTCGACGCTGGAGCGGCTGGGGCTGCTCGAGCGGGTCGGACGTTGAGGGGCGCGATGGACGATCTCGTTTCGACCGATTGGCTGGAACAGGAGCTCGGCGCGCCGGACCTTCGCATCGTCGACGCGACCTTCCTGCTGCCCGGCGACGGCCGCGATGCGCGGGCGGAATATGGGACGGCGCATATTCCGGGCGCCGTCTTCCTCGACATCGACGAGGTAGCCGACACGGATTCGCCTTTCCCGCACATGCTGCCATCCGAAGCGAAGATGGCGAGCCGGGGGCAGGCGCTCGGCCTGTCCGACAGTGCCCGCATAATCGTCTATGACAACAGCCCGCTGCACAGCGCCGCGCGGGGTTGGTGGATGCTGCGGAGCTTCGGTGCGCGGCAGGTCGCGATCCTCGACGGTGGCTTTCAGAAATGGGCGGCGGAGGGGCGGCCGGTCGAAAGCGGCGCGCCCGATGTGCGGCGCGGCCATTTCACGCCGCGGCTGGATCGTGAGGCAGTCGCGGACAAGCGCGCGGTACTTGGCCTTATCGACAATGCCGGCTGGGGGATCGTCGACGCGCGGGGCGCCGGTCGGTTCTCGGGCGAGGAGCCGGAACCGCGGCCGGGCCTCGCGTCCGGTCACATGCCGGGTGCCCGCAACCTGCCGCAGGGCAGGCTGTTCAATGAAGACAATAGCTGGAAGCGCGGCGAGGCGCTCCGCGCCGCCTTCGATGAGGCGGGGGTCGATCTCACCAAGCCGATGGTGACGACCTGCGGCTCCGGGGTCACCGCTGCCGTTCTGCTGTTCGGCGCGCATTTGCTGGGGAAGAACGACGTGACATTGTACGACGGAAGCTGGTCCGAATGGGGCGCGGACCCCACAACGCCCAAGGCGACGGGGCAGGCATGACCGACAGGAAGCCCGAAACCGAGCTCATCCATGGCGGCCGCCGTAAGGAATGGCGCGGCCGCATCGTCAATCCGCCCGTGCACCGCGCCTCGAGCGTCCTCTTCGACAGCGTCGACGAGATGCGGGCGGCGACGCCGGGGCTGGGCAAATATTATTACGGCCTCCACGGCACGCCGACCCAATGGGCGCTCGCCGAGGCGTTGACCGAGCTGGAGCCGGGCGCCGCCGGCACGTTCCTTTATCAGACGGGCCTCGCCGCCCTCACCGCCGCGATCCTGACGGTCGTCTCCACCGGCGACGAATTGCTGGTCACCGACAATGTCTACGGCCCGACCCGCCGCTTCTGCGACGGCTTCCTGAAACGCTACGGCGTCGCGACGCGATATTTCGACCCGATGATCGACGGCGACGGCCTCGGCGGGCTGATCGGCGAGCGCACCCGCGCCGTCCTGCTCGAAAGCCCCGGTTCGCTGACCATGGAGGTGCAGGACGTCCCCGGCCTGTGCGCCGCGGCCAAGGCGAAGGGCATCGCGACCCTGCTCGACAATACATGGGCGACGCCGCTCTTCTTCCCGGCCATTGCCGCCGGCGTCGATCTCTCGATCCTCGCCGGCACCAAATATGTCGGCGGCCATGCGGACGTGATGCTCGGCTCGGTCACCGCCAATGGCGACTGGTACGCGAAGCTGGAGCGGACGAGCTGGGATCTCGGCCATGCCGTCAGCCCCGACGACGCCTGGCTCGGCTCGCGCGGCCTCAGGACGATGGCCGTGCGCCTGCGCCAGCACGAGGCGAATGCACTTAAGGTGGCGCATTGGCTGAAGGGGCGTCCCGAGGTCGCCGCCGTGCTGCACCCCGCTTTCCCCGACTGCCCCGGCCACGACTATTTCGTCCGCGACTTCCGCGGCGCGTCGGGCCTCTTCTCCTTCGTGCTGCGCGATGCCGACGATGTGGCGCGCAGCCGGTTCATCGACGCGCTGGAGCTGTTCGGCATCGGCTATTCGTGGGGCGGCTTTGAGAGCCTCGCGGTGCCCGCCGATCCGGGGCCGATCCGCTCCGTCACGGAATGGCAGGCGGAGGGGCCGGTGGTGCGGCTCCATATCGGGCTCGAGGATGCCGACGATTTGATCGCCGACCTCGCCCGCGCCTTCGAAGGGATCGGATCGTCGCAGTGAAAGAGATGGCCGAAGGCCTCGGCCTCGCCTGGCCGACCTATGCCGATTGGGTGGTCGCCGCCGTCGCCGCCGCCTTTGTCGTCGGCATCGCCTTCCTCTCGCACGTCGTCGGCCGCCTGCTGGGGCCGCGCATCGCCAACCTCTGGACGCGAAAGGCTGGGGGGCGCGGCGAGGAGCTGATCCCGCATCTCTGCAGCCTCACCCGCAACGCCGTCGGCGCGATCCTGATCGCGATCGTCCTCGACGTCGACCGGTGGCGCCCGCTCGGCGCGATCATCCTCGGTATCGCGCTCGCCACCGCGGCGGCCCTGCTCGTCTGGCGGATCGTCCGCGGCCTTGCCATGCCGCGCTGGGTGGCCTGGCTGCTCGCCGTCGCCACCTTCGTGCCGCTGCTCGCCCGCGCCGTCGGCGGCCTCGATCCGATCGTCCGGACGTTGGATCGCATCGGCTTCTCGGTCTCGAAGCACCGTATTTCCCTGCTGACCGCGATCGACTTCATCGTCATCGTCGTCGCGCTCTACGCTGGCGTGAGGCTGCTCAACCGGGTGGTGCGGCATTCGATCCAGCGCGCTTCCGGCTTCGACGCGACCCAGCAGCTGCTGATCCAGAAGATCGCCGGCATCGTCATCGTCGTCGCCGCCTTCTTCATTGGCATCGACCTGATGGGTATCGACCTCACCGCGCTCACCGTCTTCTCGGGCGCGTTCGGCCTGGCGGTCGGCTTCGGGCTGCAGAAGACGTTCGGCAATCTGATCGCCGGCATCATCCTGCTGATGGACCGCTCGGTGAAGCCGGGCGACGTGATCGCCGTCGGCGACAGCTTCGGCCATGTGAACAAGATCGGCGTGCGCGCCGTCTCGATCGTCACCCGCGACGGCAAGGAGCATTTGATCCCGAACGAGAATCTGATGACCCAGGAGGTCGAGAACTGGTCCTATTCGAGCCGCGACGTGCGCATCCATATCCCGGTGGGGATCGCCTACGATTGCGACGTCCCCTTCGCGCAGAAATTGATGGTGCAGGCCGCCACGGAGGCGAAGCGGGTGCTGAAGACACCGCCGCCGAGCATCTGGCTGCGCAAGTTCGGCGAAAGCTCGATCGATCACGAGATCCTGGTCTGGATCAGCGATCCCGAGGCGGGCGTGGGCAGCGTGCGGTCGGAGATCCTCAACCGGGTGTGGGCGCTGTTCAAGGAGCACGGGATCAGCATCCCGAGCCCGCAGCGGGACATCCGCATCAAGGAATGGCCCTCAGCTCCTCCCCGGAACGGGGAGGGGGACCGCACGTAGTGCGGTGGAGGGGCCGTGGCATCCGCGAAAGCGAGAGTTTCAACAGGCCTGCACGGTCGCCGGGCCCCCTCCACCAGCCTGCGGCTGGTCCCCCTCCCCGTACCGGGGAGGAGCTTTACGCCCTCACGATCCTCTCCAACTCCCCCAGTGCCCGCCCGAGTCTCTCCGCCACCACCCGCGCCGCAGCCCGGCACGGGCGCCCTTGCTCCTCGATCTGCAGCAAAGCCTGCAGCCCCGCGGCGGCCCAGCGGGCGGTGTCGGCGGCGTGTTCGTCGAAGCGGCGCTGGTCGATCGGCAGCGCGCGCTCATAGGCGGCGCCGATCCGTGCCGACTGGTCGAGGGCGGCATCGGCCGGCGCCGGCGCGGCGCCCGCAATCTCCTGGACCAGCTGGAGGACCTGACGCAGCCGCGCGACCTCGCCGCCGGCATCCGCCAGCCCGGGTGCGAGATAGGCGCCTTGCGCGTGCTTCATGCCCGCCGCTGTAGCGGGTGGCCGCTAAGGAACGGCTAACGGGCCCTCGGCGGTTGCGGCGGCGCGGCGGCTCCGGCAGGGGAGGGCGATGATCCGTCTCTCGCTTGCCCTGCTCCTGCTCGCCGGCGCCGCGCCCGCTTTCGCCCAGCAGCAGGAGGCGCCGGGGCCGGTCGGCGGCCCGTCCGGGCTGAGCATCAGCGGGAATGCCTTCCTGCTCTCCGACTATCGCTATCGCGGCGTCTCGCGTTCGGGCGACGCGCCGGCGGTGCAGGGGCAGTTCACGCTGTCGCTGCCGGACGGTTTCTATGCCGGTGCGCGCGGCACCAGCCTGCATCATTATGCCGGCCATGGCGACGCCGAGGCGGACCTCTATGCCGGCTACGGCACCGGCGTCGCGCCTGGCACCTCGCTCGATGCGGGTGTGATGTATTGCTGGTTCCCGGACGCGAACGGGCGCGCCGACTATTTCGAACCTTATGCTTCCGTGTCCCACACGCTCGGGCCGGTGGAGGCGACGGTCGGCGCCAAATATGCATGGCGCCAGCGCGCCATCGGCAACGACGACATGCTCTATCTGTTCGGCCAGGTGGAGGCGAGTATCCCGGCGACGCCGGTGACGCTCACCGCCGAAGCGGGGCGGCAGGACTCAACAGCGCTGGGGAGCTACTGGAACTGGTCCGTCGGCGGGCGCTACAGCTTCAGCCATTTCGAGGCGGGGCTGCATTACGTCGACACCGACCTGCACGCGCGCCGCGCGGGTGCGACGGTGGTGGCGTCATTGGGGTTCCGCTTCTAGCTCCTCCCCGGAACGGGGAGGGGGACCATGCGCAGCATGGTGGAGGGGGCCCAGCGCCCGGTAAGGCAACAATCTGAGGAGGCTTCCCTCGGTCTCGGGCCCCCTCCACCAGCCTGCGGCTGGTCCCCCTCCCCGTTCCGGGGAGGAGTGAATTACTGCGGCGTGGAAACCGTGGCGGTCTGGCCCGTGGTGGCCGGGGCCGCGACGATCGCCTGCGTGGCCGCGCCCTTGTCGACGACCTGCGTGTTGGGATCGCCGGCGACCGAGCGGGCGCCGTCGGCGACATGATCGTTGCCGGCGGCGTCGAGCATCGTCGTCTCCGCCTTGCTGCGCGGAGCCGGGCCGCCGAACAGGGCCTCCAGCGCCTCCTGGCGTGGATCGGCCGCCTGCGGGGACGGCTCGCCGGCCCTTGGCGGCACCAGCGAATAATCGGGCGGGATCACCAGCGGCTGGCTGCGGACGACCGCGAACTCGTCCGGGCGGCCGCGATTGGCGATACGGTGGCTGGCACAGCCCGAGAGCAGGAGGGCGGCGACGGACGCGGCCAAGGTGACTTTCACGATACGCATTTCAAACTTTCTCCCGAGGGGCCTTCCGTTCGCGCGTCAACAGCGCCCGGAGCAGCAGCAGCAATACGCCGATGGTAATGGCAGCGTCGCCGAGATTGAAGACCAAAAAGGGGTGCCACTCGCCGAAATGCAGGTCGAGGAAGTCGACGACATAGCCGAGCCGCACCCGGTCGAGGATATTGCCGAGCGCGCCGCCGAGGACGAGGCCGAGCGCGATCGTGTCGTCGCGCCGTTTCTCGCGCCACAGCCAGGCGAGGACGAAGATCGAGATGGCGGCGGTGAGGCCGACGAGCAGCCAGCGCTGGAGCGCGCTGTTCGCGGTCAGGAAGCCCATCGAGACGCCCAGGTTCGGCACCCAGTTGAGCCGGAAGATCGGCAACAAATCGAGCTGGCCAAGGGGGCGGTCGTGCAGCCGCACGACGTCAGCGATCACCCATTTGCCGAGCTGGTCGAGCACCAGCACGATCAGCGCGATGGCGAGGCCGAGAATGCGGTTCGCGCGCAGCGGATCGGGCGGCGCCCGCCGCTCGGCCATAGGCGCCACGGATGCTTCAGCCATTCACAACCTCCTCGCAGCGGCCGCACAGGCCGCCTTCCTCGGGAACTTCGGGCAGATGCCGCCAGCAGCGGCCGCATTTCAGATAGTCGGTGCGCGCCACCTCGATCGTGTCGCTCTCCGACGGCTCGACCTCAGAGACGATATAGATTTCCTTGAGCTCGGCCGGGTCGAGGCCGGTCAGGTCGGTCTCGACCTGCGGCATCAGCACCTTCGCCTCGTTGCTGGAGCCGATGACCTTCTCGCGCCGCAGCGGCTCGATCTTCTCCGTCACATTCTCGCGCGAGGCGCGGACGAGAGCCCAGCGCGCGCCCAAGGTCTCGTCGCGCCAGCCGGCGTCGATCTGAGGCCATTCGAGCAAATGGACCGAGCCGTGGCCGGGATAGCGCGTCTCCCACACCTCCTCAGTGGTGAAGCAGAGGACCGGCGCCAGCCAGCGCACCAAGGCATGGAAGACGATGTCGAGAACATTGCGATAGGCGCGGCGCTTCGGCGAACCCGGCGCGTCGCAATAGAGGCTGTCCTTGCGGATATCGAAGAAGAAGGCGGAGAGATCGTCGTTGGCGAACGTCATGATCGCCCGCGTCGCCCGGTTGAAGTCGAAGTCCTCCACCGCCTCGCGCAGCTCCGCGTCGAGCTCGGCGAGCCGGTGCAGCACCCAGCGCTCCAGCTCCGGCATCTCCGCCGGCGGCACACGCTCCGCCTCGCTGAAATCGTCGAGCGCGCCGAGCAAATAGCGGAAGGTGTTGCGCAGCTTGCGATAGGCATCGGTGGTGGTGGCGAGCACCTCCTTGCCGATCCGCACGTCCTCGAAATAGTCGGTTGAGGCGACCCACAGGCGGAGGATGTCGGCGCCCGATTCCTGCAGCACCTTCAGCGGATCGACCGTGTTGCCGATCGACTTCGACATCTTGCGCCCGTTCTGGTCGAGCGCGAAGCCGTGGGTCAGCACCGCCTCGAACGGCGCCCGCCCGCGCGTGCCGCAGCTTTCGAGCAGGGACGACTGGAACCAGCCGCGATGCTGGTCGGAGCCCTCGACATAGAGGTTCGCGCGCACATTCTCGCCGTAGCGCGCCTCGACAACGTAGCTATGGGTCGAGCCGCTGTCGAACCAGACGTCGAGGATGTCATTGACCGGCTCGTAATCCTCGAGGCTGTAGCCGTTGCCGAGCAGGGCCTGGTGGTCGGCCCCGAACCAGGCATCGGCACCGCCCTCGTGGAAGGCGCGGATGATGCGGCTATTCACCACCGGATCGCGCAGATACTCGCCGGTCTTCCGGTTCACGTAGAGCGCGATCGGCACCCCCCAGGCGCGCTGGCGGCTGATCACCCAGTCGGGGCGGCCCTCCACCATCGAGCGGATGCGGTTCTTCGAGCGCTCCGGCACCCAGCGCGTGTCTTCGATGGCGGCGAGGGCGGTTTCGCGCAGCCCGTCCCGCTTGCGGGAGGGGTTGGGGAGGGGATGTGCTTCAGGTGCCGCGGACTGTCCCGACAGCCCCTCCCCTTGATCCCCTCCCGCAAGCGGGAGGGGAGAATCCATCGGGATGAACCATTGGGGCGTGCACCTGAAGATGATCTTCGCCTTGGACCGCCAGCTGTGCGGGTAGGAATGCTTGAAGTCGGCCGAGGCGGCGAGGAGGGCGCCGGCCTCGCGCAGGTCCGAGCATATCGGCCCGTCCGGCGCGTTGAACTTGTTGTTGATGACGCTGCCCTGGCCGCCGAGCCAAGGCCAATCCTCGCGATAGCGGCCGTCGTCGGTGACGGCGAAGACCGGATCGATGCCATAGGCCTTACACAGCAGGAAATCGTCCTCGCCATGATCCGGCGACATATGGACGAGCCCGGTGCCCGCATCGGTGGTGACGAAATCGCCCGGTAGGAAGGGGCGCGGCTTCGCGAAGAAACCCCCGAGATGGTGCATCGGGTGGCGGGCGACGGTGCCGGCGAGGTCGACACCACTGATTTTGACGGGCTCGAACCAGTGTTCTCTCGGGCCCGCAGAAATATTCCCCTGCCACAGCAGCTCTGCACCGAAGCGAGGACGTTTAGATCTCAGATCCTCAAATTCGGCCTTAGAGAACACGCTGTCCAAGCGAGCGAGGAAAGTCGGCAAGAGCCTTTCGGCAACGAGAAATCTCTCACTTTCCAACGGAAAACCGACGGATTTCAGCCGACGGCGAAGCTCCAATTCCACTTCTGGACCGGATCCAGTGTCATCGTCGGGCTCGTTCGAGGTCACAGAAAGAGTGAAGTGGCGGTATTCAACGTCCGGCCCGTATGCGATCGCCTGGTTGACCGGGATCGTCCACGGCGTCGTCGTCCAGATCACCGCATGGGCGCCGACCAGCTCCGGGATCGGGCTCTCCACGATCTCGAACGCAACGTCGATCTGCGTCGAGACGATCTCCTCATATTCCACCTCGGCCTCGGCCAGCGCCGTCTTCTCGACCGGGGACCACATGACCGGCTTGGCGCCCCGGTAGAGCTGGCCGCTCTCGGCGAACTTCAGCAGCTCCTCGACGATCTTCGCCTCGGCCTCGAACTTCATGGTGAGATAGGGATCGTCCCACTCGCCCATCACGCCGAGCCGCTGGAACTGTTCGGCCTGGATCGTGACCCATTTCTCGGCATAGGCGCGGCACTGGGCGCGGAACTCGCGCGGCGGCACTTCATCCTTGTCGAGCTTCTTCTTGCGATATTCCTCCTCGATCTTCCATTCGATCGGCAGGCCGTGGCAGTCCCAGCCGGGCACGTAGGGCGCGTCCTTCCCCAGCAGCGACTGGGAGCGCACGACGATGTCCTTGAGGATCTTGTTCATCGCGTGGCCCATGTGGATGTCGCCATTGGCGTAGGGCGGGCCGTCGTGGAGGATGAAGCGCTCGCGTCCCTGCCGCGCTTCGCGCAGGCGCTTGTAGAGGTCCATCGACGCCCAGCGGGCGAGGATGGCCGGCTCCTTCTGGGCGAGACCTGCCTTCATGGGAAACTCGGTCTTCGGCAGGAAGACCGTGTCGCGGTAATCTCTCTTTTCGGACATTGCGGGCGGGGCTTAGCTTGAGGGGCGGCGGGCGTCCAGCGGGAGGGCGCCTAGCGCTGCAGGGCCGGACCCATGGTGTAGAAATCGTCGACCATCAGCCAGCCGTGGAAGTCGGCCGGCACCTGGTCGTATTGCTCGGGGCGGTTCAGCCCGGCGAGGTTGCCGTCCTGGTAGGCGCCCCAGATGACGACGCGGGTGTTCGCGTTCGCCATGCGGGCGAGGAAGCGGTAGGGCCAGCCCCACAGCATCCAGCGGTCGTTGAGCGGTACGATCACGGTCGTGTTGCGGCAGCTGGAAGGCGTGATCCCGGTCCAGCCGATCTTCAGATAATCCTTGATGCACGCCTTGGGGCTCTGGTCGTCGATCACCCAGGCGCCGGGGACGAGCTGGCGGATCCGCGCGGCGACCGGGGCGGCGGCCGCGAAGCCGTATTTGTCGTCGAACGCCACGCCCGCGCGGCGGAAGGCGGCGACGAGGGCGTCGGCGTTGCCCGGGTCCTTGCTCTTGAAGACGAAGATGATGTTTTTGGTGGGAATTTCGCGGAGCAGCTCCTCGACGGTGGGCATGCCGTCGATGCCCTTGCCGCGGAACGGGTAGGTGCGGCCGCCGTCGGCCGTATAGCCGTAGCCGACGTCGAGCCTCTTGAGCTCGGCCAAAGTGTGGTCGCGGACGGAGCCGTGGCCATTCGTGCGGCAATCGAGATCGGCATCGTGGAAGACGACCATCTGGCCGTCCTTCGTCGGCTGGACCTGGACGTTGACGGCATCGGCGCCGGTCCTGGTCGCGCGGTAGAGGGAGGGGAGGGTGTTCTCGATATAGGGATTGTCGCCCGGCGGCTGGATGCGCGTGGCGGTGCAATCGAAGTTCGTCAGGCCTCTATGGTCGAACGGCACGGCGATGCCGCGATTGGCGACGACGATCAGCCGCCCCGGCGGCCGCGTCGCCAGCCAGGAGGCGTTGATCAGGGTCAGCGGCACGACGATCACCGCCAACACGATCAGCACGCGGCGCCACACGCGCCAGCGACGGGGCGCCGCCGGCGCCTCCTCCCCCTCATCTCCCACGGTCATGCGGCTTGTGTAATGGGGTGGGCGGCACTGTCCAGCCACCCCGTCATTCCCGCGAAAGCGGGAATCCAGAACGGCCTCGGTGCCGGGTACTGCCTCCGTCTGGATCCCCGCTTTCGCGGGGATGACGGTTAGAGGCTATGGAGCCGCCTTTTCGCTTCCTCGCAGTCGCGCGCCATCTGCGCCTGCAGCGCCTCGATGCCGTCGAACTTCTCCTCGGGCCGCAGGAAGGAGACCAGCTCCACCGCGATTTTCTGCCCGTAAAGATCGCCGGAGAAATCGAAGAAAGTGGGCTCGAGCAGTTCCTTCGGCGGCTCGAAGGTCGGGCGGACGCCGAGATTGGCGGCGCCGTCGACCGCGCGGCCGTCCGGCAGCCGCCCCCGCACCGCGTAAATGCCGAAACGCGGGCGAAGATAGCGGTCGAGCGGGAGGTTGGCGGTCGGATAGCCGATTGCGCGGCCTCGCTTGTCGCCATGCTCCACCACGCCTTCGATGGTGAAGGGCCGGGTCAGCAGGCGCGTCGCCGTCTCGCAATCGCCCGCCCGCAGCGCCTCTCGGATGCGGCTGGAGGAGACGGTCTCACCCCCCTCCCGGACGGGCGCCACCGCCTCCGCGACGAAACCGTGCTCGGCGCCGAGCCTGGCGAGCAGGCCCACGTCGCCGCCGCGATTCTTCCCAAAGGTGAAGTCCTCGCCCGTGACGACACCGGCCGCGCCGAGCCCTTCGACGAGCCAGCGCTGCACGAACGCCTCCGGCGAGAGCGCGGCGAAACCCCGGTCGAATTGGAAGACGAACAGCGCATCGACGCCCGCCGCCTCGATCAGCCGCGCACGCTGCTCCATCGTCGTCAGCCGGAACCAGGGCGAATCCGGCCGGAAGAAGCGCATCGGATGCGGATCGAAGGTCGCGACGAGCGCTGGCCGCCCTTCGGCACGCGCGCGCGCGATCGCGCGGCCGACCACGGCCTGGTGGCCCTTGTGAAATCCGTCGAAATTACCGAGCGCGACGATGCCGCCGCGCAAGCCGGCCGGAACCGCCGAGCCGCTGTCCAGCCGCTCCATGGTGGCGTCTATAGGTAGGCGTCCGCCGATTTCCAATCGCGCCGGCGGCTGCTGTCCCTGCCGGGGCGAATGTGGGATGATGGCGACATGGCCG
Organism: Allosphingosinicella sp.; assembly: GCA_036269695.1. Classification (GTDB taxonomy): domain Bacteria; phylum Pseudomonadota; class Alphaproteobacteria; order Sphingomonadales; family Sphingomonadaceae; genus Allosphingosinicella. The sequence continues at coordinate 2,474 of DATBDY010000027.1, read as the reverse complement.
AGTTCGAGCATCCAGGCGTCTTCGTCGAGGAGATTCCGCTCCCGATCCATTCAATCGAGGGCGTGCCGACCGGGACGGCGGGTTTCGTCGGCTATACGGAACGGGCGGTGGAGCCGGAGACCGGCAGGGCACTCACCGGCGAGCCGACCTTGATCGCCGGCCTTCGCGATTATGAAAGGCTGTTCGGCGGCCCCGGCGGCGCGGGCTACGACCTTTACGCGGCGCTACGCCTCTTCTTCGAAAATGGCGGCTCGCGGGCCGCCGTCGTCTCGGTCGGTCCGTTCGGAGTCGTCGATGCGGCGCAGCTTGGTGCCGGCCTCGATGCGCTGGACGAGGAGAAAGAGCACGCGATCCTGCTCGCGCCCGATGCGCTCCGCCTCCCCAAGGCCGACTATCATGCCTTTGCTCGCGAGATGATCGAGCGCGCCGCTGCGTCGAAACGACGAGTGGCGATCGTGGATCTTCATGGGGGCGGCGAGCCGGCGGTGGCGAGCGAGGCCGGCCTCGCCGCCTTGCTGGCCGAGTTTCGCGCCGCCATGGCGCCGCTGCCGGCGGACGCGCGCAGCTTCGGCGCCGCTTACCACCCGTTCCTGCTGACTGGAGAAGGACCGGTGCCGCCCTCCGCCGCAATCGCCGGCTTGTGGTCACGTAACGACATCGATCGCGGCGTCTGGAAGGCGCCAGCAAACCTCGCTCCATCGGGCGCGGCGGGCCTCTCTTTCGAAATGTCCCGGGCGGCGCAGGAAGGGATGAACGCGCCGCCGGATGGGCTTGCCGTCAACGTGATCCGCAGCGTCCCCGGGCGCGGCATCCTCGTCTGGGGTGCGCGAACGCTCGACGCCGGCAATGGCGAGTATCGGTATGTCAGCGTCCGGCGGACCCTGATCTATATCGAGCAGTCCGTCGCAGCCGGTCTGCAATCTTTGGTGTTCGAGCCGAACGATGCCGGCACCTGGACGCGAGCCCGAGATGTGATCGACAACTTCCTCCAGATCTTGTGGAGGGCGGGGAGTCTGCAGGGCGCCAAGCCGGAGGCTGCTTTCTTCGTCCAATGCGGGCTCGGCACGACAATGACGCAAGGCGATGTCGATGACGGCCGCCTCATCGTCGAAATCGGGATGGCGCTGGTGAGGCCGGCCGAGTTCGTGATTATCCGCATCGGCCAGAGGATGCAGGCGACCTGATCGGTCCGTGCGCTCAGTGCCGGCGGGACAGCGTCACGAAGCTGAAGGCGGGGCGCCCGTCGCTGGCGCCGTGACTCTCGCGCGCCACCTCATTCCAAACTTGAGGGTCGAAGGCGGGGAGGACGGTGTCCCCCTCGACGTCGGCATGGACCTCGGTCAACTCGATCCGGTTCGCGACCGGTGCGAACAGATGAAAGATATCGGCGCCGCCGATGACGGAGAGCCGCGGTTCGCCCGCGATCCGCAAGGCCTCCGGCAAGTCGCGTACCACCTCAGCCCCTTCTGCCCGCCAGTCGGAATTGCGGGTGAGGACGATGTGGCGGCGGCCGGGAAGCAGGCGGGGCAGGCTCTCGAACGTCCTGCGGCCCATCACCATCGGCGTGCCCAAAGTCAGCGCCTTGAAGCGCTTGAGGTCGTCTGGAAGGCGCCAGGGGAGGGTGCCGTCGCGGCCGATCACCCCGTTGTCGGCGCGCGCCACCACGAGGGTGACGATGCTCACACCGCCACCGGAGCGGGGATGTGCGGGTGGGGCTCGTAGCCGCTGATCTCGAAATCCTCGTAGACATATTGATCGATCGCCGCCGGGCGGCGGCGGATATTCAGCGTCGGCAGCGGCCGCGGCTCGCGGGTGAGCTGGAGCCGCGCCTGGTCGAGATGGTTGGAGTAAAGGTGGCAATCGCCGCCGGTCCAGACGAACACGCCCGGCTCCAGCCCCGCCTGCTGGGCCAGCATGTGGGTCAGCAGGGCATAGCTGGCGATGTTAAAGGGGACGCCGAGAAAGACGTCGGCGCTCCGTTGGTAAAGCTGGAGGTTGAGCCGGCCCGCCGCGACCTGGGTCTGGAACAGGCAGTGGCAGGGGGCGAGCGCCATCTTGTCGAGCTCGGCCGGGTTCCAGGCGGAGACGATCTGGCGGCGCGAGGCGGGATCGCGGTTGATGAGGTCGATCAGGTTCGCGATCTGGTCGATATGGCGGCCGTCCGGCCCCTCCCAGTCGCGCCATTGCTTGCCGTAGACGGGGCCGAGATCGCCCTGCTCGTCCGCCCACTCGTCCCAGATGCCGACCTTGTTCTCCTTCAGCCACGCGATGTTGGTGTCGCCGCGCAGGAACCAGAGCAATTCGATGATGATCGAGCGCAGATGCAGCTTCTTGGTCGTCAGCAAGGGAAAGCCCTCGGCGAGATCGAAGCGCATCTGGTGGCCGAAGACGGAGAGGGTGCCGGTGCCGGTCCGGTCCGGCTGCTTTACGCCTTCGTCGAGGATGCGGCGGAGAAGCTGCTGGTAGGGCTGCAT
>DATBDY010000053.1:0-56969 GCA_036269695.1 Allosphingosinicella sp. | reverse complement strand
CTTCTCCTCCTCAAGGTCGGAGTCCTTTGGCAGCCCTCACGGCAGAATTCGGCCTCCCCCTTCGGTCGTTCAGCCTAGAGCTCGCACTCGAGATCGAGGGCACGGTCGCCCTCGTCGGCCCTTCGGGAGCGGGAAAGACGACCGTGCTCCGCGCGATCGCCGGCCTGGCGCGCCCTGAGCGCGGTCACATCAGGCTCGACGACCGCGCCTGGTTCGACGCGGAGGAGGGCGTCTCGCTGGCGCCGGAGGAACGGTCGGTCGGCCTCGTCTTCCAGGACTACGCGCTCTTCCCCCACCTCACGGTGCGAAAGAACGTCGCGTTCGGCGCCCGCTCCGACCCGGCCCGGGTCGACGAACTGCTCGAGCGCCTGCGGATCTCCCACCTCGCCGACGAGCGGCCCGGCACCCTCTCCGGCGGCGAGCGCCAGCGCGTCGCCCTCGCCCGCGCCCTCGCCCGCGAGCCGCGCATCCTCCTGCTCGACGAGCCGTTCGGCGCCCTCGACGCCAAGGTGCGGGGCGAGCTGCGCGACGGCCTGCGCGCCATCCACGACGAGATCGGCCTCACGTCGATCTTCGTCACCCACGACCATGAGGAAGCCTTCGCGCTCGGTGATCGCGTCGCGATCCTCAACAGCGGCCGCATCGAGCAGTTCGGCACGCCGGCCGAATTGGTCGAGAAGCCGGCCACCGATTTCGTCCGCACCTTCCTCGAATAGGAGACCGTAAATGGCCTTCCGAAAACCCCTGCTGGTTCTTGGCGCGCTGCTTGCCCTGCCCCTCGCCGCCTGCTCCGGCGGCCACCAGGCGAGCGCCGGCAAGGCGGAGCTGCTCAATGTCTCCTACGATCCGACGCGCGAACTCTACAAGGCGATCAATCCGGCCTTCGCCGCCCATTGGCAGGGGGATCACGGCCAGACGATCGCCTTCCGCATGAGCCATGGCGGCTCGGGCAAGCAGTCGCGCGCAGTGATCGACGGGCTGCAGGCGGACGTGGTGACGCTCGCTCTGGGCTATGACGTCGACGCCGTCGCCAGGGCTGGGCTGATCCCCGCCGACTGGCAGAAGCGCCTGCCCGACAACAGCGCGCCTTATACGTCGACGATCGTCTTCCTCGTCCGCGCCGGCAACCCGAAGCACATCAAGGATTGGGGCGACCTCGTCCGGCCGGACGTGAAGGTGATCACGCCCAACCCGAAGACGAGCGGCGGCGCGCGCTGGAACTTCCTCGCCGCCTGGGGCTACGGCCGCAAGGCCGGCGGCGGCTCCGACCAGGCGGCCGAGCAGTTCGTGCGCAGGCTCTACGCCAACGTGCCGGTGCTCGACAGCGGCGCCCGCGGCGCCACCACCACCTTCGCCGAGCGCGGCCTCGGCGACGTGCTGCTCGCCTGGGAGAATGAGGGCTGGCTCGCCCGGCAGGAGATGGGCAAGGGCAAGTTCCAGATCGTCTATCCCAGCCTCTCGATCCTCGCCGAGCCGCCGGTCGCCATCGTCGACAAGAACGTCGACCGCCATGGCACGCGGCCGGTCGCGGAAGCCTATCTCAAGTTCCTCTACACGCCCGAGGCGCAGGAGATCATCGCGAAGAACCATTACCGCCCGCGCGACGCCAATGTGGCCGCGAAATATGCGTCCACCTTTCCGGCGATGCAGCTCCTCACCGTCGACCGCGATTTCGGCGGCTGGGCCAGGGCGCAAAAGACCTATTTCGCCGACGGGGGGGCCTTCGACCGGATCATGGCCGGCCATCAGGAGGCGCTGAAGAAATAGGGGAAGGGCGGCCGTTCAGGCGGCCGCCTTCAGCCCCTCGCAGATTTGGCCGATCTGGCGTTCGGCCGTCTCGAGATCCGGATAGGCGATGCGCCAGGCGGGGATCGTCTCGAACCAGCCGAGGAAGCGGCGCACACCGTCCTCGGTCATGGGATTGCCGAGCCAAAGGCGTTCGCCGGCGAGTCGCGCCAGCGCGTCGAGCGGTGCGACCGGCTCGACGACCGGCTCTTTCGTCTGCCCATAGTCGGGAAAGACGATCGCCCGGACCGGCTGCGGCGGCGTCGCCCAGGGATCACGCCCGACCGGCACGAACTTGATCCGCCGGTTCAGCAGATGGATCTCGTCGAGATCGTCCAGCTCGGGATAGAGCGGGCGCAGCACCGGCCAGCTGCCCCGCTTGATGCTGAACGGCGTCGGCCAGGGCATGACGCGCCCATCCGCACGCAACGCGATGAGATCATCAGAAAGGTAATGATAACCGCGCGCCGCCAGGAACGCGGCGAGCGTGCTCTTGCCCGCCCCCGACGCGCCGGGGATCAGGATCGCACCGCCGTCCCGTGCCACGGCGGCGCCATGCATCAGGCCGAGCCAGTCGATGTCGGCATGGACGCCCTCCAGGATCGCCTGGAAGATCGCGCCGGCCATCTCGCCGCTGTCGGACGAGACGAGAATCGACGTGCCGTCCTTCAGCAGCTCCATCTCGCCCTGCTCCTCCGCCGCGACGTGGAGCAGGAACGAGGGCTCGGCGTCGGGATCGATGCAATCGGAGAGCGCAAACTCGATTCGAAGCCAGGTCTCGTCGTCGTCGCACGAAAAGCCGAAGCCGGTGTCGCCGACCCGGTAGCGCTTGGGCGGACCCGGATCGGATAGTTCGCGCGGCGGCATCGCGACGACCGGTGCCGCTGGCGGAGCGACCGGGGGCGCTTCCCACAGCCAGCTGATCACGTCGACATGCATTTCCGCTTCCTCGGGCGCCAGGCCGGCATGGGCGGCAATCGCGTCCGCGGCCTCCGCCTTGGAGAAGCCGGCGTCGACGAGGGTCCAGATCGCCGCGGCGCCTGAATTGAGGATGCGGAGCTGCTGGCTGGGTCCGTCAAACAGGACCAGGCCGCCGGCGAACGGGATCGGTGTCAAACTTTTAGAAAGTTGTGGGTGAAGATCAGCCGTCCTGCTTCGTCTCCCGCCGCATAGACGCCGTTGCCGGCGGAGAGCAGGCTCACCGGCAGCGTGCCGCGTTCTTCAATCACGTCCAGCGACTCCCACCGGAACCCGTCCGCATCCTGGACCGGAAGCACGTCTCCCGTCAGCACGTCGCGCGCCACCAGATAATCGACCGCGCCGTCGCGGTGAACCGGGATCGGCGTCGATTCGCTCAAGGTGAGGCCGATGCCGGATCGAGTCTGGAAGAACAGGCACGGCTGGACCGAAGGTCGCGTCCGCTCGACGGCGCCCTCGTAAATACCGCTCCCGTCCAGCTCCATCATGAGCAGTGGAGCACCCTCCAGCGCCTCGCCCACCTTCTGCCCGCTCGCGAGCAGGGCCTCGACCCAGCAACAACCGTCGGGCGGGGGTGGTGGCGGAGGCGCAGGCGGAGGCGGCGTACCGGTCGTCTGGGCGACGGCCTTGGTCGCCGTCAGCATGCCGAGCACCAATGGCGCGGTATAAGCGCTGAACCGGCCGATCCGGGCGAGTGCCTCGCGACGCTTGACCGAATGTTCGGCGGCGGCGGGATCCTGCGACGGGTCGACCATGGCTCTTCTCCCGGCATTGCGGCGAATCGAATCGTCTGAAGTTTCTAGCTCAACACGGCGGATCGTCTTAAAGCAATTGAACTTTCGTCCGGATCGCCTTTTTTTGAAACGATATTTCCGGACAGGAGCCCGCATGGCGGCAGACGGCAAGACGACGGAGCGGGAGGCGGCGTGGCAAAACCGCGTAGCGCTCGCCGCCTTGCTTCGCACCGGGATCGAAGCGGAGTCGCCGATGCCGGAGGTCGCCGACTGGCCGGCCCTGATCGCACTCGCGGCCGACGAGCAGCTGACGCCGACGCTCGCCGCCCTCCCCTTCTGGTCGGCGCGCTCCGCGCATATTCCCGAGCCGGTGCGCGACTATTTCGACGCGGCCCTGTTCCTCAATGCCGAACGCGAACAGGCGATGGCGGAGGCGCTGGCGCGTGCGATGGCCGCGCTCGCACCGATGGAGCCGGTGGCCCTGAAGGGCGCGGCCAATCTGATCGGCCACCTCTATAAGGCGCCCGGCGCACGGCTGATGGGCGACCTCGACATCCTCGTGGCCGATCCGGCGCGCGCGGCCGCTTGCCTGGCCGAGTCAGGCTTCGCGGCGTCCGACGAACCGCCGCGCCCCTGGATCCGTCTTCGTCACCATCACGCGCCGATGCGGCACGATCGTTCGACCGGCGCCGGCGTCGAGCTGCACGATCGGCTCGAAACGATCGGAGATCCTGTCATTCTCGCTCCCGAAATCGTGCGGAAACGGGCGGCGGTGCATGATTTCGCCGGCCGCCCGGCCCGGATTCCGTCGCCGACCGACCGGCTCGTCCATGCCGTCGCGCACGACCAGATCAGCGACCGCGGCGCCTTGAGCGGACGGATCGCGATGCGCCTGATCCTGGAAGTGGCGTTGCTCGCCCGCTCGGAAGAGGTCGATTGGGAGGCGGCCCGCAGCGCCTTCCCGCCGGGGAAATGGCGCGATGCCTTCATCCGCGTGGCTGCCCTGGCGCATGCCTGGTTCGACGCGCCGGTCCCGGCCTGCTTTCAGCGCGAGGCCGAGGCGGCGACGCTCTGGCTCCGCCGGCGCCGCTCCAGGCCGGCGCGGGCGCTGGCGATCGCCGCCCACCGGGCCGCCGGTCTGCTGCGCACGCAGCCGCTCGCTTTGGTTAACCTGCTCAACCCCGCCTGGACGAAGGCACGAATTCGCGCCTTCCTGCGCTGAGGCCTGAACCGGCTATTATTGGACGAGTGAATGCGTCGCGCGGGACGCGGCGATCGCACCGCCCGGGGACTGGGGAAACCGGCGGCAATATCTCTTCCAGGGCGCGCGCCAGCGTGGGTCCGGAATAGACCGAGGCAAGCGCCTCGCCGGCGACGCTCTCGATCAGCGCGCGGAGCTCCAGATGGGTGGGGTGCTTGCGGTCCGGCAGCAGCATCGACAGCGAGAGCCGCTCCTGCAGCCGCCGCACGAACGCGCGTGTCCCGCCGGCGCGAATTTCCAAGCCCGCGCCGGGCACCCCCGCCTGCCGGACGATGCGCGACAGCCCGGCGCGGGCGACCTCGACCACCCCGCGCTCGTGGGCCGCGACCAGCCAAGGGCAGGCACGACCGTCGCGCATCACCAGATAGAGCAGACGCCGGTAATCGTCCGACGCGAACACTGCGGCGCAGGTCGCCGCATAGGCCCGGATCGCCTCGCGCAGCGGTGGCGCCCCTCGCGGCCGAAGGCGGAGCGGCACCGCAAAGCCGGCGATGCGGCGGATGACGGCGAGGCGGTAGAGCGTCTCCGGATCGTGGTACCAGTGGCGGATCGCGGCCGGTGCGATGCCCGCCGCCTCGGCGATCTGCGCCCGCGTCGGCTGCCCCGGCCCCGGCTCCGAAAAGAGCCGGAAGGCGGTGCGCAGGAGCCTCGCCGTCTCGACGGCGGTCAATTCCTTCATGGCCGTCAGAAGTCCAGCGTCACGCCGGCGAAGATATAGCGGCCGAGCGCGTCGTAGGTGCCGGGGAAGGTGTTGCCGTTGCAGTAGATGCCCGGGCAGGCGTTGATGTTCGACGTCGAGCCGTTCGATCCGATGATGGGCGGCGGCTTGTCGAAGATGTTGTTGACGCCCAGGCGGAACTGGTAGTGGTCCCCGATCTTCGCGGTGAGGGCGAGATCGAAATAGCTCTGCGCCGGGATCTTCGCATTGAACGGAGAGAACGGACCGCTCAGCCCGGCCTGGGTGCTCGCAAGGTCGATCTTGACCGAGCTGAAATAGCGCCACCCGATCGAGACGCCGATGCCGTCCGGCGCATTCCAGGTGAGGCGCGCCTTGTGCCGCCATTTCGGGTTCGGCCCCGTTAGCGTGCCGGCCCCGGAGCAGACGAGGCCGTAAAAGCCGGCGCAATTATAGGGTGCCGAGACGCCGGTGTCGGTGATCAGCTTGATCAAATAGGTGCCGGTCATGTTGAAGCTGAGGCCGCCCCAGCGCCCGAGGCGCATCGCGTAGCTCGCGCCGACGTCGACGCCGCGGGTCGAGGCGCCACCGATATTGCGCGGCAGGTCGGTCACGAAGCCGTCGGCCGAGCGCCAGATCGACCCGGACGAGTCGCGGTGGACGAGGCCGCAGAAGATCGGGTTCAACGTCTGGTTGCAGACGTTGAGGATCGTGTCGGCGCCGATCCGCTGGATCGCGTTCTTGATCTTGATGTCGTAATAATCGACCGTCACCGCGAGCCGTGGGATGAAGCGCGGCTGGAGCACCAGACCAGCCGTCCAGGTGTCCGCGATCTCCGGCTGCAGCGTCGCGACGCCGCCCACTTTGCCATTATACTGGCCGGCCGGGTTGCCGGGAACGAACTGACCGACATGGAGCCCCTGCGCGAGGCATCCCTTTTCGGCGGCGGTGATTGCATGGCCGGAGCAGGGATCGCTGGTGCCGTCGAGGGCGGTGACGACCGGTGCGAACAGCTCCTGGATGTTCGGCGCGCGGACGGCGCGGTTGTAGCTGGCGCGGAAGCGCAGGTCGTGCACCGGCGCAAACTCGCCGCCGATCTTGTAGGTGTCGGTCGAGAAGCCGCCGCCCTGGCCCGCGAGCTTGTAGCGCGAATGGCGATAGCCGGCTTCGAGCGACAGGTTCTGGAAGAAGCCGTTCTCGACGATCGGCACACGGACCTCGCCGAACACTTCCCGGACGTCGAAGGCGCCGCTGACCGGAAGGACCGCCGCGCCGACGCCGGCAAGGTCGCTCGCCGGGAGCAACTGATAAGCGGCATCGGTTTGGAACTGGAGCGATTCCTTGCGGTACTCGGCGCCGAGAGCGATATCGACGCCGTTCTCAGCCCAGGGGAAACGGACCCCATAGTCGCCGAGCTTGCCCGTGAGCGAGCCGCTGATCACCGTCTCCCCGTTGACGCCCCGCTGGAAGCCCGGGGTTTCGAGATAGTTGATCGCCGCCTGCGTGACCGTGCCGGTCCCCCACACATCGTAGGGGACGCAGGACGTGTCGGAGCCGCTCAGGACCGAGCGGCAGACCGGCTGGCCGGTGGCCGGATTGGTGACGACGTCGAGCGAATTGCGAAGTCGTGTGATCGAGAAGTCGTTCGTGGAGATCGACGAGAAATTGGTCCGGCCATATTGGTAATAGGCATCGTAGGACCACGCCTTGCCGAGACTGCCCTTCATGCCCGCGACGATCCGGAAATCGTTGTGGCTGATGTCCGAGATGCGCGGGCCGCCCTCGATGTTGCGCCGCAGGATCTGCGCGAAGCCCTTGTTGTAGGGCTTGCCGGTTGTCGGATCGATGAAGGTGAACGGCGTCGTGCAGGCGACCTGGCCCCGGTTGGCGCAATCCGTGGCGTCGGGCTTGGTGACGGTGCCGGGGGTTACGCCAAAGAGATCGGGCGTCGTCAGCAAATTGCCGGTCGCGCAGAGGATCGATTTCTGCTGCGCGCTGAGCAGTGGGTTGTCGCAATTGACCGCGAAGGTGTTGCCGAAGTCGCCGGAGGGGGCGATCTGGGCGACCGTGCGGTCGTCCATGTACATGCCCTCGAGATACGGCCGCAGGCTCTCGCTGATCTCGTAGTTCGCGAAGAAGCCGAGCGTGTAGCGCTCATCCGGCCGCTGATAATAATTGGTCGGGGCGAAGTTGAAGCGCTGCAGCGTCTTGCCGAGGGTGCGGTTCGGGCCGACCTGGAACAGGGTCGACGTGCCGTTCTGAAAGGCGATGACCGTCGCCGCCGAATTGGTCAGCGAGCCGCCGCAGATCGGCACCGTGCCTGTCGCCGTCGCCTGCGCGACGCAGGCGCTGTAATCGCGCTTGTCCTGGGTGACCGCGTCGAGCTTGCGGTAGGTGCCGTAGGCAACAACATGGCCGTGGCCGTCGTCGAACGAGGCGCCGATCTGGCCCGACACGTCGATCGTGCCGCCGTCGGCCACCGGCCCATGGGGATAGCCGAAACCGCGGGCGGTGAGGCCGGGAACGAGCACGGTCTCGTTATTGTCGTGATTATAGAAGCTGTACTGCCCGTCGAGGCGGATGCCCTCGAAGTTCGTGTTCATGATGAAGTTGACGACGCCGGCGACGGCGTCGGCGCCGTAGACCGACGAGGCGCCGCCGGTGAGGACATCGATGCGCTCGACCAGGGTTGCGGGGATGAAGTTGATGTCGGCGGCTGCGGAGCTCGGGTCACCCGGGACGAGACGCCGACCATTGATCAGCACCAGGGTACGGTTCGTGCCAAGATTGCGAAGATTGAGGGTCGCCGTGCCGGTCGAGCCGTTCGAGAGGTTGCCCGCCTGGCTGGCGCTCACCTGCGGCAGGGCGTTCACCAGATCCTCGGTCCGCGTCGTGCCGGACAGGCGCACCTCCTCGCTGTTGACGACGGTGACCGGGCTGACCGAGGTCAGATTGGGCTGCGGAATGCGCGAGCCTGTAATGACGATCGCGCCCTGGTCTCCCGTTTGGCCGGTGGCCGGCGTGGGCGCCGCCGCTTCGACCGGGCCGCTTTGCGGCTGCGTGTCCCCCTTCTGGTCCTGCGCCTGGGCGGCGGTGCCGGCGAACAGCGCGCCGCATAGGATCGTCGAGGCAAGCAGCCGGTGTCGCGAAATCATATCGTCCCCTTTTCACGCCGTTACGCGGGGGACGGTTTGCCGACCCACCCGCAGGGACGGAGCTTGCGCTGGCGCCGAAGGGGTTCCAAAACTCCGATCAAGGCATCGGAAAAACCGATAGCCCCTCGACAAAACGGGGCCAAATGGTCTCAACAGGCCTGGGACAGGCTGGGGCAGCGATGAGCAGGGATCTTGAAGTCCGCCATTGCCGCATCCTCGTCGCCATCGACGACCATGGCGGTATCGCGGCCGCGGCGCGGGCGCTGGGACTGGCGCAGTCGACCGTCTCGGAGACCCTGCTGTCCCTCGAGCGGATCGTCGGAACGCCGATCCTGCTGCGCCGACCGGGCCGCGAAGCCGCGCTCAGCCCCGCGGCCCAAGCCCTGCTGCCGCACGGGCGCGCCTTGATCCTTGCCTCCGAGACCGCGCTCGCCGCCGTCTCCGCCAAGAGCCGGGGCATCGTCCGGCTGGGCGTGGTGGAATCGATCAGCTCGTTCCTGCTCCCCGCCCCTCTCGCCGCCTTTCGCCGTCATTGGCCGCGGGTGGAGGTGCGGATCGCGATTGGCCTCTGCGGCGACCTCCGCAAACGCGTCGACCGTTTCGAGCTCGATGCGGCGCTCACCGTCGAGGGGGCGGATATGGCGGCCGAGCGCGAGGGCACGCGCAAGCTCGGCGCGGCCGCCCTGCGCCTCGTCGTCTCGCCCGACAATCCGCTGGCGCTGACGCCGGTGGCCCGGGCGGATCTCGGCCCGCGCACTTTCCTGCTCGCGGATCCCGACGGCGCCTTCAATGCGCTGCTGCGCGCCTGGTTCGCCGACCGCGGCCTCAGCCCGCGCTTCGAATCCGCGGGCAGCGTCGACGGAGTGAAGCACGGCGTGCTCGACGGTGAAACGATCGGCGTGCTGCCGTCTTATGCCGTGGACGACGCGCTCGCCTCCGGATCGCTCGCCGCGCTGAAGCCGGCGGAGCCGCTGCCACCGATCGGGCTGCTGCTGACGGTGGCGGAGCCTTTGCGGGACTCGTCGCCGCTCTCCGAGCTGACGGCCCAGATCGGCGAAGCGTTCAACCGCCCCGCGGCCGCCTGACCGCCGCCGCCCTTTCGCTCGGGCGCAGATAGAATTCGCGATAATAAGCGGTGACGAAGGCGGCCGCCGGCGTGCCGACGAGCGCGCCGATCAGGCCGAAGGCAAGCGCGGCGGCCAAAGTCGCGAACAGGATGACGACGGGATGGATCCGCATCGTCTGGCCACGGATGACCGGGGCGAGGAACGTGCCGAGCGCCTCGGTCATCACCAGGTAGAAGAGCGCCGTCCAGACCGCCGTCCGCACGTCGACGGCGAGCGCGACGATCACCGGCGGCACCGCCATGATGTAGCCGCCGATGCGCGGCACGAACTCGGCGAAGAAGGCGAGCGACGCCCAGACGATCGCGCCGGGCACGTGCATGAAGGAGAGGAACACGCCGCTCGCCACCGCCTCGATCGGGCCGACGATGGCATTCGCCCGGATCCAGCCGCGCACCGCGGTCGAGGCGCTGCGATAGGCGCGGATGCCCGGCTTGCGGAGGCGCACCGGCAGCGCCTCCACATAGCCGCGCATCAGCGGGAACGGATTGATCGTGATGTAGAGGACAGCCGACAGATAAAGGATCAGCAAGGTCGCGAAACCGAGCACCGACAAAGAGGCGCCGCCGAGTCGGCCGATCACGTCGAACATCGAGGGAAGCTGGCCCTGCGCCTGCGACTGCCCGCTCAGCGCACCCTGCAGCTCTGGGAATTCGGTGAGTTGCGCCGCGATGCGCTGTTCGGCGTCGCTCAGGAATTTCGGGATCTTGGGCAGCAGGTCCGAAACCTGCTGGACGAGCGTCGGCACGACCAGGATGAAGACGGCGACGAAGCAGGCGACGAACAGGACGAGGGTGATGAGGAGAGCGAGCCGCCTCGGCACGCCATGCCGCCGGAGCCAGCGGACCGCCCCTTCCAGCGGGATCGCGGTGACGATCGCGAGGAAAATAAGGAGGAAGGCGAGCGCCGTCTTCTGGAGGAACCAGAGTGCTATGACCGCGGCCATCCCGGCCAAGGCATAGGCCGCGGGGCCGCGCACCGGCCGTCCTCTGCCTTCGGGGGCCGGTCCAGGCGCCTTCGGTTCGATCATCTCCCTCCCGGCTCAACGCCGCGAGGGCCGCTTGGTTCGCAAGACCGAAACCCCGGGGCGCGGGCGGTGCTGGGGGTTGCGCTGTGCTCCACCTGGTCGCCGAGGATCGCGACCCAAGGATGCTTGCGGTGCTCGTAGACCGAGAAAGCAGGCGCCGGGAATTCCGGATCGGAAAAGGCGCCGAGCGGAATCGCGAGAACGCCGGGCCAACCCTCGTTCGAATAAACGACGGTCGAGCCGCATTCCGGGCAGAAACAATAATCGCAGCGGCCGCCGCTGTCGGCGGTGCGGCTCCACATCTTGAACGGGCCGGAGACGGCAACCTTGTCCTCGGGCCAGCGCGCCTGGGCCGCGAAGGCGCTGCCGCTCCGTCTCTGGCATTCGAAACAATGGCAGACGGAGACGCGCACCGGCTCGCCCGTGCACACGGCCTGGAGAGCGCCGCAGCGGCAGCACGCGGTCCGAACGATGTCGCTCATCTCGGCTCCCGCTTAACGATCTGCGCACCGAAATGCATTATGCCGCGCAAAGGGAGTGCATCGTCGATGAAACGCACCGCGATTTTCCTGGCGCTGCTGCTGCCGCTGGCGCTGGCCGGCTGCGGCAAGGGTGGCAGCGCGGACGATCCGTTCGTCGAGTCCATCGCGCAGACCATCGACGCCGATTGCCAGCGCATCGCCCCGTCGAATCCGAAGGCGGCGCGGGAGCATCAGCAGCTCTGCGCCTGCACGACGCAAAAGATCCGCGCGAGCGGGATGAAGGCGAGCGACGGCGACGAGGCCAATGACGACAAGATCCACGCCGCGCAGCAGGCGTGCCGGCAGCAGGTTTACGGGAGCGGGGCCTAGCGGCAGGCCGGAGGTGGCCCGCCGGCTGGCCCGACGCGCAGCGCCGCCACGCCGTGCGGCGCAATGGTCATCGCGGCTTGCCGGGATGGCGGCAGCGGCGTCCGTGTCCAGAGATCGCAGGCGGCGAACCGACCTTCGGCCAAGCCGAGCGCGGACCAGGGTACGTCTATTGTCAAAGGTGCCTCAGCGATGTTGAAAAGCGCGACGGTATCGATTGCACGGCCGCGAAGCCCCGAAGCCCAAACCCGCAGGTCGACCGGCGCATTCGTCGGGAAGACCGGACGACTCACGCGATCCTCCTGATCGAGGCTTATGATGTCACGGTTGGTCAGCACGTCGTGCAGCCACGGCTCCATCTCGGAGAAATTGCCGCCGAGGATCAGGGGCGAGCGGGCGATCGCCCAGAGGGTGAACGCGGTGCGCGTCTCCTCGGCCGTCAGGCGCGAGAGGCGCGGATCGCCCCAGCCGGGATGCGGGCGCAGCGAACCGAAGGGCAGCATGTCGGCGTCAGGCCAGCGTTCCGGGCCCGCATAGGGATTCCACAAGGCCAGCCGATCGAAAGCGGAGAGGATTCCATTCGGGAATTCGGTCGAAGGGTCGGGATGCGGGAAGGCCCAGGAATCCCAGAGATCGTCCGAGATGCGCCACATCTGCGCCCAGCGCGCCATCCCCTCGACATTGGCGACGCGCGACGGCCCCGGGGACAGGCTCAGCACCATCGGCCGCCCCGCCTTGGCGATGGCCCTCCCAATCTGGACCATCTCGGTCGGCCGGTAGGGGTGGTCGGAAATGCAGTCGACCTTGAGGAAGTCGACGCCCCATCCGGCATATTCCTTGAGCAGGGAATCGTACCAGGCCTGGCCGGCGTCATTGTCGGCGACGCCGTAATTGCCTTCGTCCCACGGGCAGGTGGCGGCGCGGTCGGCGGCGTCGGCGGCGTGGAAGTGCGAGCCGGCGATCGGCAAATTCGCCTCGACCGCCGCGCGCGGGATGCCGCGGACGATGTGGATGCCGAACTTCAGCCCGCGGGCGTGGGTCCAGTCGGCCAGCGCCTTGAGGCCGTGACCGTCCGCCGCCGAGGGGAAGCGGCTCACCACCGGCTCGAGCCGGCCGTAGGGGTCGAGCCGATAGGCGCGGGCGGCGACGGTCGCGCCGAGCGGATCGGCCATGTACCAGCCTTCGTCGATCACCGCGTAGGACCAGCCGAAACCCTTCATCCCGGCCAGGATCGCGGCATTCGCCTTGAACTGCGCCTCGTCGACGGTGAAGCCGTAGGCGTCCCAGCTGTTCCACCCCATGGGCGGCTTCGGCGCGACACCGGTCGCCGCCGCAGGCGCCGCCAGCGCAAGACCGAGAGCCAACCCCAGAAGACGAGCGAATTGCCTGGCCAATCCCATCCGGAACCCCTCCCCTCGCGTGCGTAGCCGCATTGTCATGCGGGGCGCCGCGGGACCGCGCAAGCGCCGATCCGTGCCGCCCCTGCGCCCAATGTGGCGGCATTTGATCTGGATCAGGAAGCGGCGACGTGGCAAAAGACGGCGGGGAGTGGGGTTGATGACCGAATATGGAATCCTGATCGAGACGCGCGACGGTGTACGCACGCGCCGCTGGCTGCCTTATGCCAATGACGCGGCGGTCATCGCCGACTGGCAGCATCACGGCGCCGCCGGGCTGGTGGAGATCGTGGCGGAAGGCCGCGTCATTGCCCGCTGGGACGGCCGCCAGGCCGACGCCGCCTAGCAAGATCAGGGTTGCGTCGCCTCATGGAAGAGGCGGCATTGGGGCGTCCCGCGCCCGGCGCGCTCGCAGAACAGGCGCATCGTCTTAGAATAACGGGTGTAGTGGATCGCGGGGCGATGCCGCTCGTGACCCGACTTGGGGCTGCGCGCCTTTTCCGGCGCGGGGGCGCCGGTCGCGGCGACTGGTGCAGCTTGGCTCGCCTCCGGAGATTGCGCAGCCGGCGGCACCGCGGCCTCCCCCGCAGCAACGGGCGCGGGTTGCGACGACGAACCTGGGGCAGCCGGGGCCGGCGCAGGTTGTGCGGTTTCGCCGGATGTGGCCAGTTGTTCCGCCGGAGCGGCGGCGGGCGGCGCGGCCGGAGGGGGCGGGCTTTGCGGCCTCGGCCCTTGGGGTCCCCGTGACATCAGCAACGCCGCCAGGGCGAGGGCGACGACCAGGATTCCCGCCGCTGCCGCCAGCAAGGCCCGTCCCGCGCCTGCCGATCGTGCCGGCCGGGCATCGCCTTTCCCGCCCGCCGGTGCCCGCGTCTCGGTTCCGGAAGGCGCCGCCGCCAGGCGCGGGAGCGGTGCCGCGCGGCGTGCGCAAAGCTCGTCTAGCCGCGCGAGGATCTTGCGCCAGCCGGGATGATGGGCATCGCCGCGCCATCCTGAGAGGTGGACCAGCTTGCGGTCGTCGTCGAGGTCCAGCGGGGTGATCCCGTCGACCGACACGTCAATCGCGCGGTCGCGGCTGCGGGCGGCGGCCGCCACCGCCTGCAACCCCGGATGGGCCATGGTCGAGCGGTCCCACAGGATCAGCACCGCGCTCGCGTCCTTGTCAGCCGAAGTGCGGTCCCCCTCCCCCATTTCCCGGCTACCGACGTCGTAGCCCGCCTCCGCCAGCGCGTCGTGCAGCCGGCGGACGGCGGCCTCGCGCCCCTTCGGGAAGACGATCTCGACGTCGCTCATTGCCTCCGAAACGATCCGCCTCGCAACGGGTTCACATTCGATCGACGCCATGACGGCGACAGGGGGCGCCGGCGATGGAAGAGTTGGAAAGATTCCCCGTCTACAGAGCGGCTTGCCGTTGCTCAGCAGCGGCCCAGGCGAGGCATGGGGCGGGGGCTGTAACGGCTCCGCACGAGTGATCGGAGCCTCTGTCTCGCCTGGTTCACTTCCTGCCGCAGCCGCCGCGCTTCACTCGAACATGCTGCCGCCGAGTTCGATCAGCTTGGCGTAGGAATCGGCGACGGCGTCATATTGGTCCGCCAGCTTCAGGGCGGCAGCCTTGTGGCCGGGATGCGTGATCGCGGCGGCACGGGCGCGCTCCTGCTGCGCGCGTTGCCTGAAAATCTCGACCTGCTCGACGCTCACTTTGCCCTGCGACTGCCATCAAGACGAATTCGACTCGCCGATAGCAGCAATGCCCGCAGCTGAATGTCGTGTAGCCGACATAAGCGGACGATTTTTCGTCCTGTTCTGGCGCAGCCTTGCCGATGACGAGTTCGTAACTTGACGAACGCCGCATTCACCTTAGACCGGCAGCTGCCCTCTCAGGACGGGCTGGATCACCACCCCTGGCGCCCGGCGGTTCGGACCTTCGGGCGCTCTGTTTATGGGAAGAATGCGTGACCGATCGAAACCTCATTGCCTATCTCATTCTCGCGTTGATGGTTGCGATCGGCATTGCCGCGTTCCTCCGAAGCCGGCGCCGGCCCAGGCGAACCCACGAGCGGATCGACATCACCAGCGGCGAGGACGACTGAACACCTCCGCCCGCGCAAGCGGACGGCGGTGCTCGCCGAATTGAAGGCCAATCAGCCCTTGTGGTGGTGGTGGTGATGCGTGTGATGCCGCATATGGTGATGCCGCATCATATGGTGGTGGTCGCCCATCATCATGTGCCCGCCGCCCTCACGGGTCTGCATGCACTTGTCGGTGACGTCCCGGCCGCAGGGCGGATAATCCTGCGCGCTCGCCGCGGCCGGAATGACGGCGACGCCGAGAACCAGGCTGGCAGCAAGAATCAATTTCTTCATTGGGAATCCTCCCCTCGTTGTACCGGCAACAGAACGAATCATAACGGGCTTGGGTTCAATCCTCAACGAAATGTCATGATCGCTGAAAACAACCGGGTAGGAGCGCCCGCGCGGTCGGAAACGAGACCGCCCATTGAGGACCATCCAGGCCCCCTGTCATTGTTGCCTAAGTGCCACACAGCCGAAGCAAAGCTTCCGACGGCGCTTGCGCGGGCATTCCACTGGGGGATCCCAAGCCTATGTTGCAGTGCAAGAAGCTATTCCACCGAAAGGATAATTTCGAATGCGTAACGTTTCGTTCCTGGTTCGTGCCTCGGTCTCCGTTGCCGCTTTGGCGCTGGGCTCCGCCGCCCTCGCGCAGGCCAGCCCGGCGCCCGGCCAGACCCAGCAGGGCCCGGCGACGCCCACCACCGGCGGCGACACGACCCAGCTGCCGCCGCAAGACCAGGCCGGCACGAGCACCGAGAGCAATGCCGACATCGTCGTCACCGGCACCCGCGTCGGCGGCCGCTCGCGGCTCGAGACCGCCTCGCCGGTCGACGTGCTGAGCGGCGCCACGATCCAGCAGCAGGGCACGACCGAGCTTGCCCAGGCGCTCTCGAACGTCGCGCCGTCGATCGACTTTCCCCGTGCCTCCGTGGTCGACGGCACCGATGCCATCCGCCCGGCCACCCTGCGCGGCCTGTCGCCCGACGAAACCCTGGTGCTGATCAACGGCGTCCGCGGCCACCCGTCGGCGCTGCTCAACATCAACTCCTCGGTCGGCCGCGGCGCCGCCGCCGTCGACCTCAACACCATCCCGACCGTGGCGCTCGACCGCATCGAGGTGCTGCGCGACGGCGCCTCGGCCGAATACGGCTCGGACGCGATCGCCGGCGTCGTCAACCTGATCCTGCGCCAGGCCCGTTCGGGCGGCGGCGCGACGGTCAATTACGGATTCTACGACACCGACGTGAACACGGCGCGCAACAGCCGCCACGTCTCGGGCGAGCATGAGTTCACCGCCTCCGCCTGGCAGGGCATCGGCTTCGGCAAGGACGGCTACATCACCGTCTCCGGCGAATATCTCGATCGCCAGCCGACCAGCCGCGGCGACGTCGACCTGCGCCTCCCGGTGCCGCGCGTCGACTCCCGCTTCGGCGACCCGGAGGTCAAGCAATATACCGGCTTCGTGAACGCCGGCACCTCGATCGGCGAGAATTGGGGGATCTACGGCTGGGCCGGCTATCAGTATCGCGACACCTCCAGCGCCGCCTTCCCCCGCCTGCCGACCGCCTCCTCGACGCTGGCCGGCTATCCGAACGGCTTCCTGCCGCTGATCAACACCCACTCGAAGGACCTCAATTCGGCCTTCGGCATCAAGGGCGATGCCGGCGAGTGGCATATCGACGCCAAGGTCAGCTACGGCCGCAACCGCATCGACTACCGCACGCTGAACAGCGCCAATTTCTCGCTTCTCGGAGCGACGCCGCACAATTTCTACGACGGCGCGCTGATCTACGACCAGCTCGTCGGCGGCGTCGACGTCTCGCGCAAGTTCGACGTCTTCCAGTCGCTGAACGTCGCCTTCGGCGTCGAAGGCCGGCGCGAGGGCTTCCAGATCAAGCAGGGCGAGGTCAATTCCTATACCGGCACCGGCGCCCAGGGCTTCCTCGGCTTCGCACCGGTCAACGAGATCAATAAGCACCGCAGCAACGGCAGCGCCTATGTCGATCTCGAAGCGCAGGTGACCGACAAGTTCCTGCTCGGCGTCGCCGGCCGCGGCGAGGATTATTCGGACTTCGGCACGACCGCGACCGGCAAGATCTCGGCGCGCTACGATTTCAGCCATGCCTTCGCGCTGCGCGGCACGGCCTCGACCGGCTTCCGCGCACCGTCGCTCCAGCAATCCTATTTCACCTCGATTGCTTCGGTGGTGCAGAACGGCGTGCCGGTGCTGACCGGCACCTTCCCGTCGGTCGCGCCGGTTTCCGTCGCGCTGGGCGGCAAGCCGCTGCAGCCGGAGAAGTCGACCAATCTGTCGGCGGGCGCGGTCTTCCGCCTCGGCGGCTTCGACCTCACCGTCGACGCCTACCAGATCCGACTTCGCAACCAGCTCGCTTTGTCGGAGAATATTGCGGCGAACACCACCAACCCGGCCACCAACGCGATCATCGCGGCGCTGCTGGCGCCGTTCAACGTCCCGCAGGCGCGCTTCTTCATCAACGGTCTCGCCTCGACGACGAAGGGCATCGACGCCGTCGGCCATTATCGCGCCCACACCCAGAGTGCCGGCACGTTCGACTTCACCGTCGCGGCCAACATCAACCAGATCAAGCTGACCCGGATTCCGGTCTCCACGTCGGCCATTCCGAACATCACCCTGTTCGCTCGGAACCGGCAGCTGACGATGACCTCCGGTACCCCGGGGGAGAAGGTGACGGGGACGCTCGACTGGACCGATGGTCCGCTCGGCGCGACCCTGCGCGCGACCTATTACGGCAACGTGCTGCAGCCTGGGACGACCGCCGCGGCCGACGTCAACACCGGGAAGCACACGATCACCGACTTCGAGTTCCGCTACCACATGACCAAGGGGCTGCAGCTGGGGCTGGGCGTCGACAATCTGTTCGACGTCTATCCGAAGGCGGAGCCGATCAACATCAACACGACCGGCACCGTTGGCTTTCCCTTCTACTCGCCCTTCGGGTTCAACGGCCGCTTCATCTACGCGCGCGCCGGCCTGACCTGGTAAGAAGAGGCTGAACCAAACCCGCCGCGGCGCTCATCCGGGCGCCGCGGCGGCGATGCTAGAGAGGCAATTTGAGCTTCAGGCCCATATGGTGGCCTCCGATGAAGCCGACACCGAGCTTCGCGCCATTGCCGAGGTCGATTCGGTCGAAGCGTCGCTGGACGAAGTGGAATTCCGTCTTGTCCAGATGATTGAGGGTGCGGTTGAAGTCGCGCGGCGAGCCGCCGTCGTGCAGGCCCATATGCCCATAGGGCATCGGATGATGATGCTGACGATGATGAGGCGCCCCATGCGCTGCGAGCAGCGCAAGGAACACCACCGGCCGATAGCGCATGACCCCACTCCCCCAGCGAGTCGTGTCAAATTACATTAATCTGGCGTTCACGTAAGAGGCGGCGTTGATCGGCCAGTCGCCGTTTTCGGGCACCTTGGCGCACAATGTGTCCGGCTGGCACGATGATTGCTTTTTTGGCCTTTGGGCCTGCCGGGGCGATCAAAAGGCGCCGAACGACAGAATGTTCTTGATATGTTCTGTCCTGGCGCTAATTTGCTCATGTGACTCGCCCCGATGCCCGTGCCGGGCGCGGCGCGCCTGAGAACCGGACGCCGACGCGCTTCAATCTCCCGGAACGGGAGACGGACGGAGACTGGCTCGACGCGCGGGAGGAAGTGGACGGCGAGGCCCCTCCCCTCCGCACGACGGTGACGGTCGAGAAGCCGAAGACGATCATCACCCGCAATTCGTCGCCCGACATCGGCTTCGACCGCTCGATCAATCCGTACCGGGGCTGCGAGCATGGCTGCATCTACTGCTTCGCGCGGCCGACCCACGCCTTTCACGATCTCTCGCCCGGCCTCGATTTCGAGACGAAGCTGTTCGCCAAGCCGGATGCGGCGAAACTGCTGCGCGAGGAGCTGGCGAAGCCCGGCTATCGCGTCCGGCCGATGGCGATGGGGACGAACACCGATCCCTATCAGCCGATCGAGGGCAAATGGCGGATCACCCGTTCGGTGCTGGAGGTGCTGGCCGAGACAAAGCATCCGGTCACGATCACCACCAAGTCGGACCGGGTGCTGCGCGACCTCGACATCCTCTCGGCCATGGCCTCGGAGCAGCTGGCGGCGGTGGCCCTCTCCGTCACCTCGCTGACGCCGGAAATCTCGCGCACGCTCGAGCCGCGGGCGCCGGCGGCGCGCAAGCGGCTGGCGGCGGTGAAAGCGCTGAACGAAGCGGGCGTGCCGGCGATGGTGGCGATCGCGCCGGTCGTGCCGGGCATCACCGACCATGAGGTGGAGGCGATCGTGGAAGCGGCGGCGGAAGCTGGCGCGAAAGCTGCATTCTTCCTGCCCGTGCGGCTGCCGCACGAAGTGGCGCCGCTCTTCCGCGCCTGGCTCGACGAGCATTTCCCGGACCGCGCCCAGAAGGTCATGAACATCATCCGCGACATGCGCGGCGGCAAGGACAATGACCCTAACTGGTTCACCCGCTTCCAAGGCTCCGGCCCCTGGGCCGAGCTGCTGCGCGTGCGCTTCGAGGTGGCGGCAAAGAAGCACGGGCTGAACCGGGAGAGGCGGAAGCTGCGGACGGATTTGTTCGTGCCGCCATGCGGGCCGCAATTGCGGCTGCTTTAGCTCCTCCCCGGAACGGGGAGGGGGACCGCACGAAGTGCGGTGGAGGGGGCCCTGAGACCGTGTAGATTTCCTGAGCTTCGTTTTGCCTGATGCGGCCCCCCCTCCACCAGCCTTCGGCTGGTCCCCCTCCCCGTTCCGGGGAGGAGCTTGGCCGTTCCGCTAGGCTCGGGATGCCGGAGCCGCGATCCTGGGCTCATCCTCCGCGCCCGTGCCGCCGAGCTGGTAATCCCGATACTGCTCCCTCAGCGCCGTCTTCAGCAGCTTGCCCGTCGCGGTGTGGGGCAAGCTGTCCACGAACAATATCTCATCCGGCAGCCACCATTTGGCGACATGGTTGGAGAGGTGGGCGATGATGCAGTCGGGCGTCACCTCCACCCCCTCCTTCTTCACCACCAGCAGCAAAGGCCGCTCGTCCCACTTTGGATGCCGCACCCCCACCGCCGCGGCCTCGGCGACGCCGGGGCAGCCGACGGCGGCGTTTTCGAGGTCGATCGAGCTGATCCACTCGCCGCCCGACTTGATCACGTCCTTGGCGCGGTCGGTGATCTGGAGGACGCCGTTCGGATGGAGGGCGGCAACGTCGCCGGTGTCGAACCAGCCGTCCTGGTCGATGACCGGGCCGCGTCCGTCCTGGAAATAATGGCGAACGACCCATGGCCCGCGCGTCTGCAGGCGTCCGGAGCTCTTGCCGTCGCGCGGGAGCACATTCCCCTCCTCGTCGACCGTGCGCAGTTCGACGCCGAACGGCACCCGGCCCTGCTTGCACATATAATCGAGCCTCTGCTCCTCATCGAGCAGGTCCCAGTCGCCGGTCGCGCCTCCGACCGTGCCGATCGGCGACGTCTCGGTCATGCCCCAGGCGTGGCCGACGCGGACGCCGCGATCCGTGAAATACCGGATCATCGCCCGCGGCGCCGCCGAACCGCCGATGAGAAGCGTGGAAAGCCTGCCGAGATCCGCGCCGGTGGCCTCGACATGGTTCATCAGGCCGAGCCACACAGTCGGCACGCCGGCGGTGTGGGTGACGCCCTCCTCGTGCATCAGATCGCACATCACCTGCGGCGTGTAATCGGTCGAGTAAACGAGCTTGCCGCCGACCATCGCGGTCGAGAACGGCAGCGCCCAGCCGCCGGCGTGGAACATCGGCACGACCGGCAGCACGACCGAGCGGGCGGAGAGGTCGAAGATGTCCGGCGAGATCTGCATCATCGCATGGATGAGGGTCGAACGATGCTCGTAGAGCACGCCCTTGGGATTGCCGGTGGTGCCGCTTGTGTAGCAGAGCATCACCGGCTCGCGCTCGTCGCCCTCCACCCAGGCATAATCGTCGTCCTCGCCGGCGAGCAGCGCGTCGAACTCGCCGTTGTCGAAGCAGACATAATGCCGGATGCTGGTCCAGCGCGGCTTCAGCCGCTCGACCAGGGGCGCGAAGATCTTGTCGTAGAACAGCACCCGGTCCTCGGCATGGTTGCCGATGTAGACGAGCTGCTCATCGAACAGCCGCGTGTTGATCGTGTGCAGCACGCCCCCGACGCCGATCGCGCCATACCAGGCGGCGAGGTGCCGGCCGTGGTTCATCGCCAGCGTGCCGATGCGGTCACCCTTCTTCACGCCGAACCGCTCCAGCGCCCGCGCCATCCGCCGCGCGTCGCGGGCGACGCCGGCCCAATTGGTTCGCGTCTTGCCGCCGGCCTCCAGCGAAACGATCTCGCGCGTGCCGTGCTCGCGCTCGGCATGGTCGAGGATGCGCATCACCCTCAACGGCCAGTCCTGCATCCCACCAAGCATCGGACCCCTCCTTGGAGGAGGTCAGTCTATGCTCTCAGGAAACAAGCGCAAGTCGGGGCGCGGGCGCGACGGCAAGCCGCACCGCAGTGACGCCGTCGATCCGCTCGATGCGGGCGGCGAGCTCGGCGTCGAGGAGGAAGTCGCGGCCGAGGACGAGCTCCGCTTCGCCCTGATCGAGCTTCACCCGCAGGCGCAGCTCGCCGCTGCCGCCGCGATCGTTCGCCAGAGCGGCGGCGAGGCGGCGGACGGTTTCGGCATCCTCCACCTCGACCTCGAGCTGCAGGCGCGTGCGCTTGGAGAGGCTCTCGAACATCTGCAGCGAGCGGATGGTGACGCGCGGCGCCTCCTCGCCCGGACGGCGGTCCAGCTCGACGTTGAGCAAAGCGCAGCCGCCGCTTTTCGCCGCTTCCTCCACCCGCGCGGCGGCATCGTCGTCGAACACGGTGGCAATGAATTGGCCCGAGGAATCGGAGCAGGTCGCCATCAGATAGCGGCGGCCGCGCGCGGAGGTGCGCCAGCGGGCGTCCTCGATCAGCCCGGCCATCACGCCGGGCGTGCGGCCGCCCTCCGCCGACGCGGGCAGCGCGCCAAGGGCGGCGAAGCTCCGCGCGCCATGCGCCTCGGCGAGGTGGCGGTAGCGGTCGACCGGATGGGCCGAGAAATAGAAGCCGAACGCCTCCTTCTCCCCCGCCATGGACTGGGCCATCGTCCAGGCGGCGGCGGTGGGCATGCGGATCGGCACGACGTTGCTCTCGCCGCCGCCGAACAGGCCGCCCTGGCCGCTCGTCCGCGCCTCGGCGGCGCTGGCGGCGTGGGCGAGGATCGTCTCGGCCGCGGCGAAGACGGAGGCGCGGTTCGGCGACAATTCGTCGAAAGCGCCGCCGGCGGCGAGGCTTTCGAGCTGGCGGCGGTTGAGCAGCCGCGGATCGATCCGCTCGGCGAAATCGTCGAGCGAGCGGAAGCGCCCGTTCGCCCGGCGCTCCTCGACGAGCTGCTCCATCGCCTTCTCGCCCACCCCCTTCAGCGCTCCGAGGGCGTAGCGGACGGCAAGCCCTTCCCCTGCCTGCTCCACCGCGAACTCCGCCTCGCTGGCGTTGATCGAGGGCGCCAGACACGCGACCTCCATCCGCCGCATGTCCTCGACGAAGATGGCGAGCTTGTCCGTCTGGTGCATGTCGAAGCACATCGAGGCGGCGTAGAATTCGACCGGATGATGCGCCTTCAGCCACGCCGTCTGATAGGCGACGAGGGCGTAGGCGGCGGCGTGGCTCTTGTTGAAGCCGTAGCCGGCGAACTTGTCGATCAAGTCGAACAATTCGTTCGCCTTGCCGGCCGGTATGCCGTTCACCCGTTGGCAGCCGGCGACGAAGCCGGCGCGCTGCGCGTCCATCTCCGCCTTGATCTTCTTGCCCATGGCGCGGCGGAGCAAATCGGCCTCGCCGAGGCTGTAACCGGCGAGCACCTTCGCCGCCTCCATCACCTGCTCCTGGTAGACGAAGATGCCGTAGGTCTCCTTCAGCACGTTCTCGAGCATCGGGTGCGGATATTGGATGGGTTCGCGACCATTCTTGCGGGCGCCGAAGCTGGGGATATTGTCCATCGGACCCGGCCGGTAGAGCGAGACGAGGGCGATGATATCCTCGAAGCAGGTCGGCTTCACCGCCGCGAGCGTGCGGCGCATGCCCTCCGATTCGAGCTGGAACACGCCGACCGTCTCGCCGCGCTTCAGGAGGTCGTAGACCTCGGAATCGTCCCAGGCGAGCCGGTCGAGATCGACCTCGACGCCGCGCTTCGCCAGCATCTGCACGGCCTTCTGGAGGACGGAGAGGGTCTTCAGGCCCAGGAAGTCGAACTTCACCAGCCCCGCCGCCTCGACATATTTCATGTCGAACTGGGTGACCGGCATGTCGGAGCGCGGATCGCGGTAGAGCGGGACGAGCTGGTCGAGCGGCCGGTCGCCGATCACCACGCCGGCCGCGTGGGTCGAGCTGTGGCGCGGCAGGCCTTCCAGCTTCATCGCGAGATCGAACAGGCGCCGTATGTCGGCATCGTTCTTGTACTCGGCGGCGAGCTCCGAGACGCCGTTCAGTGCCCGCTCCAGCGTCCAGGGATCCGTCGGGTGGTTGGGGATCAGCTTGGCGAGCCGGTCGACCTGGCCGTAGGGCATCTGGAGGACGCGGCCGGTGTCCTTCAGCACCGCACGCGCCTTCAGCTTTCCGAAGGTGATGATCTGGGCGACCTTGTCGGTGCCGTAGCGCTGTTGGACGTAGCGGATGACCTCGCCGCGCCTTGTTTCGCAGAAGTCGATGTCGAAGTCCGGCATCGACACGCGCTCGGGATTGAGGAAGCGCTCGAACAGCAGGCCGAGCCGGAGCGGATCCAAATCGGTAATCGTCAGCGACCAGGCGACCACCGAGCCGGCACCCGAGCCGCGGCCCGGGCCGACCGGGATACCGTTCTCCTTCGCCCACTTGATGAAATCGGCGACGATCAGGAAATAGCCCGGAAAGCCCATGCCGACGATGACGTCGATCTCGTAGTCGAGGCGGGTGACATAGGCCTGCCGATCCTGGGGCGTGAGCTCCGGATAGTCGGCGAGCCTTTTCTCCAGCCCTTCGCGCGCATCGCGGCGGAGCTGCTCGGCCTCGCCTTCCTTGTCGCCGGCAATGCTGGGGAGGATCGGCTTGCGCTTCGGCGCGCCGAAGGCGCAGCGGCGGGCGACGACGGAGGTGTTCTCGATGGCCTCGGGTAGGTCGCGGAACAGAGCCCGCATATCGACGGCCGGCTTCATCCAGGCCTCGGGCGAGGAGCGCGTGCGGTCGTCGCGGTCGATCTGGCTCGACTGGGCGATGCACAGCATCGCGTCGTGGGCGGCGTGGAAATGCGGTTCGGCGAAGGAGGCCGGGTTGGTGGCCACGAGCGGCAGGTGATGCGCGTAAGCGAGATCGATCAGAGCCGCCTCGGCCTGCTGCTCGACCGCGTCGCCGCGGCGGCTGAGCTCGACGTAGAGCCGGTTCGGGAAGAGCACGACGAGGCGGCGCAGCATCTCGTCGGCGGCGTTCTTCTGCTCGGCGGCCAGCAACCGGGCGAGCGCGCCCTCCCCGCCTCCGGTCAGCGCGATCAGACCGTCGGTCCGCCCCTCCAGCGCCTCCAGCGTCACATGCGCCGGATCCTCGACCGGCCGTCCGAGATGCGCCTGCGACACCAGGGCGCAGAGATTGTCGTAGCCCCGATCGTTTTGCGCGTAGAGAGCGAGCCAATCGAGCGCCGCCTGCGGCCCCGGCCGCGCGACCGCGAGCATCGTGCCGACAATCGGCTGCACCCCCTCGTCCCGGCACGCCTCCGTAAACGCCATCGCCGCGTAAAGGCCGTTGCGGTCCGTCACCGCGGCGGCGGGGAAATCGAGCTTTTTCGCCTGTTTCGCGACCGCCTTCGGTTCAATTGCTCCTTCCAGCATCGTGTAGCTGGAGAAGATGCGAAGCGGGACATAGGGCGCGGCCATGTGCCTGTTATGGGGCTCGGATGCGCATGGCGGAAGCGCCGTTGTGGCGCTTTTCCACATCTAAATTGCGCTCAGTGGATCGCTTGGCCGAACTTATGGCTGGGGCCCCAGGTGTAGAAGCCCGGCCGGCCGGTAATGTCGCCGATCGGCAGCTGCTCGACACCCTGCTCCGAACGCGGAATACGGCTGTCGGCGGAGTTGTCGCGATTGTCCCCCAGCACGAACAGGTGCCCCAGGGCGACGCGTTGCTCCGGCATGTCGTCCTCCGGCGACGGACCGGAATCGTAGATGAAATGGTCGCCTTCCTCGCCGGGAAAATGCTCGCGCAGCCGCGTCACGCGCTGTTGGCTGGAGAATTCGTTCACGGTCTCGGTACCGACCGGCTGCTGGGCAACGGATTGCCCGTTGAGGATCACGCGACCGCCCGCGAAGGCGATGCGGTCGCCGGGCAGGCCGGCGATCCGCTTGATGTAGGTCGAATCGCCGACACGGAAGAGAATGGTGTCGCCGCGACGCAGCGGCTTCGGCGGCAGCATGATCGCCATCAGCCGGTCGTTCTTGAGCAAGGTCGGCATCATCGCTTCGGAGGGGATGTAATAAGCGTGGGCAAGCGGAACAGGTCCGCCTGCAAAAGCCAGAAACACTGCGACGATCAGAAGCGCTGTCGCGGCTCCAATGCCGTACCCGACGCGCCGAAACTTCGAACCCTTAATCCCCGCCATGCTGCTCCCCTTCGGACGCAGGCTAGGCGACGGCTGCCATGGGGTCCAGATGCGCAGGCCGGTCCGCGATTTGCCGTGCCGCGATGGCCGCGAATATAGCGGAGCCATGGCGCTCGTTCGTATCCGCCCCGGCCTCGGCCGCGAGATCTTCGCCATGGAGGGCGGAGAGCCGATCCGGCTTCGGACGATCCTCGTCGCCGCGCTCGGCATGGGCGTGCCCGTCCTGGCGGGGCTGCTGCTCGGCTATCGGGACGCCGGCTTCACGATCGGCCTCGGCGCGATCCTCCTCGCCGGCGCGCCGGCCTCGGCCGCTGGAGCCCCGCAGGAAGGCTCGCACCCGGGCCGGGCGGTGCTGCCCGCTTTGCTCGCTGTGGCCGCCGCCACCGCCATCGGCGGCAGAATGTGGACCGACGCGGCCATGATCCTGCTGGTCGCGGTCGCGGGTCTTCTCTCCGGTTACAGTCGGCCACTGGCCATCGCGGCGATCCGCTTCAGCATCTATCTCGTGCTCAGCGTTGGCTTTCTCGAAGGCGCGGCCGCCTACCGAGGGTTCGTCGCCCTGATCTTCGGTCTCGGTGCGCTCTGGAACATCGTCCTCCGCATGCTGCTGACCGAGCGGACCAGTGCCACGGACGAGGCGGCGCCGGCCCGGCGAACGCCGACGGCGGCACAGCGTCGCGCCCATTTTCGCAAGACCTTGCGGACGCTCGACGGCTGGCAATTCCCGCTCCGCCTGGCGCTCGGCCTCGGGATCGCCAGCGGGATCCGGCACGCCTGGCCGGCCCATCATTATTACTGGATCGTGCTCACCGTCGCCCTGCTGACCCAGCGGCCGATCGAGCATGTGCCGGTCAAGACCATGCAACGGCTGATCGGCACGATCGCCGGCGTCGGCCTCGCGGCGATCATCCTCATCGGCTTTACCTCCACCGTCGTCCTGGCGGTTCTCGCATGCCTACTGGCCGTCATGGTCCCCGTCGCGCGGGCGCGCAGCTATTTGCTCTACTCGGTGGTCGTGACGCCGCTGATCCTGCTGGTCCTCGACCTCGGCCGGCCCGTCCCACTCGCCCTGCTCGGCGACAGGCTGGTCGCGACCCTCGCCGGCGGCATTATCGTCATCGGGGGCAACATCGCCTTCGACCGGCTGCTGGCCGCGAGCGCAGCGCGGGCGGATAAGCACGGACGGCGTGCGCGGCTCAGAGGGCCGAGACCAAGGCCTTCATCTGCGCGTCCCCGGCATCCGACGCCAGATAGGCATTCGCCGCTTTCACCATTTCATCGAGGCTTTGACGCCGCGTGTCGTCCAGGGCGACCGGCGGCAGGCCGTCGAGGCTGAATTCGAACCGGAACCACGACTGGGTGACGTATTTCATCTCGTGCGACACCGACTGGGTCTGGCCGTCGAACATCGCCTCGATCAGCGGCGCTCCGGCCCAGGGTGAAATCCACTCGATCGAGCTCCACCGACGGCGATGGGGATATTCGATGCTCTGCTGCCCGCATCCGAACGAAGCGACCAGGATATCGTCGGTTGAGAGCTCGCGCGCTTCGACATAGGCGCACATCGCGGGGTTGTTCGCGAACAGGCCGCCATCGACGCCACGCGCGCGAAACGCACCCGCCTCCACCTTGCTGGGATCGAAATAGATGGGCGGGCTCGAGGATGCGTTCACCACCTGCCAGAGCTTGAGCGCATTGAATTCCCCCGAGTCCCCGTAAGAGGGGCCGCCATGCGCGAAAATGGGGCCGGGCCCGGCGCCGATATTGTAGAAGATCCCCAGGAAGTTCCGTTTGAGATCCCCTAGGGTGAGGTCGCCAAGCACCTCTCGAAGCACCCGGCCTTTCGACGCCTGCTTGTACTCGCCCCCGAAGATGCCGAAGGGGTTAAAGCCCCAGAGGGTTTTCCGGAACATCGCCTTGCCGCGCTTATAATAAAGTTGCTTGATCGCGTTCGGCGACAGATCCTGATCAGCCGAGCCGCTCGCCGCCAGGCCTGCCGCGATGATGCAACCCGTCGACGTTCCGACGAACAGATCGAAATTGTCGGCGACGCTGCCCTTTCCAGCCTTCTTCAGCTCCGCGTCCAGCACGCAAAGCATTTGCGCGGGCGCAACACCACGCATGCCGCCGCCGTCGATGCTGAGGACACGATAGGTCATGGTCCGGTCCCTCCCCGGGCGGGAACATCGCACGATATTCGGCGAGAGTCCGGGAAGACTGAACCGATTTGGGGTCTTGCGATCTGCGGGTGATCCGCGGCCCGGCTAGGCGGCGACTGCCGCCGGGTCCAGATGCCCCTCATGCAGCCTGAGGACTCGGTCCATCTTGGCGGCGATGCGCTCGTTGTGGGTGGCGACGAGGGCGGCGCTGCCTTCGTCGCGGACGAGCTTCAGGAATTCGGCGAAGACGATGTCGGCGGTCGCCTCGTCGAGATTGCCGGTAGGCTCGTCGGCGAGGACGAGGACCGGACGATTGGCGAGCGCGCGGGCGACGGCGACGCGCTGCTGCTCGCCGCCGGAAAGCTTGCTCGGACGGTGGGTGAGGCGCGCGCTGAGGCCGAGCGTGCCGAGCAGGCTCACCGCCCGCTCGCGCGCCTCGTCTCGGGTCGCGCCGTGGATGAGCTGGGGGATGACCACATTCTCCTCGGCGGAGAAGTCCGGGAGGAGATGGTGGAATTGATAGACGAAGCCGAGCGCATCGCGGCGCAAGCGCGTGCGTTGGTCGCTGCTCAGCGATGCCGCCTCCTGCCCCTGGATCCGGATCGAACCCTCGAAGCCGCCTTCGAGCAGCCCGATCGCCTGCAACATGGTCGACTTGCCGGAGCCGGATGGCCCGAGCAGGGCGACGATCTCGCCCCTGTCGACGTGGAGGTCAACGCCGCGCAGCACGTCGATGACGACGCCCGCCTGGGTGAAGCTGCGGCGAAGCCCGCGGACTTCGAGGACGTCACTCATAGCGCAGCACCTGCACCGGATCGGTGTTCGCCGCCCGCCACGCCGGGTAGAGGGTGAACAGGAAGCTGGCGCCGATGGCGATGGCGACGATCGCCGCGGTCTCCAACGGGGAGGTCTTGGACGGCAGCTCGGTGATGAAGCGGATCGACGGATCCCAGAGATTCTGGCCGGTCAGGTGCTGGATGCCCTCGACCATCCCCTGCCGGAAAAAGAGCAGGATTGTCGCCAGGATCAGGCCGACGATCGTGCCGAGGACGCCGATCGTTACCCCCACGGTCATGAAGATGCGCAGCAGCGAGCCTCGCGACGCACCCATCGTGCGCAGGACGGCGATGTCGCGAGTCTTGGCGCGGACCAGCATGATCACGGACGAAAAGATGTTGAAGGCGCAGACGATCATCAGCAGCGAGAGGATCGAGAACATCGTCACCCGCTCGACCTGCAGGGCCTGGAATAGCGATGAATTCATCTGGCGCCAGTCGCTCACCAATGCCTCGCCGGCGATGGCGCGGGAGAGCGGGGCAAGGATCTGCTGCACCCGGTCCGGATCGGCGGTGCGAAGCTCGATCATGGAGACGTCTTCGCCCATCATCAGCAGGTTCTGCGCGTCTTCGATCGGCATGATCACGAATGTCTTGTCATAATCGTACACGCCGACGTCGAAGATAGCGGCGACCCGATAGGCGACGATGCGCGGCACCGTCCCGAACGGCGTTGCATGGCCTTCGGGCGCGATCAGGCTGATCTGCGCGCCGACGCCGACGCCGAGCTGCTCGGCGAGCTCGCGCCCGATCCCGACATTGTCCGATCCCGGCTTCAGCTCGGTGAGCGAGCCGGCGACGATCTTGCCGTTGATCGTCGGGTTGCCGAGGATGTCGGGAACGCGCATGCCGCGCACGAGCACGCCCTCGACGCGGCCTTGCGAGCTCGCCATCAGGGGCTGCTCGACCATCGGGATGGCCGAGGTGATGCCGGGCGTGCGCTTCGCCTCGTCGAGGATCACACGCCAATCGGGCAGGCGGCCGCCATAGCTTTGGACGACGGCCTGGCCGTTCAGCCCAATGATCTTGTCGAACAGCTCGGCGCGGAAGCCGTTCATCACGCTCATCACCACGACGAGCGCCATGACGCTGATCGCGACCGCGCCGAGGCTGAAGGCCGCGACGAGGAAGATGAAGCCCTCGCCCTTGCCCGGCCGCAAATAGCGCCGCGCGATCATCCGTTCGTAGCGGGTGAGGATCAAGGGAAGGCCCTCATCCCGACCTTCTCCCGCAAGCGGGAGAAGGAGCAAGTCGGCGCGGTCGCGGGATCCGAGCCCTCACCCGCTTGCGGGAGAGGGTTGGGTGAGGGTCCTCCTTTCATCCCGTCAGCCTCGCCAGCGCGCTCTCCAGCGACACTTCCTCCCGCTCCCCCGTCGCGCGGCGCTTGAGCTCGACCACGCCGCGCTCCAGCCCCTTGGGGCCGACGATCAGCTGCCAGGGCAGGCCGATCAGGTCCATGGTCGCGAACTTGGCGCCGCCGCGTTCGTCGCGGTCGTCGTAGAGCGTCTCGACGCCGGCGGACGTGAGATCGTGATAGAGGCGATCGGCAGCCGTTGTGCAGGCCTCGTCGTCCGCGCGCATGTTGATCAGGCCGACCTGGAAGGGCGCGACGCTCTCCGGCCAGACGATGCCGTTCGCGTCGTGGCTCGCCTCGATGATGCCTCCGACGAGACGCGAGACGCCGATGCCGTAGCTCCCCATCTGCGGGTGCACCTGGCCGCCGTCCCTGGTCTGGATGCTGAGGCCCATCGACGCGCTGTACTTGGTGCCGAACGCGAAGATGTGGCCGACCTCGATGCCGCGGCGGGTGCGCAGCCGCTCCGCCGGCACCGGGCAATCCGCGACCTTCGCGTGCTCCTCCTCCTCCATCGCATAGAGGCCGGTGAGCCGGGCGATGGTGGAGGCGTCGGCGGTGAGCAATTCCTCGCGCGAAATCTCTTCGATCGCGGAATCGTAGAAGAGCGCGCTCTCGCCGGTGTCGGCGAGGATGTGGAATTCGTGGCTGAGGTCGCCGCCGATGGGGCCGGTCGGCGCGCGCACCGGCACCGCCTGCAGGCCGAGGCGCGCGAAGGTCCTGAGATAGGCGACGAACATCGCCTCGTAGCTGCGCCGCAGCCCTTCCGCGTCGAGATCGAAGCTGTAGGCGTCCTTCATCAGGAACTCGCGGCCGCGCATCACGCCGAAGCGGGGGCGCACCTCGTCCCGGAACTTCCACTGGATGTGGTAGAGCGTGCGCGGCAGGTCGCGATAGCTCTTCGCCGCATCACGGAAGATGGTGGTGATCATCTCCTCGTTGGTCGGCCCGAACAGCATCTCGCGCTCGTGCCGATCGAGGAAGCGCAGCATCTCCGGCCCGTAGGCGTCGTAACGGCCGGACTGGCGCCAGAGATCGGCCGACTGGATGGTGGGCATTAGCAATTCGATCGCACCTGCCTTGTCCTGCTCTTCGCGGACGATCTGCTCGATCTTCCTCAGCACCCGCAGCCCGATCGGCAACCAGGCGTAGATGCCGGCAGCGGTCTGGCGGACGAGGCCGGCGCGCAGCATCAGCTTGTGGCTGACGATCTGGGCGTCCGCCGGCGTCTCCTTCATGACGGGGAGGAAGTAATTGGAAAGGCGCATAAGGCTTCGGGGGGCTCGGTTTCCGGGGATCGCCTCGCCTCTACGGTCGCGGTGCGGGCAAGGCAACCGCACCGCCGCAGAGCACGTGGGGAAGAGCGCCGCGCCCACCCTGTTGCGCATCCGACACAGTGTGTCGGCAAATTGCCGCAACCCCTTGATTGGCCGGTGACAAATGGAGGCGCGGGCGCCTAGCAGGATGCCACGGACGAAAGGCCACACAGGCCGGGTTCGGGGAGGCTTCGGCCCCGTATTCCCAAGCGAGGTGGGAATGCGTGCGGGCCGGGCTCTCATAAGGGGGTTGACGAGCGATCGTCACGCGGGTGCCCGGGCAGCGATGTCCGGGCACTTGTCGTTTTGGCCCTCCGTATGTGCAAGAAACCGTTCGGGCTGAGCTTGTCGAAGCCCTCACTTGCTCTTCTGCTGCAAAAGAGGAGGAAAGGCCTTCGACAAGCTCAGGCCGAACGGTGTGAGTGAATCGTCCCGCGGCTGATCTCAGCCGCGGTGTCGCTTCCGTGCCAGCCCGCTCGCCATCCGCGGCACCCGTGAGGCCGGCGCGGGCCTCCCGTAATAGAAGCCTTGGCCCTGGTTGCAGCCGAGCGCCTGGAGAAGCTTGTGCTGGTGGGACGTCTCGATGCCCTCCGCAACGATGGTCTTGCCGAGGCGGCGGCCGAGGCTGGTGACGGCGTCGACGATTGCGGCGTCGCCCGGATCGTCTTCCAGCCCGCAGACGAAGCTGCGGTCGATCTTGACGATGTCGACCGGGAATTGCTTGAGGTGCGAGAGCGAGGCGAAGCCCGTGCCGAAATCGTCGAGGGCGATTGCGATCCCCTCCCCCGCCAGCGTCCGCAGCGCCCGCTCGACATATTCGGCGCCGCGGCCGACGAAGACCGTTTCGGTGACTTCGAGCTGGAAGCAGTCGTTCGGCACGCCCGCCTTGGCCAGCCGCTCCAGCAGCCGCTCGGCGAAATCCCCGCGGCGGAACTCGGCGGCGGCGGCGTTGACCGCGACATGGCCGAACGGCACGCCCTCTCCACGCCAGCGCACGATATCCTCGATCACCGACTCGATCATACGGTCGCTGATGGCGGCGGCGAGGCTGAGGTCGTCGAAGGCGGCGGCGACGCTGGCCGGCACCTGGATGCCGCGGCGGGGATGCTGCCAGCGCATCAAAGCTTCGAAGCCAACCGGGCGGCCGGTCCTCAGGTCCACCTTCGGCTGGTAATAAGGCCGGACGCTGCCGCGCTTCAGCGCGTCCCGAGCCAGGCGCAGCATCGACGTGCGCTTCTGCACCTCCATGCGCATCTCGCCGCGATAGAGGCGCAACAAGCCGCGGCCGGCGGCCTTGGCGGCATAGAGCGCCATATCGGCATTCTTCATGAGATCGGTGCGGCGATTGCCGTCGTCCGGGAAGAGGCTGGCGCCGATGCTGGCGCGGCAATCGAGGATGCGGCCGCCGTGGATGCAAGGCTCGGCGAGCCGGTCGAGCAGGCGCTGGACGGTCTCCTTCACCTCTTCGACGGTGCCGATATCAGGAAGCAAGGCGGCGAACTCGTCGCCGCCCAGACGCCCCGCCACCGCGTTCTCGCCGAGCACCTCGCGCAGCCGCTCGGCGAAGGTGCAGAGCATCACGTCGCCAGCATCGTGGCCGACCGTGTCGTTGATCCGCTTGAAATCGTCGATGTCGAGCAGGAGCAGGGCGAATCGCGTCCCTTCCGCTGCGGCCCGCTCCACCGCCTGGTCGATCCACTTCTGCAGCAGATAACGATTGGGCAGGTCGGTGAGGCAGTCGTGGTTCGCCGCCCATTGCGCCTTTTCCTCGGCCGCCTTTTGCTCGGTGACGTCGCGGGACATGACGACGATGCGGTGCGGCTTGCCGTCCGGGCCGGGCACCGGCGCGACGAGAATGTCCCACCAGCGCGCGGGGCCCTCGCCGGACGGGCTGGCATAAGCGGCGAAGCGGCCGACGCCGCCCCGCCGCGCCTTGCGCAACGCCGCCTCGGTTTCCCGGGTATAAGCAGGAACGCGGCGGGTCCAGTTGCCGCCGACCAGCTCCTCCTGGCTCTTGCCGTAGACGCGCTGCGTCGCCGCATTCGCAAGCAGCACATTGCCGTCGAGGTCGAGGAGCGAGACGCAGTCGGGGCTTGCCTCGATCATGCCGCGATTGAGCCGCTCGCTCGCCTCCAGCGCCTGCTGGGCCAGCACGCCCTGATGGACGTCGGTGATCGTGCCGTACCAGCGCAGGATGCGGCCGTCCGCATCGCGCTGCGGCAGGCCGCGCGATGAAATCCAGCGCTCGCGCTCCCCGGCCGTGATCCGCATCTCCTGCTCGAACGGCACGCCGGTCGCCATCGAATGGAACCAGGCCTTGCCCACCCTCTCCATGTCGTCCGGGTGGATCATCCCGATCCAGCGGTCGGCGTCGGCGAGATCCTCCCGCTTCGGGAAGAAGCGGCGCCACTGGTTGCTGAGATAGTCGACGCGGCCTTCGGGATCGGCGGTCCAGATGACGTGCGGGATGGCGTCGAGGATATGCTGGGCGCGCCGCTCGCTCGCCCGCGCCGCCTCGCGCGCGAGGACCCGGTCGTGGACGTCGGTGCAGGTGCCGTACCAGCGCAGGACAATGCCGTCGGCGCCGCGCTCGGCGCGGCCGCGGCTCTCGACCCAGCGATATTCGCCCGAATGGTGGCGCAGGCGATATTCGGCCTCGTAAGGCTCGCCCGTCTCGCGGCTGCGGCGCCAGGCTCCGGCCACCCGCTCGACATCCTCGGCCCAATAGAGGCCGTCCCATTCGGGGCCGCCGGTCGAGCCTTCGGGCAGGCCTGTGAACTCGTACCAACGCCGGTTGTAATAATCCGGGCGCCGGCCGTCCGCCTCGATCGACCAGACGATGTGCGGCATGGCGTTGAGGATGCGGTGGAACTTGCTCTCGCTCTCGCGCAGCGCCTCGCCGGCGACGACGCGGTCGTGGACGTCGGTGCAGCTGCCGTACCAGGCAATGACGCGGCCCGAGACATCGCGCTCCGGCCGGCCGACGCTGCGGATCCAGCGATAGCCGCCGTCGCGGTGGCGGAGGCGATATTCGCATTGATAGGGCGCGCCGGTCCTGAGGCTGCGCTGCCACGCCGCCTCCGCACGCTCGCGGTCGTCGGGATGGACGAGATCGATCCGGCGGACCCCGCCCGCCTCCTCAAATCCCTCGGCGCCGGTAAAGTCGAGCCATTGGCGGCTGTAATATTCCTCGCCGCTGTCGGTGCGGCAGCACCACAGCATGTGGGGCGTATAGGCAAGCAGTCCGGGCAGGCTGCGCCAGCCGTCGGGCGCGGCCTCGGCCAGAGGCCGGCCGGACAGCGGAAGGAGGGGCAGATCGGCGGAGTCAGCCGGCACCGAGCCGCGCCGGATGCGATCCGGATGTTCGTGCCGCATCAGCCCCGCCGCCGTTTCTCGCGCGAACGAAAGGATATCGCTATTTCGGTCCCCAAGCCCCGCGCCCTCAGCGTATTCGGTGTTTGGAAACCATAACCAATCAGCCGTTGAGGAAGGCTTAAGCGGGCGTGGCGAGAGGCCGCTGACTTGCCGACGCGATGCGCTCTTCTTAGGCTTCCCGGATCATGGATCAGCCGATGCACAATCCTTGCCGCCGCATCAGGGCTTCCCGCCGTCGGCGCTGGCTCGCGGCAAATCTCTTCGTCGCGCCAGGTCTGGTCATGATGGCTGCGTGCGCGAAGCCGATGCCCACCTCGTCGCCCATTCTAATGATGCGACCGGCGCTGGCCCACGGGCAATGCCTTTACAGCGTCGAAGGCCGCTGGCTGAACGACGGCGAGTTGCTCGCAACCGCTCGAAAGCATGACGTCGAGACCACTATCGACGCCGACGCGAAGGCGCCCGGCCCCTGCTTCGTGATGGCAACGCGCATCTTGGAGATGGCCGGCACAAAACGTATCGGCTTCATCTCCGAACCGCCCCCGCCGCGTTAATCGCGGGAAAGTTCGGCAAAGCGAACTCTCTCCCGTCGATTGTCTCCGGCCAGCCTAGGGCATAGTCTCCGCCGAAGGAGGGCACCGCCATGGCACTGGAGGTGATCGGATCGGGCCTGGGCCGCACGGGCACGAAATCGCTGCAGACGGCGCTGAACAGGCTCGGCTTCGGCCCCTGCCACCACATGGTGGAGGTGTTCATGCACCCCGAAAGCATGGTCTTGTGGATCGAGGCGGGCGCGGGCCGGCCGGACTGGGACCTGATCTTCAGGGACTATCGCTCGGCGGTCGACTATCCGGGGGCCGCCTATTGGCGTCCGCTCGCGGACCATTATCCCGGCGCGAAGGTGATCAACACGATGCGCGATCCGGATGCGTGGTTCGACTCCACCCAGGCCACCATCTTCAATCCGAACCGGCCGCCGCCGGCTCCCGGAAGCATGTTCGCCGCGTTCTTCCAAAGCTTCACCGGAGACATGCGCACCCACGACCGCGCGGCCATGATCGATCTCTTCCTCCGCAACACCGAAGCGGTGAAGGCGACGATCCCGCCCGAAAGGCTGCTGGTCTATGAGGTGCGCGAGGGCTGGGAGCCGCTTTGCCGCTTCCTCGGCGTGTCCGTTCCCGACGAGCCCTTCCCCGCCGAGAACAGCCGTGAGGAGTTCATCGCCCGGGCGCCGGCTATGCTGGCCGCCGCGCAAGGTCCTGCGGCGCGGTAACGCAGGGCATTGCCAGTTAAGAAACGCCGTTCGGGCGCGGAATGTCAGCTGTAGGCGCGCGGACTCGCCATCACGGGTTGTGGGGGCGCCTCGCCCCTCTGGCGCGCGTCGAGCTCGGCGCGGCGGGCTTCGGCTTCGTAGTGGCGGGCGAGCTGGAGCAGGCCGCTCCGCTCGAACGAGGCGGCCATATCGTCGGCCAGCCGCCGGCATTCCGCCGCCTGGTTCCGGAAATAATCTACTGCCTCCATCGCCGCCTCTCCTGCGGTCTGCGGTTGGGCCCCCTAACCTGATCCAGGTTATATTGTTCCATTTCCTCGTGAGAAATCCGTACTTTCCCTTTCGCGCCGAAGAGAGGAGCAGGGAAGAATGAAGCGCGGGACCGGAATCCTCATCGCGGCGGCGGCGGCCCTGCTGATCGCCCTCCCGGTCGGCTGGTATTTCGGCTCGCCCTGGTGGACGCTGTGGCGGATACGCGAGGCGGCGCGGGCGGGGGATGTGAAGGCGCTCGACTCCTACGTGGATTGGAACGCGGTACGGAACGGCTTCTGGAGCCAGGCACAGAAATCATGGGGATCCGTGATCGCCGAGGTACGGCCCAACGGTGACGGTGCCCGCCGTCTGATCGGGCTCGCCAAGCGCATCCTTGCGAAGCCCGCGACGGACGGCTTGAGTTCGTCGGACGGCGACAGGATTCGCGCATGGCTGGCGGAGATTCCTGTCGGGACCGGCGGCCTATCGGAGGGAAAAGACCAGGACGGCCGCCGCCCCGCAATCGTCCATCACGGCCTCAACGAGTTCTCGGTGATCGATCCCGGGGCATCGAAGGAGGCCGGCCCCGTCCTCACCTTCCGCAGGCACGGGCTTGGCTGGAAGCTCGAAGGCGTCCGGTTCGGGCAGCAATGAGGCGATAGAACGGCAGAACGGCCCCGGCGGGTGTAACGCGCGCCGGGACCGAATCTGTCTGGCTAGATCTGCTTCAGGTCCGCAGGCTCAGCAGTTGGTGCGGCCGATATGGCGGCCGAGCAGGGCGCCGCCGACGCCGCCGATGACGGGACCGGCGATGCCGTGGGTCACCGCGCTGCCGACCAGGGCGCCGGCGCCGCCGCCGACGATCGCGCCGGTGGTGCCGCTATGGCCCGGGCAGCGGCGGCCCGCATAATAGACATGGTGGTAGCGGCTATAATGCCGGTGCCGAGCCGCATCGGCCGGGGTCGCTGCCGGCAGGGCGACGGCCGCCGCCGTCAGAGCGAGAACGAGCTTACGCATAACAATCTCCCTTTTCATCAGGAGTGCAACGGTCGTGCGGGGGCCACAGTTCCAACCGGTACCGCAACGAAAGCTCGATTCGTCGCCGAAACCTGAACGGCAGATAAAGGCGGGCGGGATTCCTTCTCCGCGGCGAACGAAGCGGCGGGATTGCGCCGTACGCTGCAAGGGCCGATATCCCCGCAGACAGGGTCAGAAGAAAAAGGAGTGCGCGCCATGGCCAAGGGTCAGAAGAAGAGCAACAAGGAAGCCCGCAAGCCCAAGAAGGAAGTCAAGAAGACGATCGCCGCCAAGCCCTCCACCAAGGGCACCGGCGGCCTCGCGGCGAAGG
The DNA here is from genome assembly GCA_036269695.1 of Allosphingosinicella sp. Classification (GTDB taxonomy): domain Bacteria; phylum Pseudomonadota; class Alphaproteobacteria; order Sphingomonadales; family Sphingomonadaceae; genus Allosphingosinicella. The sequence goes on along the minus strand of DATBDY010000053.1, from coordinate 19,336 downwards.
ACTGATGGCCGAGCCCTTCGCCCGCCACCGCCAGCCCTGGAAGAGCGAGGAGATCCAGAAGCTCCACCGCCTGGCGGCGAAGGGCATGGGCGTGAAGGCGATCGCCAAGGCGCTCACCCGCACCGAGGAATCGGTGCAGGACCGGGCGAAGGCGGACGGGCTGAAGATCGCGAAGCTGCGCTAGGAGAAAAGCGCGGATGAACGGAGCTCGCCTGCCATTCCTCCTCATCAGCTCGTTAGCGGCTTGCGCCGGTCGATCGGGTCCGCCCGTCATCCTGCATGTCGTCAGCCAAGCGGGAGCCTGCCACATCGACGTGGAAGGGCGCGTGGTCACGCAGGATGAGCTGCTCGTCGCCGCCCATTCCTGGCGTGGCCGCACCGTACGTATAGTCGGCGACGTCCATACGCCTTACAAATGCATTGGCGGCACCATCTTCACTGTCCAGCAGGCGGGAGTGAGGAAGGTGGGCTTCAGCGTCGGTTCGCCTGAGGGGTAGGGTCGCGAAGCTGCACCGAGGGCGGTGGCCGTCGCTACGCACACGCTAGGAGACAAAGCGCATGTCGCTGGATGACGAAATCGTCGACACGCCCGACGGCCCCATGACCTGGGCTCAGTGGAAGAAACGGCATCCCGTCCAGATCCCCTCGCGGCGCACCAAGGGAAAGAAGCTGCCCGTCAAGGTGAAGCGGTTCACGTCGGACCCCTGATCGGCGGACCACCCATCGCCACCGCGCGCCCGGCGCTCCCGCACCTGCGCCTGGCGGTCCTTTCGTCGAAGTGGCGGTGAAATCGTCGGCCGCCCCTCGTTATTGACCGCTCCCCTCCCCATATGGAGTTTATCACCTGCGTTTTCCGCAAGCGCCCCGTGACAGGGAGACTTCATATGCTCTCGCTTGCACAGCCAAGGTGATCTTCATGGAAAAGAAATATTGGATCGGCCGCAAGCGCGCGTCGGTGGCGATGGCGCGGCAGGCGACCAGCGCCGAGGCCCGCCTCATCCATTACGATCTCGCCGGCCGCTACAGCATCAGGGCGGCCCAATGCGGTCCGTTCATGCTGCCCCGCGAGACCTCGCCGACCGAGGGCGAACGCGTCGCCCTCGGCCTTCCCCGCTTCGCGCCGCCGTTCGGCGACGCGCCATGAGCCTGCACGACTGGTTGGGCCGTCACGCCGCCGACACCGGCGCCGGACACTGGGACCGCGGCCGCTACGTCAGCCACTGTCTCGTGTGCGGCCGGGAGATGGTCAAGCTGCCCGGCCTCGCCTGGCAGCTTCGCGGCTCGGCAGGATAAGCAGAAGAAACGCGCCGTAAAGCCGGGGCCGCGGCGGCCCCGCTGCTTTCCCTCAAGTCAGCCGCGTCGCGAGATCCACAGGCTTGCGGATCGGGTGGACATTGTCCGGACGCGTGCGGCCCTGCGTTTGCTCGCGGCTGCCCCGGCCGAAATCGAGGGCGAAGCCGCCGCTCTCCTCGTGCTCGCGAAAGATCATGCCGGGTCCCCGCTTGTGCCGGAGCGCCGTTTCGCCTGGGCGAGCGCGTCGACCAGGCTGGTGTAGCGGTAGCCGTCAACGAGATACTGGTGGACGGTGGAGCGGGTGATGCCGTGGCGGGCCATCAAAGCGGCGGCGCCGGCCGGATCCGCCCGCTTCGGAGTGCTCGAAGGTCCGGTCATCCCGCTTCGACCAGGGCGACGGCGGCCTCCAGCCGGCGCAAGGTCCCCGCTTCCACCCTGCGCAGGAGGTCGGCGCGGGCAATCCAGGTGGCGGCGCTATGCTCCATCCGGGCGCGGGGCAAGGGGCACGTCATGTCGGCGGCGCGGGCGAGATCGTCGGCGGCCAAGGCGCGGCAGCCCTGCTCCGTGTCCTGCTTTTGCCTGTTCCGCGGGGTCGAAAGCCGTTCGAGGCGCGTCGGCACCGGTTCGCGCAAGAGAATCGGCGTCGCGGCTCGCGCGCTTCTGGAGCTTGTCATCGGCATTCCTTCTGCAGCCAGCGGGAGCCCAAGGCTCTCGGTCACGGGGCGCTGGCGAAGGAGGCCGGGTGATGCAGCCGATATGGGGAGGGAGGGGGCCAAGCGCAATGCGCGGGGCGCCCGCTTCACGTTGCGGAGCCGTAATCGAGATCGTGCGTTCACCTGACGACCGCGCAGCCGGAGCAATCCCGCCCGGACGTGCCGCGGGGCGGCGGGAAGGAGCAAAGTGAACGACGAAGCGAAACGCGCGAGGACCGGCGTCACCGGCCTCGACGACATCCTGGTGGGCGGCCTCCGGCGCGGGCGCGTCTATCTGATTGAAGGCAGCCCCGGCACCGGCAAGACGACGATCGCCACGCAATTCCTGCTGGAGGGCGCGGCCAAGGGCGAAACCGGCCTCTACATCACCTTGTCCGAGACCGAGGCCGAGCTGCGCGAGAGCGCGAGCTCGCACGGCTGGGCGATCGCGGCGCCAAGCGAGGTATATGAGCTGGTCCCGCCCGAAAGCCTGCTCGACGAGGAGCAGCAGCAGAGCCTGCTCTACTCGTCCGACCTCGAGCTCGGCGAAACCACCAAACGGATCTTCGAGGTGGTCGAGCGGGTCAAGCCGCAGCGCGTCGTCCTCGACAGCCTGTCCGAGATTCGCCTGCTCGCGCAAAGCTCGCTTCGCTACCGGCGGCAGATCCTTTCGCTGAAACATTATTTCTCCCACCACGACGCGACCGTCGTCATGCTCGACGACCTCACCACCGAGGCGCTCGACAAGACCGTGCACAGCGTCGCCCACGGCGTCATCCGGCTGGAGGAGCTGGCGCCCGAATACGGTGCCGAGCGCCGGCGGATGCGGGTGATCAAATATCGCGGCCAGCGCTTCCGCGGCGGCTATCACGACTTCGTCATCAGCACCGGCGGCGTGCGCGTCTTCCCGCGCCTCGTCTCGGCCGAGCACAAGACCCGCTTCAGCCGCGACACGGTGAGCAGCGATTCACCCGAGCTCGACGCGTTGCTGGGCGGCGGCATCGAGCGCGGATCGAGCACGTTGATCATCGGCCCCGCCGGCACCGGCAAGTCGCTGCTGACCCTGAGCTTCGCGCAGGCGGCGGTCGCGCGCGGCGAGCGTGCGGCCCTGTTCATCTTCGACGAGGAACTGGGCCTGCTGTTCGAGCGCGCGATCGGCCTGGGCATCGACCTCCAGGCCATGGTCGACGGCGGCGACCTGATCGTCGAGCAGGTCGACGCGGCCGAGCTGAGCCCGGGCGAGTTCGCCCACCGCGTCCGCCGCGCCGTCGAGGACAAGGGCGCGCGCACGGTCGTGCTCGACAGCCTCAACGGCTACCAGTCGGCAATGCCGGAGGAGCAGCAGCTGATCCTCCACATGCACGAATTGCTGCAATTCCTGAATCGCCAGGGGGCGAGCACCTTCCTGACCGTCGCCCAGCACGGCCTCGTCGGCGACATGAAGGCGCCGGTCGACGTCACCTATCTCGCCGACACGGTGATCCTGCTGCGCTACTTCGAGGCGGCGGGGCGGGTGCGGCGCGCCATTTCCGTGATCAAGAAGAGGACGAGCGCGCACGAAGACACGATCCGCGAATATCGGATGGGCAAAAACGGCATCGCGCTCGGCGCGCCGCTGGAGAATTTCCAGGGCGTGCTGCGCGGCGTTCCCGAGCTGATCGGCGCGCCAAGCGGTCCGCGGCAGGACGCTCCGCTGCCTTGATCCGTCCGCTTTCCGAACGCGCGCTGATCCTCGCGCCAAGGGGCCGCGATGCCGCGGTCGCCGCCGGCATGCTCGGCGAAACGGGCATAAAGGCGATCGCCTGCTCCGATCTCGCCGATATGGTTGCGCAGCTGGAGGACGGCGCCGGCTTCGCCTTGGTGACCGAGGAGGCGCTGAGCGGCGTCGATTTGCGTGCGCTCAACGCCTGGCTGGAGGCGCAGCCGGAATGGTCGGACCTCCCCTTCATCCTGCTGACCAGCCGCGGCGGCGGGCTGGAGCGCAACCCGGCGGCGCAGCGTTATTTGGAGCTGCTCGGCAACGTCACCTTCCTCGAGCGGCCGTTCCACCCCACCACCCTCGTCAGCATCGCCCGCGCGGCGCTGCGCGGCCGGCGGCGGCAATATGAGGCGCGCAGCCGCCTCGAATCGCTCGCCGAGAACCAGGAGGAGCTCACCCAGGCCAACGAGACCCTGGAGGCGCGGGTCGCGGCGCGCACCCGCGCCCACGAGGCCGCGCTCGCCCAGCTGCACGAAGCGCAGAAGCTGGAGATGCTCGGCCAGCTCACCGGCGGCGTCGCCCACGATTTCAACAATTTGCTGACGCCGGTGATCGGCAATCTCGATCTGCTGCGGCGGCGGGTGGATGAGGATCCGCGGTCGAACCGGCTGATCGACGCGGCCTTGCTCGCGGCCAGTCGCGCCGCGACTTTGGTGCAGCGGCTGCTCGCCTTCGCCCGCCGCCAGGACCTGCAGCCGCGGTCGGTCGACATCGTTCCTTTGCTCGACGGCATGCGCGACCTCATCGTCCAGTCGATCGGCCCGACGATCGCGCTGAGGATGGAGCTTCCCGAGCGGCTGCCGCCGGCGCGGGTGGACCCGAACCAACTCGAGCTCGCCATCCTCAACCTCGCCATCAACGCGCGCGACGCGATGCCGACGGGCGGCACGCTGCACATTTCCATCCAGTCGCGGCAGGCGCCGGCCGGCGGCCCGCTGGAGCCGGGCGCCTATCTGTGCATGACGATCGTCGACACCGGCACCGGCATGGACAAGGCGACGCTCGCCCATGCCGTCGAGCCCTTCTTCTCGACCAAGGGGCTGGGGCGCGGCACCGGCCTCGGCCTCTCGATGGTGCACGGGCTGGCGGCACAGCTCGGCGGTCGGCTGGAGCTGAAGAGCGCGCCCGGCAAGGGCACGATTGCCGAGATCTGGCTGCCGGTCGCGCAGGAGCCGGCGGCGGCGCAGGAGAGCGGCCATGCGGGGCCCATCGAGGCACCGCGGCGGGCGAGCGTCCTGCTCGTCGACGACGAGGAGATCGTCCGCGCCGCCACCGCCGAGATGCTCGCCGACATGGGCTATGACGTGGCGCAGGCGGCGTCCGGCGCCGAGGCGCTGGCGATGATCCGCGGCGGCACCCGCGTCGAGATCCTGGTGACCGATTATCTGATGCCGGGGATGAACGGGGTCGACCTCGCCCGCCACGCGCGGGCTTTGATCCCGAAGCTGCTGGTGCTGGTGATCAGCGGCTATTCGACGATCGCCGAAGGCGAAGGCGCCGCCCTCCCCCGCCTCGCCAAGCCCTTCCGCCAGCACGACCTCGCCCAGCGGCTGGCCGACCTGCTGACAGAAGGCGCCGGCACGAGCGGCACCATCCCCTTCCCGATCGAACGGACGCGGCGCGGGAAGTGAGCGGACAGGGCTCCACGTCTCCCCCGCCGGGAGGTGCGCGCCATTGTATCCCGGGGCTCCCGGCCCTATGTAGGCTTGGCTGACGTCGCCTGCGGCGGAATTCCGGCGGCCGATTTTCGGCTTCCCCTCTTCCCTTCCAAGCTCCCTTGGCGCCCGGACGCATGACGCGGCCGGCGAAACACGCACGAGGAAGATGCTTTGGCCAAGGAAGAGCTGCTGACCATCGAGGGACTGATCGACGAGATCTTCCCGGACGGACGCTTCGGCGTGATGCTCGACAACGATCACCGCATCGTCGCCTACACCGCCGGCCGGATGCGGCGACACCGCATCCGCTCCGTGGTCGGCGACCGCGTCCATGTCGAGATGACTCCCTACGATTTGTCGAAAGGGCGGATCATCTTCCGCGAAAAGACGCCGGGGCAAGGTCCCGGCGGTCCGCGCGGCCAGTACCGGCGGCGTTAGCGCACCTGAAACACGAACGGCCGCCGCCTTGGCGGCCCAAGGAATAGACTATGCAGACTGTCACCCAGAGGCCGAACCGACGGCCCAAGCTCTTCCTCCCCGCCTTCCTGGCCGCGCCCGCGGCGCCGGCACCGAAGGCCGAGACGAGCTTCCCCTTATCCCCCGACCAGCTCCGGCGCGCCGTCGCCGAGAGGATCGGATAAACCCCGCCCCTCCCCCGATTGGGAGGGGCTTTTCATCTGGAGACCATCATGAGCGGAACGCCCGACCACAGCCGAGCGGCGCTGAAACCCTATCTCATCGCGAAGGACTCCGAGGGCCAGGTCCGGCTCACCGTCCGCGAGACCCGCTATAACGGCCAGGGCTATCCGATCGTGACCTCCACCTTGGTGGGCGAGCCTTTCGGCACCGCCAATGCCGCCCGTGCCCATGCCAAAGAGCATTTCGGCGCCCAGCCCGGCGACTTCGCGGCCAAATAGGCCGCGCGCCCGCGACCCCGATCGGTTACGAGCGGAGCCCATGGCCGACTATCTCTACACCAGCGACGGCAGCCCCCGCGCCTTCCGCCTCGGCGACGATATCCATGGCATGGACGGGATTCCGATCGGCCGCGTCTTCGCCGAGAAGGCCTATCGGCTCGACGGCACCTATGTCGGCGCGGTGGTCAACAACATGATCGTCGACCGGCCGGGCGTGTCCCGGCGCAGCCGCGCCCCGGCGCCCGCCCCGCCCCGTGCCGGACCGCCGCCACGCCCGGAGCAGCGCAGGCCGATCTGCGAGACCTATCCGGACTGTTTCGAGCGTCTGCTCGCCCCCGACGCGGCAGCGCCGGCGGGCTGACGCGACACGGCGGACCCCTGACCGGCGCAGAATTGCCGAATGCGCGCTACGGCTTCGCTTTTTCGCCGCCCCACGAGAATTGATTGATCTTCCAGACGCCGCCGCTGCGGCGCAGCGCGAAGGTCAGCAGGCCGCGTTCGTGCAAGGTCGGCCCCTTCCCAGCCAGCGTCACCACCCCCGGAATCGCCTCATAGGCGCGGTCTCCGCTCACCAGGACCTGCATCGGCGGCTCGAGGCGCATCCGGATGTTGGAGACGCCCATGCGCTGGCCGTTCTTCCACATCGCGTCGAGCCATTGCGCCCCGGCTTTCGGCCCCTGCCAGCGATAGGGCGCGAGATCCTCGGTGATCGCGACGTCGGGCGTGAGATGCGCCAGCGCCTCCTTCAGATGGCCGGTGTTGACGGCCTCCACGAACGAAGCGACCGAGCGCGCCACCTCGCGCTCGCCCGCCGACGCCGCGGCGAGCGGCGCGGCCGCCGCGCAGGCGAGCCCCGCCAGGAACAGGTGCTTTTTCATCCCCCACCTCCGCGCCGGTTGGGAACCTGCGACGGCGCGGAGTCAAGCTTTCGGTCCCGGCGCGGGGCGGAGGGCTGCGCAAGCCGGTCTGCGAGACCTTTCCGGACTGTTTCGAGCGCCTGCTCGCCTCCAGCGAGGCAGTGCCGGCAGGCTGACGCGGCGCGGCGGTCAGGCGAGCGGGAAGCTGCGGCTTTCCCCGTAGCGCCGGGCGGCCGTCTCGGCGGCTTCGTTATGCACCCGCGCAAAGACGCCGCGCGCCCCGCCCTCGACGATCTCCGCCTCCGGGTCGCTCTCGCGGAGCACCGGCAGCAGATCGCGAACCTCCTCCTGCGTCGCGGCGATCGCCACCAGCTTGGGAAATTCGGGTCGCTCGGCCTGCGGCCGCTTGTTCCATCTCATGGGGGTGCTTGATCAGAAAGACGGGCGCGGCGCAACGGAATTGGTCGGTCGCGAGCGATGTCGGAATCGAGTCGCGTGTCCCCCGGAAGCAGCCGGTAGGGGCGGCCCGGAGATAGGTATCGCGCGGCGGAAATGCGCGCTGATTCATTTCTTGGAGATAATATCTCCGGGCAACTTTCCGATACCCAGTGTGCGCTCAATCTGCTTGCGCTGATTCATGAGTCCCCGAATCTCACTTGGAGTTTTCGGCACAGTAATATTCTGCAGGCCGACATAGCCATTCTCCGGCTCTAGCCTGATGTGCTTGTTGTCCGACTTACTACGATAGCCGTGCCGCTCAAGCAGTGCAGAAAGCTCACTCGCCATCCGCTTAGGGTCCTTAGTGGCACGACCAAGATCGGCCAGTAGCTCATTTAGTGCGGGGGAACGTGGAACACGCTCATAGAGCCCTTTCCACACCGCTTTCGTTCTATCATCGACGCCGTTTTGCTCTGCTATTGAAAGAGCAGTCTGAGCCGCGAATCTGATCCGATCGATGATCTCGCCAGGATAGATTTCCTTGCCGACATTCTGAAGCATTCGATCTGCCGCAAAATTGCGCTCGTCCTGCGCTATATCACTCACCGCCTGCGAACTAAGTTGCTGTGTTAGGCGGCGATTTTCTTCTTGAAGGTCGTTCAGCTGCTTTGTGAAATCGTCTAGAAGCTGATCCGCGTCTTCCTGAGAAAGTGCACCGCGAAGGGCAGCGCGCTGATTCCTTAGCGCGTGCTCTTGTAACTCCGTCCAATCCCACCCCACTGAAGGCATGAAGCCCCTAATGCTGATGGAGGCGGTCCGGACACTGTCGACCAAGTCGGATACCTTCTCGTACTGACGCCCAAGATAGAAGCGGCGGATAAAGCCACGGCCGGGCATCGCGATACCGAGCGTGCCATCGTAGATGTTCCGTCCCTCGCTTTTATCACGCAGCTGAAACGAGAAGTTCCTGCTGGGTTCGACCACAACGTGCGCGACGCCCCCAAGATCGTAGGAGAGCTTTTCGATCTCATCTGGCGTCAAAAGCCATTCGTCGTGTCCAGTTGCTGAAACGTAGACAATCGGGAGCCACCGGCTAGCTGCGCCGGAGAGCACGAGCTCGGCCAGCGCCACATCGTCTTCGTTGTCCTCAAGCCAGAAGGGCTCATCGCAAACTTCGATTTCGCCGTCCAATCCGCCCCAGTCGTCCTTGAGAAGCGTTTTGATAAGGAAAGGCTTTTTCGGAGATTCGAGGAACGCCCCCGGCTTCTTTGCCAGGCACTGCGTCCTGAAACGGATGAGGTCTTCCACAGCGTCGGCCTCGCCACGCCGCAGTACTGCTTCGGTACGCCAGACACGCCCCTGATTGTCAGGCATATCATGCTGGAACCCGATCGCCTCCCAATCGCCTTCGCGCCTAAGCTCGCGCATTCGCAACTCTTCGCCGGATGCCGAGACGAGAAAAACATTCTCGCCGTCGAGTTCGCGTTCCGAGGTGGAAGCCAAGACCGTGCTATGTTGCATCCCCCTGAGCCAGGCGAAGATCTCGGCGGGAAAAGCGGCTTTGTTGCCGGAGCGCTTGACGGGAAATTCGGTCGCGAAGGGTTGCATCCCGGCACTGCGCCTTATCCCGCAGGTCGAGTCAAGGGGCGTCGCTTGTTCCGCTATAAGCCTAGACCAAGACGAGGATAACGTTGTTTATTAAGTCAGTGATGGAGTCGTCGGCTTGGTGCTGCGTGAACGTGACCCGTGAGGGATGAGCAGCCATGTTCCTCCGGTTCAGCTTGTCCTTCAGAATCTGGGTCGTGTTCTTGTCAATGACTCGACCAGTGCGGGCGGCCTCAACCGTTTCCGATTCCTTCAGTTCGTCAAAGTCCTCAACCGTTGTGATGACGAGATTTTTTTTCGGATACTTCGTTGCAAGCCCGGCATTGAAGGCCGCCAGCCGTGCATGATCCCCAACGATCCACCGCATCACGTGGTCGTAAGCGAGATTCCAAGCCATTGTAATCGTGGCCCGGTACGCTTTCACTCGATAACAATTCAGAGTCTCCGTGAGGAACACTCGTTCGGCTAAATCGGGCAGTTTGGCGGGCAGGTCTGCCAGCGTTTTTGCGACCGCGGTCACGGTTGGATCCCCTCCGAAGCGCTTATCAAGCTCTCGTCGCGTTGCGCCGGCAAGCCGATAGCCGCCCTTCTCCCTCATCAGCTGAGGCGGCTTCTTGGAGGCGAGGCGGGGCAGGTAAACGCTCATATCGGGCGGCTCCAGACCAGCCTCGCGAAAGCACTGCCGCATGTACTCACCGTCAAATGCAGCACGTTGTTGCTGCGCCTCCGCGAACCACGCAAGCGCCAGTAGTTGCTCTACCGCCGTCTTACGGTAGAACCCCGGCACACTTCCCGCAAAATCGTGGACGTCGCTCACTCACCCTTGCTCAGCTTGAGCACCTTCGCAATTCCGAGATGATTAATGGCATACTCGCCCCGATTGGGACTCGACATGAACTTGTCCTTCTTCAGGGTTCGTAGCGGCCACGAAAAATCCTCGAAGCCCACGGACCACCCCAACGCACGATACGCCGTGTAAACGTGCGCGGCCGTGATAGCGGGCGTCTGGCGATGCTCCTTGAACCAAGCAGCGATTACCAAATTGCGCTCAACTTCACTATTCGGCGAATGCTCATTTGCGAAGCTCTCAAGCGATCGATCAGAAGTTAGATCGAGATCGAGCACATCCGGCGTAGTCGGCTTACGTACCCGCTGCACCCGCGGCTTGGCAGGTGCAGTCACCACCTCCTCATCGTCCGCATCAAGCACTTCGTCGTCAATACTTTCAGTTTTGCGTTCATGCTCCAGAAACGTGGCCGCGCCGCCGTTCCCCGACAGGCGCTGCTGGATTACGGTAGTCGTCGGCTTGAGAGCATTCTGGATTGCAGAGGTGATCTGGCTTAAATCCCCATCCGGAAGCTCGGCATCGAGCATGATGAAGCGGATGCGCGACGTTCCGCTCTTCGTAGTCTGCTTCGCCACGGTCATTCTCCCGATCGCATACGGGCGAACATTATAGGAACGAACTCTTGCTGACAAGCGTGGCGCATCGCCACACGATTCTCCGATCGGAGCCGTGGCAGTACCTCTGATGCAAACCCTTCGAGAAAGAAGCCGTGGCTAGACCAGGCGACTTTGCTTGACGGCCGCCTCGATGAAGCTTTCGAACAACGGGTTCCTTCGACTCCGCCACTCCCTTCGGTCGGGACAGGCTCAGGATGAGCGGGGTGTCCGCTCTCGGCTTCGCTCGATCGGACGCCAGCGGAGTTTGAACCTCACCCCCTCAAACGAGCCGTGATTGCTTCACGGCTGCCTCGATGAACGAGGCGAAGAGGGGGTGAGGTTCAAACGGCTTGCTCTTCAGCTCCGGGTGGAACTGCACCCCCACGAACCACGGATGGTCCGGCCGCTCGACGATCTCCGGCAGGGCGCCGTCGGGGCTCATGCCGGTGAACATGAGGCCGCCGCTCTCCAGCGCCTCCTTGTAGTGGATGTTGACCTCGTAGCGGTGGCGGTGGCGTTCGCTGATGCGGTCCGCGCCGTAGATCGAATGGACGACGCTGTTGCCCGCCAGCACCGCCTCATAGGCGCCGAGCCGCATCGTGCCGCCCATGTCGCCGTTCGCCTCGCGCCGCTGCTTCAGCCCCTCCGGGCTCATCCATTCGGTGATGAGGCCGACGACCGGCTCCTCCGTCTCGCCGAACTCGGTGCTGCGCGCGCCGGCGAGGCCGGCGAGGTTCCTCGCGCCTTCGATGCAGGCCATCTGCATGCCGAGGCAGATGCCGAAGAAGGGCACGCCGCGCTCGCGCGCGAACTGGACGGAGGCGATCTTGCCCTCGCTGCCGCGCTCGCCGAAGCCGCCGGGGACGAGGATGCCGTGGAGCGGCTCGAGCTGGGCGGGGATGTTCGCCTCCGGATGCTCGAACACCTCCGCGTCCAGCCAGGAGATCTTGACCTTCACCCGGTTGGCGAGGCCGCCATGGACGAGCGCCTCGGTCAGCGATTTGTAGGCGTCCGGCAGGCCGACATATTTGCCGACGACGCCGATCGTCACCTCGCTCTCCCAGTGGAACAGGCGGTCGACGACGTCGTCCCAGCGGGCCATGGCGGGCTCGGGCGCGTCGACGATGCCGAAGGCGCGCAGCACCTCCGCGTCCAGCCCCGCCTCGTGATATTGGGCGGGGACGCAATAGATGCTCTTGGCGTCGAGCGCGGGGACGACCGCTTCCTTGCGGACGTTGCAGAACAGGGCGATCTTGGCGCGCTCCTGCTCCGGCAGCGGATGCTCGCAGCGGCAGACGATGATCTCGGGCTGGATGCCGAGGCTGGTGAGCTCGCGGACGCTGTGCTGGGTCGGCTTGGTCTTCAGCTCGCCGGCGGCGGCGATATAGGGGACGAGCGTGGTGTGGACGCTGACCGCCTGGTCGCGGCCGACTTCGTTCCTGAACTGGCGGATCGCCTCGATGAACGGCAGCGATTCGATGTCGCCGACGGTGCCGCCGATCTCGCAGATGACGAAATCGAGGTCCGGATCGAGGTCCGCGGCGATGAATTCCTTGATCGCGTTGGTGACGTGGGGGACGACCTGGACGGTGGCGCCGAGATAGTCGCCGCGCCGCTCCCTGGTGATGATGCCCTGGTAGATGCGCCCCGAAGTGACGTTGTCGCTCTGGCGGGCGGGGACGCCGGTGAAGCGCTCGTAATGGCCGAGATCGAGGTCGGTCTCGGCGCCGTCGTCGGTGACGTAGACCTCGCCATGCTGGTAGGGCGACATCGTCCCGGGATCGACGTTGAGATAGGGATCGAGCTTGCGGATGCGGACCTTGTAGCCGCGCGCCTGCAGCAGGGCGGCGAGCGAGGCCGCCATCAGGCCTTTGCCAAGCGATGAGACCACGCCGCCGGTGATGAAAATGAACCGCGCCATGGGAGTTGAGCGATAGGCGGCGCGGGGGTGTGGGGGCAAGGGCGAGAATCGGAAAATTTTCTATTTCGCCCCTCCCCCCTTGACGGGGGAGGGACCGATTGGACCGCAACCACCCCATAGTGACGCGCCCTGCCCCGGCTGCTAGGCGCCGCGCGGGGGATGGGAGAGAGGCTTTGCGGGTCGCGATCGTCGGCGGCGGGTTTTCGGGGACGATGATGGCGGTCGAGCTGGTGCGGCTCGGGCGGACGGACGTGGTCCTCATCGAGAAGCGCATGCGGCCGGCCTCGGGCATGGCCTATTCGACCGACGAAGCCTCGCATTTCCTCAACGTCCGCGCCGAGAATATGAGCGCCTTCGCCGACGCGCCGGACCATTTCGCCCGCTGGGCGACGGGACGGGGGCTCGGGCAGCCGGACCAGTTCATCCGCCGCCGCGACTTCCGCCGCTATCTCGAAGAGCTGCTCGCCCAGGCGGAGCGGAGCGGCAAACTGCGGATCGTGCGCGACACCGCGGTCGGCCTCGCCGCCGATGCCGACGGCATCGTCATCGCGCTCGGCTCGGGCCAGCGGATCGGCGCCGACCAGGCCGTGCTTGCCGGCGGCAATTATCCCGGCCGCCTCCCCGCCGCGCTCGGCCTGCCGGAGGAGAGGCTGGTCCACGATCCGTGGAGCGCCGACGGCGCGGCGGCGGTGAAGCGGATGGCGGCGGAGGTGAAGGGCGAGCTGCTGCTGCTCGGCACCGGGCTGACCATGGTCGACGTCGCCCTGACGCTGGAGGATGCGGGCTTCGGCGGGCGCATCCTGGCGCTGTCGCGGCGCGGGCTGGTGCCGCACGGCTCTCAAGCGGTCGGCGCGACGGCGCTCGACTGGCAGCCGCCGGTGCGCCTTCGCGAGATCTTCCGCGAGATAAGGCGCCGGTCGGCGGACTCGGGCTGGCGCTCGGTCGTGGACGGCCTCAGGCCCCACACCATCAACCTCTGGCGCGGCTTCACCGAGGCGGAGAAACGCCGCTTCCTCCGCCACGCCCGCCCCTGGTGGGACGTCCACCGCCACCGCATCGCCCCCGAATCGTCGGGACGGATCGCGCGGCTCAGGGAGCAGGGAAAGCTGGAGGTGATGGCCGGGCGGATCCTCTCGGCGGACGACGGGCGGATCGAGATTTCACGGCGCGGCGGCGGGCTCGTCGAGCGCGAGGTGGAAGCGGCGATCAACTGCACCGGCCCGGCGGGGGACATCTCCCGCGTCGGCGATCCGCTGATCCGCCAGCTGCTCGCAAGCGGCCTCGCCCGGCCGGACGCGCTCGGGCTCGGGCTGGAGGTGGACGCCCATTCCCGCGTGGCGGGGCCGGCCGAAGGGCTCTACGCGATCGGCCCCCTCACCAAGGGCGCCTTCTGGGAGATCGTCGCGGTCCCGGACATCCGACGCCAGGTCCACGACGTGGCGCGGATCATTTCGGCCTATTAGCTCCTCCCCGTTCCGGGGAAGAGCTTCGCGTTACTGCGCCAGTGGCACCGAACCGTTGGCGGGCTGCGTCGCCGGCGGGGTCGCGCCGGGGACGGCGAGCGGGTTCGTCGCCGGAGCCTGGCCGGCGGGGCCGGCCGGAATCACCGGCGGGGCGGTGCGGCCGGGAGCCTGCTGCTGCTTGAGCACCGACGGGTCGACCGAGACCGCCGGCCGCTCGACCGCGGCGAGGGCGGCGAGCACGATCGAGAGGACCACAAAGGCCGTGGCGAGGATCGCCGTCGCCCGGGTCAGGAAATCGGCCGCGCCGCGCGCCGACATCAGGCCCGAGGGGCTGCCGCCGACGCCGAGTCCGCCGCCCTCCGATTTCTGCATCAGGATCACCGCGACCATGAGGGCGGCGACCAGCGACTGAATAATCAGGAGGAACGTGAACAGCATCGGGGCCTCGGGTGAAGGATTTCGTCGTGCCGCAGCGCAGCGACGTGTGACGGGGACTTAGGCGAAGAGTGGCGCAGGTTCAACTCCTCCCCGTCCCGGGAGGACCTTAGGAAGCCGCCGCCGCTTCGATGATCGGAACGAATTGTGCCGCCGTCAGGCTGGCGCCGCCGACGAGGGCGCCGTCGACGTCCGGCACGGCGAAGAGCGACGCGGCATTCCCGGCATTGACCGAGCCGCCGTAGAGGATGCGGACTCGCGCGCCGGCGTCGCCAAAACGCTCGCCGAGCGCCTGGCGGATCGCCGCGTGCATCTCGCCAGCGTCTTCGGGCGTCGCGGTGCGGCCGGTGCCGATCGCCCAGATCGGCTCATAGGCGAGGATCAGCTCGGCCTCGGCGGCGAGCTCCGGCAGCGAGCCGAGCGTCTGGCCGACGACGCGGGCGACATGGCCGCCCGCCGCCCGCTCCGCCTCGCTCTCGCCGACACAGACAATCGCCTTCATGCCGTGGGCGAGCGCCGCCTCCGCCTTGGCGCGGACGACATCGTCCGTCTCCTGGCAACGGGCGCGGCATTCGCTGTGGCCGACGATGACGAGCTTCGCCCCCGCCTCGTTCAGCATCGCCGCCGAGACCGCGCCGGTATAAGCGCCGCTCTCCTTCTCGTGCACGTCCTGCGCGCCGATCCATAGGCCGCCCGCCCGCGCGGCGGCGAGGGTGATCAGCGTGACGGGAGGGCAGATGGCGACGTCGACGCCGGGCGCTTGCCGCGCCGCCTCGGCGATCGGCCCCAGCTCGGCGAGCGCGGCGCGGCTGCCGTTCATCTTCCAATTGCCGGCAACGAGCTTGCGGCGGAGGTGCATGTGGGTCGGTTCCCGTTGTGAGCGGCGGCGCCTAGCAACTGCGCCCCCCTTCCTGCAAGCGATGCGAGCGCACCGCGCTTGCCCGCACGGCTTGCCCCTCTTATGACCCGGCTCAACCTTCCTTCACCGGGATTTTTCGATGCTCTCCTTCTTCCGCCGCGGCGCCATGGCCAAGATCGCGCTCGGCATTCTCTTTCTCGTCCTCGTCGCCATGGTCATCACCGGTTTCGGCACCAGCGGCGGCGGCGGCATCGGCGAGCTGGCGAGCGGCAGCCTCGGCGCCGACACGATCGCGTCGGTCGGCGGCGAGAAGATCACCACCGACCGGCTGACCGACGTCATGAAGCGCCAGCTCGAGCGCCTCCAGCAGCAGCAACCGGGCATCGACATGGCGACTTTGATCCGGCGCGGCCAGTTCGAGAACGTCGCCGACCAGCTGATCGGCCTCACCGCCGCCAACGTCTTCGGCGAGAAGGAAGGCCTCGTCGCGACCAAGCGCATGATCGATGCCGAGATCGTCAAGATCCCGCAATTCCAGGGCGTTACCGGCCAGTTCGACCAGAACGCCTTCCGTGCCGTGCTCGCCCAGCAGAGGATGACCGAGGCCCAGCTGCGCGCCCAGTTCCGGGACGGCCTGCTCCAGCGGCAGCTGATGCTGCCGGCGGTCGGCTCGCCGTTCGTGCCGCAGGGCTTCGCCAACCAATATGCGGCCCTGCTGCTCGAAGGCCGCAGCGGCATGGTCGGCGCCGTGCCGACCAAGGCGATGGGCCCCGGCACCGAGCCGAATGATTCCGACGTGACCGGCTGGTACAAGCAGAACATCGCCCGCTACACCGTGCCCGAGCGGCGGGTGATCCGCTACGCCGTGATCGGCGCCGAGACCGTCGCCGCCCAGTCCAAGCCGAGCGACGCCGAGATCGAGGCTGCCTATGCCCGCAACCCGGCCTATGCCGCGACCGAGACGCGGACCCTCTCCCAAGTCGTGCTGCCGAGCCAGCAGGCGGCGAACGCCTTCGCCCAGAAGGTCGCCTCCGGCACACCCTTCGCCCAGGCGGCGCAGCAGGCCGGCTATTCCGCCTCGGATATCGCCGTCGGCGAGAAGACGCAGGCCGATTATGCCAGGATCAGCTCGCCGCAGGTGGCGGCAGCCGTCTTCGCCGCGAAGAACGGCGCGGTGGTCGGCCCCGTCCGCTCCGGCTTCGGCTGGAACGTGGTCAAGATCGACGCCGTGAAGGCGATCCCCGCCAAGCCCCTCGCCTCGGTCAGGGGCGAGATCGCCGACGCGCTGCAGAAGCAGAAGGCGCAAGGGACTCTGAACGCGCTCGCCAGCCGCATCGACAACGAGGCGAGCAGCGGCGCCAGCTTCGCCGACATCGCCAAGAAGGAGAATCTCACGATCGTCCAGACGCCGCCGGTGACCGCGAACGGCCAGGCGCCGGACGTGCCCGCCGGCTGGACCGTGCCGACCGACCTCGCGCCTTTGCTCCACGGCGCCTTCCAGACCGATCCGAATGATCCGCCGGCGGTGGCGCCGATCGTGCCCAACCAGCGCTACGCGCTCGTCAGCGTCGCGCAGGTCGTCCCCGCCGCCGCGCCGCCGCTCGCGCAGATCAAGGACCGGGTGAAGACGGACCTGATGGCCTGGCGCGCCTCGCTCAGGGCCAAGGCGGTCGCCCAGTCGATCGTCTCGAAGATCAATGCGGGTGTCCCGGCGGCCCAGGCCTTCGCCCAGGCGGGTGTGAAGCTGCCGCCGCTGCAGCCGCTCAGCGCCACCCGCCGCGATCTCTCCAAGCCCGGCCAGCAGGTGCCGCCGGCGCTGACCGCCCTCTTCACCCTCTCGCGGGGCAAGGCGCGGATGATCGACGCGGGCGAGGCGCGCGGCTGGTTCATCGTCACGCTCGACAAGGTGATTCCGGGCGACGTCGGGAAGGAGCCGGCCCTGACGCAGGCGGTGCGCAGCCAATTCCAGCAGATCCTCGGCGACGAATATCAGCAGCAATTCACCAATGAGATCCGCGCCGGCGTGAAGGTGAAGCGCAACGACCAGGCACTCGCCAAGCTGAAGACCGACCTGCTGGCCGGCGCCGGAGGACAGTGACCGCCGGCACTGCGGCGGCGGGCGCGGCCGAGAGGCCCGTCCGCATCCTCATCGTCGACAATTACGACAGCTTCACCTGGAACCTCGTCGACTATCTGCGCACGCTCGGCGCCGAGGTGCGGGTCACGCGCAACGACGCGCTTAGCCCCGCCGAAGCGCTGGCGAGCGGGGCCGACGGCTTCCTGATCTCGCCGGGACCGGGCGCGCCGGACGGCGCGGGCATGTCGCTCGGCCTCGTCGGCGCCTGCGCGGAAGCCCGCCGGCCCCTGCTCGGCGTTTGCCTCGGCCACCAGTCGATCGCCGCGTGGTTCGGGGCGAGCGTGGTGCGGGCGAAGCGGGCGGTGCACGGCAAGACCTGCCCGGTCGCGCATGACGGGAGCGGTCTGTTCGCCGGCCTCCCCTCGCCGCTCACCGCCGCCCGCTACCATTCGCTGGTCGTGGCGCCGGAGACCCTCCCCTCCTCGCTGATCGTCAATGCCTCCGCGGACGACGCGACCGTGCAGGGGGTGCGGCACCGCGAGCTGCCGATCCACGGCCTCCAGTTCCATCCCGAGAGCGTGGCGAGCGAGCACGGCCATGCCATGCTCGCCAACTTCCTCAGCCTCGCACAGAAGGACGCGGACGCGCGCGCTTGACAGCCCCCGAAACGTTTCCTACACGTTCCTCATACGTTCCCCGCAGGGAACATTCGAAGGGGGATCCAGCCCGATGCTGACGCGCAAGCAGAGCGAGCTTCTCACCTACATCGAGCAACGGCTGAAGGAAAAAGGCGTCTCCCCATCCTTCGAAGAAATGAAGGATGCGCTGCAGCTCAAGTCCAAGTCGGGCGTGCACCGGCTGATCTCGGCGCTGGAGGAACGCGGCTTCATCCGCCGCCTCCCCAACCGCGCCCGTGCCCTGGAAGTGCTGCGCATGCCGGACACGCAGGCGGCGATCGCGATCCGGCCGCAGGCGCCGGCGACGCCGCCTCAGGCCGCGAACGACGTCGTCGAGCTGCCGCTCCACGGCCGCATTGCCGCCGGTATGCCGATCGAGGCGCTGGAGGGGCAGAGCAGCCTGCCCGTCCCCGCCGCTTTGCTCGGCCCGGGCGAGCATTATGCGCTGGAAGTGGCCGGCGATTCGATGGTCGAGGTCGGCATATTGGACGGCGATTATGCCCTCATCCGCAAGACCGAGGTCGCCCGCGACGGGGAGATCGTGGTCGCCCTCATCAATGAAGAGGAGGCGACGCTGAAGACCTTCCGCCGCGAAGGCCAGATGATCCGCCTCGACCCCGCCAACCGCCTCTACGACCCCCAGCGCTACCGCCCCGAGCAGGTCCGCATCCAGGGCAAGCTGGCCGGGCTACTGCGGCGTTACTGAGGTATTCCCCCTCCCGATCGAGAGAGGAATGCCGCAAGCCGGATGATCCTTGGCTGGCGCTTCGGCGGCATTGCATTCTCAGGGAGGCGCCACTAGATGGCGGGCCTTCCCGAGCGGGATGGACGCATAGCTCAGTTGGTAGAGCAGCTGACTCTTAATCAGCGGGTCCCAGGTTCGAGCCCTGGTGCGTCCACCACTTTCTTTTCAAACACTTACGCTAGTTGCTTACCACGAGTTGGAGCCTCGGACGGCCCCCACTGTGACCATTTTTGTGACCAGGCGTTTCGCGGTTTTCCGCCGTTTCTTCCGGTGTGACCGGAAAAGTCAGCTTGGACGCGTAGGGCTCAAGGTGCTTCACCGACATGTGCGCATAGCGGCGCACCATCGATTCGGACTTCCAGCCCCCCAGCTCCTGAAGCACCCAGGTGGGCACGTCATTCTGCCGGAGCCAGGTCGCCCAGGTGTGCCTCAGGTCGTGCCAGCGGAAATCCTTGATCCCGCAGGCCTTGAGAGCACCGCGCCAGGCCCTCGTGTTC